>PNAM01000098.1 GCA_003170275.1 Myxococcales bacterium
GTGATGAAGATGCGCGGCCAGGGGCAGATCCCCGGACTGCACACGGTCCGCATCACGGACGCGGGCTACAGCGTCTTCCCGCGACTTCTCAAACCGGCGGAGATCATCACCGATCACCCTCTCAAACATCGCCTGTCGACCGGAGTGCCCGGCCTCGACGAGTTGATAGGGGGCGGCATCCCCAGCGGGTACTCGGTGCTGATCGCCGGTCCTTCTGGCTCGGGCAAGACGGTGCTCTCGAATCAATTCATCATCGAGGGAGTCGAGCACGGCGAGAAAGGGATCGTGGCCATCTTCGAGAAGCGGCCCAACGACTATCTCCAGACCACGCCGCGCGGGGCGGAATTCGAGAAGCTGGTCCGCGAGAAAAAGTTGGAAGTCATTTACCTGCGCCCGCTGGATCTCTCGATCGACGAGACCTTGCTGGAGCTTCAGAATGCCGTGCACCGCCTCGGCGCGAAACGAGCCGTGATCGATTCGCTGTCCGGTTTGGAGCTGGCGCTCGCGCCGACCTTCCGAGAGGACTTCCGCGAATCGCTGTATCGAATGATGGGAGCGCTAACCGGCCTCGGCGTCACGGTCATGGCGACGGTCGAGCTGGCAGACTCCTACACCGATCTTCGATTCAGCCCACAGGGCATCGCGTTTCTGACCGACGCGATCATCATCCAGCGCTACGTCGAGATCGACGGGCAGCTCAAGCGAGCGCTGTCGGTCGTCAAGGTGCGCTCCAGCCAACACTCCAAAGACTTGAGAGAGTACGAGATCACTGCGCACGGAGGGATCGTGGTCGGCAAGGTGCTCAAAGGGTACCAGGGCCTTCTGACGGGGAGGCCGAGGGGCGGGGAGAGGGGATAATCAAGGAGTAATGGCAAAGCAAAGCATCACCGTCGAGCTGGACGACGAGACGGTCGGTTACCTGGCCATGATCGGCAAGCCGAACGAGGTGCTCGCGCACCTGGCCTATGCGGCGGCCGACGGCGTGCGTCGCCCCGGCGGCCCGCAACGCGATCAGACCAACGAAAGCCTGCGGGTCGAACGGGACCAGGCCGACGCCGGCGGCGCGGAAAAGCGCGAGGCCGACGAAGACGAGGCGGACGAGGTGGTGCGGATCGCCCGCCAGCGTGCCGACCACGTCGTGCAGACCGCGCGAGACGACGCCGATCGCGAGCGCCGCCCGCAGTCGACGGCCACCGAAGCCAGCTCCGCGCGCGCGCGCACCGTCCTCGAGCACGAGCGATCGAGCGCCGATGCCGTGCTCGAGAACGAGCGCGCGGAGCGCAGGCGCTCCCGTGCCGACTTTCGCGCGGTCGAACGCGAAGCCACCGACAAGGGCCTGATCGGCGAACGGGCTCACGCCGATATGGTGCTCGTCGACCAGCGCGAAGCGAACGCGCAGATGCTCAACGCAACGATTCGGGCGCAAGAGCTGGTGGACGAGGCGGACGCGGCAAAGGAGCGCGCAGAGCAGAACGTGCGAGAGCGCGATCAGTTTCTCGCCATGCTGGGCCACGAGCTGCGCAACCCGCTCAGCGCGATCTTGATGGCGGTCGAGCTCATGCAGGAGCCGGAGCGCGACCCGGCGCGGCAGCGCGCGATCATCTTGCGCCAGGCCACGCACCTGGCGCGGCTCGTCGACGATCTGCTCGACGTCTCGCGCGTGACCTCGGGAAAGATCGCGCTGCAGCGCGTGGCGGTGGAGCTCAACGAGCTGGTGGGCCACTCCATTTCAGCGCTCGACGCGGCGGCCAAGGCGAAGGACGTTCGGGTCACGTTCCGTGGCTCGGGCTGCCGCTTATCGGTGAGCGCCGACCCGGTGCGCCTCGAGCAGGTGGTGGCCAACCTGCTCACCAACGCGTTCAAGTACACGCCCGCCGGCGGGCACGTGCAGGTCAGCCTCGAGCTGCAAGGCGACCAGGCGGTGCTGGTGGTGCAGGACAGCGGCGTGGGAATTTCGGCCGAGATGCTGTCGCGCATCTTCGACCTGTTCGCGCAGGTGCAGGGGACGCTCGACCGCGCGCAGGGCGGCATGGGGATCGGGCTGACGCTGGTGCGCAGCCTGGTGCAGCTGCACGGCGGCACCGTCGAGGCGACCAGCCCCGGCGACGGCCAGGGGAGCCGTTTCGAGGTGAGGCTGCCGCTCGAGCTGGCGGCTGTCAGGAACGACGAGCCGCTGCTGCCGGCCAAGTGCGGCGGCCACACACGCCAGATCCTGGTGATCGAGGACAACCCCGACAGTCGCGAGCTTTTGCAGACACTGCTGCAGCAGTTGGGTCATCACGTCGACGCGGCGGAGGACGGGCCGCGCGGGGTCGCGCGCGCACTCGAGCTCAAGCCCGAGGTGGTGCTGGTCGACATCGGGCTGCCGGGGATCGACGGCTACGCGGTGGCGCGCCAGTTGCGGAGCGCGCTCGCCGGCGACGTGTTTCTCGTCGCGCTCACCGGCTACGGGCAGCCGGAGGACCAGCGCCTCGCGCTCGAGGCCGGCTTCGATCTGCACCTGACCAAGCCGCTCGACATCGAGGCGATCAAGCACATCCTGGCGAGTCCGGATCTGCGAGCGGCTCCGTAACACCTGTGCTAAGGGGCGGGCTGGGTAATCGCATTCATCTGAAGAGTGACCGCAGTCTGCGCCAACAGCCGGCCGTTCACAGATGCTCCAGTGTTCACGGCGACCAGCGTCTTGGCCAGCACGACGCCCTCGAAGTGAGCGGTCGTTCCAATGGTCACAGCGCCGGCGACCTGCCAGAAGATGTTCTTGGCCAGCGCGCCGCCGGTGAGGTTCACCCGCGTCGCGTTTGCCTGATTCAGCGTTCCCGCCACCTGGAAGATCCAGACGTCGTGCGGACCACCCGAGAGCGTGACGTCCTTCGAAATCAAAACACCGGTACCCCATTTGTAGAGGCCAGGAGCGAGGGTCAGCCCGCCAATCTCACCGGCGCCCAGCTCAGTGACATTGGGCGATATCCGTCCGAGAGCGTTGTCGTACGCGATTTCCATGTCGCCGACAGCCGTGGTCAGAAAGGTGGCGTCGGGCAGCCTGCAGGGAACAGGACCAGCGGCGTTGACGGTGTAGATCGTCCCCGTCACTTCCGTGCACTCGAGCAGAAGAGCAGCACCCGTGATGGGGCTGGTTCCAACATCCCCCTTGATGGCGGATGCAAAAACATCGGTGATTCCGCTCTTGCTCAGAATCGCGAAGGTGCCGGCCTCGCCAAGGCTCACTGGCTTGGGACCGATGCCGAGGCCGGACACATCTTCGTCCACGCCAACGCCTACGCCGCCGCATCCGGCCAGCAGTAGTGCGGTAATCCACATCAGCGGTTTGAACGAGCTCTTGAATATGGTCATTTGTATTTTCCTCTTTTCATTGGAGCGACAAAGTTCGGTCTGTGGTGCAGCCGCCCGCCGCCGACTTGGCGCGCGAGCCCTGCTGCGTGGAGGAGCGCCGGTAGAAATTCCTACCTGGCGATCGTCGAGTTGGAGGAGGCGAGGACCGGAAGCTGTTGCGAATGAACCATGCCGACCACCCTTGCACCCCGCGTACCGTGTACCCGTCGATGGCACCCGCCGCTTCGAGGGGACATTCGTTTCTCCAGATGGGGAAATCCTGTGCCGCTCTATCCCTTCGATACTTGTCGGGCGATGGCCGGCGCTGCTCGTGCGCGCTCGACAAACATCATGGATGTTAGACCGCTCTCCGACTCAGCGTGTATCATTTCGGCATGCGACCCAGCGTGCTCATCGTCGATGACCATGAGCCAAATCTGTTTGCGCTCGAAGCCGTGCTGGAGTCGCTCGACTGCCAGGTGGTCAAGGCCAGATCTGGAGAAGAGGCGCTCAAGTGCCTGCTGGGCGGTGAGTTCGCGCTCATCCTCATGGACGTCCAGATGCCGGGGCTCGATGGCTTTCATACGACCGCGCTGATCAAGCAACGCGAACGCACCAAGGACATCCCGATCATCTTCATCACCGCGCTGCACAATACGCTCGACTACATGGAGCGCGCGTACTCGCTCGGCGCGATCGACTACATCGTCAAGCCCTACGAACCGGTCCTGATGAGGGCCAAGGTGAGCGCGTTCCTCTCCTTCTACAAACGGGGAATCGACCTCAAGCTCCAGTCGGAGCTGGCTGCGCGCGAGCACGCCGCGCGCGAGGCGGCCGAGAACGCCAACCGCATGAAGGACGAGTTCCTCGCCACCGTGTCGCACGAGCTGCGCACGCCGCTCACTGCCATCTTCGGTTGGGGCGAGATGCTCAGGACCGGAGGGCTCGGGACGCTTCCCGAGAGCGCGGCGAAGGCGGTTGAGACCATCGTTCGAAACGCGCGTGCCCAGGGCAAGCTCATCGAGGATCTGATCGACGTGTCGCGGATCGTCGCCGGCAAGCTGCGACTCAACAAGTCGCCATGCAACCTGGGCGACATCATCCAGGCGGCGATTGAGACGGTGCGGCCGGCTGCAGCAGCCAAGGGCGTGCAGCTACGCGCGCTGCTGCCGCAGCGACGGTGCGAGTTCGCCTGCGACCCGATCCGTATGCAGCAGGTGGTGTGGAACCTGTTGTGGAACGGGGTCAAGTTCTCTCCGGCTGGCTCGGTCGTGGAGGCGGAGCTGACTGCCGCGGAGGAGCTGTTTCAGATTGAGGTGCGCGACAACGGGATCGGCATACCGAGCGCGGCAATTCCCCGGCTGTTCGATCACTTCTGGCAAGGGGACGCGGGAGCAACGCGACGCTACAGCGGTCTCGGGATAGGACTGACGATCGTTCACCGCCTCGTCGAGTTGCACGGCGGGACCATCCGCGCCGCCAGTGAAGGCGAGGGTCGCGGCGCGACCTTCACGGTTGCTCTTCCCGCCGCGGCGAACGTGCCGGTGGCGACCGAGATGGAACAGAGCGGCAAGATTACCAGCGAGTTTCGCGTCGTCGAGACTCCGAGTCCCGCGGCGGGGATCGAGGGCCTGCACGTGCTGGTCGTCGACGACGATGATGATGCCCGCGAGCTAATGATCGCTCTGCTCACCCAGGCCGGCGCCCGGGTGACGGCCGTGGCCTCGGTGAAGGCCGCCGTCGAGATCGCTCGCTCATCCGCCGTCGACGTGTTGGTGAGCGACCTCGGAATGCCCGACGAGGGCGGGCTCGCTTTGATGAAGAGGCTGCACGCACTCGAACCGCCGGTCCGTTGTCCGGCCATCGCAGTGACCGGCTACAGCAGCGCGGAGGATCGCGAGCGTGCGCTCGATGCCGGGTTTGCGACCCATGTCGCCAAGCCGTTTGAGCCCGCCGCCTTGATCTCGCTCATCGCGCGGCTGGGACGAGTTACGTCGTTCTAGCCGATGCCGTTCTTGCGCAGCAGCTCGACGATGTAGTCACGGATGGAGTTGCCCTCTGCCGCGGCACGCGCCTTGAGCTGGCGGTGCGTCTGGACCGGCAGGTTCACGGCGAGCCGCGCCTGCGGACCCAGATCTTCAGCCCCGCCCTGAGTTGCAGCCTTCGAGGTCCGGCCCCTTCGCTTAGCTCTCGCCATCATGCGCTCCCCAAACCCTCCGTCGCCAGCCGTCGCCCCTATCGACACTGCCAAGAGCCGACCGTAACCGTCCAATCTTCTTGCGCAATGTATTGAACACATATATACAAATGCCCATATGTACCGCTCTCCCTTTCTATACTCCCATATCCTAGATGTGGGCAAAAGAAAAAGATGAGCCGGAGAGATCCGGACGAATTGATGACGCCTTCCGATGCAGCGCGGATCCTCGGCTTGTCCTCCGACTCGGTGCGCTCCCTGAGTGACAGCGGGCGCCTGGCGACCCTGCGGACGGTCAGCGGCCGGCGCCTGTTTCGGCGCGGCGATGTGGAGAAGCTGGCGGCCGATCGCGCCCGCGTAGCCAAGCGTCCGCGACACAAGTAGACGGGGCGTTCTCTCGCACGACGGCAGCGGCGTGCGACCACCGTGCAGGACGTGCGCAGCGTGTGTTGTCGCGGTGCGCAAGCAATTTTCGCAACCCGCTTGCGACCGAGGTTCGACGTGCCTATCCTCTTGCACTCGACCAACATCCTGGATGTTAGGGTCGACTCTAGAAGGTCGCCGTGGGAGTCGCGAAACGAGCACCACTGAAAGGCCCCGTTCTGATCGTGGAAGACGATTACGATGGGCTATGAGGTTCTGAGCGCCTGGAACGGACAGCATGCGCTAGACATGCTCGCGCGAGCTACGAAGCAGCCGCGCCTGGCTGTGGTCGATCTCATGATGCCGGTCATGGACGGCTGGGCATTCATCGCGATCCTGCGTACAAGTGTGCTGGCCAACCTACCGGTCGTCGTCCAGTCCGCGTTCTCGTCCGGGGACCGCGAGCCGCCGAGCGGGATCCAAGCCCTCCTGAAAAAGCCGATCGACGTCGAAGCGCTGCTCGCTCTGGTACGGAAGCACTGCGACTGACGCACGGGCAGATAGAGGTGGCACTCCTGGCGCGTATCGCGCCCGCTAGAGTACGCTCTCGGGATGGCCGCCACCTGCCACGCCAAGAGCTGCGGGACCTTTTCGATCGTAACTGACACCCGCGGTCGTGGATGGTGTCCCGATCATGCCGCGCATGCGCTTACTCAGCGCGGCCACCACACGGACACCCCCGATTGCGCCGGCAACGTCGGCAAGCGGCACCCGATCACGAGCGGCGACCGCATCATCGACGCCTGCAAGCCCAACCCGCACGCCTGGTGTGCGCGGTGCGCCAGCGACGAGTTGAAGCACTGCGACGCGGTCCTGTGAAACACGCGACTACTCGCGTATGAGTCGGCTCGAACTCATGATCCGGTCAGCGCGCGCTGAAGATGCGCATGTTTTGGCGCAGGCCGAACGAACGATTGCGGCGACGCCCGGACTGCTCGTTTCGCAGCCCGCCGAATTGACGGACGAGCGATTCGCACAGAAGATCGCCGCCCTCGACGGCGCCGATAATGGGCACTACCTCGTAGCGGAGACGGCAGACCAGATCGTTGGCCACGGCATGCTCGATCCGCTGCCACTGGTCGCCGTGCGACACGTCGTCCACTTGACCTTGGTCGTCCATCCCGGGTGGCAGGGTCGGGGTGTCGGCCGAGCACTGCTCACGAGCTTGATCGAATGGGCGAGAGCCGCCTCGGCTGTCGAGAAGATTGAGCTCAACGTGCGGTCGTCCAACACAGTGGCCCAGGCGCTCTACCGCAAGATGGGTTTCAGGGAGATCGGACGGTGGCGACGCCGCGTGAAAGTCGCGCCAGGTCAGTACCTCGACGACGTAGCGATGGAGCTCCTTGTGAAGTGAAGAGCGCTACTTGCAGCCCGCCGGCTCTATCTTGATGAAGTTGCCAGCGCTCTCGCCGAAGGTGCCGCCGCCCGAATAGTCCTGGACGACATTGACATAGACGATGCGGCAGTACCCGTCGTCGAACGAGGCGCTCTTCACCCAGGCCATGCCGTATTTGTACCGCACGCGCGGCACGCCGTTGCGCAACTTCTCGATCTTCCAGCTTGGTGAGCTGACGCCGGACTCCAGCACAGTGGCGTCGGGGATTTGATGTTTCGCCATGTCACGAAGGAGGGCGTCGTCCTCGTGGTGCGTGTAGCCGCGCGGGCGATACTTGGGCAGGGTACGCTTCGCCGCGGCGCCGATCGCGTCGAAGATCGGGCCCATGCAGCGCGTGTCCTTTTCCCTGCCGCCCAGCCATTCCGCGCGCGATTTGGCCGAGATGCCGGCCAGGAAATACTCGTTGCGGTTGTCGCTGAGCTCGCGGACGTAATAGGTCCGCGCCGTCGCCTTGTAATCTTCGGCTTCGCGCAGCGTCTTGTACGCGTCCCCGTAGTGAACCGAATAAAACCCGCCGCCACAGCCCTTGGGTGGTTTCGAAGAGATGTCGCTGTGCTCAACCGGCGTGTTGTCCACCTCCGGCGTATCCCCCTGCGTATCCCCGTGCGTATCTCCGTGCGTATTCCCCTTCGTATCGCTGCCGTGCTTCTTGCACGCGCCGGCAACGAAGACACACGCGCACGCGATCACTGCGATGAAAGATTGGCTTCGGGTCATGAGCTCGCCTCAACGGTCACTTTACCGCAGACAGGCTGCCCGCGCACCGGGCGGCGTTTGAGCTGCGACACAGCGGCGCGACGCCGTTGCGAAAACGCAACGCAGAGATGCCGACTTGCTGCGGGACGGACGCAGCGCGCGTCGGCATCTTGGAGTCATGGAAAACAACGCGAACCTCTTCACTATCGACCCTGGACACTCCGCTGTCGGATTCTCCGTGCGCCACCTCATGATCACGAACGTGCGTGGCGAGTTCGAGAAGTTCAGCGGCACCATCACGTACGACGCCATCCGGCCCGAGACCACGCGCATCGAGGCGACGATCGACGTCGCCTCGGTTGACACTCGGCAGGCGCAGCGCGACAGCGACCTGCGCGGCGAGCTGTTCTTCGACGTCGCCCACCACCCCACGATGACGTTCGTCTCCAAGAGCGCGCGATCGGTCGGACCGCGCGCGGTCGACGTGGTGGGCGCGCTCACGATTCGCGGCGTCACGCACGACGTCACGCTGGCGGTGCGCGACATCAGCGACGTGACCACCGACATGCGCGGCGGTAAGCGCATCGGCGCCACGGCCACGGCGAGCATGAAGCGTTCCGACTACAGCATGACGTGGAACAAGGCGCTCGATGCTGGCGGCGTGGTCGTCGGCGACGTGGTAACGATCGCGCTCGAGGCATCTCTGCTGCAGACCACATGACGCACGCGCATGGGCTATGCTCGCGCGCGTGAGCGACATCGAGCTGAGCGACCTGCGAGTGTTCGTGCGCGTCGTGGAGCGCGGCGCGTTCGCGGCCGCGGCGCGTGACCTCAAGGTGCCGACGTCGACGGTGAGCCGCACGATTGCGCGGCTCGAAGAGCGCATCGGCACGCGGCTGTTACATCGCACGACGCGTAGTGTGCAGGCGACGAGCGAAGGGCGCGCCCTGTACGCCGCGGTCAGCGATGCCGTGGGCGTGCTCGAGCGCGCCGCGCACGCGCTCGAGCCGGCGACGCGCACGCCGAAGGTTGCGCGTCGACGAGCGCGACGAAGCGGCTGGAATCGATCGGGCGCATCTCTCAAGACAGTGATTCGCACGACCGTGCCCGATCGTCACACGTATCGCAGAGTTTTCTGGTCGAACACTGCCGTTTCTCTTGGAGCTTGAAAGGCGTTGGAGTTGGCGGGACTTGGGCCTTGAGCGCGAGAACAAGCGCCAGCTCCGTCGCTCGGCGGTTCGGTGTCACGCGCGAACAAGTTTGCCAGTACGCGACCCTGCTCGAGAGGCAGCGTCAGAGTATCTCGTCGAGCCGGTGAATCGCGCCGTCGGGACGAGTTTCGCCGACACCGACGGTGATGATGCGATTCAAGAATGAGTACTTGTCCGTCGAGGTCTCGAATCTCGGCAGCGTTCGAAAGTAGTAGCGCGAGGGATCGACGACCTCGCCACGACCCACCGCGGCGATCGCATCGGGCGGGCCGTGGCGCAGCCCCTGAAACGTCATGTAGATCAGCGCATGGTCGTCGGTCTCCAGAGTGATGCGCAGGTCCAGCTCCAGAACACCGTCGGTGCGCAGCAACAGCCAGTCACCTCCGCCAGGCAGAACCTTGCCGCGAAGTCGCGGGCCTTCGAAGTCGCCGCCCGCGACCGGCACGATGCTACGAGTGCCATGCGGCCCGCTACCGAGCTTTTGCAGCGGAGCTGCGTCGATCCTCACCGTCATCAGGGGTCGTGAGTTCATGGCGGCCTCTCTCTCGTTGGGGGTTGGAAGGTGCTCATTGGCGCCGGCATCACGGGCGCATCCTCTGAACGCTCCCGTGGCGCCGGCAACGACGGACGCGGCAACTGCTCTCAGCACGTCTCGGCGGTTTACACCCTTGCGTCGACTGCGCTCGTCTTCAAGCTTGTCCATCGCTAAAGCACCTCTTCGATGGTGTAGATCGGTCCGCTCGCCCGGCGATCGCCCGACGAGATGGCGATCAATCGGTTCAAGAACGCATACTGCGGCGCGCTGGTTTCGAACCTCGGCGCGGTCCGAAAGTAGTACTTGGACGGATCGACGGGCACGCCACGCGCAAGCGCAGCCAGCACGTCAAGCGGGCCATGACGGAGACCGAAAGACGTCATGTATATCGAGGCGCCGTCGTCGGTCTCCAGCGTGAGACGCAAGTCGAGCTCGAGGACGCCGTCGGAGCGCAACAGCGTCCAGTCACATCCGCCCGGCAAGACCGTGCCACGGAGCCGCGGGCCTTCGAAGGTGCCACTCGCAATCGGCGCGATGACCCGTGTTCCGTGAGGTACAGCGTCGAGCTTTTGCGGTGGCGGGACGACCACCTGAAGCTTCATCAGCAGGCGTGAAGTCATGCAACACCTCCAAGAAATCCAGTTGGCTCACCACCGCCCCGCTGTCGCGCCGCCGTCGACCGGCAGCACCACGCCGGTGGTGAACTCGGCATCGACCAGGTAGAGCGCGGCGGCGACAATCTGGTCCACGCTGCCGACGCGCCGCATCGGGGACAGCGCCTTCATCGCCTCGAGCGTCGCCGGCGTGTGCATCGGCGTCTCGATGATTCCGGGCGCGATCGCGTTGACCCGCACGCCTCGCGGCGCCAGCTCGAGTGCCAGCGCCCGCGTCGCCCGGTCGATGCCGCCCTTGGTGAGCACCGCCATCACCGCGGGCGCCGCCGCTTGCGGCTGGCTCGCCAGGCTCGCGGTGATGTTGATGATCGCCCCCGACCCGCGCTCCGCCATGTGACGCGCCGCCTGTTGCGTCGGGTAGACGAAGCCCTTCAAGTTGGTGCTGATCATCTGCTCGATCTCGTCGACGCTGTAGTCGGTGGCCGGCCGCGCGATGAAGATGCCCGCGTTATTCACCAGCACATCGACGTGGCCGAAGCGCTCGAGAGCGACCTCGAACAGCCGCCGCCCGATTTCGGGCCGGCCGATGTCGCCCTCGACGGGGACGAAGCGCTCGGGCGAGCCGAGCGCCTCCGATGCCTTCTTCAGGCGCGTCAGCGTGCGCGCGTTGCCGATCACGCCATACCCGCGGTCGATAAAGGCGCGCGCCAGCGCCAGGCCAATTCCGCTCGAAGCTCCCGTGACAATCGCAACCTTGATGTTGTCCATCGGCCACCTCCTGCGTCGCTCTGGTGCGACACCAGGAATTTTGGGGCTGGCTTCCGAATTCGATTAGGCGGAAAACTAGAGAAGCAGTTTCTCACTATTGGAAAAATGAGACCATGGTCGATCTCAACGACATCGCCGTCTTCGTCGCCGTGGCGCAGCTCGGCAGCTTCACACGGGCGGGGCGCGCGCTCGCCATGCCGGTCTCCACAGTCAGCCGCCGCGTCGCCGATCTCGAGCGGCAGCTCGGGGTCACGCTACTCCAGCGGACGACCCGCAAGCTCACGCTGACCACGCAGGGGCGCGACTACTTCGACCAGTGCAGCGAGCCGCTCGCCCATCTCTCCGACGCCGAGCGCGTGCTCACCCACAGCCAGCGCCAGCCCGAGGGGCTCTTGCGCATCTCGGTACCGGTGATCCTCGGCGATTCCGCCTTCCTGGGCTTCCTCTCCGACTTCGTGCGCAACTACCCGGGCATTCGGCTCGACCTGCGCATCACCAACGAGCGTTTGGACCTGGTGGCCGAGAACATCGACGTGGCGCTGCGCTTCGGCGAGCTGCGCAGCTCCAGCATTGTCGCGCGCAAGCTCGGGACCAACGTGCGCTACGTCGTCGCCGCGCCTGCCTACCTCGAGCGCCGCCCGCGCCCGCGCGCACCCGCGGAGCTGGCGGGCCACGTCTGCGTGCTGCTCGGCGGGATCAACAACGAGGCCGCGTGGGACCTGGTCAGCGGCCGGCGCCGCGCCAGCGTCCACGTCGTCGGCGCCATCGCCAGCCGCGACTTCCGCTCGGTCAGCTTCTTCGTCTACCGCGGCCACGGGATCGGCCTCTTGCCGTCGAGCTACTGCGACGCGCAGATCGCCGACGGCACGCTGGTGCGTCTGTTGCCGCAGTGGAGCTCGCCGCCGCTGTCGGTGCACGCGGTGTATCCGACGCGCAGGTTCCTGCCCGAGAAGGTGCACGCCTTCCTCGAGGAGCTGCGCGCGTGGCAGAGCCCGTTCTGGAGCCGCGCCTCACGCTAAGCGCTCATATCGAGACGCGCACTCGGTTCAAGAAGAGGGCAGCGCGGTTCGACTTGTGTCTGGACTGTCGTCTCGACAGGACTTCCGAGGAGTTACTTCACAGCTCCCCAGACCAGACAGAAGTCGAACACTGTTCTTGCTTGAGCTCGAAAGGCGTTGGTCCCGGCGGCGACAGACGACCCAGGGAACATTCGGCGTGCTGATCGCGACCGCCGCCCAGAGGCGTCACTCCATGAGGCTGAACCAGTCCCGGACGCTGAGGCGAAGTCTCACCACCTCGTCTTCCGCGAGCGGACTGCAATGCGCGATGGGGCCACGCAGGGTATTGAGGTTGGACATCACGCGTTCGACGGCTTTGGGGCTCGAAAACAGCGCACTGAAAACATCCCAATTGGTCTTGATGATTTCCCCGAGTTCCCCAACGTGGTGAAATCAAGCGGCGACTTGGAGCGAACCGTAACGCCGGAGTCGATCTCGCGTTAGGTCCAACGAGCCGGTGGCTTGCACTGGACACAGGGGTTGCACCCGTCGGTGCCCCGACCGACGAGTTAGCGCCCAACCTGTTCATCGCGTGGGCCGGTCCTCGCAGCAAGAGGATCGCCGAGTACCTGCACAACGAGTGGTTGAAGACGATGATTCAGGCAACGCGGCCGTTCATCTCCGTCGAGATTGCCAAGGGAGCCAAGTGGTCCGAGATGATCGGCGGGTCCATGCACCTCGTCAAGCCGGTCGAACCCATGCGAGTGCTCGAGCTGATCGAGCGCAAGCCCGACTAGGCAACGGCGAATTCCGCCGTTCGCGTACCGCGTACAGCATTCGCTACTTGCGCTTCTTCTTATCTGTACCTGCGATCGCGCCCGCTTCGACCTTGCTGCACAGGATGTCCGTGTCGGTCGCCGAGCCCGCACCGCGGGCGGACAGGGGCCCCGAGAAAGACTTTCCGTTGCCGTGCTGCAGCCACAGCTCGTAGTGCAGCTGGCACTTCCCGTCGGGTCGCTTGTTGACCACGTTTGCGCCGAGATTTTTTCCGGTGACCCTCCCGAGCGCGTCCTTCTCAGGATCGTCGTCCCAACGGTCGAGGACCACCTTCAGGATCTTGCCCGAGTAGTCCTTCTGGTAGGCGGCCGCGACCGCCTTCTCGAGCGCGGGGTTGTGCATGCCCGCCTTGGGCAGCTCTATCTTCTCCACGTCCCCTGCTTCGAGCTGCTTCCGCATCTGCTCAAACGCCGCCTCCGTGCAGATCTTCTTGGCCTCAGCCGGAACGTCCTTGTTGCCCTTCACGTATCCAGCGGCTGCGAGAGACTTCTCCATTTCCGGGTCACTGAGGCACGCCGCCGTTCGCTTGTCGACTTCAGCTTGACACTTCGGCCAAGGATTTCGATTGCCCAATTCATTCTTGGAGCAAACATTCGCGTCCTCAAGCGAGCCCCAAGAGCCGGCGGCCAGGACA
Source organism: Myxococcales bacterium (assembly GCA_003170275.1). Classification (GTDB taxonomy): domain Bacteria; phylum Myxococcota_A; class Polyangia; order Palsa-1104; family Palsa-1104; genus PALSA-1104. The sequence continues at coordinate 13,640 of PNAM01000098.1, forward strand.
GTTGAACTTCCGGCAAGCGAGATAACGACGATCGCAGCAACTCGGTTCATGTTGTCCCTCCCATTGTGGAATGAGTCGGCAAGCCATAACATGATTTGGTTTGGTCTGATCTGATTCTGAGCCGGGCCCAAACGACGAGCTCGTTTCGGTCCTGTCGCGACCAGACGACCAGCCCGTTCTCGCAGATCGCGACGAGATGTGCGTAGGAGAAACGACCCGCGCAGCCCTCCAGCCCCGCGTCCTCGATGCCCTTGCGTCAGGTCCTGCGCTCGGTCGTGGACGTGGTGGAGTGGAGACAGAGCCCCGACAACCCGAAGGCCGGCGAGGCCCGGGTGCGACTGTTCCCGGCACTGGCTCCGACGACAGGACTCGAACCTGTTGGGGCGGTTCTGACAAACATGCGGCGTGACGCGACCATGCCCGCTTTCCCATTCAGGTTCGGAAACTTCGGCCACTTCCTCTCGGTTACTCCCGTACCCCCCGCTGGACCGCGTTCTCACCTTTCCGTGGCAGCGGGGTGGCAACAGATCCGACCACCATCACACTGCCCGCCGCACGCTGATCTGCGCGGTGAGCCCAACGCCTTCCACGAGTCGAAGGAGACGGTCGATCGTGACCTTCCGAAGACTGCCGGCCAGAATCCCTGTCACAGCCGAGCGTGGAAGCCCCGAACGGCGAGCAACTTCCTCATGGGTAAGCCCCTCCGCGGCGATCGCCTTCAGCACCGCATCGATCAGATCCGCCTTGAGGACGGCTTCGAGTCCACGCGACTTGGACACCTTGAGTTTCTTCGCGAGCTCGTGTGCGGTCGATTTCATTGTTTGATTCTCCTCAGCCGTTCCTTGGCCGTCTCGATCGCCTGGGGCGGTGTCTTCTCGCTCTTCTTCTTGAATGCGTGCAAGAGCCAGATCGCCCCGCCCCCGGCGAACCAATAGATGACCCGATAGATGCCGCCGCGATCGCGAAAACGCAGCTCATGAACCCCAGCCCCGATGCTCGGCATGGGACGCGACAACGGCATCGAGAGCAGATGACCGCGCTCCAGTCGAGCAATCGCATCCGCAAGCTCGCCCCTCACGTCCTCGGGCCACTCGTCCAGCTCACGCCCGCACTGCTTGAGAACCTCTAGCATCGTCCACCGCCATTATGTCTCATAACTGAGACAATGCAACCACGAAGCTTCCGGCGTTCGCCGATTCGGTGCATTGCCCCAGGGTGTCGCGGCACTCTGGGCGAGACGCCGGCGCTCCAAGCGTGGAGGCCAAGCTGGCGGGCGAGCGGGAGCGAGCGATGGATCTCCTTGGATCAGTTCAATACCGCGGGCGAAAGATCTATCTCAACCGAAAGAAGCTCCTCGAGAGCGGTCAATGGAAATGGACTCAGGAGGCGACCGGCCTCGATCGGGGTGATGAGAACGCCGCGGGAGATCTCCTCGAAGAGCGGAACGCAAGCGAGTTGGCGAGATACGAGCTCCGGGCCGTCGTTGTTCGGAGCAAGTGTCGCGTCGGCACTTCCTCGTCGCCGGAGACGCTTCGCCAGTTTTCGGAGCTGTGGGTCGCGAATCGCAAGGCGCGGCAGTTCACATCCGCGTTCGACGATGAACGCCGCTTTCAGTTGCACATCCTGCCGTTCGTCATCGAGGGCGTGTCAGCACTCGGAGACCTGCCGCTTCGACACGTGAGGCCGATTCACATCCGCGCGTGGATTACCGCGGTGGAGCAGAAGGGGCTCGCAGCCCGCACGGTGCGAAACCTCTACTCGATGCTCCACGCGATGTTCGCCGATGCATACGCCGACGAGCGCGTGGACAGCAGTCCCTGTCGGCTTCGTCGAGGTGACCTGCCGGGGTCGGAGGACAAAGATCCCCGTTGGCGCGGGACCGCCGTTTTCACCCGAGAGGAGTTGGTTGCCCTGATCACCGATCGGCGGATTCCGATCGATCGACGTGCCCTTTATGCCGTGGCCTTTTTGGGCGCGGCGCGATCCGGAGAGCTGAGCGCGCTTCGCGTGGGCGACTACGATCGCACGCTGCGTCCGCTCCCACGGTTGACCGTCGCGGAATCCTATTCGATCCACTTGAAGAGGGCCAAACGGACCAAGACCGGAATCACTCGCATGGTCCCCGTCCATCCGGTGCTCCAGCACGTGCTCGACGAGTGGCTCGGCCACGGCTTCAAGGAGCTGTTCGGCCGCGAGCCGCGCGCGACCGACTTGATGTTTCCCGCCCGCGCTAATGGCCAACCCAACGTCGGCCGTTTCGATTACGGCGCCGAGTTGGCGAGGGAGCCGGCGCTGACCAGGGCGGCGCTCGCGCGACGGCTCGGGGTGAGCCGAGCGGCGGTCACGCAGGGGCTCCGGCGGGTGTGGCGGCACGAGGGCCATCTAGAAATGGCCTACCGGGGGCCGAAGACGAACTACGTGCGGCTGCAAGACGACCTCGATCGGCTCGGGTTCCGTCGCCGTCGCCTACACGATGCGAAGCGCACCGCGGTGTCGCTGCTGACGGAGGATGGCGCGCGAGATCCGATCCTGACGTATATCGTCTGGGGCCCGCGAAAGAACGTGAGGGACCTCTACATCACGCTGCCCTGGGACGTGTTCTGCCAGGAGATCCTGAGGCTGAAACTGCCGGCGTTCGGCGGCGGGGCGCCGCCACCCAATGTTGAATGAAGAGCTTCATGCAGTTCTTCATGCAACGAGAGGGTAGCTGCGTGAAACCAATGTGAGAATCTGAGCTCCCCATTCGGTCGGCTGCACGAACCAAATTCTCAGGTCGGGCGTAAAGATTCAACTCGTTCTCAGCCCGGAAGTCCTGCCAGGTCGGTGGGTTGCGTGAGGGGATCGAACACGACCCAAGAATGCTACCCCATTCGCCAGCAGCACCCTGCTTTTGCGACTCGGTTTACGCACGGGGACGTCGTGGCGCTGCCTTCTTCCTCCGAACCGCGGGCGCCCTTGCGGGCCGGTAGGTGGAGCCGAGCCACCCGCCGAGCTCCTCAAGCTCCGTGCGGAGCGACGGCGGCTTGATGACCTCGACGCCGTCGCGCCAGGAAGCGACCCAAGAGGTGACTTCGTAGGACTCTCCGCAGGTGAACTGAAGCTCGACGCCGCCGCCTCGCAGCTCGCGTAGGCGCTGCGTCGGGTGCCACGTTCGCTCGCGGATGTACGGAGCCACGTCGGCGTTGAAGCGGAACACATAGGTGGTGGGTGCGCCGCCGCTGTAAACGCCGAACGCGGCGTTCTCCAACGCGGCCGGATCGAAGTCCTTCGGCGGCTTGGCGCGCTTGGCCAGGAGCTTCAGGTTCTGGAGCCGCTGCAGGTTCAGCGTCGCGAGCGTGTCGTGCTTGACCACGTTGCACATCAGGTAGACCGCCCCATGGTGCGCGAAGAGCCGAAGCGGCAGGACCTCGAACACCGTCTCGTAGGGGCGCCGTCGCGGGGCCCTGTACGTCACGCGGCAGACGCGGCACTCGGTGATCGCTTGGACCAGAGGCCAGAACACGTCGGGTGGCGAGCGGAGGTACGCGAACTTCTCGTACGAGTGGAAGCACGCGTCGATCGCCTCGAGCTGCGCGCGGCCCGCGGTACCGATCACAGTTTCGATCTTCGACGACAGGTCCTCGAGCGCCGCAAACATGGAGGACGTGCTGCGAACGGGTCCACCCTGGCCCATCGCCAGTCGAAGCGCGAGGTAGTGCGTGGCGTCGAGCAGCCCGGAAAGTTGCTGGAGGTGATCCTTGAATGCGACCCGCCACCGCTTGCGCTTCCCGTCCTGCTCCTCGAGGAGCGGCAGCCCGATCTCCTGCAGTGCCTCGAGGTCGCGCCGAATGGTCCGCACCGTCGTGCCGTAGCGCTCCGAGAGCTCGTAGAGGTCGACCCCGCCGAGTCGATCGAGATCCCGCAGCACGTTGAGAGTCCGGACCAGCTGCGCGTTCCTCCCCGCGGCATCCTGTTCCTGTGACCCCATATGTCATAGAATGCCCGTACGCTGAACTGTAGACAAGCACGAGGGAGAGACTCAGAGGATGACCACACGCCGCCCGCACGCAGCCGTTCCCGATAACAAGCGCCCATGCCGGACCATGGTCGCGGGCGAACGCTCTGGGGTGCGCGAGCACGCCACGCTCGGGCGGGCCGGCGGGGCGTGACGATGAGTGCAGGCAGCGCGCAGCGGCTCTCCAAGTCACGGTACATGGCCGGGCTGCAATGCCCGAAGATGCTCTGGTGGAGGGTCCACGAGCCCGATGCCCCCGAACTCGCGGGCGCCGCGGACGACAAGCGCTTACAGGCGGTCCTGACCCGAGGCCAGCGGATCGGTGAGCTCGCGCGCGCGGAGGTCGCCGGCGGCGTCCTCATCGATCTTCCACATCACGAGCTCAAGGGCCGCGTCGCCGCCACGGCCAAGGCGCTCGCGGACGGCGCACGAGCGGTCTACGAGGCGAGCTTCCTGGAGGACGGTCTCTTCGTGGCAGTCGACATCCTCGAGCGGCAGCGCACCGGGTTCGTGCTGGTTGAGGTGAAGTCCACGCTCGACGTGAAGGACGAGCACCTCCCGGACGTGGCGGTGCAGCTGCACGTCGTGCGTCGCGCCGGCCTCTCGGTCAGGCGGGCCGAGGTCATGCACCTCAACCGCGAGTGCCGTCATCCGGACCTCTCCAACCTATTCGTCCGCGAGAACGTCACCACGCAGCTGCGCGCCGAGCTGCGCGCCGTTCCGGGCCAGGCCGCTTCGATGATGGAGGCGTTGGCCGGACCGCTGCCCAACGTCTCGACCGGGCCCCACTGCACCGCTCCCTACGAGTGCCCGTTCCTCAAACGATGCTGGCCGCCCCTTCCCGACCATCACGTGAGCACGCTCTACAGGATCCGCTCGAAGCGGGTCGCGGAGCTTGTCGAGGACGGCATCGAAACCCTCCACGACCTTCCGCCCAGGCTGACGCCCGTGGGCCCTGCGCGTCGGCAGGTCCGGAGCGTGAAAGCGGGCAAGGTCGTCGTCGAACGCGGCCTGCGGCGTGCGCTCGCCGCACTCAAGCCGCCGCTCGCATTCCTCGACTTCGAGACCGTCAACCCGGCGATCCCCGCGTGGCCGGGATGCAGCCCCTACGCGCAGGTGCCGGTCCAGTTCAGCTGCCACGTGCTGACGTCGGAAGGACTGCAACACCACGCCTGGCTCGCGGAGGGCGCCGCCGACCCTCGCGAGGAATTCGCGCGAGCGCTCGTCAGCGCGTGCGCGAAGTCCAAGACGATCGTGGCGTACAACGCGCCCTTCGAGCGCCGGTGCGTCGAGACTCTCGCTGAGGCCGTCCCAGCGCTTCGCCGCGACCTGGATGCGCTCTCTGGTCGGATCCTTGACCTGCTTCCGATCGTGCGCGACCACGTCTACCACCCGGACTTCGGCGGAAGCTTCAGCATCAAGAACGTGCTGCCGGCGCTAGTTCCCGGCCTCGGCTACGACGACCTCGNNCGCGATCCAGGACGGCGGCACCGCTTCATCCACGCTCGAGGCCCTGCTCCTGGACGAAGGCGCGGTCAGCGCCTCCGATCGAGAGCAGCTTCGGGGTGACCTTCTTCGCTACTGCGAGCGCGACACGCTCGCGATGGTGCGGCTCCACGAACGGCTGCGCGACATCGCGGGGCTTCGATGAGAACTTCGGGCTTGTGCCCGCTCGAAGCCCCGGGGCAGCCTCGATCGGGTGAGCGCCGCAACCGGGACCAAGGCCGCATGTGGAGGCAGTCGTGAGCGCGGATGAGCGACTGATCTCCGGCCAGCTCGTGCGCTACCTCGAGACGACCACGCGGTGGTACTTCGCCCGGGTCCGCCGCGTTCGAGACGAAGAAGTCGAGCTGTCCTTCTTCGACGGGTCAGCTCCGATGAAGGTTACGCGCACGCAGGTCGAGTCGCTGGATGCGTTTCTTGGTGGGCGCGAGCGAATCTGGTCGCGGACGCGTTCCCAGCTGACCGGCTTCTTCTACGGCCGCGAGTTCGAGCGGCTCCGCGAAAACCGGCTCCGCGAGATGCAGCGCACGCTCCGCAAGGCCGGCGTCTCGTTTCACCCAGAGGACTGGCCCACGGCAGATACGCGGGTGCAGCTTTGGCGGGACGGCAGCTTCGTCGAGCGCAACGGAGCGGATCCCAAGCTGGAGGGCCTCCTGCCTCAATGGCTCGAACCCTTCGTGTTGCCTACCGGATCGCGCGATCCGCTTNNGGCCGAAAGACTGGTGAACGAGGTTCTTCCTGGACTCACCGTGTTCACGTTCCGCGCCGGCTACTACGGCTTCCTCACCTGGGCGATCCGGTCCGTGAACGGGCTTGCGCGTGACGCCGTGCCTCGGCGCACACCGCGCCGGGAGGTTCTCAACGCGCTCGAGCGGACGCTGGCTCTCTGCGAGTTCGTGTACCACGGCGTGGACGATGACTCCTGCACCTTGATTGGGCAGCGCAGCAAGCTGCGCGTCCTCTCGGGCAACGAGGGCGACCGGTATTGCGTCCCGGAGAGGATCCTCAAGAACCAGAACAGCGCCGGCAGCTTCCGCCTGTTCGCGACCTCGCTGGTGAGCCTCGGGCTCGCGGAGGAGGCCGACGAGCTGGCGGTCGACGGACTCCTACCTTTTCAGCTCACCCCGCTCGGCGACGGGCTGGCGACCGCGTTTCAGCGTCGCGTCGATTCGTCGTTCATTCCGTTCGGTCTGGGCGAGCGCATGCAGACCCGAGACACGCTTCGCGGCTGGGGGCGGGATCTCTGTTTCTCGGCCATCGCTCGGCAGGCGCGCTACCGAGAGCCCCTGCTGCGAGGCCTGCTTCTCGGCAACAGTCGTGACACGGAGAAGCGGTACCGGACGGTCGCTCACCTCTTCGCCGAGGGATTTCTCGCCGACGCCGCCGCCGACGTGGCGGTGGAGGACGCCGTCAACGAAGAGGACGCCGCCAATCTTGAAGACGACGTTCAGGGTGCCGGCGTCTCGAACCTTGATGTCGTCTTCCACTTCTACGGCTGTCCGCCACGCGAGGACCTGCGGCCTCTCCAGGCCCTTTCCGTATTCGAGCTCCTCTCTCTCGGCCTTTCCGCCATCTTTCGCGCGGCGGTCGTCAGCATCGCCGATGCGGGCAAAGCCGACATCGCGGGCCTGACGCGATCGATCGGCTCTGCGGGAGCGCTCGCGGCGCTCTGGCAGACGCCAATGAAGGACGCGAAGCCGAAGACGGTCAGGAAGCTGGCCGTGGAACTCTTGGAGTGCGGCGACGCAGTCGAGGCTGCTGCCATTGGCGGTGCGCTCCTCCTCCGGCTCATTCGCGACCCGCTCCTTCCGGTGGTCTGGGAGTCGCTCGTCCAGATGGCTCGCGAACCTGTCGAGCTCATCGAACGCTGCCTGCGGCAGAGAATGGACCGCTCGCTGGCCGAGGCGCTGCCGCAGTTGCTGCTCTCGATGGCTGAGCGCCACGAGCTCGTGTCGCAGCGGAAGAACCGCCAGCGGTGGTTGTTCGTGGAAGGCGCCACGATCGTGCGCGACGATCCGCAGGCGATGGGACTCGGCCTGCACGCGCTCCGATTCCCGCAGCTCGGCTCTCTCGCGCGGGATCTCGACCTCCGCGAGGAGGATCTTCGTTATGGCTGAGCGGCTGCCAGTCAGAGACGCGCTGATGTCGTTCGCGCCCCATGAGGCCCTCCGCGCCGCGCTCTTCCTGACCTACTCCTTCGATGGACGCTGGTTCGAGGAGGCGCTGGTCCCGGACCTCTGCGAGCGTCCGATCGCGACGATGCTCGTGGTTCGAGATCGCAATGCCATTTCAGCGGAGGCCCCGAGCGTCCGATATCGGAAGGCCAACGCCTGCGCGAGTGCCGTCTTCCATCCGAAGCTCGCATTGCTCGTGACCGAGGACAGCGCGCGGGCGGTGATCAGCAGCGCGAATCTCACCCGAGGGGGCTTCGAACGTCAGCGTGAACTGGGACGTGTCTTCGACCTTGGGCCGTCCGCGCTTGCAGACCACGGCATCTTCAAGAGCCTCGTCGACTACCTCGACAGCGGCGTCTCCAAGGAGGTCAAGGGCGACTCGGCTCGGGACTTGGCCGACGCCACGGAGGCTCTCCGCGAGGTCGTGAAGAAGCACAAGGCCCCGCCGTCGGCCGCTTCCCACGTCTTGCTGCACAACTATGCCGAGCCGATCTGGACGCAGCTTCTCGCGCGCATGCCTCATCGAGTGCTGCGACGCGCCGTCATCGTGAGCCCGTTCTTCGAACCCGACCGCAGGCATCCCGAGGATCCTGCGCTCGGACCACAGGACGCTTCGATCTTCGGCCGAATGCTGTACGAGGACTTCGAGTTCGACGCCCCCAAGGACGAGATCCCCGTCCGCGTGTTCTTCCGGCAGAGCGAGGGCCGCACGGAGCTTCCGGTGCGGAAGCTGACGAAGCTCGGGAAGAAGGTCGCCTTCTTCGCCCAGGACGAGCGCGAACAACGACTGCACGCGAAGCTACTGTTGCTCGAGGGCACCGAAGGGCCAGGTCGCGAGCCGTTTCTCCTGGCCCTCCACGGGTCGCCGAACTTCACGACGGCCGGACTCCTCAACCGTCCGCCGAATGGCAACTCGGAACTTGCCGTGCTCACCACGTTGCCAGCCAAACGCAGGAGCATGGAGCAGAGCGTGCGCGTGCTCGGTCTCGACCGCGGGTTCAACCAGGTCGAGGACCTTAGCGCTCTGCATTCCGAAAAAGAGGGAGAGCCGCCCTCGCCACCCACGCAGGGCGTCGCGGACGCAACCTACAGGGTCGGGGAGGGGGCAGTGGCGGTCTCGCTCCTGCAGGCGACGCCGGCCGGGGCGCGCGTGCGCATCCTTCTGCAGCGCGATGGCGCCTGGGTCGTGATTGGCGAGGTCGCTGCCTCAGGGGTCACCGACGTCGTGGTCCCCGTGACGGGCATGGCTGATGTCGATGCCAAGACGAAGCTGCTCGAACTTCGAGGAACGACTCTGCGCATCGAAGTCGTCGGCGCCGACGACAGCGTGCTTGCGTCCGATTCGGCGCCGGTGAACGTCGACGTGCCCGCGGAGTTCTGTGGGCTCACGCTCGTAGGGGCCGCACTGCTCACGCTCGACGAGCGCATCGCGCGTGCCGGCGTCGGACTCCCGCCCACGTATCGAGAGCAACAGAAGTGGTTGGAGGCCCGGAAAGCGCAGGACTCTGCCGGCGAAGGGCCTGCCGTGGTCACCCATCAAGCGGACTTGGACCGCTTCTACCGCAACGTGCATCAGGGCCTCCGCGGGATCCTCGCCCGCGCGAAGGCAACCCCAGGCTCGGAGTTCGCGACCCGCCGAAGCCTCGATGAGCTCAGTCGCTGGGCTGTCGAGGCCGCGACCAGCGAGGTGGTGGTCATGACGCGGGAGTGCCGCCTGTTCTTGGTGGAGCGGCTTCTCCGCGGTGCTCGCGCGGTCGTCGAGGGCTGCTCGCCGGCGCTGAAGGCTCGCGTGCCAGCCATCGCGGCCGACCTTCGACTCTCCGATCGGCTCGGCGAGGTTGTCGGGTGGCTCGAGCGGATCGAGGAGCCGGCGCTTGCCACCTACGCGGCGGGCTCTCGCGTCCACGCGAAGCAAATGATGGGCGTCTTCAAGAATGGAACCACCCGGTGATCACCGAGCACGACATAGAGGCTCTGGTCTCGAACCTGCCGCTTGGCCCTGGTCATGAGGACCAGGAGCGAGTGGTCGCCGCTGCTCTGCGACGCTTTCTCGTCCATGGACAGCGCGGGGTAGTGCTCGCCGACGAAGTCGGCTTTGGCAAGACCTACGAAGCTCTCGCGGTGGTCTCCCACCTCTGCGCGCACGCGCGACGTCGCCGGAAACCTTTCGAGCGCGCCCTCGTGTTGTGCAAGCCCGCGCTGGTGCGCAAGTGGGAGGAGGAGACAAGCTCGGCGCGCGCGGGCCGTGGCTTCCCGAGATACCTTCCGGCGAAACACCCGGCCCACGCACTGTTCGGCAAGGAGGTTCGCTGCATCGACAACCGGGCAACGGCGCGAGAACTCCGACACGCCGGCGTCCGTGGGCAACGAGTAGATGGCCGTCATCAGGTTCCGCCGGGCCTCTACATCGTCAACGAGAAGCTACTCCAGGAGGATAAGCGGCAAGCATCCACCCTCCTGCGCCAGATCTGGCGCACTCGCTGGGACGTCGTGGTCGTGGACGAGGCGCATCACTACGCGCACGGCAACAGACCGATGCTGCTGTTCGCGCCCGATGGCGATCTCCGGAACTATGACCAGGCCTCCCTCGATTTCGACAAGATCCTCACGCTCACCGCCACGCCGTTCGAGCTTTCGCCGCACGAACTCGTGAACCTGCTGGCCCTCGTGAGGGCGGATCACGCCGCACTCGACACGATCGAGGCCGGGTTGCAGAACTTCGTCCGGGCGCTCGATCGCTTCTTTGAGCTCCGGGAGCGCTCGCCAAGCGATCCTCTGCGGCAGCAGCAGGTCGGATTGCTCCAGCGGCTGCGCGATGACGACGCGCTGAACTCTGGAGCCAGCGACCGTGGGCTCCAGGCGCTGCTGCGACGCTTCCTCATTCGCAACACGAAGAAGCAGAATGAACGCCGGTACTTTCTCGTCGAGCGCGGACCTCTTGGATTCGAGAGCGGGGAATTCCGAAAGCTCGACGAGAATCTGCAACACCGCGTGCGGCGCTCACCGCTCATCCCATTCGAGGGAGAGCACACGCTGTTCTACCTCGAGCTGCGCGAGCTCATTCAGGAGGTCACGGAGCGCGCCCGAGACGGCGAAACGAAGCGCACGTTCATCCCCACGGACCTCAGGCAGGGGCTTTCGTCGTACCGGCAGATTGCGGGTTCGGACCTCCTGAACCGCGACCTCGAAAGCGCTGCTCGTCTCAGAGGGCTCGTTGAGCGCTGGAACAAGGACGGCAAGCTTCACCCGAAGGTGGCTGCCCTCAGGGACGTCGTCCGCGGGATCGTCGAGGCAGAGATCCGCAAGGTCCACGAGTCTCCCGACGCTTGGTTCTCGAAGGTACTCATCTTCAACAAGCTCATCCGCGGCACAGCACCCCAGTTGACCGAGGTTCTCGGAGACATTCTCCAGGTCGCGTTCGATCGGTCGCTCACCGAGTTCCTGACCCCCTTGGGCATGACCCGCGATGAGCTCGCTCGGAAGGTGCGGCAGGTGGTGGATGCCCAGCTCGACAGCGCGGAGCGAGCGCTGAAGGCGGACCCAGCGTGTGCTGCCTGGCGACAGGTCCCCGATGAGTTCGCGCACGAGGACTTCGTGAGGCATCGCGGGCGCTCAATCCTTCACGTGTTCCGAGAGCCGCTGCGTCGGCGAGCGGTCCAGTCACTGGCACTCATCGACCTCATTCGGAGTTCGCCTTCGCTCGACGACGCTCACCTCGGAACGTGGGTCGAGCAGGAGATTACTGGGCGCGCGGTTCGCACCGTTCGTGCGGTGATCGATCGCTACCTCGACGACACTCCACACGAGGACGAGCCGCACGAGACGCTGATGGATCGCGCCGAGCGAGAGCTAATCGTCGAGCTCGAGGAGTCGAAGTCGATCGCGCTGGTCGGCCGCTTCGACGGGGGCAACGCGCCCGACAGAGAGGCGCATCGTAGGAACTTCAACCGGAGACACAACCCGTTCCTCCTGCTCGTGGGTCAGGTGGGTGAGGAAGGCATCGATCTCCAAGAGCAGTGCAGGTACGTCATCCACTACGACCTCGAATGGAACCCCGCCCGAATGGAGCAGCGCGAGGGGCGTGTGGACCGCATGGGCTGGATGGGCGAGCGTCGAGATGCGGCGGGCTTCATCGACGTAAGATTCCTGCTCCTCAACGGCACGTACGAGGAGCGCATCTTCCACACGGTCATGCAGCGCGACCAGTGGTTCCAGATCTTGATCGGTTCGAAGAAGAAGGAACTCGGTCTGCTTCCAGAAGAAGTCGACCAGGAGGTTGCTCAGGATCAGATCGAAGACGACGGCTCTGGCGGTGCCCTGACGGACAACGAGAAGGCAAGAGTGATGCTGGACCTCCGACCGGAATGACCGGAGTGGGCCGGGGCTCAGCCCGATCGCCAGGGCGTCAGGCGCGCGCGGTTCACGGCGGCCCACTTCTCGTGGTCGAGACCACGCAGGAGGCGCTGCAGCTCGCGCAGGCTCTCGACGTCGAGCCCGTCGAGGTTGATCCGGTACCGGCGGCCAGTGGCCCGGGCCAGATCGGCCCGGAGCCACTCGACCAGCCGTCGCTTCTCGTGCTCAACCGGCAACATCGGTCCCGGCCGCAGCCGGCGTCATCATGCCACCTTCTCGCGCAGGCTCTCGATCACCTCCGCGTGCTTGCGGATGGCGGCGACGACCTTGCTCCGGTTCTCGTCGGTGACCCCCTCCTTCACGAGCGCCTCGACGTTGCCGTGGTAGCGCTCCCAGGCGCGGTCCAGCGCGGCCAGCGGGTCGCTCGGGCGGCGCGGCGGCTTGGTGAGGCCCCAGAACGTGAACCCGTTCTGGGTCTTGTTGGTGAGCCCGAGGTCCTTCGCCGCCGCCATCGCGGCGGACGAGAGCGACCGGTACACCTTGCCCGCGTACCGGATGCCGCCCTCTTCGACGGTGCATTCGCAGCGGACCGCAGCGTGGCGGTCACGCTTCTGGAGCACCGTCCCCGGCGCCGGCAGGCGCGGGTCCGGCGTGGTCGGCGCCGCCGGCGTGACGTGCGCGACGGCTGCGGGCTTCGCCATCGCCTCGGGCGCGGAGGTGACCGGCGCGTCCTTCTTCGCCTGCACCGGCACCTTCGGAGCCTTCCGCGCCGTCGCCTTGCCCTTCGCCTCGGTCTTCTTCGGCATCGTCTTCTTCTCGGTCTGCTTCTTGGCCATGGTCTTCTTCTCCTTGTTCATCGGTTGGTGCCACCCCGGGCCAGCGCGCTTCCGGGCACCACGTGCAGCAGGCGCGGCGGGGCGATTTCAAACATGACGACGGGATGCGCGTTCTCGACGAGGCGCACGAAAGCACGCGACGACCGAGAGCGGCTCCTCGTCGCGCACGTTCAAGAGCGCGCTGATCTGGGTAGTCGCGGAGGACTCGACCACTCTCCGGGACGAGGCTCGGAAGCTCCTCGCGTGGAAGGACATCGAGGGCGATGCCGGCGAACTCAAGCTCGACGAGGTCCAGCAGCGACAGATCGTCGAAAACGCCAAACGCGCGGAACGCGATCTTCGTGAAGCGGTCTGGCGCTCCTACAAAAATGTCTATCTGCTCGCGGAGGACAACGCTCTGCGGAAGATCGACCTGGGCTTGGTGCACTCGAGCGCGGCGAGCTCCCTGGTCGAGCTCATCGTGTCGCGCCTGAAGCAGGAAGACATCGTCGTCGAAGGGGTGAGCCCGAACTTCCTCACGCGCTACTGGCCGCCCGCGCTCCCGGAGTGGAGCACGAAGTCGGTGCGCGACGCGTTCTACGCGTCTCCGAAGTTCCCACGGCTGCTCAAGGCTGACGCGGTGAAGGACACGATTTCGCGGGGCCTCGAGGCGGGCACCATCGCGTACGTCGGAAAGAGCGCTGACGGCACGTATGAGCCGTTCGTGTACAAGCGCTCTCTCGGTAGCACCGACATCGAGCTCGCCGACGACGTGTACCTCATCGTGCGGGAGCGCGCGGATGAGTACCTGGCGAAGAAGGCTGCGCCTCTGCCGATCGTGCCGCCCATCGCTGGTGCCGGAACTTCGGGTACCCCGACGGGCTCGGTCGCCGTCCCCCCCGTGGCGCCTTCGGTTGGCGGGGCTGGGAGCGCAGGAACCCAGTCCGAGCCCCCGCCTGGCGCCGAGATCACGGGCTTCTCGTGGACCGGAGAAATCTCGCCGCAGAAATGGATGAACTTCTACACGAAGGTCCTCTCGCGTTTCGCGACCGCGGGCGGCCTGAGGCTTTCCGTCACGGTGGATGTCGACCCCCCGGGCGGCACGGCGACGTCGAAGGTCGAGGAGACGAAGGCGGCGCTCCGGGAGCTTGGAATGTCCGAGAACGTGACCACGCGACGTCGAGGTGGCGCATGAACTCGTGCGGGCGAGGCCTGTGCTGAGCTATGGCAACGCCGAAGGAAACCCTGTGGGAACTTGATCCGCACACGACGGCGAAGCACGAGATCCTGCGTCGGTACCTTGCGGCCTGGTTTCCGATCCTCGGCACCTATCACAGCCGCATCGTCTACATCGACGGCTTCTCCGGGCCGGGCCGCTACAAGAACGGTGAGGCTGGGTCGCCCGTGATCGCGCTCGACGTCGCCGTCAGTCACCGCAAGTCAACCGTTGGCGAGATCGCATTCTGGTTCATTGAGGAGCGCGAAGATCGGTTGGCGCACCTGAAGCAGGAGTTGGCCGCGATCACCGTTCCCGCGCACTTCAAGATCACTGCGGAGGCCGGGCGCTTCCACGAGAAGTTCGGGAAGGTCCTCGACTCGATCGAAGCGGACAAGAACGTGCTCGCTCCGACGTTCGCGTTCATCGATCCGTTCGGTTTCTCTGGAATTCCTTTCTCGCTTATCGAGCGCCTTCTGAAGCACAAGCGCTGCGAGGTGTTCATCACCTTCATGGTGGACGCCATCAACCGATTCCTCGAGCACCCCGAAGACAAGGTGGTTCAGCACATCGTCGATGCTTTCGGTGGCGCGGAGGCCGTGGAGATCGCGAAGGGGTCGGGGGACCGCATCGTCAAGCTCCGCGAGCTCTACCAGTCGAAGCTCTCCGGAGCTGCCAAGTACGTCCGCTTCTTCGAGATGCGGGATCGACAGGAACGCACGCAGTACTACCTATTTTTTGCGACGAACAGCGAGCTCGGTCACCTCAAGATGAAGGAGGCGATGTGGAAGGTGGATCCCGACGGAGATTTTCGCTTCTCCGACGCTACCAACCCCAGCCAGATGGTTCTCTTCGAGGTCGACCCAACGAAGGTGCTGGCCGCGCAGGTGCGAGAAGAATTTCGGGCGAAGGGCACGGTGACCGGTTTCCAGGCGCGGATCTTCGTTGAGAACAAGACGGCGTACCTCAAGAAGCACATGACCGCGGCCCTCAAGCACGAGGAGGAGAGCGGTCACCTGAAGATCGACGAGGTCAAGACGGACGGGAAGAAGCGCCGTGCCAATTCCTACCCGGATGAAGCGAGGCTCACATGGGCCTGAAGTCCGCGATCGAGTGGACCGAGTCCACCTGGAACCCCGTCACGGGCTGCACGAAGATCAGTCCGGGTTGCAAGCACTGCTACGCGGAGCGGATGGCCGAGCGCCTCCAGGCGATGGGCCAGGACAACTACCGGAACGGGTTTCGGCTGACGCTTCAGCCACACATGCTCGAGCTGCCGCTGCGCTGGAGGAAGCCACAGACGATCTTCGTGAACTCGATGAGCGACCTGTTCCATGAGGATGTGCCTCTCGACTACATCCAGCGGGTGTTCGACGTCATGCGCCGTGCCCACTGGCATCGCTTCCAGGTGCTGACGAAGCGAGCGGATCGTCTCGCCGACCTCAGCGCCGACCTGGATTGGGCGCCGAACGTCTGGATGGGGGTCAGCATCGAGAGCGAAAAGTACCGCGGACGCATCGACGATCTTCGCAGCACCGCAGCGCTGACCAAGTTCCTGTCGCTCGAGCCTCTTCTCGGGCCGCTCCACCGTCTGGACCTACGCGATATCCAGTGGGTCATCGTCGGCGGCGAGTCAGGTCCCGGCGCCCGGCCCATGAACCCCACATGGGCGACGGACCTCCGCGACCAGTGCCGACGGGCGAAGGTGCCATTCTTCTTCAAGCAGTGGGGGGGCAAGAACAAGAAGCAGGCCGGCCGAGTCCTCGACGGCCGCACCTGGGACGAGATGCCGCCGCCAACCGCGCTTACGCCCCCTACGAAGCGTCGACGGCAGGTCTCGCTCGCCGTGGTGACGTAGGCATGGAGGCCGGCGCTGTTAACCGGCCCCTCTCCGCGGCGGCGACCTGTTAACCGCTCTCTGCCGCTCTCGACCCGCGGGGCCCTTCAGAGAGCACGATCGCGCCCCCGAGAGCCCGTCGTCGCGCCCATCCCCGTTCTCAGAATCGCCGTCTGCGCTCACGTCCGCGTCGTCGCCCCTGCGCAGAACCCCGCGAACACTGGCGCTTTCAAGACGAAACCCCGCGAGTTGCCTCGCGGGGCTCCTGTTAACTGCTCCCCCACCATCTGTTGGTGGTGGAGGAAGAATGGCTCCCCAATTAATGCCTCCAGGCGAACCAGGAAACGCGCTCCCGCAGAGAGCGGAGAGTGAGCAAGTGCCCGCGGCTACTCGGTTTCTCTGATTGGGTTCCGGCCGGGCGGGGGTGGTTCGAGTCTCAAGACGACGCGAGGTCGTGAGACCCTACGGCGTTAGGGTTACGAGACATCGCCCACGTCGTTGGACCCTATCGGCCGGGCCGGGCCCGGTCCTGGCGGCGGGTCCCCCGCCAGCCGATCCCAAGAAAGGCCTCCGGGGACCGCCCGCCGGCCGACGAAGCCCGGAACGGACGCCAACCCCGCCGACGACAGCGGCCCCGTGGCGCCCAGGGCGCGCCCACGGGCCACGATTTCGCGCTGGGCGGCCAGTCCTCGACACACGTCCGCCCCCGCGCCAGGTGTGGCCCGTGTGCGAACGACGGCGCGGACGCCACTACGCGGCGTGGCGCTGGTGGGGTTGCTCATCCTCGGCGAGCTTATAGCTGTTGAGCAGGCCGTGGGCGTGGCTGCTCCGGACGAGGCGGCGCCGGCGAACGGCATCAAGGTCGATGACCTCGGCCAGCTTCTCGCCGCGCCCGAAGGCTGCGGGCGTCTGGCCGTCGAGGGCCTGGTTCGCTCGCTCGGCCATGTAGTAGCGGCGATACTCGTCCATGTACCACTGAAGCTCCTCGGCGCTCCGGGTGCGGACGTGATTGAGCAGCTCGAAACGGACCGACTTGATGGCTCTTTCCGCGGAGCCGTTCACGTAGGGAAGTGCGACCGGGGTCCGCCGCTGGTCTATCTCCATCACGCGGAGCTGCCGCTCGAACTGCCCGTAGAACTGGGTCCCGTGGTCGTGCATGACGGCGACCGGCTGGCGTTGCTCCCGACCCATGCACGCCGAGAGCGCGCACACGGTCCAGACGGAGTCGACGTCCCAGCCGTCGGAGACCCGGAGGTCGAGAAGCTCGCGCGTGTGGATGTCGATGATGAGCAGCACGTTGCACCAGGTGCCGCGTGCCGTGCGCACGACGAAGAAGTCCATCGCCCAGATTGCGTCGCGGGCGGTCGACTTGAAGCGCTCCCAGTTGCCGGGATGGCCTCCCCGCGGGTGAAAGCCGTGCTCCTTCAGGACCTTTTGGATGGTCGGCTCGCTCACGCTGATGCGCATCCGGCGGAGCTCCTCGCGGATGCGTCGGGCGCCCCAGAGCGGGTTCTCCTTCTTGAGCGTGATGATGATGGCGACGATTTTCTCGTCGAGCGGTGGACGGCCGAGCGTCGCCGTCTTCTTCCGCCACGGCCAGGGGCCCCGCCGAAAGAGCGCGGTCCACCGGGCGAGCGTCTTGTCCGAGGCAGCGAGGTAGTAGTCTTGGAACTCGTGGTTGCCGCGGGTCAGGAGGTACGAGAAGACCTGCGCCGCCCGAACGCGCAGGGGCATCTTCGGGCGCTTGCCACGCGCAGCGTCGAGCTCGAGGAGCAGGGCGCCGTTCTGGGCCTTGAGCGCCAGGTTCTCGCGGTAGAGACGCATAATCTCCGGCGGGTTGCTTCCGCGCGGGAGCCGGCTCACGCGGTCCACGACCACGATGAGCAGGTGGTAGGCGAGGAACTCGAAGGTGCGGAAGGCAAGCGAGAGCATGGGCGCGTCCTGAAGATCGGTTGGCGATCAGGTACCACGCGCCTACGGTCACGCCCACGGCGAACCGCTCTGACCGGGTGCTGCTCGACGGGTGTTCCATCGAGCACGTCATGCCGCAGACCATCGACGAGGCCGAAGACGACGGTCGCGCGTGGATTGCGCAGCTCGGAGCCGAGTGGCGCCCGCTGCACGCCGAGTGACTCCACACGCCCGGCAACCTCACGCTGGTCGGAGCCGACTACAACAGCGAGATGTCGAACCGCGCGTTCGAGATCAAGAAGCCGATTCTCGCGGCGAGCACGGTGCTACCTCAACCAGCACTTCAAGGCAGCAGACCCTTTGAAAACCTGGTCGCAGGGAGAGATCGAGGCGCGAGCCAAGGTCCTGGCGGACCTCGCGGTGAAGGTCTGGCCAGCGCCGCGCCCCGCGGCTGTTCCGTGAGACCAGCCAACCGCAGAGAAGTCCGCATCCGCCAGCATGATACTCATAGTCTGTAGACGGATAGGCGTCATCGCGAGAGTCTTCGTCGGGTGAAGAAGAAGGCACTCCAGCGATTCGGAGCCCGCGTGCGTGCTGAGCGCGAACGGCTCGGCGTGTCGCAGGAGGAACTCGCGGACCGCGCCGGGATGCACCGGACGTACCTCGGGGGCGTTGAGCGCGGCGAGAGAAACGTGAGTCTGCTGAACCTCGTCCGTATCGCACGAGCGCTGCGAGTGTCGCCGGCAGTGCTGCTCAAGGACTTCGAATCGAGGAGTACCCGATGACCGTCTCGGTACGAAAGGTCGAGCTGTGGTGTGACAGCTTCCACGAGGGAGCATGGGCTGCCGAAGGCATCCTCAAGCAGTGGCCGAAGGCCGTCGTCACCCGAAGCCATCGGCTCGGCTTCATCCCCCAGTACTCGGTGCAACTCGGTCAGGTGCGGCTGGAACTCGAAGTCTTCGGAGGGTACGGGAACTGGAGCGACCTGCCGAAGAAGATCCGGGAGCTTCTCGACTGGGGGAAGCCGGATATCGTCGCGTACGACCGTTCAGCGGACGCGGTGCTGTTCGCTGTCGAGGAGACCGCGGCGGTTCCGACGGGCAACCAAGCCCTGCAACGCTGCGAGAGAATGCACGGCGCCGGCACGATGAAGGTCCCGTTCTGGTACCTCTTGAGTCAGTTCGGTACGCACGTAGACGAAGGAACACGCCAAGCGTCTCCGTGGCCTGCGCTGATGGCCGTTGCGCTCACGGCGACCTTTCGTACGCCGAACATCGTGCTCTTGTACTCGTCGGAAGCATCCCCCGAGGACTACGCGGCAGGCGAAGGGATGGTGCAGCTCTTCCGCATGCTTGCCAAGATGCTGGAGAACTACTCAACCACGAAGAGGCTGCTCGACGGGCTCGATGCCGAGCTCAGCAGTCACTTCGCGTCGATGCTTCGGTTTGTCGGCGAAACGTATGCCAACGTGACCGACTTCCTCCCGCACGCGGAGTTGCTTGCCGACCCCGCAACCGCCTCAAGGCTGGCCGGGATCGCGTCGGGATCGGACGGAGGCAAGACGTCCTTCCCGTTGCTCGATTGGCCCAAGTTCAAGGAACTCCCTGCTGCGTTTCGGAAGAACCAAGCGCAGGGAACCTTCATCAAGACCGACCCATTCCTCTCCCGGCTGGAGGCAGGGAGAGCAACGGGAAACGTGTACACGCTTTCGGGAAACGCAGGGTCGCGACCGCAGCCTGAGGACGATCTGAAGTCGTGGATCGACCAGCAGCGGAGGCTCCACGCTGGGGCACAGGCTCTCAGCCCGCCGGCCGAGTTCAATCTCAAGCTCGACGACTTTCCGGAGAGCAATTCGGGGCTTCGACACGTGACGACGGCGAAGAACATTCTCTATCTCGCCGACTCCGCACGGTTCGTGTTTGAGACGCTTGAAACTGTCTTTCCTCGGCTATCCAAGAAGCTGCCAGGTACGAGCGATAAAGCGGCGATCGTGTACGTCAGCAACAGCGTGAAGCCGGGAAGGATCTTTGGCGACCCTTACACCGGGCAGTTTGCGGCGTTCTCGTGGATCTTCGGTGGCACCGCGCAGGCGCCCCGAGTCCGTATCGCGTACTTCCCGCATCATTCTCACGGTGTGCTCAATCCAGACCGAACGAGTCGCAACAAGGGACAGCTCATCTTCCTCAGCCGTGCCGACTATCTGGTGTTCCACTCTGGTGCTGTGTACTCCGCGAAGGACAAGCGATGGCTGTGAGATCTCAGATTCCCTATAGGATGACTGAGGAGGTCGTCCGTTGGCGCTTCGAGCTTCAACTCCGGAGTTCGAATGACTGGTGGATCGCCTTCACAAATCCCACCGCGGGACCGTGGAAGAGACTTACGGGCCGAAATAGTGCTGGCCAAGAGGGGGAGGTCTATCGATTCCCTCGCGATGACGACCGCCCCGATGTGGTTGCCGTAAATGATGCGCGGAAGATCGTAATGATCGTCGAGGCGAAAGATACCGCGCCGAGGCTTGGTGCTGCGGACCAGGTACGCAAGTCCTCCGAGGTGGTCACGAGCTTGACTACCGCTCTTGCGAGGCTCGGATCACATCAATTCTGGGGACCTCGATCAAAGTACGACGTAGTTGCTGGCCTGCTTTGGGGCCGTCCATTTCCCGACGACGCCATCGACGTCGCATCGCTTTTCGCGCTCTACAGGAAGCAGCTTCGTGACGTGCCTCTGGTCGGCTTCGAGACGTTCCAAAAGGCTGATGGGAATCTCAGCATCGAGGAGTTCGCCGAGAAAACGCGCCGCTCCGTCACATCGCTGCTCGTGTAGCCGAAGCACCGCACCAGCGTGTCGCTGGCCGACGAGGGCTTGGCGAGAAGCTAGAAGAGCGACAGTTGGCCAGCCGTCTTCGGGCGCGCCACTTGGTCGGGCGGCGCTCCGTTGGAACCATTGGCGCGCCCGAGAACAAGCCCCTCCCGAACATCGAAGCGCCTCTCGAGCACCTCCTTCAGGCGAGGCGCAGAGAGCACCCCGAGATGCGCGTGCTTCCTGTGCAGCTCCGCGGCGACGGAAGCGATCGGCACCGGGCTGCCGCAGGACAGCATGTCCGCGACCAGAGCAAGCGCGACATCCGCAAACGAGTCCACCGGGGCATCGAGCCCCTGATCCGGGACGGGGAGGACCCGAGCCTCCGCGACGATTTGTGGCAGGCGCTCGAGCAACGCTGCGTCCACGTTCGCACGAAGGAACTCGGTGACTGCGACGCGCTGGAGCGCATCGTCGTCCAGTGTGGTTCCTTGGTGCGAGCGCAGAGCGCGCTGAATCGCAGTTGAGATCGCACCTGTCTCCACAGAGGGCGCCTCGGCGGATGGCAGGAACACGCAGTACACGTCCCCAACGTAGCTGCCGTCCTGGGCCAATTGAGCCTTGGCGGAAACCACGGCGGGGTGCTGATAGAAGGCGCCTTCGCAGCGGAAGCCAGCTTGCTGCAGAGCCGCCAGGAGCGCTCTCCACGCCCGAGCATCCTTGTTGTTGAACGTGACGATCACTCGACCGTCATCTTTCATCGCCGGTCTCAGGGCCGCGATGATTCTCGCAAGGCCCAGCTCGTAGTTCTCCCAGGTACCATCACCACGCGAGCGATTGCTCACGGCGATATCCAGCCCTGGATCTGGAACGGCCCGCAAGAAGCTGTTCCACATCGCCGAGAACTCGAGGTACGGGACCGAGTCTCCGTAAGGGGGATCCAAGAATGCGACGGTAGCGCGGGAGCCCACGGGCAGTCGTTGTGCAAGCAGGGCTCCCGAGTCGCCCTCGTGAACGACGTGCTGGGTGCCGCGGCCGGCCAGGCCTCGTAGATGCTTGAACCCTTTGTATGTCCGCTGGAGCCGCGCACGAATATGAGCAAGCGGGTTGGTTTCGAGATGAAGAGGCGGCACCCAGAAGCCAGGGACGGTCCACGCTGGACCGCCCGTCGTGAGATCGTTTCGGTACGCGATCAATCGCGAGCACTGCGCGACAGACGCCGTGAGTGTCAGTCGGGCAGCTGATCGGATGTCCTCGGGGAGGACACTGATTCGTTCGGCGAAGGCGGTGAGCACTTCGAAATTGCGGGCAGTGAAGAGGTGCCGCGTGCGCATGCCGCGGAATGCGAGAATACGTCCGTTGTGAGGGAACTCGTGGTCGAACGGGGACGACGCCTCTTCGCCACGTTGTACGAGGTGCTCTTCTTCAGCGACCGTCTCGGTGCCATCATCGAACACGGCTCGGAGTTGCCGAGTCGCGATGAGGTTCTCGAGGTTGAAGTAGAGCCGCGCACTGCACTGTGGACAGACGTACGTGCGGCCGCGCTTCGGAGAAACGTCAGAGGAGACGCGCAACCCACAGGAACCGCAATCCACCACCGTTGCGTGGACAGTGTACCGGACCGAACGACCAGCGACCCGGTAGCGCGAGGCGAACTCGCGCTCGAGATCTTCCAGGGTGTTGCTCAGCGCGCTGCGGTACGCGTCTGGGTCAGGCGGGCTCAGCGTCGCCCTCGTTAGCTCAACAGCGACAGGGTTGACATCGAATCCGATGCAGGTTGCGCCAAGAGCGGCCGCCTCGCTCAGCGGGACGCCGCTACCGCAGAACGGATCGAGAACGACGGCGCCCGGCCCAACACCGCAGGCCTCAAGTGCTCGCCTCACGACGTTGTGCGGTTTTCGCGCCCAGTACTTATGGAAGGAATACCCGGGCGGATGAGTTTCCGCGGTGACCGCGATCAGCGAGAAGTCGTCCCTACTCATTTGGCACGCTTCGATTTGGTGAAGAGGAGGATGAAGTCGTTGAGAGTGACTCCAACTTTGTCGCCGGTGCGCCTTTGACTCGCGACCCACGATGCCTCGGTGTACTGCGGCACTCGGAGCACCACGCGATCGAGCCGCAGATGCGCGCCTGCCTGCTCGATAGCTTGCAGCAACTGCCTCGTGACGTCGATGTAAGTGTCACGAATGATCGTGTCGCCCATCATGAGCGCAAGTACGCCACCGTCATCGAGTTGCTCCGAGATGGCCGCGACGGCCGCGGCCAAGTCTTCGACATACTCAGTGACCTTCTCGGGCTTCCCGATCTTGAATGCTTCGCGAATCTCACCGGCGCGAACCTCCTTGTGAGCGACGCCGAGCCAGGCAAGCTCAAGGGAGTTGACCGAAGAGTACTTGTAATTATTGAAGTACGGCGGGTGCGTAATGGCGAGCCGAAAGCGGCGAGGTGTGGTGCCCTTCGAGCGCGCGTCGAGTTGTTCGATCTGGAGCTGCGTTCCCTTTCGCTCTCGCGGGAGCGTGGCCACTGCACCCGCATATTTGTCGAAGCGATCACAGAAGGTTGGCCATGCGTCCGGCTTCGCCTTTTCGACGTCGAGGAACAGGCGACCCTGTTGGGTCGTGGCTTTCGAGACGCGCCGAACCGTAGAAGTAAATGCAGTCAGGAGTAGCTCGCGCACCGGCGTGTCCGACTCAGGCTCAATCGCAGCGCGAATGCGCCCAAGGCTTGCGATCGTCTCGGGCAGGAACCAGTGCGCCGCGTTCCTCAGGCCGATGGGTGTCGGGAGCGGTGTCGTTGCCGGCGAACCGACGAGCTTCGCCACACGGTCGAACGCTCGCCTCGAATCCGTCTCCGCAACATGGGTCGTCTTCACCCGGCACAGGAGCGTCGAAAGGGGCGAGACATCCCGCACAACGACGTTCCTGGACATGTCCAGGGCCTCAACCGCCGTCGTACCCGAGCCCATCATCGGGTCCAGAACCCAGTCCCCGCGCTCCGAGAACTCGCCGATGAGATGCCTGGCGATGGGTGGCGGAAACTTCCCGAAGAAGCGAAACACTCCGTGGGTGGAGTACGAGAGCTGCTTGTTCGTCCCAGTGACCTTCCACGATTCGATCGGCGCGATGTCGTCCAGGTGCGCTTGACTGAGAAGCTGCCGCTGAGGAGCGGACAGGTCGCGAGCGGCCGTGACTTCGACACCGACCGCAGCCGGCGGAGCGGTACGGCCAGTACCAAAGAACGCGAGCTGATTAGTAGTCATGCGGAGCCTTCCTTTGCAGGACAGACGACCCGAGAAGGCCTAGCGACTCGGCGATCTGTTCGATTCTTCGGCGCTGCGCTCTGACGGGTCGGTGCCGAGCGTTCTCCCAATTGCTCAACGTCCCGACGGTCACATCGAGCTCCCGTGCGAGTTCTTCCTGCGTGAGCTGTCGACGATCACGGATCTGCCTCAGGATCTGGGCGAAGTCGGAGGCTTCCATTGGGATGACCATCAAAGTTGCCGGTCAGGTTGAAGGCTACCTTGGGGGCACACCTGAACGCAAGAGCAGATTGGCGGGCAGATTGGCGGGGGCAGCTTTCCACGCCGCCCGCTGCTCCTTCCAGCTCCCGGCGTGCGCCACGACCCGCAGCGCCCGCTCGCTCATGGGCTTCGACGCCGTCCACCGCGTCGACGAAGAGGATCCGCTCCTGCACGTCGGGCGCGAGCTGCGTCAGGTCAAGGTCAACCGGGTGCGTGATGCGCGCCCACGTGAAGCCGAGCCTCCGGGCCACCTCGGCGCGGTCGCGGACGGTGCCCCGGTCGATGGCGTCCTGGACCTCATGCGGGAACGTGAGCATCACGGCGATGTGAGTCGGCCGATGGATGGGGCTCGAAAGATCTCGGCCCACCGCTTCCGCTGCTCCCGCCAGTCGAGCGACTTCAGCACCGTGTCCCGTAGCCGTCGCTCGCTGAGGGGCTGCTCTCCCGGTGGGCACTCGAGGAACAGAATCTCGGACTGGATGTCCGGCGCAAGGAGGAGCAGGTCCATGAGCTGCGTGACCCGCGCCCGGGTGAAGCCGAGTGCCCGCGCCATGGTCGCGTAGTCGACGAACTCGTCGGCGTCGACCCGACGCTGGAGGGCGTGCGCCAGGGCGAGCTGGCGGGCCACGCGCGCCGGGTAGCGGCGTAGTGGTTGTGCCGCTGCCTCGGCGGCGCGGCGCGCACGGGCGCGGCCCTTGGGCTCGAACGCGACGGAAATCTCGTTCATGGCGTGGCCTCCGCAGCAAGGCCGGCGGCGCTGGCCGGCGAACGTTCCTTGAGGTCGTGGAGCTTGATGCGCAGCTGACCCGTCGCGGTGTCGACGGCCACGCGGTGCACGAGGACGTGCAGGAGTTCGCGTCGCTCGGCGGGAACCAGCGCGTCCCACAGCCCGTCGAACGCATCGAGAAACTCTGCCACCCGCTCCACCTCGTGACGAACGCCTGCGACACCCCGCAGGCGGCCCTCGACCTCGCCGAGCTCCAGG
Source organism: Myxococcales bacterium (assembly GCA_003170275.1). Lineage (GTDB taxonomy): Bacteria > Myxococcota_A > Polyangia > Palsa-1104 > Palsa-1104 > PALSA-1104. The sequence goes on from PNAM01000098.1 coordinate 38,747, forward strand.
CGCACGCGGTCCATGTCGGCCTCCAGCTCTCCGAGGCGCTCGACCATGAGCTTGCTGCCAGCGTTGCCGTTGGAGAACGCGGCCAGCAGCCGGCGCGCCTCACCGTTCAGCTCGGCGAGCCGAGCGGTCAAACGTTCGCGCTGGGCCTGCGCTTCCGCCAGAGAACCGTCGTCCTCGTTGAGCTCGGCGAGAATCTCGCGCTGGAGGTCCCCGCGGCGAGCGGCCTCGCGCACCTGGGCGATGACCGCGCTCTCCACCTCGTCGGCCGCGAGCAGCCCGGTCGGGCACGCCGTTCCCTCGTTGGCCTCGCGGCGGCAGCGGTAATACCGGTAGCTCTTGCCGTTGCGGCCGCGGCCCACCGACGAGGTCATCGCCGCGTTGCAGGGCAGGCACCGGAGGATGCCCGTCAACAGGTACTCGGGCCGCCGGCTGTGGCGCGCCCCGCGTCCGGTGGAGCGGTCGGCGAGGCCCTTCTGGACGCGTTCGAAGACGTCCATTCCGATGAGGGGCGGGTGCTCGCCTGCATACAGCTCGTCGTTCTGCTTCACCTTCCCCGCGAAGAGCGGGTTCCGGATGAGCCGGTGGACGGCGTTCTTGTCCCAGGGCCGCCCGCCCACCACCTTGCCGCTCCTGGTGGTGTGGCGCTTCTGGGTGTGGCCGAGGGAGTTGAGCCGCGCGGCGACCGCGCCGATGGAGCGCGTCTTGAGATACAGCTCGAACGCGAGCTGGACGACAGTCGCCTCCTCTGGAACCACGGCGAGAGCGCGCCGGTCGGTGTCGACGCGGTAGCCCAAGACGGGCGGACCGCCCGTCCACTTCCCGCGACGCCGGGCAGCGGCAATCTTGTCGCGTGTGCGCTCGCTGATTAGCTCGCGCTCAAACTGGGCGAACGAAAGCAAAACGTTGAGGACCAACCGGCCCATCGACGACGACGTGTCGAAGTGCTGGGTGATGGAGACGAACCCGACGTTCTTCTTCTCGAACCGCTCCATCACCCGGGCGAAGTCGAGGAGCGAGCGTGAGAGGCGGTCGACCTTGTAGACGACCACCATGTCCAGCTCGCCGCGCTCGATGTCGTCGAGGAGCCGCTGCATCGCCGGGCGGTCGAGGTTCCCGCCGGTGAACCCGCCGTCGTCGTAGCGCGTAGGGAGCGCCGTCCAGCCCATCGCGGCTTGGCTGCGAATGTAGTGCTCGGCCGCCTCGCGCTGGGCGTCGAGGGTGTTGAAGTCCATGTCGAGCCCTTCGCTCGTGGACTTCCGCGTGTAGATGGCGCAGCGGACCTGGCGCGGCGCCTTGCCGTTGCCGTTCGCTGCGGTCATGCGCTCTCCTTCTGGAGGAGTCCGAAGAACCCGTAGCCGTTCCAGCGCGTGCCCGCGATTTTGCTGGCGACCACCGAGAGGCTGCGGAACCGCTCGCCGCGGTACTCGAATCCATCGTCAACGATGGTGACCATGTGCTCGACGCCCTCGTGCGTTCGGCGCAGCACCGTTCCCGGCGGCGGCAGCCGCGGGTCGCGGGGCCGGGCCGCGAGCGCCAGCTCCTCGGCGGCGCCGGGCGGCAGGCGCCTTCGCATGGGGGCCTGGTCTGCCAGCGCCTCCGCGCGCGCCCGGGTCTCCGCCGTGAGGCCGCCGTGCTTGCGCTCCTGGAGGCGGTACGCGATGCGCTTGAAGAGATAGTCCTTGTTGCGGCTCTTGGTCTCCTCTCCGAAGAGCTCCAGGTACCGCGCGCGGATCTCCTCGATGGAGAGCTTCCGGATCGCGATTGCCTCCCGGATGAAACTGTCATCTGTCTTCGCCATGTGGCTGCCTTCCTTTTCCGCGGTCCGTCTCTGGCCGCTAACCCGCTCTTGTCCTCGTCATGAGGGCTCGACTCGGGACCACAGGCAAGGCGCCTTTCTCTGTGTTTTCATCTGGTTGGGGCGTGCGAATCCCGGCCGCTGGCCCGGCCGTCGTCATCGTCAGGAGGCGGCGAATACCGCGGGCGAAGATCTGCGCCGCTGCCTTGAGACGCTCCTGCGGAGACATGTCGTCGCGCGCGTCATCAAGGTCGGTGTCGGAAGTCTCGTGCATTCGTCGCCTCGCTTTGAAGGTCTCGACCTTGAAAACGCGACCGTCGGGGCGATCTGGGACAGGGACCGAAAGCGGACCGACGCCCTCACGATCTTGATGATTGACGCCGTCTCTGTTCGCGTGTTAACCGATTGGTTGACAAGCTCGGCACTACCGCGGGCCGGTCGTTCTCCACAAAGAAAGGTCAGGGATGCCCGAGACGTTGGGCGACAGAATACGAAAGCGGCGAGCAGAGCTGGGCCTCACGCTCCGCGAGGCCGCGAAGCGCATGAACAAGTCAGCGACCATCCTCTCGCGCCTCGAGGGGAACAAGGAGAGGACGCCACTCAAGGAAGAGACGATCCGCAAGCTCGCCGAGGTGCTCGAGGACGACTTCGACACCCTCATGCTGCTCGCGGGCAAGGTGCCCCAGGACGTGGTGACGGTAATGAAGGACGACCCGAAGCTGCCCGAGTTCCTCCGGCGCATCGGGCGAGAGAACTTGTCGGCCGATCAGCTCACGGGGATGCTGCCGAAGAAGGGCAAGACCTGAGATGCTGACCAAACTCCAAGTCCCCTTCCTGAAGCCAGCGCAGCTGGAGAGCGCCGTCATGGACTTGCTGCGGCGCTATTCGAAGTGGAAGGGGGCGGTACCCCGCCCGCCCATCGACATCGAGGACATCACGGAGCACCACCTCGGCATCGTGTTCGAGGTGGCCGACCTCCGCGAGATGCTCAAGATGGGCGACGTGCTCGGCGCGGCGTGGTTCGACGACAACGTCATCCGAGTCGACAGCTCGCTCGAGGGGAAGGAGGGGCGCTTCTCCTTCACGCTCGCGCATGAAATCGGCCACTGGTGGTTGCACCGCCCCTACGTCGAGATGGAGAAGGTGACCCTGCCGCTCTTCGCGCACGAGAAGAACGCCAAGGCGACGCCGGCCATCGTCTGCCGCACCAGCCAGAACAAGGAGCGCGCCGAAATCCAAGCGGACCTCTTCGCCGCACGCCTGATCATGCCCGAGTCGGACGTGCGTGCGACGGTCAAGAAGGTCTGCGACGCCAACCTGCCGGTGATCGGCGGCCTGCGGAAACGGCTGGACGCGCGCCAGTTCGACTCGCAGCTGCGCGACTACGCCGGGGAGGTCATCCGCGAGGGCAACTTCACCAACGTGTCGAAGGAGGCGATGAGCTACCGCCTCGTCGACCTCAAGCTGGTGCTCGACAAGGCGGAGCACGAGCAGCAGCGGAGGCTCGTCTGATGGCGCCGGTGGGTCCCCTTTTTTTGTCCGCGTTGTCAACCAATCGGTTTACGCGCGGCGGGTAGGCAGCTGAAGCAAGAATCGTTTCCCGGTGGTCGGGACGCGAAGTGCAGGTGAAGTTCAACGAGAGGAGTGAAAGCGATGCAACACCGAGAGTGGAATCCGAAGACGTTCTTCAAGAAGGTGTCCCCGGCCGTGATGGCGATGTTCGAGGAGAAGCGCGGGCTCGTCCTCGAGCGCGACCCCAAGCGGCCCGAGCATGACCAGACGTACCACGCCTGGGCGGCGCTGCCCGAGGCCCAGCGGCTGGCGCTCGAGACGGAGCTGCTGCCCGTGAACGACCTCTGTTCGACCCACGCGCGGCCGTACCTCGATGCGCTGGCGCGGGTCGTCTGGGCAAACGGTGACGCTCACCTGATCGACGAGAGCCGCGACTGGTCCTTGTACGACCTCGCGATGCGGCTTTTCACTGATGCGCCCGCCGACATTATCCGGTGCCACCAGAGCTACGCGGTGGACATGATGGATCACTTCAAGGAGTACCGCGGCAAGCACCCTGCGAAGGTGAAGGCCTCGTTCCCGGCGAAGATGGCGATGAAGAAGGCGATGGCCGAGCACTTCCGTGAGTACGCGGGCGGCGCCCAATGCCAGGTCGAGGACTTCGAGGGCAAGGACAAGTTCGCGCTCTTCATCTTCCACGAGGACGAGGTGACGCCCGTCGAGCGCTTCAACGACTCGGGCGTGGTCGTGCCGGAGTGGCAGCGGCCGGTCGTGCGGATCGCCGCGGTGTTCTATCCCGAGAGCTGCACGCTCCTGGTCAAGGCGCCCCGTATCCCGGAGCGCGAGAAGCTGCGCGACCTGTTCGCGGAGATTTTCATCGGCGACGCCGACTACTTCGAGGACACCTCGAAGACGCCGAAGTTCAACTTCGCGCCGCTCGGCAGTGAGGACTTCGACTTCCCCACGCACCCGGCAGACGGCATCGACGAGGTGTGCGTCACGCGCGTGACGCTGCGGCCGGCGCACGCCGACGTGAAGCGGTTGGCGATCGACTTCGTGCCGGGCCTCACCATGCTGGGCGTGCACCAAGCGCTCGCAGAGCACGGCACCGTGCTCAACGGCGAGGCGGTCGACGGCGTGCGGCTGCAGTTCCGCTTCGCCGAGGGCAAGGGGCGCGGCCGCTTCCGCACGGTGAGCCTCTTCAACCCGAACAGCACCAACCTGTGCGACACGCACCGTGACCGCGTTATCCGCCGCTACCTGAAGGAGTGGGGCATCGATGAAAGCAGAAGCGCATTCACCCTGGCCTCTCCTACTTTCCAAGCTGCGGCAGGCCTATAGGTCGACGATCACCCACGCCGAGCTGAAGGCGGCGGGGCTCGATCCGAAGACTTTGCTCGAGGCGCGTGTCGTCGAACGCTTGGGAAACGGCGGTGGCTGGTGCGCGCCCGACTGCGAGCATGACTGCACGCCCGCGCTGGACTTCGACACGCGTCGCGGGGAGAGCCTTGTCGGCGTGGCTTGCCCCTACGAGCCCGCATGCTGGCCTGGGCTCAAGTGGTACCCCATCGGCATCGTCGAGATGTTCGCGTGCTCGGCCGAGAAGGTCTTCGAGGCGCTGCGCGACCAGAACGGCCTCGCGCCCCTCGATGTGACGCCGGGCAAGAGCGTCGTGCCCGTGGGTGTTCTCACGCGCCGCGGGATGCGCCTGCCGGTCGTGTGGATGCTCCAGGCATTCCCTCCCTTCGACGAGCTGTGCCTCGGGCTTCGGCAGAAGCTCGGGGGCGATGGACTGGTGGTGCTGCTCGGGCGCGGCTCACAGGCGCTGACTGCGCCGCTCACCGCCGCCCGGGTCGCGGTGCTCGACATGCGCGACGACGCCGGGGGCGACCTGCACCTGTATCGCGCGCTCGACCTCCTGGACCCGCGCTACCGCGAGCGACGCGTCTCCGAGGCCACCGCCATCTTCGACGAGGTGGCGCTGGAGCTCTCCACGGTGCCCGGCGAGCGTCATGTGGTGCGCCTCAACGGGCACGAGTTCGGCGGCTTCCAGAAGAGTGACCTCAAGTTCCTGCGGCTCCTCTACCTCGCGGCCGCCCGCGCCGCCGATGGAGACGTCGAGGGCGGAGGCTGGGTGGAGAAGTTCAAGCTGCAGGGCGACGACAAGGACCATGACCTCGAGGCGCTTCGCGAGGAGCTGCGCAGGCACACGCACCCGGCGCTGTCGGAGAACGAGCGCGTGGCGCTGGTGAAGAGCTCGCCCAAGCGCGATGGCCGCGTCCGCCTCGCGGTGGCACCCAACCACATCCGCTTCGACGAGAGCCTCGCCCGGCTCCTCTTCGTCGGGGAGCAGCAGACGGCGGGTAAGGCCAGCAAGCGCAAGAAGACGCCCGGTGCCGCGGACCTCGAGCGAAACCTCGCCCGCGGCCAGAAGGTGGCCAAGAAGCTCCTCGCCGACGCCCGCAAGCTCGGCGTCCCGGCGCCCTCCGGGGGATCCGGGGGATAGGGGAGAAGCGGCCTTCGGGATACCGGAGAAGCGGCCGTTCCCCACCCTCGACGCCCTCATCCCCCTCGCATCGACGCTGCCCCGTGAAGCTCGCGGATTGACCGCGGGCCACGGAGGTCACGATGCGAACCCAGTCCCGCGAAGTCCGCTGCACCACCTGCAACATCCTGCTCGCCAAGGTCGAGGAGAACGGCCTCGTCATCCAGCGCGGTGAGCTGCAGGCCACCATCCACGGTGAGTTCCACGCCGCGCTCGTCTGCTACCGGCCCCGCTGCCGGAAGCTGAACGTCCTGCGGCTCTCCACGGTCACCAAGCCCGCGGTGGCGACGGCGTAGCCCCGTCCCAATTCGCGCGGCCAAGCCGCGTTTCCAAACCAGAGCGCATCGACGCCCAGATTCGGCCCTTCGTGAGCGCGCGACGCCCGGCCCGAAAGGCGGGCGCCCATGCGCGCTTCTTGGGAGGCTCTTCACGCGAGCCTCGGGCAGTCGGTTCGTACTCTGGAAGCAGAGCGGCAGTTCAACGAGGTGAAGCAGCGGCACGGGGCGCTCCGTAGATTCGAAGACCCGGCATCGCTACTCGACCACCTGCACCGGAAGGCGACGGGCGCGGACCTCGACGAGAAGGACGCCATCTACGGCGCTCTCGTCAGGGCCGTGCAGGCGGGACGCGCCGGCGCGACGCTCGCGTCCTCGCTCATCTGGCTCGGCCTGTGGCCGGCGCTCGACGCCATCTTTCGCCGCCGGGCTCGTCTCTACCCGAAGCGCCCCGAGGAGCTCATCTCGGACCTCGGCGACTGTCTCACCGACGTCGTCGAGAGCATCGACTTCTCCCGGGTCAAGCGCATCACCGCGACGCTGGTCTGGAGCACCGAGCGGGACGTGGTCGATGGTTGCCGGCGGACCTGGGAGGAGAACGCCGCCCGGGAAGAGCTCCCGGACGATAGCCCCCTCGGCGCGGTCGATCCCGTCGAGCCCAAGGACCCACCGCCACGGTCGCGGTTCGGGCTGAAGGGCGACCTCCCGGACGAGGACGAGGTGGCCATCATCCGGGCGCGGCTGCTGCCCATCGTCGGCGACGACGTCGACCTGGTCATCGGCGCCGCCATCTACGGCCAGAGCCAACGCCAGCTCGGCGAGCGGTTGGGGCTCACGCACGAGGCTGCGCGCAAGCGCTTCCAGCGCGCCCTCGAGCGGCTCCGGCGCCACCTCGGGCGCCGGTGAGCCCCCGACCTGTCCCAGTTGGAGCCCGAGTCCGCGTTTTCAAGCTGACCACACGGAGGAAGCCCCGATGACCGCACCACCCAACGACGAACTCGCCGAGCTTTTCCGGGACGTTGTGCTCGTTCTGGGCGGCGTCTTCGCCGTCCGGAAGACGGACGACGAGACCGTCTGCCAGGTCGCGCGGGGTCTCGACCGCGCCTACCGCCGGGCCCGCGAGAAGCGGACCGGCGGTGCGATCAGCGCGGCGGGCGCCGGCACGACGCTCACGCCGCATCCGGCGATCACCGGCCTCCTCCGACTCATCGATTCCGAGGAGGCGACGCGATGAACGAGCACGAGACACCGACCCCGCAGACCGACCCCGAGCAGTTCATTCGGCTGCCAGGGCTCTTCCGACGCTGGGAAATCGAGCAGGTGCTCGTTCCCGGCTCGGATTTCCACATCGAGGAGGCCGGTGATGCCTCCGACGGAACCCCGCTCTTCGCCGTGTACCGGCGGGAGCCCAACCAGAAGGAGGAGTGAACCATGACAACGAACAGCAACTGGCAGCGCACCGAAGAGATGGCGAAGAAGCACGACCAGGGCTCGAGCACCTGGCTCAAGCTCGGCAACGACGGGGACAAGGCGGTCATCGTCTTTCTCGGCGAGCCGCACGCCCGCGAGGTCTGCTTCGTCGACGGCAAGTACCAGGCGTTCGACGACAAGCTGAAGGCACAGGGCCTCAAGCCCTCGCTCCGGGTCGCGCTCAACGTCGCGCTCTACGACACGAAGGAGCTGAAGGTCCTCGAGCAGGGCGTCACCTTCTTCAAGGACCTCGTCCGCGTGCGCGAGAAGTACACGCTCGAAAAGTGGGCGTTCGAGATCCAGCGCCACGGCGCCGCGAAGGACCCGAAGACGACGTACTCCCTCCTGCCCGAGCACCAGCTCACCCCTGAGCAGCAGAAGGAGTTCCAGGGGCTCAAGCTGCAGGACCTCGAGAAGCTCTACTCGGGCGAGGGCTCCGGGGATTCGCTCGGCAGCTACGACCGCAAGGACGATGGCGTCATCGACCCGGGCACCGCTCAGGCGATCGCGGCGCAGCTCAAGACGATGCCTCGCGAAGCGGTGGAACGCTTCTGCAAGAAGTTCGGCATCACGCGCATCAAGGACCTGCCGGTCGCCCAGGTCGAGAAGGCGCGCGCCCTCGTCGAGGTCCTCGCGTCCGAGTACGCGGCGCCGGCGGCGTCAGGCACTCCGGAACAAGACCCGTTCGCGTGAGCGCGGTGCCGCTTTCGATTCTCCGGCGGCGGACGGCACGTGCTGGGCGGCCAAGCCGCAGGCCCGTCCGTCCGTCCGCCGGAGAGCTTTCCAACCGAGGGCTGACTGCATGAGCGACTACCTCGACGACGTCTTTGGCAAGAGCGGGCTCTTCGCCGCGCGCTTCCCGGGCTATGAGCAGCGCGAGGGGCAGGTGGCGCTCGCGCGCATGGTCGACGCGGCCATGCGGGATGGGCGCCACGCCCTCGGCGAGGGACCGTGCGGCACCGGCAAGGGCGTCGCCTACGGCGTGCCGTCCGTCTGGCACGCGCACCACCACAAGAAGCGCGTCGTCATCGCCACGGCCAACATCGCGCTCCAGGAACAGCTCGTCACCAAGGACCTGCCGCTGCTGGCCGAGGTGCTGCCGTGGAAGTTCCGCTTCGCGTTGCTCAAGGGCCGCAACAACTTCCTATGCCTCGACCGGATGGCCGAGAGCGAAGCCCGCGGCGAGCTTGCCGGTTTCGTCCACGACGAGCTCGACCGCCAGGTGCAGGAGCTCATCGCCTGGGCGGCGAAGACCCAGACCGGCGACGTCTCGGAGGTGTCGCTCGTGCCGGGCCCGGCGGCGTGGTCGCGCTTCTCGGTCGGCTCGGACGACTGCAAAAGCGACGGGTGCTCCTTCCGCGAGCGCTGCTTCTCCGAGCGCGCGAAGGCGGCGGCCGCCGAAGCCGACGTCATCGTCACCAACTACCACCTTCTTTTCGCCCACCTCGCCGTGCGCCGGGAGACAGGCCAGGACCTGGTGCTGCCCGAGTTCGACCTGCTCGTCCTCGACGAGGCGCACGAGGCGGCCGACATCGCCCGCGACTTCTTCGGCTTCAAGGTGTCGGAGTTCTCGGTCACGCGGCTCGCTCGCTACGCAGAGGAGCGCGGCAAGAAGAAGCTCGCGGGAGAGCTGCGGCGCGAGGCTGGCGACTTCTTCGAGGCCGTCGCCCGGCATGCGCGCTCGCCGTCGTACAAGTGCCGACTGAAGACGCCCGACTTCGCGGCGCCGGGCAAGCTCGTGAAGGCGCTCGGCGAGGTGGCCAAGCTCGCCGGCCCAGTGGCCGACGACGAGACCGCCGAGCGAGAGGACCGCGCCAAGGCGCGCAACGCCCGCCGGCAGTCGGAGACCCTCGCGTCGCGCCTGCTGGAGGCCGTGGGCCTCTCGGATCCGAACAAGGTCTACTTCATCGACCTCGACTCGAAGGGGCGCGCGAAGCTCGGCGCGAAGCCCATCAACGTCGCGGAACTGCTCCGCGCGGAGCTGTTCGAGCGCACGGAGTCCGTGTCGCTCGTGTCCGCCACGATGACGACGTCCGGCACGTTCGAGTTCATCCGGAACGAGCTCGGCGCACCCGACGACGCGCTCGAGCTCGTCGCTGAGTCGCCCTTCGACTTCGCGAAGCAGGCGCTGCTCATCGTGCCCGACGGGATGCCGGATCCGCGTGAACCCGGGTTCGTCGAAGCCGTGGCGGACGCGGTGAAGACGGTTATCGACGCGTGCGACGGCCGGACGCTCGGGCTCTTCACGTCGTACCGGAACCTCAACGCCGTCTACGAGCGCATCTCCTGCAACGGGCACCGGGTGCTGAAGCAGGGGGAGCTGCCGCGCACCGAGCTCACGCGCCTCTTCAAGGAGGACGTCGGTTCCGTGCTGCTCGGCACCGAGAGCTTCTGGACCGGCATCGACGTGCCGGGCGAGGCGCTCACCGGGCTCGTCATCGACAAGCTGCCGTTCCCCAACATGGACGACCCGGTCGTCGACGCCATCTGCGCGCGCGACCGGCGAGCCTTCGACAGCTACCTCGTCCCGCGCGCCATCATCATGCTGCGCCAGGGCGTCGGCCGCCTCATCCGTTCGCAGAAGGACATCGGCGTCGCGGTCATCCTCGACAAGCGCATCGCCGAGAAGGCGTACGGCAAGCGGTTCCTGAAGAGCCTGCCGCCAATGCTGACCACGCGGAAGCTCGACAACATCGCCCGGTTCCTTGCGGAGGCCTCCGATGCGAGTGCGGGTTGATGCCGGCCTCACGGTCGCTCGCGCCGAGGTCTCGCCGAAGCTCGACGAGCGCCTGCGGCGGGCGTTGTCCTTCACGAACCCCGAGTACCTCGACCGGCTGAGGCTCGGGCTCTCGACGCACGGCGTGCCCGAGCGACTCTGTTTCGTCGAGGAGAGCGGAGCCGAGCTGCGGATTCCACGCGGGGCCATCCATGCCCTCCGGCGGCTGGCCGCGCTCGAGGGCGTCATCGTTCAGTGCGACGACCGGCGCGTGTTGCCCGCCGAGCGCCTCGACGAAGTCCCGGTGCCGTCACTGCGGTCGTACCAAGAGAGCGCGCTCCAGGCGATGGTGAACGTCACCCAAGGGACCGTGGTGCTCCCCTGCGGCGGCGGCAAGACGCGCATCGGGGTCGCCGCGATCGCGCGCCTGCGGACCCCGACGCTCATCCTCATCCACACGCTCGATCTGGCCGAGCAGTGGCGGGGGCAGCTTCGCGAGCTGCTCGGCATCGAGGCGGGGCTTGTCGGCGACGGCGAGGAGAACGTCGGGTCTGTGACCGTCGCCCTCGTGCAGGCGCTCGCGCGCTGGGAGACCGCGCGGCTCGATGACTTCCTCGTGCGGTTCGGCATCCTGCTCGTCGATGAGGCTCATCATTGTCCGAGCGTGACGTTCCGGGGTGTCGTGGACCGCTGCCCCGCGCGCTACCGCTTCGGGCTCACGGCGACGCCGGAGCGCGAGGACGGGCTCACGCCGCTGCTCGAGCTGTTCCTCGGGCCCGCGGTCGCCACGGTCACACACGAGGAGCTGGTCGCCGCCGGCGTCCTGACGCTGCCCGAGGTGCGGACGGTCGAGACCAGCTTCGCGTTCGCCTATGCGGGGGCCGACGACTACGCACGTATGCTCGATGCGCTCGTTCACGACGATGAGCGGAACGCACTCATCGCGGAACACGTGGCGGCGGAAGCCCGGGCGGGGCACCTGGGCCTCGTCCTCTCGGGGCGCATCGACCACTGCGAGTTGCTCTGCGCGCTCATCCGGCAGCGCGGTGTGAAGGCTGAGCTGCTCACCGGCACGGTGAAGAAGGAGCGACGGACCGCGCTCCTCGCGGGCGCACGCGCGGGCGAGGTGCCGGTGCTCGTCGCGACGACGCTCGCGGATGAAGGGCTCGACGTTCCGGCGCTCGCGCGGGTCTTTCTCACGTACCCGAGTCGCGCGCGCGGGCGCACGTTGCAGCGGCTCGGTCGGCTCATGCGCACGCATCCGGGCAAGACCGACGCCGTCCTCTTCGACTTCGTCGACCGGAAGGTACCCGTGCTGCGCCGGCATCACGTCGAACGACGGCGGCTCTACGCCGAGGTGCTCGGCACACGGCCGGAGGCCCGCGAGCGATGAGCGTCGACTTCAGAACCTTTGTCGAGGAAGTCCGCTCGCGCTCGGAGCTCGTCGAGGTCATCGGCGCCGACGTGAACCTGAAGCCCTCGGGCAGCACGCTGAAGGCGCTCTCGCCATTCCACCCCGAGACGAACCCCTCGTTTATCGTGTGGCCCGCCAACCAGAGCTGGCACGACTTCTCGAACGGCAGCAGCCTCGGGGGTGACGTCTTCGCCTACGTCCAGGAGCGCGACAAGGTCGGCTTCAAGGAGGCGGTGTTTCAGCTCGCGGAACGAGCCGGCGTGCGTCGCCCGAACCAGGACGACGAGGCGTTCAAGCGCGAGCTCGAGCTGCTCGTCGAGCGTCGGGCGGTGCAGCGGCTCCTCACCGCGGCGGCGGCCTACTACCACAAGGTCCTCCCGACCAAGATTCGCGAGCAGAGTTTTCGCGCGCACTACGGCTTCACCGACGAGACCGTCGACACGTTGAAACTCGGCTGGGCCGACGGCCACCTCTTCGAGCAGCTCCGGGAGGTCGTCGGAGCGAGCCGAGAGTGCGCGCTCAAGACGGGCCTCTTCGTGGTGCTGGGCGGCGGGCACGTCGAGGACTTCTTTCGCGAGCGGCTGGTGTTTCCGTACTGGAAAGGTGGCCAGGTCGTCTACTTCATCGCGCGCGCGACCGAGTACACCGGCGACGCGGAGTGGGAGAAATCGAAGTACAAGAAGCTCCTCACGCACTCGGAGCGGCACGACTACGTCTCGCCCACCGTCGCGAACGAATGCTTCTACAACGAGGACGTCGCGCGCGGGGCCGAGGAGCTGCTCATCACCGAGGGCGTCACCGACTGCATCAGCGCCCTGCAGGCCAGCGTCCCGTGCATCTCGCCGGTCACAACGCGGTTTCGCAAGCAGGACGTCCCGAAGCTGCTCCAGCTCACGCGCCACGTGAAGCGCGTCATCATCTGCAACGACTCCGAGGAAAGCGGCGCGGGTGAGGCCGGCGCGCGGGAGACGGCCGCCGCACTCTGGGCGGAGGGGCGCGACGTTCGTGTGGCCGTCATCCCAAGGCCCGAGGGCAAGGACAAAATAGACGTCAACGAGCTCGTCGCCGCGAGCGGGGCCGAGGGGCTGCGCGAGGTCCTCGGGCGGGCCAAGGCGTACCCAGACCATCTGCTCGAGGGCGTGCCCACGGACACTCCGAAGGACGAGCTCGACCGTCTGCTCGAGCCAGTCCTGGAGACGCTCACCGGCTGCACGGCCATCAAGGCGGACGCCGTGCTCGACGCCATCACGGCGAAGTTCAACGTCCGACGGCGGGTGCTCACCGGACAGATGAAGCAAATCGCCGCGAAGAAGAAGGTCGACGCGGCGTTCACGCGACCCGCGACGGCCGATGTCCCCGAGGTCCAGGTGAACAGCCGCCAGTTGCGTGAAATCGTCGCCGATGCCCGGCGAGTGGTGGTGCTATCCAACGACCGCCGCATCAAGATCGCCTCGGCGGCGCCGGTCGACAACGAGTCCGCTCCGCTGTTCGTGCGCGACGGTCGGCTCGTGCGCCTGCAAAAGCCTGGCAAGGGGGCACCCATCCTCTCGGACGTCGGCGAGACATGCGTCTTCGGCTACCTCCTCCGCGAGGCGGACTGGGTGCAGGTCTCGGAGGAGGGGAAGCACCCGGTGTTTCCTCCCAAGGACGTGTCGCGCGATCTCATCGCGTATCCGCCGCCCGCCATCCCGAAGGTCGAGGCGGTCATCACCACGCCGGTCTTCGGCCGCGACGGCAGGCTCATCCTCGAGCCGGGGTTGCACGAGACCGACCGGTTGTGGCTCGAGGCCGATGCCTCGCTCAACGTCGGAGTCATCCCCGAGAGCCCGACTCCCGAAGAGGTCGCCGCAGCGAGGAGCCTCATCATCGACGACCTGTTCGTGGACTTCCCGTTCGTGGGAGACGCCGACCGGGCCCACGCCGTGGCCGCGCTCCTCCTGCCCTTCGTCCTCCGGATGATTGACGGCTGCACGCCGTTGCACGTGGTCGAGGCGCCGACCGCCGGCTCGGGCAAGGGACTCCTGTGTAACCTCGTTTCGGTCGTGGTGACAGGCAAGCCCTGCGACAGTCGCACGCTGCCCGAGGATGATGACGAGATCCGCAAGATGCTCACCTCGGAGCTCGCCAAGGCGCGACCCATCATCCTGCTCGACAACGCGAAGGAGAGCTGGACGCTGTCGAGCGCCCCGCTGGCCTCGGTGCTGACCGCGTCGTCATGGACCGATCGCATCCTCGGCCGCACGGAGATGATCACTCTCCCGAACTCGGCGCTGTGGATGCTCACGGGCAACAACCCACGGTTGTCGAAGGACCTCGCTCGGCGCTCGGTGCGCATCCGGATCGACCCGAAGCGGGACCGCGCCTGGCGGCGCACGGGGTTCAAGCACGACCCGGTGACCTCGTGGGCCATCGCCAACCGCGACGAGCTGGTCCACGCCGTACTGCTTCTGGTGCGCGCCTGGATTGCCGCCGGCCGCCCGGTGTCGCAGGAACGCCTCGGCTCCTTCGAGCATTGGGCAGCGGTCATGGGCGGGCTGCTCAAGGTCGCCGGGGTCGAGGGATTCCTCGGCAACCTCGAGGAGCTGTACGCCGATGCCGACGTCGAGGGCGAGGCGTGGCGTGAGTTCACGCTCGTCTGGTGGGAGCAGCACAGCACCACCGCGGTACGCGTCTCGGACCTCGTCGAGCTCTGCGAGAAGCACGACCTCATGCTCCAGGTGAGGGGCGACGGCAGCGCCCGCTCGCAACAGAGCCGGCTCGGGCGGGGCCTCCAGGGAGCCCGCGACCGCGTGTTCGGCGACCTCCAGGTGACGGTCCTCAACCAGGACCGAAAGAAGCGGACGGTCTACTCGCTCAAGCGGCTCGAGGCCGCAGCAGCGCCAGCGCCGCCTCCGCACGTGCCGGAGCCGGCGGACGACGAGGAGCGCGACGAGGTCGATCCCTGGGGGTGACCTTCGGGCGCACTCGCCGATCCATCTCTTCGCCCACCGAGAGGCTATTCCAGCGCCGTCTTGGCGAGTGCCGGCAGACGTGGCCCGAACACCTTCTTGAACCGCAAGAGTCGATCGACGGCCCACTTTCGATGTTGCTCCTGCTGTTCGGCAGAGTCCTCGATAGACCCGGTCGTGTAGCAGGCGATTCGACAGGCGCGTTTTGCGTCCAGACGCTCCCAGCGCAAAGGTTCGCCGAACTCCTTCTCGATCGCGTCCTTGGTGGAGAACAAGGCGTCGAACGCCGCCTTGTTCTTCACGCCGTCGCCGAGGTCGACATAGAGCTCAGAACGAAGCTCGCCGGTCTGGGCGAAGCTCATGCCGTACGTGAAACCGCGCGAACCCGATGAGAACGAGTACCAGTTCTGCGGCTGCCCGGCTTTTGCGTTGGTGAAGTGGTGCTTCTCTCGCAACTCGTCGATGAGCAATTGGAAGAACTCTTGGTAGGACGAACGCTTGCCGGAAACTTCGTCGATACCTGGGCCGCGCTTGGACTGCCTCGACCAGTCGTTCGGTGAGGCCACTAGCCGGAGGTTGACCGCCGGACTCGAGGAGTCGATTTGGAGCAGCTCAAGCACGATTCCGAAGTACTCGGTCGTAGCGCCGTCGCCGCGGTTCAACCAATCCAGTGCCTGGCGGTGTTCTTCTCGAAACTCTCGAGAAACCCAGATGACCGTGCTCGCCTCGAGGCCTGCCGCATACGTGATGAGCTGGCCAAGGTGCGAGTGATCGGTGGACTCTAGTTGGTTCTCGATGACGACCAACCGATCGCGGCCGAGATCCCGGGCGAGTATGTCCACCGAAAAATCACCGACATCGGCCTCGCGCTCGACGACCTCGAGTTCCATCCCGAGGAGCTCCCCGAGCATCTCGATGTTCTCGACGAGCCACGGAGTGAAATCGTGGGCCTCGTGCTTCCAGATGGTGCGTGGGTCGACTCGCTGAAGCTTCCCAAGCTGCGCGGTCATGCTGGGACACTACCCCGAAACTGGCGCAGGCGGGCTCCGCATTGGATGCAGGGGGAACTTGCGGCAGGTGGGAGGGGGTTGCGGAGGGAGACGTGATACTTCGTCGCGAGAACGCCCCCTCGCAGGGTGCGTACGCAGACTCTCACCCCGAGCGGGCACCTTCACCGGATCGAGCGCCGCTGCACGTCGAGGTCGGTGCCGACCCGTAGGCGCTCGAGGTACCCCTGGTACGAGTACCACCGGTCGCGCTTCTTCCCGGTGGTTTCGATGAGCACGCCCGCCCCCGCGAGCGTGTCGATGGCGCGCGCGGCGGTGGGCTTGCTCGTGTCCAGGAGCTTCATCGCTGAGGCGACGCTGACCAATGGATGTCGAGGGAGCAACTCGAAGAGGCGAACAGCTGCGACCGAGGTGGTGTCGTGCTGAAGGACGCGCGCGCGATCTGCGGTGACCAGGGCGAAGAGATCCTTCGCGGAGGCAACGGCCTCGTCAGCGATGGTCGCAACCCCGTCGAGGAAGAAGCCCATCCAGCCCTCCCAGTCCCCGTCGATGCGCACGGCGCTCAAGCGGCGGTAGTAGTCGTCGCGATGCCGCTTGAAGAAGAGGCTCAGGTAGAGGAGCGGCTTCGCGAGCACCTTCCAGTGCTCCAGGAGGAGCGTGACGAGCAACCGCCCGATGCGGCCGTTGCCATCGAGGTACGGGTGGATCGTCTCGAACTGGACGTGCAAGAGCCCGGCGCGCACGAGCGGCGGCAGGGTGTTGTCTTCGGCGTGCAGGTACTTCTCGAAGGCGGACAGCACCTCGGCGAGCACCTGCGGCGGAGGCGGGACATAGACCGCGTTGCCCGGTCGCGTTCCGCCGATCCAGTTCTGGCTTCGTCGCACCTCGCCGGGCAGCTTCTCGGCGCCACGCACCCCGCGCATTAAGCGCTGATGGGTCTCGTTGAGGAGGCGCATGGAGAGCGGCAGCCCCTTCGGGTCGCTGAGCTGGCCGCGAGCGAAGGCGAGCGCCTCGAGGTAGTTGCAAACCTCCTCGACGTCCGCGTTCGGGGCCACGCTGTCCTCGGCCTCGAAGGTGAGGAGGTCGACCAACGTCGCCTGGGTGCCTTCGATCTGCGAGGAGAGCACCGCCTCCTTGCGGACGAACGCGTAGATGAACCAGTCGAGCGAAGGCACCATCTCGCCCGCGAGCTCGAGCCGGGTCAGCGATTGCTCGGCGGCGCGGAGTCGATCGCCGAGCGCGGAGTCGAGCACCAACGGTGGGTCGGCCGGCGGCAACGAGGCTGGAACGAAGGCGGCAACCTCCTCCCCGGCAACGGTGGTTCGCTCGTATCGGCCCGTGGAACGCTTACTCATCGACCTGGCTCCGCTAGGAACGACCTCGTTCCTGTTGCGAGCAGATAGGAACGACTTCGTTCCTAGTCGCCGCGCTGGGAACGTATTCTTTCCTAGTATGGCCATCTAGTCAAGAAGTCGTTCCTAGTGCAGCGCCGGACATGCCGGACCTCTGCCAGACGTCCGGCAGGATGTCCGGCGCATGAATCACCAATGGCGACCATGGGTTAGCTCCATCTGCCGGACATGCCGGACTTCACCCCCCCCTCTCTCTATGCACGCAGATACATATTTTATTTTCTCCCATCGGCTTTCTGAAATTCTGTTTTCTGAATCCATACAAAGGGTATCCAAAGTCCGGCAAGTCCGGCAGTTGACTTCAACCTTCTGAAGTCGTTCAGGAAAGATGCGCCGGACTACCTCGCCGGACTCGTGCCGGACTTCTCGGAAGTCCGGCGGGTCATCCCGCCAAGGTCCGGGCCTCCGGCCGCCTGTCCCAGTTCATGAACAAGGCCGCGTTTCCTCCCTGACGGCGCTCACCAGCGCCTCGCGGAGTGAACCCGATGGCGGCAGCAGCAACCCAGGCGACGGACGACAGGCCCGCGGGCATCACCTGCGAGAAGTACGTCCGCGGCGAGGGCAAGCGCTGCCGCCACTACCTCGCCAACGGCGGCTGTGCCCTCCCCGACGAGCTCATGTGCGTCGAGTGGCTGAAGCTGAACGACCACCGACCGGCTCGTCCCGAGCCCGCCCCCGCGAAGGACCTCTTCGGCAACCAGGTTCCGCCACCGCCCGCGTCGTCGAAGCCGAAGGTCACCGACTCGCCTTCGTCTCCAGAGCCAGTCGCTGACGCAGGGTCGGATCCGGTGGCGGTGGCCAGGTCTCCGCTCCGCGGGCTCACCACCGAGGACGTCGCGAGCTTCAAGGCCCTCGGCGTCGAGGTCTGCCTGCACTCCGAGGCCTACGGCGAGCTGTGGCTGGTGCCCGCGTACACGGGCCAGCCCCGCAAGGAAATCACGCCCGAGCATGTGGCGACCATCGCCCGCGTGCTCGACGCGTTCCCCGGCTCGCGGGTCACGGCCTTCGAGAAGCAGAAGCCGGAAGCGCCGGCCAAGGAAGGGAGTCCCGCATGACCGGCTACAAGAACGAGCATCTCAGTTTCAGCAGGCTGAGCAGGTTCGAGACCTGCCCTCTCAGCTACAAGCTTCACTACATCGACAAGCGCCAGCCGGAGCCCGGGCTCCCGCTCCGCTTCGGCAAGCTCATCCACGCCGTGCTCGAACGGCTCGTGCGTGAGGCCGTGGATGACGAGCGCAGCGGACCGCTCTCCGAGGACCGCGTCCTCGCGCTCTACCGCGATGGGTGGACGGCCGAGGGGCTCACCGGCGTCGACGTGTTCCAGGAGGGGCTCGAGATCCTCCAACGGTTCGTGCGCGAGCAGGGCGTGCTCGAGCACCGCAACGTCCTCGCCGTTGAGAAGGAGTTCCGGCTGCCGGTCGGCCCGTTCACGGTGCTCGGCTACATCGACCGGGTCGACTGCCTGGACGGCGAGACGATCGAGATCATCGACTACAAGACCAACCGCCAGCTCTTCGCGCGAGACGAGGTCGACTCGAGCCTCCAGATGAGCCTCTACGACCTGGCGGCTCGCAGGCTCTGGCCGTGGGTGAAGAAGGTGAAGCTCACCTTCTGGATGCTGCGGCACGGCATCCGCCAGCAAACGGACCGAACGCCCGAGCAGCTCGACGCCGCACGCGCCTACGTCGAGACGCTGGGCAAGCAGACCGAGACCGCAACCCAGTACCCGCCGCGTCTCAACACGAACTGCTCCTACTGCGATCACCGCAGTAACTGCCCGGCGTACGCGGACGCGCTCAAGGGCAAGCGCGAGTTTCTCTGCGAGGACCTGGCCGATCTCGAAGCCGTCGCTCGCGAGCGCGAGGAGGTCGCTCGGCTCGCGAAGGCGCTCTACGCGCGCAAGGACGAGCTCGAGGGCATCCTCAAGACGCACCTCAAGGACAAGGACGAGCTCGTCCTCGGCGGCGTCCGGTACCGGATGTTCGCGACGACGACCCTCGACTATCCGATCGAGCCGACCCTCACGCTCCTTGTCGAGGCGACGGGGCTCTCGCACGAGGCCCTGCTCGCCAAGCTCGGGGCCGTGGACAAGAAGGCGCTCGATGCGCTCCTCAGGAGCCTCGGCAAGAAGCTCGACAAGCCGCGAGTCTCGCTGCTCAAGGCCGAGCTCGAGGCGCACGCCGACAAGACGCACTCGCCGCGCTTCTGGGCGAAGGAGGTCGCGTGAGCACATCGGGCGCCATGAAACGCATCTACGTCTGCCACCCCTTCGCCGACGACCCGAAGGGCAACGCCTCCAAGGTCCGGGCCATCTGTCGGGCGCTGGTCGATGAGGGACACCTGCCTATTGCGCCGCAGCTCTACCTGCCGGTCTTCATCGACGAGAAGACCGAGCGCGAGCTGGCGCTGCGCCTCTGCGTCGAGCTCGTCGGCTGCTGCGCCGCCCTCTGGTTCTACGGGACGGCAATCACCTCCGGGATGGAGCAGGAGATCTCTGCGGCGCAGGAGCGCGGCATCCCCGTGGTGAACCGCCTCTACCCGCATCGCGTGGAGACGTCGTCGTGAAAGTCCTCGGCGTTGACCCCGGCCTCGCCGCCCTCGGCTACGGCCTCATCGATGTCGAGGGACGGCGGATGTCCTTGCGAGCGCACGGCGTCTTTCGCACGAAGCGCCGCCCTGGCCTCGCCGTCGGCCGGGACCTGACCATCCGGATCAGCGAGCTTGCCCGTGCCTTCGAGGCGCTCCTCGACGAGCAGCGTCCCGACACCGCCTCCATCGAGGAGTTCCGTTTCTATGGCAAGGCGGTCACCTCGTCGCTGCAGGTGGCGAATGTCGTGGGGATGCTCCGCGAAGCGCTACGCGCCCGCGGCATCCCGGTCGCCGAGTATTCGGCGCAGGACATCAAGCGAGCCGTCACCGGCAACCACAACGCGGACAAGGTGCAGGTGCAGAAGATGGTGAAGCTCCAGCTCGGCATGGGCGACCTGCCGAAACCCGACCATGCGGCCGACGCGCTGGCTGCCGCCATCACCCACGCATGCCGTCTGCCGATGCTGCGAGCCACAAGAGGAGCGCTATGAACGACCTGACGACGCGACCGGTGGACGAGGTTCCGATGGGCGAACTCAAGGCCCAGCACCGCGAGGAACACCTGTGCCTACGGTGCGCGCACCACCACGTCTGCAAGATGGCGGCGGCGCTCGACCCGAACTTCCTCGTCACCATCTCCCGCTGTCTCGCCTTCGAGCCCGCCGAGGACGGTGGAGACGCCGATGCGTAAGGGCTGCCATGTCTGTGCGCCGGCAGGCCGGCCAAGCCCGACCGTGAAGCGCGCCCACGCCTTCCTCGCGAAGGTGGCCGCCACGCTCACCGCGAAGAACGCGCGCTACGGTGACAGTGCCGCCAACCCGATGCGGGTGTTCTCACGTGCGGCTCCGGACGAGCAGCTCCGGGTTCGCATCGACGACAAGCTCAGCCGGCTCGCCCGCGGGAACGGCCCGGCCGACGGGGAGGACACGCTGCTCGACCTCGTCGGCTACCTCGCGCTTCTCGCGGCAACGCGGCGTCGTAGCTCTCATTGACGTGATATGGAACTTCCATATACTCTGATGTTGATGGAGCCGGTGACGCCAGCGCAGCCGTCGAAGCGCCCGCGAGGTCGCCCTCGCCGCGCCGACGCGCCTGTCATCCCCTGGGACGAGGTAGATCGCCTGCTTGTGCATGGCGAGAAGGCGAAGGACGACGCCACCGGGCACGAGACCATCCGCTTCCCGTCGCTGGATGAGCTGGGCAAGCGCTACGGCGTCTCCAAGAACCGAATCTGGCAGTACGCCTCCAAGCACAAGTGCATGGAACGTCGAAAGGAATCGGAGGTCCGCGAGCAGACCAGATACGACCGGATTGTGAACGCGCGACGTGCTGAGGCGCGCGCTCTCGGCACCGAGGACGTGGTCGAGGTTGTGGACGACTATATCCGCGGCTTCAAGGGCGCGGTGACCGACGGCAAGGTGCGCTTCGACAGCCCGGCTGACCTCGATCGGCTCGTGCGCCTGAAGGAGCTGATGCTCGGGAACGCGGACTCGCGCCAGGAGATCCAGGGCGGGCTCACGCTCGACGCCATCCAGGAGCGCCACCGGAAGCTGCGGGTCCAGGAGGACGCGCTAACGCCCGAGCTCGCGGGCACCGAGGCCAACACCGCCGAGGAGAGTAGAGACGATGGGCTTCACTGAGGCGGCCGGCGACTGCCGGGTTCTGATGAAAGCGGCAGTCCGGGCGGCTGCGGCGACGGAGTCTCGCGCGCTTGCGCGCTCGGATGACGCGTCTGTGGCGAACCCGGACTGCCGCTTTCCTCACCCGGACAGCGACGGCGCCGCACCACCGAGCGCGGCGAACGCCGGGGCACCGCCAGCGGCCGCGCAACCTGGGGCGCCGTGCGCGCCCACGGGCGCGATCGCTCCGCCGTCCGCCACCAGCGCCGCCACGCCCGCCCCGGGCGCCACGCCGGCCAACGTCGCGCGCCACGAGGCCAACGGCGTGGCCGAGGGGGGGCGGGTCGATCGCCCGTTTTTCACGCGCGCGGCCGGCGTTCCCACTGGCGTCTCGCACCAGGCCAGCTCTGGCCATATGGACACGCGCGCAAGTGTCGGGAACCCCGAAGGTCAGAATTGGGAAACCACCGGCGACGGAAATGGACGACCCGAGGCGCTGTCCTCAGCAGGGCAGGTCGCGCACCGCGCGGAGGATATCCTCGTCGCTGGGAGCAGCGTAGATGGTCGTGGTGTCGACGCTCTTGTGGCGGGCCATCCGCTGGACCAGGCGGATGTCGCGCGTGGCGCGGTAGGCGTTGGTGAGGGCGGTGTGGCGGAGCGCGTGGAAGTTGAACGCTCGGTCGAAGCCGGCGCGCCCCTGCCAGAGGCGGAAGAGGTAGCGCAGGGTCCGGGTGGCGATCCGCGTTCCTCTGCGGGAGATAAAAAGCGGGCTGTCGGCACCCAGGCCTTCGCCGCTGGTCTTCTTCCATCCGATGAACTTGGCGAGCTTGTACCAGACGGCGTCGGGCAAGAAGACCTCCTGCGTCGCGGGCTCGTTGCTCGAGCGCTTGAAGGTGCGCAGGGCGATTCGTCGGCGGATGCGGCCGTCGTCGTGAAGGACGTCGCCCACGTCGAGCGCGGTGATCTCGTGCTCGCGCAGGCCGGTGCCAAGAGCGAGGGCGAAGATGACGTGGTCGCGGAATCCCTCCCGGTGCTCCCCGGTCACCTTGAGCAACCGAGCGAGCTCGAGCTCGGTGAGGGTGCGGGGCGGGCGGGCGATGGCAGCGGCGTAGGCGGGCATATGGAACCTCCTGATGACACTCAGGCTCGGCCCGCCGAGGAAGGCAAGGTCAAGACGCCGCTCGTGGTGGTCAAGCGCACCGAGCAGGATCTCCTCGATTGGCTCGGCACGGAGCTCGGGTTCCTCACCGGCATCGGCCACTACAAC
Organism: Myxococcales bacterium; assembly: GCA_003170275.1. Taxonomy (GTDB): domain Bacteria; phylum Myxococcota_A; class Polyangia; order Palsa-1104; family Palsa-1104; genus PALSA-1104. Next base: position 61,316 of record PNAM01000098.1, read on the forward strand.
GAGGAGCCGATTGTCTTCGAGCCCTACCAGGTCGCGTTCCTCCGCTCGACGCGGAAGTACCGCTGGATCGAGAAGGGGCGCCAGGTGGGCTTCTCGTTCTTGTTCGCGTGCGAGGCGATCGCGCGCTGCCACCTGCGCGAGGCGCACACCTCGGTCATGGTCAGCTACAACCTCGAGGACGCGAAGGAGAAGGTGAACTACGCGCGGCAGATCGCCGAGGAGCTGCCGCTCGCCTTCCGCAAGAAGCTCGTCACCGACTCGAAGACCGAGCTCAGCTTCCTGTCGAACGGCGCCTCGAAGCGCGTCTCGCGCATCATCTCGAATCCGTCGAAGGCACCGCGCGGCAAGAAGGGCGACCTCTATCTCGACGAGCTGGCGCACTACGCGAACGACCGCGAGGTCTACAAAGGGTCGACGGCGCTCATCCTGCGCTCGCGCGGGCAGCTCACCGGCTGCTCGTCGCCGCTCGGCAGGCGCGGCGTGTTCTGGGAGATCGCCCGGCAGGAGCTGCGACGGTACGGCACCTATTGGCGGCAGCAGGTGCCTTGGTGGCTGTGCCGCTTCTTCTCCACCGACGTGGCGCGAGCCTCGAAGGAGGCGCCGCTCATGACCACCGAGCAGCGTGTTCGGACGTTCGGCACGAAGGACATCCAGGATCAGCTCGACTCGCTGCTCCTCGAGGACTTCCAGCAGGAGTTCGAGCTCGCCTACTGCGACGAGAGCTACTCGTTCTTCCCGTACGAGCTCATCCTGCCCAGCACGAGCGACGACCTCGTCCTCGCGGACGACTTCCCCGGCCTGGCCGAGCTCGAGGGTCGGCTGGTCGCGGGCTTCGACGTCGGCCGCAAGCGGGACCTCTCCGAGCTGGCCATCTTCGAGCAGGTGGGCGGCAAGCAGGAGTGTCGCCTCCTTCGCAGCTACGACCGCGTCCCCTTCGCCGAGCAGGAGGCGGACCTCCGGCGCATGCTCTCCATCCTCCCCATCGCGCGGCTGTCCATCGACCAGAACGGCCTCGGCATGCACCTCGCCGAGAACCTGCGCCGCGACTTCGCCCAGGTCGTGCCCGAGACGTTCACCAACGAGTCGAAGGAAGTCTGGGTGAACGACTTCAAGATTCTCCTCCAGCGCAAGGACGTGGTGCTGCCCAAGGAGCGCGAGCTCGTGGCGCAGATCCACAGCGTCAAGAAGCGCCTCACCCCGAGTGGGAAGCCCTCGTTCGAGGTGGAGCGCGACGAGGTGGGGCGCGGGCACGCCGACCGCTTCTGGGCGGTCGCGCTCGCTTGCCGGAAAGAACGCGGACCCATGCCGGGCGCGATGCCGGAGATCAACGTGAGGGTGATCGGATGAACGTGTCGAAGTTGAGAGACGACGAGGTGCGGAGCCCCATCGAGCGGCTGCTTCGGTTCCTGGAGAAGTGTGCGAGCGGCGGCTTCTTCGGCAAGGTGGTGGTGAGCTTTCAGAACGGGCGGGTGTGCGACGTGAAGATCGAACAGACGAAGAAGCTCGACGAGCTGTAGGGCAGAGAGAACAGGTCGAAGAAGGGGTCGTCGAAGAACTCGAGCCCCGGTGGTGGAGGCCCAACGCCTCGCCGCCGGGGCTCTTTGCCTTTTGGAGAACGGATGAACCACCAGGTGCAGGTCTTCGAAATCGCGCGCGACGCCAAGCCCGACGAGCGGCCTCGCGCGGTGGATCGCTTCGCGGTCAGCGGCGAGACGAACGAGGACGCGCGGCGGGCCGTGGTCGCGCGCCTCGCCACCGACGGGCGAACTGTTCGCTCCATCTCGTTCCTCGCAGATGGAGGGCTGGTGGTGGTGGTGATGCCGCCGGCGCCGGCGCCCGCTGCGGCGCCCAACCCCCGGCGCGCCGGAGGAGGTCGCTGATGGCCCGCCCCGAGAAAATCCCCCTCGACGTCCCCACCGCCACCGGGGTCGGTCAGGCATCGAACGTCTTTCGCTTCCGCGACAAGACCGTCCAGGTGGCGGGGCCGTTCGTGGGCTCGCTCCAGCTCGAAGGGAGCATTGACGGCAGCGACTACGAGCCCATCGGTGCGCCCGTGACGGCGCCGGGGTTCATCCCGGTGCCCGTCACCGTGGAGTTCCTGCGCGTGCGCGTCACCGCGCTCACCTCCGGCACGCCCAAAGCGGTGGCTGCCGGCTTCGACTTCCGAGCGGAGTAGCGATGGACGAGAAGACCGACAGCGTCGAGCCGAGTGTCGACATCGCGGGCGCCGTGCGTGAGCTCACCGACCGGGTCGCGCTCGTCAAGGCTCACGTCGTCGGGCGCGACCGCGTCGCTGACTCGAACGCGATGCCTTGGACCGACGTCGACCAGCGCGAGCAGGTCTTCGCCGGCATGGGCGCGGTCACGCCGCCCTACGACCCGGAGACCCTGGCGCTCCTCTTCGAGAACTCGAGCTCGCTCCGCCAGAACGTCGACTCCTACGTCACCAACATCGACGCCTTCGGCCACCGCTTCGAGCCCGTCATCGACCTCGACGCCAGCGACGCCGACCAGCGCATCGCCAACGCCCTCTACGTCGAGCGCGTCCGGATGCAGGAGGACCCGCGCTATCGAGACGATCCGAAGGTCCGCGCCCTGGCGCTGGTGCCAACGCCGGAGGAGGTCGCCGCAAAGAAGAAGGAAGTGACCGAGCACATGCGCATCGAGCGCTCGCGGCTCGAGACCTTCTTCGACTTCTCCTGCGTGGACCTCTCGTTCGTGACGCTCCGGCGCCGCACGCGCCAGGACATCGAGGTGATAGGCAACGGATACTGGGAGGTCCTCCGCAACGGCGCGGACGAGATCGTCCAACTCGTCTACATCCCGGGCTTCACGATGCGGCTCCTGCCACTCGACCCGGAGCTCGTCGAGGTGGACACGAAGGTCAAAGTCTCCGAGCTGTCGTTCGACGTGATGAAGGTCCGTCGGCGCTTCCGGCGCTACGTCCAGGTCTTCGAGAACCAGATCGTCTTCTTCAAAGAGTTCGGCGATTCGCGGGTGCTCTCCCGCAAGCACGGCGCCTTCTATCCGTCGGTCGAGGAGCTGCTCGCGAAGGACGCGGGAGACGGTCCCGCGACCGAAATCCTCCACTTCAAGCTCCACAACCCGCGTTCGGCCTACGGGACGCCGCGGTGGATCGGAAACCTCCTCTCGGTGCTCGGCTCGCGCCAGGCCGAGGAGGTGAACTTTCTCTACTTCGAGAACAAGAGCGTGCCGCCGCTGGCGCTGCTCGTCTCCGGCGGACGCCTCTCAGCCCAATCCATCCCGCGCATCGAGAGCTTCATCGAGACCCACATTCGCGGGAAGCGGAACTTCCACAAGATCCTCATCCTCGAAGCGGAGCCGGCCGGCTCCGGCGCCGGGCTCGAGCACACCGGGCGGATGAAGATCGAGCTCAAGCCGCTCACCAACGCCCAGCAGTCGGACGCGCTCTTTCAGAACTACGACGAGCGCAACATGGACAAGGTCGGGCAGTCGTTCCGGCTGCCGCGGCTCCTGCGCGGGGACATCCGCGACTTCAACCGCTCGACCGGCGACTCGGCGCTGATGTTCGCCGAGATGCAGGTGTTCCAGCCCGAGCGCGAGGAGTTCGACTTCATCGTCAACCGGAAGCTGCTCGCGGACATGGGCATCCGGTTCTGGCGGTTCCGCTCGAACTCGCCGGTGACGCGCGACCCGGCGGCCATGGCGGAGATCGTCCGCGGCCTGGTCAACGCGAACATCCTCACGCCCGAGGAGGGGCGCCAGCTCGCGAGCGACGTCTTCAACCGCGACTTCAAGAAGATCTCCGCGGCCTGGGTGAAGCAGCCCGTCGCGCTGACGCTCGCCGGCATCCCGGCGACGCCGGAGCCGGAGAGCGCGCTCGCCGGGCCCGAGCTTCAGAAGGACGACCTCGCCACCGGTGACCTCGCGGCGTCGGGGGGGATGCTCGCTCCGGCCCAGGGGCTCCCCACCGGGCGCCGACGTCGTGGGCAGCCCTTCGACCTCGCGAAGGAGGCCGCCCGGCTCATCGCGCTGCGCGACGCTCTCCGCGAGGCCGAGGCCCGCGGGGCCAAGCGCGACTTCGACGGCGGCAAGCGAGCGGACCTCGAACGCGAGGTGGTGAAGGTGCCGGCGGCGGAGCTGGCGAGCTGGTTCGAGCCGGAGGTTGCGCCATGAGACATCGTCCCCATCACCTGCAACCGTGCATCGCCACGGCCCGGGTTGCGCTCGTCTATCGCGACTGCTCCGGCGTCGGGGTGTCCCACGTCGGGCTCGGCATCAGCGCGGCGTACACGGCAAAGACGCTCCGCCGGCATGGCATCTGGGCCGAAGTGTGGCCCACGCAGAGCGCGAAGAAGCTGGTCGCGCGGCTGCGCGACACGCACGCGCGCGCCGACGAGCACGGCGAGGCGCGCCCGACGCACGTCGTCCTTGCAGCGCCGTGGATCGCGACCAACGAGCTGGCGGCCATGGCCGCCGAGTTCGCCGAGGTGGTCTTCGTGGTGGTGAGCCACTCGAACGTGGGCTTTCTCGCTGCTGATCCGCACGCCATTCGGCTCCTCCGGGAAACCGTCGACCTGCAGCTCGCAACGCACAACGTGCTCGTCGGCGGCAACTCGAAAAAGTTTACCGACTGGGCGACCGAGGCATGGGGCGTCAACGCCGTCTGGCTCCCGAACCTGTATTGCACCGCCGAGACGTTCCCGCACCACGAGCGACGGTGGCAGGGCGGCGCGCTGCGCCTCGGGCTCTTCGGCGCCAACCGACCCCTGAAGAACTTCCTCAGCGGAGCGGCTGCCGCGGTCGAGCTGGCCGCCCGGCTCCGCGTCCCGATCGAGCTTCACCTGTCGACCGGGCGAAACGAGGGCGGCAACGTCCGGGCGCTCGACGAGATGACCGAGGACATCCCGAATCTTCGCGTCGTCCACACCGGGTGGCTCTCGTGGCCGGCGTTCCGCCGCCTGCTCCGCACCATCGATCTCGTCTTCCAGGTGAGCTACACGGAGACGTTCAACGTCGTCACCGCGGATGCCATCGCGGAGGGCGTTCCTGTGGTGGCGAGCGATGCCATCGACTGGGTGCCAAGGTGGTGGCAGGCGCGCGCGGACGAGCCGCGCGACGTCGCGCGGGTCGCCGAGCGGCTCCTCCGAGATCCGAACGCCGCCCATCACGGGCGCGAGGCGCTCGAAGCCTACGTCGAGCGCGGCGTCGTCGCCTGGCGGCGGTTCCTCTGTCCCCCGATCTCGACGCTGCCCCACCTCGATGGGCTCCCGAGAGCCGCGACGGAGGACACATGATCGCGGAGAGCCTCTATGGCGCGGGCGCCGAAGCAGCCGACGACCTCCTCCGTGAGGTCTACCGGCAGGACGTCGCCAAGGTGCTCGACCCGCTCGACAAGCGGGACTTCCTCGTCATCGTGCAGCGCATCGGCCGCGCGCTGCGCGGAGTCTCGCGCGACGCCGAGGCGGACGCCCTCCGGCGTGCGCTCGAGCGGCTCGACGTCGACTGGCAGAACCTCGCGCCCTCGGCTCGCACGCAGGTCATCCGCGCCGCGCGACAGGCCCTGAAAGGCGTCGAGGCCCAGGTGCTTCCGCGCGTCGACCAAGTCTTCGAGGTCGAGGTGAAGAACGTCGTTGAACGTTCCCGCCGCTCGGCTGTGCGCCAGTTCGGCCTACACATCGGTGCCGACACCACGCGAACAGACGACCGGATCGCGACCTTCGTGCGCGAGAGCCAGGGCAACTTCATCCGGGACGAGTACGGGCGCCGCCGCGAGGACTTCAGCCAGCGCGCCCGCGACATCGTCGCCTCGGGCCTCGAGCGCGGGCTCGGGCGCGATGACCTCGTGGAGGAGCTGTCCTCGGACCTGACCACCGCGGCGGCGAGCCGGGACCAGGCCTACTGGGAGACGGTCGCGATGAGCTTCGCCAACCGGGGGCGCACGTACACGCAGCTCGCGGCGTTCGACGAAGCAGACATCCAGCGCTTCCGGTTCGAGGCGGTCCTCGACCAGGTGACGAGCGAGGTCTGCCGGTTCATGCACGGCAGGGTCTTTAGCGTCGAACGCGCTGTGAAGCGTTTTCACGAGGTCGAGCGGGTGCGGGACCCCGAGGCGATCCAAGACCTGCAGCCCTGGATGCAGGTCGGCGCCGACGACGCGGGCAACCAGGTCCTCTTCTACGAGCGCGGCGGACGCCGGCGGACGGTGGCCCAGGTCGATGAGTCCGCGGTGGGTGAGTCCGACGAAGTGGGCAGCTACTCGCGTGAGCTCACCCCCGACCAGCTCGAGGCGGCGGGCGTGACCGTGCCGCCGCTTCACGGTCGCTGCCGCTCGACCATCGTGGTGGAGGAGTAGCCCATGGCCCGAACGTTCATGGAGCTGGTCGAGAAGGACCACGTCGCACGCGTGATGCTCGCCATCGAGAGCGCCGTGTCGCGGAGCTTCGAGGCCGACGGCGCTCGCATGACGGGCGATGAGATCCGGCGACGGTTCGGAATCTGCGAGCGCCTCGTCCGCCAGCTTCGCGGTGATCTCGGCTGGGGCCTGCACCGCGTGCTCGACCGCTTGCCGCACTACCTCCGCTGCGACCTCGACGGGCACCCCTGGGAGCCTGACAAGCGGACCATCTGGATGCCGGAGGACGGAAGTTAACCAACAAGGAGAAGACCATGGAGACGAAGACGATGCTGGACAAGATCTCGACGGCGATCGAGCGGGTCGTGAAGGACCTGCACGGAGGCGCCGTCCCGAAGAAGAAGCGAATGCGGCTCGCGGAGTTCGTGAGCTACGCGATGGGGCAGATCAGCAAGACCGCCAAGGACGAGCCGGAGGTGGCCAAGCGTCGCCTCGGCGCGCTCAAGCGGAACGTCGACGAGGTGCTGGCCGCGATGGCCAAGCTCAACCCGGAGGACACGGAGAGCGAGGACATCGACGTCGAGGTCCTCACGGCCTGGGCGCCCTCGAATGCGGAGGGTGACGAGCCGGAGGAGGAGCTGACCACGGCGGATGACCAGAGCTCGACGGAGACGTCCCCGCTCGCCGTCGAGCAGGCGCTCGGGAACACGGCGTTCGCCGAGAACCTCGACGAGGTGGCGAAGGCGCTCCAGAAGATGAAGGAGGAGCTGGACGCGAAGCCGGGCAAGAAGGAGCGCGCGCCCGCGAAGAAGGCCGAGGGCGAGGGCTGGCCGCTCGACCTCAACTCCGAGGGGTTTCGGAAGGGCGTCCAGAAGGCCGACACCGCGCCGGCGTGGGGCTACGACCCCGAGGGCGTCGCCTCGCCGAAGGCCGGATGACCGCGAAACTCGACATCGCCAAGTGGCAGCCTGCGGCTGAGTCCGCGGAGGCCGCGCTTCGTCGCGCACGGGCGTTCTTGCGGCTCGTACGCGGCGAGGCGGACGACGTCGAGAAGTCGCTCTGGGGATCGCCCGCCGGCAAGCGGCACCTGGCGAAGCGCATCGTCGCGGCGATTCCGCAGCACCGCGTCTACGTCGAGCCGTTCGCCGGCGGCGCCCAGGTCTTCTGGGCGAAGGAGCCCTCCGAGGTCGAGGTTCTGTCCGAACGCGACCCGGAGATCGCGTCCGCGTTCCGCTTCGTGAAGGGCCTCACGCCCAAGAAGCTCGCGCGGCTCAAGCGCAAATCCTGGGTCGGAGACGCCGAGCGCTTCAAGAAGCTCCTCGACTCGAAACCCGAGGACGACGTCGACCGCTTCTATCGCTTCGCCTATCTGGCCCACTTCTCCTTCAACAAGCTCCGGCGCGGCACGATGGCGGACAAGCACGTGGGCGTCGAGGCGCGATTCATCGATCGCCTGGAGAAGCTCGCACCGAGACTGAAGAACGTCGTCGTTCGCTGCGCCGATTACGAGGACGTCGTCGACGAGTTCGATGACGACGACGCATTCTTCTTCCTCGACCCGCCGTACCCCGGATACCAGGCCGAGGTTGGCCACGAGGATTGGGACGAGCACCGCTTCGCCGACGTGCTCCGAGGCATGGAGGGGCGGTTCCTCGTCACCTACGGGACGCGCTCCGACACCAAGAAGCTCTTCAAGGGCTTTCACGTCGAGCGGTGGCGGCACACCTCGGGCGTCGGGGCGCACCAAGGCCAGGGGCTGCGCAAGAGCGTCACCGTGGTCGCGACCAACTACCGGCTGCGCAAGGCCGAGGAACGAGAGGAACGACAGATGCTGCTCCCGAACATCACGACCACCGCCGCGCCAGTTGAGAAGACCGTCTGGGGCTCGCCCGCGGGGAAGAAGCGCCTCGCGGCGCGCCTCGTGAAGCTCATCCCCGCACACAAGGTCTACGTCGAGCCGTTTGCCGGCAGCGGCGCCGTCTTCTTCGAGAAGCCTGCCGTTGACACCGAGGTCCTCTCCGACGCGGACCCCGAGATCGCCTTCGCCTTCCGGGCGCTCGCGACGCTGACCGACGACGAGCTCACCGCGCTCAAGAAGAAGGATTGGACCGGGCGCGAGCGAGTCTTCCACGCGCTCCAGGAAGCGAGGCCGCGCAACAAGGTCGAGAAGCTCTACCGCTTCCTCTACCTGTCACACTTCTCCTACGGGAAGCTGCGGGGCAAGAGCTACAACCAGAATGCCGAGGGCGTCGAGGCGCGCACCATCGACCGCATCGAGAAGTTCCGCACGCGCCTCCGCAACGTGAAGGTGCGGTCCGCCCACTACGCGGACGTCGTGAAGGAGTTCGACGGCAAAGACACCTTCTTCTTCCTCGACCCGCCCTACCCAGGGCACAACGTCGAGGTCGGCGAGGACGAGTTCGACGAGACCGAGTTCCGCAAGGTGCTCGACGGCATCAAAGGGAAGTTCCTGGTCACCTACGGCACGCGCGGAGAGCTGGATACGAGCGGCTTCCACGTCCGGAAGATCCGGACGCCGAGGACCATCCGAACGATGCACGGCGTCGGTGGCCCGAAGACCCTGCCGCAGCTACTCATCGCCAACTACGCCATCACCGAGAAGGCGCTCGGCCCATACGCGCTGGAGGAGGTCGAGGCGGCCGTGGACCTCTCGGACGACGCGGCCGCTGACCTCGACCACGCGCGCACGCTGGCGAAGGCGCTCGCCATGGAGGCGAACGAACCGACCCTCGCCGCCCTCGCGCATGAACTCGATCGGTTCGAAGGCGCGAGCGACGAGCGCGTAGCGGTGCTGGCGCGTGAGCTGCTGCCCATCGGGGAACGCCTCGCCCCGGCAATTGGTGCCGCGGTTCCGGCCGTGGCCAGCGCGCTCATTGAGGCGATGCCAGCCCTTGAGGAGCTGGCGAAGGCGCAGTGGAGCCGGGCGTTCATCAACGAGCTGCCGGACGACGCGTTCCTCTACATCGAACCCGGTGGCAAGAAGGATGAGGATGGGAAGACCGTCCCTCGGAGCAACCGGCACTTCCCGTTCCAGGACCGAAACGGCGACGTCGATGTCCCTCACCTGCGGAACGCCATCGCGCGAATCCCGCAGAGCACCGCGGTCGGCCTGACCGCGGACGGCAAGGAGAAGCTCCAGGAACGCGCGCGGCGACTCCTCGAGGAAGCCCAGGCCGCGATCGAGAAGGCGCGGCAGATCCCCTTCCAGCAGTGGGGTGGCTCGGCCAAGTATGCGCGTCGGCTCGCCGAGCGACTGCCGGAGCACAAGCGCTACGTGGAGCCCTTCTGCGGCGCCGCGGCGGTCTTTTACGCCAAGGCGCCGGCCGCCGAAGAGGTCCTCGCCGACGCCGACCCGGAGGTCGTGTTCGCGCACCACTTTCTCCGGAAGCTCGACGACCGCGCGATGGCCGCCCTCGGTCGGCTGCAGTGGAAGGTTTCTCGCGCCGGCTTCGAGAGGGCCCGCACCTGCGAACCTCGCTCCGATGCCCAGCGATTCTGGAAGCTCGCCTATGGCCGCCTCTGCACCTGGGGCGCGAAGCCCAACATGAGCGGCTATGCGTCCATCCACGATGGGCAGACCTACGACATCGACGAGCTCTGGAAATTCCACGAGCGGTTGCAGGGCGTCCGCATCGTCTCGCAAGACTGGAAGAAGACCCTCGCTGACCACGACAGCGCGGATACGCTCTTCTTCATCGACCCGCCCTACGTCGGCGAGTGGGCGGTGGGTGACGGCATCCCGCCCGAGGAGATCGCCGAGGCGGTGAGCAAACTGAAGGGCCAGTACGTCGTGGCCTACACCGATTCGGCCCAGGCGCGGCGCGCGCTCGCGAACGCCGGCCGCCCGTTCAAGATGCGCATCCCGGAGGGACGCAGCGCCGGCCAGTGGCAGAAGCGCAGTCGGCTCTTCGTCGCATCGAGCGCGCTGCAGAAGGCCGACGACGTCGAGTGGCTCGAGCCAGATGCCGCGGGCGCGGCGCAGTCGCCGACGCGCCTCTCGGTGGTCCTCGACAAGCGCATCCCGCTCCTCAAGACCGGCGAGGAGCGCTACGTGCTCGGCGTGGTGCTTGAGCCGGAGACGGTGGACGCCCAAAGCGACATCTACTCGGGCGCCGAGGTCCGCGAGGCCGCGCACCGGTTCATGGAGGAGTACCAGAACGTCGGGCTCATGCACCGCGACCTCGTGAACGAGAAGGTGAAGATCCTCGAGTCCTACGTGGCACCGGCGCCCTTCGAGCTGGACGGCACCCAGGTGAGGAAGGGCACCTGGCTGCTCGCGGTTCGCGTGCTCGACGACGCGCTCTGGGGACAGATCAAGGCAGGCGAGCTGTCGGGCTTTTCGATTGGCGGGAGCGCGGTCCGCAGCGCGGCCTGACTACGTGAGTGGTTGCTTGACATGGATATGGAACTTCCATAGACTTGGCCATATACGGTGCCAGGTAGGCACCAGGGGTCGTTGAAGAACTCAAGCCCCGGCGATGACCAGCTCGGTCACGCCGGGGCTTTTCGCGTTTGAGGAGCCGTGGCGAACGAGGCGAATGCAACGAAGCGGGAACCCGACGAGGACGAGGACGGCGTGCATCGCCTCCGCGACATCGTCGTCGAGGAGGTCTCGCTAGTGGATCGCGCGGCCAACAAGCGGCGATTTTTGGTCGTGAAGAGGAGCGGTGACATGGCCGACGACGGAAAGCTCGGAGCCGATGTGAAGCCAGAGGCACAGGGCGGCGCCGCGGAGACGCGGGTCGAGAAGGCGAAGAAGAAGCCCAAGGCAACGGCGGACGCAGAGACGGAGAAGGCCCGCAGGCGCGCGGCCGCCACGGAAGACGGCGAAGCCGAGACGGAGAAGGCCCGCCGCAAGGACGACGCCGAGAAGGCCCGTCGCGGAGCGGACGACGAAGACGACGGCGCACGCAAGGCGCTGGCCGACGACGAGGAAGAGGAAGAGATGGAGGAGGAAGAAGAGGAAGACGACGACGAGGACGAGGACGCCGCCGAGATGGAGAAGGCGCGCTCGAAGAAGAAGCCCACCGTGGGCGGTCGCCCCGAGGCGAACGAGGAGGTCGCGGACGGCGTCACCGAGAAGGCGGACGACGACGAGCTCATTCTCCCCAAGCCGGTGAAGGATGCCGTGCTCGGGGTCCTCGCCCAGGCGCTCGAGCGGCTCATGGCTGTCGCGAACCGGGTCAAGGAAGCTTCGGAGCCGGACGACGACTCGAAGCCGACGATCCCCGACGACGTCGGGCGCGAGCTCGCCGCCCTCGGCGAGCTGCTCGAGGACGTCGGAGAGCGCCTCTCCAACCCGGCATCGAAGGCCGGCGTGAAGAAGGCTGGCGCCCGGATGGCGAAGGACCGTTTGGACCGGTTCCAGAAGGCCCTCGCGCTCCTCTCTGATGTCCTCAAGGAACTGACGGACGCGAAGAAGCCGACCGAGCCGACCGCGGGCGCAGCCGAGGACAAGGTCGAGAAGCGCACCGGCGCGCCGGGCATGGGCGACCTCGTGGCGAGCATCGGCGAGCTGACCCGCGTGGTGAAGCGTCAAGAGGAAGAGCTGACGCGCATCCGCAAGACGCGCGGCATTTCCAACGCCATCACGGTCGACGGCGGCGGCCGTCGGGCGGAGCCCCAGGATGTCTCCTGGCCGCTCGACATGAACCGCCCCATTTCGCGAGACAGCGTCGCCAAAGCTGTCTCGTTCTACGAAGAGTAGGAGGAACCGATGCCTGGACTTGCAGCAGGGCTGATGGACAACCGAACGATTCTGGAGAAGGCCGACCTCGCCCTGTCGGACCTGACCACCGGCGGCGGCATGCTGCAGCCGGCCCAGGCGCAGAAGTTCCTGCGCATCCTCATCAACGAGGCGGTCATCCTCAAGCAGTCGACCGTCGTGCCGATGCGCAGCCCCAAGCAGCTCATCGAGAAGATCCGGTTCGCCAACCGCATCCTCCGCTCGGGCTCGGAGGCGGTGGCGCTGCCGGTCGGCGATCGCGCGCTGCCGAACCTCGGCAAAGTCGAGCTGGACGCCCAGCTCTTCAAGGCCGAGGTCCGCCTCAACAACGAGGTGCTCGAGGACTCGATCGAGCGCGGCCAGCTCCGCCAGACGATCATGCAGCTGATGGCCGAGGCCATCGCGCGCGACGTCGACGAGGTGATCATCCAGGGCGACTCGACGAGCCCGGATCCGTTCCTCGCCAAGCTCAACGGCATCCTCAAGCAGTCGACCTCCAACATCGTCGACGCGCAGAACCAGACGACCAACAAGACCGTCTTCCGCGACATGCTGAAGACGATGCCGCACCCCTTCCTGCGCAACAAGAAGGAGCTGCGGTTCTTCACCTCGGTCAACTCGGAGATCGACTACAAGGATTCGCTCGCCGACCGCGCCACCATCGGCGGCGACAAGTACACCGAGGAGGATGTGGCGGCTGCCTATTCCGGCGTGCCCGTCCTTCACGTGCCGATGTTCCCCGAGAGCCTCGGGCCGAGCAGCAACACCACGGACATCATCCTCACCGACCCGAAGAACATCAACGTCGGCATCTGGCGGAACATCCGCGTCGAGGTCGACAAGATCGTCTGGGAAGGTGTGCTCGTCATCGTCGCGACGCTCCGCTTCGACGTGAAGTACGCCGAGGAGACGGCAGTGGTGAAGGCCGTCAACGTCAAGGTGGGTGCGTGATGGCGGCCATCTCGAAGCGCTTCGGCTCGGGCGGCGCGAACCTCGCGCCGGGAGGCTCGGCTGGCCAACCAGCGCTCGCCGACGTGCTGCGCGACGTCGCGGACGACCTGGCGGCGTTCAAGCCGGCCGTGGTCGCCGCTGCGGACGCGACCGCCACCTACGGCGCTGGCGAGCAGGCGCTGCTCAACGAGCTCAAGGCGAAGGTCAACGCGCTCGCCGCGGTCGTCCTCAAGACGACGAAGGCGTGAGGAGAACGACATGGCGAAGCTGGTTCGGCTCAAGCCGCTAGACGCAAAGAAGGGACACCACATCCACCGGTTCACCGCCTTCTCGACCACGTTCGAGGAGCGGAAGGGCTGGTACCGCGTCTCGGACGAGATGGCCTCGTACCTTGCGACGGTCCATCAGGTCCCGAACGACGAGGACACCCCGCTGGCCTTCGACGTCTGCACGGAGGACGAAGCCAAGCAGGTCGAGGTCGCGGAGAAGAAGAAGGCGGAGGAGCGCGCCCGCGCGGCCGAGCCCAACGTGGCGACGGCGCATGACGTCGCGGCACAGGGTGGCGACCTCACGACCGCGGACCTCCGTGACCCGGGCCGGCGTTCCCGCGCCACGGTCGCACCAGGACGGCGCGCGTGACCGAGGCCGCCAACACGCCCGAGCCGAAGGCTTCGGGCGATGCCACGATCGATCCCATCCGGGCCCTGGCGCTCGAGAACGCNNGGGCGCTGGCCATCGATCTGCCGCGTGTGCTCATGGCGCAGGTCGAGGCAGACCTCAAGAGCGGCTCGCTCGCGCAACGCTGGGAGGCCGCCCGCGCCCGGGCAGCAGAGCCGTCGGCAGGCATCGACATTGAACCCGCTCTCGCCGCCGTCGTGATGTTCCTCGGCGAGCAGAGCAAGACAGCCGCGCGCTACCTCTCCGTTCGAGGGGAGGAGTGGGCCTCCGATGCCTATCGGATCGAGGGACAGGCGGGCGCGCTCGAGACGCAGTCGGAGCGGCTCCTACGCGCGGCCGCTCCGGCGAGAGCCCCCGCCGACGCCAAGGCTGCCGAGGAGAGCGCCGCCACGGGGAGCTGAGTCATGGCCGTCATCGCCCGGGGACAGTCGAGCGACGGCGGCAACCCCGTGCTCGACCTCTTCACGCCGGTTGCCGGCGCGCTCACCGACGTCGCGGTGCTCGAGTTCCAGATCTTCGACATCAGCGACGACGCCAAACGCGCGAGCCCGGTGCAGGTTCACCCGGCGACGGCAGGCGCGCGCGCCCCGGTGAACGCCACCGACCTCTGGCCCACCGGCGACAAGCTCGCTACCGGCCGCTTCGTTGCGCGCTGGACACCTCCCGCAGGTGAGGCCATCGGAGCTCACGAGATCCGGTGGTTCTTCCAGACCACGACGGGCGCGCCGGAGCAGACATCCCGCGAAGACTTCGACGTACTCGCGGAGGGTGCCGGCTCGTCGCCATCCGGCTACGCCCTCGTCTCCGACCTCCGCGAGGAAGGCGTGAGTGCGGCGGACGCCCCCGACGCGCGCCTCGCGCGGCTCGTTCTCCTCGCCAGCCAATACATCGATCGGGTCACCGGCCGCTTCTTCGAGCCGCGCCCGATGACGATGACCGTCGACGGGAGCGGTGGCCGCATCCAGCTCCTTGGCCACCCCATCATCGCCGTTAGCTCGGTGAAGATGTTCGTCGGCATGTTCGCCGAGTTCGGCGTGCTGCCGGTCATCCCCTCGTTCTTCCGCGTCTACAACCGGCACCTCACCCAGGGGCTCCTCGACCCGGACGACCGCGAGGACTCGAGGCTCGAGTTCTTCCACTGGTCCGACTTGCTCGGCGTCCACGCGACGCCGGCGGGGCACCTTGGCCTCGGCTCGCTCGTCTGGCTCCCCGGCGTCCAGAACGTCGTCATCGATGGGCTCTTCGGATTCACCGACCCGGACGGCTCGGCGGTGGGACGCACGCCCGACCTCATCCGGCATGTCACCAAGCTCCTCGTCCTGCGCGAGATCCCGAAGATGACGGACCTCACGCGCCGGGAGGAACGGCAGAAGCGCTGGCGACTCGTGAGCGAGCGGACCCGCGACCAGGGCTACAACCTCGAGGCGCTCCGCCTCCACGGCTCCTTCACCGGCGACCCCGAGATCGACAACGTCCTCGTTGCCTACCAGCGACCCGCGCAGGCCGGGGCGGCCTGATGCGCGGGCGGCACATCAACCCCTTCCTCGCCGAGCTCGCTCGACTCGACACCGTGGCGACGGCTGAGGATCCCGACGGCGCGGGGCCGCTCGCGTCTGGCTACGACCGGGACTTCAAGGAGACCGTGATCGTGCCGGATACCGGCTGGCGCGGAAGAGATGGGCGACGGGAGAAGCCGCTCATCCAGCTTCCCTGCCAGGTCGAGGTGTCGAGCTTCGGCGAGCTGCAGGAGCTGATGACGGGCATGTCGCCGCGCTCGCATCTCGTGCTGGTGTTCCACTTCCAGGACCTCGAGCGAATGAACCTGGTCGACCCCGGCACGGGCGACGCCCTCCTCCGCGTCGATGACCGGCTGGTCTCCATTCGCGACTACCACACGGGCGAGCTCGTCCAGGCCGTGCGCACGCCGCCCGGGCTCTACATCACCGAGGTGCAACCACAGTCCTTCGGGATTGGGCTCCGGCGGAACCTGCTCTTCGCCAT
Organism: Myxococcales bacterium; assembly: GCA_003170275.1. Lineage (GTDB taxonomy): Bacteria > Myxococcota_A > Polyangia > Palsa-1104 > Palsa-1104 > PALSA-1104. Next base: position 77,029 of record PNAM01000098.1, read on the forward strand.
CTTCAACGAGCGAGCGCTGGGCCCGAAGGGCGGCGCCTGATGTCCGAGGTGCGGAAGGTCGGCGCGTGGAGCCGCGTCGGGAAGCTGCTCGCGTCGGCGCCGAAGCGGATGCGCGAGGCCGTCGACAAGGCCCTTATGCAGGAGGCGCAGTTCTTTCGGACCAAGATCGTCGAGGGCATCGGCGAACAGGCACCCGGAGGGAAGACCTTCGCGCCGGTCGCGCCGACGACGATCGCCATCCGCCGCTTCCGCGGCTTCAAGGGGACCAAGGCGCTGCTCGTCCAGGGCGACCTCCGAAATAGCATCACCGTCGTGAAGGAGGGCGGCGGCGTCTTCGTCGGCGTGCTCCGCAGCGCGAAGGGTCGCGGCGGGCAGCCGCTGGTCAACGTCGCCGCGGTTCACGAGTTCGGCTCGTCGCCGATCGCGGTGAAGCTCACGCCGAAGGCGCGCGCGTTCCTCCACGCCGCCTTCCGCAAGGCAGGGCTGGACTCACCGGCCAGCGACAAGCCGTCGATCGGCATCGCCATCATCAAGGTGCCCGCGCGCCCGTTCCTCGGTCCGGTGTTCGAGAAGTACGCGGACCCAGACCAGGTCTCGCGGAGGTTCCTCGAACGCGTCGCCAAAAATCTGGGCGGTGAGTTCGGCCACCCTTGAGCGACCGTATCGCGTCTTGACGCTTATATGGATGTTCCATATACTCGCAGTAGGTAGCGGATAGTCCGCGCCAGGGGTCGTTGAAGAACTCAAGCCCCGGTGTCGCCCTCGCGGGTGGCGCCGGGGCTTTTTGCGTTTGTGGAGCAAGATGGCCGTCCCTTCGATCACCAGCGTCACGCCGAGCTCGGGCCCCACGGGCGGGAGCTTGCTCGTCGAGATCGGTGGGGCCGGCTTCCGGCTGCCCGATCCGCCCGGTGCGATGGGGCCGACGTTGGCACCCACCGCTCCCGTTCGCGTTCTTGTCGCTGGCAGGCGAGCACGCGACGTCCGCGTCTACGCCGGCGACCGGTTGACCTGCATAGTCCCCGCTGGCGACGCCGGGCCCGCAGACGTCGTCGTCCAGAACCTCGATACGGCTGGCACGCCGCTCCCTGGTGAAGAGGCGACGGCGCCGCACGCCTTCACGTACGTCCTCCACCCGCTCACGCCCGAGGCCGACCTCACGCGAATCGTCCGGACCCTTCTTCAGGAGCTGAAACGCCAGGTGCTGGAGAACGTCGTCCTGACGGTCCAGACCGACTTCGACGCCGAGACCGGCGACGAGCTGCACCTCGCGCAGGTCGCCAGGATGCCGGCACTGGTCCTCGTCGGGCCCGAGCTCTCCGAAGACCGCTTCTTCTCGCTCAACCAGCTCCCGGAGCAGGTGACGAGCCCTGACCGCTTCGCGCAACGCCGCGTGCCGTACACCGTCGACCTCGGCTTCACGCTGGTCGGTGTCTCCGACCACACGACCGAGCTGCTCAACCTGATGGCGGCGTCCCAGCTCTTCTTCCACCGCAACAAGTTCCTCGACATGCCGCGCGACCCGGCGAACGCGGAGGCGGGCTCCGTCCGCTACGAGATGGACTTCACGCCCGATGGCGACCTGAAGGTGACGAGCCAACCGAACGAATCGAACGTCCGGAGCTTCTCCGGAAAGTTCGTCGTCCGCGGCTTCGACCTCGAAGATCTGGCCGGCCTTGTCGGCGGCGACGTAGTCGAGCGCGGCGTGGCGATCGACGAGGTCGTGCTCCAGCCATCCCAGCAGACGGCGCCGCGCGTGCCGGTCGGCCGCAACCCGGACCCGTGAGGAGACCACGATGCCAGTGACGCTTGAGAGCCGCGTGCGACAGATGCAGGTATTCAACCTGCCCCACGACGCCTATTGCGGCGATGGCGACTGCGCGTGCAGCGACACCGCGGTGGTCGTCGTCGAAGAGAACCCGCGCACTGGGGAGCGCGCTCCCCGCCGCGTGGCGCGGAAGACGCCCGACTCGTTGACACTGCTCGCGCGCGAACGCCGAGCGGACCTACCGGCTGCGCTCCTGGATGTCCCCGAGGTGAAGGCGGCGATCGCCCATGGGCGCGTGCGTGTCGTCGAGCAGACGCCCGACGCGCCACCGGACAAGCCGACGCCCGCGGCGCCAACGAAGCCGGTGGCAGCGCCCGCCGCACCGCCCACCCCGACGAAGAAGGAGGAATAAATGGGCTCCCAGCTACTCGCCTCCAAGGTCGTCATCGTCGAGGAGGAGCCGCGCATCCGCAACGTCCCGGCGCTGCCCACCGCGGTCGCGGGCGCCATCGGTGTCACCGAGCGCGGTCCAGTCGGTCAGGCCGTGCTGGTCTCGAGCTTCGAGGAGTTCGTCGATACGTTCGGCGGCTTCACACCGAACTCGGACCTCGCCCTGGCGGCGAGCGCCTTCTTCGAGAACGGCGGGCAGGCCCTCTGGGTCGTTCGCACCGTCCACTACACCGACCCGACGACCTCCACGACGAAGACCTCGGCGAAGGCGACGCTCACGCTGTCGGATCGCGCAGCCACGCCTGTGCCCACGGTTCGCGTGGATGGCAAGTGGGACGGCGCCTACGGCAACGATGTCACCGTCGTCATCGGCCCGCCGACGAGTGCCGCGGCGGGCGAGTTCAACCTCACAGTCGAGGACAACGGGCTCATCGCCGAGGTCTTCCCGAACCTCTCGATGGACCCGATGAAGCCCAGCTACATCGAGACCGTCGTCAACCACCCGACCAACGGCTCTCGCCTCATCGCGGTCACGGACCTCGCATCGGTCACTGCCACGCCGAACAACCTGCCCAAGACGGGGACGTTCGGACCGCTCACCGGCGGAGACGACGGGCTCACGTCCCTAACCGACGCCGACTTCGTCGGCAGTGCTGCCGGCAGGACGGGCCTCCACGCCTTCGACACCGTACAGCAGCTCACGATCCTCATCGTCCCCGGGCGTTCCACGGCCGCCGTGCACGGCGCGATGATCACCTACTGCGAGGTGGCGCGCGACAAGAGCTGCTTCGCCATCCTCGACCCGCCCGCGAACCAGTCGGCGACTGACATCATCACCTACGCGGAGTCCACCGCGGCGATCCTGGGTCTCACCGAGTTCGCGGCCATCTATTGGCCGCGGGTGAAGGTCCTCAACCCCTCGACGGCGGTCTTCGGCAACGCGGCGAATCTCGTCGTGCCGCCCTCGGGCCACCTCGCGGGCGTCTACGCGCGCGTCGACAGCTCGCGCCCGGGCGGCGTCTATGTTCCACCGGCCGGGATTGAGAACGGCCAGCTCCTCGGCGTCATCGGATTCGAGACGGACGAGGTGCTCTCGGAGGCCAAGCGCGATCTGGTCTTCCCGAAGCGCATCAACCCGCTCACGGTCTTCCCAGGCGCGCCGCGCCACATCGATGGCGCTCGCACGCTGAAGGGCGACGGCAACTTCCCGACCGTGGCCGAGCGACGTGGGGTCATCTTCATCGAGCAGTCGCTCAAGCTCGGGCTGCTCTTCGCCAAACACCACAACAACACCGAGGCGCTGCGCGCGACCTTGGCACGCACCGTCACCGCCTTCCTGCTCATCCAGCTCAAGAACGGCGCCTTCGCTTCGACTGACCCGAAGCAGGCGTTCTTCGTCGACTTCGGCGCCGCGCTCAACCCACCGTCGGTCATCTTCTCTGGACAGGTCGTCGGGCGGATCGGCCTGGCGACGGCGAAACCGGCGGAGTTCATCGTACTCCGCTTCTCTCAGGACACGCGCGCGCTCGAGGCGGAGCTCGCAGCGGCCACCGGCGGGTAACGAGGAGACACCATGGCCGTCATCGGAACCCCGAGAACCTTCCACAAGAAGTTCAAGTTCATCGTCGAGATCGACGGCGTCGCGAGCGCCGGCTTCCAGAAGTGCTCGGAGCTGTCGGTCGAGGTGGCGAACATCGAGTACCACGAGGGCGGGACGCTCATCCCGCAGAAGAGCCCGGGCCGGCTCAAGTTCGCCGACGTCACGCTCGAGCGCGGCGCCACGCAGGACCACGACCTCTTCGACTGGATGGAGGAGGTCGCCGACGCGGCGGCGAATGCCGGGCTCAACGAGCCCGCCTTCAAGCGCAACCTCGACATCGTCCAGCAGGACCGCGACGGAACGACGCTGCGCCGCTGGTCCCTCTCGGGCGCCTGGCCCACCAAGTTCGTCGGCGGTGCCTGGGACAACGAGGCCGACGAGAACGTCATCGAGAGCGTCACGCTGACGTTCGACTTCTTCCAGCGGAAGTGAGGCAACCATGAGCACGAACATCGTCTGTCCGTCCGGCCTCGCCGGGGAGATTCGCGGGCTCAAAGGCAAGGAGGGCAAGCTCCTCGCCGATCGCGCAGCGGCGCGCGCTGGATCGACCTTCGAGAAGATCCTCTCGGGCTGCTGGCTCTCGACGACCGACGCGGCCCTCTACGAAGTGCCCGAGGGCGGCGCGCTCAACTGGTCGAAGGTGCTGGTGGCAGACCGCTTCTACGCGCTCCTTCAAATCCGGGCGCTCACCTTCGGCGACGAATACGCGTTCTCGGTGCAGTGCCAGAGCGCCTCGTGCCGCGAGCGCTTCGAATGGACGCTGAACCTGAAGGACCTGCCTGTGCGACCGCTGTCGGACGCTGCGAAGGCGGCCATCAAAGCGGGGAACCGGTTCGAGACCAAGCTGCCGCGCGACGGCCGGAAGGTCTGGTTCCGGCTCATGACCGGGGCGGACGAGGTGCGGGCCGCCACGGTGCTCCGGGCGGCGAAGGACGGGATGCTCCTCACCGCGCTCGCGCTGCGGATCGTCGAGATCGAGGGCGTGGTGGAGACGGACAAGCGCAAGTTCCTCGACGAGATGGAGATGGCCGACGCGGCCGCGTTGCTCGACCAGTTCGACGACGCGGACGGTGGTGTCGAGACCAGCATCGAGGTCGAGTGCCCCTCCTGCATGGGGGTGCAGGAGGTCCAGCTCCCTTTCGAGCGGGGCTTCTTTCTCCCCAGGTCGAAGGGGAGGACGGATGGGTAGCGGGCCTCTTCCCGACGCTCGAACAGGACGAGCTGTGGGAGGGCGTCTTCCAGCTCCTCTACCACCAGCACGGCGGCAGCGGCCTTCAGCTCTCGCTCACGGAGGTGATGGAGCTCGACATGGACCGGATGCGCTGGCTCCTCGAGCGGCTCGGGGAGCAGCGGGAGAAAGAGGCGCGCGAGATGGAGAAGGCGGCCCGGCGCGCGCGGAGGAAATGACACGTGGCACTCAACCAGCTTGGCCTCGGGTTCGTGTTCACGGCCAAGGATGAGGCCACCGAGGTCATTGAACGCATCAAGGAAAGCTTCGGCGAGCTCGAGCACCAGACCGAGCACGTCACGCACGCGGCCAAGTCGAGCTTCGCCGACTTTGGCAAGGGCCTTGCCATCTTCGCCGCCGGCACCGCCATCGTCGGCGCTGCCTTCGAGCTCGCCGAGCAGGGGGACAAGTTCATCGGCGCCATCGAGCAGGCGGGTGCCGCCGCCAACGCGTCGGCCGAGGAGATGGAGCACCTCCGCGAGGCGGCGCTCGGGGTCGCGCTCAAGGGCACCGGCACCTCAGCCGCGGACGCCGCCGAAGCGCTGCGTGAGCTCGTTCAAGAGGGATTCAACGCCAACGACGCTGCGAAGGCCCTCGGCCCCACGCTGACGCTGGTCGGCATCGGTTTCGGCCAGATCTCGCGTGCCCAGGCCGCCGGCCTCGTGAACGACACGCTGCGGGAGTTCCGCCTCGGCGCCGAGCAGGCAGGGCCGCTTGTCGACAAGCTCGCGCTGGCGATGCGCCAGTTCGGCATCCGCGCCTCCGAGCTCGAGCCCGCGCTTCGCGGCGTCGCCACAGGCGCTTCGCTCACTGGCGCGAGCCTCGACGACACGCTCATCGCCTTCGGCCTCACGAAGTCCGTCCTCCCGTCGGTCGAGCAGGCCTCACGGTCGCTGAACCTTGCATTCAACCAGCTCGCCAGCACCCACACGCGCAAGGAGCTGGCTGCGATCGGCGTGCAGGTCTCCGACAGCTCCGGCCGGATGCGCCCGCTCATCGAGATCCTCTCCGACCTCAACTCCCGGACCGCGAACATGAGCGAGGCCCAGCGCGAGCACGCCCTGGCGTCGATCTTCTCGGCCCGCGCCGGCGGCGGGCTCATCGCCATCATGCAGTCACTCTCAAACGGCATCCGCGACTCCTCGGGGCACGTCGTGACAGGTACGGCGGCGATCGAGGAGATGCGTCGTCAGATGGCGGGGGCCGCGGGTACCGCTGGTGAGATGAAGGAACGGCTCCTCGATACCTTCGAGGGCCAGAAGAAGGGGCTCATCGCGTCGGTGCAGACGTTCCTCCAACTCGTGGGCGAGCCGTTCACCGAGGCGTTCAAGCCCATCCTCTCGGTCATGCGGCGGGCCTTCATGGCCGTCAACAGCTTCATCGCGGCGCTCCCCGAACCGGTGAAGAGCTTCCTCGCGAAGGTCGTCCTGGTCGTGGGCTCCATCATCGCCTTGGTCGGCGCCGTCATCGCCGCCAAGGCCGGCATCGTCCTGCTCCTGGTCGGCCTCAAGATCTTGGGCATCACGCTCGGCGGCATCGTCGCGACGCTGCTGCCGGCGATCGCGATCTTCGCGGTCCTCGCCCTCGTCGTGGCCGGCTTCGCCATCGCATTCAAGCGGGACGTCGGCGGCATCCGGACCTTCTTCGAGAACACCTGGGAGCGCATCAAGCTGCTCTTCCAGGGCCTGGCGCAGCTCTTTCAGGAGGGCGGCTTCTCGGGCGCCGTGATGGAGGAGCTCAACAAGGCAGAGAACGCGGGCATCAAGCAGTTCGCCATCCGCGTCTTTCAGATCATCTTCCGCATCAAGCGCTTCTTCGAGGGACTGGCTGAAGGCTTCGGCGCTGCGATTGAGCGCGCGAGGCCGGTGTTCGAGGCGTTCGCCGGGGCGCTGCGGGAGCTGGGCGAGGCGTTTGGGCTCGTCGGCAATGCCGGCGCCGACGCCCTCGCAGGCATCGGTTCCGACAAGTACGCCCGCGCCGGCGCCACCATCGGCGAGGTCCTCGCGCAGATCGTCACGGTCATCGTCGACGGCCTGACCATCGTCATCCGCGTCGTCACCGGCATCATCAACGGCGTCCGCGAGGCCTTCGCCTTCCTCCGGCCCGTCTTCGACTTCGTGGGCGAGGCCATCGGCTTCGTCGCCGGGGAGTTCCGCGGCCTCATCTCGGACGTCACGGGCGTGAACGACCAGGCCCGCGAGGGCGGCTCGGTTTGGACGACGGTGGGTGAGGTCATCGGCTGGGTCGCCGGCATCATCGGCGGCGTCCTGGCGGGTGCCATCGGCGTCGTGGCGCTGGCGCTCCGCACGGTCATCGTCATCGTGCGCGCCGTCATCCAGGCGTTCGTCTGGCTCGGCGAGTTCATCGGCGAGACGGCGGCGAAGATTTTCCTCTTCTTCACCGAGACCATCCCGCGGGTCTTCAAGACCGTCGTGAACGCCGTGAAGTCGTTCTTCCAGCCCATCGTCGACTTCATCGTAGGGATCGTCGACAGCATCGAGAACGTCCTCGACAAGGTGATCGCGTTCATCGGTCGCCTGGTCGCGAAGATCCCCTCGCGCTTCCGCCCTGCCTTCCTCGACAGCATCGTCGACGCCGGTGAGGCTGCCCAGTCCCGGATCGCCGAGCGCGCCGTCCGCGCGGCAGCGCCAACGGCCGCGGCGATGGGCTCCGCCGTGCCCGGCGCCGCGCTCGAGCCCGCGGGCGGCCTGGTTCCGGGCGGCGTGCTCGGCCTCCCTTCGACCGGCGCCGCGCTGCCCGCCGCCTCGGAGGTGCGCGCGCGCGGGCAGGTCAGCGACGCGGAGATTGACGCCATCGTGTCCCGCGGAGTGGCGCTCTCGGATGCGCGCCCGGTCCAGGCCAACGTGACCCTCAACGTGGACGGCGAGACGCTGGCGCGCGCCAGCGCCCGTGCCGACCGGAGCACGGCTGCGCGCTCCTTCGTCCCCGTCCCGGTGCCAGGGTGAACCATGGGCATTGAGACCGCAGGACAGACGCCCGCGCGCATGTCGATCGCCAACGTGTCGAGCGGCGACTCCATCGATGCGCAGTTCAACCCAACCGAGTTCGAAGAAGCGCTGGAGGTCAACTGGGCCCGCCAGACGGTGCCCGGCCTCTCGCACCAACCGCTCCAGTTCATCCACACCGGCAACACCAAGTTCACGCTGGAGCTCAACTTCGAGGTGCAGGATCCGACCACCGACCTCGATCAGATCCACCACGCGCGCAGGTTCCTGCAGAGCCTCTGCTATCCGCGTCGCGGGGCTGAGGACGTCATCGGTGGCGGCCCGCCCCGCGTCCTCTTCGTCTGGCCGAAGGTCGTGAGCCTGACGTGCGTCGTGACCGCGCTGTCGTTCAAGTACGGCCGCTTCAACCTCGACGGCACGCCGGTCCAGTTCACCGCCAAGGTGGCGCTCGAGGAGGTCCGCGACGTGCGCCTGCTCAGCGAGGACGTGCTCCAGGACGGAACCCAGCGTTCCGGCGCGGCACCTGGAGGGGCCTGAGCATGCCACCGCGCCGACTCTCGCGCTTCACCTTCAGCGGCGCCGTGCTCGACGGCGCTGAGCGGCTCTTCCTCACCGACCGCGAGCCGTTCCGCTTTCAGTCGCTGCCCGACAACCGGCAGCATCTCGTGAAGGAAGGCGAGACCCTCTACTCGCTGGCTGGACGCTATTTCGCTCCGTTGCCACGACCCGCCGGCCTCTGGTGGATCATCGCCGACTTTCAGCCGGACCCAATCCACGACCCAACTCTGGCACTCGACGTCGGCCGTGCTCTCGTCGTCCCATCGGTGCGCGTGGTGACCGAGGAAATCCTCTCCGAGCAGCGCCGACAGCAGGTGGGCTCGTGACCGTCAATCCCCGCACCGAGCCCACGTTCTTCGTGAAGGTCGCGCCCGAGGGCGCCGGCGCCGCCCGCGTGGACCTCTCCGAGCGCGTGCTGTCCTTTGTCTATGAGGACTCGGAGAAGAAGGCCGACAAGCTGGTGCTCTCGGTCGACAACTGGGACCTCTCGAACTTCGACGACCCGGTCTGGAAGAAGGGCAACCTCCTCGAGGTCTCCTGGGGCTACCCGGGCGACATGGCGCCGACGCGGCAAGTCGTCATCCAGAAGGTGACCGGCTTCCAGACGCTCAGCGTCGAGGGCCACGCCAAATCGGTGCTGATGAACAAGGTCGCCCGTTGCCGCACCTTCGAGAACGTGCGGCGCTCCGACGTCGTGAAGCAGTTGGCCCAGGAGAACGGCTACGGCGCCAACCTCCAGGACGTCGAGGACACCGACCACGTTCTGCCGCTCGTCACTCAGGCGCGCATGACCGACGCGCAGCTGCTCCGCCGGCTCGCCGACCGCGAGGGCTTCGAGTTCTATGTCGACTTCGACGGGCTCCACTTCCACCAGCGACGGCTGGGCCAGCGCCCGGTGCGTGCGCTGCGCTGGTTCACCGCACCCGAGGTCGGGGAGATCCTCACCATCAACATCGAGAACGACGTCACCGCCAAGCCGGGCGCCGTCAGCGTCCGCGGCCGCGACCCTCTCGAGAAGCGGGACATCGCCCAGCGCGGCTCGAACACGGATACCCAGCGCGACAGCCTCGCCCCCGTCATCGAGATCGTCGATCCGGAGACGGGCTCGACGCGCCTCGAGCGCCGAAACATCGCCGAGGACATCCGCTCGAGCGCCGAGGCCACCGATGGCACCGCCAAGCGCGAGGCGGACGCGCGCTACCGGCGCGCCCAGCACCTCACTGTCGAGCTGTCGGCGACGGTGCTCGGAGACCCGAGCCTGCTCGCGAAGACGGTCGTCGAGATCCAGGGCATCAGCCAGCGGCTCTCGGGCAAGTACTACGTAAAGGAGGCCAAGCACAAAATCGACGGCTCGGGCTACACGGTCGAGGTCAAGTGCCTCCGCGATGGCCACAGCGAACTCGGTGGCGCTCCGTCGAAGGGCAAAGCCAACCGCGCCAAGGCCGCCGATAACGATCCGAACGCGCTCCGTCCGGTCGAGGTGGTCGACCCGGAGACAGGTAAGACCCACGTCGAGTACCGCGACTCACGCGGCCGCGGCGCCAGCGAAGGCGGCTGACCATGGCCGGCGAATTCGACACCGACGATCCGCGGTACACCGCTCTCTACATCGGGCAAGTCGTCGACCGCGAGGATCCCGAGGGCCTCGGCCGCGTGCGTGTGAAAATTCCGGGCCTCGTCGAGCCGGCGAGCGCCTGGGCATTCCCTCTCGGCACACTCGGAGGAGGCGGCGACCGTCGTGGCTTCTTCGCGGTCCCCGAGAAGGACGCAGAAGTCGGCGTGCTCTTCCATCAGGGCGACATCGACCACCCGTACTACCTCTCCGGTCACTGGGGGAAGCCAGCCGGAAACGCAGAGGTGCCCGAGCCAATCCGCGGCCTCTCGAAGGAAGACGCTCCCAAGGTCCGCGCGTTCGAGACCGAGCGGTTTCTGCTCGTCTTCGATGACCGGAGCGGGTCCGAGATGCTCGTCCTCAAAGACAAGTCGACGAAAGACACCATCGTCATCGAAGCGGCGACCGGCATCCGCATCAAGACGGCGAAGGACGCGACGGTCGAGGCTGACGGGAACGTCGCCGTCACGGGCGACAAAGTCACGATTACGGCCGCCAAGAAAGTCGTGGTCGCTTGCGACCTGATTCATCTGGGGATGGACGGTCCGAATGACAATCTCGCTCTCGCAAAGCTGACGAGGGCGGAAATCAAATCGGTTCGCGACTCGCTCAAGGCGCTCGTCTCCAAGTTCAACTCCCACAAGCACATGGTGACGGGAATCATGACCGCTGGGTCCCCCACGGCACAGTCTCAGACCGCACCAGTGAATTCGATGGCTCCGGCCTCACCGGCTGACGAACCCGCCGACGTGGCGGAAATCAAATCCGTGGTGGTTCTGGCCAAGTAGACACCGGCATCCGAAATGAACGGAAGGGAGAAGACCGATGCCTTTGAGTGGTGACGCGATGGCGATGATGGACTCTGCAGCCGTGCCGGTCGTGGGCGTAGGCGCCGGAAAGGTCCTCTGACCATGGCCCAGGCGTTCCTTGGCTTCGGACTGCTACGACCCTTTCGACGGGACCAGAAGGCCGACTTCGCTGCCTCAGGCGCGGAGCAGGTCATCCGGAGCGCGGTAGGACAGATTCTCGGCACGGTGGGCTCCTCGGACTTCACGCAGGGCGAGCTGCCGTGGCGAACGGAGTTCGGCTCGCTGCTCCACCTGCTGCGCCATCAGAAGAACGACCGTGTCCTGCAGGAGCTCGCGCGCGTGTACGTGGTCGACGCGCTCAAACGGTGGGAGCCGCGCGTGGTGGTGACCGCGGTGCAGGTCGCGCGCGAGCAGCAGGACGGGGAGAACGTCCTCGCCATTCGGCTCCGCTACAACGTCATCTCCACCAACGTGCCGGGAAACAACGTCATCCTTGCCGGGCTCCAGCAGCTCGTCATCGTTTGACTCGGATCCGCACGCCGGGGCTGGCATCTCCTGAGCGGCGCCGACTTGGCCCATACGGTCTCCCGCAGAACAGCGCGAGACCGCTCCGTTTCGAGCAGCGGTTCCCCGGCTCTTGACACTGGCTCGTACTATTACGACACTCGTAATCGGAAACCGACTATGCCATCCCCGACCGTCCACACCGTCCTGCCGCTGCTCCTGGGGAAGAAGCTTCTCTGCCGCGCATTGAGCTTCTCTCTGGACGGCCTCGAGTCCGTGGCGCCACCAAGCCATGTGCCCACCCTGCGACTCCTCGACCTCGGTGACTACGGATGACGAGATTCGACGAGTGGCTCCTGGGAGTACTCAACGGTCCAGGCAGGCCATCCTGGCTCGATGCAGTGATGCTGTTGGCCTCAAGTCGGGTGCTGCTCATCTGTTGCGCCGCCGCGGCGGCGTTCGTCGTCTCGCGGAGAACCTACCGGCGCTGGGTCGGCGCTGCATTGCTGGTAGCCAGCGTTTGCCTCCCGGAGGCCATCGGCGCCTACGGCATCAAGCCGGCGGTGGACCGATCGCGCCCGTGTGCGAGCAATGCCCGGGTTGTCGCAATCGATGGCTGCGACGCCAGCGGGTCGATGCCGTCGGACCACGCGGCGATCACCGCGGCGATGGTCGTGGTGTCGTGGTGGGCTGAGCCCGCCGCAGGCGCCGCCGCCATCGTGTTCGCGCTTGTCGTCGGTGCGTCGCGCATCTACCTCGGCTTGCACTACCCGAGCGACGTGCTCGCCGGCTATGGGCTTGGTGCCGCGCTTGCTGTGCCGCTCGTTCTCGTGGCGGCCAGAAGCGGACAACTCAGCAGGAAAGGGAGGGCCATGTGAACTTCATCCTCGGAGACAGACCATGACTGACCCGCTCATCCGCGAGGTCTTCCTGGCCTTCTGGAAGGTCCACATCCTCCACCACGCCAAGGAGCGCCCCGTCTACGGCCAGTGGATGCTCGAGGAGCTCGGGCGCCACGGCTTCAGCCTGAGCCCTGGGACCCTCTATCCGCTCCTGGCGCGCATGGAAGGACACGGCTGGCTCAAGGGTCGGCGAGAGCCCGGGGCGAGCATCAAAGCCCGGCGCGAGTACGTCCTCACCAAGCAGGGCGCCCGCGCTCTCACACGGATTCGAAAGCAGCTCGAGGAGCTACACCGCGAGGTCGTGCTCGACGAGAAGGAGGAGAGCGAGTCATGAATCCCTCACGTCTGGTAAGGAACTTGTTGGCCACGAACGCGCCACGGGCCACGGTGCTGGTGCGGTTCGTCGTCGGCGCGGTGTTCCTGTCCGAGGGCCTCCAGAAGTTTCTCTTCCCGGCGGCGCTGGGGGTCGGCCGTTTCGCCAAGATCGGCATTCCGTGGCCTGAGTTCACCGCGCCCTTTGACGGCGTCTTCGAGATCGGCTGCGGCCTGCTCATCCTCGTGGGGCTCGCTACTCGACTCGCCGCCGTCCCGCTAATCGTCGACATGCTCGTCGCCATCGCCACGACCAAGCTGCCGATGCTCCTCAAGAGCGGGTTCTGGGCAACGGCGCACGAGGCGCGCACCGACTGGTCGATGCTGCTCGGTGCGATCTTCCTCCTCATCGTAGGCGGCGGTTCGTGGTCCATCGACGCCCGCCTGTTGCGCAAGGCAGGGGACCGGCGTGATTGAACCCGCGCCACCGGCGGCCGGGCGACTCCGCGAGCTCGCCTGGCTGTTTCTCAAGCTCGGAACGACGGCCTTCGGCGGACCGGCGGCGCACATCGCGATGATGGAGAACGAGGTCGTCACCCGGCGCAAGTGGATGAGCCGCGAGAAGTTCCTCGACCTGCTGGGAGCGACGAACCTCATTCCCGGTCCGAACTCCACCGAGCTGGCCATCCACGTCGGCCATGAGCGCGCCGGCTGGGCCGGCCTCATCGTCGCGGGCGTCGCCTTCATCGTCCCGGCGGTGGTGATCGTAACGGCCATCGCGTGGGCATACGTCCGTTTCGGGACGCTGCCGCAGGCAGAGGCCGTCCTGTATGGAGTTAAGCCCGTCATCATCGCGGTCGTCCTCCAGGCCCTTTGGGGCCTCGGCAAGACCGCGGTGAAAAGCCGACTCCTAGCCGCGGTCGCCATCGCCTGTGTCGCGGCGAGCCTCGCCGGCCTGAACGAGCTCGCCGTCCTTCTCGCCGCCGGCATGGCGGTCGCCGGCTGGCGTTGGGGCGCGGAGCGCCTGCGGGACAGAGGGGGCGGCGCAGCGGGCTGCTTCATGGGCATCCCGATTCTCGGGACCCTGGGCGCGCCCGCCACCGGGGCCGCAACGTTCGGCCTCTTGCCGCTGTTCCTCTTCTTCCTCAAGGTCGGCTCTGTGCTCTTCGGGAGCGGGTACGTCTTGCTCGCGTTCCTTCGCGCCGATCTGGTGGACCACAGGCACTGGCTGACGGAGTCGCAGCTCCTCGACGCGGTGGCGGTGGGCCAGGTAACGCCGGGCCCGGTGTTCACGACCGCCACGTTCATCGGGTACGTGCTTCATGGGGGGACGGGCGCCCTGGTGGCGACGCTCGGCATCTTCCTGCCCTCTTTCGTCTTCGTTGCGCTCTCCGGGCCGCTCGTCCCGCTCCTCCGGCGCTCGCGCACCGCGGGGGCATTTCTCGACGGCGTCAACGTCGCATCCCTGGCGCTCATGGTGACCGTCACCTGGTACCTCGGTCGCAGCGCAATCACGGACCTCGCGACGGTGCTGCTCGCGGGCTTGAGCGCCTTGCTGCTGCTCAAGTTCCGGCTCAACTCGGCGTGGCTGGTGCTCGCGGGAGCCCTCGTCGGCGTCGGGCGATGGTGGCTGCGATGAGGCTCCGGCACTCGGCGCTGGCGATCGCCGCCGCGTGCCTGCTCGTGCCGGCCACGGCGAGCGCGGGGCCACCGTACGTGACCGACGATCCCGAACCGGTCGAGTACCACCACTGGGAGTTCTACCTTGCGACCCAGCACGAGCTCACGCGTGATGGGGTGGCCGGTACGGCACCGCATCTCGAGGTCAATTTCGGTGCGGCGCCGAACCTCCAGCTCCATCTCATTGCCCCGCTCGCTTACGCGCGCCCGAGCGGCGGGCCCACCGCGTATGGCCCGGGAGACATCGAGCTTGGGGCGAAGCTGCGCTTCATCGAGGAGGGCAAGTGGATGCCGATGGTGGGGACGTTCCCGCTGGTTGAGCTTCCAGCGGGAAGCGAGCCCCGCGGCCTCGGCACCGGGCACCTGCGCGTCTTCATCCCCCTCTGGCTCCAGAAGAGCTTCGGGCAGTGGACGACGTACGGCGGTGGTGGCTACTGGGTCAATCCAGGCACCGGGAACCAGAACTACTGGCAGGTCGGCTGGCAGGTTCAGCGACGACTGTCGAAGCTCGTGACCCTAGGCGGCGAGGTCTTCTACACCACTGCGGACCGCATCGCCGGCGATGGCAACCTGCGCTTCAACCTCGGCCTCGTGCTCGACTTCACCGACCACCATCACCTCCTGCTCTCGGCGGGCCGGAGCATCCTCGGCGACACCCAGTTCCAGGGTTACCTCGCCTATCAGCTGACGCTGTAACGACTACTGTTGTTCAGGCGCGGTCTTGACCGCCATATGGATGTTCCATATACTTGAGCTGTTCTGGTCGGCGTAGACCGGCCAAGGGTCGTCGAGTCACTCGAGCCCCGGCGTGGAGGAGCCCCCTCTCGCCGGGGCTCTTTGCGTTTGAAGGAGAACGATGGGCCTCCTCGCCCAGGCGACGGACTACACCGACAAGGACTTCGACAGCCTCCGGCTGCGGCTGCAGAGCCTCGTCCGGTCGGTGTTCCCCGACTGGACGGACTTCAACGTCGCCAACTTCGGCAACATCCTGGTCGAGCTCTACGCCTTCGTCGGCGACGTCCTCACGTTCTACCAGGACAACCAGGCGCGAGAGAGCCGCCTCCTCACCGCTACCCAGCGCAAGAACCTCATCGCGCTGACGAAGCTCCTCGGCTTCCGGCCTGCCGGCGCGCGTGCGGCGACGGTCGACGAGATCTTCAGCCTCGCCGCGCCACCGCCGGCTCCGGTCACTCTCCACAAGGGCACGCGCGTGCGCACCGCGTCGGTCACCGAGGCCGTGGTCTTCCAGCTCCTCGCGGACGTCGTCATTCCAGCGGGCGCGATGCCGCCGACCGCGACCGGCACGCTTGAGCACTCGGAGCCGCAGGAGGACCTCTTCGCGTCCACCGGCCTGCCGAACCAGGAAGTGACGCTGCCTTCGACGCCGTACCTCGACGGCTCGGCGGTTGTCTCCGCCGGCAACGGCGCCTACGTCGAGGTCCAGAACTTCCTCGGCTCGACGGCGACCGACCGGCACTTCACCGTCGTCGTCGACCAGAATGACCGAGCCACCATCCGCTTCGGCAACGGCGTGAGCGGCGCGCTGCCGTCGGGGACCATCACCGTCGACTGCAAGACCGGCGGAGGGGCCGCGGGAAACGTCAACGCCGGGACGCTCACCAAGCTCGACGGCTCCTTCACGGACGACAACGGCGGCCCCGTCTCGGTCTCCGCAACGAACTCCCAGGCGGCCTCCGGCGGTGCTGACCGGCAGACCGTCCCGCAAATTCAGGCGCTCGCACCCGAGTCCATTCGCGTCCTCAACCGCACGGTTTCGCGCGAGGACTTCGAGATCAACGCGCGTCGCCTCCCGGAGGTGGCACGCGCTCTCATGCTCACCTCGAACGAGGACGCGGGCATCGCCGAGAACACCGGTATCCTCTTCGTCATCCCGCGTGGCGGTGGGGTGCCGTCGCTGGTGCTCAAGGACGCGGTGAAGCAGCAGGTCACGGTGGTCTATCCGTGCACGCTGACGTTCCAGGTGTCAGTGCAAGACCCGTCGTACCTCGCGGTCGACGTGCAGACGACGGTCTATCTGCGGCAGGGGGCGAACGCCGCAGCGGTGCGCGCCGCCATCCTGAGGGCGCTCGGCGACTTCTTCGCCGTCTCGCTCGCCGACGGTACGCCCAATCCGACTGTCGAGTTCGGCTTCAACGTCAAGGACGCGATCGGCAACCCGGCCGGCGAGATTGTGGTCTCGGACGTCTTCGACGTGGTCCACGACGTGCCGGGGGTGCGGAAGATCGGCGACGGTCCGGATGACTTCCTGCTGAACGGTGCGCGCCTGGACCTGCCGCTCGGCACGCGCGAGTTCCCCGCGCTCGGGCTGTTGACGCTCATCAACGGCGACACGGGGCTGCCGCTGTGACGGCGACCTTCCAGAACCTCGGCTTCGAACTCTCCGGTGTGGCGCCGGGGCTCGCGGCGAGCTGGACGCTGGCGGCGCAAGCGAGCGCGGAGGAGATCGCCGGCTACGGTGCGCCCGAGCGGCCGGCCGAAGATTTCGAGCGCGGCTGGCTCGGCAACGAGTCGTTTCTGTTCAAGCTCGCTCCCACGTCGGCTGAGCCAGCGCTCTACGACATCACGCCCGAGTCGGTCGAGGACTTCGAGGAGGGCTGGTCCTCGAACGAGACCTTCCTCTTCGAGCTCGCGAGCATCGCCGCCGCCGACTACGACGACGGCCCCGGCACGAAGTTCGCGGAGGACTTCGAGGATCACTGGACGGGGAACGAGTCGTTCCTCTTTGGCTTCGCGCCCGGAAACCTCGCGAGTGGTCCGCTCGACGGCTTCGAGTCGGGTTGGCACAGCAACCAGACGTTCCTGTTCGCGTTCGGTGGCTCCGACGTCAGCCTCGGGCCGACCGAGAGCTTCGAGTCGGGCTGGACCACCCACATGACGACGGTCTGAGGAGGACGCGTGGCGGAAACCGACTGGACCTTCTTGAACGATGGGCTCGACGCAGCGGCCGTGGACCGCGGCGTCACGAACGGCATCGCGCGTCCCCCGGGTGGGGGCAACTTCGTCTACGGCTTCAACTCGCTCTCCACCGCGCAAGGCACCGTCGCGCTCTTCACGAGCCAGCTCAACTTCGCGCCGATGCAGAAGGGCGGCAGCGTACGCGCCGCGATCCAACGCGGCGTCTCTGGTGGGCCGCTCAACTTCGCGCCCTTCCTGTTCCTCGGGCTGCAGGGGCCCTCGGTCAACGACCTCGGTTACCTGCTCGGCCTGGGTGACGGAGATCCGCACCACCTCGACCTCCGCAAAGGGCCGCTCTCGGGGGGCCTGGCCGACGTGCCGCCGGGGACCGAGGGAATCCTGCGCCGGAGCACGGCGACCTTCGCACCGGGGACGTGGTTGCACCTGCGGCTCGACATGGTGGTCAACCTGAACGGCGACGTCCTCCTGCAGGTCTTCCAGAACGACCTCGTCGCGCACCCCATCGGCACTGCGCCGAGCTGGGCGGTTGTGCCCGGCATGGACCAGTTCATCGACGACGCTCTCGGCATCAATTCGGGCACACAGCCCTTCACCTCGGGTCGCGGTGGCTTTGGTTTCTTCACCAAGGACGTCACGCGGCGCGGCTTCTTCGACCAGGTCGAAGTCTACCGGCAGCTCTGAGGAGAAGACGTGGCGCTCACCGCATGGAACCGCGAGCTGGGAACGACGCAGGGGCGGCTCATGCCCCAGGGCTTCGTGCCGCCCGAGGGGACCTTCGCGTTCGTGCTTGGCCGCGACCTGGCTGGGCTCACGCAGCGGCTGGCGGTGGGTGACTTCGTCGAGGTGAACCAGACCGCCGACTTCGGCGGCGCGAGCTTCGTTCGCTTCCGCGCGCGGATGCGGCCACCCAAAGCGTTGCCTCCGGGCCTCTCGTGGAGGGCATCTCTCCGCGTCGACGGGGTGGACCGTGCGAGCACTGTACTCACGCCGGGGCGCACGCGCGATCGCGCCGACCTCGCCGGCAACGTCTCGAAGCTCTCGGGGGACCACCAGCTCGCCTTCCGCCTCCAGCTGGCCGGCAGCGCGCCCGCACCGGTGGAAGTCGAGCTGCCGGCGTTCTACGCCGACTTCGTCCTGCTCGATCCGACGCCCTCGCGACCGGCCGTCCTGAGTCGAGACCCGGAGCCGAACGAAGTCGAGGTGCCCATCGGCAGCGCCGTGGCATTCGACCTCACCGACGTCGGCCCGGCTGGAATCGACGCCGCCGCGACGCAGGTGTTCGTGGCCGGCGTGCTGGCCTTCGCGGGCGGCACTTTCCAGCCCGGATTCGATGGGCCTGGCTCGAGCGCGGGCGCACCGCAGGCAGACACGCTCCGGCTGGTGATCGCTCCCAGCGCGCCGTTCGCAAGCCTCGAGCACGTCACCGTCCGCGTCGTCACCCAGACGGTGGGCGGCGTCTTCGCGCTCGACACCGCCTGGGCGTTCGACTGCGAGGACCTCACCGCCCCGCGCGTCGTCGCAGCGCAGGCCCGCGAGCTCAAGCGCGTGCGGGTGAGCTTCGACGAGCGTGTGAAGCAGGCCACCGGTGCGGATGGCGATGACGCCCTCAACCCAACGAATTACACGCTCGCGCGGCTGTCGCGACCTGCCGTCGACGCGCGCATCCTGGGCGTCGAGGCCGCGACGATGTCCGCGGTGGACCTGCTCTCGGACCTCGAGCTCACGCCGGGGGCTTCCTACCGCGTCGACGTCGTCCGGGTGGTCGACGCGTTCGGCAACGCGATCCTCGCGCCGGACAACACCGCGGGCTTCACCGGCTTCATCCCGCCGCGACCGTCGAGCCGCGCATTCGACCTCTACAGCCTCGTCCCGGAGATCAACCGCCGCGAGGATGACACGGGGGATTTGCAGCTCTTCCTGGCCTGCCTGCAGGAGGTCTCGGACCTTCTCCTCTACGACATCGACACGTTCACCGACATCCTCGACCCCGACCTCGCACCGGAGTGGGCGCTCAACCTGATGCTGGGAGAGCTGGGGAACCCGTTTCCATTCGACCTGTCCATCTCCGACAAACGACGGCTCATCAACGTCCTTGTCGCCATCTACCGCGAGAAGGGAACGTCGGCCGGCATCACCAACGCCATCCGCTTCTTCCTCGGCCTCGAGGTCGACATCAGCGCCTACTCGGGCGAGGCGCTGGTGCTCGGCGAGTCGTTGCTCGGCGTGGACTGGATCCTCGGTCCCTCGGGCCCGTTCTCCGCCTACGCCTTCGAGGTCATCGCGCCGCGCGCGCTCGAGACCGAGGAGCGGCGCCGGCTCGAGCAGATCGTCAACTACATGAAGCCGGCGCACACGCACTTCGTGCGGCTCGTCGAGCCGGCACCCCCCGAAATTATCGACCACATCGAGCTGGGCCTGTCCGAGCTTGGCGACACCTGGATTCTCCATTGAGGCGATGAATGTCGAACCGACTCGACTACTACTTCCGACAGCGCGTGACCGAGGCGGAGCTCGACCTCGGGTTCGCCGAGCTCGAGCAGGCGGACCAGAACCAGGCCGCGGACCTCGGCTTCACGGGCGTCCTCGCGAACGCGATCGTCTCTCAGCACGCGCCAGTCGCAGACCTCACCGTCGACGTCTCCGGACCTGGCGCCGTCCTCGACCAGGCCGGCCAGCGCATCTTCTTCTCTTCGCTGCAGAACGTGAACGTCGCGCAGGACGACAACGGCGTCTCCACCGACGTCTCCGGAGCGGGCAAAGAAAAAGTCGTCTCGGTCTTTGTGAGGTTCGACCGGGCGCTCTCGGATCCGCGCGTCGATGGCAACTCGCTCACCGTCTTCTTCCGCCGCGACGAGAGCTTCAAGTTCATCGTCGTCCAGGGGGCCGAGGCGCCGGCCGGAACCGCTATCCCACCGCCGCTGCGCTCGGACGCCATCCTGCTCGCGGACGTCACCCGCAGCTTCGCGCAGACGCAGGTGCTCGCCGCGAACATCTCGATTGCGCGGCGGCAGGACGCGTTCGTGCTGAACGGCTCCCCGCGGTCCATCCGGCGCGGGCGAACCATCGACGTCGTCTCCGACCTCCTCAGCTACTTCAACACCCACGTGAACGGCGTGGGCGATCGGCACCCCGCGGCCTCAGTTGACTACGCCGGTGGCGGCAACTGGGCGGACGGCACCACCAACCCGGCGACCACGGTAGAGGCCCAGCTCGACAAGCTGGTCTCCGACCTCGCCGCGACGAGCGGTGCTCCCAAGGTTGGTGCGGCGGCGAGTGCCGGAGCGCCCAACGCGCTCGCGGCCGGGACGGTGAAGTCCCAGCTCGATGCCCTGCTCGGGTTCTTGAACGCGCACCTCAACCAGGCGGCTGGAGCCCACGCGGCTTCGGCCATCTCCTACGCGGGCGGAGGCAACTGGGCTGACGGTACGACCAACCCAGTGACCACCGTCGAGGCGCAGCTCGACAAGGTCATCTCGGACCTCTCGGCCGCGGGAGGCGCGGACAAGCTCGGCGTCGCGGTCGCTGGCCTCTGGGCGGACGGGACGGGAATCGCGGCAACCCGCGTCCGGACGGCGCTCGACGAGGTGCTCACCGACTTGGCGGGCGCGGGCGCGGGCACCGACGGCATCCAGAAGGTCGGCGCGGCCGGCATCGCCGGTGCTCCCAATGCACTCGGCGCGGGGACCGCCCGCTCGCAGCTGGCTGCCCTTCTCGGAGCGGTGAACGCCCACATCATCCAGGCCGCGGGCGCGCACGCGGCCTCAGCGGTCAGCTACGCCGCGGGGCCAGCGTGGAAGGACGGCTCCACCAATCCGGCGACCACGGTACAGGCGCAGCTCGACAAGCACGTGAACGACCTCATCGCGGATGCTGGGGCGGGACGCCTCGGCATCACCGCGCGGAGTGCCTGGCTCGGCGCTCGTACGAATCCTGCGGGCATCTCCATCTTCGCGGCGATCGACAAAATCATCACTGATCTGGCGGCGCAGACCGCGGCCGATGACGGCGCGGAGCGCATCGGCGCGCAGGCCTCCGGCAACCTGCCAGTGGGATCCGTGCGCTCGCAGCTCGACTCGCTCGACGCCACGGCCGTCCGCACCAACGTCGCCAACGTCTTCACCGCCGCGCAGACGCTCAACGGCGCGGCCGGTGACACGAACGCAGCGCTGCTCACGACGTCCGCGCCCACGGCGCGGAAGCTTCTGTGGGAGTTCGCGATCAACGCCAGCTACAAGGGGCGCTTCTACTCGTCGGTGAGCTTCAACGGCGCGTTCGAGTTCACCGTCAATGCGCGCTGGGATGGGGCGAACTGGGTCCGCGACTCAGCCAGCAACCCGGGCCTGTTCGCCGAGAAGTGGACGTTCCATAACTACGAGTGGCGCGTGGACGTGAAGACCACCAGCGCTGCCTCCTTCGGAGATGGGACCTGGGACGGCTTCTTCAGCGTCGCGTTTCCGTCGGGTGCCCCGAAGAACATCTCGATTGACTCGAACGGCGAGCTCAACACGACGGGCCCGCTCACCGGCTACTCGGCGACCGAGGGTGAGTGGGGCAGCACCAACGCCAACATCGGCGGTGGTGCGTCGTTCGCGTCGGGCCGACTTCCGACCACCGCCAGCTCGATCACGTTCACGGTTAAGTCGTCGGCAGGCACGACCGGATCCCCGTCCGCATTTGCCTCGGATCGGATGGGTGTCGGCTGGTTCTGCGGCACCACAGGGGCGCTGCCAGCCCTTCGCTACATGTTCCTGACTTTTTCGGCCACGTAGGAGGTTTGCGCGATGCCCATTCTCGAGTTCAGCACGACGACGATCAAACAGGAGTGTCTTGCCTGCGGAAGTATCCACACGATTCCGCTCAAGCAGGGCACCTCCAAGTCGAAGAAGGAACCCTACGCGCTCGCGGACGGCGACACGCTCGAACTCAAGGTCGACGGTCAGGCGACGCCGCAGGTCATCACCTTCTCGGCAGACGACTTCGTCAACATCGGAGCAGCGACCGCCGCGGAGGTTGCGGCAAAGATCAATGCGAGCCTGACGGGCGCCGCCGCAGACGTCGATGGCAGCGCGGTCAGGATCGTTAGCGCCTCGACGGCGAAGGGTGCAACCAGCGTCGAGGTCAGCGGTGGAACGGCGCGCGGGAAGCTGGGCTTCGACGGTCGCAAGTATGGACCGCGGGTGCTGGGCGTAACGCTCGGTAACGGCCCGAACAAGCACACCGCGCCGGACACTATTGACCTGCCTCATTGTCCCGATTGCGGCGCCAAGGAGTGCCTGGTCCGCACCTGGGACACCGTCGATCCCGACCACGCCGACACGCTGCACGGGAAGCACCGGAAGGTCGTGAATGCCCTCGCCCAGCACCTCAAGACCCACGGCTACAGCGACGCCGACGCGAAGGCCACGCACGACGCCGAGACGGCGGCACCGTCGGATATCGACACCGCCGCGCTGACGGGCCCGAACCGCTCACTGTCGTCGGCTCGCGGAGTGCCTCGCACGCGCCGAGGGGAGACGTAGTCATGGACGCGATCACCGGGCTCATGGAAGCGCTCAAGGCCGGCGGGCCCTACGCCATGGCAGCCATCTTCATTCTCGGTTGGTGGCTCGAGCGCAAGGACCGACAGGAGAAGGAGACGCACCTGCGCGCGGTCTACGAGAAGACCGTGGTGCTGGCCGTCGAGACCAAGGTCACCGTCGAGAAGATGCAGGGCGCGGTGACCGCGCTGACGGACGCGATCCGTTCGGTGAACGGGAGGCTGCGATGAAGCACGCACAGACAGATGACCGCGTCGGCGATCTCCTCGAGGGGACGGGCGTCGTGACCCACGAGCAGCTCACCGACGCGGTGGCGAAGCAGAGGGCCGGTGACGCGCGCCCGCTGGGCGTTCTCCTGGTCGAGCTCGGCTACGCCACTTCGCACGACGTCGAGCTCGCGTTGATGCGCCAGCAGGCGCGGCGCGGCCGGCTCAGGCACGACGAGGGGATGCGGATGCTCGACGAGGCGCACGAGAGCACGCAGCGGGCCGGGAGTTGCTTCGACGAGCTCGCGTCGGCCGCGGCGGAACTCGACAAGGGAGAACACCGATGAAGATCGACGACAAGGGCTGGCTGGTTTCCGAGGACGGCGATCCCGTCCTCAAGCAGTACCCCACGGTGCGGACCTACGAGCTCGCCGCTCCGGCGCCGCTCGGCATCGTCTGGCACTACACCGCGGGTCGCGGCGGGCCGAGCTTCGCCGAGGCACTGGCTCGAAGGGCGCAGACGTTCCGGCGCGGCGTCGATCGGCCGGCATCGTGGCACGTGCTCGTCGCGAAAGACGGCGCCATCTACCAGAGCGCGCCGTTTACCGTCGGGACCTGGCACGTCGGGCGGCCCGGCGTCATTGCGGGTCGGCGCTTCGACAACATCAACCACGCGACCGTCGGGTGCGAGCTCGAGAACGCCGGCCGCCTCCGGAAGCTCGGCGATCGCGTCTACTGCTGGCCCTACTACGTGAACCCGGAGGCGCCCGAATACGAGCGCCGTCCGGACCCGCACTACGCGCTCGAGCTCGAGCGCGCCGTCGTCACGAACGAGGGGCTGTTCGACGCGTTCACCGCGACGCAGGAGGCGTCGGCCACCGTGCTGTTGCGCGCGCTCGCCTCGCGGTTCGGCTGGACGCGCGAGGTCAGCGCCTACGGGCACGTCGACTTCGATTCGCCGCGCAAGGAGGACCCGGGCCCCATCTGGAAGCAGACCGTCCTTCCGCGCGTGCTCGACAAGGTCTTTGGCGGTGGCGCGGTCGCCTCCGCATCAAACCCCGGCGCTGCCGGACAAGGAGGATAACCGTGGACGCGAACACTGTTGGATGGAAGGTCTTTCAGCTTCTCTCGCCGGTGCTGCTGGCCGGACTGAGCTGGCTGTCGGTGAAGGCCGCGCAGCTCATCTCGGCCAAGGTGAAGAACGAGTATCTGAAGGGCGTGATGGTTCGCCTCGACGACGCCGTCTTCGCCGCCGTGCGCGAGGTGCAGCAGGTGACCGTGGACAGCCTGAAGGCGGCGAGCGCTGACGGACAGCTCACACCGGACGAGCGCGCAAAGGTGAAGCAGGCGGCGATCGACACCATCAAGTCGCACCTCGGCGCGAAGGGCATTGCCGAGGTGGCGAATATCCTCGGGCTCGAGAATGGCGCGATCGAGAAGCTCCTCTCGACGCGTGTCGAGGCCGCGGTGCACGACCTCAAGTCGGCACGCTCCGCGTCGGGGCCCGGAACGGCGGGCGACGCGGTCCCTTTCGCGGCGTAAGCGACGCGCTCGACCTCGCCGGCTCGCTTACGCCCGGTCACGGGCGGGTAGACCTCTTCGCCACGGCGGACCAGCGGTTCGTCGGGGGAGGATTGGATTACAGCCACCGGCTGACGCCGGCGATGTCGGCGTTCGCCCGCGGCTGGGCGGGCTGGCAGAACGAGCCCGGTGGCTGGCGCACCGATGTCGGGGCCATGGGCGGGCTGCGATGGCAGTGGTAGACGTTCAGCGCGCGGGGGTCCGGGTCTTCGCAAGCGTCTCGAACTCGCGGGCTTGCTCACGCAGACGGCGCTGGTACTTCGGCGGGAGCTTCCGGTAGCTCCCGAGGAGCTCGGTTTCTGCGGCGGTGACGCGGTCGCCGGTGGCCTGCCGCGCGGCTCCATTCGGGACCACTACTCGCTCAGCCTCGCCCGTGACGAACCGGAAGAACGCATCGCGCGGCAGCTCGAGGACGTCCGCCCAGGCGTAGGCGCGCTTCGCGGGGAGGCCCTCGATGCCGACCTCGATGTTGCTGACGGCGTTGCGGGACTTGTAGCCGAGCACGCGGATGATGTCGCCCTGGGAGAGCCCCAGCTCCTCGCGGCGCTTGGCGACGAACGCGCCGACCCGTTTCCAGAGACCCGTCCGCTCGCGCTCTGTCCGGCGCTTCCGGGCACCACGTGTGGAACTTCCGGGCATCCCGTCCATATTCGTTTGCTTCCGCTTCCAGAGCAAGGCCGCAACTCCGCGGATCCTTGGGGGGAAGCTCCAAGCACCCGTAATCGCTCGTCTTTGCCTTGCCTTCACGCGCAGAGAACGCCCTCATGTCCGTAGGCGCAAGAGAGCGCCGAGAAGGAGAACGCGAGATGGCGAAGCAGGCGAAGGAGTTCTTGGCGGCCCTGAATCAGAACGTGGACGCCTGGTACGCGGGGCGGATCGACCACGAGAAGTTCAGCGCGCAGCAGCGAACGACCTGGGACGCGATCCGCGGCGCCGGGCACGCGGTCGAGGAGCTGGTGCTGCGCGCGCTCCGCGACCAACTACCGCCCGTGAAGCGGGCGTTCTGAAGGAGGAGATCCATGGCGACCGAAAGCAAGACCAAGACAACGAAGGCCAAGGGTGGTGGCGCGAATGCGCCGCGGTTCCACAACCAGCTGTATCGCGCCGAGGTCGGGCGAACGCCCGCGGGGAGCCCGATTCTCAATCTCACGGCGACCAATCCCACTGGTCGCTACGCGCAGCACCGGCAGCTGGCCGCGTTCATCTACGAGCTCGCCGCAGAGATGGAGCGCCGGAGCGACGACCTCGGAGCGCGGTGGGTCATCTCGCCGGAGGCAACGAACGCGCGCGTGGTCATCGAGCTTGCCAGCGATCACGAGACCACGCTCGCGGACGAGTTCGTCGCGAGGGTCATCGCAGACAACGACCTGGCCTGAGGAGGAGCGGAAGCCATGAACGACGACATGCAGATGAAGGGCACGGCGGTGATCTTGGGACCCAACGTCGAGGCGCACGACGACCCGTCGCGGGTCATCGGACGGCGGACGACCTACCACGGCGATGAGCACCCGTACCTGCGCGGCTACGACGTCGTCATCGTCGCGGTGCTCAAGGGCGCGCTCCGCGTCGAGGAGTACAGCCACCTGACTACGGAAGAAGAGGTTCGCAGCGCCGGCGGTGTGAGCGACGACGACCGCATCGAAGTGGCGCCCTTCCTTCCTGAAGAGGGGCGCATCTCGTTCGTGACAAGCGATCCGCGGGCGATCGACTTGGAAGTGTTCCGCCACCTGGCCCGGGGTGGCACCAACCAGTAACCAAGGAGAAGACCATGTCCAAGAAGCAGACCGAAAAGAAGACGATGCCGAAGAAGACCGAAGCGAAGGACAAGACGACTGCGCGGAAGGCTCCGAAGGCGCCGGCGCAGGCGAAGAAGGCTGCGCCGGTCACCTCCGCGCCCGAGGCGGCGGCGAAGCCCACCGATGGCGCGCACGTCACGCCGGCGGCGCCGACCACGCCGGACCCGCGGCTGCCGGCACCGGGGACGGTGCTCCAGAAGCGCGACCGCCACGGCGCGGTTCGCTGCGAATGCACCGTCGAAGAGGGCGGCATCCGGTACGCGGACAAGGTGTACCGGTCGCTCTCGTCCGCTGCGATGGCGGCGGCGAAGGACCTGGGGCTTACCAATAAGACCCAGAACGGGTTCACGTTCTGGGGCCTCAGCAAGCCGCCGCGCCGCCCGAGCGATCCGCTGGCCGCGCTCGACCGCGCGTGGGAGCGCTACCACGGCAACGTCGAGGCGCTCGTGAAGGAGGGCGTCACCGACGAGAACCGGAGCAAGGTCGGCGCCGCCATCCGCAAGCACGTGGAGGTGATCGAGAGCCTGCGCGAGAAGGTGGCGTGATGGAGGTGGCACGGGTGGCTGGCGCTTCGTCGGCGCCAGCCACCCGATCGCCGGCGCTCACGGTGGACACGAGGTTGCCGTGAGCGACGACTTTTTCAGAACCAGGATGGGCCAGCGGTTCTACGAGGCGACGATGCCCAGGATCGCCGACCAACTCGAGCGCATGAACACCAACCTTGAGGCGCTCGTCGCCGAGCTTCGGAAGCAGCGGGATGCCGAAGTTGGTGGGCAACCTCAACCTGTCCGAGAGCGGCCATAGGGATCGGAAGATCGCCCCAATCTACGGTCTTGCATGGCGACCTGAGAGCGAGCGCTCTCGTCGGAAGACGGCGGGACGATGGCCGCTTCCGCGCCGTTGCGTCGGCCCTACGGGCTGGTTCCGGTCGGTCGGAGGTCGTGCACGAATGCGCGTTTCCCCCCCGCTTCGAGCGCGAGGTCGCGCACCCGCTCGTGGTGGGTGAAGAGCAACACCTGCGTGCGGTCCGACATCTCCGCGAGCACTGAGAGCGCCGCGGCTGAGCGCGCGTCATCGAAGTGGACGAGCAGGTCGTCGAGCACCAGCGGCAGCGGCTCGGCGGCGCGGATCTGGTCATCCACATGGGCAAGGCGCAGCGCAAGGTGGAGCTGGTCGCGCGTCCCAGCGCTCATTCCCTCGACCCGAACGCGCCCGCCCGTGGGCCGCACGCCGACCAGCACAGGCTCATCACGATCGTCGAAGTCCGCCTCGAGGCGCGCGAAGGAGCCGAGCGTGAGGCGCACGAAGATCTCACTCGCGCGCGCCAGTAGCGGATCCTGGTGCGCGGCACGGTAGCGCTCAATCTCGTGCCGTAGCAGCCGTGCCGCGAGGCGCAGTTCCACGTAGCGTCCGGCGTCTACGCGGATGCGCGCGAGCACCGCCTGCTCTTCCTCGGCCGCGCGGGCGGCCTGCGCCTCGCCGTTCATCTGCTGGAGGGCCTTCCGCCCCTCGCCGATCCGCTCGCTCAGCTCGCGGTCGCGTTGCTCGTCGTCCGTGATCGCTTGTCCCCGAGTCGCGATCTGCATCTCGATCTGCGTGCGATCGGCAGACGCCGCCTCCGCCTCTGCCTGCGCCACGGTAGCGCCGAGCGCCGCGAGGTCACCTTCGAGCTGGGCAAGGCGCTCCGCAATCTGCCTCGCAGCGCTGGAGCGGGCCTCAGCCTCGGCGAGATGCTCCGGCGCCGCACACCGGGACTCTTTGCACAGAGATTGGATCTTCGCGTGCGCCGCCGTGAGCCGTTTTACCGTCTCGTCACGACGCCGGGCAGCCTCTGCTCGGCGCCGCTCGGTCTGTTCGCGCAGAACGGCCCGCTCACGCGCCTCGCCCCGCCGCACGTGGAGTTGCTCGGCGACTTCCTCCGCGGTGCGGTTGGCGAGGTCTGGAGCGAGGCGCGAGGCGTTCTCTGCCACCTCGGCTCGAAAGCGCTCAGCGTCCTTGTCGATGGCTCGCAGGCGCACGGCTTCGCGCTCCGCCTCGTCGAGCTTGCGGACGATCTGATCGAGCCGCTCCAATACCGCCACCGCCTCGGTGGCCGTCGCATCGGGACGTAACGGCAGCCCGTGCGTTGCCTCGCGCAGCGCCTGATCGGACGTGACACGGGCACCTGTCGCTTCCTCCACGGTGCGTGCCGCTTCGGCCTTGCGATGACGGTGCTCGTCCGCCTGTTTCCCGAGTTCGGTCCTGCGGCGCTCGACGTCGGCGATCGCTGCTGCCACACGCCGCGCATGCCCGAGCAGCGGCGTGAAGTCGGCGGGCAAGTCCGACTCGCCTGCACTGCGCAAGACCGCTTCCAGCGCGGCGCGCTGCGAGTCGATGTTCCGCTCCCGATCGGCAATCTGGCTCCGCGCCTCCCGCAGCTTTTCCGCCCGCTCGCGCAGCCGCCCCACGGCCGCCACGAAGGCGCGCATCTCAGCTGGCGTGCGCGGCTCGATGCCGGCAGGCGCCCATGCTGCGCGCCATTCCAACTGCACGGCGGCCTGTTTTTCGGCGAGCCGCTGTTCCTCGACCGCGATCTCCTCGCGGCGGTGCTGGGCCCGCTCCCGACGCACCTGCGCCGCGGCACGCGCTGCAACTCGGTCGGCCTCGCGCCGCAGGCGATCTGAGACCACATCGACGGCGGCAACGCTCGCCTCGTACGCTTCCGGCAAGGGGTCCGCTGTGATCGCCCGCACCGCCTCGGCTACCTCTGCCTTCTCAAGCCACGCGCGCCGCACGAGCGCCCACAGTTGATCGCGCCACTCGCGGGTCGCCGCGAGGTCGACCTCCAACGGAACGTCCCCGGATTCGACGAGCTGCGCGATTTGCCGCTCCGCCTCCGCGAAGTCGGACTCGCCCCGCGCTCGCTCCGACACAAGGCTTGCGCGCTCGTGCTCGATTTCTGCGAATGGGGAGTCGAAGCGCGCGATGGTCTCCTCGCCGGGGACGGGTAAGCGCTCCGCAGCATCGAGCGACCCACGCCACAGACCGAGGCGATCGATCTCGCGCTGCGCCTGCGACTCGATCGCGCTGGCGTCGTTGCGCAGCTTCGCGAGGTCCGCACCCTGTCCCGCGGCGAGGGCTGCCTCCACGGTCGCAGCGAGCGCGGACGGATCCCGCGAGGGCGGCAGCGACGCGCTCTCACGCTCAGCCTTGAGGAGAGCCGCATCTGCGTCCGCGAGCCGATCAGTTGCAGCCTTCAGCTCAGCCTCGCGCTTCACCCCCTCCGTCTTGAGCGCATCGACGCGGGTACGCAGTGCGAGGGACGGGCGGAGCTGCTCGATCATCTTCAGCTCGAGCTTCGTGTCGAGGTCGCGAAGCAGGCGTTCCGCTTCATTTTCCGCCGCGAGCTTGCGCTGAAGGATTCCCGTCCGGTCCTTAGCCGCCTTGCGATGGCTACCTAGCGCCTCGTGCAAGGCGTCGATGCCCTCGCCGGCCTCGATCAGCGCGCTCTCGGGAATGAGCGACGCCAGTTCGCGATCCCGCTCAGCGATCTCCTGCTCTGCAGTGGTGCTATCGGTCTCCGCGCGATCGCGTGTCTCGATCGCGTTGCGGCGTTCCTCACCGAACTCGGGCCGAAGCAGCACCACGTCACCGAGCGCGTCGCAACGCTGTCGCTGGGCGCGCCACTCATCGAGCTTCGGCAGCAGGTCGCGCAGCCTAGCGAGACGCGCCACCTCGACGCGCGCGGCCCCCAGGCTCTCACCAACGGCGGTGCGCTCCGCGATCGCTGCGTCGAGCGCCTCTTGCTGGCGTCTCCAGTCTTCCGTGCTCAGCGCCGATGTCAGCACAGCGCGGTGCCGCTCATCCAGCTCGCGCAGCGCTTGGTTGACCTTCGGGTTCTGCGCCCGCCCGGTGAACAACTCCGCCGCCTCGCGGTCGAGTCCCTCGATCACCTCGCGTAGACGCGAGCCTCCCACTGCTGCAGAAAAGAGGCTGCGCCCTACGTCGCCTTGGCCCGCAAGAATCTCCTCGCCGCCGCGAACGAGGTCGTCGTGGCCCATCGCGAAGTGGGTGGCGAAGAGCTCCGGCGTGACTGCGCCGAGGAACGGCCGCAGCGCCTCGTCGGCGAGTGCGGTTTTCCTGTCGTCGGCGAGCAGCGTGTTCTTGGTGCCCTTACGGCGGGCGAACGAGAGTTCCTTGCCGTCCTTCGCGCGCAGGCGTGCCGCGATGCGCAGCGCGGTGTAGTCGTGGGCGAAGGCGTCGGTCGTCTGACCGGAGATGCCGAAGAGCAAGGCGCGAAGGCCCCGTAAGGCCGAACTCTTGCCGGCCTCATTGGGACCGAAGAGGACGTTCAGCCCGTACTCGCCCGCAGAAAGGTCGATCCGCCGATCGGTGAATGGTCCCCAGGCGACGAAGTTCAGTTCCAGGAAAATCACTTCGCGGGCTCCTCACCGAAGAGCCTTGCTGCGAGGAGGTCCGTGGCACGGCCGAGCGCGAGCGATAGGAACTCGGTCGACGAGACGTCGAGGCCATCGGGGCCCTGGCGCAACTCGGCGGGGAGCTTGCGGGCGAGATCGACGAGGTCGCCGCGGGCCGCGGCGACGAGCGCCTCGTCAGCGGCGAGCGCGTCGGCCGGGCGCAGCAGGTCGGCGAGTGCGTCGTCGGCCGGCACCCGTTCGCGCTCTGGGCGCGTGGTGATCTCCACCTTTTCGATCCAGGCGCGGCCGCCTGTCGCGGTCGTCGCCGCCGCCTGGATCTCGTGCAGCCAGCGCTCCGGGTCGCGCACCAGCGTCTGGTGCGCGCGGCAGGCGCCGGTGACGCGCACGCGGGCGCAGAGCGGCCGATCCTCGGCAGCGTCGAGTTCGCGCGCGAGCCGATCGGCCAAGATGTCCAGCACCGCGTCGCCATCGATCGCGCCGGTCGCGTCTACCTCGCAGACCGACCAGCGGACCACGTCGAGAACGCGCGGCTCGACGCTCTGCACGCGGTCGCCCTCCACTGTGACCAGCGTCGCGCCCTTGGCGCCGGTTTCGCGCGCGTGCCGACCCTGCAGGTTGCCGCTGAAGACGATCCATGGCTCCTCGCGCAACACCTCGCGCCGATGGATGTGGCCGAGCGCCCAGTAGCCGTAGCCCTTCGCGGCGAGCCCGTCGGCGCTGCACGGCGCGTAGGTATCGTGGCCCTCGCGGCCGTCGGCGCTGGTGTGCAGCAGGCCGATGTTGAAGAGGCCATCGACCGGCTTGGGGTAGCGATCCGAGAGGTCGTCTGGCACAGAGCGCTTCGCAAAGCTCTGCCCGTGGATAGCGACGCCGACGTCGACGAGCCGCCTCGTCTCGGGGGCGTCTGCCGAGAAGAGATGCACGTTGTCGGGCAGGCGTAGGCTCTTCGTGATCACACTACGCGCGTCGTGGTTACCCGCCACCACGAAGACCGGGATGCGCGCATCTCGAAGACGCGCCATCTGCGCGATGAAGAAGAGGCCGGTGCGGTAGTCAGGCCAATCGCCGTCGTAGAGGTCCCCCGCGAGGAGAAGCAGGTTCACCTTCTCCGCGATGGCCGTTTCGACCAGCCGCTCGAAGGCGCGTCGCGTGGCGCCACGCATCGCCTCCACCGGAGCGCCCTCGTAAGGCGCGAGGCCCCGCAGCGGGCTGTCGATGTGGATGTCGGCGGCATGAAGGAAACGAAAGGGCATGATGTCTGGCCGTTTGAGCGATCGATCAATACCGCGCGGGGCCCGTGCGGGCGAGCCCCAAGTCTCTCTGCCAGCGCACCAAGGTCCCACGTCA
This sequence comes from Myxococcales bacterium, assembly GCA_003170275.1. GTDB lineage: Bacteria > Myxococcota_A > Polyangia > Palsa-1104 > Palsa-1104 > PALSA-1104. Next base: position 109,237 of record PNAM01000098.1, read on the forward strand.
TCGGCGCTATCGTGAGACCCTATCGTGACTCTCCGCTGGGCCGCTTTGGACAGATTCGCCAGGCCGCGCGGCAGGTTGTGTGTAAAACGGCGGCTGGGCGATGGAGCGCCTGTAAAACAATGGGGCACCTGCGTTAAACGGGCGCCCGATTCTCTCCAGGTCTCTCCGCCCTTTTCGGCCCCGGAGAGACCCGATTCGGGCCTCCGGCGCTGCGACGCCTCGCTCTCCAGTTCTCTCTCCGGACGTGCTGGTGGTCGCGCGAGCACGTGGTCGCGCCACGGAACTCCGCGGCGTCACGCGAGAAAGCTGGAGCCCCGACCACCGCGAGGCGATCGGGGCTCCGTTCAACAACCGTCCACGCTGGTTCGCGTGGTAAAAAAATGGCTCCGACGACAGGACTCGAACCTGTGACCCGGTGATTAACAGTCACCTGCTCTACCAACTGAGCTACGTCGGAACGAAACGGGGCCGATTATGAGAATAGGGGCGGGTAAGTCAAGGCAATTTCAGTCGAGCTTGATGCCCAACAGGCGCATCGCGTTCTTCGAGTAGACCTTTTCGAGAATCTCGCGGGGCAGGCCGATGCCGTCGACGGTCCAGCGGCCCTGGATCGGCGTGGGCGAGGGGATCGCCTGGTCGTTGGTTTCGAACCAGCGCCAGGTCGATTCGAAGAAGCGGGTCACGTCGGATGGGCCGGGCGGCGTGGCGCCGGTCGAGCCGAGCATCAGATCTTCTGCGGCGTTGCCGACGCCGACATCGGTGCCGAACAGGATCCGGTCCTGGTACTTCTCGAAGAACGCGCGCAGCCGCGCGGCGTCGTGGTTGGCGTCGACGCGCCCGATCTCCGGAACGCGCGCGGCGGTGTCGATGTACAGGTTCGAGTGGCGGTCGAGCATCTGGGCGACGCGCACCGGGTCCTCGGGGTCGTTGCCGAAGTGCACGCCGATGAAGATGGTCTTCGGGTGTCGCGCCACGCGCCGCTCGAACTGCCCGTACAGATCATCCCAGCTCACCGGCGCGCCGAAGAAGCTCCACGATTGGTGCACGCTCAGCTCGTCGAAGCGCTCGTTGTCGGGCGTCGGCGGCTTCCAGAACGCCTTCGGGTCTCCGGTATGGATGGCGATCGGCATGCCCATCTTGCCGGCCATCTCGAACACCGGGTCGAGGGCCTTGTCGTCGACGGCCACCAGCTGCCGTTTGGCGTCGAGGTAGCCGAGCCCGAGCCCCTTGGAGATCTTGACGCCGCGCGCGCCGAGGTCGTGGCCCACCTTGATCTTTGCCGCCATGCGCGCCCCGTAACCGGCGCCCTTCTTGATCTCGCGGAAGTCGGGGTTGACGAACACCGTGGTGTGGCCGACGTGATTCGCCTCGGCGAGTGTCTCCTCGAGGCCGTCGCCGCCCGGCGAGCCGCCCGATAGGTTGATGATGTGCACGATGTGGTGCGAGCCGAGCAGCTTGATCGCCCGCGGCAGCGCGCCCGGCTCGATGTGCGTGTGCACGTCGATGCGCGGCAGGTCGCTCGGCTGAAACGCCGGCGGCGGAGTGGGGCGCGCGATCTGCGCGAGGTCGGGGGCGGCCTTGTGCGCTTGCGTCGCGTCGCAGCCCGCGGCCAGCGCGGCGACGATCAGAAAGATGCGCATGTCGCTACGCTCCCATGCATGCGGGGAGCTTACGTGAAGGTCGGCGGGAGCGCTACGGCGTGGGTTCGGGCGCGGCTTCGGCCGGCGGCGTGTCGCCCGCCGGTTTCTTCTTCATCCACGACGGCACCTTGATCGCGGGCGCGGGCTCGGCGGGCTTCTCGGCGGCGGGCTTCTCGGCCGGCTTCTCGACCACCGGCTTCTC
>PNAM01000062.1 GCA_003170275.1 Myxococcales bacterium
GCAAGACGCTGGTCGACGCGATCGGCGACGCGCAGATCGAGGTCGAGGCGATGCCCGACAACGGCTCGGGTCCCGAGGTCGCGGTCGAAGGCCCGGTCAAGACCGCCGTCGAGAAGGTGGCGCGCGCCAAGTATGGCGCCGACGTGCTGGTGGTCGCCGGGATCGGCACCGGGGCCTCCGACTCGCGCTTCTTGCGCAAGGCGGGCGTCGGCGCCTACGGCCTGGGCCTGTTTCCCATCTCGCCCGACGACGCCCACAAGGTACACGGCCCCGACGAGCGCACGCCGGTCACTTCGCCACAGCTCGGCCGCGACTTCCTCCGCGCGATCGTCCACGAGCTGGCCGAATGACTAGGCGAGGAGCTTGAAGTCGGCGAGCTTGCGGATCAGGGCGGGGTCGAGGTCGACGCCGTCGCCGGTGGCGATGGTTTCGAGGACGGTGGCGGTGGGACGGCCGTCGAAGCGCGGCAAGAGATCGAAGAGGGAGCGCGGGACCTCGAGCGGGTCGTAGCCGTTGTAGGTGGACAGCCGCACGGTCTCCACGTCGGCGGAGATGACCTCGAACGGGCCGAGGCGCAGGACGCGCGGGAGCTCCTGATTGGTGAGATCGGCGTAGGCCTTGCGCGCCAGCTGAGCGGCGATGCGCACGTCGGGGCCGGAGATCTCGACCAGATCCTTCCAGCGCAGCGGGTTCACCTTCTCGGCGCACGCGCGATAGAACTCCGCTTCCTTGCCGTACCAGCGACCCCACAACGCGCGATAGAGCGCGGGATCTTCGGAGCCGTCGAGCTCGAAGCCGGTGAACGGCTCGTCGCCGGCCGTCCCGTTGTGCACGCGGAACAGCCGCTCGAGCGCCTCGCGGCCCGGGTCGAGGTCGAGCACGCACCACGCGCTCAAGCTGCGCTCGATCGCGTTGAGCAGGCGGTGGATCGATTTCCAGAAGTGCGAGCCCACCGCGCCGCGCACGTGCTTGCAGAACCAGGTCGCGCACATCGACATGCGGTGCTTCCACACGCCGCACAGACCGCCCGACTCGTCGAGGTAGTGCGGGCAGCGCATCGAGAGCGCGTGGCCGAACGCGTCGATGCTCGACTTGTAGAGCAGCGCATAGGGGCGCGCGCGGCCGAGGCCGAGCGGCGTGACGGCGGAGCCCTTGCGGATGCGCGCGGTGACCGAGGTGCGGCCGTGCAGCGCGGCGGCGTGCGTGTCGCTGTCGGCGAGGATGCGGCCGACGAGGAAGTTGTGCAGCTCGGGCAGGTACGTGCAGCACTTGGTGCGCGGGTTGAAGTGCTCGACGGCGATGTGCTCGCCGGGCGCTTCGCACATCGCGCAGTCGCTGCAGCTGGCTTCGGTTTCGGCGGGGATGGGGCCGGCCAGGAGTTCGTCGAGCCAGGCGGCGTACAGAGGCGGGAGCGCTGCGGTGACCAACCGTTCGGGTGGTTCCATTGGTTGCGCTCTACTGTATCAGCTTCGGGAGATCGCGAAAGTGATCCAGATGAAGTTTCGCCGGGTGGGCGCGGATCGCCGCCGGGTCGGCGTAGCCGTAGGTGACCAGGCACAGATCGACGCGCGCGGCGTCGGCGGTGGCGGCGTCGATCAAGCTGTCGCCGATGAACAGCGTGCGCGCGCGCGTGGCGCCCACCTGGCCGCGCAACAGATCGACGATCAGCGGATCGGGTTTCTTGCGGCCGACGTCGTCCTCGCCGAGCACCGCGAAGAAGGACGACGCGATGCCCAGCTGCTCGACGATGATGCGCGAGAGCTCGCCAGGCTTGTTGGTGGCTACAGCCTTGGGCTGCCCGAGCTGCGCCAGGGTCTCGCGCACGCCCAGGTACAGGCCGGTGCGCGCGCACGGCCGCGCGTGGTAGGCGGCCAGGAAGCGGGTGGTCAGCTCGTCCAGGTTCCCGCCCGCGCCCGCGCGCTTCAGCAGCTCGTGCACGCCCGAGCCGATGAAGCCGGCCACCTCGCCGTCGCCGAAGGTGGTGCCGAGGACCTGGTTGAGCGCGTCGGCGATGTCGCCGACCGAATCGATCAGCGTCCCGTCGAGATCGAAGACCAGCAGGTCGTACATCGGCTAAACTATTATGATATAGGAACAATCATGGCGCCCAAGGAAAAGCCCGAGAAGACGTTCGCGACCATGAGCGGCATCCCGCTCAAGGCATCGTACGGGCCGGACGACGTGCGGCCCTACGCGGAGATCGCGGACCCGGGCAAGTACCCGTACACGCGCGGCGTTCACGAGACCATGTACCGCGGCAAGCTGTGGACGATGCGCATGTTCGCCGGCTTCGGGACGCCCGAGGACACCAACAAGCGCTTCCATTTTCTGCTCGAGCAGGGCCAGACCGGGCTGTCGACCGCGTTCGACATGCCGACGCTGATGGGCTACGACCCGGACCACCCGCGCTCGCTCGGCGAGGTCGGGCGCGAGGGCGTGTCGGTGGCGTGCCTGGAGGACATGGAGCGGCTGTTCCGGGACATCCCGCTGGCCGACGTCACCACCTCGATGACCATCAACGCGCCGGCGATCTTCCTGCTCGCGGCGTACATCGCCAACGCCGAGAACCACGGCGTGCCGGCGGTCAAGCTGCGCGGCACGCTGCAGAACGACATGCTCAAGGAGTTCATCGCGCAAAAGGAGTGGATCTCGTCGGTGCGCCCGTCGCTGCGGGTGATCCGCGACATGCTGGTGTACTGCACCCGCGAGATGCCGCTGTGGAACACCATCTCGATCTCGGGCTACCACATCCGCGAAGCGGGGGCGACCGCGGTGCAGGAGCTGGCGTTCACGCTCGCCGACGGGATCGGCTACGTGGACCTGGGGCGGCAGGCGGGCCTGGACGTGGACGATTTTCTGCCGCGGCTGTCGTTCTTCTTCGACGTGCACAACGACTTCTTCGAGGAGGTCGCCAAGTTCCGCGCCGCGCGCCGCATCTGGGCGAAGGTGACCCGCGAGCGGTTCGGCGCCAAGAACCCACGCTCGTGGCTGTTGCGCACGCACGCGCAGACGGCCGGCGTGAGCCTGATGGCGCAGCAGCCGATGAACAACGTGGTGCGCACCACGCTGCAGGCGCTCGCCGCGGTGCTCGGCGGCACGCAGTCGCTGCACACCAACTCGTTCGACGAGACCTACGCGCTGCCGACCGAGGCCGCGTGCACGCTGGCGCTGCGCACGCAGCAGGTGATCGCCGAGGAGTCGGGCGTGGCGGCCGTCGCCGATCCGCTCGGCGGCAGCTACTTCGTGGAGCGGCTGACCGATCAGATGGAAGAGGCCGCGATGGCCTATATCGAGAAGATCGATCAGATGGGCGGCATCGTGCGCGCGATCGAGGAAGGCTACCCGCAGCGCGAGATCGCCAACTCGGCGTACCAGTTCCAGCGCCAGGTGGACTCCAAGCAGCGCGCGATCGTCGGCGTGAACAAGTACCGGGACGGCGGCGAGGGCGACAAGATCCCGCTGCTCAAGGTCGATCCGATCGTCGAGAAGGCGCAGATCGAGCACGTCAAGCTGGTCAAGTTGAAGCGCAACGAAGCCACCGCGCGCGCCGCCATCGAAGCGATCCGGCGCGCCGCTGCGGGCGACGAGAACCTGATGCCGGTCACCATCGACGCCGTCAAGAAGGGCGTCACCGTCGGCGAAGTCTCGGACGTGTTCCGGCAGGTCTGGGGCGAGCACCGCGATCCCGCGTACTTGTAATCAGGGGCAGAGGTTGGGCGTGGTGGCGACCAGCACCTCATCGAACTCGACTGTGTAGTCCGCGCCCGCCTGGGTTCCGCTGACGATCAACTGCAGCTGGGCGCTCGCGAAGGTCTTGGCAGCGTACTGCACCGACGCGATCTCGAGCTTGTTCTGGAAGAGGTTTGCGCTCATCGCGGTCACCCGCAGCTCGTAGCAGTCGAAGGTCGAGCCGAGCGTCATGGTCGTCGCGTTCGTATAGCTGGTGGCGCCGGCGGTCGCGACCTGGAAGGCGTGCACCGAACCGGAATCGAGCTGCACGTCGATGGAGTCGGAGCCGCTGCCATAGGTCAGGACGAGGGACTGGTCCGACGGACTTGTGCCCGTGCGTCTCGCAAAAAAGCGGACGTAGACCGGCAACGCGTTGAATCGCTGGTTGGCGGTCAGGTCCACCTGGGCGTAGCCGGTAGGCGTTCCCGGGAGGGTGCAGGCGACCGATTGCGGCGTGCCGTTCGCTCCGCCCGCCTTGTCGATGGTGATGGTTCCGCTCTGCGGATGGACGGCCCACTGAGACAGCGACGCGGTGTCGGGCACCTCGAAGCTCTCGCACAGAAGGCCCGCGTCGCACGGCGCGACGATGGTCTTCAGATCGACGCCCGCGAGATCGCTCGAGGCGAGATCGCCCACCGCCAGATCGCTCCCCGCGAGATCGGCCACGCCGAGATCCGTTCCCGAAGCGCCCGGGTACGGGTCGATGGTGATCGTGAGCGGAGAGGCGCTCCCCGCATGAACCTCGACGGTGGGAGTGCCTTCGCCGCTTCCGACCTGCATGTCGCCGGCGAAGGCGTCGGCGCTGAACGTGAGCGTGCCGCTGTCGATGCCCGGCAGGTACACCACACGTCCCTCGTGCCCATCGAGCTCGTGGTGAACGGTCATGACCTGCGTATAGAACGGCTGTCGGTCGCCGACCACCTTCACGTGCAGCGAATCGATTTTTTGAATGGTGGCCGGGTCGAACGAGGACGCGAAGTTGACGGTCAGGTCCACCTCGGTTCGGTTGCTGCAAGCGGCGCAGGCGAGCATGACGACGAGCAGGTGGCGCATCAGAAGCGCACCAGCCCGTTCATCAAGATTCCAAGATTGGGCGTGAAGCGCGACGACAGGCCGATGCCGAGGCCCACGCCGAGCGCCGCGCCGGCAACGCCCACACCGACGATCGTCCACACCCACCACTTCTTGTAGGCCGGCGTGTGCGGCGGCGGCGGCGGCGGCGGCGCTGCCGGCTTTTCGACGACCATCGGCACGGGAACCGGCGGGGCCGGTTCTTCCTCGCGCGGCGGCGGGGGCGCCAGCAGTTGCTGGAGCTTCGCCACCCGCTCCTCGATCCCGCCGCGCCGGTCGGTCTGCGGATCGAGCTCGAGGTACTTTCCATAGGTGTCGAGCGCCTCGGCGTACTGACCGAGTTGGTCCTGGCACAGGGCGATCTTGTAGAGGAGCGCGGGATACTTCGACAGCTCGTACGAGCGCTGATACTGGACCAGCGCTTCGGCCCAGTGCGCGCTCTCGAACAGCTTCTGCGCCGCAGCGAAGTGCTGCTTGGCCTCGAGCTCGGCAGGCGATTGCGCGCGCGCCAACGGCGTGAGCGTGAGCGCGAGCGCGAGCGCCAGCACCAACCACGTCCTCGCGCTCATCGAACCCTCCTCAACGTGTTTCATCCTACCCGACTGCGGACTGGACGAGCACGGCCTTTCTTGATCTACTGGCCTTGCTGCGCCGCGCGATGGCGTTGGCGCTCCTGCTCACGTTGGGCGCGATCGGCTGGCGCGCGCTTCCCGACGCGCACGCGGGCGGCAAGAGTCCGAAATGGTGATAGATTGTCCGCAATGAAAGAGCTTTCGATCATCGTCCCGTGCCTGAACGAAGAGGCCAACGTCCCGGAGTTGGTCAATCGTGTCGGCCAGGTCTTCGAGGTGGGCAAGCTCGACGGTGAGCTGATCCTCGTCGACGACGGATCGTCGGATCGGACGTGGGCGACGATCGAGGAGCTGCAGAAGACGCATCCGTGGCTGGTGGGCCGGCGGCACGCGCGCAACCAGGGGATCGCGGCCGGGTGGAAGACCGGGTTGTCGGCGGCGCGCGGCAAGCTGGTGGCGATCCTCGACGCGGACCTGCAGTACCAGCCGGAGGACGTGCTGCGGCTCAAGCGCGAGCTCGAGCTGTCGAACGTGGACATCGTGCAGGGCTGGCGCTCGCCGGTCGGCCGCGACAAGGGGCCGCGCTACTACTACTCGCGCGGGCTCAACACGATCTTGAACAGCGCGTTCAGCATGGCGCTGCAGGACAACAAGTCTGGCTTCATCCTGACCGCGCGCGAGATCTTCGAAGACCTCCTGTCGTTCCGCGGCGAGTACTACTACTGGCAGTCGTTCATCATGGTGGCGGCGCACGCCAAGGGCTACACGTACAAGCAGATCGAGACGCTGTTCGAGCCGCGCCGCGAAGGCAAGTCGTTCCTGGAGAACGCGCCGGTCAAGGCGGTGATGAAGAGCTTCGTCGACATCGGGCGCGCGTTCCTCGAGTATCGACTGCGCCCGCAGTCGTCGTCGACGCTGCGCACGTTCCTCGATCGCGAGCGCCCGCTGTCGCGCTCGGAGCCGCCAAGGGGCGGACCGTGGCGGCGCGTGTACTGGAACGGCTATCTGCAGCTGTTCTCAGCGACGCACTGGATGATGACCAAGGAGGTCGGCACCCAGCTGCGCGATCTGCGCGAGTCGCAGTGGCTCAGCCCCGACAAGATGCGCGAGCTGCAGGAGCACAAGCTGCGGCGGCTGGTGCGTCACGCCTACCAGCACGTGCCGTACTACCGCGATCGCATGCGCGCGATCGGACTATCGCCCGACGACGTGCAGGGGCTCGACGATCTGCAGAAGCTGCCGTTCCTCACCAAGGATGACGTGCGCACGCACCTGTACTTCGACATCATGAGCGACAACCACGACAAGGCCGAGGTGCTCAAGGTGACCACCTCGGGCTCGACGGGCGAGCCGTTCGTGTGCTTCGTCGATCGCGAGCAGCTCGAGTTCCGCTGGGCGGCGACCGTGCGCGCGATGGAGTGGACCGGCTGGCAGTTCGGCGACCGGCAGCTGCGGCTGTGGCACCAGACGCTGGGCATGTCCAAGACGCAGGTGGCGCGCGAATTCGCCGACGCGTTCCTGTCGCGGCGCAAGTTCATCCCCGCGTACGAGATGAGCGACGACACGCTCAAGGACTTCGTCAAGACCATCGAAGCGTACCAGCCGGTGCTGCTCGACGGCTACGCCGAGTCGTTCAACTTCCTCGCGCGCTTCTTGAAGGAGCACGGGCGCATCAACGTGCAGCCCAAGGGCATCATCTCGTCGGCGCAGACGCTGCCCGAAGGCTCGCGCAACATCATCGAAGAGGCGTTCGGCTGCAAGGTGTTCGACAAGTACGGCTCGCGCGAGTTCTCCGGCATCGCCTACGAGTGCGAGGCGCACGCCGGGCACCACGTGGTCGGCGAGGGCTACATCGTCGAGGTGCTCAAGGACGGCAAGCCGGCGCTCCCCGGGGAAATCGGCGAGGTGGTGATCACCGATCTGAACAACTACTGCCTGCCGTTCATCCGCTATCGCATCGGCGATCTGGCGGAGCAGATGGATCAGGTCGCGCTGTGCGTGTGCGGGCGCGGGCTGCCGCGCCTGGGCAAGATCGAGGGGCGCGTGCAGTCGATCATCATCGGCTCCAAGGGACAGTACGTGCCAGGCACCTTCTTCGCGCACGTGCTCAAGGACTACGACCACGCCATCCGCCAGTTCCAGATCGTGCAGACCGAGAAGGGCGCGATCACCTTCAACGTGGTCAAGGGCAAGCGCTACTCCGACGAGACGCTGGCCGAGGTGCAGAAGATCCTGCGCCAGTTCCTCGGCGAGGACATCCGCATCGACGTGGCCTTCCAGGAGAACATCGAGATGGTGCGAACCGGAAAACGATTGGCGACGGTCTCCAAGCTGGGGATCGATTTCCAGAACATCAAGGCCAGCTAGTGCGGGCGCTGCTTGCCCTGGTGGCCGTCTTGACGCTGTCGATCTTCGCGCTGCCCGCGCAGGCCACGGAGCCCGATCCGGGCGCGCACGACAAGCTGGTCGGCATCATCACCGCGGATGTCGGCGTGGTCGCGCTGGTGGGCGGCGTGGGGATGCTGATCGGCGGCGCGCTCGTCGACGACATGTCGTTGGCGCACGGGCTGAACCTGGGCGGCGGGCTGCTGGCCGCGGCCGGCGGAACCGCGGCGCTGGTCGGCACGGTGATCTGGTTCCTCGGCCGCAAACAGACCGCCGACGCGAAGGCGGCTTCCAAAGCCAACCCGCCCGCCACCAAGGTTTCGCTGTCGCCGACGAGCCTCGCCGTCCACTTCTAGCCCGACGGGGGCCAGATTGACGGGAGGGCGCGCCGTCGGATATGATGGTGGCGTGCGAAATCCAAGTCTTGTCGCTGTATTGGCGGTGGTGGGGATGCTTTCGCTGGCCAGCCGCGCGGAGGCCGTAGACGAAGCCGCGGCGCGCCGTCACTTCGAGCTGGCCACGGCCGCCTTCACGCGCGGGCTGTACGACGATGCGGTCCACGAATACCTGCTCGCGTACAAGGCGACCAACGACGCTTCGTTGCTCTACAACGTGGCGCAGTCGCACCGCCTGGCCGGCCACCACTCCGCCGCGCTGCAGTACTACAAGATGTATCTGCAGAACACGCCCGACGCGAGCGATCGCAAAGAGGTCAACAAGCAGATCAAGGAGATGGAGGACAAGCTCGAGCGGCTGCGCAACCCGACGGTGGTCGCGCCGCCGCCGCAGATGTATCCCGAGCCGGTCCATCCCGACTCCGTGCAGCCGACGCCCGAGCCGTCCCCGCCGCCGGCCGCGGTCACCACGCAAGACACCGGCGGCCCGTCGGGCAACGGGCGCGGCAAGCTGATCGGCGGGATCGTGATCGGCGTGGTCGGGCTCGGCCTGGCCGCCACCGGGATCGCGTTCGGGGTGCTGGCGCAGAACGCGGGCGACCAGCTCACCACCGCCAACCACAACGGGCAGCCGTTCGACCCGGCCAAGGAGTCGACCGGCAAGAGCGATCAGATCCTCGAGGGCGTGTTCATCGGCATCGGCGCGGCCGCGGCGGTGACCGGGGTGGTGCTGATCGCCATCGGGGCGCACGAGCGGCGCGCAGCGCACGGCTTCGCGCTCACGCCCAGCTTCTCCCCGAGCGGCGCGGGCGCTTCGCTGTCGGTCGGCTTCTAGCTCATGAGGAATAATTCCATGACGATGCGCTCCTTGATGCTGGTCTCGCTGGCGTCGCTGGCGGGCTGTTTCTCGCCGCAATACACCAACGGGCTGTCCCCGTGCGGACCCCAGGGCGAGTGCCCCGAGGGCTTCGTGTGCGCGCCGGACAACCACTGCTATTCGCCGGGCACGTTCTCCGGCTTCGATCTGTCGGGCTTCGATCTGACCGGGGTGGCGATCGATCTCAGCCAGCCGGACCTGACGCCCGTCGAGGCGGGCATCACCTGTGGCGTCAACCAGCACGTGTGCAACGACGGCTGCGCGCTCAACAGCGACGTGACCACCTGCGGCACCACCAGCTGTACGCCGTGCCCGGTGCCGGCCAACGCCGCCTCGGCGACTTGCGACTCGACCAGCTGCGGCCTGGTCTGCAACTCGAGCTTCCACGCCTGCACCGGCGCCTGCCTCAGCGACAGTGACGTGGCCAGCTGCGGCGTGTCGTGCACGCCGTGCGCGGCGATGGCCAACGCGACCGTCGGGTGCAACGGCACCGCCTGCATCTACACCTGCACCAGCGGGTTCAAGCTGTGCAACGGCGCCTGCGTCAGCGCCACCGACAACACCATCTGCAACGGCGCGTGCAACCCCACCTTCCACGCCTGCACCGGCGTGTGTCTGTCGAACAGCGACGTCAACTCGTGCGGCTCGAACTGCTCGCCGTGCGCGGTGCCGAGCATGGCCAGCGCGGCGACCTGCGACGGCACGGCGTGTGGCTTCACCTGCGTCAGCGCGTATCACGCGTGCAACGGCGCGTGCGCCAGCGATACCAGCCCGAGCACCTGCGGCATCGCCGGCGCGACCAACGCATGCAACGCGCCCTGCCCCTCCGCGCCTGCGAACGGCTCGGTCACCTGCGGCGGCGCGCCGATCGCCTGCGGCTTTCAGTGCAACACCACCTTCCACAAGTGCGGCAACGCCTGCATCACCGACAGCTCGATCACGCAGTGCGGCGCCACTTGCATGAGCTGCGGCGCCGCCATCGCCAACGGCGCGCGTATCTGCACCGGCGGTGGGTGCGACTACACCTGCAACGCGAACTTCCACAAGTGCAACGGCGGCTGCGCGGCCGACACCGACGACACCCAGTGCGGCGCGACGTGCATGGACTGTACGACGACCCCGATCACCGGCGGCGCGCACATCTGCGCGAGCGGCGCCTGCGACTACACCTGCAACAACAACTTCCACAAGTGCAGCGGCACCACCTGCGCGCCGGACACCGACGTCACCCGTTGTGGCGCGAGCTGCATGGCGTGCCCGACGACCGATCCGAACGGCACCGCCGTATGCAACAGCGGCTCGTGCTCGTACACCTGCAGCGGCGGGTTCAAGCTGTGCGCCGGGGCGTGCATCGCGAACGCGATGGCGTGCAGCGGCACCTGCCAGACCGGCACGCACAACTGCAGCGGCACCTGCTCGACCGACACCAGCGCCGCGACCTGCGGCACGAACTGCCCGCCCATGTCGTGCACCGATCCCGGCGTGAACGGCTCGCCCACCTGCAGCGGCATGCCGCTGATGTGCGGCGTGAGTTGCAACCCCAACTTCCACGCGTGCAACAACACGAGCTGCGCGGCAGACACGGATCCCACCATGTGCGGCACCACGTGCACGGACTGCGGCGGCGGCGCGCCGATCAGCAACGGAACGCGCACCTGCGTGAGCGGCGGCTGCGACTACACCTGCAGCACGACCTACCACAAGTGCACGGCCGGCGGCACCTGCGAGCTCAACAGCGATCCGGCGCACTGCGGCGTCAACTGCGTCTCGTGCACGGTGCCGAGCAACGCCGCGCGCACCTGCGACGGCGTCAGCTGCGGCTACACGTGCAACAACGGCTACCATGACTGCGGCAGCGGCGTGGGCTGTCAGCTCAACACCGACGCGACCAAGTGCGGCAGCACGTGCATGGCCTGTCCGTCGGTGGCGAACGCCGATGCGACGTGCGTCAGCACCGGAACCACCTGCGACTTCACCTGCCACACCGGCTTCCATCGCTGCGGCAACATCTGCGTGGACGACACCAGCTCCACGCAGTGCGGCGCATCGTGCACCGATTGCACCACGACCACGCCGGGCAACGCCACGGCGGTGTGCACGGGCGGCACCACCTGCGGCTTTGCCTGCAACAGCGGCTTCCACCTGTGCGGCGTGCTGTGTGTCGACGACACGAGCACCTCGATGTGCGGCGCGTCGTGTACCAGCTGCGATCTGGTGCGAACCAGCGCGTGCACGACCGGAGCGTGCGTGTGCGGCGCCATCGGCGGGCCGTGCGCGAGCCACAACTACTGCAACGGCTCCAGCTGCATCGACTGCAACACCGACGCGCATTGCGGCAACGCGTGCGGGACCTGCGGCGCGGCCGCACCCAAGTGCAAGTCCGACGCGACCGGCTGCGTGGCGTGCAACGCCGACGCTGACTGCAGCGGGCAGGGCAGCTGCGGCACGTCCGGCTGCTATTGCAACGCCAACGCGTGCACCGCCAAGCTGACCAACGGCAGCGTGTGCAACACGAACAACCAGTGCGCTAACAACTTCTGCGTCCAGGCACAGGCCGGCATGCGCTGCGCGAACTTTGCCTGCCCGCTGGCGTGCTCGGTGATCAACGCCACCGGCACCGCGTGCGTGTCGGAGACCTCCGGGACCGACGTCAAGCTCGAATGCGTCGCCGACGCCGCCAACTGCAAGCAGGCCACCTGCAACGGAACGCAGGGATCCACCGGCTGCGACGTCGCCAACAACATGCCGTGCGGCGCGAGCAGCTGCGGGTCGGGCATGCAGACCAACCCGACCTGCTCCGGCGGCTCCTGCACCATGCCGATGGTCAGCTGCAACAACCTGCGCTGTAACGGAAACATCTGCCTGGCCGCGCCGTGCACCGGAAATGCGGACTGCCTGACGAGCTTCTACTGCGCCAGCGACGGCACCTGCAAGACGCAGCCAAGCAACGGCGGCGCGTGCGCGGCCAGCGACTGCAAGGTCGCGGGCTGCGCGGAGTGTGGCAGCGGGTTCTGCGTGAGCAACGTGTGCTGCTCGTCGGCGTGCTCGACGCCGCCGGCGAACTCGACCGCCGTCTGCCCGGGCGGCACCTGCGACTTCACCTGCGATTCCACGTTCCGCCAGTGTGGCGCGGCGTGCTTCGCCGATACCGATCCGAACCATTGCGGCGGGTGCGGGCTCTCGAACGTGTGCTCGGCGAGCAACATGGCCACGGTCAGCTGCAGCGCCGGCACCACGTGTAACGGGGCGTGCCTGTCGGGCTTCTTGGACTGCAACGGGAACAAGCAGACGGACGGCTGCGAGACGGCGATCACCACCACATTCAACTGCGGCGCCTGCGGCGCAACGTGCGACACCACCAACTCCATCGGCGCAGCCTGCAGCGCCTCCGTGTGCACGTACACCAGCTGCGCGAGCGGTTTCGCCGACTGCGACACGTCCGGCACCGACGGGAACGGTTGCGAGACGCCGACCAACACCCTCACCAACTGCGGCGGCTGCTCGATCGCTTGCGCGCCGGCGAACACGACCGGCACCGGCGACTGCTCGAGCGGCACCTGCGCCTACGGCGCGTGCAACGCCCACTTCGCGGACTGCGACGAGAACGTCAACGACGGCTGCGAGACGCCGACCACCACCCTCACCAACTGCGGCGGCTGCTCGATCGCTTGCGCGCCGGTACATTCGACCGGCTCCGGCGACTGCTCGAGCGGCACCTGCGCGTTCGGCGCGTGCACCGGCAACTTCAAGAACTGCGACGGGAACGCCAACAACGGCTGCGAGACGGCGACCAACACGCTCATGGACTGCGGCGGCTGCGCAACGGCCTGCGCGCCGGCGAACTCGACCGGCACCGGCGACTGCGCGACCGGGACCTGCGCGTACGGCACGTGCAAACCCAACTTCCAGGACTGCGACCTCGACACCCACAACGGTTGCGAGACGCCGACCAACACCAACGCCAACTGCGGCAGCTGCGGGATCCTCTGCGCGCCGATGAACACCACCGCCGCCGGCGTCTGCGCGACCGGGACCTGCGTGTACGGCATGTGCAACACCAACTTCCAGGACTGCGACGGAGACGCCAACAACGGTTGCGAGAGCAACATGCTCACCGACGACAAGAACTGTGGTGGGTGCGGCGTGGTTTTTGATTGCACCCTCACCGCGACCACGTGCATGGGCGGCACCTGCGGTTAGCCGGTCAGTAGCAGCGGTAGCAGAGCACCCGCTCTTGACGGGCTGGCCAGGCTCCCCCTATCTTGCGCGGATGTTGCACCGGGGGCTTCTGCTGGCGGCCATCTACTTCGTCACCTCGCTGGCGGTGGGGACCGGCCGCGCCGACGAGCGCTCGACCGCGCGCGAGCACTATTTCAAGGGGACCAAGGCGTTCGAGCTCGGGCTGTACGACGAGGCAATCGCCGAGTACATGGCCGCCTACAAGGCCAAGGACGACCCGGCGCTACTCTACAACATCGCGCAGTCGCATCGGCTCGCGGGACATTCGGCTGAAGCGTTGCGGTTTTATAGGGTCTATCTGATCAAGCTGCCCAACTCGGGCAACCGCCCGGAGGTGGAAAACAAGATCGCGGAGCTCGAGAAACTGGTCGAGCAACAGAAGAAGGCCGCGCATGACATGCCGCCCGACCAGGTCAAGCCGCTCGGAACCTCGCCAACGCCGGAGCCGAATCCGGCGCCCGCGCCCCCGCCGCCCGAGCCCGCGCAGGAGCACGCCGAGCCCGCGCCACCGGCGACGGAGAGCCACGCGGATGCTCACGCTGGGCGAACGAAGAAGATCGCCGGGCTGGCGGTCGCCGCGGTCGGCGTCGCGGCGGTCGCGGCCGGCATCGCGCTGGAGGTGCTCGCCAAGCAGAGCAGCGACGACCTGACCGCGCTCGACCGCGCCGGCGGGGTCTACGATCCGGGGAAGAACAGCGCCGGGCACACCAACGACCTCGCCGGCGGCGTCTTGCTCGGCATCGGCGGCGCGGCGGCGGTGGCCGGCGTGATCGTCGCCGTGCTCGGATTTCGCGAGGCCAAGGCGGAGCGCAAGATCGCGCTGCATCCGGTTCTCTCGCCGCAATCGGCAGGCGCAGTGCTTCAGGTGAAGTTCTAAGGAGATCGATGCGAACGCTGGTTACCATCCTGGGCGCGGGGCTCGCGCTCGCCGGCTGCTTTTCGCCGGACTACCAGAGCGGGCACTTGCAGTGCACGACCGCCGGCGAGTGTCCGCCCGGGTTCCACTGCGCCGCGCAGCACTGCTATCGCGACGGCGAAGAGCCAGACCTGGCGATCTCCGAGACGCCCGACCTGGGCGGCGAGGTCGCGGATCTGACCTCGAACGACGACCTCACGACCTCCCCCGATCTGTCACCCCCGCCGCCGCTGCTCTATCCGCCCGCGGCGGTCTTCATCTCGTCGGGCGGCGGCGCCGGGGTCAAGAACGGGAACCAGCTCAACATGAGCATGCCAGGCTCGTCGGCGGCGGGCTTGTCGGTGGCACCGAGCGGCGCGTCGATCAACTTCGGTTTCTTCTCAAACGATTCGGTGGAGTAGGGAAATGCAGATGCGGATGATCAAGATCGGAATCCTGGTGGCTTCGTTGGCTTCAGCTTGGACGGCGCGCGCGGCGGTGCCGAGCGAGTTCACCGTGCAGGGCGTTTTGCGCGACAATACCGGCAAGCTGCAGACCATGCCGGTCAACGTGACCGTCACCCTCTTCGACTCGCAGCTGGCCGCGACCGGGATGCTGGCCGGTCCGTACGTGGTGAGTGCCGTGCCGGTGTCGAACGGCCTGTTCACCGTGACCATTCCCGAGCCCACGCTCGCTGCGAAGATCGCCGGCGCGGCGGCGGTCTGGCTCGAGGTCGCGGCCGGAAACGACACATTCCCCCGACAGAAAGTATCGACCAACATGTTCGCGCTCATGTGCGCGTCCGCCGACGACTCCGCGAAGCTTGGTGGCGTCGCGTCGGCGAGCTACGCGCTCAAGACCGACACCGCGCCGGATTCCTCCAAGCTGGGCGGCATCGCAGCGGCCGGGTACCTGACGACGGCGGCCGCCGCGTCGACGTACCTGCCGGTCGGCGGCACGGCCGCCGATTCGAGCAAGCTCGGCGGCGCCACCGCCATCAGCTACCAGCGTGCGCTCGCCACACCGGCCGGCGGTGCCGTCGGCCAATGCCCCGCGAACCAGGCGTTCAGCAAGATCGCGCAGGACGGCACGGTGACCTGCACCAGCAGTGTCACCTCGGCCACGACTGCCACAACCGCCACGACCGCCACGACTGCCACAACCGCCACAACCGCCACGACCGCGGGAGATCTGGTCTGCGCCACCCCGCCTTGTGTGAGCGATACCGAAATCACCGGCCTCTCGGCCAGCAAGCTGTCCGGCACGGTCCCGGTCGCCAACGGCGGCACCGGCCTCACGACGACTGGCGCGGCGAGCAACTACCTGCGCTCGAACGGCTCGGTCTGGGCGAGCTCGGCGATCCAGCCGGCGGACGTGAACAGCCTGGTCCAGTACGGAAGCATTACCGGCGATCTGTCTCAAGTCGTCAGCGGCGCTGTCGCACACATGGCGGTGACCGCCCCGGCCAACGGCTTCGTGACGGTCAACTGGAGTGCGACCGTCGGCCTCAACAACGCGTCGGCCGCCTGCGAGCTCATCCTCGGCGCCTACACCGCGGCGAAGGTGCCCGTGTTTCGCGACCCGAACACCTCCTACGTGTTCCTGCCGTCGTACGTGCAGTTCGCGCAGTATTCCATTTCGGGAACGGCCGTTCTTCCGGTTACTCAAGGTGCGAACACCATCTACTTGAACGGTACGGCGACGTGCGGCGGCAACTACTACCGGTTGGTGAGCATGACGATCCGCTTCGAGCCCTCCGCGCAGACCAGCTCGCTCGTTGGCAACTGACGCCTTCCGGCTGTGCTAGCGTTCTCTCAATGCAAGTGAAGGACGCCTCTCCGGTCGTCGTCGTGTCGCGGCCGGGCGTTCGGTATGTGCTCGAGGCGCCGTTCGATCCGCCCAACCCGGTCTACGAAATGGTGGAGGCGGTGTTTCGCGGGCTGGGGTACGACGCCGCGCGCGCGGGGACGCCGGAGTGGAATCCCCTCGGCGCGCTGATCGAGCCGGGCGATCGGGTGTTGATCAAGCCGAACTTCGTCACCTCGAAGAACTTCGAGGAGCACCTGCGCGGCGAGAAGCTCGCCTGCTCGTCGACGCATGGATCGGTGCTGCGGCCAATCCTCGACTACGCGCTCAAGGCGTGTGGGCCGGAGGGGCGGGTGACGATCGTCGATACGCCCGTCGAGGGCTGCAACCTCGAGGAGGTGGTCGAAGGGCTGGGGGTGCGCGCGCTGCTCGACTGGTACGGCGCGCGCGGGCAGCGCGTCGACTTCATCGATCTGCGGCACTTCCGCGTGGTGCCGCACATGGCGCTCGACAACGTGCGGCGCTATGGGCGCTCGTTCAACCTGGGCCTGCTGGTGCGCGAGCGGCTACCCGGCGATCCGCTCGGCTACACGGTGGTCGATCTGGGCGAGCGGTCGTGGTTTCGCGAGGTTGAGCGGCGCGCGCCGCGCTTCGCGTTCCATCGCTCGCACAAGCACACGCCGGTGCCGCACCACTCGTCGGGCAAGCAGGAGTACTCGATCCCGCGCACGGTGCTCGACGCCGACGTGGTGATCAACCTGCCCAAGCTCAAGACGCACAAGAAGTCGGGCGTGACGCTCGCGCTCAAGTCGTGCATCGGGCTGACCAACGAGAAGTACTGGCTGCCGCACTACACCTTTGGCACGGTGCACGAAGACGGCGACGAGTTTCCCTTCCGACCGCCGCTCAAGATCCGCGTCGAGAACCAGCTGCAGCGCTTTCCGCTGCCCCCTCCGTTCGATGGCCATTCACTGATCGCGCGCGCGCCCGTGCTGTCCGAGGGCCGCTCGCAGAACGGCTTTCTGCACGGCTTCATCATGGAAGGCAGCTGGGAGGGCAACGACACCATCTGGCGCACGGTGCTCGACCTCAACCACATCCTGTTCTACGCCGACCGCGACGGCGTGCTGCGCTCGAGCCCGCAGCGGCGCTACCTGGCGATCGTCGACGGGATCATCGCCGGCGAAGGCGAAGGGCCGCTGGCGTCGACGCCGCGCCACTCGGGGCTGTTGGTCGCCGGCGCCGATCCGGTGCTGGTCGACGCCGCGTGCGTGCGCGCCATGGGTTACTCCGAGGCGGCGGTCGCGATGGTGCACCGCGCGCTGGCGAGCTCGGGCACGCCGCTCTTGCCGTCGAGCGATCTCGATCTCTTGAAGTTGGTGATCGACGGGCCGCGTCCTACGGGGACCTTCGTGCCGCCCAAGACCTGGCCGAGCCTCACGGTAGGTCCAACACCGCTGGCTTAGGCGGATCGGGATCGGCGAGCTTCTGGTACAGCCGCCAGCTCCCGCGCGCGTCCACCAGCCGGATCTTTCCCTGCGCGAGCGGCTCGGCGAACGGCGCGTACTTCTCGCCCTGCACCGCCTCGTTGTGGGTCAGGAAATAGTCCCAGCCGCTGGCCATGCCGGTGAAGTTGAACCACTCGGTGTGGTTCCATGGCGGCGCCGGCAGGTACATCTTGTACTTGAGCGGGAAGCCGTAGTTGAAGTTGTAGAAGTTGTAGCCGCCGCGCCGCAGCTGCGTGTACGACGGCCACTGGTTGAAGCAGTTCACGTTCACCTGCGGATCCGAGAGCGGCGGATAGATCAGCGTCAGCGTGTTCTTGTGCAGCGGGATCTGCGCGACGAGCTGGTCGAAGCCGTCGATGTGGCGATTGAACAGCACCACCATGCGCGCGATGTCGACCACGTAGAACAGCGACGCCGCCACCACCGGCGCGAACAGCCAGCGCCGCCAGCCGAGCACCGGGCCGCGAATGGTGAGCGCGAAGAACAGCGCGGCGAGCGGCACGTAGCGGCCGTTGATCATGTACCAGTTGAACGGCCGCTGCATCGAGCGTGGCATGAACAAGATCGCCAGCAGCGACGCGGCCAGGCACACCTCGATCCCCAGCGCGCGCGCGCCGAGGCTGGGCTCCGTTCGACGCTGGCGCGCGGCCGACAACGCGATCAGGAACCACGAGAAGGCGAGCACCACGACCACCCACTCGTCGCGCGAGCTGGAGAGAAAGTTCAGCAGGCGCGCCGGAGCGGCGTAGAGCGTGCCGTTCCACGGATCGTTGACGAACTCGGTCGGGCCGATCATGGTCGCGAAGCCCATCGTGCTGTTGTTGCGATAGGCCCACACGCCCACCCACGCGCAGGCCAGCACCGGCACGCCGCGCAAGATCAGATTCTTCAGCCGCAACGGCTCGCGCTGCGTGAACACCAGCAGTCCCGCGCACACCAGGAACAACATGTAGGTCAAGAGGTGGAAGAAATAGATCGAGGAGCCGAGCCCGAAAACCAACAGCGCGCGCCACAGCGTCGGGCGCTCGGCGTTCTTGTCGACCAGCACCAGCACCAGCACCAGCGCGCTCATGCCCGCCGAGTAGGCGATGAACCCTTCGGCGAGGTTGAAGTTCCACACCAGCGGAAAGACGAACAGCGCCAGCCACGGGCTGCGCCCGAACCGCCGCGCCAGCGCCAGCGCGCCCGACGGCAGGCCGACCGCGTAGGCGGTGAGGAACAGCTTGTTGGCGGTCTCGACGCCGAACGGATAGGCGAGCAGGTGGCACAGGTAGTAGTGCGCCCAGTACGGCAGCGGCTTGAGGTTGAGCGTGTAGTACTTGGCGAAGTCGAAGCGCGGATCGTCGTAGTAGTGCCACACCGCGATCGCCGACAGGTGGTTGGGGATGTCGAGCAGCGGCAGGTAGCGGCCGATCCACAACGGCAGGACCGTCGCTACCATCAACAGCCAGAACGCGGCGGTGAGCGCCGGCTCCGAGCCGTCGCCGATGCGCAGACCTCGACGCAGCGCCGCGATCACTCGGCCTTCCTTGCGCCGCGGACCTCGTACAGGCGCCAGTCGCCGTCGGTGCCGAGCAGCGGATAGGCGACCGAGTCGTTGGGGCCGAAGATCGAGTAGTCGTTGATCTCCTTGTAGGTGAGGATGTAGTCGTACGCGTCGGCCATGGTGGCCTTGTCGAACTGTTCCGGATGCCGCCACGGCGGAGCGGGAAGCGCGGCGTCGGGCTTCTTGACCATCGGAAAGCCGGTACCGAGCGACCACGGATCGTACCCGCCCGCTTGCAGCTGCGGATAGGCGTGGAACATCACGTACGGGAGCTGCTGCTCCGCCACCGACGGGTCGCGACCGTCGCCGTAGACCAGCGTGAGCGTGGAGGAGCCGCGACGGATGCGCGGCAGCAGGCGGCGCGCGCTGCCGGCGCGTCGATCGAACTCGCTCCACTGCTGGCCGAGCAAGAGCGGATAGACGAACGCCAGGATCGCCACCGGCACCAGCAGCAACTTGCGCCGGCCGACGATCGGGCCGTGCACCAGCAGCGCGCCGAGCAGCGCGGCGACCGAGAAGAAGCGCCCGCCGACCATCCACAGATCGACCGGCTGGTACAGGTGCGTGGGCAAGCAGAACGGCAGCAGCGCCGCCAGGACGGCGATCAGCTCGAGCCGGTAGACATAGCCGTGCGCGCGCGCGGCGGAGTCGTCGGGATCGGTGCGCGAGGTGAGCAGCAGCGCCAGCCACAGCGCGCCGAGGAGCAGCATGATCTGGTAGGCGCGATCGCCGGGCCAGGTGGTGAGGAGCGAGCCGGGCAGCTGCTGCAGCGTCACCAGCGTCGACTCGCGCAGCCCTTCGTAGTGGAGCGCGCCCTCTTTCACCGCCGTGCCGCCATGCGCGGCGGCGCGAAACGCGTAGATGCCCACCGCCACCGATGGGAGCATGAGCGCGACCGCGGCGGCGATGCGGCGCGGGTGCCAGCCGTGGCAAGAGAGGAGCACGCCCGCGGCGAGCCCGAAGTAGAGCCAAGGCAGCACGTGACAGAAGTACAGCGCCAGCGTGAGCAGCCCGAGCGCCGCGCCGCGCCCGCGCGTGGGAGCGTCGAGAAAACCCTCCAGCGCCCACAGCGCGAACAGCAGCATCGCCATGCCGGCGCAAAAGCTGACGAAGCCGTAGGAGAAGTTCATGTTGTAGACGAACGGAAACGCGAACAGCGCCAGCCACGGCGATCGCCCCGTGCGCTGCGCGAGCAACCCGGCGCCCACCGGCAGCGCCAGCGCATACGCCGAGAGGAACAGCTTGTTCGCGATCTGGATGGGAAACACGTACGAGAGCAGGTGAACCGGGAACAGGTAGCCCCAATACGGCAGCGGCAACAGGTTGAGCGTGTAGTACTTCTGATAGTTCCACGACGGATCGCCGTAGCGATGCCACAACGCGACCGCCGAGAGCGTGTTCGGCAGGTCGAGCAGCGGCAGCCATCTCGGCTGCCACAACGGCACCAGCGCGGCGCCCCACAGCACCGCGAACACCGCCACCAGCAACGGATCGCGCGCCAGCAGGTCCCGGAGCCGGTTCATACCGACGGGGAATCTACCATGTTATAAACGTGCGCTTGCGACTCCCGACCAAGGCCGAGCGGAAGGAATGGCTCCTCGAATGGGGCCCGTGGCTGCTCGTCTGGTTGCCGCTGGCGATGTGGTTCATCCGACCGTTGTGGGCGGTGCGCGTGCTGCCACTCGACGATCTGCCGAACCACCTCGCGCGCATCACCGCGCTGCACTATCTGAACGATCCGCGCTGGAACTTGTCGGCCTACTACGAGCGCTCGCTCGGCGCCGTGCCGTACCTCGGGCACTTCTACGTCGTGCACCTCTTGACCTACCTCTTCCGTTCGGTGCCGCGCGCCAACCTGGTCTACATGAGCGCGTACGTGGCGGGCGCGCCCTTGTGCGGGCTGGTGTTCGCGCGCGCGACCGGGCGCAGTCGTTGGCTCGCGCTGCTCTTGTTGCCGCTGTCGATCGGCATCTTCTTTCAGTGGGGGTTCATCGCGTTCTGCGTGGGCGTGATGCTCACGCTGCCGGCGTGCGCGCTGCTCTATCGCACGCTCGATCAGCCGTCGTGGAAGCGCGCGCTCGGGCTCGGCCTGCTCACCGGCACGCTGTACCTGCACCACATCCTCCCGTGGGGCGCGTTCGGCGCCTATGCGTTCCTGCTGCTCGCGATCGAGCTGGGCGCACGGCGCTGGCGCGGGCCGGTGGTCGCCGCGGCGGCGATGCTGCCGTCGGTGGGGTTGTTCTACAGCGGGCTTCAGCGCGCGCGCTCGAGTGGCTATCTGCACGCGCACCAGACCTACGACGCGGTCAAGGACGGCCCCGCCAAGATCCTCGGCCGCGCCACCAACCTCCTCAATCTATGGCAGCAGCAGAACGTCGACGAGTGGCTGCAGATCGGGCTGGGCCTGGTGCTGCTGGTGCTGCTGGTGTCCGACGGCGGGCCGGCGCCCGACGAGCCGTGGCGCAAGCGTGCGCGCATTCCGCTCGCGGTGGTCTCGTTCCTGCTGATGGCGCTGTTGACCCCGTTCTGGATCAAGAAGCCGTTCAACTGGTGGATGGTCAACGTGCGCTTCCTGATGCTGGTGGTGGCGCTCGGCTGCTTTCTACCGCGCGGCCCGATCGCCGGCGCGCGCGCGATCCTGATCGGGCTCGGGCTCGGCCTCTCGACGCTCTTGCCCTATTACATGACCAAGAATTTTCGCGAGTTCTCCGCGCGCGCCGAGCCGATCCTCAAGCTGATCGCCGAGACCCCGCTCGGCTCCAACACGCTGTTTCTCCACACGCCGTCGCAGATCGGCCAGCACCGCCCGTTCGACGATCCGGCGCTCGCGCCCGAGATGGCGCTGTGGCGCGAGATGTACAACTACCCGCTGGTCTATCGCGGCGGCTACGATCCCTATCTCTACGACGACGGCTTTCCCATCAAGCGCATCGGCACCGCCAGGTTGAACGCGCCCAAGGTCGAGAGCGCGGCGGTGCAGGTGTGGTCGGTCGACGAGACCAAGTTCCACCCGGAGACCATGCTGTACGGCTGGGACTTCTTCATCAAGCGCGACGACTACACCGACGCCATGCCGCCCGACGGCGTGGTGCTGGTCGATCACCAGGGCTCCTACGAGCTGTACCGCAACCTGCTCAAGGACCAGCCGCTGCCCCAACCGGAGAACCCGATCGTCGCGTACCCGCCCGATCCATGATGCGACGGCACTGGGAACAGCTCGCGGTCATCGCGCTGCTCGCCTTCGCGCTGGCGGTGCGCGCCAAGGCCGCCGACGGATGGGTGTTCGCCGGATCGGACAGCTACGGATACGTCAAGCTGGCCGAGGAGCTGCGTCTCCATGACCGCTACGCGCTCGCGCCCGCGCCGGCGCCGCTGCACTTCGGGCGGCTGCCGCTCTATCCGCTGTTCATCCGCGCGGTCAAGGGCGAGGCGCCCGCCGAGATGAGCGGCGGCGAGGGCTGGAACCGCATCAAGCGCGCGCAGCGCTGGCTCGACGTGCTGATCGCGCTGCCGCTGCTCTACCTGATCGCGCGGCGGCTCGGACGAAGTCGCGCGGCCGGCCTGATCGCGCTGGCGCTCGGCGCGATCTGCCCGTTCACCATGCTGTACACCGGCGCGGCGCTCTCCGAGTCGCTGGCGGCGACGCTGTGCGTGGCGGCGATGGCGCCGCTGGTGCTCGGCGGCGCGCGGCCGCGCGTGTGGTTCACCGTCGCCGGCGCGCTGCTCGGCCTGGCCACGCTGACGCGCCCCGACGACGTCTTCCTGGCGGTCGCGTTCGTGCCCGCGCTGCTCGCGCTAAAGACGCCGGCGCGGATCTGGCGCGAGCGCGCGATCATCGCCGCGCTGGCGCTGGCCGGCTTCGCGGTGGTCTATTCGCCCTGGCCGCTGCGCAACTTGCACCAGTTCGGGCACGCCTACCCGGTCGGCTCGCGCGTCGATCGCTTCGGCAACCCGACGCCCAACCCCGAGGGCTGGTGGAACTGGTGCAAGACCTGGGGACCGGACACCTGGAACCAGGCCTCGCTCTCGACCTGCTTCTACGATCCGCCCTGCTCACCCAATTTCGGCGCGCACACCGAAGCGTTCGACAGCCCACAAGAGCGCGCCACCGTCGACACGCTGCTCGCACGTCGCGGGCGCGAGGGGCTCTCGGCCGGCGTCTCCGACGGGTTTCAGAAGCTCACCGACGAGCGCATCCGCCGCCATCCGCTGCGCACGGTGCTGTGGATGACCGCGCAGCGCTGGTGGAACATGTGGGTGGCGGCGCACGACGAGGTCTTGCAGACGGTGAAGGTGCCGCTCGCTCCGGTGATCCGTCCGCTGCGTCGCGCGTTCGTACCGATCTCGGGCGTGCTGTTCGTGGCCATCCTGGTCAGCGGGATCGCGCTGTCCATCGATCGGCGAACGCGTTGGCTCGCGCTGATCCTATTCGCGCCGCTGCTGTTCCGCACGCTGGCGATGGCCTACATGCTGTTCTCGATGCCGCGCTACACCGTCGAGGTGATGCCGTTCGGCTTCGCGCTGGTCGCGGTGGCGGCGGTCGAGCTCGGGCGACGCATCAGAGCGCGAATCGCGACCGCGCCGGCGACGAGCGACCAGGCCACCAGGCCGAAGCCCGCCGCGGGCAGCCCCGACCGCGAGGTGTGAACCTTGCCGAGATCGATCCGATAGACGAACAGCAGGAAGATCGTCACCAGCAGCGCGGCGCCGAGCGCGTGGGCCGCGCGTGACGACAAGGCGAGCTCGCCGGCCAGGCGTCCGTGCGCGAGCCCGACCAGCAGCGCGCCGGGCAGCATCAGGATGACGTCGTAACAGACGCTCAGCGTCGATACACCGATCATGGTAGTCATCGCGCAGGTGGCGAACAGGATCAGCCACAGCTCGAAGCGCGGCGACCCGGCGCGCATTGCGCGGCGCGCGTTCCACCAGCACAGCCCCGTCGCCGCGAGCGCGATCAGCGAGAGCACGCGCGCGCCCGGCCCGGCCCACGACGGCGCAACTGAATTCACCACGTTGCGAAAGCTGTTGTTGTACCAGAAGTCCCAGAACATGCCGGTGCGATAGAGCACCGCCTTGACCCCGTCGCCGAGGTAGCGCGCGACCGGTAGGAGGAACACCACCAGCCCGAGCAGCCCGCCCGCGAGCGCGCGCTTCCACGAGCGTCGATCGAGCGCGAGCAGGCCCAGGCCCGCCGCGAGCAGCGCCGGGTAGCCCTTGATCGCGGTCGCGCCGACGATCAGGAACATCGCGCTCGCGTAGTTGCGCCGCACGAACAGCAGGAGCGCGCCCCAGGACATGCACGCCATGAGGTTCTCGAGCTGCCCGCGCTCGAGCCCGAGCTCGACGCCCACGTTGAGCGCCAGGCACACGAACAGCACTGCGATCCACAGCGGCGACAGCGTCGGGTCGCCCAGCCGCCTCAGCAGCGCCCACGCGATCGCCGCCAGCCCCGCCAGCACCAACAGGCTCAGGTGGAACCAGATCCGCCCCGCCTTCATCCAGTCGTGCGTGATCCACGCGAGCGGCACGAGGATCAACATCGACGTCGGCGGATAGACCTGCTTGTACATGGTGCCGCCCACGTCCCAGGGCGAGTGGAACGGCGCGACCAGATCCTTGCGATCGTTGCGGTACGGATTGACGCCCGCCACCAGCGCCTGCGCGCCGACGAACACCAGCGAGAAGTCGTTCTGCCCGGGGGGAAAGCCGGGCAGATCCTTCTCGCCGATCGGGTTCACCAAGCGCCCGAGATCGGCGTACAGGACCGTGACGCAGACGACCGCGAGGATCGCCGCGCCCCAGCGGCTCAACGCCGCGCTTCTTTCGGCTTGAGCTGCGCGGACAGGCGCGCCACCGACAGTCGCAGGAGCGAGAGGATCGCCTTGGCCACCTCGGCGTTCGAGATCTTCGACTCGCCCGCCTGGCGGATCGGCAGCTCGACCGGCACCTCGTCGATCGACAGGCCCGCGGCCACGCAGGCGAACACCATCTCGAACATGAACGAGTACCCGTCGGCGCGGATCTCGTGATACGGCACGCGCTCGAGCGCGCTCACCTGGTACGCGCGAAACGCGTTGGTCGCGTCGTAGCGGATGCCCAGGAGCCCGCGCGTCAACAGGTGCGCGGTGCGGGTGACCGCGCGACGCCACAGCGGCCAGTCGCGCAGCCCGTCGGGGTGCTGGTAGCGCGAGCCGATCACCAGATCGACCCGCCTCGCCGCCAGCGCGTCGATCAGCAGGCTCACGTCCTCGGGGCGGTGCGTATAGTCGCAGTCCATGGTGAGCAGCACTTCGTAGCCGCCGGCGATCGCGCGGTCCATGCCGAGCACGTGCGCCGTGCCGAGGCCCTGCTTGCCCGGCCGGTGGATCACCTTGACGTCGGACACGGTGCGCTGCAGCTCGTCGGCGACCTCGCCGGTGCCGTCGGGGCTGTTGTCGTCGCAGATCAAGAGCGAGGCGGCCGGTTGCAGGCGGCGCAGATCGCGCACGAGGTTGCCGAGGTTGCGCGCTTCGTTATAAGTCGGCAGGAAAATGAGAACTTTACGGCTCAAGGCGTCGGAAACGTACGCCGAAAACGCGCTTGTACACAAGGGGGGAAGCTGGTAACCAACGCTCATGTTGACGACGCGGAAGAGCTGCCGCGCTTGCGGCTCCGAAGCGCTCACACCGGTGTTGTCGCTCGGCGATCAGTACCTCGCCTCGAATTTTTCCATCTCGCCGGATTTTCCGCCGGTCGAGCGCACCATTCCGCTCGAGCTGGTGCGCTGCGATCCGGAGCGCGACCAGGCGGCGTGCGGGCTGGTGCAGATGCGCCACACCGTGCCCTCGGACCTGATGTACTCGTCGTACGGTTATCGCTCGGGCATCAACCAGACCATGACCGACCACCTGGGCGGCATCGCGCGCGGGCTCGAGCAGCGCGTGCAGCTGCGCGCCGGCGATCTGGTGGTGGACATCGGCGCCAACGACGGCACCACGCTCCTGCAGTACCAGACCAAGGGCGCGACCTACGTTGGGTTCGAGCCGTCCAACATCCAGCCGGAGCAGCCGACCCCGCACCTGCGCTTCATCAAGGACTACTTCTCGGCCAAGAGCCTGCGCAAGAACGTGGCCGCGGGGCGCGCCAAGATCGTCACCAGCATCGCCATGTTCTACGACCTCGAGGAGCCCAACCGCTTCGTCGCCGACGTGGCCGAAGTGCTGGCGGACGACGGGCTGTGGGTGCTCGAGATGTCGTACCTGCCGAGCATGCTCGAGAAGAATTCGTTCGACACCATCTGCCACGAGCACCTCGAGTACTACGCGCTCACCCCGCTCGAGCGGCTACTCGGCAAGCACGGGTTGCAGGTGGCGGACGCCGAGCTCAACGATGCCAACGGCGGATCGATCCGCGTGACCGCGTGCCTCGAGGGCAGCCCGCACCGCGTGCGCTCGGACAAGACCCGCGCGGCGATCTACGCGCTCAAGAAGCGTGAGTTCGAGCTCCAGCTCGACACGCCGGCGCCGTATGCCGCGTTCGCGCAGCGCATCGAGAAGATCCGCGCCGACCTCCCCGCGCTGCTGACCAAGCTGCGCAAGGAGGGAAAGAAGGTGTACGGCTACGGCGCCTCGACCAAGGGCAACGTGATCCTGCAGTACTGCGGGCTCGACAAGAGCCACCTGTACGGCATCGCCGATCGCAACCCGGCCAAGTGGGGCGCGTCGACGCTGGGCACGCAGATCCCGATCGTCTCCGAGGACGAGATGCGCGCGGCCAAGCCGGACTATCTGTTGGTGCTGCCCTGGCACTTCATGCGCGAGTTCCGTGCGCGCGAAGAGGCGTTCCTCGCCCGCGGCGGCAAGTTCATCGTGCCGGTGCCGCAAGTCGAAATCGTCTCGTAGGCGTGCGCCGCGCGCTGATCACCGGCTCTTCGGGACAAGACGGCACGTTGCTGGCCGCGCAGCTTCGCCAGGCCGGCGTCGAGGTGGTGGGGATCGCCAGCCGGCCGGCCGACGGCGCGATCGTGATCGACGTGAACGATCACGCCGCCGTCGAGCAGTTGGTGCGTGAGGTGCAGCCCGACGAGTGCTACCACCTCGCCGCCTACCATCGATCGTCAGCGACGGTCGAACCCATCGTCGACCCCAAAGACGAAGAGAGCGCGTACCTGCGCACCAACCTCACCGCCACGCACGCGCTGTTGCGCGCGATCCGCACGCACCGTCCCGCGTGCCGCGTGTTCCTCGCCGGCTCGTGCCACATGTTCGGCGATCCCGACCACGCGCCGCAGACCGAGGACACCCCGTTCCGCCCCACCTCGCTGTACGGCATCACCAAGACCGCCGCCGCGCAGCTGGGGCGCGTGTACCGCGAGCAGCACGGCCTGTTCGTGTGCACCGGGATCCTCTACAACCACGAGTCGCCGCTGCGCGGCCCGAGCTTCGTCACCACGCGCATCGTCCGCGGCGCCGTCGAGATCAAGCGCGGCCTGCGCACGGTCCTGCTCCTCGGCGACCTCGACGCGCGCGTCGACTGGGGCTACGCCGGGGACTACGTGGGCGCGATGCGCCGCATGCTGGCCGCCGATTGCGCCGAGGACTTCGTCATCGCCTCGGGCGAGCTGCAATCGGTGCGCGATCTCGTCGAGCGCGTCTTCGAGCGCGTGGGCGTCGACTGGCGCCCACACGTTGGCCAGGACGCGACCGCGCATCGCCCGGTCAGCCGCGCGGTCTACCACGGCGACCCTTCGCGCATTCGCGATCGCCTCGGCTGGACCCCGACCACCTCGTTCGACGCGCTGGTCGCCCTGCTAGTCGACGCCGAGCTCGCGCGCTAGTCGGTCTCTTCGCCCGGGAACGCTTCGCGCCAGCCGCGCACGATCAAGACGGCGACAATCGCGAGCGCCACCAACGCGAACAGGATCATGTACATGCCGGTCCAGGGAAACTTGAAGGCGGCCGGCTTGAGCTGGCTAATCCGATCCTTCAAGACCGGCGCGTTGAAGCGCGTCAGTAGGTCGTTCAGATTCTCGACCGCCTCTGCCAACCAGTTGCTCGCCAGATAGAGCTGCGCAAGGAGCCCGATGGCTCCCCACTGCAGCGCGAGGCGCTTGAGACGTTCATCCGCCATATTGTTGGTTGACGATCGCCACCAGGCTGCCGGCGTTGAGCGCAAATGCGGCGATCACGATGCACGCCGCGCTGAGGGTCCGAAAACGCGCCGGCACGAGCGAGCCCAGCGCGACCACGATTACGACAGCGAACGCCGGCAGCGCGAAGAGAAAATTGCGACCCTGGATGACGTACGACACCTGAAGATGGATGCGCGCGTAATATTCCGCGAAGAGAATGAAGAGCACGCCGACCAGGAGGGTTGCCGCGGCAAAGGCCGCAGGACCCACGCGCCACCACCCGTGCTGCTCGCGCGGACGAACGATCCTCAGTGTGACGGCGGCGATGGCGCCGAGCACGGACAACGACCAGGCACGCCGCAGCGCCTCGAACCAGTGATCGTCGAGCCGGAACTCGAGCCAGCCGAATTGGCCCCACGCCGAGCGGAACAAGTACCCCTGATAGTCGACCGGCAGCGCATCGACCCACTCCAGGAAGCCGGAGATGGTGGGAAATGGCTGCCCCGGGCGTGGCGGTGCTGCCGGCGCATCCGTCGGCAGCGGCAGGGCGGGCACGGGCGGCGCCTTGGAGAAGGCCCAACTCCACACCTCGGGGAATTGCCAGACGACGAGGAACGCGCCGAGGCAGGCGCCCACGAACCACCAGGTCGCGCGATCGCGCCGATGCGCAGCCCACACCAGGAGCAGCAGCGATCCCACGCCTGGAAGCATCCCCAGCCCCTGCGTCTTGGTGAGGACCGCAAGCGCAGCAGCGGCCCCGAGCACCAGCCCGACCTTCCAGGAAGGACGCTCGCCAAGCCGCGCCACGATGCGCATCTGCAGCCAGAACACGACCGCGCAAGCGCCGATCATCCCGGCGTCGTTGTTGACGGCGGCCGTCATCTGCGACTCCATCGGCTGGAGCGCCACCACGCTCGCGGCGGCGAAGGCCAATGCGGGTGAATCGCAGACCAGACGCGCGGCAAAGAACGTCGCTAGCACCGCGATCAGGCCAAACACGAGCGAGAGAAAGCGCACCGCAAAGGCGCGAACCAGGACACTCGACCGATGGAACATGAGATACGGAACGGCGCCCAGCGTGTAGTAGAACCCGGGATAGCCCATCGCCGGCATCTGCCCGTCGGTGCGGCGGCTGTCTGCGGTCTCCCCGATGATCTGAAGGCGACGCTCTTCGGGCACCGTCCGCGTGTTGGGTAGACAGCGCGCCTGGAAGTAGTGTTGGGTCGCGCGCCACGAAAGCTTCACCTCCGGAGCCGCGCTTTCGCTCATCACCTTGTCGACCGGCTTGCCGTTCTGCTCGGGGGTGCGAAGGCGATGCTCTGCCCGGTACTGCACGTTGTCGAAGTGGGCGGGCTCGTCGGCAACCTTCCAGATCGGACACACCGCGATCCACACCACACCCTTCGCGAGCGTGAGCGCAACCAACATGAGCACCAGGTTTCGAGTGCTCCAGGGTCGGGACGCGGCTTTCACTTGGCAGCTCGCGCGGCTTCCCGGTAGCTCGCCAGGGTCTTGCGCGCCGCTGCGTCCCACGTAAACCGCCGCGCCTGCGCGAAGCCGCGTGCGATCAGCTCCTCCCGCAGGTGCTCGTCCTCCCAAACGCGCCGGACCGCCGATCCCATTGCCGCCTCGTCCAAGGGGTCGATCAATATACCACCGTCGCCCACCACCTCCGGTAGTGACGTCGCGTTCGACGACACCACCGGCGTGCCAATCGACATCGCTTCCAGGACGGGAAACCCGAAGCCCTCGTACCGCGACGCAAAGACGAAGACCCGCGCGCCCCGATAGAGCGCGGCCAGCTCGAGGTCGCCGACCCATCCGGTCAGGACGACGCGGCCCGGTCCCTTCCGCGCTGCGAGCAGCTTTTCCACCGTCGCGCGTTGCAGACCGCTGATACCAACGATCACCAGGGGAGGAAGCGCCGCCCACGAGCGGCCGAGCTGATCGTAGCTGCGAAGCAGCCCATCCAGATTCTTGTGCGGATGGGAAGCGGTGACCGTGAGAATGAAGTCGCCGGACAGCTCCAGGCGCCGCTTCACCGCAGCGATCTCCCCCGGCGTGGACGGAAGGAGATTGCCGTCGACTCCGAGGTGGATGACGTCGAGCTTGGCGGCGGCGACGCCGAGCAGCTCGGCGATGTCGTGTTGCGAAGATCGAGAGTCGGTGATGACCCGGGTCGAGCGCCGGGCGACCCACGGGATGAGGAAGCGATTGGCCCACAGTGCCGACGTCGACCAGTCCTCCGGAAAGAAGTGATAGTTCAGGTCATGGATCGTGACCACGCTCGCGCATGGGAGCATCAGGGGAGCGGTGTATCCCGGCGAATGCAGCACGTCCAGGCGATCACGCAGCGCTTGCAGGGGCAGGAGCAGTTGCTCCCAGGCGATGCGGCTCGGACGGCTGGTCGCCCGGAGCGGGCAGCGCACCTCGCGAAAGTTCTCCTGGTGTAGCTCGAACGTCCCCGCATTCTCGCGGTTGGTATAGAGAACGTAGTCGTTCTCGCGGTCGATCTCCTGCAGCTTGCGCACGAGATTGCGCAGCGCCGTCTCGGTGCCCCCGACCTTCCCGGGAATGAGGAACAGCGAGTTGATCCCAATGCGCATCAACTGGCCCGCTTCAACCCGATCCGCGTCGCCACCCAATACGCATACAGCGTCGCGATACCGGCCTCCATGAGGACGCGATCGATCCGTCCTACGCGCAGCAGGGACGAGTAGCGCCGCTTCACCGCAGCCAGCTCACCGATCTGTAGCAGCATGGAGCGCACCGATTTCGCGTCGGCGTGATAGGTAGCACAGGCGAGCTGCGAGGGCATATACAGGGTCTTGCGCGCCAACGGAAAAAGCCGCAGCCAGAGCTCGTAGTCCATGGTCCAGCGCAACCCGACCTCCAGCCCGCCTGCTGCGAGGAAGAGCGAACGGCGGAAAAAGACCGCAGGCTGCATGACGAAGCTCGCCGGGTGGAGCAAGATCTGCCTGGCCGATTCGATCGGCCGGCTGCCGTGCACGCGGATCGGCTGGTGCCCGACGTCGACCATCAGTCCGTCGCCGTACACGATGTCGAGCTGCTCGTTCGCGCGGAATGCTTCGAGCACGCGAGGCAATACGCGGGCGTGCGGGTAGTAGTCGTCGGAGTTGATCCACGCGATGATCTCGCCATCGGCGAGCGCCACGCCATCGTTCACCGCCTCGGATTGCCCGGCGTCCTTCTGCGATCGCCAGCGGATTCGATCGCCGTAGCCTCGCAAGAGCGCCAGCGTGCCGTCGGTGGATTGGCCGTCCATGACCAACACCTCGCGATCGCTGCACTCCTGGTGCAGGCAGCTATCGATGCACTTTTCGAGAAACCGGGCGTGGTTACGAGTGGGAATGACGAACGAGACGCGCAATCAGGCGACGCCTTCGGCAAGGCTCTGCAGATCGCACATCCGCCGAAATCGTGAGCCCGGGCGCGCCAACAGGTCTTCGTAGCGTCCGTCCTCGACGATCCGCCCCTCGTGCAGCACGTAGACGTAGTCACAGTTCCGGATCGTCGACAGGCGATGCGCGATGATGAGGATGGTCATACGGCCCTTGAGCGCGTCGATGCTCTGCTGGATGGCGCGCTCGGACTCGGAGTCGAGCGAGCTGGTCGCTTCGTCGAGGACGAGGATCTCGGGGTCCTTGAACAGCTCGCGCGCGATCGCCAATCGCTGGCGCTGGCCCCCTGACAGCTTGACGCCGCGGTCGCCGATCTCGCTATCGAAGCCCAGCGGCATCGCCTCGATGAATTCGAGACACTTGGCATTCTGCGCAGCCGACCGGATTCGCTCCGGCTCGGCCTCGCTCCACAGCGTGATGTTGTTTGCGATCGTGTCGTCGAACACCGTCGAGTCCTGTGGCACGTAGCCGATTCGACGGCGCACCGCTTCGATGTCGACCTCGGCCAGATCGTCGTCGTCGATGAGCACGCGACCCGCCGTCGGCCTGAGCGTGCCGGTGAGCAGGTCGACCAGCGTCGACTTGCCACCGCCGGATTCACCCACGAAGGCAACGGTCGATCGCTTGGGAATCTTGAGCGAAATGTCCTTCAGGATCTGCCGCTCGACGCCGTAGGCGAACTGGACCTGCTCGCAGCTGAGCGCGTGGTGGAGGCCGCCAAACGCACGCGTGCCGCGCGGCTCGCGGTGGTGCTCCAGATCGTCCAACGTGGCCTCGACCGTGTCGATGCTGCCGATGAGCGAGCTGAAGGTCTGCCAATGCGTCTGCAACGTGAAGAGCTCATTGCTGATGCGGAAGAAGTAGATGAGCGCGACGAACAGGGTCGCCAGGGCTTCGTGGCGCACCGCGACGTGGTGGTACATGACGCCCACCACGAACAGCAGCATCAACGGCTGCGACACCGATTGGATGAAGGCCGCAACTGCCCCGCTCCGGTAGTCCGCGTGCGCCAGCCGATCCGCCGACCGATCGATCTTCTTCTGGAAAGGGTCGAACGACCCGGTGGCCCGCAGGTACTTGAACGCGTGCAGCGCCTGGATCAAGCGATGAACCAGCGCCGAGTTCTCGGTCACGGTCCACTCCGAATAGCGGCGCGCGATCCTGCCCGTCACGCGGAGGATGAGCATCATCACCGCACCCAGGCCAATGCAGGCCAGCGTCAGCCGCCAGTCGAGCCACAACATGATCCCGAGGAACACGACGATGTTGATGCCAGGCGGCCAGGCGCGCACGTAGTACAACAGTCCGGCCGCCGCGCGAGGCACCTCGCTGGAGAGCAGGTTGGTGAGCTGGCCGCTGTCCCGACGGCTGATCTCCCGGTAGTCGGCGCGCCGGAGAGCCTCGACGACCCGGGACCGGATCCGCCGCGCAGCCCCGGTGGCGGAAAAGAGCTGCGTGGTGATCGTCGCCCACTGAAGGACGGCTTTGACCAGGAACAAGACCACGATGAACGGCAAGGCGCCGAGCGGCGTCAGGGGAATGTGAAGAAAGCGAAACACCGATCCGAGGCTGACCGACAGCGAGTCGCCGCCGGCCACGCTGTTCTGGTTGAACAGCGGAAAGAACAACGCAATCCCGATCCCTTCCGCGTAGCTCATCACCAGGGTCAACAGAACGATGATGACGAACAGCCGGCGTCCGGCGTACTTGCGAAAGACGCGGAAGTAACGACGAAGGAGATCGAAGCCGGCGGGCATTCGAGCCTATATGACTACCATCCACTCGAAGCTGGGGCAACCGATGCCGTCGACGGCAACTTTGTCCCAACCATCGGGAGTCGTCTCGGCTATATTCCGCCGCAGCTCATGAGCACCCGGCCGATTGCGATGGTGACCGGCGCGGCCGGCTTCATCGGTCGCCACGTGTTACGTGCACTTGTCGCGGACGGGTACGACGCGGTCGGTGTGGGTCGAGGGACGGAGCACGAACGCTTGACCCGCGAGAAGCTGTCGCCGCTCTCGGCTGGGCTTTCGCTGGTGGTGTTTTGCGCGGGCGGCAGCGCGGTCGGTCAATCGCACGAGGCGCCGCTGGCAGATTTCGAAAAGACGGTGCCGCCGTTGGCCGAGCTCTTGGAGCTGATGCGCACGCACTCGCCAACGGCGCGATTGGTCCTCTTGTCGAGCGGCGCGGTGTACGGAGACGCCGGCCATTTTCCGACCAGCGAAGATATGCCGGCGCGGCCCATCTCGCCGTACGGCTTCCACAAGCGCATCTCCGAGGAGCTGTGTCTCAGCTGGGCGCGCAACTATGGCGTTCGGGCAGCGGTGGTGCGGCTGTTCTCCGTCTACGGGCCCGGCCTGCGCAAGCAGCTCTTGTGGGATGCGTGCAACAAGGCGCGCGCGGGCGAGCACCAGTTTCTCGGGACCGGGCGCGAGGTGCGCGACTGGCTGCACATCGATGACGCGGTCGCGCTGATCCTGGCGGTCGCGCGGGTGGCGTCGGCGGAGGTGCCGATCTTCAACGGCGGGACCTCCGTGCCCACCCCGGTGGCGGCCGTGGTGGCCCAGGTGTTCGACGCGCTCCGCGTCCGCGGATTCGAGTTCGTCGGCGCGGGTCGTCCCGGCGATCCGCCCCAATATCTGGCCGACATCACCCGCGCGCGCTCTCTCGGCTGGCACCCCAAGATGGACGTTCAGCAAGGCGTCGCAGAGTACGTGCGCTGGTTCGAGGAGCACGGGTGATCCGGGTTGGCTTTCCGCCAATCGGCGGCAACGCCTGGCAGGGCGGCCGCAACTACCTCTGGAACCTGCTGCACGCCGTCTCGCTCGTCGAGACACCTCGAATCCAACCGGTGCTGATGTGCCGCGCGGGCGAGGCGGACGATCTCGCGCTGCCTGGGGTCGAACGCTACGAGCGCAGCGGCCCCTGGGCGTCGGCACGGATGGTGCGCGCCGGCTCGCTCGGCCGCTACCTGCTCGGCCGCGACATCGTCGAGGAGCACTGGCTGCAGCGCGCGCACATCGATATCCTCTCGCACGGCGGGCCGCTGGGTCGCAGCCGCGTGCCCTTCATCTTCTGGGTGCCGGATCTGCAGCACCGCCATTTTCCCGAGTTCTTCGGCCGCTTCGAAGGGAAGCTGCGCGACAGCATCTATCGCAGCGCCTTGCGAGACGCCGCGCTGGTGATCACCAGCAGTGCAGCGGCGCGCGACGATCTGGTGCGCTTCTACCGCGCGGACCCGGCCGGCATTCGGGTGTTGCACTTCGTGTCGAGCCCGCGTGTCGAGCTCGCCAGGCTGCCAAGTAGGGAGCTGCTGACGCAAACCTTCGCCTTGCCGCCGCGCTATTTCCATCTGCCCAATCAGTTC
Organism: Myxococcales bacterium; assembly: GCA_003170275.1. Classification (GTDB taxonomy): domain Bacteria; phylum Myxococcota_A; class Polyangia; order Palsa-1104; family Palsa-1104; genus PALSA-1104. Next base: position 34,922 of record PNAM01000062.1, read on the forward strand.
TGGAAGCACAAGAACCACGCGCTCGTGCTCGACGCGCTGGCGTTGGCGCCCGAGGTGGTGGTGCTGGCGACGGGTTCCAAGGAGGACTACCGCAACCCCGACTTCTACGACGAGCTGATGGCACGCGTGCGCGCGATGGGGCTCTCGGAGCGTTTCCGCCACCTCGGCATGGTGAGCTACGACCAGATGATCGCGCTGATGCGCCACTCGGTGGCGGTGATCAATCCGTCGCTGTTCGAAGGTTGGAGCAGCACCGTGGAAGAGGCCAAGACGCTCGGCAAGCGCATCCTCGCCTCCGACCTTGCGGTGCACCGCGAGCAGGCGCCGGCGCGCGGCCGCTTCTTCCCGACCAACGATCCGGCGGCGCTGGCCGCGCTGCTGATCGAGGCCTGGAATTCCGCGGATGAAGCGGAGGAGCAGCGCGCCGGCAACGAGGCGGCGCGGTCGCTGCCCGAGCGGATGCGCGCGTTCGGAACCTACTATCAGGAGATCGTTCTCGAGGCGCACGGGCTTGCCCATGTAACGGTCGAGTGATACGACTTCCCGGCCCATGATTACCGAGAAGGTGCTCTTTTTCTCGCCCCACGCGGCCATCTGGGTGCACGCCTTTCCCGAAGCGCTGGTGGCCGACGCGGTTCGCTCGTGCGGCGGCGAGGTCGTCTATGTCACCTGCGACGGCGCGCTATCTTCGTTCTGCCTTCCGATGGCGGCGCGGGGGCTGCGCGTAGAGAGCCCGTCGCAGGAGAAGTCCCGGGTCTGTCTCGAGTGCCATCAGAACCGCGACTGGATTCGGCGGGAATTCGCTTTTCCCGGTTACGACTTCGATTCCGTCCTGGATGCCACCGATCTGCGCCAGATTGACGCGCTCGTCGCCACGCTGCGGCGGGAAGACCTCGACTCGTTTGAAGTGGACCGCGTCAAGGTCGGCCGGGCCGCATTGTACGAGTTCCTGATCCAGAAGAAGAAGATCGAGCTGGGCGAGGACGACTGGACGCTGTTCCGCCCACGGCTGGTGAACGCGCTGCGCTCGCTGTTCGCGGCCAGGCGGATTCTCGATCGCGAGAAACCGTCGCGTATCGTCATGTACAACACCTTGTATTCGGTGAACGCCGTGTGGCGCGCGCTGGCCGAGGAACGTGGCGCGCTGGTGTACTTTCTCCACGCGGGAATGGGTCTCACCAACCGTCTCCAGACCTTGATGGTGGGTCGCAATTCTCCCCTGGCCTGGCAGTATCGTCTGGTCTCCGAATGGTCTCGCTATCGGGATATTCCCTGCAACCAAGAAGAGCTCTCGGCGGTGACCGATCATTTTTACGAGCTGTTCCGGGGAACCAACGTCTTCGCCTATTCGGCGCCGAAATCCCGCACTGCTGACGACTGGCGCACCCGGTTCGAGATTCGCCCCGACCAGAAACTGGTCGTGGCCATGATGAGCAGCTATGACGAGTACATCGCGGCACGGGCCATCGATGAGGTCCCACCTGAATCCGAGTTTCTCTTTCCCAGCCAGCTCGAATGGATTCGGGCACTGGTTGAATGGTTCAAGACCCGGCCTGAGCTGTTTCTCCTGATTCGCGTCCATCCTCGTGAATTTCCCAACAAGCGCGAGGCGACCAAATCGGCCCACGCGCTCCTGCTCGAACGAGAGTTGGCCGTATTGCCGCCGAACGTCCGCGTGAATTGGCCATCTGACCAGATCTCGATCTATGACATCGCGGAGCACGCCGACGTGATGCTCAATGCCTGGTCGACCGCCGGAAAGGAAATGGCGCTGCTCGGTCTGCCGGTGGTCGTCTACTGCCCCACGCTGCTGCTCTATCCCGCCGATTTGAATCATGTTGGCCTTACCCACGACGCCTATTTCGCCGCCATCGAGGTTGCCCTCAGCGAGGGATGGAGCTTCGAGCGCACGCGCAAGGCCTATCGATGGTGTGTTCTCGAAAACGTTCGCTCCGTGGCCGACATCAGCGACGGTTTCGATTACTCCGAGACGCCGGCCCAATCCCTACGCCAGCAAGCGCGCGGACTCCTCTTTCTGGTTCCGGGTACGCGACAGGCACGGGATCTCGCGCGCCGGCCACGCGTCTTGCGAGAACAGCATCGCCTGGGAGAAATGATCCTCGCCGGCAAGGAGAGCTGGCTCGATGTGCCCCCGGAGCCGCGCGAGGAAGTGAGCGAAGCCACCGAAACCGCCGCGCTTCGCCATGAGATTCGCCGGCTGATGCAGGCGCTCTATCCAGGGGCCCAGGGCGCGCCGTCCCCTGGAAGCTTGCGGCAGCGGCTCGAGTCGGTGGCATGGGCCTAGCTCCCGTCGCGCTCTTCGTCTACCGGCGGCCCGAGCACACGCGCCGGACGCTGGAAGCGCTCCTTCGGTGCAAGGAACTGGAAGGCACACCCCTCCATATCTTTTGCGACGGAGCCAAGAACCCGGCAGTCCTCGACGCGGTGAAGGAGGCCCGAAGGGTTGCGCATCACCTCGCACCCGCGTCGACGGTGTTCCACGAGCGAGCGCACAACCAGGGGCTGGCACAATCCATCATTCAGGGCACGACCGAGCTCAACAATCAGTTTGGAAAGGTCATCGTTCTCGAGGACGATCTCGAGGTCGCTCCCACGTTCCTGCGTTTCATGAATGAGGCGCTCGACCGCTATGCCGACGACCCGACCGTGATGCAGGTCTCGGGATATCAATTTCCGATAGAGCCACCGCTCGCTGAGGAAAGCGTATTTCTCTCCTTTCCGACCTCCTGGGGATGGGGCACCTGGGCCCGCGCGTGGCAGCATTTCGATCCGCAGGCCTCGGGATATGCCGCGCTGAAGCGCGAGGCCGCCTTGCGACATCGATTTGATCTCGACGGCTCCTATCCCTATTACAAGATGCTGCAGGGACAGGTGCGAGGGGACGTCGACTCCTGGGCAATCCGTTGGCATTTGAGCATTTTCATGCGGCACGGCCTGGTGCTCTATCCGGGCCGCAGCCTGGTGCGAAATATCGGTTTCGACGGCAGCGGCACCCATGGTGCGACAGGATCCCATGTCGCAGACGAGCAGGTAGCCGGCGCCACACGGGCAGACTGGGCGATGCCGCCGGTCGCCCTGCATGAGGCCGCGCAGAAGCGCATTTTTTCACACCTCGCGGCACAGACCGCGCAAACCCGGAGTCGACGCGTGAAGGATCTCGCCGCGAAGTGGACCAAGAAGGTCTTGTCCAACCGCTTGGTGCCCACCTCGGTGCGCGCCGTCGGCACGAGCCTGCTCGCCCGCCTGGCGGGGGGAGCGTCCGATAGCGGCAGTCAGGATCTCGATCTCTACTGGGACCCGAAGATGGCCGAGATCTTGGAGACCTGGGGAATCGGCAACGCGTGGAACGAGATCCAGCTGTTGCTGGCGAACGTGCGCGGCAAAGTCGTAGATATCGCCTGCGGGACCGGCAAGGTCATGACGATGCTGGCGCCCTACCCGGCGCTCGAGGTGCACGGATTCGATATTTCGGATTTCCTGGTTCAGAAGGCGATCGATCGCGGCATTCCGCGCGAGCGCCTGGCCGTGGCCGATGCGACAAAGACGGGCTACCCGGACGATACCTTCGACTACGGATACTCGATCGGATCGCTCGAGCATTTTACCGAAGATGGGATCCTGAAGTTCATGGCCGAGACCCATCGGATCACCCGCCGGGCCTCGTTCCACCAGATCCCGGTCGCGCGCAGCGGCCGGAATGAAGGCTGGATGAAGACGCACCAGAGCTTTCACAACAATTCGGTGGAGTGGTGGCTGGAGCGATACCGGTCGGCATATTCCACGGTTCACGTGCTCGATTCGGCCTGGAACGACAAGATATCCGTCGGCAAATGGTTCATCTGCGTGAAGGACGGCGCCTGAGATGTTCGGCCGGCTACTCTCGACGGCTCGTCACTGGCGCAACGTCCGGGCGCTCGACGTCTGCGGACCCGGTACGCGAGTAGGCGGCAGCGTGGAAAAGCGCGGCGCCAATTCGATCATCGAGGTCGGTCGAGATTGCTTGATCGACGGGTCGCTCGTGACCGAGGCCCCCAACAGCCGCCTGCAGATCGGCTCCAACGTCTCCATCGGCGGCGGATCGCTGTTGGCCGCGGTCCAGTCCATCCTCGTCGAGGACGACGTCCTCATTTCCTATCACTGCATCGTGACCGACAGCGATAACCACAGCATCCGATATAGCCTGCGGAAGAACGACCTCCATGAATGGCTCGCCGGGCGTCACGATTGGAGCAAGGTGAACACCGAGCCGGTCCGCATCTGCAAGGGAGCATGGCTGGGCGCGCGGGTAATCGTCACCAAGGGCGTGACGGTGGGCGAAGGCGCCGTGTGCGGAATGGGCAGCGTAGTAACCAAAGATGTGCCGCCCTACACCGTAGTGGCGGGAAATCCGGCCCGCGTGATTCGCGAGCTTCCGCCCGGAGAGCGCTAGATGCTGCAGGCGATCCCCTGTCCGCTCTGTCACAACGACCGATCGTTCCTGCCGGTGGAAGTCACGGATCGCGACGACCATATTCGGGACTACGGCGCTCTTTACGCCGGCAAGACCCTCAGTGAATGGAAGATCTGTGGCGAGTGCGGATTCGTCCACCAGAATCCCCGCCCGACGATCGAGTCTCTGAATCGTTTCTATCAAGCGGGCAACTATCACCCTCCGGTCGAGCGAGATTTCGCCGCGCTGATGGCCTGGGCTCCCGATTATTACCGGGAGGAGGTGAGCTGGGCGATCCGCACGTCCGGTCTACAGAGAGGCAGCGTCTTCGACATCGGCTGTGGATACGGGGTCGCTCTTCATCTCTTCGAGGAGCTGGGCTGGAGCTGTTTTGGCGTCGAGCCCGACCCCGGCCAATATCAATTCGCGCGTACCAAGCTGGGCTTGACGCAGATCAAGCTCGGCATCCTCGACGCCAACTTCACGCTCGGAGAGAAGGTCGACCTGGTCTTCACACATCATGCCTTCGAGCATTTCGCCGATCTGACGAGCGTCATGTCGGGGATCAAGAAGATCTTGAAGCCCGGTGGCTATGTCTTCACGGCCGTTCCGACCTATTACGAGAACCGCTCGAGCATGTCCAAGCAGTGGATGAACTCCGCGCACTACTCTCTGTTTACCCACGGATCCCTCAATCAGTTGATGGCTCGCCACGGCTTCGAGGAGGTCCGTCACCGATACGACCATTCGGGGAGAAAACCAGATCAGTTTTGTCATCTGGCGAAATATGTCGGAGGCGAGCAAAACCCGCGCCCCTTCTACGAGCACGCTGCACACGTCGATCGATATCTCCGAGTGACGAATCCCCTCCGCAGCCTGGCTTGCTACCCATTGTACGGCGCCCTTCCCCAGCGGGCATTCGATGCCGCGCGATACCTGGGTGGGTCGGCGTCGTTGCTCGTCTCGTCGCCTCGGGAATTCTACAGGCGAGTCAAGCTGCGCCTCTCTTGAGCGGCGACTACGAGCCGGTTTTCGGCAGGAAGAGACGGTAGACGCGCGGGTACCGACGTGCCATTGCAGCAAGCTTCTCGCTCGAGAAATGCGGAAGGCGATCGTCGGGCAGATCCGCCCCGAACGTACTATTGGCAAACTCGAGCTCGAACATCAGCCGATCGCCCTTCTGTACGTGTTTGCCCTTGTGCAGGCCCCGCGTGTCCTCCGCGATGATCGTTCCCCGCGGTCCGGTGAATTCGACGATATCCGTATTTGGAAACTGCTCCCGAACTTCCGAGTCGGTCAGGCGGGCGTAGCCACGTTTGAGCAACGCCCTGGGCGTCTTGCCGCGGCGATGCGAGCCAGGAACGAAGCAATGGGGACCGGTGCTTGGCGATACGTCCGTGAGGAGGATGAAGAACTTCAGCCATTTCACGCGATCCATGTCGAAGTGGTAATACTGGGCAGCGGTCTTGTCCGGCTTACGCGAGAAGGCCGTGTGCCACCACATGGCGACGATATCGAGCACCGGCGCCGAGCCAAGATATTCTTGAGCGATTGCCAGCATCGAGGCATCGCTCATGAGGTCCTGCACCTCGACGTGACGGATCAGATCGCTCGGGTGATAGTCGTAGCGAATTCCGACAGGACTCTCGCGATCGTAGAGCACCCTCGCGGGCGGCGCCGGATCGGAGTCCATCGCCCGCACGCTGCACGTCGTCTCGAGCGCGATCTCCATGAGCCTGTCGCACAGCTCCGGCGCGAGTTTCTCGTCGAAGACGTGGTAGCCGTTGGTTCGGAGATCCCGAACGATGTCACGTAGCCGAGCGTCGTCCAGCCGGCCCAGAATCCCAACCCGACTGGCCAGCCGATAGCGGGGATTTGCAGCTCCGATGAACCTGGAGATGAAATCGTTCGAGTATCCTCGAGTAAAACAGTAGAGCCCGACCATTCCCTGATAGGCGAAGCTCGGCGTTGCGCCCTTCAAGACATACACCGGCACGCCGGCGGAGAATCGGGCAACGTCGAGAGCGAAGGCGGTGAGCGGCATCAGCCCGACTTTGTCGAGAAGTGTCGCAAGCCTCCTCTTCATCGAGATGCTCCGACACGCTTCCGGCGGGCGCTCAATATCGCGAGCAGATCGTAGGCCAGCGTCAGCTTCAGCCGGTTGACCTGGTGCAGGAGCATCAGCACCGGATGCTTGCCCGCGGCAACCCTTCGGGCCGCGTCGAGCTCTTCGGTGAAGCTGCGCTGGTAGACCGCTGACGATTTGTTCTCGCCATAGCTGCGAAAGTAGGCCAGCTCGCGATCGAGGAATGCGGGGCGGCTCACCGTCGCCATGCGCACGAACAGGTGGTAGTCGAACGCGCAGTGGTAGTGATCATCGATGGGCCCAACTCGTTCGAGCAGCCGGCGCCGGAAGAACACCGCCGGTTGGCTGATGAAGTTCTCGATGAGGTAGCGCTGGTAGCTGTAGCGCTTCATCCAGAACTCTTTGTATTTCGTGACCCAGTTCTTGTGGCTCTGACCGAGTCGATCGATGATCGGACACTTCCCGTAGAGCCATTCGACTTCGGGATGCTCCACAAAGTAGCGGCCGACCGTCTCGAGCGCCCCGGGCGCGTAGAGGTCGTCGGAGTTGATCCAGCCGATGATCTCGCCGTCGGTGCGTCGAAAACCTTCGTTGAGCGCCGCCGCCTGGCCGCCGTCCTTCTCGCTCACCCACTGGAGCCGATCGCCGTAGCGCCGCAGGATCTCGACGGTGGCGTCGGTCGATCCGCCATCCATCACCTGGTACTGGAGCGACGGATACCCCTGGTCGAGCACGGATCGAATGGTGTGCTCAATGAACTCGCCCTGATTATACGAGGGCGTAATGATGGACAGCGAAGGCAGCGACATGACGTCAACCTGCGCCGTGTGAGTCCGGCTTCTTGTCGGCCTCTTTCCGCACCCGCGTGATGCGCTCCACCTGCTCTTGCAAGATGGCCAGCTCCTGGGTCAGCACGATCGACCGCAGCTCGACGCGTGAGATTGCGACCAGTGACGACAGATGCACGATCACCATCGCGCCTACACAAACCGCAAAGATGAAGTTCGACGGCAACGCGAAACCGAGGTGCGCCGACGCCCAGCCAGTCACTCCGGGAAAGACCGCGAGCGTGGCACCGACGCCCAGCAGCATGAGAAACCAAAGACTGCCCTGGATGGTGATCCGCTCGCGCAGGACCAGACCGAGCAGCACCACCGCGATGAGGAGGCACACGGCTGCGAAGATCCAATACTGCTGAAGCTCGTGCATCAACCTCCTCCCGAGGGGCGGCGGCGATTTCTCAGGTACGCGAGGATCACCGCCAGCGTCACCTTGACCATGTAGTACGGCGCCTCCAGCCGGGCGATGCTGCTCCGGCCGCCTTGCCGCGCCCGCATCATCACCGGCACCTCGGCGATGACCAACCCGGCGGCCTCCGCCATCGCCAGTGACTCCGGCTCCGGATAGTCGTAGGGGTAGTTCTGATTGAACAGCGTGAGGGCGCGCCTGCCGTAGAAGCGAAAGCCGCTCGTTGGATCGCTCACGCGCAGGCCGAAAATCGCCAGCAACTTGGTCAGCCACCAACCGCCGAGGCGCCGCATGACCGTGGACCGAAAACCGTCCGGGGTGAGATAGCGCGTCCCCACGATCAGGTCCGGCGCAGGGCTGGCGGCCGCCGCCTGCAGCAGCTTGGAGAGCTCCGACGCGGGGTGCTGCCCATCCCCATCGATCTGAATGGCGCCGTCGAAGTCTTCGCGTAGCGCGATGCGCAGTCCGCACTGGACGGCGCCACCGATTCCGAGATTGCGGCGCAGCCGGAAGACGCGCACGCCCTGCGCCTGCGCTGCGCCGGCGGTTCCATCGGACGAACCGTCATCGATCACCGCGACCTCGGCGTCGAGCTTGTTCTGGGCGACGGCCGCTCGCAACTCGCCGAGGACGTCGGGAAGCGCCCTCTCCTCGTTGTAGGCCGGCACAACGATCAGGACCCGCATCGGCCGCGGACTATACACGAGAACGGAGCAGCGAGACCCGCTCGTTCTGCTCGGTGGAGCGTCACGGCTCGTCGGTCAGGTCGCCGATGCGCTTGTAGAGCGTCCACTCGCCCATCTGATCCATGATCTTCAGCGACGGCTCGCGGTCCATTTGCTCCATCGGCATGCGCACGATGTAATAGTCGTACTCGGGCGCTTGGCGGATATCGAATGCATCGGTGGCGGCGAACTGTGGCGAGCGCAGCACCATCTTGGGCCGGATCGGGATGCCCTGATCGAACACGTACGGGCCGTAGCCGCCGTTGAGCGCCATCGGCCACGACGAGAAGTGCCAGTACACGGGCCCGCTCGACGCCGCATCGCCGCTCTTCTCCTCGGAGCCCGGGCCGCGCATCATGCCGCGCACCACCACCAGCGTGTTCGCGCCGCGCGGCAGCTCGGCGATCAGCCTGAAGAACCCGGCATTGCGGTTCGAGAAATCACGATACAACCGCGCCAGCTTGAGCGGCAAGACGATCGCCGCGACGATCAGCGGCAGCATGATCAGCCGCTGCCGGCCGACCAACTTGAGATCCGGCCACAAGAGGAGCAGCGGCGCCATCATCGACGGCAAGCGAGGCGAGATGTACCACCACGACATCGGGCGCGTGACCGAGTACGGCAACGACACGTAGACGATCATCAGCACCGCCAGCACCCAACGCAGCAGCCGATCGTGCTCGGTGAGCGGACGCGCGCCCTCGCGCCGCCGCTGCCAGATCACCAGCCCGATCACGGTGACGATCACGATCCCCAACACCGCGGTGTCGAGCTCGCCCGGGAAGAGCTCCATCACGCGCTTGGGAAACTCCATCACCGCGGTGGGAAAATCGCGCCACGTGCCGGCGAAGCCTTCGCCAGTCTTCATGTAGGTTTTTTCGCTGCGCTCGTCGAGGAACGTGACGATCGCCAAGGTCAGCGACGGCATCATGGCCAGCGACGCGTACAGACCGCGCTTCCACTTTCGCCACGAGAGCAGCAGCACCGCGATCGCGCACAGGCCGAAGCAGCACCACGGCAGGATGTGGCTGAAGTAGGTGAGCAGCGTGCACACGCCCAACCAGATCGCGTGGCGGCGGCGGCCCTCGTCGAGGTAACGCAAGAGCATGGCCAGCGCGAAGAACAGGAAGACCGTGCCCATTAGGTAGGACGAGAAGCCGTAGATCCAGTTCTGGTTGAACGCGAGCGGGAACGCGCCGAGCGCCAGCCACGGGCTGCGCTTGAGCGCGCGCGCCACCGACAGGATCGAGAGCGGGAACAGGATCAGGTACAGGGTGAGGAACAGCTTGTTGGCCACCTCGATCGAGACCACGAACATCATCAGGTGGATCGACAGGTAGAACAGGAAGTACGGCACCGGCCGGATGCGCAGCGTGTAGTACTCGCTGATGCGGTAGGCCGGATCGTTGAAGCTGTGCCAGCCGCGCACCAACGCCAGGTGGTTGGCGGTGTCGAGCATCGGCAACAGGCGCTGGTGCCACACCGGCACCAGCATCAAGACGGTCAGCATCAGCCAGACCAACGGCAGCCCGCCGTCGCGCATCGCCAGGCTGCGCAGCTTTTCGAGTCGACCTTGCATTTCGAGGCGCGGAAGGTACTACGAGGAGGACTTGATGCGCATCACCGACCACACGATGCGCGGCACTTTGACGAACACGTCGACATAGTCCTTCCAGCGCACCTTGGAGCCGTCCTGGTGCTCCCAATGCACGCCGACCTCTGCCACTGTGAGTCCGAGGTGGCGCTGCGCCAGGCACAGCACCTCGATGTCGATGCCGAAGCGATCCTCGCGCGAGAGCGCGAACAGCATGCGCGCCACCTCGCCATCGAACAGCTTGAAGCCGCACTGCGTGTCGTGCACGCCGGACACCGCCAGCGAGCGGATCCACAGGTTCCCCGCGCGGCCGAGCAGCACGCGCAGCGCGGACTGCGAGCGGGTCACGTTCGACGAGGCCACCGCGCGCGAGCCGGTCGCCACGCGCGCCCCGGCCTGCAGCGCGCGCTCGAGCACGTCGAGCTCCTCGATCGGCGTCGCCAGATCGGCGTCCATGGTCAACACGCGCGCGCCGCGCGAAGCCGCCACGCCCGCGCGTAGGGCGGCGCCCTTGCCGCGGTTGACGTCGAGCCGCACCAGCGTGGTGCTCGCCGGCGCGGAGACCGGCTGGCCGGCGATGAACCGCTGGACGATCAGGCTGGTCGAATCGCGCGAGCCGTCGTCGACGACGATGATCTCCCAGCTCACGTGGCGCGCTTGCAAGAAGCGCGTGACGTGCTCGAGCCCGCGCTCGATGCGCGCAGCTTCGTTGTAGGCGGGGATCACGACCGATAAATCGATGGAGTCCACGTGCGGGTGCCGCGCGTTCACTGCCGAGACACTCAAAAGTTCCTCCCCGAAAGCCAAAGCCAACCGAAAGCCAACCTGACGAATGGCCGCAATCTAGCAGCCTTGACGCGCCAGGACAAGCCGCCGCAGGGGCGAATCGATGATAGGATTCGCGCCGCCATGTCGGCCGAACGGTTCGTCCAACTTCAGCGCGATCATTTCTATGAGCGCGCCGACGCCAGCCACTTCCGCTGGCAGACCGAGGCCCCATGGTTTTCCGCGACCGAGGCCGAGCTGGTGCGCGGCGTCGGTCACCCGGGCGAGCGCGTGCTCGAGATCGGCTGCGGCGAAGGCGGCAACCTGCACCATTTGCGCGCGCGATCGCCGGGCTTGCGGCTGTTCGGGGTCGACTTCTCGCCCGCCAAGGTGGCGTTCGCGCGCAACGCGACCGGCGCGCACACCGCCGCGGCCGACGCCACGCGGCTGCCGTTCGCCGACTGCAGCTTCGACGCGGTGCTGATCCGCGATCTGTTGCACCACCTGCCCAACCGCCTGCACGCGATGAAGGAAGCGCGCCGCGTGCTCAAGCCGGGCGGGCGCCTGACGCTGGTCGAGCCCAACCGGCGCTCGCTCCTGGTGCTGCTGCAGGCCGCGCTGGTGCCCGCCGAGCGTGGCGTGCTCGGCTCGACCGCGGAGCAGCTGCGCGCCGAGCTGGCCGCGGCAGGCTTCGACGTGCTCGAGTCCGACGAGCGGCAACCGTTTCCCATCGCGCGCGTGCTGCTCAACCCGCGCTTCGGCACCACCGTCTTCGGCGGCATTCCGCCGGTCGGTCGCATCCTCGACTCGATCGATCGCGTGGCGCGCAGGCTGGTGCCTCGCAGCGCGTGGCTGTACCTTACTTTTCAGGCGACCCGAACATGACCGATCTGGCAACCCAGCGAGTGGTGGTGACCGGCGGCGCGGGATTTCTCGGCGCCGCCGTCGTCGAGCAGTTGAAGGCGCGCGGCTGCACCGAGATCGTCGTGCCGCGATCGGCCAGCTACGATCTCACCGAGCTCGAGGCGGTCCGCCGCCTGTATCGCGACGCGCGGCCCGACCTGGTGATCCACCTGGCGGCGAGCGTCGGCGGCATCGAGGCCAACCGTCTCAACCCCGGCAAGTTTTTCTACGACAACGCGATGATGGGCATCCAGCTGATCGAAGAGGGCCGGCGCGTCGGGCTGAAGAAGCTGGTCGCCACCGGGACCATCTGCGCCTATCCGAAGTTCGCGCCGGTGCCGTTCAAGGAAGACGATCTGTGGAACGGCTATCCCGAGGAGACCAACGCGCCCTACGGCCTGGCCAAGAAGATGCTGCTGGTGCAGTCGCAGGCCTACCGGCAGCAGTACCAGTTCAACTCGGTGGTGGTGTTCCCGGTGAACCTGTACGGCCCGCGCGACAACTTCGATCCGACCACCTCGCACGTCATCCCGGCGATCATCCGCAAGATCGACGACGCGCTAAGGGCCGGCGCTCAGGAGATCGTGCTGTGGGGCGACGGCACGCCGACGCGCGAGTTCCTCTACGTCGACGACGCGGCCGAGGGCATCCTGGCCGCCTGTGAGCGCTACGACGGCTCTCAGCCGATCAACCTCGGTTGCGGCCGCGAGATCAGCATTCGCGCGCTGGCCGAGCTGATCGCGGCGACCATGGAGTGGAAGGGGCGCTTTCGCTACGACACCTCGAAGCCGAACGGCCAGCCGCGCCGGGCGCTCGACGTCACGCGCGCGCAGCAGCTGCTCGGCTGGAGCGCGCGCACCTCGCTCGAAGAGGGCTTGCGCAAGTCCATCGGTTGGTGGCAGGAACACAGGGCGACATGAGTAAAATTGCGCTGATCACGGGCATCACCGGGCAGGACGGCTCGTACCTGGCGGAGCTGCTGCTCAAGAAGGGCTACGAGGTCTACGGCATCATTCGCCGCTCGTCGTCGTTCAACACCGCGCGCATCGAGGACATCTACCAGGACCCGCACGAGACCGACTACCGGCTCAAGCTGGTGTACGGCGATCTCAACGACGCCTCGTCGCTCAATCGCATCCTGCGCACCGTGCGGCCCGACGAGATCTACAACCTCGGCGCGCAGTCGCACGTGCGCGTCTCGTTCGACGTGCCGGAGTACACCGCGGAGGTGACCGGCGTGGGCACGGTGCGGCTGCTCGAGGCGATCCGCGAGAGCGGCATCAGCCCGCGCTTCTACCAGGCGTCGTCGTCGGAGCTGTTCGGCTCGTCGCCCGCGCCGCAGTCCGAGCACACCCCGTTCCATCCGCGCTCGCCGTACGGCGTGGCCAAGCTGTACTCGTTCTGGATCACCGTGAACTATCGCGAGTCCTACGGCATGTTCGCGTGCAACGGGATCCTCTTCAACCACGAGTCTCCGCGGCGCGGCGAGACCTTCGTGTCGCGCAAGATCACGCGCGCAGCGGCGCGCATCAAGCTCGGCATGCAGGACAAGCTGTTCCTCGGCAACCTCGACGCCAAGCGCGACTGGGGCTTCGCCGGCGACTACGTCGAGGCGATGTGGCGCATGCTGCAGGTGGAGAAGGCCGACGACTTCGTGATCGCCACCGGCGAGTGCCACACGGTGCGCGACTTTCTCGACGCGGCGTTCGGCGCGCTGGGCATCGAATGGAAGACGCACGTCGAGATCGACCCGCGCTATTTCCGGCCGGCCGAGGTCGACGAGCTGCGCGGCGACATGTCCAAGGCGAAGAAGCTGCTCGGCTGGGAGCCCAAGGTGGGCTTCGCCGAGCTGGTGCGCATGATGGTGGCGGCGGACCTCGAGGACCTCAAGACCAATGGCGACAAGCGTGGCGAGCGATAGCGCGTTCGATCGGGCCGAGGAAGAGGCGCGCCAGCGGCGCATCGCGGACTATGACCGGTTCGCCGACGAGCGCGATCGCTGGCGCGCGCGCAATCGCGCGTACTACCAGTCGATCGAGCAGCTCGCGCGCTTCGTGGTCCCGAAGAACGCCAGCGTGCTGGAGATCGGCTGCGGCACCGGCGATCTCCTGGCCGCGCTGCAGCCGGCTGATGGCGTGGGCATCGATCTGTCGCCGCGCATGGTCGAGCTGGCGCAGCGCAAGCACCCCGGGCTGACCTTCGTCGTCGACGACGCCGAGACGCTGGCCGCGCCCGAGCTCAAGGGCCGCACCTTCGACTACGTGGTGATCTCCGACGTGGTAGGCATGCTCAACGACGTGTGGGCGGCGTTCCGCGCGCTGCGCCAGGTCTGCAACCCGCGCACGCGCGTGCTGGTCACCTACTACAACTTCGTGTGGGAGCCGGTGCTCAAGCTGGGCGAGCGGCTGGGCAAGAAGATGCCCGTCGAGCAGCAGAACTGGCTGGGCATGCAGGACCTGAAGAACCTGCTCGAGCTCAACCATTTCGACGTGATCCGGCACGGCACCGCGCAGCTGGTCCCCGTCGACGTGCCGCTGCTCGCGCCGTTCGCCAACCGCTACCTGGCGCAGCTGCCTGGCCTCAACCACTTCGCGCTCACCCAGTTCTTCGTCGCCAAGCTGGCCGGCGGCGGCGGGCCGATCCCGTCGCGCGAGTACAGCTGCAGCGTGATCGTGCCGTGTAAGAACGAGCGCGGCAACGTCGACGACATCGTCGCGCGCACGCCCGAGATGGGCAAGTGGACCGAGCTGATCTTCGTCGACGGCAACTCCGACGACGGCACGGTCGACCAGATCGAGAAGCACCTGAAGGCCAAGACCCGCAAGCGGATGAAGCTCATCCCGCAAGGCGACGGCAAGGGCAAGGGCGATGCCGTGCGCAAGGGCTTCGCCGCCGCCACCGGCGACATCCTGTTCATCCTCGACGCCGATCTGACGGTGCCGCCCGAGGATCTGCCCAAGTTCTACGCCGCGCTCGCCGAGGGCCGCGGCGAGTTCGTCAACGGCTCGCGCCTGGTCTACCCGATGGAAGGCGAGGCGATGCGCTTCCTCAACTCGCTGGGCAACAAGTTCTTCGGCCTGGCGCTGTCGGCCACGCTCGAGCAGCGGCTCAAGGACACGCTGTGCGGCACCAAGGTGCTGTTCCGCCGCGACTACGAGCGCATCGCGCGCGACCGCGGGTTCTTCGGCGACTTCGATCCGTTCGGCGACTTCGATCTGCTGTTCGGCGCCGCCAAGCAAAACCTGAAGATCGTCGAGCTGCCGGTGCGCTACCGCGCGCGCACCTACGGCGAGACCAAGATCAGCCGGTTCCGCCACGGCGCGATCCTGGCGCGCATGACGCTGCACGCGTTCCGCAGGTTCAAGACCGCCTACTGATGTCTGTGCGTTTTCGATTGCCGCCGCCCGGCGCGCTGCGCCCGAACAACGACGTCGATCCGTTCAAGTTCTACTACCGCCCGCTGATTGGCCGCGTGTTCGCCGCCCGGCTCGAGGTCGGCCTGCGACTGATCGACGCACGCTTCCGGCGGCTGCTCGAGATCGGTTACGGCTCCGGCCTGCTCATGCCCACGCTCGCGCCGATCACCGACGAGCTCTACGGCGCGGACCTCGAGCGCGAGCCGGAAGGGCTGCGCCCGGCGCTCGCGCGGCTGGGCGTCCACCCGACCGGGTTGGTGCAGGCCGACATCCGCAAGCTGCCGTTCCCCGACGGGCACTTCGACGGCGTGGTCGCGTTCTCCATCCTCGAGCACCTCAAGCGCGACGAGCTGAACGAGGCCGCGCGTGAGGTCGGGCGCGTGCTGCAACCCGGCGGCCGCTTCGTGGTCGGCTGCCCGGCCGTGCACCCGGCGATGAACGCGGCGTTCGCTGCGATCGGTTTTCGCGGCATCGATCAGCACCACTTCAGCGGCCTGCCCGAGGTGGCGCAGGCGTGCGCGCCCTACTTCACCGTCGAGAAACGCGGCGCGCTGCCCGACCTGCTCGCGCACGCCCCGCTCGGCTGGGCGCCCTACGCGGCGCTCCTCTTGAGGAAGCCCTGGTAACCAAGGCCGCACGCAAGTGGCCGGTACGCGCCGGGCTGGCGCTCGCGGTCGGCGTCTACCTGGTGTACTCGTCGTTCGGGCTGCTCGCGCCGTTCTGGTGGGGGCATCACGGCTACCACGGCGCGCAGTACCTGTTGCGCGCGCGCATGAGCCTGCGCCTGCACACCATC
The DNA here is from genome assembly GCA_003170275.1 of Myxococcales bacterium. GTDB lineage: Bacteria > Myxococcota_A > Polyangia > Palsa-1104 > Palsa-1104 > PALSA-1104. The sequence goes on from PNAM01000062.1 coordinate 50,905, forward strand.
TATCCGATCACCTGGTCGGGCTTCGACTCCACCTACCCGTCGAACGCGCTCTACTTCCACCATCCGATCGGCCTGCACCACCTGCTCACCCTGACCGTGCCGATCTTCGGCGATCACGAATGGCTCGCGCGCATGGTGGGCGTGACCGGCGGGCTGCTCGCGATCTGGTCGCTGTACCGCCTGGTGGCGCGCTTCTGGTGTCGCGAAGGCGGCCTGGTAGCGGTGATCGTCTTCGTCGCGCTGCCCATCCTCACCTCGTTCAGCGTGCTGTGCGACGCGATGCTGTGGGAGATGTCGGCCGTCTTGTGGATGCTCTACGCCTACCTGACACTGTTCGAGACGCCCGAGCGACGCGCGTTGGTGATCGCCGGCGTCGCCTGCGCGCTCGGCGGCCTGTTCATGTGGGAGGTCTACTTCATCGCGCCGTTCCTCGGGCTGCATGCGCTCTACCATCGCTTCACCAGCAACGGCCGCCGGCTCAAGGTCGGACGCTGGAACGCGCTCACGCTCTACATCGTGGTGTGCGGGCTGGCGTGCGCGGTCATGCTCGCGTTCCACCTGTGGCTCACCTGGCGCGCCGGCGCGGTGGGCGAGTCGATCGAGTCGTACAACATGCGCAAGGCGGCGCCGTCGCCGTCGTGGGTGCTCGAGCGCCACGATCAGTGGATCGAGATCCTCTACGGTCGGCCGCCGGTGATCATGGGCGCGCTGTGGCTCACCCTGTTCCTCGCACGCGCCGCCGCCGGCCGCGCGCGACGCCGCGATCTCGCGCCGCTCACCTTCTTGTACGTGAACGTCCTGTACTACTACCTGTTTGCCGAAGGCTCGGCGGTGCACCTGTACCGCGTGTTCTTCTACTCCGGCTTCTTCACCCTCGCGACCGCCGATCTGGTCCTCGACACCGCGCGCGCCGTTCGCCGCCTCGGGCGCGATCGCCGTCGATCGTGGGCCGCGCCCGCCGTCGCGATCGCGGTGCTCGCCACCTACCTCGCCGCCGAGGTGCCGCACGCCTACGCGAACCTCCTCGAGAGCCGCGAGCTCATGGGCACGCACGGCCAGCTCGGCTACAACCCCGAGCGCGAGAAAACGCGCTTCGCGCAGGAGGTGCACCGCCGCACCGGCGTCGGCGACCGCGTGATCATCGACTACCGCCACCTCGGCGCGCGCAAGGAGTTCTGGTACTACCTCGATCGCAGCTTCGACGAGCTCTCGTACCTGAGCGAGCTGCCCAAGTACGACCAGACGCGCGCCCGCTCGGTGCTGATCCTCGACCACTCGATGCTCGACAGCAACGATCGGCCGATCTTCGACGCGCTGGTGCGCGATCACGCGGTCACCTTCTTCGGCCGCTACGCGATGATCGATCTGCGCGCGGACAAGCCGCTGGTCACCTCGTATGCGTTCGTCGACGGGCGACCGTCGCGCGCTTATCGCTGGTGGGTCTCGCACAAGTACCCGCCGCTCGAGCTCGTGCCGTCGGTGTATCTGCCCGGCGTGTGCGAAGCCCTCGACGCCGGCGCGCCGCTCGCCAACGCGGACGAAGCGCTCCCCGCCGCGCCGACCGCCCGCTCGCAGCTGCCCTGCTGGCACAACCTGCTGGTCGCGCGAGGCGATCCCGCAGGCGCGTCCGCCGTCGAGAAGAAGCTCGTCGAAGGGCTGCCGCCGATCGGCCAGTACCTCGGCGGCGCGCGCGTGCTCGGCGCCGGCCTCGAAGGTGCGCAGCTGCGCGTCGCCTACCTGGCGGCCGGTCCCGAGACCGGCGACCTGCGCTACACCTTCCGCCCGCTCAAGGGCGCGCCCAGCACCTTCGCGCGCACCGTGCCGCCGCCCGCGCGCTGGCGCAACGGCTTCATCTACGTCGATCAGCTGGCGCTGCCGCGCGTCGCCGGTGAGGCCGAAGCCGAGCTGCGAGCGCCCGGTCCGGTAGCGAGCGTGCTCTCGCACGTCCCGGTCGCCACCGTCGCTGCGCCACCAGTCAAGTAGGCACGCGCTTCGCATTGCCTCTTCCATCATGCGAAGAGCACTTCAGCTGATGGGAATCGCCGCGTTGCTCGCCACGCCGGCGCTCGCTCGAGCAGGAGCCGGCGGCGCGGCAGGCGGCGCGGCACCGGCGGGCGGTGTGGCAGCTGCCCCTGCGACCGGAACTGCGGCCGCGCCGACGCCCGTGGCGTCGACCGCTGCTCCCCCGCCGGCCTCGTTGACCACGCCGCCCCAGGGCGTGCCCCCAACCCCCGCCCCTGCGACGCCAGGAATGCCCTCGACTCCCGGCGACGGGCTGCGCGCCGGGTTGACCCTCGGAACCGCGCAGGTGACCCAGCTCCAGCAGTTGCTCCAACAGAGCGGCTTCTACCAGGGACCGGTCGACGGACAGATCTCGGGCGCGACCCGCGCGTCGATCAGCGCGTTCCAGGCCGCGCGCAACCTACCGGTCACCGGTCAGCTCGATGGGCCGACCGCGGCCGCGCTCCAGATGAGCCGCCCAGCGAGCGGCACGCCGGGCCAGGGGTTCCAGCTCACTCCGCAGCCGGAGTCCTCGCCCGCGGTTCCGACGCAGATCTTCGTTCAGCCGTAGTGTGCATCGATCGGACGTTGCCGCGCCGCGTGGTGTGCACAAAGGGTACTCAGCCCGCGACGCGCCGCAGCACGCGAGGCGCGCGCTCTTCCGGCGCCGCCGGCGTGGTCCACAACGAATAGTACGCATCCTGCGAAACGGGCGCGCCGCGCAAGCGATACAGCCGGTAGGTTGGACAGCCAAAGTTCCCGTCGCTGCGGCAGTAATTTTCCCGTTCGTGATGGCTGGGGATGAGCGTCCCGGTCACCGCACGGCAGCGGGTCACGCGCCCTTCTTCGAAGCACTCACACGCCATGGCCAACGCTCCTTCACCGATCATCCGGCGAGAGGACGCCTTGCAGTGGACGTGCCAGTCATCACCGCGGCTCATGCACGGCCAGCCTCGCTGTGATAACGTTTTCGAACGCCAATGAAAACGAGGGGTGCCAGCGGAACGACCGCGATGCCGGTAACGGTCGCGGTCGACGCGATGGGCGGCGATCACGCGCCCGACGAGATCGTCCGCGGCGTAGGCATCTTGTCGATCGAGGCGCCGCACATCCAGACCGTGCTGGTCGGCAACGCCGCGCGCATCTCCGCGCTGCTGGTCAAGACACGCCACGACCCCGAGCGCATCTCAGTGCACCACGCCGACTCCGCGGTGCGCATGGACGAAAAGCCCGCCGAAGCGCTCGACGCGCGACCGGACTGCTCGATCAACGTGGCGGCGAAGCTGGTCGCCGACGGCCTGGCCGACGCGCTGGTCTCCGCCGGCAACACCGGCGCATCGGTGCTGGCGTGCTCGCGCAACTGGAAGAAGATCCCCGGCGTGCGGCGCGCCGCGCTGGCCGCGGTCTACCCGACCGAAACGCGGCGCGGCGAGAAGGACGATCCGTTCTCGCTGATGCTCGACGTGGGCGCGACGCTCGACGTGACCGCCGAGGATCTGGTCGCGTTCGCGCTCATGGGCTCCGCCTACGCCTCGCGCATCTCCAAGAACCCGCGCCCGCGCGTGGCGCTGCTCTCCAACGGCTCGGAGGCGGGCAAGGGACCGCCCGAGATCGTCGAGGCGCACCGCCTGCTCACGCAAGCCACCGAGCTCAACTTCGTCGGCAACGTCGAAGGCGTCGACATCCCACGCGGCACCGCCGACGTGATCGTGTGCTCGGGCTTCGTCGGCAACGTGGTGCTCAAGATGCTCGAGGGCGTCTCGGAGACGATCGTGCGGCTGGCCGGCTACGCCTACAAGGAGCGCCTGATCTGGCGCGCGGGACTGATGATGCTGTCGGGCGGCATCCGCCGGCTCAAGGACCTCACCGACTGGGAGCAATACGGCGGCGCGCCGGTGCTCGGCTTCGACAAGGTGTTCATCAAGGCGCACGGCCGCTCCAAGGCGCCCGCGATCACCAACGCGTGCAAGGTGGCGGCGAAGGCGGTGCAGGCGGACCTGGTCAGGGAGATCGAGGACGGGCTGCGCGCCTTCCATCACCGCGAGGCGGCGCTCCCACCCGAGCAGCCGCGGGCCTAGCATGGCAACGAGGCCGGCGAAGCTCGAGAAGCGCAAGCCCATCCCACCCGGCGGCCCGTCGCTGCTGGCGGCCGCACCGCCTCCGCCTCCGCCGCAGCACGTGTATCGCTGGGATCTCGACAAGACCTATCTCAAGACCGAGTTCGATTCGTTCATGGATCTGGTCCGCTCGGCGTTCGAAGGCGCCGAGGCCAAGCAGGCCGTGCCGGGCGCCGCGGCGCTGTTGCGCGAGCTGCGCGCCGGCGGGCGGTCGCGCATCTGCTTCATCTCCGGCTCGCCGCGCCAGATGCGCCGCGTGCTCACCCAGAAGCTGCGGCTCGACGGCGTCGAGTTCGACGAGTTCATCTTGAAGCCCAACCTGCGCAACATGCTCACCGGCCGCTGGGCGGCCATGCGCGAGCAGGTCGGCTACAAGCTGCCCGCGCTGCTCGCCGGGCGCGCCGGCCTGCCGCCGGAGACGCGCGAGACCTGCTTCGGCGACGATGCAGAGGCCGACTGCTTCATCTACTCGCTGTACTCGGACGTGATCGCGGGGCGGATCGCGCGGCCGCTGCTGGAGGAGATCCTCGAGCGCGCGGGCTGCTACCGCGACGACGCGCAGCGCGCGGTGTCGCTCGCCGAGACCTTGCCGCAGTCGAAGGACGGCCTCGCGGTGGGGCGCATCTTCATCAACCTCGATCGCCGGTCGCCGACTTCGCGGTTCGATCGCTACGGCGTCCGCGTGGTGCCGGTGTTCAACTATTTCCAGGCGGCGATGGTGCTGTTCGAGGATGGACAGCTCGCGGCCGCGTCGGTGGTGCGCGTGGCGCTGGAGATGGTCGACCGGTTTGGCTACACGCTCGACGCGCTCCGCAACTCGCTGCAGGACCTGCTGCGCCGCGGGCGTCTGAAGCGGGCCACGGCGCGCGCGTTCGGCGAGCAGCTGACCGAAGAAGGAATCCCCCAGATCGGCGCCCTCCCCGGAGCCCGCGAGCTGTTGCTCTCGTTCGCCAGCCGCGTCCAGGAGCTCGGCGAAGTCCCGTCGGTGATGCTCGCCGTCGAGGGCCCCATCGACTACCTCGCCGCCCTCGATGTAGATCTCCCCCGCAAGCATCGCCGCTGACCGATTACGTATAGCAGCTTACTTGTCTTACAAATTGATCCAGGTGGGCATCGCCTTACGATCGAAGACAGATGGACTCCGCTTCGAGCAGCCTGCGGCCGCGAATCCTGATTCAGGATCCGATCGATCTGGCTGACGGCCGAAGCGGTACGCCGATCGTGCTGGCCGCGTTCCCCGACGGGCTCTCGTTCCTCGACGCGTACGACGACGCCGGCGTCGCCGGCGAGCTGGCGGTGGTGACGCGTGGCGCGCCGCGCTCCGGAACGCACGTCGTGCTCGAGATCCTCTGGCCCGCGCTCCCCAACCGCGTGTACCTGCGCGCGCGCGTCTACCGGCGGCGGCTCGGCCTGATCGCGCGGCTGCATCCGGACTCGCTCGCAGCGCGCGACTTCCTGTTGCAGATGGCGCGCGGCGAGCGCCCGCGCTACTACAAGCGCCGCCAGCGCCGCTATTGCGTGCGCGTGCCGATCTTGTGGCGGCGCTTCGGCGGCGATCTACCGTCGGAAGGAACCGCCGAGGATCTGTCCACCGGCGGCATGCTGATCTCCACGCGCGTCGCCCCGCCGTCGATCGGCGAGAAGATCGCGCTGCGCGTCAAGGCGGGCGGCGCCGGTCAAGATCTGGTGCTCACCGGCGTGGTGCGCCACCTCGACGCGCGCTCCAAGGACGGCGTGTTCGGCGTGCAGTTCGAGTACCGCTCGAGCGGCGAGCAGCAGCGGCTGCGTCGCCTCCTGCGCGTGTTCGCCGCCAAGGGCGTGGTGCTGCTCGCCACCTGACGCTTGACTCGGGGGCGCAGGCTGGCAAAGGATGCGCCCATGCTCTCCATCGATCTGACCGGCAAGCGCGCGTTCGTAGCCGGCGTGGCCGACGACGGCGGCTTTGGGTTCGCGATCGCCAAGGCGCTCGCCGAAGCCGGCGCCACCGTGTGCCTCGGCACCTGGCCGCCCGCCTACGGCATCTTCAAGACCATGCTCGAGCGCGGCAAGTTCGACGAGTCGCTGGTGATGTCGGGCGGCGGCAAGCTGTCGTTCGAGCGCATCTACCCGCTCGACGCCGACTTCGACGTGCTCGCCGACATGCCCGCCGACGTCAAGGAGTCCAAGCGCTATCGCGAGCACGGCGACGTGAGCATCCAGGGCGTCGCCGATCTGATGAAGCGCGACTTCGGTCCCGAGCCGTGCCTCGACATCGTGGTCCACAGCCTGGCCAACGGCCCCGAGGTGAAGAAGCCGCTGCTCGAGACCAGCCGCAAGGGCTACCTGGCGGCGGTCGGCGTCTCGGCCTACTCGTACGCCGCGATGGTGCAGCGCCTCGGGCCGATGGTCCGCCCGGGCGGCTCGTTCCTCGCGCTCACCTATATGGCCGGCGAGCGCGTGGTGCCGGGCTACGGCGGCGGCATGTCCTCGGCCAAGGCCGCGCTGGAGAGCGACACGCGCACGCTCGCCTATGAAGCGGGCCGCAAGTGGGGCCATCGCGTGAACGTGATCTCGGCGGGCCCGTGGGCCTCGCGCGCGGCCAGCGCGATCGGCTTCATCGAGACCATGATCGAGTACTGCAAGGCGAACTCGCCGTTGCCCGAAGCGATCGTCGCGCGCGAGGTCGGCGCGACCGCCGCGTTTCTCTCCAGCTCGCTCGGCTCGGGCATCACCGGCACGCTCATCTATGTCGACAAGGGCTACCACTCGATGGGCATGGCCGTCGATCGCCCGGTACTGTGAGCTGCGTAACATTCTTCGCACCGCCACCCGCGCAACGCAGCGCAGCGCGTTAGACCCTTGCGCAACCCATTGAAAGCACTAGCCTGACTCTTGGTGCAAGCCGTGCAACACCGTAAACCGCTACCAAGGTTGGAGGTACGGAATGCTGCTCCAGGCAGGTGCTCGCGCTCGGGTCGCCGTGATCCTCAATCAGCAGGCGCGCGGCGTGCGTCCGGAAGTGATGGAGCGCCTGGGCCGCCTGGTGCCGGAGCGCGATCTGTACGTTTCGCGCGACCTCGAGCACAGCCGGGAGATCGCCCGCAAGGTGATCGAGCGAGCGTACGACGGCGTCCTGTTCGGCGGCGGCGACGGCACGTTCGTGCAATGCCTCTCGGACATCGCCGACGAAGCCCGGCTCGCTGACCTGCCGCTGCCCGGCGTCGGCGTCCTGCGTCTCGGCACCGGCAACGCCATGGCCGACGCGCTCGGCGCCTCGCGCCCCACGCTCGACGGCCTGGTCAAGGATCTGCGCCGCGCGCGCGCCGCCGGCCACCAGAAGACCCTTCCGCTGCTCTCCGTCGACGGCAAGCTGACCCCGTTCGCCGGCTGCGGCCTGGACGCGCAGATCCTCGAGGACTTCGCGCGGCTCGGCGAAGCGATCGATCGCGTGGGCGGCGAGCACGCGCGCAAGATCGGCGCCGGCGCGCGCTACTTCTTGACCTGCGCGCTGCGCTCGACGCCGCGCTTCATGTTCTCGCAGCTCCCCGAGATCGAGGTCATCAATCGCGGCGCGCCCGCCTACCGCGTCGACTGGCGTACCGGCCGCGTGATGGAAGAGACGCCGATCCTCGACGGTGAGCTGGTGTTCCGCGGCCGCGCGGCGCTGTGCTCGGCGTCGACCATCCCGTACTTCGGCCTCAAGATGAAGATGTTCCCGTACGTGCGGCGCGATCGCTTCCAGCTGCGCTGCTCGACGGCGTCGGCCTACGAGACCATCCGCAACCTGCCGGCGGTGTTCCGCGGCGAATACAAGACGCCCAACCTGCACGACTTCTTGTGCGAGGATCTCGAGATCCGCATGGAGCGCCCGGTCCCGGTCCAGATCGGCGGCGATCTGCAGGACGGCCTGCGCGATCAGCTGCGCGTCTCGCTCTCCGCCCGACCGATCCGCGTCCTCTCGTAGTTATCGGGACTGGCGGCCGAGGAAGTAGCCAAGCGCGGCGGCGAAGATCACCAGCCCGACCAGGAGCGGCACCAGCCACATCATGAGGTTGCCGGACGGCGCCGGGTTCTTGAGGATCTCGGTGCCTTCGCTCTTCGGCTCGTAGAAATCCGAAACGGGCGCGCGCGGCGCGTCCGCCGGCGCGCGCGGTTTGGCCACCGGCGAGGGGTGGTTCTCGAGCGTGGCGGCGTTCTCGTCGAGGGTCTCCAGGTTGCTGAGGCTGTGCACCCACGCCGAGCGCATCTGCGCGCGCCGCACGCCCGACTGCGATCGCCCCGGCTGCGTGGTCTCGACCGGCGTGCCGAAGCGCTTCGAGCCGCCAGCGTCGATCTCGGTGGCGTCCTCGGCGCGATCGAGCTCGAGCGACGCCGCCCACACGCTGGCGAACACCGCATCCTCCTTGGGCACCTGCGATGCGACCTTGGGCGGCTTCTGGTCGCCGAACAGCGCCTGCTCCAGCTCGCGAAACATCGTCGCCGCGTCGGCCGGCCGTTTGCTCTTGTCCTTGGACAGCACGCGCTGCAGAAACGCATCCACCTCCGGCAGGCGCTGAAGGTTCGCGGTCGACTGGGTCACGTGCGGCGGCGGATTCCTCACCACCGACATCAACACCTGGCGCGGATCGGAGCCGTCCCACGGCAGAAAACCCGCGACCATCTCGAACGTGATCACCCCGAGCGCGTAAAGATCGACCGACTTGTCGAACGGCTTGCCCTGGATCAGCTCGGGCGCCATGTACTGCGGCGTGCCGAAGCACATGCCCGCGCGCGTGAGCGGCTCGAGCTCCAGCTTGCGCTCGAGCTCCGCCAGCTTCGCCAGCCCGAAGTCGAGCACCTTGACCGTGCGCGATCCGCCCTTGCCCGGCACCATCATCACGTTCTCGGGCTTGAGATCGCGATGCACGATGTCCTGCCGGTGCGCCGCCGCCAGCGCCTGCGCGATCTGGCCGATGACGAGGTGCACCTCCTGCGCGGTCCAGCTGCGCTCGTAGATCAGGTCGCGCAGCGTCGGCCCCTCGACGAATTCCATGGCGATGTAGACCTCGTCGCCGCTGATGCCGAAGTCGTGCATGCCGACCACGTGCGGGCTGTTGATCGACGCCACCGCGAACACCTCGCGGCGGAAGCGCTCGACGATCTCCGAGTCTTTGAGATACGCGTCCTTGAGGACCTTGAGCGCAACCTTGCGCTCCGAGGCGATCTCGCGGGCGAGGTAGACCTTGGCGAAGCCGCCTTCGCCGATCTCCTGGAGGATGTGAAAGCGCTCCCGGTAACCCGCGGCCCCTTTGCCCATCAGTCTCGGGATCTTAACACGCTACTACAGAGATTCGAAAAGTCCTGCGATGCCCTGCCCGACGCCGATGCACATGGTGGCGAGCCCACGCTTACAGCCCGAGCGACGCAGCTCGTGCACGAGCGTGGCGACGATGCGCGCGCCCGAGCAGCCGAGCGGGTGACCGAGCGCGATGGCGCCGCCGTTGACGTTCACGCGATCGCGCGCGATCGGCAGCTCGCGCAACACCGCCAGCGACTGCACCGCGAATGCTTCGTTGAGCTCGGCGCGATCGATCGACTCGAGCGTCCAGCCCGCGCGCGCGAGCGCCTTGTGGGTCGCCGGCACCGGCCCGATGCCCATGAAGCGCGGATCGACGCCCGCAGCCGCGCCGCCCACCACGCGCGCCATCGGCTTCCAGCCCATCTTCTTGGCGCGCTCGGCGGAGCACACCAGCACCGCCGCCGAGCCGTCGTTGAGCCCCGACGAATTGCCGGCCGTGACGCTGCCGCCCGCCCGAAACACCGGCTCGAGCCGGGCCAGCTTTTCGAGCGTGGTGTCCTCGCGCGGGCTCTCATCCTTCGCGAAGGAGACCACCGCTCCCTTGGCGCCCGGCGTGCCGATCGGGGCGAGCTCGTCGGAGAACCGCCCGGCCTTTTCCGCAGCGATCGCCTTTTGGTGCGACGCGAGCGCGAACTGGTCCTGCTCCTCGCGCGAGATCTGGTAGCGATCGGCCAGGTTCTCGGCGGTCTCGCCCATCGCTTCGAGCGGAAACATCTTTCTCATGCGCTCGTTGGGAAAGCGCCAGCCGAGCGAGCTGTCGAACACGGTGACGTTGCCGTTGGGCCACGGGCTGCCCGACTTGGGCATCACGAACGGCGCGCGGGTCATCGACTCCACACCGCCGGCGATGAACAGCTCGCCCTCGCCGGCGCGGATCGCGCGCGCACAGGTGAGCACCGCCTCGAGCCCCGAGCCGCACAGCCGGTTGACCGTCACGCCCGAGATCGACTGCGGCAAGCCGGCGAGCAACAGCCCCATGCGCGCGACGTTGCGGTTGTCNNCCGGCCTGGTTGGCGCAGCCGAAGATCACGTCGTCGATCTCGTCGCCGGGGATACGGTTGCGCTGGACCAGCATCTCGATCGCATGGCCGGCCAGATCGTCGGCGCGCACGTCCTTCAGCGCGCCGCGGAAGCGACCAATCGGCGTACGCAGGGCATCGACGATCACGGCGTCAGGCATGGTCCGCTACTCTATTCGAGGATCTGCCCGTGGTCGAGCCGCAGCCGTTTGGGCGGCGTGCCGAGCACGTTGAGCTTGCCGCGCGCGTCGACCTCGAGTGCGCCGCCGTGCGGGATTCCGTACGCCTCGACCGCCGCCTTGGGGTCGTCGAGCGCCCAGCGCGCGAGCAGTGCGCGCAATTCTTCCCAGTCGCCGTCCTCGTCGTGGCAGTCAATCGCAAACGGAAACGCACCGACGCACGGGAAGCGGCGCACGCGGTCATCCTCGCCCCCCGCGTAGTCGTCGGGAAACGCGATCCACGACGGGCCGAGCGCGACCGCGCCGGCGGAGATGCCGAGCAGCATCGCGCCCGCTGCGTGACAGCTGCGCAACACCGCGTCGAGCCCGAGCACGCGCATCCGTGTGGCCAGGAGCTGCACGTCGCCGCCCGCCAGGTAGATCAGGTCGGCGTCCTCGAGCGCGCCGCGCGCGGGGGCGGGATTGTCGACCATGGTGCGCGCCAGCTCGACCCGCGCGCCGTGGCGGGTGCGCAGGGTGTCCGACACGCGCAGATACCACGCGGCCTGATCTCGATTGGCAGCTCCCACGTACGCGACCCGCGGCGCGCGCTTGCCGAGCTGCTCGAAGGCCCGGTCGTGAAACGCATCGCCGGGGCCGCCGTGGGCGATGAGCAGAGCGGGACCCATAGTCATGGTATAGGACTGCCTGTATGACCCTGTCGACCCCTGTTCATACGCGCGAGCATTGGGCTCGGCTGCGCGAAGAGGTCGCGCGCATGGTGGACGAGGTGCCGCTGTACGCCGGGCGCGCAGCCGCAGCGACGCCAGCCCCGTCCCCGTCCCCGTCCCCGTCCCCGTCGAGTGACGAGCCGGAGGCTGTCGCGGCGTGGCTCGCCGGCATGCCGACGGTCGGCAAGCGCGATCTGCGGCGCGGGTTTCCGAAATCGCTGGTGCGCCGGGGCGCGGATCTGAAGGCCGAGCTGGCGCGCGGCACCGTCGAGATCATCGCCACCTCGGGCACCACCGAGAACCGGCTGCAGGTCTTGTGGGAGCACGCCTGGTGGGACCCGCAGGAGCGCGAGGCGATGCGGCTCAACCGGCGCGTAGCCGAGACCATGCCGGCCGGCGCGAGCGGCTTCAAGGAGGCGGTGCTCACCACGCCGGTGTGCGGCGGCGCCACCTGCCACGTCGGCGATCTGAGCCGCGCCGAGCGCACCATCGACGGGATGCTGTTCCTCAACCAGGTGGCCGATCCGACCCACTGGGGGCCGGCGGAGCTCGACCGCATGGTGGCGGAGTGGAACGAGCTGCGCCCCGACGGCGTGGAGACCGATCCGGCGTACCTGGCGGCGCTGTGCCGGCACGTCACCCGCTCGGGCGCGCGGCTGCACGCGCCGGCGTTCGTCACGCTCACCTACGAGCAGTGGACGCGCGCCCACAAGCGCGCCATCCAAGCGGCGCTCCCGTCGCCGCTGTACTCGTTGTACGGCGCGACCGAGACCGGCGTCCTGTTCATGGAGTGCACCGCCGCACGGCTGCACCACAACACGCGCCATTCGCACATCGAGCTGCTCGACGCGGGCAACGGCCGCGCGCGCGTGCTGGTGACCTCGCTCGGGCGCACGTGGATGCCGCTGTTGCGCTACGACCTCGGCGACATCGTGCGGGTCGCCGAAGGGCCGTGCACCTGCGGGCTCGAAGCGGGCGGCTATCTGCTCGAGCGCGTCGAAGGGCGCGTCAACGACTCGCTGACGCTCGGCGATCGGCTGATCACGCCGGCCGAGCTCGACGACGCGATCGACGCCGCCGCGCCCACCGTCGAGGCGTGGCAGCTCGCGCGCGAGACCGCCGGCTACACCTTGCGCGTCGTCGGCGACGGCGGTGCGGCGGCGGCGCAAGCAGTTTCCAGGTTGGTGGAGGGGCCCGTCGAGGCACGCGCCGAGGCGGCCATCCTCCCCGAAGCGTCAGGCAAATATCGCCTGGTGAGGCCCGCATGAACTCGTACGTGAAAGACTTTCCGCTGCTGCGGCGCGAGATGGACGGGCAGTCGATCACCTACCTCGACTCGGCGTCCACCACGCCCAAGCCGCAGGTGGTGATCGACGCGGTCACCCGCTACTACACCGAGATGGGCGCCAACGTGCACCGCGGCGTGCACCCGCTCGGCGAGGCGTCGACCGCGGCGTACGAGCGCGCGCGCTATGCGGCGGCGGCGCTGATCGGCGCGTCGCCGTCGGAGATCGTGTTCACGCGCAACGCCACCGAGGCGTTCAACCTGGTGGCGCAGGGCCTGGACCTGCACCCCGACGACGAGGTGGTGTTCCCCGCCTCCGAGCATCATTCGAACTACATGCCGTGGCGCATGTGGGCCAAGCCGGTGCTGGTCGACATCGACGACGAGGCGGTGCCGCACTACCAGCAGCTGCGCGATCGCATCGGCAAGCACACCAAGCTGGTGACGCTGGCGCACGTGTCGAACGTCAACGGCGTCATCGCGCCCGTCGAGGAATGGGTCGAGATCGCGCACAAGGCGGGCGTCCCGATCATGGTCGACGCGTCGCAGTCGGTGTCGCACCTGCCGATCGACGTCAAGAAGCTGAACTGCGATTTCCTGGCGTTCTCGTCGCACAAGATCTTCGGGCCGTCGGGCGTGGGCGTCTTGTACGTGCGGCGCGATCGCTTCGATTCGCTCAAGCTGTTCAACGTGGGCGGCGGCATGGTGAAGTACCACGGCGAAGATCGCTTCGAGCCGCGCGAGGCGCCGTTCCGCTACGAGGCGGGCACGCCCAACATCGAGGGCGCGATCGGCTTCGGCGCGGCGCTCGAGTATCTGCGCAACATCGGCATGGACAAGATCCAGGCGCACTCGCAGTCGCTCGGTGCGATGATGGTCAAGGAGCTCAAGGCGCTGCCCGAGGCGCGCGTGCTGGGTGCGCGCGTGCCGCCCGAGCGGCGCGTGGCGCTGTGTACGCTGTCGCTGCCGGTGCCGTCGATGACGCAGGCCAACATCGCGCGGCTGCTCGCCGACTCGCACGCGATCCTGGTGTCGGGCGGCTTCCACTGCGCGCACGTGCTGCACCACCGTGCGGCGCTCGACGGCACGCTGCGCGCCTCGGCGCACCTCTTCAACGACGAAGCCGACATCGAGAAGCTGGTCGCTGCGCTCCGAGACCTCGTGTGAGCATCGACGCTCAGCAGAAGCTGTCGACGAGGTGCATCAGATCGGCGATCTCGAACGGCTTGGGCAGGTAGTCGGAGACCGCGGCTTCGCGCGCCTCGGCGAGCGACAGCGGGTCGGCGGACAGCACCACCACCGGAACCGGGTAGCCGCACGCGTCGCGCAGCCTGCGCACCAGCGCCGCGCCGGCCGGCTCGTCGGGCAGGCGCCAATCGAGCAGGACCAGCCCAACCCGCGCCTCGGCCGCGACCGCGACCGCTTCGGCGCCGGTCGACACCAGACGAACCTCGTGGCCGCCCGAGCGCAGCACGTCGCCGATCGAATCGGCGATATCGAGGTCGTCGTCGACCACCAACACCAGTCGGCGGCTATCGTTGCTCACCACCGCTCCCCGCAGCGCCCCACACGGAGACGTACGTCACTGTATTCGCTCCCGCCCGGCAAGCGCCCCAACTGGTGCGTGCCTGACAACAATATAAGGACGATCCACTGCCGGTGCGAGCCTTGCACCGCTCGATCGCATGGCAAGAGTCCTGTTCACCGTGTTGTGCGCGCTGATCGCAGGCGAGCGCTTGCTCGAGCTGGGCTGGTCGCGTGCGCACGCCCGCCGCAACGCCGCGCGCGGCGGGACCGTGGTGCGCGAGCCGGTGTTTCCGGTGATGGCGCTCCTCCATGCGGTGGTCCTGATCGCCGCGCCGGCCGAAGCGTGGCTGCACCGGACGTCAGCGCCGCGCGCGCTCAGCCTTGCGGCGCTGGTGGTGCTCGCGACGGCGACCGGGATCCGCATCTGGGCGCTGCGCACGCTCGGCGACGCCTGGAGCGTGCGCGTGACCCGCTTCCCCGACGGCGAGCGGCCGGTGGTGGCGAGCGGTCCCTATCGCTACATCCGCCATCCGAACTACCTGGCGGTGATCCTCGAGCTGATCGCGCTGCCGCTGGTCGGCGGCGCGTACCTGACGGCGATCGGCGCGACGATCGCCAACGCGCTGATCCTGGCCGCGCGCATCCCGCTGGAAGAGCGCGAGCTCGCCCGCGATCCCGGCTACGTGCGCGAGATGGGGTACAAGCCGCGCTTCTTCCCGTCGCTCGGGTCGCTCGGGTCGGGTCGTTCGGGCGCTCGCACGTGAGCGCGGCGGTCGACGTGGTGGTGGCCGGCGGCGGCCCGGCTGGCGTGGCCGCAGCGCTCGGCTGTGCGCGGCGCGGGCTCGAGGTGGCGCTGATCGATCGCGCGCGCTTTCCGCGCGACAAGCCGTGCGGCGAGGGGCTCTTGCCCGCAGCGGTGCGCGCGCTCGACCGGCTCGGCCTGCTCGAGGGCGTGCGTGGTCAGGCCCTGCCCATCGAGGGCATCGGCTTTGCCGTCGCCGGCGGATCGGCCGCGCGCGCGCGTTTCTGTGATGCGGCGGGCGAGCCGGCGTATGGGCTGGGCATCAAGCGCAGCGTGCTCGATGCGTTGCTGCTCGACGCGGCGCGTCGCCAGCCCGGCATCACGGTGCTGGAGGGCGTTGCGGCAACCGGCCTGTTGCGCGCGGGCGATCGAGTCAGCGGCCTCGAGACCACCGCCGGCCCGATTCACGCACGCGCGGTGATCGCCGCCGACGGGCTGCGCTCGCCGTTGCGCAAGCGGCTCGGGCTCGACCGGCCGGTGCGCTCGGCCTCGCGCATCGGCTTGCGCGTCCACCTGCGTGTGCCGGTGCTGCCGTTTCAGCGCAGCGTGTTCGTGCTGGTCGCGCCGCGGCTCGAGTACTACGTGACGCCGGTGGGCGTGACCGAGATCCAGTTGGCGGTGCTCGGCACGCGCGCCGCGTTCTCGGAAGCCGGGCTGGGCGCGCCGTCGCTGCTGGCGCACCTGCTCGCGCACCCGCAGCTCGGGCCGCACCTGACCGGCGCCGAAGCGCTCGATCGTCCGCTCGGCGCCGGGCCGTTCCGCCAGCGCGCGCGATCGGTGGTCACCGACGGCGCGCTGTTGTGCGGCGACGCCGCAGGCTACGTCGACGCGATCACCGGCGAAGGGATCGGCCTGGCGCTCGAGACCGGGCAGGCCGCCGCCGGCGTGATCGCGGACCTGATCGCGCGCGGCGAGCCGCTCTCGGCCCGCACGCTCCGGCCGTACGTCACCGCACACGCGGCGATCGTGCGCGACGCCGAGCGCCTCACCCACCTGGTGCTGCTGCTCACCCGCAGCCCATGGCTGGCCCGCCGCGCGGTGGCCGCCCTGGCCCACTCGCCGCTGCTGTTCCGTCACCTGCTCCAGGTGCAGGCCGGCGCCCCGCTCTCCTCGATCCCGGTGCGCGACTGGGCACGTCTCGTTTCCGGCTGAAATTTATGGTATGGGGGGCGAATGCGTAGCTTGCTGCTCCCGCTGGTTCTGCTCGCCGGCTGCTTCAGCCCCAAGCTGGGGAGCCCCGGCTACTACTGCCACCTCGAGGACAACCCCGCTTGTCCCGACGGGCAGCAGTGCGTGGACGGGCGCTGCCAGAGCCCCGGCGTCCACCTCATCGGCAAGGACGGCGGCGACACCAATCCGCCGCTCGACATGACCGGTAACACCAATCCGCCGCTCGACATGACCGGTAACACCAATCCGCCGCTCGACATGACCATGCCGATCACCAACGGCATGACCGGCTGCAAGGGTTACGGCGTCTGCCTGCTCGGGTGCACCGATACCACTTGTCAGACGGCCTGTGACAACAACGTGACCGCGAACGGCATGACCCTGTGGGGCACGGCGCTCGGCTGCGGCCAGACCTGGTGCCTCAACTCTTCGTCGCCCAGGGCGTGCAAGCTCGACTCGACTGGCATGACGCTGGTCGATGCCACCGGCCAGCCGACCGGCACCTGCAACACCTGCCTGAACAACGCGCTGGCGGCGCTGACCGGAGCCGTGTGCCCGAATCCGGGGAGCGCGAACTGCAACCCGTCGTCGTGCACCTCCGACACCAACGCCTGCCTGGCCTCGACGCCCTAGCGACGTCAGCGCGACGACAGTAGCCGCAGCAGCGAGAAGAGGTAGAACGCGGTGAACGGAAGGCCGAGCACCAGCCCGGTGATGATCCGTCCCCAGCCGGTCTTCTCGGGGTGCTTGCGCAGATCGAAGATCGCCAGCACCGCGAACAAGAGCGCGAGCGGAGCGCAGAACGGGATGAACGCGCACAGCCCGAGGTAGCCCGCAGCGATGGCATAGCCGCTGCGCCCGACGGGCAGGAGCATGCGCATGCCGAGCTCGGCCTTGCGCGGGAACAGCATCGCCAGGTTGCCCGCGTCCACCCAGTCGACCATGCCGGTGGCGAACACGCGGGTGGTGGCGACGACCACCTTGGTCGCCACCAGGCGCTTGAGCTCCGGCAAGGACACCGGCCCCACCTTCTGTCCGCCCTGCTCGTAGTACCAACCGTCGTCCATCAACCCAGTGGACCAAATCCCCGGGACAGGTCAAGCTAGAAGCATGTACCGCGACGACCAGAACGCGATGGCGCTGCGCATCGATCAGCTCTCGAAAGAGAACCAGGCCTCGCAGGCGATGCGCGACGAGATCATGGAGCTGCGGCGGGCCTTGTCGACGCAGCCGACCGGAAACCCGTACTCGCAGTTCACCAAGATCGGGCCCGGCGAACGCGCGGCGCTCGGGAACCATTCGCTGGAGCAGTTTCCGGTCTGGGCAGTGGGCATCCTGCACTTCGTCACCTTCGGGCTGTTCTCGCTGATCTGGTTCGGCATCCAGCAGGGCCGGCTGCCGCGCGCGGCGCACAACGATCCGACCACCGGAACGGCGATCGGGTTCGCGTTCATCCCGTTCTACAATTTCTATTGGATCTTCTTCAGCCCGCTCCGGCTGTGCGAGCGCCTCGGGCTGCAGTTCCGGCTGCGCGGACGGCAGGACGGCGGGCCCTACGGCATGTGCCTGGCGGCGGCCGTGGTGCAGATGATTCCGTACGTGGGGATCTTGTCGATCTTGATCTTGTGGACCGTCGCCTCGTGCCTGCTGCAGCACAAGATCAACAAGATCATCGCGCTCGGCGACGTCAGCCTCGACGAGAAGTAGCGCTTCAGGGCATCAGCACCAGCCGCCCGGTCACCGATTTCTCGAGGAGCCGCGCTTGCGCCGCTGCCGCCTGGGCGAGCGGTAGCCGCCCGGCGACGATCGGCTTCAGCCGGCCGGTAGCCGCCCACTCGAGGACCTCGGCCAGATCCGCGCGCGTCGCCGACGACGAGCCGCACATCGAGAGCTCGCGCAGGATGAGGTAGCCCGGGTTGACCTCGACGCGCTCGGTGGTCACGTTGCCGACGATCACCAGCCGGCCGCCGATCTTCAGCGAGCGCAGCGAGGCGTTGAAGGTGGGCGCGCCGACCAACTCGAGCGCGATCGCCGCACCGCCATCGGTCCGCGACATCACCTCCTTGTGAAACGCGCCGTCCGGCGGCGCGAGCACGACCTCGTCGGCGCCGACCCGGCGCAGCGCGTCCACCTTGGCCGGGCTGCCGGTGACCGCGACCACGCGCGCCCCGAGAATCTTCGCCACCTGGATCGCGTGCATCCCCACGCCGCCCGACGCGCCGGTGATCACCACCGTCTCGCCCGCCGTCACCTTCGCGTGCGTGCGCAGCGCGCGCAACGCCACGCCCGCGGTGCAATGCAGGAACGACGCCTCGTCGAGCGCCACGCCGGCCGGCACGCGCACCAGCGACGCGCTCCACGCGAGCACCTGCTCCGCGTATCCGCCGTCGACGGTGAGCCCATACATGACCGGCGATCCGGCACAGCGCGTCTCCTGCCCCGCCGCGCACGCCGCGCACGTCCCGCACGCCGGCCGATGCGTCGACGCCACGCGATCGCCGACGACGAACCCGTCGACCCCGCCACCCACCGCCGAGATCTCTCCCGCGAACTCATGCCCGGTCACGATCGGCCGCCGCATGAACGGATACTTCCCCTCGCGATCGAGCAGATCCCGATAGCAGACCCCGCAGCCCGCCACCCGCACCAACACCTGCCCCGCGCCGGGCACCGGCGTCGGAACGTCACTCAGCTCTAGCCGCTCGAGCCCACCGGCCTCGCGAATCACGATCGCTCTCATGGCGAGCATGGTACTCGGAGGCCGTTCAAAAAAAATGCGCAGGTCGGCCGGTGGAGGGGGGTTCACCAACCGACCTGCGCCGCCCTGAAGGCTACATCTGCTTCAGCTTCACCACGCCGTCGAGACCGGCGCCGCGATAGAAGTCCTGCACCCGTCGCATGTCGCCCTTGGCGATCGCGAACAGCACCGCCGCCGAGGCCGGACCGGCCATCGCGGTCGACGAACCGCCCGGCATGTTGGCGCCGGTGGTCGGGTTCCACGTCTCGAGCGTGCCATCGCCCTTGATCTGGCCGAACCAGCCCGCGCGCAGCTGATTCGCGCCGAGCACCCACATCGCGTTCGAGTTGCCGGGCGTACCGTCGGGCCAGCCGCTCGACTGGTTGGGATCCTTGAGCGTGTCGCCCACCCAGGCGATGACCGTGTTGTCACCGATCTTGGAGCCCGCGCACATCGGGTCCGGCTCGAGCATGAGGTCGTTCATGAACGACTCCCAGATCTGCCCGAGCGCCTTGACCGTCGACTGCAGCGTCGCCATGTCGGCGAACGCGCCGTGCGGATCGTCCTGCATACCGGGCAGCATCACCGAGTTGGTGAGGTTGAGCTTGAACGCCTTGACCGTGGTGATGAGGGTGGTGGCGATGGTCTGCAGCTTGGCCGAGGTGTTGGCCGTGATCCCGTAGCGCATCAGATCTTGCGGCGTCGGCTGAAGCTGGCTCGCCAGGTTCTTGCCGAGCAGGTTCGCGGCTACCTTGCCGGTCAGATAGCCGCGGGTCATGGTGGGCCGCGCCGCCGCGCGGTGCAGGCTCAGGTTGGCTTTGTAGTACGCCTCGAAGAGCGACGCGTCGCCGGCCGAGACCAGCGCGCCACCCGCCGTCGAAGACGCCGAGTTGAACAGATCGACCATGCCCGCCGGGCTGGCCACCGACGCGATCGCCGGCGCACCCGCGGCGTTGCCGTAGGGAAGCTGGCCGATGCCGATCGAGGGCACCAGCGTGGGCGACGCGGTCTGCAACGCGCTCACCGCCGCGAACATGCCGATGCCGGTCGCCACCGTCGAGGCCGAGACCGGCCGCGTGGTGTGGGTCTCGTTCGAGCCGGCGATGAAGCCGGTCATCTTCTTGCCGCCGAAGGTCGGCGCGTCCGGCCCGAGCTTGAACGGATGGTCGCCGGCATCGACCGCCTGGTCGGTGGCCTTGCCGGTCATATAGAAGGAGCTAGAGCCGCCCTTGGTCGCTTGATCGACGAACGGCCACAGCTGCGTGATCCACGCCAGCCCGCCGTTGCCCATCACGTTGCCGACGAAGCGATTCACCGGCGAGCACGAAGCCTGCTGCGCGACGGCCGGGCCGACGACGCTTTCGTTGATCTCGAAGATCTTCCACGGCCGCAGCCCGAGCGCCGCGCCGAGGCCGACCGTCCACTTGATGAAGTCCCGACGGGCGTGGTCCGGGATGTCGATATACTTCTTATTGCGCATCGTCGTCTCCTCGTCCCGGGTTGTTATTCACACGTGTGAGCAGCGGCCATGATCGACGCCACCGCGATCGTCTTGCCGATCGTCGGCGTCGACGCCTCGGTCAGCGCCTGGTTGCACAGGTCGACCTGCGCCTGCGAGGACGGCGAGCCCTGGATGCACGAGATGCCCGCCGCCGTGCACTTGCCGTTGGCGTCGAACATCGAGGTCGCCGCGCCCGCCACCTGGCAGGCCTTGTTCATCGGCATCGCGGCGATGATCTCCGGCGCGGCCTCCACGAAGATGTCGAAGGTCTTGGTCGCGCCCGCGGTGGTGTTCTCGATGACCTCCGGCACGCGCGCACCGTAGTTCGCCGCACCGAGCGCCTGCGCGCCACCGTTGTAGAGCTGCCCCGCCGACAGCGGCGTGGACATCTTGGTCAAGTCGACACCGAGCTGCACCAGGAGATTCCCCAGGGTAGCGTACTTCAACTTCTGGCAAGAGTGCATCCGGGTCGAGATCTCCGGCGGGCCCTGCTCCTGGATGCGGGCCAGCACCGCGAACGGATCCACTTGATCCGACGGATGGTCGAAGGTGTTGTCGGTTCCACCCGAGGTGTCGCCCGACGAGGGCGCGATTCCGAGCCCACCCGTGCCGCCGGTGCCGGTGCTCGAAGGGTCACCAACCGGCGCGGGGTTCTGGCTCGGGTCGCCCGACGGAGCGCCGCCGAGGCAGCCTGCTCCCGAAACCGCGAAGACGAAGGCGATGGCGTGACTAATCTTGCGCATGGTCATCTCCTTCTAGAACTTCACGAAGTCGTCGTGGGTGAAGATCGCCTTGAGGACCGGCTTGAGCTTGTATCCGTTCGACTGGAACTGGGTCTCCAGCGTCGAGATGGTGCTGGCCGGAACGGTCGAGAGGTCGTTGACGATGTCGGTCTTCGACATCGCCCAGTTCCAAGCCCGCGCCACCTGGCAGTTGGCCACGTCCGGGTCGGCCGCGATCGCCACGCCCAGGCTGGGCAGGTCGGTGACCGGCTTCTGGAAGCGCCACGACAGCCCCTGGCCCGACGGCAGCCAGTCGGTGAGCTTGGTGATGGGCGTCATCGGCACCGGCGTCTGCACCTGGATGGTGGTCTGGAAGACACCCAACGTGTTGAACTGCGCGAATAGCGGCGCGATGTGGTTCATCGTGGTGTGGCAGTTGGCGCACACCACCGACGAGGTGTCCTTGAAGTTGATCGGCGCGACGGTCGGGTCGGTGCCGCCGGTGATGGAGTCGAACGGCCACGGGCTGACGTACTGCCCGTTGCCCATCGCCACCGGCGTCGGCGAATACTCCGCGGGGAAGCGGGTGCACACGAAGGTCTCCTGCACCCAGCGCACGCGGCGGAAGGCCATGTTCGAGTAGAACTGCGCCATCGCGCCCGGGTCGCTCAGCACGCCCGAGGTGGTGAGCCCGTTGGCCACCGCGCAGACCGCGTCGGTGAACGTGCCGGTCGCCGGGTCGAGCGTCGGGCAGGTGTTGGTGGCCGCCGTGAACAGGTCGGTGAACGGCCGGTCCTGCACGACCAGCTCTGACGCGAAGGTCGGCGCGGTGTCGAGACTCACCTTCACGTTGTTCTGGCCCTGGATCACGGTGATCTGGCCGCCCATCTTCATCATGTCCTGGAAGTACGACTGCAGCTTCCCGGGGAAGCGCGTGTCGGCCAGGTACTTGTCGATCTGCGCGGAGTAGCTGGCCGCGTCGGTGACCGCCGCCTGCTCGTCCATCGTCGGCAGCGAGCCGACCAGCTTCAGCGAGGCCGTGCGCAGCGCCTGGCCGTAGTCGATGGTGCGCGCCGCGAGGTTGGGATCTTCGGCCGGAGGCTGGGGCGTTCCGCCCGTCGTCCCGCCACCGGTTCCCGGATCCGTGCCGCCGCCGGTGCCGCCGCCGGTTCCACCACCCGTGCCACCACCACCGCCGCCGCCACCGCCGCCCGAAGGCGCGCCGTCGAGGCAGCCCGCCATGGCGAGGGCGCCGGTGATCGCGACGAGAGTCTTCCAGATGTTCTTGCGCATGGTCGGCCTCACTCCTCTTACTTCTCGAGGTTGATCCAGTTGGTGACCGCGGTCTGATAAGGACCGAAGGTCGCGATCTTCTGTGGGTGCCCGTCGGCCACACCCGGATTCGGCTTGGACAAAAGCAGGCTGTTCGCCACCGTCGTCGTGTTGATCTCGGTGAGCGCGTTGACGCAAACCTGCGCGTCGGTCAAGCGGGTGAAGTCCCACGACAGGCTCGCGGTCGGGTTGGCGCCCACGTGGCAGTTGTTGCAATTGGCCTGCAAGAGCGGCTTCACATTGGCGACGAAGTTCGCCAGCGCCTTGCAGCCCGACACCGTGCCACCGTCGGTGGAGCCGGTCTTGGGCTCGACCAGGTTGAACACCACGCTCAGCTTCTGAGAGGTGTAGTTCGGCAGCAGCAGCGTGCCCGGGCCCAGCGGCTTCGAGTCCATCTGGAACACCGTCTCATCGAGGTTCGAGAAGCTGTCCACCGGATCCGGCGTCGCGTTGTACTGCGCGTCCCACATGACCCACAGCGGATGGACCAGGTGCACGCCCATCGACGGACTGGTCGCGACCGTCAGCTGGGTGAGCTCGAGGCTCGAGCCGAGCGTCTTGGCGGTGAAGCTGATCGAGACGCCCGCCAGCATCGGATCGAGCACCGACAGGTCGACCGTGTTGGAGCCGATGATCACGGCGAACGGCACGACGATCGGCTTGGCGACCCCGCCGTCCATCGCCTTCGGCTTGTACAGGTTCCACTCGTTGATCCAGGTCGCGACGATCGGCTTCTGATCGGCCGTGAGCGCCGGGCCCTCGTGGGTTCCCTTGGCGTAGATGCGGCTGGTGTCGGGGCTGACGCCGATCATGCCGGGGTACGCGAGCATGGTGGTCAGCATGTCCGGCTTGGCCTCGAGGAAGCCCGGGCCGATGCCGCCCGAAACCGAGTGGCAGGCGCCGCACGCGCCGGTCTTGCCGTCCGGCCCGCCGAGGATCGGCGCCACGTTCTTGACGAAGTCCGCGAACACGTCGACCGCCGGGGCGAGGTCGCCGCCACCGCCACCGCCGCCGCCGCCGTCCCCGCCGCCGCCATTGCCGCCATCACCGGTCGAATCGAGGCCGTAGCTGCCCAGGCAGCCGGCGTTGAGCGACAGCGCCGAGACGATCACGATGAGGGCACGGATGCTCATGACAGCTGTCCCTCTTTGCGAGCCGCGTGCCGCTGCGCACAAGAGAACGCATCTCGAGAAAACTGTAATGGTTTCGGTATCTAACTACGAATTCACGAGGCGCGGCAATTGACGCGCACTGGGGGTATAGACCCCACCCCGGGTACCAATCGGGGCGATTCCGCTGGGGTCAACCGAACCCGGCGGGATCGCGTTCACCACTACTATAGGGCGCGGGGCGCGGCCTGGATTTCGGCGTAGACCCCGTAATGATCGGTGGGGAAGATGTCCCCTTGAGGGGTGTTGAAGGCGACCCGGGCAGTGAGCGGCTCGCCGCGCAGCTTGCGGTCCGGCCCGCGAACGAAGATGTAGTCGATGCGCCGGTTGGGCTCGCAGGCCCGGGCGGCGAAGCGGTTGGAACGGGCGTAGGTGAAGCCCGGCGAGCCATCCCCCGCCACGCCGAAGCAATCGGCGAAGTAGACGCTCTTGCCGAGACGCGTGGTCCAGCCCTTGAGAAAGCGAATCTCGTCTGAATCGGGCTCCGCGTTGAAGTCGCCGAGCAGGATCGGCGGAAAGCCTTCGACGGTGACCGGCGCCAGCTCCTTGACCTTTTCGACCAGGAACATGACCTGGCGCTCGCGCACGAAGCCGTGGTGGAGCTGCCAGTTCAGGTGGGTGACGAACACCGGGATGCGGCCGCACGGCGCATCGAGCTCGGCGTGCAACAGCGCGCGGGTCTCCTCGCCGGCCTCGCCGGGGAGCGGAAAGTTGTTGGCGGCGACGATCGGAAAGCGCGAGAGCACCGCGTTACCGAACTTGAGCCCGCCGCCGAGCTCCCACGCGGGCCCGAACGCGGTGTAGTAGCCGAGGTCGCGCGCGATCTCGCGCGCTTGATCGTTTTCGATCGGCTGCGCCTCGGAGTCCAGGTGCAGCACCTCTTGCAAGCCGACCACGTCGGGGGCGAGCGCTTCGAGCTCGCGGCGGATCAGCGGCAGCCGCTCCGGCCAGCCGCCTTGCTTGTTCCAGATGTTGAGGGTGAGCACGCGCAGACGATCCATGCGCGGCAGTGTACGCGGAAACTAGTTGAGGAGCGTGAGGAAGGCGGCGGCGAGCGAGCCGGCCAGGGCGCCGGTGAGCAGCAGCGACTCGGCGCGCAGACGACGAGCGAGCGCGGCCGGGGTGCCGGCGACCAGCAGGGCGTAGCCGTGCGGTCCGCCGCCGATGCGCGCCTGCGTCGGTGCGATGCGATCGAGCGGCTGCGCGGACGCCGGATCGGCCGGCGCGCGGTGAGCGCAGCCGAGCACGGTCAGCCGCGTTCCGGCCGGCTGGCCCATCGCCAGGCGCACCAGCGAGCGCGCCGCTTCGTCGTCGACGATCAGGCCGTCGAGCGAGACGCGCGCGTACGATGCGGGCTCGTCCTGCTCGCGGCCGGCCTCGCTGGCGGCGATGATCAGATCGGCGCGGAACCACGGCGTCGGTCCCTCGTCGCCGGGCGGCGAGACCAGCTTCTTCGGCTCGACCTCGGCCTTGATCAGCGTCGGATCTTCGCCGAAGCCCGGCACCGAGCCCAGGCGAGCCTCGAGCGCCCAGCGCAGGCGCGCCGCCAATCGACGACGCGCCGCGAGCATCGCCGCCGACGAAAGCGCGCCGGTCGCCGCCATGCACAGCAGCACCGACGACAACATCTCGCGCTCGGCTTGCAACAGGCCGAGCAACATCAACATCGGCGACCACAGACACGCGAGCACCAGCAGGCGCTCGATCAGCGGCACCGGCCGCGCCGGGTGTCGCACCGCGATCGCCGCGAGCGGCAGCGGTCGCCGCGTCGCGCCGACCGAGCCGAGCAGCGCGGCGACGAACACCATCGCCAACAACACCAGCAGCCAGCGCCCGAGCGAGCGCAGCGTCGCGTGCAGCGGACACGGCAGGCCCATCGGGTCGCCCGACTCACCGTCGAGCGTCGACGGGAGCGCGACCAACGTCGCCGGCGGCTCGGCGTCGCGCGCCGGATCGGTGAAGTAGAAGATTACTTCCTGTTCGTCGATCGGCTCGGTGATGGTCGCCTGTTGCCCCTGCGGCATGGTGAACATCACCACGCGAGTTCCTCCTGCCGGCGGCGGCTCGGCATACGGTGTGACCTGCAACGCACTCGCGACGGTTAGGATCGCCAGGGGGAAGTTCATATTCGATTGTAGAGGCAAACCCCAGGCCGGATGCAGTCAGCGCCGCTACAACCATTTTCTCGACGGTATCCGGGGGGCCGGGCCCCAGCTGGTGCCTCGTTTGACCCCACCTGTGCACAGCGCAGCAAAAAATTTGTGCAGCCGATGCGCTTCGGAGATGGTGGTGGTTGATGGACGCACACCGCGACCCGACCTGTCGGACTTGCCATCGCGCGCCCGACGCCTCGGGGCTCAGGCGCGGCATGTGCCGGGCCTGCTACCTGCGCGCGTGGCGCGGCACCGAGCTTCCCGAAGGCGCCGGGTGCGCGACCTGTCCGGAAAAGCGGCGCATGGTGTTGCGCTGGACGCAGGTGGGCCTCGAGCGGGTGATCACCTGCCAGAACTGCGGGTTCATTGCGGATCGCGCGCGCCCGCGGCCGGCGAGCCTGGACGATCTGAAGACGCGGCTCGAACGCGAGCGGCGCCGTGCGCGTGATCGGCGTCGCAACTACATCATCGAGACCGACCCCTCCGAGCGCCGGCTGGCGGCTCGACGGGCGCGGCGCCGGGTCCCGATCTAACTTGCCCAGTCGCTCGTATTTCTTTACGGTTAAGGCAGAAATGCGGCTCTCCTACATGCTGGTGCTGGGACTCGTCCTGGCGTTCACCGCTCCGGCCCTGGGCGGCAAGCCGACCGCGGAGGAGACCGAGAAGCGCGCCGCGGCGAAGCACTTCTACGACACCGGCATGCTGCTCTACGATCGCGGCGACTTCGTCGACGCGGCCAAGGAGTTCGAGCGCGCCTATGGCGAGTCGCCGTTGCCCGAGCTGCTCTACAACATCGCGCAGGCCTACGACAAAGGGGGCGATCGCAAGAAGGCGGTCGACGCCTACCGCAAGTACTGCGAGGTGATGCCCAACTCCAAGGACAACGCGGTCTCGCGCAAGCGGGCCGACGTGCTTGAGCGCGAGTGGAGCGAGCTCGAGGCGGCCAAGGCGGCCAACAGGCCGGTGGTCAAGCCCGAGCGGCAGCTCGCCCCGCCGCTGCCGTTCGTCGAGCCGGTCACCAAGCACACCTACCAGACGTGGGTGCGGGTCGAGGGCAAACCGTACACACTGTTGGGCGCCGGGGCGCGCAAGGTGTCGTTCTTCAAGGTGTACGGCATGGCGCTGTATGTCGAAGACGAGCCGGCGCGGGCGCTGTTTCCCAAGCTGGCGGCCCAGGCGGGTGGGTCCGATCACGACACGCTGGTGCGCGGCGATCTGGTGAACCACTGGTTGGTGATGGGCGACTTCGGCAAGATGGCGCAGCTGCATTTCGTGCGCAACGTGAGCGGCAAGGACACGCGCGACGCCTACCGCGATGCGCTCGGCGAGACGGCGTCGAAGAACGCGTCCAACGAGCTCAAGCAGGCGGCCGAGGCGTTCCTGGCGCTGTTCGACGACGTCAAGGACGGCGAGGACCTGACCATTCGCACCACCGGCGAAGGCCAGGTGATCGTCGAGGCGCACGGGCAGAAGAAGATGGGGCCGAAGAACATCCGCTTGTCGCACGACATCTGGGACATCTGGATGGGCGACAAGCCGATCTCGTCGGACCTGAAGAAGACGCTCGTCGATCGCGTCGATACCCTCGGTCGCTAACAAGTTAAAAAGTTAAGTCCGCTTGTTATCTCCAGCCTTCGGCGCGGCCGCGGATGGCGCGGAGGTAGACCAGCGAGAAGGCTACGTTGAGGCCGTGCTCGAGCGACGGCTCGTACTGGATGAGCTTGCGGAACACGGTGGAGCTCTGTTGCAGGCGCTGGTTGACGCGGTAGACGACCAGCGTTTCCGTCGGCGAGCGGGCGGTGAGATCCCATTGGAAGTGGGCGCCATGCAAATCGCCGGAGGTGGCAAAACCTTCGACGCTATGGTCGCCGACGCGCAGATCGTAGGTGCTCGACCAGGTGACCAGCGGGATCGAGAAATCGGTGTGGTAGGTGATGAGGCCGCCGGCGTGCGCGCTCTCCTCGCTCGAGCCGACGCCCGGAATGAAGCTCGACCAGGCGGCGGGATGCGCCAGCGCGTCGACGATCTTGGCCACCGGCGCGTAGACGCGATCGAGGACGCTCACTTCGCTGAGCGTCCCGTCGGGAAACGAGCGCATGACCGCCACCTGCCCACGATCGAGCAGAAAGCCGAAGCCGGGGCTCTTGACCGTCTTGTCGAGCGGCGGCAGCGAGCCGGCGGGCGTGCGGCGCTCGGCCTCCCGCTTCATGTTCATGGCCATGAGCATCTGCGCCGCCAGCGCCAGCCCATGCTCGGTGACCGGCATCTTCTTGACGAACGAGCGCACCAACGCGTTGGAGTGCTTGACGTCGGTGTAGCCGTATTGCACCAGCACCGTGCCGCCCACCACCGGCTTCATCTCCCAGCGATAGGTCGCGTCGTCCCGCTCGTCGGGGCAGCGCACGTTGATCGCGCCGGGCTTTTCGGGTCCTTGGCCGGGCTCGAACGCGTACAGGTTGATCTGATCGAAGGAGCTCACCGGCAGATCGAGCTGCCACGCGCTCGAGAACGTGCCGTCGGGGCGGGCCTCCCAGGTCGACTTGGAGACGTTGGGGATGAACTTCTTGTAGTCGCCGGCGTGCGCCAGCACGTCGTGCACCGTGGCCGGCGCGGCGGCGACGAACAGCAGCAGGGTCACCTGCTTGAGCGTGCCGTCCTTGTTGGACTCGATGAGCGCCAGCTCGCCGCGTTGCAACAGCGGCGCGAGCGCAGCCAACTTGTCGTCGGGCAACCGCTCGAGCGGCATGACGCGCGCGAACGCCTGGGCACCGAGCCCGAGGAGCCAGACGACCGCCACCGCCCGCATCTACGGCTTGGCGGCAGTTCCCGGGTGTGACGCCTTGTACTCCTCGGCGAGCGCCTTGACCTCGTCGAAGGTCGTGGCGGGCACGACCTTGCCGCGAATGATGGTCCAGGTCGCGCGCGCCGCCTTCTCGAACGTGGGCGGGTCGACCGGCGTGACCGGCACCAGGCCCTGCGTCTTCATGGTCTTGAGCGCATCGTCGTCGAGCTTGCGCACCTCGACCGCGATCTTCTTGGAATACTCTTTCGCGATCTCGAGCAGCTTGGGCCGCAGCTCGGCGGGGATCTTCTCCCACGCGTCCTTGCGCACGATGGTCGCGCCGGTGAGGATCGCCCACTTCATGTCGAGCATGTACTTGGCCTTCTCGAAGATGCGCGCGGTGAACGCGTACAGCGGCGCCATCGCCACCGTGTCGATCAGCCCGGTCTGCAGCGACGGGATGATGTCCGTCGACGACATCACCACCGGCTTGAAGCCGCCGGCGCGCCACGCCTCGTTCGAGGCCGGATCGCCCTCCCAGCCGAACACCTTCGCCGGCCCGGTGAAATCGGCCATGGTCTGGTACTTCTTGGTCGAGAAGAAGCGCACGAAGCCGATCTCCGCCCAGCCGATCACCACGTAGCCCTTGGCCTCGAGCGACTTCTCCAGCTTGGGCCCGATGCGCTCCATGACGTAGTCGAGCTCGTCGAACGAATCGATCATGAACGGCACGTCGACCGCCTGCGGCTCGGGCGTGATCTCGTGCAAGCCGATGCTGGTGAGCGCCGCGCCCTGCAGCTGGCCGATGCGGGTCTTCTTGACCATGTCGCCTTCGTTGCCGACCACGCCGCCGGGATAGATGATCAGCTTGACCTTGCCGCCCGAGGCCTCGCTCCACTTCTGCCCCATCTCCTTGAGCAGCGTGTGCCAGGTCGAGCCGCTCGGCGCCAGCGTCCCGAGCTTGATCTTTTCTTCGGCGCGCGAAGGCGAAGGCAGTACCGAGAGCGCGAGCGCCAACAGCAGCGAGCGTTTCATCATGCGGTCCTCTCCATTCTAGTCAGCGAAAAGATCTCCGGTACGTGACAAAAGCCATTTGGCGCGCCGCTGCGCCAGGACGTTGACCAGCCGGTGCGGCGGATCAGAATCGGCGTCGAAGGCCAGCACCTTCTCCAGCAGCTGCACGAACTCTTTCTTGTTCTGCGTGTCGACGTCGACCGCCTCCGCGTATCCGACGAGCGGCGAGAGCTTCTTGTTCTTGGAGAGCTGTAACGCGCGCTCCAGGTGCTCGCGAGCCTTCTTCGCGCCGCCCCCCTGCGCCGCCGGCCGCGATGCGTCGTAGGCGATGAAGAACTCGTGGATCGAGCCTTCGCCGAGCCCTTCGTCGAGCTCGAGCGCGCGGCGCATCAACGCCTCGACCAGCGGCAGATCGCCCACCAGCTTCATGTCGTCCTTCCCGACCGCGATGGCCGAGCCGAGCGCCGCGCCGGCCCAGTAGAGGAGCTCGGCGTCCTCCTTCTTCACCAGGGCCAGCACGCGCGCACGCTCCTCGCGGGAGCTGCCGTCGAAGGCCTTGGTGAAGCCGGGCGTCGAGATCTCGAGCCCCTGCATCCCATAGCGATAGGCGCGCAGCGACATGCGACGCGAGCGCAGATACACCACGCGCGCCTTCTCCACCGCGGACTCGTTGAGCCGATCGGCCTCCTCTTCGAGGAACCCGGCCGAGTACGAGGTGAAGCTGCGCACCAGCGCCAGCCGGATGCCCTTGTGCCTGGGCAGCCCGTCGGCGAGCTGCTCCATGATCTTGAGCATCACCGGCAGCGCGTCGCGCACCAGGTCGGGATCGTCGTCCTTCTCGTACACGCCGCCCGGCTCGGCGATGGTGTCGGCCAGGCTGGTCATGGCGATCGTCTTGAGATTGCACCCCGAGAGGAGCAAAGCAGCCGCTATGAGCGCTCGTCGCATGATAAGGTTATCTATCGTATGGGAGCCGCTACAGCGGTCAAGCGATGATCGATCTGGAGCATCCGTCCCCTGTGGGGGATGGCGGGGGCGTCAAACCGAATCCTGTCGAAATGTGGGTCACCGTCGCGCTCACGCTCGCGATGGTGCTCTTGCCCGTGCTCGAAGTGATCTTTCGGGCGGTGCGCGGCGAAGGTGTGCCGGGCGGCTCCAAGTACGTTCAACACCTGATGGTTTGGCTGGGCTTCGTGGGCGCGGTGATCGCCACCGGCGGGCACAAGCACCTCGGGCTCTCGACCTCCACCTTCATTAATGAGGGGTGGCGCCGCACCGCTGCCCAGATCTACACGTCGGTGGTCTCGGCGGTCACCTGCCTGGTGCTCACCTGGGCCAGCTATGGCGTGGTCAAGGCCAACAGCCAGGGCGCGGACCTGCTCGCGGGCGGAATCCCGGTGTGGTGGAGCGAGCTGATCGTGCCGATCTCGCTCGGCCTGATCACGCTGCGCTTCATCTGGCATACGCCGGACAGCCGCAAGGACGGCTGGCGCGGGCGCGCCGCGAGCCTCGGCGTGTGCGTGGCGGTGGGTCTGCTCCTGTGGTTCTCGGGGGATCACGCGGGCCATTTGTTCTGGCCGCTGATGATCGCGATCTTGATCGCGTTCCTGCTCGGCGCGCCGGTGTTCGTCGGCATGGCGGGCGCGGCGATGCTGCTGTTCTGGAACGACGGCTCGCCGATCGCGTCGGTGCCGCAAGAGACGCTGCGCCTGGCGGAGAAGGACGCGCTGCCGGCGATCCCGCTGCTCACCATGATCGGGTTCGTGCTGGCGGCGGGCGGCGCGTCGGCGCGGATCGTGCGCGCGTACAAGAGCCTGTTCGGCTGGATGCCGGGCGGGCTGGCGCTGATGGTGATCGGCGTGTGCGCGCTGTTCACCACCTTCACCGGCGGCTCGGGCGTGACCATCCTGGCGCTCGGCGGCCTGCTCTATCCGGCGCTGATCAAGGACAAGTATCCCGAAGGCTTCTCGCTCGGCCTGGTGACCGCGTCGGGGTCGCTCGGCCTCTTGTTCCCGCCCAGCCTGCCGGTGATCTTGTACGGCGTGATCGCGGGCGTCTCGACCAACGCGCTGTTCCTCGGCGGGCTGGTGCCGGGCGTGCTGCTGCTGATCGTGGTGGGCGTCTACGCGGTGCGCGTGGGCATCGTCTCGAAGGCGCCCAAGCAGAAGTTCGAGGTCCGCGAGGTGGCGCGCGCGTTGTGGGCGGCCAAGTTCGATCTCGGCCTGCCGGTGGTGGTGGTGGTGGTGTTCGTGATGGGCTGGGCGACCATCGTCGAGGCGGCGGCGCTCGGCGCAGCCTACGCGCTGGTCACCGAGCTGGCGGTGTTCCGTGAGGTACACCCGTGGAAGGAGCTGCCCAAGGTGATGGCGATGTCGGCCACGCTGGTGGGCGCGGTGATCATCCTCATGGGGATGGCGCTCGGCTTCACCAACTACCTGGTCGACGCGCAGGTCGGCGAGGCGCTCACCGACTGGGCGCAGCTGCACATCCATTCGCAGTGGGTGTTCCTGCTCGCGCTCAACGGGATGCTGCTGGTGCTCGGCAGCGTGTTCGAGATCTATGCGGCGATCATCGTGCTCGCGCCGCTGGTCGCGCCGCTCGGGGTGGCGTTCCACGTCGAGCCGGTGCACCTCGGCGTGGTGTTCCTGGCCAACCTCGAGCTCGGCTTTCTGTTCCCGCCGATGGGCCTGAACCTGTTCCTCTCCGCGTCGCGCTTCGGCAAGCCGCTGCCCTACCTGTACAAGCAGGCGCTCCCGTTCCTGCTGATCCTCGCGGCCGGCGTGTTGGTCATCACCTACGTGCCGGCGATGACCACCGGCATGGTGGCCCTGTTCTCGGGCACACCACACCCGTAGCCGCGTCTACACGATGCGCGTGGTGCGGCGGCCGATGGCCACCCGGTAGATGAACAGCAGCAGCATCGCGCCCAGGATCGAAGCGATGATTCCCGGCCCCGACGCGACGTCACGGTACATCCCCATCGCCCGACCGATGAACCCGGCCACGAACGAGCCGGCGATGCCGAGCAGCATGGTGACGAAGATGCCGCCCGGATCCCTGCCCGGCATGAACAGCTTGGCGAGCGCACCGACGATTAGACCGATGATCAACATGGCGAGAATGTGCATGGGGTCAGCCTCCTGACGTTCAGGGGTGCGAGAGGCAGGCCAACTCGTTGTGACGATCAGCGCATGAGCGCGTCGGCGGCCGACTCTGCGCCCTTGGCCGCGCTGACGTCCTGCTCGGGCGCCGCGAAGCCCTGCTTGCGGAAGCGCACCTTATACTTGCCCTGGTCGACGTTCTTGAAGCGATAGTTTCCTTCGCCGGTCGAGCGCACCGACTGCACCACGCGGCCCTTGTCGTCGACCAGGTCGACCTGCGCGTTGGACGCGACCGGCGCGGCCGCGGCGGCCGGCATGTTGGCGCCCTTGGGCAGCGCGATGTGTCCCTGGATCTGGCCGTACGAGCGCTCCTGGTTGGCGACCGTGTCGAGCACCACCACCTGCTCCTCGCTCTGCACCTGCTTCTTGGCCGCGTCGCGATAGACCACGCGCGCGAGGTACTTGCCGGCGACGGCCGCCTTGCCCTTCGACTTGCCGTCCCAGGTGAAGGTCATCGGGCCGGGCTGTCCGTCCTGCGCGAGCGTCGCGATCGGCGCGCCCTGCCCGTCGGCTTTCAGGATCTGCAGCTCGACGGTGCCGCCCGCCTTGGGCGCGATGTTGCGCATCGAGACCACCGTGCCGGTGTCGGCCGAGCGGGAGCCGATCTGGGTGAGGAACACATTGCCGGCGTAGACCTCGAGGCGGCGGGTCGAGACCTGCCCCTTGGCGTTGGTGGCGGTCAGATCGACGAGGTGCTTGCCGGGCTCGAGCTTGGAGGTGTCCCAGGTGTGCGTCAGCGACGATCCGCACACGCGCTGCACCGGCAGATCGTCGATCGCGATCTCGAGCGAGGTCACGCCGCCCGCGCCCTTTTCGCTGTTGTCGCGCGCCTCGGACTTGATGGTCAGGCTGCCGTCGACGTGCTGGCCGTCCTCGAGCCCGTCGACCGCGACCGAGAGCACGTCGACCGACACCAGGCCGAGCACCGCCCACATCGCCTCGCCCTTGGCCGAGCCACCATTGGACCAACCGCCGTCCTGGTTCTGGTGCGCGATCAGCCAGTCGGTGCCGCGCGCGACCTGCTGATCGCGATCGGTCAGGCCCAGCATGCGCAGCGTGTAGACGGTCTCGCCGGTGGCCAGCGCGTTGGAGGCGTCGCCGCCGGTGCCGCTGTAGCCCCAGCCGCCGTCGTCGTTCTGCAGCGAGAGCACCCGCTTGGACAGCGCGCGCATGGTCGGCTCCGAGGTGCTCACGCCCGCGGCCTGCAGGCCGAGCAGCCCGTAGTTGAGCTCCTGGATGTTGGTGGGCGGCGTCTGCATCCAGGTGCGCGCGCTGGCTTGCAGGTAGCGCTCCGCCTTCTGGATCGGGAGCAGCCAGCGATCGTCCGCCGAGCGCGCGTGCGCCTGGCGCCAGGTCTGCGCCGCCTGGTAGGTGCGCTGCACCACGCCCACAGCGATCGGCAGCATGGTCGGGTAATCGGAGTCGACCGATCCGTCTTCCTTCTGATACTCGATCAGCTCGCCGGCGACCTTGAAGAGATCGTGGCGCAGATCCTCGCCGACCCACTTGTCGTAGCGCGCGAACGCGTTGCCGCCGAACGCCTTGGCGGTGCCAAAGTAGTGCATCTCCAGGTGCGAGAAGCCCTTGTTGCGGCGCGCGCCGCCCGAGCCGTTGAGCATCATGTCGACGATCGCGCGCAGGCCGCTCTTGTCGATCTTGTATTGGTTGTGCACGCCGACCGACAGCGCCTCGAGCGTGACGCCCTGCGTGTGGCAGCCGAAGCACTTGGTGCCCTCCTGCCAGCGCACCGTCTCGCGCGTGAGAAAGTCGAGCCCGCGCTGCGCCGCCGGCCGCGCCTTGGCGTTGCCCTTGAGGCCCGGCTCCTTGAGCACCGCGGCGCTCTTGGGAACCGGACAGGTGGGCAGCTCCGCGGCGTGGACGAAGCCGGACAGCTGCGACGATAGGAACATGGCGGTGAGGGCGAGCTTGCGCATGGGAGTGGAAACGGGCGGCGGGCGATTTCGATCTGCGAAGCCGTAACGCTAGGTAACAGCGACGGGAACCGGCTGGGCGCCGTCCATCGGCCGCAGGTCTCGCTCCGAGCTCGGTTGTGGATCGCCGGCGTGCACCCGGTGCGCCTGGGCGAGCATCACCACCACGCCCAGCCACATGCACACCAGCACCATGTTGGCGATGATGAAGCCGACGGTGGACAGGCCGAGGTGCGTGCCGCCCCACACCAGGCACGCCGAGAGCACGTCGCCCGAGCGCACCATGAAGGTGTCGACCACCGCCTTGACCTTGTACTTGGCGTCGCGGGTGGTGACTAAGAAGAGCATCTGCTCGGCGGTCTTCTCCAGCGAGTAGTCGAGGCTGTTCTCGCCCACCTTGCCGGCCAGGATCACCGACAGGATCGGCAGCGCGAGCATGCCGCCGTAGCAGCCGAGCGCCGCCAGCGGCAGGACGAACAGCGCGCGCCGCACGCCGAGGTAGCGCACGATGCGCGAGACCGCGAAGAGCTGCAGCACCATCACGATCAGGTTCACGTAGGTGAAGTAGTCGGACTTGAAGCCGGCGATGTACTTTTCCACATTGACGACGCCGGTGCCGAGCTGCGCGTGGGCCACCTCGATCAGCCGCCGATCTAGGATGTACTCGCCGGTGGTGTTGACCCAGTTCTTGATCAGCGAGAGCGCGCCGACCAAGAGCAGATAGCGATCGCGCAGCATGAGCGTGAAGCCGCCGCCGGCAGTGCGATCGGCGAGCGGAGCCACCGGCGTGCTCGACGGGTGGCGATGCACCCAGAAGGTGAACGCCAGGCACACGCCGAGCAGGCCGGCGGCGATCAGCATGAGCGGGAACGGGCCGAGCGCCTTGAACAGCGGCTTGGCGAAGTGCGAGCCGGCGACCGCGCCGAGCGCCGAGCCGGCCGCGACCAGCCCGAACAGCCGCTCGCCTTCGCCGCGCGTGTACAGATCGTTCGCGAACGCCCAGAACTGCGCGACGATCATCACGTTGAAGCAGCCCACCCAGATGAAGAACGCGACCCCGAGCGCCAGCCGGTGCGCTGGCAGCCCGACGAACAGCAGGTAGAAGATCGCCAGGTGCGAGGCGAAGAACAGCGTGACGATCGAGATCAGCTTGAGCCGGTCGACACGGCTGGCCAGCCAGCCGAAGCCGAGCGAGACCGCGACCAGCAGCGCGGCCTGGCACGCCGCGGCGTAGCTCTTCACCTCGGCGCCGCCGCCGTGCTCGCCGAGGATCAGCGGCTCGCGGATGGTCTTGAGCAGGTAGTACGCGAACAAGAGCACGAACAGGTTCGCCGCCAGGAGGAGCACGCGTGCGCCTTCGCCGCTTCGCACATCCGCGAAAACGCGAAACGTGCGGTCGAAGAGCGAGCGTCGCGCGGCCATAGAGAGGTTCTAGGCACCTGGCGCCCGCCTGCCCAGCGGGCGGCGACGGGACGGCCCGCGGCCTGCAAGGAGTGGAGGCGAAAGGAGATTTTCCGTGAGACCTGAGGACCCGTCGGTCGAGCGCCTGCGCGCCCAGTTGATCACCGCGCTGATGAATGGCGCGCGCAGCATCGCGTCGCGCACCCCGCTCGATCGAATGCGCGCCGCGCTGCTCACCACCGCGGTCCACGAGCTCGACGTGAGCCCGCGCCGCGAGCGTGCCCTGCGGCTCGCCCGGCTGGCGCTCGCCGAGTGCGTGTCGCGCCGCGCCGCTCGCTGAGCCTGCCCCCGATCCGGTCGCGGATGCTAATATCCGCGCGACCGAATGAGCTTTCGTGCGCACCTCCTCGCCGCCTGCGTCGTGCTCGTCGCCGCGATCTGGCTGTCGTCGGGAACCATGGCGCCCTACGCGTCGACCTGGAGCTCACCCGCGGTGAGCGCGCCCTGCCACTACCTCTACAACGTCGACCACCCGCAGTTTCGCGCGACCTTCGCCATGCTCGACGGGGCGCCCAGGAACGAGTGGGGGTTCAGCGTGGTGCTGCGCCGCATCCTCTTTCCGCTGGTGGCCTATCCGTTCATGAAGCTCCTCGACTTCGAGCGCGGCGGCTTTCTCACCAGCGT
Source organism: Myxococcales bacterium (assembly GCA_003170275.1). Taxonomy (GTDB): domain Bacteria; phylum Myxococcota_A; class Polyangia; order Palsa-1104; family Palsa-1104; genus PALSA-1104. Next base: position 87,619 of record PNAM01000062.1, read on the forward strand.
GCTGGCGCACCTCGCCGCGCTGCTCGCGCTCGGGCTCTCGCTCAGGCGCCGCGAGGGAGAGCGCGCTGCGATCCTCGGCGTGTGGTTGCTCGCTACCTGGCCCGGCGTCACCTATTGGGCCGCGCTGCCCTATTCCTACTCCGCGATCGTGCCCGCCTCGGTCGGCCTGTACCTGCTGCTCGCCCGGTTGGCGAACGAGACTTCGCTCCGTCGGGCGGCGCTGCTCGCCTCGGGCATGGGCGTGCTGTTCACCGCCTACGATTTCTTGCCCATCTTCGGCGTGGCCGCCGTGATGACCCTGGCGGTCGCGCGTCGCTGGCGGGTGCTCGCGGTGACCGTGCCGTGCCTCCTTCTGCCGACCGTGGTCAGCCTGCTCGCGCTGCGATTGGTGTGGCACGCCTCGACCAACAACTCGAACACGGCGATCTATTCGACGGTGATGGGCGCCTACCTGCACCCGCCGGCGCTCGGCGTGTGGCTCTCGGCGCTCCGGGATCTCCCGTCGGTGACGCTCGCCAACTTTCTGTTCTCGACGTTCCTCTTCCTGCCGCTGTTGTTCCTCGCGCTGCTGCCGTTCGGCACGCGCACCACACACGCCGAACGCGCGATCTTGCTGGCGACCGCGCTGATCTTCCTGTTCAACAACCTGGCGCCGCCGTATGTCAGTCGGTGGCAGATGCGCGGACTGTTCATCGCGCGGCTATACCAGCCGGTGTTCGTGGTGTTCTTGTTCTATGCGGCGCGGGCTGCGACTACGCGGTTGCCGGTGGTGCTGTGCATCGTGGCGATCGCGGCGAACTTGACGATCGCGTTCGGGCCGATCGCGCGGGTTCCGTGGGCCGGGTACGTCTACCACCGGTTCTATATGCATGCCCAGGCGAATACGATGGAGCTGAACCTGGATAGGTGGGGGCGGCGGCCGATGGGGTTTTGCGGGGGGCGGTGACGAGAGGCTTGGGAAGTGCGGGGGCGTTGGTTCCGGATTTGCCAAGAGGGGTGGATGGGTAGGCGGTTCGGGCGGGGGTGGTGGGCTGTGCCGCGGGCGGGTTGTGCGGGGCGGCGGGTTTGGCGGGGCGCATTCGCACGAACCGCGATTCCCGAATGATCGCGCGATCACGGGTTGGCTGCTTCATGCCGTGGTGGGAGGGGGTTTTTGGCTGATTGGGTGGTGATTCTCATTGACAAATGAGTGCCAGATTGTTACTGTTAGCTTAATCAAAATGTCAGAGCAGCTAAAGATGAGATTGCCGGCGGCGAAGACCTGGGGCGGGAGGCGCAGGGGGGCCGGGAGAAAGCGTCGGGCGGAGCGGCCGCAGGTGCCGCACTGCTGGCGGGTTGTGTTCAGGCACAGGTTGCCAGTGCACGTGACGGTGAGATTGGCCGCGGGGCTGTGTGACTTGCGCTCGAAGAAGGGCTTTGCCGCGTTGTCAGGAGCCTTCGCCAAAGGGCGGCTGCGGTTTGGATTTCAGTTGGTGAACTTCTCGGTGCAGGGGAATCACCTGCACTTGATCGTGGAAGCAGAGAACGAGCAATCACTCACGCGCGGTATGAAGGGCCTCAACGTTCGGATGGCCCGGGCGCTGAACAAGATCATGGGCCGCACCGGCAAGGTCTTCGCGGACCGCTATCACGCCCGAATCCTGCAGTCCCCGACGGAAGTCCAGCGCGCTCTCCGCTACGTCCACTTCAACTACCACAAGCACATGCACGGCTCGGGTCACTACGTGCCGTGGAGCTACCGCGACCCGCTCTCCACCGCAGTCCCGCACCCGGAGCTGGTAACACCACCCCGCACCTGGCTCCTCATCCACGGCCCCTCTCGCGCCCCCCGGCGACACGCCACTCAGCCGCACCCTCCCCGCCCCAGCACGGCATGAACCGCCAACCCGTGATCGCGCGATCATTCGGGAATCGCGGTTCG
>PNAM01000091.1 GCA_003170275.1 Myxococcales bacterium
GGATGATCGGCGGCTCGTTGGCGCTCGCGCTGCGGGAAGCAGGCGTCGCCGCCCGATTCGTCGGCTACGACGCGGAGCCGGGCGTCGCCGAACGAGCGCGTGCGCGCGGGATCCTCGACGCGGTGGCGGCCGATCCGGGCGCGGCGGCGGCGACGGCCGATCTGATCCTGCTGGCGGTGCCGGTGCGCGCCACGCTCGCGGTGTGCGAAGCGCTGGCGCCCGTGCTCGCGCAGCGCAGCGACGTGCTGGTGAGCGACGCCGGATCGACCAAGGTCGACGTGCTGGCGGCGGTGGAGCGCACGCTGCCGTGGCCCGAGCGGTTCGTCGGCGCGCACCCGATCGCGGGCACCGAGCGGAGCGGACCCGAAGCGGCCAACGCGGCGCTGTTCTCAGGCAAGCGCTGCCTCTTGACCCCGACGGCGCGCACGCGTCCGGATTCGCTCGCGGCGTGTCGCGCGCTGTGGGAAGCGGCCGGCGCGATCGTGAGCGAGCTCGAGGCAACGGCGCACGATCAGGCGTTGGCGTACGTGAGCCATCTGCCGCACGCGGCGGCGTTTGCGCTCGCGGCGGCGNNCATGTGGCGCGACGTGTTCCTGGCCAACGCCGGGCCGATCCTCGGCGCGCTCGAGCTGCTCGATCAAGAGCTCGGCTCGTTGCGGCGCGCGATCGCGCTCGGGGACGGCGCGGCGATCGAACGGTGGATCGCGCGCGCGCGCGAAGGACGGCGCCGGGTGCTCGCAGGTCCTGCACGATGAGCCGCCTCGCCGCTGCCGCGTGGTTGCTGGGGTTCGGCTCGCTGGTCGCCTGCGGCCCTTCCTTGCACGGCGCCGCCACGTCGCGACCGCTCGACGAAGATCCGGTCGCGCTGTTGCCATCGGGCGCCGATCTGGTGGCCGATCTCGACGTGGAGCAGCTGCGCCAGTGGCCGCCGTCGCGCCGCTTCCTGCAGCTCCTGCCCGAGGCGGCGCGCGCGCGGCTCGAGCGGGTCGGCTTCACGCTCGACGACGTGGACGAGGTGGTGGTCAGCGTCTCGCAGCTCGGCGCCAAGGAGGCCTCGTCGACGCTGGTGCTCAAGGGAGAGCTCGATCTCGACAAGCTGCGCAACGGGCTCGGCCCGCCGAGCGAGGTGACCGACAACACCTACCGCGAGGCGCACCTGGCCGAGGGGCCCGAAGGTTCGATGGCGCGCGTGCTGCCCAAGCTGGTGGTGCTCGCCTCGCCCGCCGAGGTGCGGCGCGTGATCGATCTGGTGCGCGGTGAAGGCGAGAGCGTGCGCGCGTCGGCGAGCGATCGCCACCTGATGGCCGCGTTCGACCGCGCGCCCACCGCCAAGAGCGGGCGGCCGGCGATCCGCCTGGCGGCGGTGCCGTCGGAGCCGATGCGCGAGGAGCTCAAGAAGCTCGATCTGCCGGGCGTCGATCTCGACTGGCTGGCGCTGTCGGTGGCGGTGGGCGACGGGTTCGACGTCGGCGGCGTGGGCGGGCTCAAGGGGCCGGCCGAAGCCGAGTCGATGGCCAACACCGCGCGCGCGCGTGTCAGCGAGTTCTCGGGGCGCATGGCGGTGCGGCTGCTCGGGCTCAAGCAGTACATCGAGCCGATCGTGTTCAAGGCGCGCGACTCCGAGGTGCACTTCGCCTACCGGCTCTCCGCACCGACGGTGACCCAGATGCTCGACCGTCTGGAATCGGTCAGCGCGGCCCGCCCGCAAGCTCCGCAGGCTGCACCGGCGCGCGCGCCGGAGAAGCAGCTCGATCGATGAGCGCGCGGCTGATCGTCCGGGGACGGGCGCGTGCGCTCGCAGGCGAGCTCGCGGTGCCGGGCGACAAGTCGATTGGTCATCGCGCGGTGATCTTCGGCGCGCTCGGCGGCGGCCGCGCGATCGTGCAAGGCCTCTCGGGTGGCGAAGACAACCGGCGCACCGTCCTGGCGCTGACTGCGCTCGGAGTAGCCATTCGCGAGCTCGGGCCGGGCGCGCTCGAGATCGACGGCATCGGGCTCGACGGATTGCGTGCGGCCGCGGGCGCGCTCGACTGCGGCAACTCGGGCACCTCGATTCGGCTGCTGTCCGGGCTGCTCGCGCCGCAGCGCTTCTCGTCGCGGCTGACCGGCGACGAATATCTGCGCGCGCGCCCGATGATGCGCGTGGCCGAGCCGCTGCGGCTCATGGGCGCGATCGTCGACGGCGCGGCAGGCAAGAAGAGCGGCGAGATCTATCCGCCGCTGACGGTCGGCGGCACGGCGGCGCGCTTGCACGGGATCACCTATTCGTCGAAGGTCGCCTCCGCGCAGGTCAAGTCGGCGGTGCTCCTGGCCGCGCTGCAGGCCGACGGGCCGACCGTGTTCGTCGAGCCCGAGCAGTCGCGCGATCACACCGAGCGCATGCTGCGCCACCTGGGCGTGCCGATCTCGTGCAGCGCCGACGGCCTCTCGGCGACGCTCGATCCGACCGGCTGGGATCGCCGGCTCCCCGCGCGCGATTGGCAGGTGCCGGGCGATCTGTCGTCGGCCGCGTTCCTGCTCGGCGCGGCGAGCCTGGTGCCGGGCTCGTCGGTGCTGGTGCGCGGCGTGGGCTGCAACCCCACGCGCACCGGATTTCTCGACGTGTTGCGCGCGATGGGCGGACGGGTGGAGCGGGTCGCCGAGCGCGATCAAGGCGGCGAGCCGGTGGCCGATCTGCGCTGCTTCGCGGCGCCGTTACGCGGCACCGAGATCGCCGGCGCGCTCACCGTGCGCGCGATCGACGAGCTGCCGCTGATCGCCGTGCTAGCCGCGCACGCCGACGGCCCGACCGAGATCCGCGACGCCGCCGAGCTGCGCGTCAAAGAATCGGATCGCATCGCAGCGACCGCGGCGCTGTTGCGCGCCTTCGGCGTCGAGGTCGAGGAGCGCCCGGACGGCCTACGCATCGCCGGCCGCCCCGCGCGCTTCCGCCCGGCGATCGTCGACAGCCACGGCGATCACCGCATCGCCATGTCGGCCGCGGTGTGCGCGCTCGCCGTCGACGGCGAGACCTGCATCGACGACACCGCCAACATCGCCACCAGCTTCCCCACCTTCCAGAGCGCGCTGTCGCAGCTCGGCGCCCAGCTGTCGTGAGTCAGCGCGCGCGCACGCGGTAGATGCGCACGCCCTTGGGGCCGAAGGCGTCGTCGGTGCGGCCGGAGCGATCGAAGAGGATCTCGGCCTCGCGCGGAACTTCGGTCGCGTCGTCGACGCGTTCGCCCCAGCCGCGATGCTGCACGATCACCAGATCGTCGGCGCCGTCGCGCAAGACGCGGCTCTGCACGTCGGGGTGATGGGTGGGATACTCCTCGTCGATGCCGGCCTCCTCGCCGAGCAGGCGGTACAAGCGGTGGGCGTCGCGCGCGCAGCCGTCGGAGAGCTGCGCCAGGTAGCGCTCGAACGGGTAGCTGAGGAACAGCACGCGACCGGCGCCGACCGCGTGCGAGGTGAGCGCCGGGCGGCCCTCGGCGTCGAACGCCAGCGTGCGCACCGCCGTGCCGGCACGCTCGCTGGTGGGTAGGCGCGAGAGCGCGTAGGGCGTCGCGCAATGCCCGACGCCGGTGGGCACCGACAGCGTGAACGGGCCCTTGAGCGTTACGCGCTCGGGCGGCAGCTCGAAGCAGCCGTAGCGCAGCTGGTGCTGCAGGCCGGTGAGCGCCTCGAAGATCGGGCACCACGCGCCCTGGTGAAACGAGTAGTCGCCGTACAGGTACGACCAGTAGACGGTCGCGCCCGCGTGCGCGGCGTCGCG
>PNAM01000065.1:0-132848 GCA_003170275.1 Myxococcales bacterium
TCGGCCGCCTGCCCGGCCAACACGTTCGTTCCGGCGGGGACGGTCTGCTCGATGTCGGTCACTGACTGCAAGCTCGACGCCACGTGCACTGGCGGGTCGGCTTCCTGCCCCCCGGTCCAGCCCAACGCACCGAATGGCACCGCCTGCAACAACGACAACTGCTGCAGCGGCTTCGGTACCTGTAGCAACGGCGTGTGCGGGACGGGCGGCTGCTGCCAACTCGGCCGCGCTTGCTGCAGCTTCTAGCGGAAGAAGTAGATCAGGCTCGGCGCCTGCGCAGAAGAGCCAGCGCCAGGGCGGCGCACAGCCACCCGGCGCTGAGTGGTTGGGGACGGGCACCGACAGTGCAACCGCAGCCGGAGGGCGCGCTGCGCGGAGCCAGCTTCTGCGGCGTCTGGCCGGCGCACGCGCAGCTTCCCCCTGCGCACGCGCCCATGCCGCCGCAGTCGCTCGCAGGGCAGGGCGTTCCGTCGGGCTGGTCGACGTAGTCGGTGCACTCGGCGCCCGAGAGGACCTGCGCGCATTCGCCGAAGGCAAGGCACTGATTCGCGCCGCCGGCCGCGTCGGTGAAGGTGCGGCAGACCGTCGAGAGCGACGCGCAAGAGAGTGCGCCGCCGTCGGGACCGGTGTTGCAGCGCACGTCGGTCTTGGGCGTCTCCACGCAACCGTTCGCGCCGCACGCCTGGCATACGCCGTCGCACACGGTGTTGCAGCAGGCGCCGCCGGTGCAGTAGCCGCCGGCGCAGCCGCCCGCCTGCGCGCACGGGATGCCGGGCGGCAGGACGCCGAAGGTGCGCCAGTGCGCGCGTGCGAGGCGGCTCTCCAGGAGATCGTAGACCACCAGGGTGTCGCCGGTGGCCTGGGTAGCCAGCCCGGCCGGCGGCGTGGTGCGCGCGGCGCCGATGTCGCCCCGACCCAACGCGTCGGGGGCCACCACCGCGGCCGGTACGCGGAAGAGGTCGCCGCCCACCAGCGTGAACGGCGCGGCGTCGATGGCGGTGAAGCTGCCGTCCCCGCGAAAGCGCATCCCGGCCACGCGCCCGGGCACGGTTTCGATGAAGGAGATGGTGAGCGTCCCGGCACCGCCTGGCGCCCAGCTGATCGCCGGCGCCTCGCGTGAGCCGTTGTCGGTGAAGAGCGGCACTGCGGCCGCCTCGAGCATGGTTGCGCCGCTGGCGATCGCGCCGCCGACGATCACCTCCTTCACGGTCTGGTCGCGCCAGGCCAGGAACACCGTTCCATTGCCGTCGGAGGTCACCGCCGGCGCGGTCTCGGGGCCGGTGCGATCGGCGAGCGTGATCGGGCCGCCCATCGGCATCCCGGTCGCGGTCATCCACTGGCCGAACAGGTCCGACTGCGACCCGCCCGGGATCTGGCTGCACGGCTGCTCGTAGGCGACCAGGAAGCGCTGGCCGTCCCATGCCGGGGCCGCGGCACACGCGGTCGGGTACTTGTTGCTCTTGACGGTGAGCTGGCGTTCGACGGGGCTCGAGCCCGGATCCACCTTGGGCACGAACGCGGAGAACAGCTGCGAGGTGCCGGGGCTGATCGGGATGCTGCGCCAGTCCTCCCAGGTGACCAGCCAGCCGTCCGCGCTGGCCGCCACCGACGGCGAAACCTGCGCGTAGTTGGCGGCGCTCACGGGCTGGACCAGCTGCACCGGGGCGCCGCTCGCTGGCACCCGCGCGCCGTACAGATCGAGACCGCTCAGCCCCACGCCGAGGTTGCGCGTGTCGGCCCAGACCACCAGGAAGTCACCGCCCCCCGTCGCTGCGACCGCCGGCGAGAACTGATCGCCGGTCGCTCCCAGGGACGGCATCCCCGACGCGCTGCTGACCAGGAACGGCGCCGCGTCGATCGGCGTGCCGTCACGCTGGACGCGCAAGCCAAAGACGTCGAGCCCGGTGGTGGCGGAGTTGCGGTCGTCCTCCCACACGAACAGGTAGATGTTTCCATCGGTGGCGACGGTTCGCGTGCGTTCGAAGTTGCGCTCCTGGGTGGCGAGCACCGAAGCGTGTGCGGAGAAGCTCTGCGGGTCGATCGGCAGCGCGTAGACATCGTCGCCTGTGGGGCCGCTCGAGCTCAGATCCCAGGCGGCGAAGGCTTGCGTGCCGTCCGAGGCGATGGCGACGCGGCGCGAATCGCCGTCCGCGGGAAGGAGCGGGTACGGCGAGCCGGGCGCCGACGAGAGCAGCACGCCGGCCGGATCCATCGAAGTGCGTGCGCCCACGTCGAGCCGCGCGCCGACGAGCAACGAGGTGCCGTCGACCTGGACCTGCTCAGCCAGCGCGATCAGCTTGCCGTTCACCGACACCAACTGCGATCGTTGGAACCCGGCGTTGCCGGCTGGCGCCTGCGCCACCAGGAGCTCGGCGCCCGCCGGCGTCCCGGTGACGTCGACCGCCCGCGCGTACAGATCGGGATGGAACTGCTGCGCGCGCCGATCCGACCACACCACGCCGAAGCGCGTTCCGTCCCAGGCGACCGCCGGCTCGCTCGCGCCCAGGTTGCACACGCTGAAGCCGCAGGTACCCGGCGAACAGTCGGAATCGAGGGTGCACGTGCACACGCCAACCCCGAGATTGCAACTGCCCGAGAGACACTCTCCATCGCTGATGCAGGTGACGCTGGGGCTCACCTTGACGGGCGTCGAGACGTTGCCGGCGAGGTCGACGGCCGCCGCCCGCACGCCCTCCGATTGTGAGCGCCCATGGCTCCAGGCCACCAGGAAGTGCCCACCGCCAATGCCGCTGAAGGTCACTTGTGGGGCGATCGCAGGAGACGGATCGGTCGACGGCAGGACCGTCGTCGAGACGGGGAAACTTGGTTTGATGATGATGCCCTGCCCGAGCAGGGTGGCGCGCACGAACGCGTTGGCGTCCGCGCCCGAGGCGCTGGTGGTCGCCACCAGCAGATAGCCGTCGCCGCCGGCCACCACCGGCTGGCTCTGCGAGCCGGCGGCGTCGACCGCCAGGAACGGAGTGCCCAAAACGCCGGTGGCCGGATCGACATAGACCGCGCGCGCTGATGCCACGCCCTTGACCGGGTTGGGCCATTCCCAGGCGACGAGGAAGCTCTGCCCGTCGAACCCGACCGCCGGGTTGGTGAGCAGCTCGCCCGCGTCCGAGATCGTGAGGGGCGGATCGTCCAGCAGCGTGCCGTCGGCGGAGAGGCGCACGCCCTTGAGCGACCACACCTGTCCCACGTTCTTGTCGCCGTCGCGCCACACGACGAAGTACATGCCGGCGCCGAACGCCATCGCCGGGGTCTGTTGATCGAACAGCGTGGGGGCGAATACCGGCGTGTCGACCGCGTGGTCGGCGCCGAGCAACGGCGCGGCTCCCAGCGGCGCGGATGCGACGACAACCGCCAAGGCACAGATCACACGAATCACGGTGCTCGATGTTCACCCGGAAGCCTGTGTCTCCGCAAGCGAGGACGACCGTCAGCGTGGTGAGGAGTGACGCATCAGAATGGATTCATGAAGTCGCCGTCGCCCTTCTTCTCTGGCTTCTTCTCCGGTTGCGGCGCGGTCGCGGTGGGACGGACGGGCGCGTGCGTCGCGGGGTGCTTACCGGGTGCGGGCAGCGGGACGAGCAGCACCGGTAGCGCGCTCTCGTCGCCGGCGGCGAGGCGAATGGGCAGCACCACCGGCTGGAAACCGTTGGCCTCGACCCGCAGGCGGCAGTCGGTGTCGGCGGGCACCTGCACGCGCAAGTTCATGCCGCCCGCCGCGGCAGGGCTGGCGTGCGGATCGGGCGCGCCGCACTCGAGGTACACGCGTGTGCCGAGCGCGTTGGTGGTGACCGTGACGCGGCCGAGGTTGCGGGGAGCCGGCGGCACGACGGCGGGTGCGGCGACGGGCGGAGCGGTCACTGTTGCGGTCGCTGCCGGCGGCGCGTGGGGCTTGCGGGTGAGCGCGAAGATCGCCAGCCCGGTGACGGCGAAGCCCGCGCCCGCCGCGATGCCGAGCCACAACCGCTTTCGCGGCGCCGTCACCGGAATCTCCGGCACGGTGTTCGCCCCGTCCGCCTCGGCGATCGGCTCCGCGCCGATCCTGCGCCACAGCGGGCCGTGTGCGCCCACCTGGTCGCGCGCCTTGACCAGCCGCTCGCGCACCGCGCTCATGTCGGGCGGCCTGCCGTCGGGGTCCTTGTGCAGCAGCATCTCGATCAGCCGCTCGATCTCCGGATCGAGCGTGAACTTCCCGGAGAGCGGCGGCGGCGCGGCCGACAGCTGCGCGCTCAGCACCTCGATGAAGGTCTTGCCGGTGAACGGCGGTTTCCCGGCGATGGTCTCGTACAAGATGATGCCGAACGCGTAGAGATCGGTCCGGTGGTCGATGGTCGCCGCGCCCGACGCCTGCTCGGGCGACATGTACGAGGGCGTCCCGATCGGCACGCCCGTCGAGGTCTTGGTCATTCCCGTCGGCGTGTCGCCGAGCAGCTTGGCGATGCCGAAGTCGAGCACCTTGACGAACGCCCCGTCCGGCGACGGGCACAGGAAGATGTTGTCGGGCTTGAGATCGCGGTGGACGATCCCCTTGGCGTGCGCCGCCTCGATCGCGCTGGCGGTCTGGATCCAGATCGGCAGCGCCTCTTTGGGCGTCATCGGCCCGCGCTTGAGCCGCGCCGCCATCGACTCGCCCTCGAGCAGCTCCATCGCGAAGTAGTGCCGCCCGTCCTCGAGCGTGCCGAACGAGAAGATGTCGACGATGTTGCGGTGGCGGATCTGGTTGACCGACTTGGCCTCCTGGATGAACCGCATGACGATGTCGCGGCTGGCGGCCAGGTCGGAGTTGAGCACCTTGATCGCCACCTGCTTGCCGATCACCGGGTGCACGGCGGAGAAGATCACGCCCATGCCGCCTTCGCCGATCTGCCGCTCGATCACGTACTCGCCCACCTGCGTGCCGCCGGGGATCGGCGACATGGGCGGCGGAAAGTTCATGTTGGTGCTGGGAATCTTGCGCGTCGCTACCGCCGAGCCCATGGTCTCGGCCATCGCCACCGCCTGCAAGCGGCAGCCGTCGTCGAGGCAGAACTCCTGATCCGCCGGCCAGCCCTTGTCACACTCGGGACACACCTTCATCGCGCGTGGACCGTGACCCCCAGATTGATGGGGACGTTGGTAGGCGGGGCCGGCTGCGAGTAGACGATGCCGAGCGCGATGCCGGTGGCGGCCACCGCGGCGACCCCGACCATCACGCCCCAGAACCAACCCTTCTTGGCCACGCTCGGCGGACGCAGCTGCTCGACCTGCACCGAGAACGGCAGCGGCACCGAGCCGAGGTGCTGCAAGATCGCGCCGTTGCCGTCGACCACGTTGGCGAAATAGTCGATCCGCGTGCCCGGCAACAGCGCGGCGGTGAACGCGCGCGGTAGCGCCACCTTGCCGACCGGCTGCAGCGGCAGCGTCGAGAACGCGCCCGCGCCGGCGCGATAGAAGAGCTGGATGCCGGCGACCACATGCGCGGGATCGGAGATCAGCGCGAAGCCGAGCTCGACCGGCGCGCCCGGCTTGAGCGATCCGGGCGGCGCATGGGACGCGCTCACCGGCGGGCTCTGACCCACGCGCTTCTGCGCGTCGGCGAACGCGGCCCTGGCGGCGTCGGGCGCGCCCTCGAGCAGCGCCGCCGAGTGATCGAGCGACAGCGCGCGCGCATAGGCCTCACCGCCGGCGGCCAGCTCGCCCCCGGCGATCGCGATCCCACCGCGCAGCACCAGCGCGCGGGCCACGCCGGGACGCTCGTTGCCGGGCGTCTTGTCGAACCGCTCGAGCTGCGCGCGCGCGTCGTCGAGCTTGCCCTGCTTGAGCAGCTCCTCGCCGAGCTGCAGCGTCTCTTCGCCCTGCGCTCGCGCCGCCCGCTCGCGCGCCAGCTCGTCGACGGTGCCGGCCAGCTCGTGCTCGACGCGATCGCGCTGCTTGACCACTTGGGGATCGTCGACGCCCCTGGTCGCGGTGAGAAACGCGCGAAAGCGATCGATGGCCTGCTCGGCGTGATCGATCTTGCGCGTGCGCTCGAACAGCTGCTTGTGCACGTAGCCGAGGTTGAACAGCAGCGCCGGCCGCGCGGTGAGTCGATACGAGGTCTCGAAGTGCTCGAGCGCCTTTTCGTAGTGACCCAGGTTGAATTCCTTCTGGCCGGTCTCGTATTCCTGCTTGCCGAGCTGCAGCAGATCGGGCGTGGCCTGCGCGCGCGCGAGCCGCGGCGACCCGAGGGCGACCAGCACCCCGAGCATCAGCAGCGCGCGTTTCATAGCAGTGGCCCCGTGTACAGGACCAGCGTTTGCGCCCCGGGCGCGGCGATCACCAGATCGTCGAACCCGTCGGCGTTGAAGTCGCCGAGCGCGGCCGCGGCGCCGAACGAATCGCCGTCCTTGCCGCCCGCGAGCACGGCGGCGGCGGGGCGGCCGTCGGCGCCGAGGGCAAACGCGGGGACCACCCGGAGCATCGGCCCGCGCACCAGGTAGGCGGCGCCGGTGCCGGGCGCGCTCGCCGGCAGCGAGGCGGGTGCGCCGAGGAACAGCGCGTCGCCGAGCGGGCGGCGGATGCACAAAAGGCCGGCGCCGAGCTGCGTGGCGGGCGCGCTGCCGCGGATCACCTCGAGCGGAGCGGTCAGGTTGTCGGCGGCGTAGCCATAGATCGTTCCCGCGCCGTCGTCGGGCGCGGCCACCACCAGCGTCGGGCCCGCGCCCAGATCGGCGATCGCCACCCGCGCGCCAAAGTCGCCGCCCGCGCCGGCGACGCGCGCCTGCGCCGGGACCGCGGCGGCGTGCTGCGCGAGATCGCGCGTGCGATCGAACAGGTAGACCGCGCCGCCGCTCTCGCCGGGTGCGCCGGCGGCGATCAGTTGGTCGCGCGCGGCGAGCGACGCGCCGAGCTGCGAGGCGGCGGCCCCCTTCACCGACGGGCGCATGCTCACGTCGGCGCCCGCAGCCGGCGGCAGGGTGAGCACGTAGACCGACGCGGCGCCGGGCGCGCCGGCGATCACGTCCAGCTTGCCGTCGCCGTCCACGTCGAGGAGCGCGAGCGACGCGCCCAGGCGATCGCCGGGCAGCTCACCGGTCCAGGGCTGCGGCGCGCCCGCGTCGAGCAGATCGATGGTCGCCGGCCAGCTCGCGCCGCCGCGCAGCACGTACACCGCGCCGCGCGCGCCGTTGGCGCCGGGTGCGCCGATGATCAACTCGTCCGCGCCGTCCCCGTCGAGATCACCGACGGCGATCGCGACCCCGAGCTGATCGCCGCCCTGCGCGCCGAGGAGGGTCGACTGCAGGTTGAGCGGCCCGCCGCCGAAATACACCGCCACCTGCCCGGCGTTCGGCTGCGCCACGCCGCCCGCCGGCGCCGGACGATCCTGGTGCGCGCGCGCCACCGCCAGATCGGCGCGATGGGTGAGCGCGCCGGTCAGGTTGCCCGCGGCCAGCCCGCTGACCGTGCTGCCGCCGCTGTCGAGCATCTGCGCGGCGTCGGCCGGCCCGAGCCGGGCGGTCGCATCCGGGCAGGTTCCCAGACACTCCGGCGCCAGCTCGGTCGCGCGCGTGCGCTGCCCCGGGCTGACGATCGCCGGCACCCGCTCGGCGGCCGGATCGCGCGAGGCGCCGCCGATCTTGGCCAGCCGGTTTTCGAGCCCGTCGAACACCTCGGCGCGCAGCACCACGTTGACCGGATGGGACACGCCGCTCGGCTCGAGGAGAAAGCGCACGCTCTTGTCGAAGGCGTAATCGGGACCGAGGTCGAGCACCACGTCGATCGCGCCGTCGCCGTCGACGTCCAGGTTGCGCACGGTCAGGCCCTTGCCGACGGTGGTGGTCATGGTGCCCGGATGGAACGAGGTCCCGTCGGTGCTGGAGAGGATGATGCGCGCCGAGGCGGTGGCCGCGAACACCGGGTCGCTGAGCTTGAGCGTGACCTCGAGGCCGGCACCGCCGTCCTGGCAACCGGCGCCGAGCACCACCGGGCCAGCGCCGAGCACCAATAGAAGGAGGAGTCGTCTCATCTTGCCGCGCGCCCATTTTATCTCCCGGCACTGGACAATTTCAAGGACCGCCAGCTACACTCGTGCAGTGAGCCAGCGCGTGACGCCGAAACCGCCCGTTGTGGCGGGGCCGGGCAAGAAGAAATACGCCCGTCCGGAGATCGTCTGGCGAGAGCCGTACGAGCCGATGGGCTTCGGGATCTCGTGCGCCAAGCAGCCCGGCAATCCGCAGTGCAACCCAGGTCCCGCCAGCTCGTAGTGCACGGGTTGCTGCTGTTGGCGGCCGCCAGCCTCGGGGCTGCCGGCTGCGCGCAGGCGTCGAGTCGATCGTGCGATCTGCAGAAGCTCGTCGACGGCGACGTGCTCGGGCATGGCGCGGTGGTGCACTGCGAGAGCTTCCTCGAGAACACCGACGGCGGCGCCGCCAACGCGATGCTCCTGGCGCAGGAGTGCGTGCTGTCGGCGCTGGGCAAGGGGCTCACCTTCACGCTCTTGTATGACGATCCGATCGCCGGCGATCACCTGAGCGCGGCGATCAGCGGCTATCGCGGCGCCAACGATCGCTCGCTGGTGCGCTACTACGCCGCGAGCGTGAACAGCGCCGGCCAGCCGCAGATCTCGGTCAAGACCTGCAACGACGCTTCGCCGTCGGTGCAGCCGCTCGACAAGTCGCCGGGCTGCACGCCCGCCGCCGGCAGGCCGTGCCTCACCTGCAACAGCCCCGGCAGCGGGTTGCTGTTGTGCGGCGGGCAGTAGCGCGCGCCGTCCCAGCACCCACCCGGATCGTGGTAACCTGTTCAGGCCCATGGCCTTTGTGTGCGAACAGGGGGCGACCGTGGCCCAGCGATATCGGCTGGACCGCTTGCTCGGTGAAGGAGGGATGGGCGCCGTCTGGTCGGCCGTTCACACCGTCACGCGCAAGGCCGTCGCGCTCAAGTTCCTCAAGAGCATGGGCCAGACCAAGCCGGACGTGCGCCGGCGCTTTCTGCGCGAGGCGCGCGCGGCGAGCGTGTTGCGCCACCCGAACGTGGTGCAGGTGCACGACATCCTCGAGCTCGACGACGGCTCGCCGGTGATGGTGATGGATCTGCTCGAGGGCGAGACGCTGGGCGACAAGCTGGCGCGCGAGCGGGTGATCGCGCTCGACGAGCTGGCGCGCATCCTGGTGCCGGTGGTCTCGGCGGTCGGCACCGCGCACGCTGCCGGGATCGTCCATCGCGATCTCAAGCCNNCAAGCCCGACAACATCTTCCTGGTCACGCTGCCCGACGGCGCCGGCTACGACGTCAAGGTGCTCGACTTCGGCATCGCCAAGCTCACCGCCACCGAGGGCGACGCCGCGCAGACGCAAGAGGGCGGCGGGATCACGCGCACCGGCGACATGGTCGGCACGCCTTATTACATGTCGCCCGAGCAGGCGTTCGGCGAGAACGACGTCGACCATCGCGCGGACATCTGGGCGGTCGGCGTGATCATGTACGAGTGCCTGACCGGCAAGCGGCCGTTTCAGGGCGACAACATCGGGCAGATCTTGAAGCGCATCATCACCGGCGGATCGCAGCGGCTCGAGTTGGTCGCGCCCTTCTTGCCGCGCGACATCACGCAGCTGGTGGGGCGCATGCTCGAGCAGGAGCGCGCGGCGCGCCCGGCGGATCTGCGCGAGGTGCAGCAGCTCCTCAAGAAGCACACCGACAAGCAGGCGCAGAGCTTCGGCATCGCCATGCAGGCCACCCACAGCGGCAAGATCGTGATCGCGCAGTCGAGCCCGCGTGCAATCGACGAGGGCGCGGCGACCGATCCGCTGGCGGCGACCACCTACGCGCGGCCCCGGCGGCGCATGGCGATGGTGGCGGCGGGATCGGTGGCGCTGTTGGCGATCGCGACGGTGGTCGGCTGGCGGCTGGGCAGGACGCCCGAGGAGAAGCAGCTGGCGCCGCTCGCGCCGGTGATCGCAGCGCCGGTGCACGCGGCGGTCGCGACGCCGCCGGTGGCGACGCCGATTCCGGTGGCGGCGCCGGTGGTGCCCGAGCCGGTGCTGGCGCAGAAAGCCGTCAAGGCGCCGCACAAGGCCGCGCGGCCGCAGAAGCGCGTCGAGAGCGCGCCGGCCGTCGCCGCGCCGGCGCCCGCACCGACCAAGAAGGCGCTGCCCGGCGGCGTCGTGGATCAGGTCCCGTTCTAACCGAGACAGGGGTGGATCGATGAAGCTTCGTTGGGCGTTGTTGGGAGCGCTGTGCGCCTGGTCGTCGATCGCGCGCGCCGAAGAGGCCGCGCAGGTGGCCGAGGCGCGGCAGCGGTTCAAGGAGGGCGCCGAGCTGGTGCAGAAGGCGCAATGGGCCGAGGCGCTCACCTCGTTCGAGCTGTCGGCCAAGCTGCGGCCGCACGCGATCACCACCTACAACATCGGCGCGTGCGAGCGGGCGCTCGGCCGCTACACCCGCGCGCGCGCCACGCTCGAGCGTGCGCTGTCGCAAAATGCGCAGGCCGCGGCGGGCGGCGCGCAGCAGCTCCCGGACAGCCTGGTCTCCGAAGCGCACGGCTACGCCGCCGAGATCGATCGGCTGCTCGCGCACGCCGAGGTGAGCATCGAGCCGCCCGACGCGGCGATCGCCGTCGACGGCCGGCCGCTCGAGGTGGGCGGGGGCACGCCGCCGGTGCTCTCGGGCGGCACGCTTCCGCCGGGGCCGGGGAGCGCGCCGCCGGTGGCCCGCTTCGAGCTGGTGGTCGACCCGGGCACGCACGTGATCACGCTCTCTCGCAAGGGCTTCGGCGACGTGGTGCTGCACCGCACGCTGCAACCGGGATCGCACACGCAGCTCACGCTCGCGCTCGACCGGCTGCCGGCGACGCTGCACGTGGCGTCGAACAAGGACGGCGCGGTGGTGACGGTCAACGGGCTCGACGTGGGCGTGGCGCCCGTCGACGTCGAGCGGCCGGCCGGCAGCTACCGCGTGGTGGTCAAGAAGCCCGGCTGCGCGCCGTACGAGACGCAGGTGGCGGTGCGGCCCGGCGAGGAGGCCAACCTGCGCGCCGCGCTCGAGGTGCAGAAGACGCCGGTCTACAAGCGCTGGTGGTTCTGGAGCCTGGCGGGCGGCGTGGTGGTGGGCGCGATCCTCGGCGGTTACTTCGGCGCGCAGGCGGCCCAGACGCCGAAGGTCGACGGCGGAGGGCTCGGGTGGGCCATCCAGCTCCGGTAGGCGCGCTCGCCCTGATCGCGCTGCTCGGAACGGGCTGTCAGGACTTGCCGTTCGGCGAGGTCCTGGTGGTAGTCGACTCCGAGGCGAGCGTGCCGGCGTTCGTCGGGCGGCTGCGCGTCGACCTCTACGACGTCGGCGGCGCGTGGTACGAGTCGCGCGAGATCGCCGCGCCCGAGGCTGCCGGCTGGCCGCTCAGCTTCAGCGTGTTTTCGAGCGAGCCCGCCGGCAAGCGCGTGCGCCTGCGCCTGCGCGGCTTTCCCGAGGACGGCACGCGCGACTATCGCGGCGAGCGCTTCGCACCGGCGGCGCCGTTCGTCGGGCCCAGGGTCGCGCACTCGGCGAGCGATCTGTGCCAGAGCCCGCCGCTGTTGGCGGAGGGCGAGACGCTCACCTTGCGGCGTGGCGCGGCGCCGATCACCACCGCCGTCGCCGCGGGCGCGTGCAAGGCGACGCAGCTGGCGGGCTCGGTGGCGGCGCGCGTGGTGATCACCGAGAGCGCGAGCTACCGCTTCGAGGTGGTCGGCGTGGTGCCGGGCCAGCGCGTCGGCGGGTTTCTCAGCGACACGACCTTGTTCCTGCGCAGCCGCTGCGACGATCCGGCGAGCCAGCTCGCCTGCAACGACGTGGGATCGCCCACGCCCGACACCGACTATGTGCCGCGGCTGATCGTGACGCTCGATCCCGGCGAGTACCTGCTCGTGACCGGCGCGAACTTCGCCGACGTCTCCGACGTCTCGCTGCGCTGGGCGCACGCCGATGCGTGGGATGCGCCGTCGCCCGACGGGGGCGCTCCACCCGCGGCCCCGATCCTGCCGTCGCTGCTGGTGGACGGCGCCGATCTGACGCCGGCGACCGAGCCGCAGCCGAACCTGGCGATCGATCGATTGATCGACGTCCAGGTGCGGCCGGCGAGGCGCGCGACCGTCGCGGTGCTGTTGCGCGGCGAGTGCCTTGGCACGCAGGCCGATCTCGCGGGCGGGCGAAGCTGCGTGGACACGGCCGGCGTGCTCGCGCCGGTGGCGCAGGCGCCGCTCGTCGACGGCCTGCAGCGCCCGGGCGCGAGCGTCGCCGGGAGCTGGGCGGCCGAAGCCCCGCTCGATTGCACCGGCGCGCTGCGTCCCGCGTCGATCAGCTCGGACGGCATCGCGCTGTTCGACGAGGAGGTGTGCGTGCCCGGCGGCGCGTACACCGTCGGCTCGGCCCAGTTGGTCGGGCGCGGGGACCAGAATGGCGTGCCGCAGCAGGTGGCGGTGGTCGATCCCATGCGGCTCGACAAGTTCGAAGTGTCGGTGGCGCGCTACCGCGAGGCGCTGCGCCAGGGGTTCAAGTCGCCCGACGACTCGCCGACCGCGAACGACGGCTTCATCGATCCGCTGGCGTTGGTCGATCCAAACGCCTGCACCTTCAGCGGCGACGCGGCCGCGCCACACTCGCCAGAGTTCCGCGAGAAGCTGCCGCTCAACTGCGTGAGCTGGACGACGGCGCGCGCGCTGTGCCGCTTCCTGGGCGGCGATCTGCCGACCGAGGTGCAGTGGGAATGGGCGGCGACCGCCGCGAGCCGGCCGGCCAAGACCGTGTACCCGACGGGAGACACGCTGCCCGATTGCTCGCACGCCGTCTACGGCCGCTCGATGGACACCTCCGCGTGCATCGACAGCGGGGTCGGTCCGACCGATCTCGACGATCCGGTCGCGCTCGCCGACCTGACGCCGGGCGGGGTGGCCGGCATGACCGGCAACGTGAGCGAGTGGGCGCTCGACAGCTTCCATCCGTATGGCGATCCGTGCTGGTGGCAGGCGCCGCTGCGCAACGTGCAGTGCTGGGAAGACGAAGCGCCGCTGCGCGCGCAACGCGGCGGCCACTGGGCGCAGATCCCATCGGGGCTGCCGGCGGCCGAGCGCAACTCGTTTTCGCCGTCCGGGTTCATCGATCGCGGCGTGCGCTGCGCCCGCGCGGGAGGACCGTGAGGCTGCTCTTGCCGCTCGCGTTGGCGCTGTCGGCGTGCGCACCGACGGGCCAGCTGTTCCTGCACGTCGACACCGATGCGCCGGTGCCGCCCACGCCGGGCGTGCGCGTCGATCCGGCGCGGCCGCGCGCGCTGTTCGATCAGCTGCGCATCGAGATCTTGCGCGACGGCGCGCCGGCGCTCGATCGCGGCGCGCGCGACTTCGGCGTCGACGAGGGAATGTTCCAGGACGGGCGCGTGTCGATCGGCATCGCGCCGGCGGTCGGCGACGCGGGGCTGAGCGCGCGCGTGCGGCTGTTCCGCGGCGATCGCGTGGTCGCGGGCGAGCCGCCGGCGCGCATCACGCTCGAGCGGGACGTCGCGCTGCCGGCGCTGGGCGCCACCGACGTGGTGCACCTGACCGTGCGGCTGCACGTCGACGACATCGGCCAGCCGCAGTCGGGCGATCCGGATCCCGGCGAGCCGGGCCCGTCGGAGGTGGGCCAGTGGTCCGGCGCGCAGCCGGTGCCGTGCGCCACGGCGGCCGGTGCGGACGAAGCGTGCGTGGTGGGCGGCGCGTTCTACATGGGCGATCCGGCGCTCGGCGAGCTCGGCGGCGGCACGGACGCCGATCAAGAGCGGCTGGTGGTGGTCTCGCCGTTCTTCATCGATCTGCGCCCGCGCACGGCCGGCCAGTTTCGCACCCAGGCGCGGGGGGGCAAGCTCGGCTTCTCGGGCGACTACCTGGAGTGGAGCGGCGATCAGGATCCGACCAAGACCGAGGCCTGGTGCACCATCGCGAACGGGCCGTCGGCGGGCGATCCCGACGACTCGCGCACGCGCCTGCCGGTCAACTGCATCTCGTATGACACCGGCCGGATCTTGTGCCTGTCGTACGATCGCGATCTGCCCACCGAGGCGCAGTTCGAGTTCATCGCCTCGGGGCGCGGCGCGGAGTGGGGCTACGTGTGGGGCAACGACGAGCCCGACTGCGCGTCCGCGGTGTGGGGGCGCGGCGGCGTCGGCGTCCACATATTCTATCCCGACACCTGCCGCCCGCCCGACACGATCGGCGGCCTGTTGCCGTCGGGCTCGGCGCTGCTCGATCGCGTGACCTTGATCGATCCGGTGAGCGGCGAGTCGCGCGAGGTGGTGGACCTGGCCGGCAACGTCGGCACCTGGGCCCTCGATCAGTGGAGCCGGCAGGACGAAGCGTACTGGTCGCAGCCGGGTGTGTTCCACGATCCGCTCGCCGATCTGGAGAGCCCCGCCGACGGGGACGCCCACTCGGAGCGCGGCGGCGGGTTCTATCTGCCGACCGCCCCGCTGCGCGCCGCGTTCCGCCAGAATCTGTTCGGCACCAACGCCGATCCGTCCGCCGGCGTGCGCTGCGCCCGACCCGGCGCGCCGAAATGACTCGCGGGGGGTGGCTGCTCCTGGCCTGCGCTGCCGGATGCGCGCATCGCGGCGGGCTGGCCGCGGAGGATCCGGCCGCGCACGCGCAGGCGATGGCGAACGAGGTGGAGGGGTTGCGCGGGCTCGGGGAGAAGTCGCCGCTGCGCATCGAGATCCTCGGCGACGCGCCGTTTCGCGCGGCGGTGCGCAAGAAGATCGAACGCGCGCGCACGGCGGGCGGCGAGCTGCGCGACCGCGCGTTCTTCGTCGCCTTCGGCTTCACCACGCCGGAGGTCGATCCCGCCAAGCTGGTCAGCGAGGTGCTCGACGAGCAGGTGGTGGGCTTCTACGACGAGCTCGAGAAGCGGCTGTATCTGCGGCGCCTCGATCCGGCCAGGCCGGGGGCGAAGGCGGCCGGCGCGATCATCCTGGCGCACGAGATCGAGCACGCGCTGCAGGATCAGCACTTCGGCTTTCCCGATCCGCACCAGACCCTCGACGACGACGCGCGGCTGGCGCGGGCGTCGGTCTACGAAGGGGACGCGACGCTGGTGATGATGGCCTACGGATCGCTGGTCGCGAAGCAGCCGCTCACCGACGTGCTGGTGCGCGCCAGCCGCGCGTTGGCGAACCTGGGCGCGGATGCGCTGCTGCGCGCGGTCGGGCAGGACGCACCGAAGTTGCGCGAGGCGCCCACCCTGATCCGCGAGGCGTTCACGTTTCCCTACTTCGAAGGCATGCGCCTGCTCACCGAGCTGTATCGCACCGGCGGCTTTTCGCTGGTGAACCGCGCGTTCGCGCACCCGCCGGTCTCGACCGAGCAGGTGCTGCACCCCGTGAAGTACGCCGCCGGTGAGCAGCCGATCCCGGTGCGCACGCCGATCGCGCCGGCAGGAACGCACGCGGTGAGCACCGGCCGCCTCGGCGAGCTGGGCACGCGCGCGCTGCTCGAGATCTGCTTGCCGTACGCGGGCGCGAAGGCCGCGGCGGAAGGGTGGGGCGGCGACGCCTACGCGGTGGTCGAGACCAGCGGCGGCGCGCTCGCGCTGTTGTGGAGCACGGTCTGGGATTCCGAGGCGCAGGCGATGCGCTTCGAGCGTGCGCTGCGGGCGCAGGTGGCGTGCTGGCCGCCGGAGCCGACGGCCGCGGCGCAGGCGACGCGCTGGTGGATCCCGAATGGTCAGCGCATCGAGCGGGTGGGTACGCGGGTGTCGCTGGTGCGCGGGCTCGACGAGAGCGCGCGCGTGGCGCAGGCGGGCGTGCTGTTGGCGCTGGTCGATGCGCCGCTGCCGGCCGCGCCGCCGCTCGGCGAGCTGACGCTGGCGCCGCCCACGCCGCTGGCTGGCGAGCGACCCGAAGAGCGCGGCCAGATCGTGGACGGGCGCTATCGCTCCGAGCGGCTCGGCGTGGCGGCGCAGCTTCCGGCCGGGTTCGAGGCGTCGGTCGCGGAGCCGGGCTTCGATCTGATCCTCAAGCGCGCGCAGCCGTCACGCGCGTTCGCGCTGTTCAACTTCGCGCCCACCCGGCTGAGCCCGGAGTTCGAGGAGCAATTCTTCGCCGCGTTCCCCGAGCAGTTTGCCGTCGGGGGCGTGGGCCCAAAGGAGCAGGACCGTGGCCGCGGCCGGGTCGCCTTCGGCGAAGGCAGCGAGCGCAGTTGGTCGTTTCCCGGCCGCCCGCTGCGCGTGCGCGCGAGCCTGATGCCCGTCTGCAACGGCCGCGCCACGATGATCTTCGCCCAGATCTGGGAAGACCCCGCCGGCTCCACCGTGCTCGATCAGTGGCTGTCGTCCTTCGAAGCGATCGGCGGCACCCCGCCGGCCTGCCGCGACCTCAAGTAGCCTTAGCGCGTGCTTACGGGGGGAACGGCGGGCGGCGGCTCGGGACACGGCAGGTACACGGATGCTTGGCCGGTGAGCGCTACGTACAGGCGCAAGTAGGATGCGTGCGCGTGCACGCCGGTCACCTCGATCTTCGACACCGTCGCCTGCAGACAGCCCTGGCCGTCGGCGAACGAGAGGTCCGAGGACAGCTTCGCGCGCACCTGCGCGAGGCGCTCGCCGATGTCCAGGCGCAACGCCTGGCGCGCCTGGTCGCGGATCGAGTCGCCGTCGAGCGCGGCCTTCAGGCGCAAGAGGAAGCTCGAGGTCTCGATGGTCGGCTCGAGATCCGGCACGCGCAGCTCGTTGTCGATCACCGTGGGGTGCCCGATCATGTACAGATCGCCGTCGAGCGTGGTCTTGATCGCGCCCTTGGCGACCGGCCCGTAGATGTGCAACTTGAGCACCAGCTGATCTTTCGACGCGTACACCTCGGGCTTCTCGAGGTAGAGCTGCGGAAACTCCTTCGAGAAGAACAGCTTGCCGTCGGTGAACGCCAGCGACATGGCGCGCTGCAGCTCCTCGTAGCGCGCAGCGATCGGCACCGAGACGGTGAACGGCCCCGACGGGAGCGCCGCCACGTTGGCGAGCTTGGGCAGGCGCGCGGGCGCGGCGGGCGCGGCGCACGGCAGCGTCACCGACGGCGCGATCACGATCGCCAGATCCTTCTCCACGCCGTCGGCGAGCACGGTGGGACCCGCCTCGACCCCGAGCACGCGCAACTCGGCGCAGCCGTGTGCGTCGCCCAGCGGCAGATCGATCGGCCGGGCGATGCGGTTGTGCGCCTCGCCGATCATCGGCTTGAGATCGAACTGAAACTCGCGCAGCTTCTCCTCGATCTGCTCCTTGATCTTGTCGAGCGCGCCGGCCAGGCTCTGCGCGAACTTGAGCCGGGCGTCGGACGAGGTCACCTCGACCTGCATCGACTGCAGCCGCGCCACGTAGTCTGAGGTCACCACCGGCTCGGCGAGGATCTTGAGCTCGATCGGGAACTGCGTCTCGCCGAGCGGGAGATCGACGCGTGCGAACACCTGCGCCTGCACGCCGATGCGCCCTTGCAGGTACGACACCGCGAGCGAGACGCGCTGCCACAGATAGCGGCGCTCGGAGCCGAGCAGCGGAAACGAGCCGGCGCCGTTCTTCGGGATCTGCTCGTCGAGCGCCTTGCGCAGCGCGGCCGTCGACACGGTGGCGTGCACCACCACGCGCGAGGGCGCCGGATCGGCCAACGCCTGCCCCGGCGTCGCCGGCGGCCGCGACGGATAGAGCGCGCTCAACCCCGAGCCGCAACCCGCCGCGCCCAACACCACCCAGACGAGGATCTGCCGCATCAGCCTTGATGCTAGCAGCTTCTTTCACGCGCGCCTGCGGGATGCTTCCGGGCGGTCAAGGCAGGCGTTTGAGCGTGTGTACGTGGAGCGGGATCGATTCGTCGGGCGCGTCGGGGCTGCGGTGCGAGCGCCACTTTTCGCGCAGGGCCAGATCGATCTCGGTGGCGACGCGGTGGTCGAGATAGCGCGCGCGCGCGACGTCCGCCTCCGCAGCGCGGCCGAGATCGGCGAGCGCTAGTGTGCGCTGGTAGAGGCCGTCTTCGAGCTCCGGATCGATCGAGATCAAACGATCGGCGGCGGCCAGCGCGCCGGTTGCGTCACCGACCACGCCGCGCACGCGCGCGACCAGCGCCAGCGCGGCGCGATCTTCGGGCAACAGCGCGAGCAGTCGCTCGGCGGCGGGACGCGCAGCGGCGTGACGATAGGCGCGCTCCAGCGCGGTCGCTTCGAGGAACGCGGCGGCGGGATGCTCGGGGGCGAGCCGGGCGGCGGCGCGCGCCATCGCGACCGCTTCGTCGGTCTGGCCCAGACGGACGTACAGCCGCGCGAGGCCGAGCAGCGGCTCCGGGCGAGCCGGCGCCAGCGCCCGCGCGCGCTCGAGGAACGGTTGGGCCGCGGAGGCGGAGTCGGCCAGCGACGCGGCGAGCGCGAGCCCGCGATCGACCAGGCGCTCCCAGCCGGGCTCGGCGTCTTCCTTTCGATCGACCTCGACCTGCGCGATCTCCACCACCGGAACGTCCTCGCAGCGCTGCCGCTCGGCGCGCGGCACCTTCGCGCATGCGCGCTTCGCGTAGGCCAACGAGAACTTGCGATAGCGCAGGCGCGCGACCACGCGCGTCGCGTCCGCGGGCACGGCGAAGCGCACCGCCTGCGGGTCGGCCGGCGACAGCGACGTGTCGAACGCGACGCCGCGCGTGTGCTGCGGATCGCGCCGCTCGAGCGGCCTGCCTTCGCCGTCGACCGGCTGCGCGCGCACCGGGTGCGCATCGGAACGCGCGATCGCCGCGCCGGCCGCGTCGAAGGCCTCGGCCTCGAGCCACACCTCGTTGGAATCCATCGTCCCGCCGGGAAAGCGATGTCCCACGCGCCGGTTGCGCATCACCACCAGGAGCTCGCCAGGCGCTTCTCCCCAGAAGCCGTCGAGCGACACCGCGCCCTCGAGAAATTGCCGCGTGCGCGAAAGATGGTCCGCGTCCGCGCGCGCCGCGGGCAGCGCGGCGTTCGCGCCGAGGAAGCGATGCGATCGGATCTTGCCGTTCTTCGCCGCCGCGTCGCCGAGCAGCGCCGCCTCGAGCGGCATGTGGCAATCCTGGCAGCGACTTGGCGGCGCGCGCCACACCGCGCCCGCGCCGTTGCCCGCCGCCGCGCTCGCCTGCCACGCGTCGTAGTCGTCCTGCCCGCGCAACCAGCGATCGTGCGTGATCTCCGGCCCGAGCCCCACCTTGTGGCAGCTCCCGCACAGCTTCGGATCGCCGAGCAGCGCCGGCCGCAGCCGCGCGCCATGGCCCGGCGGTTCGAGCGGCACCGTCGAGACGTGCGCATGGTAGCCGCCGTTGCCAGAGAGGTCGGGCAGCCCGTCGATCGAGTGGCACACCAGGCACACCAGCCCCGCCTGCGCCTCGGGCGAGGCCTCCGCGATCGGACGGTCCACGGCGCCGCTCGCCAGCAGCACCGGCTCGTGGCAGCCCGCGCAAAACTTCGACGCCGCGGCGCCGCGCTCGCTGCGAAACTCCTCGACGGAGATGCGGTAGTACGGGTTGTTGAAGGACGAGAACCGGTGCGCCGAGGAGCGCCACTGCGCCGCCGCGTCCGCGTGGCAGCCCGCGCAGCTCTTCACGCCGGGCGGCAAGTTGCCGTCGATCACGGTGGGAGCTGCGCGCAGCGGCGCACCCAGGAGCACGAGTCCGATCAGGAAGGGCGAGCCACGCACGGCGAGGAGCTTGACGCTATCACACTCCATTCTCTATTCTCGGAGGCGAACCGCTCCTACCAAACCTTCAGGGGGACACGTATGTGGTTGGCTCGTCGCTGCGCGCTCGCGCTGCCCATCGCGCTGTTGCTCCTCGGATGGATCGGCTTCGCCGGCGCGCGTCCGGGCGGCGGCAGCCACTACTCGGGCGGCTCGCACTCGTCGTCCTCTTCGTCGTCGGGATCGCACTCGTTCGGATCATCGGGTGGGGGCGGCGGCGGCTCGGTCGATCTGCCGCCCTGGGCGGTGGTGGGGTTCCTCGGCCTGGTCGTGCTGATCTTCGTCCTCTCGGCGGTCTTCAAGAAACGCGCGCCGCGCGCCGCGGTCGCGGTCGATGCGGTCGCGCAGCACGCCGGGATCGCCGCGCTGCAAGGCCACGATCCGACCTTCGACGCCGCCAAGTTCGCCGAGCGCACACGCGCGATCATGACGCGCGTCAACGAGGCCTGGCTCAAGGGCGACATGGGCCCCGCGCGCCCGCTCATCACCGACGGCGTGTACGTGCGCTTCCAGACCTACCTCGCGCTGCTCAAGAGCGCGGGGCTGCGCAACGTGATGGTCGACTGGCGCGTGGTGGGCGCCGAGCTCGTCGCCGCCGAGAGCGATCAGAGCTGGGACACGGTGCACATGAAGATCGCCGGCGAGGCGCGCGACCGGGACGTGCCCGCCAACCTGAGCGCCGAGGAGGCGCAGGCCAAGGCGAAGGGCGCGCCGCTCGAGCCCTACGAGGAGGTGTGGTCGTTCCTGCGCCGGCGCGGCAAGCACAGCCGCGACGGGGTGCCCGCGCTCGAGGAGAAATGCCCGGCGTGCGGCGCGCAGCTGCCGGCCTCCGAGGTGGTGCGCTGCGATCATTGCCGCGCGCTGGTCAACTCCGGCGAGCACGACTGGGTGCTCGCGGAGATCACCCAACCCGAAGAGTTCGACGCCAACTCCGAGGGCGGCTCGCAGCAGCTCCTCGAGAGCGTGCGCGCGCACGATCCGACCGTCAGCCGCCAGGAGCTGGAAGACCGCGGCTCGGTGATCTTCTGGAAGTGGATCGAGGCGCAGGCGACCGGCGAGCGCAAGCGGCTCGATCGCTTCTGCCTGCAAGCCGGCCGTCCCGCTGTCGAGCCGGCGCGCCTTTCTGAGGTCGCGGTCGGGTCGTGCGAAGCCGAAGATGCGCCGGCGATCGCCGACGGCTTCGATCGTGTGTTCGTGCAGCTGCGCTGGAGCGCGCGCGTCGACGGCGCGGCGCCCGTCAACATGCTCCACCGCCTCACCCTCGCGCGCTCGTCGCAAGCGGTCTCCAAGCGCGGCCTCGCCAGCCTCGACTGCCCCAACTGCGGCGGCTCGCTCGCCGCCTCCGACGACCTCAAGTGCCGCTACTGCGGCGAAGCGCTCACCGGCGGCAAGCACGAGTGGTCGCTCGAATCGATCCTTCAGACCGGCTAATCGTCGAGCTTGGCGCCCAGCCACACGAGCAGTGGCTCCATCTCGAGTTGCAGCGGATCGACATCCGAGGTGTGCGCGATCGCATCGTCCTTGATCTGCCCCGGCGACCTGTCCCCGCGCGCGTCGACCTCGTCGAGCTGCACGTCGATGCCGAGCTCGGCGGAGATGCGCCGGCGCCGCGCGGCGAACGTGGCGATCGCGGAGTTGCGGCGGAGCGCGGCGTAGGCGCGCCCGGCCACCATCGTCACCGCCGGCACCAGCGCGAACACCAGGCCGCCCAGCCACCAGGTCGCCGGCGCGAGCACCGCCAACGAGGTCAGCGCCATCACCGAGTACTCGCGGTACATGCTCTTCTGCAGCCGCTTCTCCGCCTCGAGCCGCACCTGCTCGCGCACCGCCGGGTCGGACAGATCGAGCCGCGGCACGTCGCAGGTGCGACACGGTCCCGCGTACGAGGACATCGACTTCCAACACACGATGCAGATGAAGCGCGGGATCGGTTTCGAGGAGCGGTAGGGACCTTCACCGTCCATGTCAGGCCGGCGGATTGAGCTCGAGCGAGACCGTGCGATCGGGCTGCGTCACCAGTCGGATGTGCACCACCTTGGGCCAGTTGTCCTGGCACGCGGCTTCCGACAGCGGCTGCGAGACCAGCTTCTCCAGGTTGCGCGACAGGTGGCGCGCGCCCAACCGCGCGTTGTAGCCGGTGTCCACCAGCAGGCTGATCAGCTGCGGCTCGTAGGTGATCTTCTTGCCGCGCAGGTTCCAGCGCTCTTCTTCTTCCTTCATCATCTTCTGCGCGATCGGCACCAGATCGGTGCGCTGGAAGGTGCGGAACGGCACCAGGTCGTCGATGCGGTTGACGAACTCCGACGGCAGCGACTTGAGCAGGAACTCCAGCACCGCCTTGGCGCTCGGCTCCTGCGGCGACATCGCCGAGGCGAAGCCGAGCAGCGTTTTCTCGTCCGCCCACAGATCGCGCCCGATGTTCGAGGTCATGATCACCACGCACTGGCTGAAGTCGACGTGCTTGCCCTTGCCGTCGGTGAGCACCCCCTCGTCGAACAGCTGCAGCATCAGCCGGTGGCAGTTCGCGTGCGCCTTCTCCACCTCGTCGAACAGCACCACCGCGTGGCCGAGCTTGGAGATCGGGCCGGTCAGGTGCCCCTCCTCGCCATAGCCGAGGTAGCCAGGCGGCGAGCCGATCATCTTGGCGTACTCGTGCTGCTCGGCATACTCGGACATGTCCAGCCGCACCAGCCGCGACAGATCGCCGTACAGGCACTGCGCGAGCGCCTTGGCCAGCTCGGTCTTACCTACGCCCGACGGGCCGAGGAACAGGAACACGCCGTCGGGCCGCTGCGGCTTGCGATCGAGCTGCAGCTTGGTGAGCCGGATGCGTCGCGCCACCGCCTTGACCGCCTCGGGCTGGCCGAGCACGCGCTTCTCCAGATCCGACTCGAGCGCGCGCAGCCGCGGCCGGTCCCAGCCGGTCATCTGCTCCGCGTGGGTGCGCGCGGCCTCCTTCACCTGCACCGGGTCGAGCTGCTGCACCCCGTGCGCGAGCGCGTACGAGCACGCGTCGTCGAGCAGGCGCACCGCCGAGGCGGGCGGCCGATAGGCCATCGACGGCTCGCACGCGGTCTGCACCGCCTGCTCGAGCGCCTCGCCGGAGATCGGCAGCCCGTGCTGCGCCTCGAGCGTCCTGGCCGCATTGCGCGTCACCTTGCGCACCGCCTCGACCGCCAGCTCCTCCATATAAAGGATGCTGGTGCGCTTGCCGAACAGCGCGTCCGCCGCAAAGCGGGTCTCGAACTCCTTGGGCAGGCTGGTGCACACCGCGCGCAGCGCGCCCTGCGCGATCAGCGGGCGGAAGCACGCCGCCATGCAGTTGACCATCGGCGTCACGCCGTAGCCGGGCTGCCCCGCGAGCAGGTGCAGGTCGTCGACCACCAGCACCGTCTTGGGCAGCTTGGACGCCTTCTGCAAGGTGTCCATCAGCGCCGCGGTGCCGATCTTTCCCAGCACCACGTCGCCGAGGATCGCCGGCACGTCGAGCTGCACGAACGACCACTCCTTGAGCGCCGCGATCTCGCCGCGCAGCGCCTGCGCCGCCCACGCCTGCACCAGCGCGCTCTTGCCGCAGCCGGAATCCGCCAGCACCACCACGATCGGATCGATGCGCCGCGTGACCGCGCGCGTCAGCCGATCGAGCGGCGTGTCACGCCCGATGAGCTCGGCTGGCGCGTTCTTGAGGGACTGAAGGTCCCAGGGGACGAGGTAGGGGATCGAGGCCATGAGAAGGGGGATCGTCCACCCGCAGGCGGACGATCGTCAAGCGCGGGCGGTTACGCTAGAGGATGCCGCACACGCCGGTGGAGAGACACGCGAGCTGGTCGCAGCAGCCGTTCGGATTGCCGGTGCAGTCCGCGCCGCCCGCCACGCACGCGCCACCGTCCGGCGGCGGCTGGGTCACGACCGTCTGGGTCCACTGCGCCGAGTGGTTGTGCGTGGTGATGTCCTGGAACGGCAGCCAGAAGCCCGGCGCCGACGGATCGGTCGGGTTGCCCTGCACCTCGCCGGCGGTGGTCAGGTTGATCGCCGCCATCCACAACTGCGGCTGCTGGCAGTTGTCCGGGAACGGCTGCCCGTGGCTGGTCACCGGATAGGTCTGCGGCGTGTCCGACGGGTAGCACTGGATCTGATCCATGCCGCCCACCTTGACGTGGTTGCGCACGCGCAGGCCGTAGTCGCGCGTCGACGAAAACGCGATCCACAACAGCTTCGATCCCTTGTAGGTCTGAATGAACGGCGACCAGCGCGGCCACGAGTTCGACACGTCGACGGGCGCGGCGGCCGGCGAGCCGTTGGCGGCCTCGAGGTCGAGCGGCATGCCGCCGGTCGGCAGGATGAACACGCGCGCCTTCGGGTTGGAGAAGCTGTCGTTCGGGCACAGCCCGCCCGCGCACGCCGACAGGGTCGCTACCGTGCCCTGCAGCGGCACGTGGTTGTAGATGAGGAAGTTCCCGTCGGGCGAGTAGGACGGATAGTAGTTGTTGTCGCCGTTCGAGGCGACGATCTGGACCGGCGTGCCGAACAGGCCGGCGCCGTTGTAGGGCGCGTTCCAGATGCTGCCGCCGAAGATGTGCGTGTCGTCCTTGTGCGAGTTGAACCACGCCGGGGCAGGCGGCACCGCCGGGTTGGAGCCGACCACGTAGGCCAGGTTCTTGTCGTCCGCCGACCAGTCCGGCATGGTCGGGCGATCGCCGGCCTTGCCGACCAGGAAGAACGGCGGCACGGCGGCCGCGGCGGTATCACCGTTCCACTCGAAGAACGCGTTCGACGAGCCGGAGTTGGCCCCGCCGCCGCCGAACTCCGCGTTGTTGGACCCGTTGCCGTTCGACGACACGAACAGCGTGTGGTCATGGTTGAAGCTCTGGAAGCCGGGCGCGTGGCCCTGGTTGTAGCCGACCATGTTGATGAACTTCTTGAGGCCCACGTCCACGTCGCCCATCGACACGTCGTTGTACTCGTCGTCGGAGTCGGCGTCGTCGCCCGACAGCGTCATGCGCTTGCCGTCGCGCGACAGGAAGTGGCAGCCGAGGCAGGTGAAGTTGTTGATCGCGGTCGGGCTGATCAGCTCCTCCGGCAGCTTGTCGCCGAAGCTCTTGCGCCAGATGTCGCCGCCGGTGCCGCTGGTGGTGACCTTGGACTTCCAGTAGTAGAGACCGCCGACGATGTCCTGCTCGGTGATCGACATGTTCGACGCGTTCTTCGACGCCGAGGCGCAGGTCCCGTCGGTGGTGGCACGCACGGTGATGGTGATCGGATCGCCGCCCTTGTTGGAGCCGGCGATGAAGTCCCACATGGCCGGCGTCAGGTCGACCTGGCAGCCGCCCGACATCTGCATGCGCGTGTCCAGCGTCGGCACGCACTTGGTCTCGATGCGCACGTCGGTGGCGCCGTTCTTGAAATCGATCTCCCACACCGTGTCGCCGGTGCCTTGCGTGAACTGCACCTCGAGCTCGTTCAGGTTGGGCGGCACCAGCACGCCGTCGGTCGGATAGATCACGGTCGGCTCGGAGCCGGCGGCGCAGGCGGGCGCGGTGTCGGGCGGGAACGGCGCGCAGCCGGTGCAGCTCGGATCGGAGAAGGTGCCGTGCACCTTGACGTGGATGGTCGCCTGCGCGGTCTGCGGCGCGCCACCCATCGGCGTGTACTGCGCGAGCAGCGTGGTGGTGCCGCCGTGCGCGGTGCCGGCGGTGAACACGTTGGCGTTCATCACGCCGAGCGTCAGGTCGGTGAGCGTGAACACGGAGTCGGCGGTGACCTCCGGATCGCCCTTGGTGTCGTGATAGAAGACCTTGAAGCCGGCCATCGGCGGGGCCATCCCCTGGACCAGGTCGAGCGTCACGTCGGTGGGATCTATGGTGATGCTGCCGACCAGCACGCTGCCGTCTCCGAACGGCTTCATGCCGCCGTCGCCGACTCCGGTGCCGGCGTTGTCGCAGCTACAAGCGGGAACAGTCGCGGCGAACGAAAGTGCAGCAGTCGCGACGAAGATTTTAAGCCAGCGCATAGAGCGACCTCCATACCGATCGTACTCCCGACCGAGTCCGGGACACAACAAGCGTGCTTGCACGATTTACCGACGGTGTTCCGTCGGTGCGATAGGGTAGGACGTGTAGGGAAGAAGACTCCTGCGGTCAGCGAGACGCGACGGCGCGGATGATCTCGCCGAGCAGGTCGGGCCGCGCGGCGTCGCGTTCGAGGTGCGGGTAGCGCAGGCCGCCGGCGTAGGTGAGCTTGCAGGTCTTGTAGAACTCCGCGTTCTCGACGAGCAACTCGACGGGCGTGGTCCTCGAGGCGGCGATCGCGTCGGCGAGCACGTGCGGGTTCCACTTGCGGCCGTTGACCGCCAGCAGCTTCATGCCCGGCCCGACGCCGGCCAGCGCCGCCGGCGACTTCTCGATCGCGTCGAGGATCGTGCCGTCTTCTTTGAGGAGCAGCCCGATCGAGAACGAGTGCTGCAGCTCCTTGCGCTCTTTTTCCCACAGCTTCAGGATCGCGTTCGGCTTGTCGTTCCACACCACCCGCCAGCCGGCCGCTTCGATCCCGTCGAACGGGCCCTTCGGCCGCAGCCCGTCGATGCGGCTCTCGAAGAACCCCTTCCAGTCGTACGGCGCGACCTCGCCGAGCGTCTTGACCACGTCCTCGCGCGTGTAGCTGGCCACCTCCGCCTTGCCGCCCGCGCCGCCGTGGAACTTCTTGCAGAAGTCGTCGAGCGAGCGCGTGCCCTTCGACAGCTTGCGGATCAGCGCGTCGGCCTCGAGCCAGATCATGGTGCCCTCGGGATAGAAGTCGACCGAGCGCCGCCACGAGCTCCACTCCGGGCCGGCGCCGTAGAGTACCTGCGCCGCCACCGCCGTGTCGCCGACCGGCCGCCAGCTGCGACCGGCGCGCCCGGCGAGCGAGCCCGCCATGAGCGCCAGATCTTCGCGCACCCACTCGGGCGTCGCGCCCGATCGCCCGTCGAGCACCAGCCCGAGATAGTTGGTGAGGCCTTCGTAGACCCACAACAGCGCGCCCTGCATCGGCTCGCGGAAGTCCGGCGTGGCCAGCCCGGCCGGGCGACGGAACTTGCCGTTCCACGAGTGCGTGTACTCGTGCGGCAGGAGCGTCGAGGTCAGGTTGATCGTGTCCTCGTCGATCAGCGAGCGCTCCGGCAGGCGGTTGTCGCTCGACTGGTGGTGCTCGAGCCCGAAGTGCGCCACGTGATCCGAGAGCGCGAGCAGAAAGGTGTAGCGCTGGTAGTGACGCGCGCCGAACAGCGCGCCCGCTTCGACCACCAGCCGCTTCCAGCGGGCGATCAGGTCGGGCTTCACCTCGAGCGCAGCCGCGCTGTCGGCGGCCAGCGAGATCTGATGCGACGGCGCGTCGCCGAGCGGGATCGCGCGAACGTGCGCGCCGGCCAGCACCGGCGAATCGACCAGTGTCTCCAGCGACACCGGCTTGAACTCGATGGTGCCGCCCGCCTCGCGCGCGGTCTCGAGCGACGAGCCCCACTTCCAGCCGGCCGGCAGCTTGAGCGACGGCGCGTAGATCAGCTCGCGCGCCTTGCCCTCGGGGTACAAGAGCGTGAGGTTCCACTCCAGCACCGCGAGCTGCGAGGTGATCGACGAGCCGTTGGAAAAGCCCGGCCGATCCGCCGGCGCCAGGTAATCGAACGCGACCTCGACGGTGGAGGCGCCCGCCGGCACCACGCAGTGCACCGCGTACATGTCGATCGGATCGTGCTGCCAGGCGAGCGTCTTGCCGCCGGCGCTGAGCTGCAGGCCCGCCAGGTCCGCCACCGGACCGCTCGGCGCGTGCTCACCGGGGATCCACTTCGGGTACAGGAGCGTCAGCGGCCCGGGCGCGGCCGGGATGCTCTCCTTGACGTGCAGGATGCGCCGCGGCGCTTCGCTCGCGTCGACGCCCAGTTTGATCTCGCGCGCCGACGCGCCGCTGCCGAGCAGCAGCGCCAGAAGCACCATCGCCGCGGTTCCCACCTTCTTGGCGATCGCGCCGATCGACAGGTTGAGCTCGCCGCGCATGCGATCGAGCTTCTCGTGCAGCTCGGCGATCTCGATCGCGGCCTTCACGTTGACGCGGTAGTCGGCCTCGGAGCGGATGCGATCCTTGGCGTCCTGGCGGTTCTGGCTCATCATGATCACCGGCGCTTGCAGCGCGGCCAGCGCCGAGAGCCCCAGGTTGAGCAGGATGAACGGATAGGGATCGAAGGTGGTCATCCCGAACAGGTTGATGACGATCCACACCAGCATCGTCCCGCCGAACAGGATGATGAACCGCCACGAGCCGCCGAACGACGCCACCAGGTCGGCGAGCCGGTCGGGGAAGGTGACCCGCTCCTCGATGATCTCGTTCGGATCCTGCACGCGCTTCTTGAGCAGCGAATCGGCGCGCCGGATGCGCTTGACCAGCGCCGCGACCACGTCGAGCGCCGCGTCGGGCTGCTTGCGCAGAAAGGCCACCAGCTCCGGCCGCTCGAGCACCAGCGTCTCCACGTCGGTGAGCGCCACCGCGGTGGTCGAGCGCGTGCCGCCGTCGAGCAGCGACAGCTCGCCGCACAGCTCGCCGGGCTCGAGCACGTCCACCACCAGCTTCTCCTTGTTCTCGTCGAGCACGCTGACCTCGACCCGCCCCGAGCGCAGCACGTAGCAGATGCCGCCCTGATCGCGCTCGTGGAACAGCTGGGTCCCGGCCTTGAACTGGACCTCGTCCATGAGCGCGGCGATGGCCTCGCGCTCGGCGTCGTCCATGTTCTGGAACAGCGGGATGTCTTTGAGAAAGGCGGCGTTGGCAGGCATGCCGCGGATGCTACTCCAGAGTCGCGCCGTCGAGCACCTTCTGAATCTCGTTCAAGAACGCTCCGGCCCGCGCGCCGTCCCACGACTTGTGATCGATGCAGCAGGTGAGCGTCACCATCGGTCGCACCACCGGCTGGCCGCCGACGGCCACCACCCGATCGCGCACGCGCGCGATGCCGAGCGCCGCCGCGCTGTTGAACAGGAACGGCACCACCGAGTCGGTGGTGTGCAAGCAGCTCACCTGAAAGCTGCCGGAGAGCTGTCGCCGGAACCACAGCCGCGTGAACAGCCAGCGCAAGAGCAGGCGCCGCATCCAGGCGAACGGGATCAGCCAGCCCCAGCGCCGCATCGAGGCCAGGTCCTTCGCCTCCTTGGCCTGCACCTCGGGGATGCGCCGCTGCACCTCGGTGGCCAGCGCCTCGATCGACTTGCCGGCCGCGTCCTCGATCACCATCACCGGCGCGAACTGGGTCTTGCCAGCGACCGACATGCCGATGTCGACGCGCTCGGGATGGACCCGCCGCGATCCCGCGAGCAGGTGGTGCAGCTCGGGCCGGGCAGCGAGCACGCGCGCGGCGGCATGGATGATCACGTGGTTGAACGTCACCGGCGCGCCGGTCTTGCGCAGCTCGTCGAGCGTCACCCGCGCGCGCGTCATGTCCACGTCGAGCGTGGCGAAGCCGCCGGGCGTCTCGATGACGCGAAAGGCGTCGTTGAGCCAACGCTCGGCGAAGTCGACGGACTCGGCGCGGTCAGGCACGCCGCTACACTATCAGGATTGTTACGCGGCCTCGACTTGCGGCAGCAGGCGGATTTCGGTGGTGACGTTCTCCGGCATCTGCACGACGTCGTAGCCGGCCGAGCCGATCAGGTGATCGATGTGCACCGCCGCGCGGCGCGGCCCGTTGTAGTACGCGATGCTGCGCGCGAGGCGGGTGCACGACTCGCGATAGCTCGGATCGCCGAGGATGGTGTCGACCGCCTTCTTGAGCGCCTCGGCGTCGTACTCCGAGCGCCACATGCGCACGCCCGCGCCGAGCTTGCACACGCGCTGCATGTTGATCTCCTGATCGAAGATCGACGGGAAGCCGATCACCGGCACGCCGCACGAGAGCGCCTGGTACACCGTGCCGTTGCCGCCGTGCGAGATCACCGCGTCGGAGACCTCCATCAGCGCCTGGCCGTTGGCGTACTGCTCGACGAACACGTTCGACGGCACCGCGCCCAGATCGGCCAGCCCGCCGGTGGTGATGATCACCTGGTACTCGGTGTCGCCGAACACGCGGATCGCTTCGTTGAAGAACTGCACGTCGCCCGTCGAGCCCATGGTGAAGTACAGCGTCGGCCGCTTGGGATCGATGCGCGACAGCCACGCGGGCCGCGGCAGATCCGCTTCCCACATGATCGGGCCGACGTAGCGATAGTTCGACGGCATGTCGTCGGTGGTCGGCATGTACTCGGGCACGTCGGCGAGCAGCGTCATGTCGCCTTCGATGAGATCGTAGATCGAGCTCACCGGCGGCAGGTCGTAGTGCTTGCGCAGGTCCGAGTAACCGAGCGAGTAGTACCAGGTGAGCAGGTTCTTGATCTTGGGGAACACCGCGCGGGTCAGGCGCTCGCCGAGGATCTTGGTCGAGAAGTGGCCGGCGGGCGGCTCGATCGGCTCGGCGTAGTAGCGGGTCCAGGCGGCGTTGGTGATCGCCACGTAGGGGATCTTCGCCACGCGCGCCGAGGTGCACAAGGACCAGTGCATGTCGCCCACCACCACGTCGGGCTTGAGCGCCGAGAGCACCTCGAGATCCGACTTCACCGAGCGCTCGCACTCGGCGCGCCACCAGGACAGGCTGCACAGGCCGGCGCGCTTGGCCAGCTTCATGGTCATGTCGCGATCGACGGTGTAGACCGGGCGGACCTCGAAGCCGGCCTCGGCCGGGATGTGCATGTACGGGCCGGAGCCGCAGAAGACCACGCGGTGGCCGAACGAGCGCGCCAGCACGCGCCCGATCTCGAAGCTGCGGGTGACGTGCGCGAGAAATCCACCGTCCGTGAAGATGGCCACCGTTTTTCGGCGCATGACCGCGTTTCTCCTGGCTCGGGTGTTGCCTTGTGAGTGACCCGACTACCTGAGCGGGGACATTACAAGAGCCGTTCCGTCTCCGGGAAGCCCAAAATGGCCCCTTTTAGAGGGGGTGAGGTACTGATAACTTCAAGCGAATCGGGCGAGATCGCAGGTCGTCCGGGAAAGTCGTCAAGTGGGGACTCCAGGCTCCGGGGTGCGGTTGAATGTGGTCGGTGGACCTCAGCCAGCGATTGGCAGACGGTTCCGCGTGCCCGGCGCCGATTCGGCGTTGTCCCCGCACGAGCGCGAGATCCTGCTCGGCGTCGCGCAGGCGGCGCTCCCCGGCGGCGAGGTGTTTCCGCGCGCCGGCGCCTGGAGCGCGGCCAAGCTCGACGGTTTCCTCTCGACGCTGCCGGCGACGGTGCGCGCGATGTTCCGCTCGGTGCTGTGGGCGATCGAGCTCCATTCGTTCGCCTCGGAGCGCCGCTCGTTCACCAAGCTCGCGCGCCACCGCCAGGCCCACCTGCTCGAGCGCTGGCACAAGGGCGACGCCGCGCGCCGACTGTCGCTGCGCGCGCTGCTCACGCCGCTCAAGATCGCGCACTTCAACGATCCGGCCGTCTACGGCGAGCTCGGCTGCGCGTTTCGTGGCGAGCCGCAGGTGCAAAAGCCGCGCACGCGCGGCGTCACGCCGGCCGCGGAGCTGCAAGGTCAGACGCTCACCTGCGACGTGGTGGTGGTCGGCACCGGCGCGGGCGGCGCGGTGGTCGCGGCCGAGCTCACGCGCAAGGGCTTCGCGGTGATCCTCCTCGAGGAGGGCGAGCTGGTCACGCGCGAGGAGTTCAACGGGCACAGCCTGCAGCTGCAGAAGAAGCTGTACCGCGACATGGGCGCCACGTTCGCCGTCGGCAACACCGCGTTCATGATCCCGATCGGCAAGTCGGTGGGCGGCTCGACGACCATCAACAGCGGCACCTGTTTTCGCGCGCCCGATCGCGTGCTGCGTAGCTGGGAGAAGGCGGGCCTGGTCGAGCTGTCGCCGGAGAAGCTGGCGCCGTACTACCAGCGCGTCGAGGAGGTGCTCGAGGTCGCGCCGGCCAAGGACAAGCACCTCGGCGGGATCGCCAAGGTGATCGCGCGCGGCTCGGACAAGCTCGGCTGGCGCCACGGCGCGCTGCACCGCAACGCGCCTGAGTGCGAAGGCGCGGGCACCTGCGTGTTTGGCTGCCCGACCGACGCCAAGCGCTCGACCAACGTCTCGTACGTGCCGATGGCGCTCAAGGGCGGCGCGCAATTGGTGACCGGCGCGAAGGTGGAGAAGATCCTGATCGAGAACGGACGCGCGATCGGCCTGGTCGCCGGCGGGCTCGAGGTGCGCGCGCGCGCGGTGGTGCTGGCGTGCGGCGCGCTGCTCACGCCGGTGCTGCTCGAGCAGAACGGCATCGGCACGCGCTCGGGCCAGCTCGGTCGCAACCTGTCGCTGCACCCGGCGGCGGGCGTGGGTGCGCTGTTCGACGAGCCGATCCGCGGCTGGGACGCGATCCCGCAGGGCTACGCGATCTACGAGTTTCTCGACGAGGGACTGCTGTTCGAAGGCGCGTTCATGCCGCCCGATCTCGGCGCCGCGACGCTGCCGTTCTTCGGCAAGCGGTTGGTCGAGGTGATCGAGCGCTACGATCGCTTCGCCTGCTTCGGCTTCATGATCGAGGATCACTCGCGCGGGCGCGTGCGCTCGGGGCCGAAGGCGATCGGCGGCCGGCCAATAATCACCTACGTGGTCGGCGACGAGGACGTGGCCAAGCTCAAGCGCGGCGTCGAGTTGTTGGCGCGTTGCTATTTTGCGGCCGGCGCCAGCGCGGTGTTTCCGATGGTGGCCGGCTTCGACGAGCTCAAGTCGGAGGCCGATCTCGCCGCCTTCCGCGCGGCCAAGCTGTCGGCGCGCGACTTCGAGCTCACCGCCTATCACCCACTCGGCACCTGTCGCATGGGCGTCGATCCGAAGAAGTCGGTGATCAGCCCGGACCACGAGGTGCACGGCGTCGACGCGCTGTACGTCACCGACGGCTCGGCGGTTCCCTCGTCGCTGGGCGTCAACCCGCAGGTGACCATCATGGCGCTCGCCACGCGCGCCGCCGATCGCATCGCGTCCCGGCTGTGAGCACTTGCCTGGTGGTGCTGGCGGCGCTCGCGCTCGGCAACCAGCTCCTGGCGATCCTCATCCTGCGCTGGAATTTCCACCACACGCCCGACCTGGACGCCGAGGCGCCGGTGCTCGACGGGCCGCCGCTGTTGGTGATCGTGCCGGCGCGCAACGAGGCGGCGAACATCGGCGAGTGCGTCGAGGCGCTGGGCGCGTCGTTCTATAAGCAGATACGTATTCGCGTGGTCGACGACGGCTCCACCGACGAGACCGCCGCCATCGTGCGGGCCGTCGCCGCGCGCGATCCGCGGGTCGAGGTGGTCGCGGCGGGCGAGCTGCCGGCGGGCTGGCTCGGCAAGAACCACGCGGTGTGGGTGGGCGCCGAGGGAGCGCGCGAGGAGTATCTCCTGTTCGTCGACGCCGACGTGCGCGTCGGGCCGGAGTGTCTCGGGCGGGTGATCGGCGCGGCGGAGCGGGGCAGGGCCGATCTGGTGACGGTGATGCCGCGCATCCTGGCGTTCGGCTTCTGGGAGCTGGCGGCGCAGACGCTGGTGGCACAGCTGATCCTCGGCTGGCTGCCGGCGGCGCAGATCAACGATCCGCGCCATGCGCGCGCGCAGGGGATCGGGCCGTTCATGCTATTCCGGCAGCGCGCCTACCGCGCGATCGGCGGGCACGAGGCGGTGCGCGCCGAGGTGGTCGAAGATCTGCGCATCGCCGAGCGGCTCAAGCACGCCGGCCACCGGCTGATCTACTTGCGCGGCGTGAACCAGCTCTCGGTGCGCATGTACGACTCGCTCGGCGGCCTGGTGCGCGGCTACACCAAGAATTTCCACGAGCCGTTCAAGCGCGCGTTGTGGTCGGTGCCGCTGGTGGCCGCCTACGAGCTGGTGATGTTCGCCGGCCCCTACGTGTTGCCGCCGCTCGCGCTCGCCGCCGGCGCACACACCGCCGCCTGGCTCGCCTTCGGCGCCCTCGCCGCGCACCTCGCCGGTCGCCTCGACGCCTGGCTCACCTGGCGCCTCACCCCGCGCCATCCCTACCTCGCCCCGCTCGGCGCCGCCGTGGTCGCCTACATCCTCGTCGCCGCCGCCCGCCGCCGCCCCGTCTCCTGGAAAGGCCGCCCCGTCGGCTGAACGCAAGGGACGTTAGGTGGTGGCGCGGACGTTGCCGGTTTGTTCGAATTCTTCGAGGGTGCGGGTGTCGGCGAACAGCTTGACGTGGGCGGCTTCGTAGGAGGGGCGGATGCGGTCGGAGACCAGGCCGGCGCGAACGACGCCGGGGATGACCAGGCCGCTCAGCGTGTGAACCGCGCCGGGCGTGGAGTCGAGGCGGAAGCCGTTGGCGACTTCCTTTTGGATGGCGACGACGAAGTCCTTGGGGTCGATGCCGCTCTCCTCGAGCACCGCGTCGAAGCCGTCCATGCCCTCCATGCCGCGGCGCATGGACACGATGCGCGTGGTGACCTGGAACGCGAAGTCCTCGACCTCCGCGCGATCGTCGGCGTGCATGTCGGCGATCGCGGTCGACAAGTAGACATTGCCGAACGCCACGTGGCGCGCCTCGTCCTTGGTGACGTAGCCGAGCAGCTGGCGCAACAGCGCGCAGCCGGTCGCCGCGCGCACGTTGATGAACGTGCCGAGCGCGAGCCCTTCGAGGATCACCTGCATGCCGACGGTCTTGGCCTGCCAGTGCGGCGTGTTGACGATGTCCTCGAGGATCGCCTTGAGCGTGCGCTGCACCGGATAGATCTTGTCGAGCTTGCGCAGGTAGCGCGCGAACACCTCGACGTGACGCGCCTCGTCCATCGCCTGCGACGCGACGTAGAGCTTGGCCTCGTAGTCGGGCACCATCGCGACCAGCTGGCCGGCGACCATCAGCGCGCCCTGCTCGCCGTGCAGCAGGTTCGACAGCACCCACGCCGAGTAGTGCGCGTTGAACGCCTCGAGCTGCGACTTCGAGAACTGCTTGAAGAACTCGAGCTGCAACAGCGCCATCCGCTCGGGGTCGAGGATCTTGCCCGCCGGATCGACCGGCTGCGACCAGTCGATCTCCACGTCCGCGTTCCACTGATCGCGCTTGGCCTTCTCGTACAGGCTCTCGAGCTTGGGCTGCTCGACCTCGTACGACCAATCCCAGCGCACGTCGCTCACGTCTGAATTATTGGGCAAGCAAGCTCCTCGCGATCTGGGAGATCTGGATCTCGTCGGTGCCGCCGTAGATCTGCAGCACCTTGGCGTCGCGGCACAGCTGCTCGACCTGGTACTCGGCCATGTAGCCGTTGCCGCCGAACAGCTGCACCGACTCGAGGCACACGTCCATCGCCGCCTGCGCGGAGTACAGCTTGCACGCCGAGGCTTCGGCCAGGCTCATCGACTTGCCCTCGGAGGCCAGCTCGATCTGGCGAAACACCAGGTTCTGGATGTTCATGCGCGCGACCTCCATCTTGGCCAGCTTGAGCTGGATCAGCTGGAACTCGCCGATCGGCTTGCCGAACTGTACGCGCGTGCGCGCATAGTCGATGCACAGCTTGCAGCACTGCTCGACGATGCCGAGCGCCATCGCCGCCACGCCGGTGCGCTCCATGGTGAAGGTGTCCTTGGCGCCCGAGCGCGACGGCGCCTGCTCGGTCTCGCCGATCAGGCGCTCCTTGCCGACCTTGACGTCGGCGAGGAACAGCTCGCCGGTGGGGGAGGAGTGCAGCCCCATCTTGCGCAGCGGCTTCGACTGGGTCAGGCCGGGCATCCCCTTGTCCAAGATGAACGACAGCACCTTGCGGTCCTTTACGTCGTGGCCGGCGCCCTCGTCGAGCTTGCAGATGAAGACGATGGTGTCGGCGTACGGTCCGTTGGTGATGAAGGTCTTGGAGCCGTTCAGCACGTACCCGTCTTTTTCTTGCGGGTCGCGGCGCGCGGTCGACTTCATGCCGCCGAACGCGTCGGAGCCGCTTCCGGGCTCGGTGATCGCCCACGCGCCGATCTTCTCGAGCGTGAGCAGCGGCAGCGCCCACTTCTCCTTCTGCGCGATCGTGCCGCGGCTCATGATCGCCGCCGAGGTCAGGCCCATCGAGACCCCGAGCGCGGTCACCATGCCGGGGCTGTAGTGGCACAGCTCGATGATCGGGATCATCTGCATCGCCACCTCCATGCCGCGCTCGGGCGACGGCCCGCGCTCCTTCTTCGGCTCTTCCGTGGCGCCCGCCGCTTCGCGCTTCTGTTGGCGCGCGATGTCCGAGGCGAAGCGCATCTTGGCCATGTCGCCGAGCCCGAAGGTCTTGACCATCTTGCGCAAGATCTCGTAGGGCGGCGTATCGCCGTGCTCGAGCGCTTCGATGTGGGGCTTGACCTCGGTCTCCACGAACCTGCGGACCGCGTCGCGGATCTGCAGGTGCATCTCGCTCCATTCGATCATGGGGCGAGGATATCACTAAATGACTGACGGGTCAGTTGCGAACGCGGCGGCTGGCCCAGCGGGTGGCTTCGGCGGGCCAGGCGACCTCGCCACGGCGGTGCCAGGTGCAGGGTGCGGTGGGGACGTGGCCGGCGAGAAATTTTTCGCGCTTGATCGGGCAGGCGGCGCCGGGCACGCCGCCGGAGAGCGCGCACACCGGGCGCTCGACGATCGACGGCGGGCGCGGCGGCAAGGTGAGCGCGTGCCCGTCGGCGGCGGCGAGCAGCGCGGCGCGGGCGAGCGGCGCGGCGCCCCACATGGCGAGCACGTTGTGCATGGGCTTGCCGTCGAAGTTGCCGGCCCACGCGGCGACGATGTACTCGCGCGTGGCGACCACCGCGACGTTGTCGGCGAAGCCGCCCGAGGTGCCGGTCTTGGCGGCGGCGGGGAACGGCAGGTCGAACGGCAGATCGTCGCCGAACGCCGGGCGGCGCGCCTCGGGATCGGCCAGCATGTCCATCACCAGCCAGCTCACCGACGGCGAGAACAGGCGCCTGCGCGGCGGGCGCGCGAGCGACTCGACGCCGTACGCCGGGCCGACGAAGCCGTCGTCGACGAGAAAGCGATAGGCCGCGGCCAGATCGACCAGGCGCACCGGCCCGGCCCCGAGCGTGAGCGCCGGACCGTAGACGTCGGCCGGCGCGTCGAGCGTGGTCAGGCCGGCGGCGCGCAGTCGCTCGAGCAGGCGGCCGACTCCCACGCGCTCGGCCACGTGCACCGCCGCCAGGTTGTAGGAGCACGCGAGCGCCGTGCGGTAGCGCACCGGTCCGTGCTGCCGGAGATCGGCGTTGTGGCTCTGCCACGCGGAGTGCGGCTCCTCGACGTCGAGCGCGATGCTCGACGGCGTGTCGCCCGCTTCGAGCGCCAGCGCATACGTAAACGGTTTGAGCGTCGACCCCGGATGCCGCGGCGTGGTCGTGATGTTCACCTGGCTCTGCGAATAGTCCGGCGATCCCACCATCGCCCGCACCGCTCCGGTCCGCCCGTCGAGCACCACCACCCCGGCCTGGTTCACCCGCTCCTCCCGGCGCGCCGCCACATGCTCCCGCACCAGCGCCTCGATCCGCTCCTGCAGCCGCCCATCCAACGTGGTCCGCAAGACGCCCCCCCGCTCACGCACCTCCGCCGGCAAC
Organism: Myxococcales bacterium; assembly: GCA_003170275.1. Lineage (GTDB taxonomy): Bacteria > Myxococcota_A > Polyangia > Palsa-1104 > Palsa-1104 > PALSA-1104. The sequence goes on from PNAM01000065.1 coordinate 37,272, forward strand.
CCGCCCATCACCCAATCCACGAACTGCGGCGCCCTAACAAGCGGACTTAACTTTTTAACTTTTGGGGGCTCTGAAAAAGTTAAAAAGTTAAGTCCGCTTGTTACGTGGGTGCGGCGGGCGAGGGCGGCGTCGAGGTGTTTGAGGGGGTCGTAGGCAGTGGGGGCGCGGGGGAGAACGGCGAGCAGGAGCGCTTCGCCGTCGGACAGGTGGGTGACGGGGCGGCCGAAGTAGAGCTGCGCGGCGGCTTCGACGCCGAACGCGCCGTTGCCGTAGTAGGCGCGGTTGACGTATTGCTCGAGGATGGCGTCTTTGGTGAGCGCGCGCTCGAGGCGGAGCGCGTTGACCACGTCGGTGATCTTGCCGGCCAGGGTGTGCGGCGGGTGGCCGTCGACGAGACGGACCAGCTGCATGGTGAGCGTGGAGCCGCCGTAGGTCAGGCGCGCGCCGGTCAGGTCGAGCCAGGCGGCGCGTGCGACGGCCGAGAGGTCGACGCCGGCGTGGCCCCGGAAGTTCTTGTCCTCGCCCGCGATGGTCGCGTCGAGCAGCACCGCCGGCACCTCGGCGAGCCCGACCCAGGTGGCGCGGCCGCCCCCGCGCAGCGCGGTCTGGCGCAGCACGCGCCCCTCGGAGTCGACCAGCGTCAGCGAGGTCGCGTCCGACGGGCGCAGCCGCTCGAGCGGATAGCGCCACCCGAGCACTGCGATCGCGCCCGCGAGCTCGACGGCGAACACCACGCCGACCAGCGCGACGAAGATGCGCAGGCGGCGGCTCACTTCACCTTCACCTCGAGCGTGGCCGACGCGGTGCGCGCGTGGTGCTCCGGCCGATACATCTCCTCGACCGTCGCGGCCGGCTGCAGGAACTGGCCCGCGCTGGTCGCGCGCACCAGATAGTCGAACGTGTGGTCGCCCGGGGTCATCTGCTCGGCGAACAGCGCCACCCGATCGTCGTGCATCTCCATCGCCACCCAGCGCGTCTCGCGCCGGCGACGCCAGTCGCGATCGTTCTCTTCCTCTTCGTCGACGGGGTTGCCGAGGCGCGGGTTGATCGGCTCCAGCCCCGCCGCCAATCGATCGACCATCGCCACGTGGTTGCGCTCCTCGGAGGTGTGCACGGTGAGCAGCACGCGCACCACGTCGCCGGCCTTGAGCGGCGCGGTGCGCGGCTGCGCGGTCTCCGGATCTTCGAACGAGCGCGTGATCGTGAACCCGCTCTCCACCGCCTCGACCCGCTCGAGCGAGTGCGCGTAGCGGATGCGCGCCGACCAGGTCACCGGGCCGCCGCCCGTAGGAGAAATCGTCAGCTTGCCCGCCTTGAGCGCGGCGAACGGCACGCGCGCGCGGCGCACCGCGTTCTTGCCGCCGCCCAGCTTGGCGTCGAGCAGCTTCTTGCCGTCGAGCTCGACCAGCACGCGCCCGGCCGGCTGCGCCTTCTTGGTGCGCGCGTAATCGGCCAGCGCGACCAGCGAGAACAGGTTGTCCTGCGTGTTCTCCCAGCGCCCGCCCTGACGCGCCGCCAACAAGCCACGCACCAGCTTGGGCACCAGCTCGCTCTGCGGATCGACCTCGAGCAGCGCCTGCAGCGTCAACGCGGAGGTGCGCGTGTCCGAGGACATGTACCACCACAGATCCTTCTGCTTCGGATCGCTGATGCGCACCGCCCCCGCGTTGCCCGCCACCGGCGACGCGTGCGACAGCAGATCCTTCATCAACACGTCGATGTTGCCCTTGTCGCTGCGCGCGCGCGCCATCGCCCGGAGCAGCAGCGCCTCGCCGAACACCGGCAGCGTGGCGCGCTCGGCGAACAGCTTGGCCATCGCGCCGGTGTCGGCCTTGCCCAGATCCGCGAGCACGAACAGCGCGAACGCGCGCGAGCCGTTCTCACCGAGCGGGTTGTCGGAGTTGCCCATGTCGCGCCGCTCGGTGAGGCCCTGCTTCAGCGCGTCGACGCCGCGCTCGATCACCTTGGCGTCGACGGCGTAGCCGGCGCGTTTGGCGCTCGACAGCCCGTACAGCGCGAACGCGGTCAGGAACGGCTCGGTGTGCGAGCCGGGCCACAACGAGAACGCGCCGTCGGCGTGCTGATGGCGCAAGATCTTGGCCAGGCCCGCCTCGACGAACCCGCGCAGCTCGGGCCCGCGCAGCCCGGGCAGATCGAGCGAGCGCGCCAGGTCCTCGGCCTTGACCATCGGGATCACCCGCGAGGTGGTCTGCTCCAGACAGCCGTACGGATATTCGATCAGGTAGCGCAACCCTTCGTCGACGCCGGAGAGCCCGGTCGAATCGATCACCACCTCGAGCCCGTCTTCGTCGCTCACCGCGTCGGCCGGCGGCACGATCGGAAGCGACGCGACCGCGCCCGGCAGCGCCTCGCCTTCGCCCACCAGCAAGGTCTCCTGCAGCACCGGCCGCAAGATCGGCACCGTCGCCAGCACCGCGTCCTTCTCGTCGCCGAGCGTGGCGCGGAAGGTGAGCAGCGCCGCGCCGGTCTTGCTGGTCTTGACGTCGAACAGCACCGCCTTCGATCCGCCCGGCGCGACGGTGACGTCTTTCTGCAGCTCGCCTTGCAGGCTCGCGCCGCTCGCCTCCGCGGTCACGTGCACGCTGCCGCCGGTCTTGGTGTTGTTGTGCACCACCACGCCGGCTTGCGCGCGGTCGCCGACGGTGAAGAAGCGGGGCAGCGCGGGCACCGACGACAGCGGCTTGGCCACCGTCATGCGCACGTCGCTCGAGCCGAAGCGATCGCCGGCGTCGGCCGCCATCCCCATGACGCGGAACGCGGTCAGGTTGTCCGGCGCGGCGAAGGTGACCTCGGCCGTGCCGTCCGCGCCGGTGAGCAGCTGCGGCGCCCAGAACGCGGTGGCGAGGAACTTGGAGCGCACGCGCCCCGACGACTCGCCCGAGTCGCCGCCTTCGCCGTCGTTGTCGGTCTCGTTGGGATCGGTGCGCTTGGCCAGCTTGTTCCACGAGGTCGCGCTCTCGACCCCGAGCCCGAACGGCGCGTAGAACGCCGCCTGCGGGTCGGGCGTCTTGTAGGCGATCAGCTGCAGCACGCCCTCGTCCGCCACCGCCAGCGCGACCTCGGCGGAGACCGGGGCACCGTCGGCGCCCTGCACCTGGACGCGCGCCTTGACCGTCTCGCCCGGACGATAGGACGGCTTGTCGGTCGAGACCGTCACCTTGAGCTTCTTCGCCGCGGCGTCCACTTCCAGGTTGGCCAGGCCCATCCGGAACGCCGGCGCGTGGCGATCGCCCTCGCCGGTCCGCCCGCGCACCAGCACCACCGAGACGTACACGTTCGGCGCGTACGCCGAGGTGATCGGCAGCGTGATCGCTTCACCCGACGACGCGAACGGCTGCACCGTATGCGACAGCACGCCGTCGCGCTCGACGGTGATCAACGCGGTCGCGCCCGCCATCGGCGCCTGCGCGACCAGCCGCGCGGTGTCGCCCGGCTTGTAGCGCGGCTGCGACGCCACCAGCGGAAAGCGCGCGTCCTCGCTCATGCGCCACGAGGCTTCGCCCTTGCCTACCGCCCATACCTCGTCCGACGCGATCACTTCGTGCCCCTTGCCGTCGGGCGCGCGCAGCGCGATGCGAATGGTCCCCGCGCGTCCGGTCTTCACCGGCAGCTCGATCGGCCCGGCCGCCGACAGCGACACCTTGCGTTTTTCCAGATCGGTCGAGGTCTCGTTGCAGTGATACGAGCCCCAATAGGTCGCGCCCGACGCGGTCGACCAATCGCACTTCCATTCGCGCAGCGTGACCACCAGCTCGGCCTCGGCCGCGCGCGGCTTGCCGTCGTCGTCGACCGCCACCGCCTGGACCATGAACGGCTTGTCCGCCTGCGGGATCACCTCGCTCGCGTGCAGCCCGAGATAGAACGGGCTGCGATGCGCGACCACTCCCACGCGCGTCGAGACCGCCTGGTTGGCCGCGTCGGTGACGGTGGCCTCGACCAGGTAGTCCTGCGCGGTCTTGATCTCCTCGGCGGGATCGCGCGTCGAGAAGCGCAAGGTCGCCTTGCCCTTGCCGTCGAGCTCGCCCTCTTCTTCGGTCACGTCGTACGAGTAGCTGCGCTCTCCGTAGCGCGCCCACCAGCGCCCGTCGTCGGCGAGCGCGTTGTAATCGGTGAACGAGTAGCCGGGGAAGGCGTCGAAGCTGGGGATGTGATCGCGCCGCCGCACCGCCCAGGTCACCTTGCCGCCGGCGAGCGGCGCGCCGTACAGGTACAGGCCGCTCAGCTCGACCTTCATGCGTTCGCCGAGCAGATAGGTCGAGCGCGACGGCTTGAGCTTGAGCTCGAAGGTGGCCGGCCGGAATTCCTCGACGGTGAAGTGATCGCGGAAGGTCTCCGCGGCGGCGCCCTTGCCGATGGTCGCCTTGACCGTGAAGTCGCCCAGCCGCGCCTCCGCCGAGAGCGGCAGATCTACGGTGAACCCGCCGAACGGCGAGACCGCCAGCGTCTTGCGCAGCGCCTCGTCGCCGTGCGCATCCTCGATCACCACGTCGAGCTGCTTCTCCGACGGCACCTTCAAGCCCTCGCCGAGGTGCACCGCGCGCACCAACCCCTTGACGTGCACGGTCTCGCCCGGCCGGTACAGCCCGCGGTCGGTGTGGATGAAGCCGCGGATGCGGGTGGCCGTCGTGCCGCGCTGCACGTTGAAGTTCCACGAGGCGATGCCCTCCTGCCAGTCTCCTGACAAGACCGCCAGGTCCGCGCCTTCGTGCGCGATCACCAGCATCGCGCGCGACGAGCCGCCGCCGTTCTCTTCGCCGTATTCTTCGTCGTTGCGCAGGTTCGCCGGCTTGGCCGCCGTCGCCGCGACCAGCGCGGTCGAGCCGGGCGTCTGCGCCACGCCGTCCGCGCCGGTGGCTCCGCTCCAGCGCACCTTGTTCTCCGCGTCGCGGATGGTCAGCTTCACACCCGCCGCCGGCTTCCCGTCCGAGAGATGGACCGCCCACACCAGCCCCGACGACACGCCGATCTTGGCCACCAGCCCGAGGTTGGTCACGTTGGCGATCACCGTGCGCTCGCGCTTGCCGTCCTCTTCGTCCGCCTGCACCGCCACCGCGAACACGCCGGTCGGCGCGCCGCCGCCCGACAGCTCGGCCAGCTCGAGCGTGCCGGCCTGCCACTTGTTCTTGACGCTCTTGACCTCGATGCGCTGCTTCTTCGGCTTGAGCCCGCGCTTGCGCCAGCTCTTGACCACGTCGTTGTCGTCGTCGCCGCGCCCGCCCTCTTCGTCTTCCCAGTTGCGGTGCGTGCCGGCGAGCAGCTGCGCCAGCTTCTCCTCCGGAACGCGCGCGGTGTGCACGTCCAGGTGCGACAGGTTGCGCGTCCACAGGGCGTAGCGCGGCCAGCCGCTCTCGACGGTGTAGGTGCCGCTCTCCATCGACAGCCGCGGCTTGGCGTCGCCGGCGGTGAAGTGGAACTCGTGATCCTGCGCCAGCGCCTGACCGAACGAGTCCTTCATGCCCGCGGTGATCTTCACCTCGTAGCGCTGCCCGGGCTCCAGGTTCACGCGCACCTTGTACTTGCGATGCTCGTTCTCCTCGAACCAACCCTCGCCGAGCGACGCGATGCGCGGCTGGGACTGAAGGTGCGCCTTGAGCTCGTCGAGCTGCACCGGCGTGGAGAACACCAGCTGCAGATCGAGATCATCCGCGTCCACGCTCGACGCGCCGTTCGGCCGCGTCTCCACTACCTTCAGATCGCCGTAGGTGGTGAGCGGCTCGGTCCAGCTCTCCAGCATGCCGAGCGGGCCTTCGGTGCCGTGCAGCGCGGCGTCGCATTCGAGCTGGAAGGTCGTGCCGCGGGCCAGCGGGCTCGACGGCGTGAGCGCGACGCTCGACGACTCGCCCGCGTCTTCACCGTCGGTGAGCTTGGCGGAGATGCTGCCGAACACGCAGCGCCTGGCGACCTCCGCCGCGGCCACCGGCTGCGAAAAGCGCAGCGTGGCGATCGGCGTCACCGGCAGGAACTTGCGGTCGCCGTTCAGCGACAGATCGGTGATCTCCAGGCGCTCCGTCGAGAAGGTCCACTCCGACGAGCGGCCGAGCGTGGAGCCGTCGAGCGCGCGCAGCTCGCCCGCCAGCTTGACGTGATAGGCGGTCGAGCGTCTGAGCGGCGCGGCGGCGCGGAACACCAGGCGCTGCCGATCGCTCCAGCGAAACCGGCCGGCGATCGACGGCTCGATGCGGAACGGCCCGTCGGCGAGCTCCTTGCCGAGCTGCGCGTCCGCCACCATCGGCTTGTCGAAGGTAACCGCGATCTCGCGCACCGTCTTGTCCGCCGAGGTGTTCTCGGCCGGGCTGCGGCTCATCACATTCAGGCCGCCGCCCTTGTTGCAGCCGGCGACCAACAACAGCATCCACACGACCTTGCGCATGACAAAACCCCCGCGACAGAGTACCTCAGTTCCATTCCAGCTCGACGTACCAATCCCCGTCGAGCCTCGACCAGACGTGACGTGTTTCGGCGCGCACGCCGCCGGGCATCCAGGTGATCGACGTGGTCGATCCCGACGGAATGATCCCGCTCAGCTTCATCCAGAACTGCACGCCCGCGCCGTCGCGCCGCACCGCCAGCGCGCCGAGCTCCTTGACGCCGTCGACGAGCGCGCGGCCGTGCGCGGGCGGCACGTGCCAGTATCGCTCGAGCACCTCGGGTGTGGGCGTCTCGTCGACCCAGCGCGAGCAGCCGTACTTCCACTCGGCGCACGGCTCCGTATACGAGTACGCATCCAGGCGCACCTCGGGCAGCGAGGGCTCGGCCAGGAACTCGTCACGCACCCGTTCGTACAGCGCGCGATCGTGCGTGAAGCGCCGGCGCAGCGCGGATTCATCGGTGCCGGTCTCGCGGCATCCGGCGAGCGCGCCCGCGGTGAGCAGCGCGATGAGCAGGCGCATGCGTCGAATTTCCTTTGGCCGTTGTACGGCGGGGGCGGATGAGATTACCCTCGCTGACGATGCAGCTCGGAAAGATGCTCGTCGGCCTCGCCGCCGTGACCGTCGTCGGTTGTGGCGGCGATCTCGGGCCGAAGCTGACCGCCGCGCCCGCGCACGCCTCGCAGTTCGGCTACCTCGACGTGACCTTCAGCGGCGACGTGGCCTCCCTCGGCGACATCCAGTCGGTGACGCTGGGAGGGGTGTACACGTACAACCTGCGCGCGACGCCGACCGCGCTGACCGTGACCATCCAGGGCGCGCCCGTGCCCGGCCCGGCCGAGCTGATCGTCACCGGCTCGCGCGGCCGCGCGGTGCGCCACGGCGCGTTCAGCTACGATCCGCCCACCACCGGCGCGCCGCGCACCTGGGCCGCGTTTGGCGCCAGCGTCACGCAAGGCACCGAGTCGATGGGCATCGACGAGCACACGCAGACCTTCGGCGTGACCGCGCAGATCGCGCGCGCCGCCGGCGTCTTCCTGCCGCTGCCGATCTTCGATCCCGAGTTCGCCACGCCGCTTCATGCGACCGACTTCGACAGCGACTGCGTGCAGAAGCCCGACACCGGCATCGACTTCCAGAAGCTCACCGCCCGCATCACCGATCCGACCACCGGCCTGTTCAACCTCAAGCTCGCGCGCTTGAGCTGGCAGACCACGCCGCAGAACTTCGCCGTCGGTGGCTCCAAGCTGGTGCAGACCCTGCGCGGCGGCACCGGCACGGTGGCGGTGCTCGAGCACGTGATCGACGAGCCGACCGCCGATCCCGGCGACGTGGTGGGCATGCTCGACATCTCGCAGATCCAGCGGCTCGAGCAGCTCGACGCCGACGTGGTGTTCTGCACCGATCTGTTCGCCAACGACGTCGACGCGGCGGTCGGCGAGAGCGACGATCTGCACCTCGAGGAGGTGACCGATCTGGCGGTCATCAAGCCGCTGGTGGCCGAGATGATGGGGCGCCTGGGCAAGCTGCACGGCCAGTACTTCATCGCGAATCTGTTGTCGCTGACCTTCGTGCCCAACGTGGTCGACCTGCGCGCGAAGCGCCTCCTAGCCGGCACCGACACCGCCGCCAGCTTCGACGCCAAGGTCGCCGCGCTCGATCAGATTATCGACGACTACAACGCGGCCCTGGTCGACGCGATCGCGCCGTATCCCAACCTGCACCTGCTCGATTTTCACGCGCGCGTCGAACAGGTGCGCGCCTCGGGCATCATGGTCGGCGGCGAGCTGTTGACGGTGCAGAAGTTCGGCGGGTTCCTCAGCTTCGACAACCTGCACCCGTCGGACTCGGGCTACGCGTCGCTGGCCAACTTCTTCCTCGAGAGCCTGAACGCCACGCTCAGCACGCAGATTCCGATGGTGGATGTCGACGCGGTGTTGGCGCAGGACGAAGCCGATCCCGCCAGGCTGCGCGCGGCGGGCTTCACCTGCGTCCCGCCGCAGCCGTGACCAGCCGCTCGACCACGCCCGCCGCCATGCGCGCGCGCCCGTAGACGCTCGGCTCGAGCAGCAGCTCGAGCGCATACCGCTCCGCCGTTCCGAGCGGCGTGCGCTGAAGCGCCTTGTCGACGGTGAACAGGCGATCGAAGATCGGCGCCAGCAGCGCAGGCGGCGACGCTCCGGCCGGCACCGCGGCGCCCGGCAAGCGTGCGACCAATCGCGCCGCCGCGCCGAACGCCCGCGCGGTTCCAGTCTCGACCGCGTGTCGCATCGCCTCGTTCCAGGTCGCGCGATCGGCGCGCTTCGCGAGCGCGTGGAGGTCGAGCAGCCACTTCGGCTGCCGCACGCCGTGCTTGGCCGCGTGCACGTAGACGAACAGCAGCTCGTCCGCGGGCTCGAGCGCCAGCACCTCCGCGCTGCCGATGCGGATCGGACGCGCCCGCGCGAGCACCGCGCCCGCATCTACGCCATGTCCCACCGAGCGGAACAGCCGCGCGTGCAGGTCCACCCCGAACGCGCGTCCCGGCGGCGCAATCAGCTCGACGCCGGTCGGCTCCGGCCGCCACCGCCCGCCCGGATCGTCCGGCCCGCGGCGATAGCCCACCCGTTCGAGCGCGCCCGCCGCCCGCTCGAGCCGCGCCGCATCTATTAATAGGTCGAGATCCCCGATCGGCCGCAGCTCGGGCCGCGGCCACGCCTGCGCCAGGTGCAGCCCCTTGAGCAACGCCGGCCGCACGCCGGCCGCCGCCAGGACGTCCAGCACCGTCGCGAGCTCGCGCACCTGCAGCGCGTGATCGCTCGCGGTCCGCGCGGCGGCGCGCAGCAGGGCCTGGCGTTCCGATCCGCTCAGCGCGCCGGTCGGAATCCCGTCGAGAAACAGCGCACCCAGTCCCGCCGCCGTCGCCCGCTCCGCGCCGGTGCGCAGATCGCCGGCGGGCGAGTAGAGCCGGACGAGCAGCGACGAGATCATCCGGCCAGAGTAGCCGATCCGCCGCTGCCGTTGCCGCAACCGTGGACAAGTAGTACCTTTTTCTGATGGACCGCTCGTCGCGTTGGCTCGAAGCGCGTCTCGCCGCGGGCGACGAGGGCGAGCTCGTGCTCGCCGGTTGGAGCATGGCGCCGGCGCTGCGGGACGGCGATCGCCTGCGCATCGCGCCGTACAGCGCGGCCGCGCGTCCGGCGCCCGGCCAGATCGTGGTGTCGCGGCGCGCCGGCCGGCTGGTCACGCATCGGCTGATCTCGCTGCATGCCGGTCAGGCGATCACGCGCGGCGATGGTTGCCAGCGCGACGATCCGCCCGTTGACGCGAGCACGCTGCTCGGCCGCGTCGTCGAAGTGCGGCGCGGGACGCGTCGGCTCGCCCCGCCCGAGCGGGCGCACGGCATTCGCAAGCTGGTCGAACGGTTTCGGGGCAGCGCGTGGAGCTGAACGCGCTCGATCTGGAGATCGGCGGCTGCGTCGCGCAGCTGTTGGCGTCGGCGCGCGTGTGCGACTCGGTGCTCGAGCGCTACCGGCCGTTCGTCGCCTCCGCGGGAGCCACGCGCCCGGCGATGGTCCTCGAGATCCGCGAGGGCGAGCTGTTCGAGCCGGCCCTCGAGCGCGACACCGAAGCGGCGGTCGAAGCGATCGGCCCGACCGCGGTGCGGCTGACCGGCGGCGCGCGCGGCGGCTTCGATCTCGCCACGCGCCGCGGGTTCGTCGACGACGCGCGCGGCCTCGGCGCGGTCGACTCGCTGTTGCGCGTCGCGCTCTCCTTGGTGCTGCCGACGCTCGACAAGGGACGCGGCTTCCTGGTGCACGGCGCGCTGGTGCCGGCCGGCGACGAGGGACTGGTGTTCACCGGCGAATCGGGCGCGGGCAAGAGCACGGTGGCGCGCGCGCTCGGTGCGGCGTGCGACGAGCTGGTGGTGCTGCGCCCCGACGGGACGCTCACCGCGCACGCCACGCCGTACTGGCAGGGCCGGCCGCTCGAGCGCGCCTGCCGCCGCGTGATCTGCCTGCGGCGCTCCGCGTCGCCCGTGCACCAGCCGCTGCGTGGGGCGCTCGCGGCGCGCCGGCTCGCCCGCGACGTGGTCCGCTACGTGACGCTCCCATCGGTAGAGCGCGCGCTGCTCGAGTTGGTCGCGCGAGCCTGCGAGCAGACGCAGGTGATCGACGCCGCCTGCCCCGAGGGCGAGGCGTTCCTGCCGTATCTCACCCGTCAGCTCGAGCTGCGGCGGGCCGCATGAGCAGCAACCTCGACCGGCTTGCCGAACGCGCCGAGGCCGTGCGCGCGCCGCTCTCGGCGCTGTTCGAGCTGACCGGCCGCTGCAACCTCGACTGCGGCCACTGCTACCTCGACATCGCGCATCCGCCGGAGGAGCTGTCCACCGCCGACGCGCTGCGCGTGGTCGATCAGCTCGCTGACGCCGGGACCATGTTCCTGACGCTCACCGGCGGCGAGCTGTTCTTGCGGCCCGACGCGCTCCAGATCGCCGCGCACGCGCGCCGCCGCGGCCTGGCGTTGCGCCTGTTCACCAACGGCACGCGCGTCACGCGCGCTCTCGCCGCCGAGATCGCGCGCCTGCGACCGCTCGCGGTCGAGATCTCGATCTACGGCACGCACGCCGCCGCGCACGACGGCGTCACCCGGCGCCGCCGCACGCTGCGCCGCACGCTGCGCGGCATCGTGCATCTGCGCCGCGCGGGCGTGAAGGTCGCGCTCAAGGCGCCGCTGCTCTCGTCGGTGACCGGCGAGCTCGACCAGCTCGCGGCGTGGGCCGACCGGCTCGGCTGCGCGATCGCGTTCGACCCGTTCGTCAAGCCGCGCCAGGACGGCGACACTGCGCCGCTCGCCTTGCGCGCCGGCGACGCGCAGCTCGCGCGCGCGATCGCCCACCCGCGCTCGGGCCTGCTCTACGATGGCACGCTGCCCGCGCGCCCGCCCGCCGGCGATGCGCCGTGCGCGCTCGGCCGCCGCACGGTCAAGATCGCGCCGACCGGCGAGGTCTACCCGTGCCCGACCTATCCGATCGCGATCGGCAACCTGCGCGATCAGCCGTTCGCCACACTGTGGCGCGGCGGCGAGCTCCTCGATCGCCTGCGCGCGATCACCTGGAACGATCTGCACGGCGACTGCGGCGGCTGCGGCCAGGCGGGCTACTGCCACCGCTGCTCGGCGGTCGCGCTGATCGAGCACGGCGACGAGCTCGGCCCGGCGCGCGAGTCGTGCCGAATCGCCGACGCCAAGGAGCTCGCGCTCGGCGTTCACACCCGCTCGACCCGCGCGCCGCGCGTGAGCCTGCGTGTCGTCCGCTGAGCTCGACGGCAAGGCCGTCCCCCAACGCGCCCCGGCGATGGCCTGGCAGACCATCGACGGCGAGACCGTGCTCCTCAACATCGAAGGCAAGGAGCTCCTCGGCGTGAACGAAGTCGCCGCCCGCATCTGGGCGCTCTGCGACGGCGCCCACTCAATCGATCAGCTCACCGCCACCATCGCCGAAGAATTCGAAATCGATCTCCCCACCGCCGCCGCCGACGTCCGCACCTTCCTCACCCAACTCCTAGCCGCCAAAACCATCGAGCTCTAGGAACTTCTAGCGGAAGATGAGGGTGCGGTGGCGCCAGTCGGTGCCGCCGCGGTCGTCGTGGACGACGACGTAGAGATCGATCGTGGTCTCGGAGCTGGGCAGGTGTTTTTCGAAGTCGAGGACGGTGTCGGGTTTGTCTTCGCCGGTGATGTCTTCGGAGAGCTCGCCAGCGGTGATGTACCAGGCGAAGCGCGGCAGCTCGGTCACCTGCGTGAACATCATGTTGCGCGGATCGCCGTCGATCTCGGGGAAGGTCTCGTCCGAGCCCGGCGCCACCGTCGCGCGGATGCGCAGCTTGTCGAGCGCGTGCACCTCGAACGGCGCGTGCTCGTCGAGACCCACCAGCACCAGCGCGTTGGCGCCCGCGTCCTCGCCGATGCCGCCGTCGGCGTCGCCGCTGGCGATGAACATGCCGTCGATCACCGGGTTGTGGTTGGGCGGCGTGCCGATCGCGTAGCGCAGCCGATAGAACGAGATCACCTTCTGGTCCCCGCTGCGCGCGATCAGGCGCACCGGCAGGTAGACGCCGAGGGTCGCATCGGGCAGCCCGAGCGAGAGCGGCGGCACGTTGGGCATGGTCACCGACACGGTCTCGCCGCTGCCGATCGGAGTCAGGTAGTCGGCGGTCTCGTTCTTGGCGCAGTCGTCGTTGATCGATCCGCCTCCGGGCGGCGGCGCGCGCAGGCAGATCGCCCACTGCAGATCGGGCTGCCCGCCGTCGAGGCCGATCGGCCCGAGCAGCGTGGTGAGCTGCGAGGTCTCGCCCGGCGCCACCTCCGGCGGATCGGCCTTGATCCCGAGCACGCGCAGGCTGTTCACGAAGGAGATCGGATCGAACGGCGGCCCGCACCCGGCGCTCACCAGGCCCAGCCCCAGGCCCACGCACAGCGACGCGACGCCCGGCCAGCCGCGCATCACAGCTCCCCCCGGATGCCCAGCGCAGGCACGATCGGCAGCCCGGTGATCGGCTGCTGCATGGTGAAGTCGAAGTTGCGCGCCGTGCCTTCCTCGGACCGGTAGTTGTAGACGTTCTGGATGTCGAGATACACCGACAGCTTCCACAGGTTGTAGGTCCAGGTCTTGTCGACCCGCAGGTCGAGCTGATGGAAATCGGCCAGCCGCGTCGAGTATTCGGGGCCCGCGATCGGCCGGTACGCGGCCGAGTTCGAATCGAAGTACGAGCCGACCACCGGCGTGCTCGGGTTGCCGGTGACGTAACGGAAGCGAATGCCGACCTGAAAGCCGCGCGGCAGCTTGTAGCTCGCCACCACCGTGAGGATGTGGGTCTGGTCCCACTGGAACAGCCGGTACGGGTCGCTCGGATGATCCTGCCGCTCGGAGCGCGACAAGGTGTAGGCGATCCAGCCGAAGAAGTTGTGCCACAGCTCCTGCCGCACCAACAGCTCGCCGCCGTACACGCGCCCGACCCCGTCGTTCTGCAGCACCGGGTCGGTCGGATTCTTGCCGCGCACGATCAGGCCGCGCAGATCTTTGTAGAAGCCCTGCACCTCGAGGTGCAGCGTCGGCGTGGGATCGAAGTCCGCGCCCAGCACGTAGTGGATCGCCGTCGACGGCACCAGCTTGGTGTTGCCGAAGCCCGCCAGGAGCGAGCCGGGATCGGGCGCCTGGTGGTACACGCCGATCGCGCCCTTGATCGCCGCCCAGCGGACGAACTGGTAGCGCGCGGCCAGGCGCGGCTCGGGCAGCGCTTCGAACTGGTTGTACGAGCTCGGCGTACCCAGGTAACCGGCCAGGCTGTAGAGATCGATGCGCAGCTGCGGCGCGATGGTCAGCCGCTTGCCGAGCAGCGAGAAGTTGAGCGCCACATACGGCGCGACGAAGTTCTGGAACGACACCGAGTCGGTGGCGACGAACGCGCCGCCGGCGCGAAAGCCGGGCCGATCGCCTTCGCGCGGCTGTCCCGACGCCGGGCTCTGCCCGTTGATGTCGTAGCGACTGCCCTCGAAGTCGATGCCCGCGTCGAGCCGCAAGAACGAATACAGCGGCACGTGCGCCGCGGCGCGCAGCGAGTACTCGATGGTCTGCGCGTCGATCGAGATGTTGGTGTTGCCGATGGTCGCCTTGAACTGGAACGGCACGTCGTAGCCGATCGACGGCGTGATGGTGAAGCTGGACTTGCCGAAGCGGTGCGTGTAGCGCGCCAGCAGCCGGTGGAAGAAGATGTGCGAGTCGACCGCGGCGGACAGCGCCGGGTCGGGCCGCTTGGCGATCAGCTTGAGCTCGTCGTCGGAGCCGAACACGAACAGGTCCAGCTCGTCGAGCCCGCTCGGCCGCCACGACAGCTTGGCCTGGTAGTCGTAGTAGGTGGGCGAGAGCTGAAAGTCGTTGGTGGTCAGCGCCGGCAGCCAGGTGTCGAGCAGGCTGCGCCGCGCCGCCACCGCGATCGACAGCGTCTTGGTGATCTTGGCCTCGAACATGAGCGACGCGTCGATGAGATCGATCTGCACGAACCCGTGGTAGCCGTCGGAGCGCGGCTTGCGCGACTCGATCTCGATCACGCCGCCCATGCCGCGGCCGTGCTCGGCGCCGTAGCCGCCGGGATAGAAATTCAGCGACTGGACGATCTCGCTGTTGACCGTGGAGCGCAGGCCGAAGAAGTGGAACAGCGTCGGGATGAACACGCCGTCGACATAGGTGCGCGTGTCGCCGGGGGCCGAGCCCCACACCACGATCTGCCCGCCGCCGAACGGCGCGCGCGCCACGCCGGGCAGGTTCTGCACCGCCTTGAGCGTGTCGCCCTGCGTGCCGGGGATGCGCCGCAGCTCGTCGCCCGAGAGCGAGATCTCGACCGTCTCCTGCACCACGCGCTGCCCGCGCACCGTCGAGGTGTAGCGGGTCTTGGCGGCCACGTACCACACCACCTCCAGCCGCTTGTTGGAGCTGAGCGTGAGCTTGAGATCGGCGTTGGTGATCGACGTGCCGCGCAGCTTGGCCTTATGCGGGCCGATCGGCACCGCCGGAAAGGCAAAGCGGCCCTCGGCGTCGGTGACCGTCTTCCGCGCCTCGTCGTCGTCGAGAATGATGGTGACGCCGCCGAGCGGTACGCGGTCGCCCTTTGACTTGACCACCCCGCCGAGCGGCACCTTCTCTTCGGGCGGCACCGCGGGCGCGAGCGGTGGCGGCGGCGCCTTGTACAAGAATCGATACGCGTAGGTGATGCGCACCGGCACCGGCTTGCCCGCCGACTGGCCGGGCGTGAACTCGAACTGCTTTGCCGCCGCGACCGCCGCCTCGTCGTAGCCTTCCGCGGGAAACGGCGAGGGCGTCGCCACCGCCACCGACTGCACCTTGCCGTGATCGTCGACGTCGATGGTGAGGATCACCTCGACCCGCTCGTGCTCGGCGAGCGTGTCGGGCGGCACGGCCTCGACGAAGTGGGTCAGCGCCGGCGCCCGATCGAGCTTGGGCGCTGCGGGCGGCTCCGCGTGCGCGCGCCCGCACCAGAGCAACAGCGGCAGCGCCCACGCGAGGCGGCTCATCGACACCCGGTGAGGACGCGCAGGCGAGGCGGGAGGCTGGCCAGGCGTGCCTCTTCGCGCTCGATCCGATCGTCGAGCAGCACGATCACGCGGCGCAGGTTGTCGGCTTGCCGCTGATCGTGGCGCGCGGCCAGCTCGCGGGTGAGCGCCTGCAGCGCTGCCGCCCGGCTCTTGTCGTCACCGCGCGACAGCGCCGCGCGCTCGGCCTCGAGCTGGGCGACCGTCGCCGTGCGCTGCTCGACGAAGCGCCGCGTCGAGTCCTCGAGCCGCGCGCGCGCCGCGATCACGCTCGGGTGGCGATCCGCATAGCGGATGCCGAGCTGGTCGAGATCGACCTGCGCGCGCTCGCACGCCTCGGCGGTGGCCTGCAGATCGCTCGGCGTGCCCGACGGCAGCGGGCACACGTCGCCGTCGGGCGGCGCCGGCGTGGCGAGCGCTTGCAGCAGCGAGGCCACGCGCGCGCGCACCACCAACGCGGGGTCGCTGCGGCCGTGCTTCGTCGCCACCGGCGCGCCGAGCTCGCGCAAGAAGCTCTCGACCTCGAGCGCCTCGAGCACGCGCTGCGCCTCCCAGCGCCGGTGCACCCGCTCGAGCCGCGCGCGCGCCGCCTGGACGTGCGGGTGGCGGTCGGCGTAGCGGAGCTGCAGCTCGGCGACCTCGCGGGCGATGCGCGCCCACGCCACGCCCAGCTCGCGCAGCTTCCACGGCTGCTCGTCGCCGCCGGGCCGCTCGATGCTCAGCGCGCGCAGCTCGGCCAGCACGGCGCCGGCGCGCGCGCGCGCGATCGCCGGATCGTCGCTGTCCTCGAGCGGGGAGGCGTGCTCGGCGACGCGCGCGAGCAGCTCCAGCTCGGCCGATCGCGCGTGCCTGAGCCCGCGCAGCCACTGCAGCGCTTCGCCGGCGCCCTCGCGGTGGCGCTGCTCGGCGGCACGCACCAGCGCCAGGCAACGCGCGATCGCTCCCTGCCGCCCGTCGCCTTCCACCTCGAGCGCGATGCGCCGCCCGTCGGCGGTCGTGCGCACCTCGGCCTCGGCGATCGGCGAGCCCGTCTCGGATTCTCCGCGCGCGCGCACCGCCTGCGAGCGCAGCACCAACGCCCAGGTCTCGGCCTGCGCGTCCTCGGTCTGGGCCGGCGGGCGCAAGAGGCGCTCGAGCTCGGGCGGCAGCTCACCCGCTTCGCCCGCCGGATCGATCGCCGGCTGCGCCACCAGCTCGTAGAGCGCGCGTGCGACTACGTGCGAAGGCACGCTCGCGGGCCAGCGCGGCGATGGCGACGGTGCGGGCGGAGCTCCCGCGCATCCGGCGGCGGCCATCGCAGCCAGGACCAGGCGCGCGCTCATTCGAGCGTGACGTGGCGCTTCTTCACCAGCGGGTCGCCCGCGCGCGCCCCCCACTCGTAGTGCGCCGTCTTCTCGGCGACCAGCGTGCGGTGCTCGCGAAACCGCCCGACGAACGGGCTGCGCCGCCAGATCTTGACCTGCGCGTCCGCGCACTCGGTGTTGTGGCAGAACGCCGGCTCGCCGTCGGGGTCGACGTACTCGGCGAGCACCATGTCCTCGGGCCGGCAGGTCAGCTCGGCCTCGACCTTGTACTCCGCGTTCGACGCCTTGAGCCCGTAGCGCCCGGTGCCGTACTCCGAGCGCGCGAGCGGCAGCTGGTAGAACTCGCGAAACTCGATGCGATCGGGATCGGCCCCGTCGAGGTACAGCGAGAGCAGCGTGAGCTTGGGCAGCACCACCGGCCCGCGCCGCAGGCGGATGCTGAGCGTCTCGAGCGCCGCGCCGCGATCGCCTTCGAACGCGTTGCAGTGCGACCACGCCCACGAGTACGCGTGCTTCTTGCCCCACAGGTGCGTCTGCCCGAGCGGCGAGCCGTCCAGCTCGTAGCGCTTGCCGTCGACGGTGATGTGTCCCTGCGCGGCGACGTTCAGGTTGGGCGAGAGCACCACCGTGTCGGCCCAGCTCCCCTTGTACGCCGCGCCCGGCAGGTGCAGGTGCAGGCGATCCTGCGGCCGCCAGTGGAGATCCCACTCGGCCTTGTGACCGTCGCCGTCGAGCGCGCCCTTCATGCCGTCGTGGCGCACCTCCGCGTCGCCGATGCGCACCGAGAACGGGTCGGTCTGCGCGTGCAGTTGCGCGATGGGAAAGCGGCGGTTGAACCCGAAGGTCGCGGCCGGGTCGTTGCCGTCGAAGCGCGCGAACCAGAGCTGCGCGTACGGCTCGCCATGGCCGGGCCGCGGCGCCTCCATGGTGTAGCGGATCCAGAAGCCGGTCTTCGAAGGCAGGTGAGAGAGCGTCGCGTACCACACCTCGTAGTGGCCGGGCTGCTGGGCCCAGCGCATGAGGTTGGCTTCCGTGGCATCCATATCCATGGGGCCTCGACAATAGCACGTAGCGCCCGTACCATTGTGGCTCCGGGGCGTGGCTCTGGCGTGGCTCGGGGGTAGGGCGTGGCGCACATCTTGATGGTCGAGGACGACGAGGACGTGGTGGAGTTCAGCCGCGCGCTCCTCGAGAAGCACAACTACTCGTTCGAGGTCGCCACCGACGGGGAGGCGGCGCTGGTCGCGTACATGACGCGCCGGCCGGACCTGCTCCTGCTCGACGTGTTCGTGCCGCGCCTCGACGGCCTGCGCTTCGCGCGCGAGATCCAGACGCGCTATCCGAACGATCACATTCCGATCGTCGTGTGGACCGGTGCCTACGAGCCGGACAAGATCGGCGATCTGCTCGAGACCCCGCACGTGCTGCCCAAGCCGGTCGGCTCCGACGAGCTGCTCGAGGTGGTGCGGCGCGCGCTGCACGCCGACATGCGCCCCAAGGCGCTGCGCGTGCTGGCGGTCTCCGGCTCGACCCACGCCGTGCGCGAGCTGGTGCGCGAGCTGCGCGAGGACTTCGACGTGCACACTGCCACCCGCTGGGAAGAGGCGCTCGCGCTCCTCGACGTGCGACCGTACGAAGGCGTGGTGGTCGACGTCTCGGCCAACCTCGCCGACGGCTCGAGCCTGCTGCGCGCGGTCGCGTCCCGTCACAAGGCGCTCGGCCGGGTGGCGCTCCTCGGCCCGGATCAGGCGGAGGTGGGACGCGAGCTCGAGAGCTCCGGCGCGGCCGACGCCTGCCTGACGCAGGACCGCGCCGCCGGTGCGCTCGGCGATCGACTTCACGCCATTCTGGGGTAATGTTCTCGGCTCGATGTCGCCGAAGGACCTGACCGCCATCCTCCTCCCGCTCGGGCAGCTCACCGACGAGCAGATCCGCCGCGTCGTGTTCGAGAAGGGCGTCGGCGACGTGCTGGTGCGCGTGGCGCCGCTCGAGGCGGTCAAGCTGCAGCAGGTCGAGGTGCACGAGGCCAAGGAGGGTCTGCCGTGCGAGGATCCCGATCTGGTCGGCCGGCTGTCGGCCAACGGCTGGGCGGCGTTCGTGCATGTGAACCACTCGGCGAGCCAGGCGATCGTGCACGGCTTCGTGCAGGGCAAGCCGCTCGACGGGTTCGCCGGCGCGCCCGGCCCCGAGTTCGACGCCAAGCTCAAAGAAGCGGTGCAAGCCGAGGTCACGCTCGATCAGATCACCGCCGCCGACGACGGCAGCCGCATGGGCATCGGCGTGACCTCGACGCGCACCATGGCGATCATCCGCGGCGCGCCGCTAATCGTCCCGCCCGGCACGCCCACCGACTTCAACTCGTTCGTCTTTCACGATCGCGGGGCCGGCATGGACGAGGAGGGCGAGCGGCTGGCGATGCTCACGTTCGACCCGCGCGTGGCCCGCCTGTTGTGGACCACGCCGGGCCGCGAGCTGAGCGCGAACCTGATCGCCGCGCCGCCCGGCTTCTACGGCCCGCTCGAGGCGGTGCGCGACGCGGCCGCCGACGTGCTCGCGCCGCTCGGCGATCGAACGCCCGAACAGGCCGGCCTCACCGACGTGCGCACGCTCGAGCTGTGCGTGCTCGCGGCGGGGCGCGCGTTCGCCGGCGGCGATCTGCGCGAGTACTGGGACGAGCGCGTGCTGCCGATGTTCGCGCTCTCGGGCGATCCGGTGATCGAGCCGTCCGAGGTCGAGGATCTCGACGATTGCGACAGCGTGCTGCACGCGATGGTCGAGGTGCAGCCGTTTGCCGCGCCGCCGGGCGGGGAGGGCACGCTGCTCCAGTCGCTCGGCGACGACGAGCTCGCGCCGCTGGCGCCGTGGGCCAAACCGGGCGAGGAATATCGCGGCACCATGTTCCTCTTACAACCGCAGCGCCTGCTCACGCTGGTGCGCTCGCTCGACGGCCTGAAGATGCGCGCGGCGATGGAGAAGTTCGAGCGCGCCTGGTATCGCGCGGCGCGTCCCGGCCAGCCCGAAGGCGACGCGCTCGACAACTTCAAGCGCGCCAAGGCCGAGGAGGGCAAGGCCGACATCGAGCGCTTCTTGCGCGACTGGACCGAGCTGCGCATCTGCCTCGAGATCGGCGCCGCCAACCAGTTCCAGGTGGCGCTTCTGTTCTACGAGGGCGCGTGAAGGTAGTCGGCTACCAAGTCGTCGACGAGCAGGTGATCGGGAAGGGCGGGTTTCTCACGCTGCGGCGGCTGCGCCTGCGCCTGCGTCGCGACGACGGCAGCTTGAGCGAAGAGGGGCTTTACGACTTCGTCGAGCGGCCGATGGGGCTCGACGCGGTCGTGCTCGCGCTCTACCAGCGGGTGGCCGGTGGGCGCATCGACGTGCTGTTGCGCGACGGGCTGCGCGTGCCGATGGATTTCGGTCGCGTCCAGAGCCGCGACGTCGTACCGCGCCCGTTCACCGAGGTGGTGGCGGGCATCCTCGAGGCCGGCGAGGTCGGGCCGGAGGCGCTGCGCAAGCGCGCGGCCGCCGAGGCGTACGAGGAGGCGGGCTTGCGGATCGCCCCCGATTCCGTGGAGCTGCTCGGCGCGCCCATGCACCCGACGCCCGGCATGTGCCCCGAGCTGTTCTACTTCGCCGCCGCGCAGGTCTCCGCCGCCGAGCGCTCGGGCGCGTGCGTGCCGCCCACCGACGGCTCGCCGTTCGAAGAGGGCGCGACCCTCCGCTGGCTCGATCTCGACGACGCGCTCGCCGCCTGCGCAGCCGGCACGATCACCGACATGAAGACCGAGCTGGTGCTGCGCCGTCTGAAGGCGCGCATCTAGACTGCATCAAGTTTGCGGCGATCGCGAAGACGCGATCACACTCACGACCCCGAAGTCCTTCTCCCAGATCTCGCGACGGGATCGCAAGCGACCCGCGTCGCATCGAAGGCAAACGCGGGAAGCCCAAGCGCGTCCGGTGCGCTCGCTTTCCACTCCTGGAAGGCTACCCGAGCAACCGTGTGCGAAACCAGGGAACCGCCGCCCCGCCGGGGTGTCCTTGGGAAGGGAGGTCTTCTGTGCGCGAGCGTGCGGTTGCCGGAGGCGCGATCTCGGTGGAGATCTCCGCCCGCTTCGACGGGGCCGTGGTGTCGGTCCATCACCTGGTGGTGGGGCCGAGGGGCCCGACCTGGCCGACGCGGCTGCTGTTTGCGGCCGGCGCGTTGGGACTGCTCGGCTCCATCGGTCTGCTCGCGGCGGCCGCTCGCGGGGCCAGCGGTCCTGCGTGCACGGTCGCGTTCGGCGTCGCGGTGTTGCTGGCGGCCGGCTGCCTGCCACTCGCCTGGCTGCGGCGCTCGGACGAGGGCCAACCGCGCGACTTCACCGTCGGGCCTGGCCGCGGCGCGGACCTACCGTTGCCCGAGCACCTGGCGTCCGAGCCGCTGTTTGCGCTGGTGCGCCTGACCGATCGCGGCTTCGAGCTGCGCGGCCCGCAGGGTGCCTCGCGGCTGATCGAGATCGACGATCGCGCGCACGTGATTCTGGGCGGCATCGTCCTGCAGATCGCCGCCGGCCTGCCGCCTCGCCGCTACCGCCTCGCGCCTCCCACGCGTTGGCTCGCGCGCCTGATGGAGGGCGCCACCGGAGTCTGGATCGCCACCTGCCTGTGTATCCTGCTCCCGATTGCCGCCGCGCTCCTGGGCGCGCTCTACCAGCACCGCGGGCACAGCCTTCGCCTCGAGCCGGCGGACGCGCGCCACGCGCGCATCGCCTTCGGCCCGGAAGACGCACCGCGCGCACCGGCGCCCCAACCACCGGCGCAGGATCGCTCGGTGCCAGCGACGCCGCATCTGCGCACCGCGCAATCCGCCTCCGTCGCGCCCGCATCACGAGCCTCCACTGCGCCGGCCGCGCTTGCGCTCGCAACCATTCCCCAAGACGCCATCGCCGCCGCTCAGGCGCCGACCGCCTCGGACGCTGCGAGCGCTTCGGCAGCTCCCGCCCAGGCTTCCCTAGCCGCGCAAGCGGAAGCAGGCGCGGCGCCGGCACCCACCGAAGTCACGAGCGACGCACCCGCGAACGCGTCAGCAACTGCACACGAACCGCCTGCGGCCGTCGCTTCCGCCGGGTCGGGGGCGACCGCGCCTGCGCGTGACGAAGTCCGGCGCCTGGCCCAGGAACAAGCGGTGCGCTCGTCGCTGCTCGGCATGTTCCGCGGCACGATGGCCGGTGCCCGAGACGCGCTCGCCGGCGGCGGTGCGCGAGGCGGCGCCGGCGGCGCGACGCCGCAGGGTGGCCCGAGCGGCGCTTCCGCGAGCGGGCCAAGCACCGCGAGCGAGAGCGGCGCCGAGGCGGATCCGATGGGGCAGCTGGTCGGCGAGGAGATCGGCGAAGCGGATGGCGTCGGAGGTCTAGGTCTCGTCGGGACCGGTGCCGGCGGTGGCGGCAGTGGAGACGGCACGATCGGGCTCGGCGACCTTGGGACGATCGGCCATGGCGGAGGCAGCGGCACCGGCTATGGCTACGGGATCGGATGCGGCGGCCTCGGTGGACGATCGGCACAGGCGCCGGCGGTGTCGATGCGCGCGGCGGAGGTGCGTGGGGCGCTCGACAAGGAGATCATCCGGCGCGTCGTGCGCGCGCACGTCAACGAGGTGCGCTTTTGCTACGAGCAGGAGCTGCAGGACCACCCGACGCTCGAGGGCAGGGTCCTGGTCGAGTTCAGGATCGCCGAGAGCGGCGCGGTCCTGATCGCCACCGCCGAAGCTTCGTCGCTGTCACGCCGGGAGGCTGGCGACTGCATCGCGGCCGCCGTGCGTCGCTGGACCTTCCCTTCGGCGAAGAAGTTTGGCGTCACCGAAGTCCACTACCCGTTCGTCCTGCACACCGGCGAACGCGAAGACTGAGCACCGGATAGCTTTACGCGGCGACGGACCGCCGCGTGATCGACGCGCTGCGCATCGATCACCTCCAACGTGAAGACGTCGCCAACGCGCGCTCGTCCTTTCAACCCTATTTTGCCAGCAGATACGCGACCAGCGCTTCGGCGATCGCGTCCTGTGCCTTGCGCGCCGCGGCGGTGCCGGGGTCGGGCACGCTGTTCATGAAGATCGCGAACGCGATCGGCGCGTGGCCCGGCGCGCCCGCATAACCCGCCAGGCAGGAGACGCCCTGCAGCGTGCCGGTCTTGGCGCGCACGAACCGCTCGGCCAGCCCGCCCTCCATGCGATGCCCGATGGTGCCGTCGGCGCCGGCCAGCGCCAGACTACCGATGAAGTCCGAGGCGAAGCGGAAGTCCTTGTAGGCGGTCGACAAGAGCTTGACCAGTTGCGACGGGCTGAAGCGGTTGGTGTCGTAGAGCCCCGAGCCGTTGACCATCTTGTAGTCGGCGCGGTTGATGCCCAGCCGCTCGAGGAAGCTGGCGACCGCATCGAGGCCCTTCTGCCAGGTGCCGGGCCGGCCGACCGTCTCGGCGCCGAGCGTCTTCAAGATCTGCTCGGCCATGAAGTTGTTGGAGCGCTTGTTGACGTCGCGCACCGCCACGCCGAGCGGCTGCGAGTAGTGCGCGCTGAGCGCCCGCGCGCCCGACGGCGTGGCCGCGCGCACCACGCTGCCGGTGATCTTGATCCCGCGCCGCGCGCACAATTCGCGGAACGCGTTGGCCGCGTACAGATCCGGATGGGTCACGCGCCGGAGCTGCGTCTGCCCCGGATCGCCGAGCCGGATGCGTCCCTTGACCAGGATCTCGGTGTGCTCGGGCGCGTCCCTGGACTCGACCGTGAGCAGCGTGC
Source organism: Myxococcales bacterium (assembly GCA_003170275.1). Classification (GTDB taxonomy): domain Bacteria; phylum Myxococcota_A; class Polyangia; order Palsa-1104; family Palsa-1104; genus PALSA-1104. The sequence continues at coordinate 60,821 of PNAM01000065.1, forward strand.
GCCCGACCGCCACCGTGCGCGCCTCGTTGGTGACCGCGAAGTAGGGCGTCTGCGGATCGATCACCACGCGCGCCGGCGCCCCGTCGCTGGGCCCGGGCAGGATGTGCACGCCGACCGCGTTGTAGTTGAGCGAGAGCGCTCCGTTGGGCGCGCGGAACGGCAGATCTTCCAGCTTCTGATCGAAGCCCGGCCCGAGCCGCACGTCATCGAAGAACGTGTCGTCCACCGCCAGATCGCCCGACACCTTGCGCACGCCCATCGACCACAGCTCGGACACCACGCGCCACAAGTCTTCGATCACCAGCGTCGGATCGCCGTGCCCCTTTAAGTACAGCCGTCCCTTGAGCTCGCCGCCCGCCAGCGCACCGTCGGTGTACACGATGGTCTTCCAGCGATATTCGGGCCCCAGCATGGCCAGCGCGGCGGCGGTGGTGAATAGCTTGGTGTTGCTCGCCGGGTTGAACAGCTGCGCCTCGTTCTTGCCGTACAGGAGCTTGCCCGAATCCACGTCGTTGACCGCCACGCCCACCTTGGCGCCCGCCAGCAGCGGGTCGCCCAGCGCGCCGTCGATCTGTTGCGCCAGCCACTTCTGCTTGTCCGCCGGGGTGCCCGAGGGCGACGAGACCACCGGCGTCGGGGTGTACCGGGAGGGCGTAGGGCGCGAACCGCCGTCCGGCTCAGCCTCGGGAACTTGCGCAAAGGCCGCGGGTGCGATCAGGCTTACCAGGAGAAGGAGCACTAAGAGACGTGATGGCACAGGCAAAGGGTAGCAAGCGGCTCTACTGCCTGCCAGTTTGCCTGTGGTTGGCGAGCTGCAACCCGGCGCGCGTGCCGTCGGACGAGCTGGTGGTGCTGACCGAGGCGCCGCCGCTCAACCCCGATCCGCGCTTCGCGATCAGCTCGTACGACTTCAAGGTGGCGCGCCTCTTGTTCGCGCCGCTGGTGTCGGTCGACGACCAGAGCGTCGAGCCCAAGATGGAGCTGGCCGCGTCGGTGCGGCCGGTCGACGAGCTGCATTGGGAGATCGTGCTCAAGCCGGCCCGCTTCTCGGACGGGCGCGCGGTGACCGCCGCCGACGTGGTGTTCACCATCGAGACCATGCGCGATCCCAAGACTGGCAGCCGCATGCGCCAGCGCTTCCTCGACGACGGACTCACCGACATGATAATCGTCGACGATCTGCATCTCCAGTTCACGCTGTCGCACCCGCATGCGCCGTTCGTCACCGATCTCGACTTCGGCATCCTGGCCCGGCCACCCGAGGGCGCGCCGCCGCTCGGACGGGGCGAGCTGCCGATCGGCGCCGGCGCGTTCGTGCTGGTCTCGCGCGACGGCGAGATCTGGAAGCTGCGCGCCAACCCGTTCTACTTCGACGGCGCGCCGCGCGTGCGCATGCTCACGCTCAAGACCATCCGCGACGACAACTCGCGCCTGCTGGCGCTGGTGGGCGGCTCGGGCGACTTGACGCAGAACACCATCTCGCCGCTGCTGCTCGACGCGGTCTCCGCCCAGCCGCGGCTGCGCGTCGAGACCGCGCGCTCGTCGGTGTACACCTACCTGGGCGTCAACTGCGAGGATCCAATCCTCAAGGATGTGCGCGTGCGGCGCGCGATCGCCTATGCGATCGATCGCCAGCAGATCGTCAAGACCAAGCTGCGCGGCCGCGCGCTGCTCGCCACCGGGATGCTGCCCACCTTCCACTGGGCCTACGCACGCGACGTCGAGCGCTACGACTTCGATCCCGCCAAGGCGCGCGCGCTCCTCGACGAGGCCGGCTACCCCGACCCCGACGGCGACGGCCCGCTGCCGCGCTTCACGCTGGTCTACAAGACCTCGAACAACCGCTTTCGCGTGGCGGTCGCGCAGGTGATCTCCTCGATGCTCGCCGAGGTGGGGATCGCCGTCGATCTGCGCGTCAACGAGTTCGCCACCTTCTTCGCCGACGTCAAGAAGGGCAACTTCCAGCTCTTCGGCATGCAGATCCCCGAGATCTCCGAGCCCGACCTGTACACCAACTTCTTCGCCTCCTCGCGCATCCCCACGCGCGAGAACCTGGACGCCGGCGGCAACCGCATGCGCTACAGCCGCCCCGAGATCGATCGCCTCCTCGACGCCGGCCGCCGCGAGATGGACCGCGATCGCCGCCGCGACATCTACGGCACAGTGCAGAAGGTCCTGGCCCGCGACGTCCCCGCCATCAGCCTGTGGCACGAAGACAACGTCGCCGCCATGCGCCAGGAAGTGACCGGCTTCGAGATGTTCCCCACCGCCCAGCTCTCGTCCCTGGCCCACACCTACAAGAGATAACGAGCGGACTTAACTTTTTAACTTTTGGTCAGGCGGCGTGTTTGAGGTCGTGCGGGAGGTACGGCGGGGTGGTGCGGTGGCCCAGCCGCATCGACAGCGGGATGCCGACGAAGCGCAGGCCCATGCCGGTGCGATCGCCGCATTCCAGGCGCACCACTTCGGCGGCGAAGCGCCACTCGTCGCCGGTGTATCGATTGATCACGCGCACCACGGTCTGCGCGCCCACCGGCAGCGGCTGCGAGGTCTCGATGTACACGCCCTCGCCGGAGATGTCGCGCGCCTCGCCCCAACCGTTGCCAATCTGTCCCGCGCTGAACGACACGATCAGCGTCACCGGCGCGCGCACCTGATCGCGCGCGACGAACGGCGCCCGCGTCGGATCCGCGCACGCGGTGAAGAACAGCTCCAGCTCGTTCAGCCGCGCCCGCTCCAGCTCGCCGAGCGGGTACCCGAGCTGGTCGCGCTTGCCGAGGAGGACGCGGTACTCACCGACCCTGTTGATCCATTCCATCGACCTTTGCTCCGCTAGGCTATCCATGTCGAACCCACCTGGTAAGCAATCGGCGTACCTGCCGCGAACCGCCTTCTCGCCCACCGGCCTCTCGCAATGATCTACGTACATTAGACGTCCCAGATCCCTCTTTGGTTCATACGCAGATCCCCCCTTCCACTGTTAAGAAACGCACGAATTCAGAAAACCGAGGGGGTACGCGGTGCTAGGCTGCGAAAAAATGACGGATGATCTCTTCCGGCACGCCGCCCGTTCGGACAAGTCTGCCCAACCGCTCGCCGAGCGAATGCGCCCGCTCGGGCTCGAGGAGTTCGTCGGGCAGGCGCACCTGGTTGGCCCAGGTCACATGCTCGAGCGCGCCACCGGCCGCGCGTTGCCGTCGCTCATCTTGTGGGGCCCGCCGGGCACCGGCAAGACCACGCTGGCGCGCATCCTGGCCGGTCGCGCGCAGGCGCGCTTCGTCGCGCTGTCGGCGGTGCAGGCGGGCGTCAAGGATCTGCGCGAGGCAGTCGCCACTGCCGAGGATCGGCTGGCCGAGCACCGGCAGAAAACCGTGCTGTTCCTCGACGAGATCCATCGCTTCAACAAGGGCCAGCAGGACGCGCTCTTGCCGCACGTCGAGGCCGGCACCATCACGCTGATCGGCGCGACCACCGAGAACCCGTCGTTCGAGGTCAACGCCGCGCTCTTGTCGCGCTGCAAGGTGGTGCGGCTGGAGTCGCTCACCGAAGCGGATCTGCGCACGCTCGTCGATCGCGCGATCATCGATCCGGTGCGCGGGCTCGGCACGCTCTCGCTCGAGGTCGCGCCCGAGGTCCGCGATCTGATCGCGCGCGAGGCTTCGGGCGACGCGCGCCGCGCGCTGTTCACGCTCGAGGTCGCCGCCGAGATCGCGCGCCCGACCGTCTCCGGCGGACCGCGCGTGGTCGACGCGCAAGTGGTCGCCGAGGCCAACCAGCAGAAGACGCTCCTGTACGACAAGAACGGCGACCAGCACTACGACGTCATCTCCGCGTTCATCAAGTCGATGCGCGGCTCCGATCCCGATGCCGCGGTCTATTGGATGGCCCGCATGCTCGAGGCCGGCGAGGATCCGATCTTCGTCATGCGGCGCATGGTGATCTTCGCGTCCGAGGACATCGGCAACGCCGACCCGCGCGCGCTGCAGGTGGCGGTGGCCGCGCTCGACGCCGTGCGGCTGGTCGGCCTGCCCGAGGGCACGCTGCCGATGACCCAGGCGGTCACCTACCTGGCCACCGCGCCCAAGTCGAACGCGGTGCTGACCACCTACGCGGCGGCGAAGCAGGCGGTCACCGACGGGGGCGCGCTGCCGGTGCCGCTGCACATCCGCCACGCGCCCACCGGCCTGAGGAAGGAGCAGGGTAACCCCGTGCGCGCGAGCTACCTGCCCGACGCGCTCAAGGGGCGGCGCTTCTACCAGCCGTCGGAGTCGGGTTACGAGCTAGAGCTCGCCGCGCGGCTGCGCGCCTGGCGCAAGGAATAGCGCGCGGCGTCGCTAGGTCGCGGTTTGCAGCGGTCGGCTGAGCCGTCCCACTGGCACGAACCCGGCCTCGCCCGTCGACCGGGATGCCGCTCGCACGGGGGAGGGCACATACCCCTCGACGAGCGCGGCCGCATCGTCCGCCGATCGCACGGCGCTCTCCAGCGTCGCCGGCAGGCCGGTGCGGACGTAGTCGCCGGCGACGAACAGCCCTTCGATCGGGCTGCGCGAGCCGGGCCTGAGCCCCTCGGTCCCCGCGGTGTGCGCGATGGTCGCGGCGCGCTCCTTCATCACGCGCACGTGCAGCACCTTGGCGCGCGCGACCTCGGGGAACGCGCGCTGAAGCTCGGCCAGCGCCAGCTCGCGGATCTCCTGCACGCTGCGATCGACCAGGTCGCGCGCCGCCGACGTCACCAGCGCCAGGCACTGCCGCGCGCCGCGCTCTTCCTCGTGGGTGGGCGACGAAACGCCCGACAGGCGGCTACGATTGAACATCCAGTGGATCGGCCGATCCACCAGTCCGATCAATTCCTCGTCGGTGACGACGCGATCGAGCCACACGTGCGCCGACACGATCGGCGAGCTCTCGAGGCGCCGGATCCCGTCGAAGTAGGTCTCGCCCTCGAACAGCGCGGGCGGCACCAGGGCGGCCATCGCGCCCGGCGGCACCGCCGCGATCACCGCGTCGGCATCGAAGCGCTCGCCGTTCTCCAGCGTCACGCCGCGCACCACCTGCTCGACGACGCGCAAGGAGCCGACCGGCGCCGCCGTGACCACCTTGCCGCCGCGCGCCTCGACGTAGCTCGCTGCCGCGTCGGTGTAGAGCTCCGACAGGCCGACCTGCGCCAGGCCCAGGCGCGCATCGTCGCGCGATCCGAAGAAGCCCTCGCGCAGCACCGCCTCGAGCATCTTGGCGCTCGCCGTGCGCGGCTCGTCGTTGAGCGTCGCCAGCGTCAACGGATGCCAGAAGCCGCGCCGCGCCTTTTGCGACTGGCCCATGCGATCGAGCCAGCGGTCGACGGTCTCGAAGTCGCTCGCCGCCGGGAACAGCGCCGACGGGCGCTTGATCGCCGCCGCCACCTTGACCAGCGCCAGGCGATCGCGAATGCCCAGCGCCGAGAAGCCGAACAGCCCGCCGAGTAGATGAAACGGCGCCGGCAGGCTGGCCGCTCGCAGCCGCGTCAGCGTGCCGCCGTCGAGGAACGCCACCGACAGATCGCGCTGCAGCGTGAGCTGCTCGTCGGTGCCGATGCGCTTCAAAAAGCCGCGCAGCGCGCGATAGCAGCCCATGAACAGGTGCTGCCCGTTATCGATCACGTCGCCGGTGGTGTCGTCGACGACCGAGTACGCGCGCCCGCCCAGCGTCGGGCGGCGCTCGAACAGCGTGACCTCGTGCCCGCGGTCGACCAGACGCGTGGCGGCCGCCAACCCGGCGATCCCGCCACCGACGACAACAACCTTCAACCGGTGAGCTCCGCGAGTTTGGCGGTGGCGAAGTTGCGCAGCGCGATGGCCATCTTGTGGCGGCGGCGCACCTTCAGCTTGGCGCCGAACACGTCGAAGTTGCTCTCTTCGAGCGTCTGCAAGAGCGCGTAATAGATGTCGCCCATGATCTCGGCGATCACCAGTTGGTGACGCTCGGCCGGTCCAATCGCCGCCCGCGCCCGCAGGTAGTGTGCCCGCGCCCGCGCGGCCTGAAAGCGCATCAGCCGCAGGAACTCCGGGCTGCGCGTGCCGCTCGACAGATCTTCTTCGGTCACGCCGAACGCGCGCAGGTCCTCTTCGGGCAGGTAGATGCGCCCGCGCCGCGCGTCTTCGGCGACGTCGCGGAGGATGTTGGTGAGCTGCAGCGCGATGCCCAGGTCGACAGCATACTCCCGCGCCTTGGGCGACGAGTAGCCGAAGATCTCGATGCACATCAGGCCCACCGCCGACGCCACACGGTAGCAGTAGGTGCGCAGCTCGTCCCAGCTCGCGTAGCGCGTCTTGTCGATGTCCATGGCGCAGCCGTCGATGACCGCCTCCATGTCCTCGCGGCGGATCGGAAAGCGCCCGACCGCCTCGCGCAATTTCGCCGTCACCGGATGCGTCGGCTCGGCGCCGGCCCCATACACCAGGTCGAGCTCCGAGCGCCAGTGCGCGATCCCCTCGAGCTTCTTCGCCACTATCGAGGTCGCTTCGCTCCCGGTGGCTTCTTCGTCGACCACGTCGTCGACCAGCCGGCAATAGGCGTACACCGCCTCGAGCGCCTCGCGCCGTTCGCGCGGCAAGAACAGGAACGCGTAATAGAAGTTCGACTGCGACCTGGTCGTCAGCTTCTTGCAGTACGCGGCGGCGTTCTCGATGAACGAGACCTCGGGCATCAGCGGGCCAGCGTCCACTGCGGCCAGCGCTGCGTCGCCGCGCGCGCCACCATGCGCGCCTTGTCGGCCGCGTTCAGCGTCGGGCGGCGGCGGAACACGTCGTAGCCGACCGCCTCGATCTTGTCGAGGATGGTCATCCCGCCGTTCCAGATCATCGCCAGCTCGAAGCCCAGCTCCGGCCCCACCTTGTCGATGATCGGCCGTCCACGCTCGAACATCGCGCGCGCGCGCGCCACCTCGAAGCGCATTAGATCGCGAAACTCCGGCGTGACCTGGCGCGCGTACAAGGTCGCTTCGCTGACCCCGAAGTGGCGCAGGTCCTCCTCGGGCAGGTAGATGCGGTCCTTGGTGAGATCGACGCCCACGTCCTGCAGGAAGTTGGTCAGCTGCAGCGCGGCGCACACGTCGTCGGAGTAGTTGTGCAGCGACGGGTCGCGATAGTTGAAGATGTACAGCACCAGGCGGCCGACCGGGTGCGCCGAGTGCTGGAAGTAGCGCTCGAGCTGCGCGTAGGTCGCGTAGCGGTTCACCGACAGGTCCATGTTGAACGCGGTGAGCAGATCGCGCAGCGGCGAGATCGGCACGTCGCAGCGATCGATGGTCTCCTTGAGCGCGACGAACACCGGATGCTCGGCCTCGCCGTGAAACGCGCGCTCGAGCGAATCTTCCCAGTACCCGAGCGCCTCGGCGCGGCGGCCGGCATAGCGCGGCTCGTCGGCGAAGTCATCGGCCGAGCGCGCGAAGGCATAGACCGCCCACACGTGCGGCCGCAGGCGTGCCGGCACGAAGCGCGACGCGACCGGGAAGTTCTCGTAGTGCCCGCGCGCCATGCGCTCGCAATACGCGAAGGCGGCCTCGACGGAGTAGGGCGCGCCCGACGACGGATCCGCCTTGAGCTCCAGCTCCGGGACCGGTTCCGCGTTCGGACGTGGCTCGACGACTCGTCTGATCACGATGAGCTCCTTAGGCCTGAATTCCCGAGAACCCGCCCGATGCGCGCAGCCGCTGCAGAATCGCAAGCGCCCGCTCCGCCCGGACATCACCCGACTCCGCCAGCTCCGCGGCGATCAGGTCCACCTGCTCACCGGTCGCGCCCACTCCCAGCGCCACCGTGCGTGCGTGCATCGACATGTGGCCGCGCTGGATGCCGTCGGAGGCCATCGCGCGCAGCGCCGCCAGGTTCGACGCCATGCCCACCGACGCCATCACCATCCCGAGATCGGAGGCGCGCTCGGTGCCGATCATCTTGAGGGCCAGCCGCGCGCCCGGGTGCACCTTGAGCGTGCCACCGACGGTGCCGACCGCCATGGGCAGCTCGATCTTGCCTTCGAGCGCGCCGTCTTTCGCGACGCGCCAGGTGCATAGCGGCCCGTAGCCGCCATGCGCGCCCTTGGTCGAGGCGAACGCGTGCGCGCCGGCCTCGACGCCGCGCCAGTCGTTGCCGGTGGCCAGCACGACCGCGTCGATGCCGTTCATGATGCCCTTGTTGTGCGTGGCCGCGCGATACGGATCGAGCTCGGCGAAGCGACTCGCCGAGACGATCCCGTCGCGCACCTTCTCGCCATCGTGGCGATCGGTCGCCAGATCGGCGAGCGCGATGCGCGCCTTGACGCGCACGCAGCGACGGTCCGCCAGGTTCGATAGGATGCGCAGCCCGACGGTTCCGTCGGCCAGCTCGGCCAGCCGATCGGCGACCGCCTCGGCCAGCGTGTTGACCAGGTTGGCGCCCATCGCGTCGCGCACGTCCACGTGCAGGTGCACCACCAGCATGCCCGGCCGGTGAGTCGACTCTTCTTCGAGGATGCGCACTTCGATGCCGCGCGTGCCGCCGCCGCGCTTGACCAGCGACGGATACGCCTGGTCGCAGGCGACGATGATCTCGGAGGCGTGCGCCTCGATGCGCTTCTTCGCGTGCACTGTGTCGCGCACGTCGCACAGCTGAATCTGCGAGATCATGATCGGGTCGTCGGCCTCGGCGGTGAAGCCGCCGCTCGCGCGGATCATCTTGGCGGCGTTCGACGCCGCGGCGACCACGCTCGGCTCCTCGACGCACATCGGCACCAGGTAGTCCTTGCCGTTGACCTGGAAGTTGAGCCCGATCCCGAGCGGCAGCCCGTACACGCCGACCACGTTCTCCACCATGTGGTTGGCGGTCTCTTCGTCGAGCATCGGCTCGGCGAGCAGCTTGGCCGCTGCCGCGTCGAGGCCCAGGTGCTCCGCGAGCTGCTTGCGGCGCTCGTCGATCGAGAGCTTGTAGAAGCCGGGAATCCGGGACGAGGTCATGACAGGGTCTCCAGTCGTAGTCCGGGCGCCGGTGCGCCCACTTGCAGCGGGAAGAGCCCCGCCTGCTTCAGGTCTTCGCGCAGCGCGAAGGTTGCTTCGGAACCAATGGTGAAGGCCACGCCGAGATCGCCGCCGCCGGCGCCCGAGGGCTTGGCCGCGCCGCCGTGACGCCGCGCGAACGCCGCCAGCTGCGCGTGCTCGCGCGTGACGATCTCGCAGCCGGCCGCTTCGCCGAGGTGCTTCATCGCCTCGTGGTAGACGTCCGCGGTGCGCACCAGCTGCGCCGCGTCGCCGTCCGCGAGCGCCGCCGCGAACGCGTGCGCCTGCGAGATCAGCCGACCGATCGCCGCTTCGTGCGAGGCGGGCTGCGCCTCGGCGAACGCCTTGACCTTGCCGATCAGCGCGGGCGTCGACGCCGACTTGCCGGCGAAGATGAAGGTGAGCCGGATGCCGTCGGGCAGATCGACCGGCGTGACGGTCACGTCGCCGTTCTTGCGCTGAAAGCGGATCGCGCCGCCCCACACCGAGGTGGCCACGTCCACGCCCGAGCCGCGCGTGCCCTGCGCCGCCGCGTGCGCGTCGTCGGCGATCTGGAAGATGCGTCGCTTGTCGTCGAGCGAGATCCCGTAGCGATGCAGCGCCGCGCCGGTCGCCGCGACGGTGACCGCCGCCGACGAGCCGAGCCCGAGCTTCTGGCCGCCTTCGTACAGCGCGGTCGAGTCCACGCCCAACGCGCCGCTCTGCAAGATCTCGGTCGGATTCTTTCCTTCCGCTCGCAGCACCTGCGCGACGCGCTCCAGCGCCGCCACCAGGAACGGCGAGAGCGGGGTGCCCGCGCCCGCCATCACCCACGCACGCACGCAGCGGTCGGTGGCCACCGAGATCGCCGGCGCGCCGTGCAGCACGGCGTACTCGCCGCACAGGATCGCCTTGCCCGGTGCGAGGACCGCGGTCACGACTGCTCCTCCACCAGGCGCGCGCCCTTGCCCGGCACGCACACGCGCGTCCGCAGCACGCCCGGCACCGCGGCCAGCTTCTGCGAAATTTCTTCGGCGTGCTCGGCGTCGGTGAGCACCTTGACGTGCGGCCCCGCGTCGCAGGTGAACCACGCCGGCAGGCCGCCCTTGCGCATCGTCTGCACCGCGCGATAGCCGTCGATGGTCGCGCCCAGGAAGTAGACCACCGCCGGCCGCGCCGCCATCGCCGAGGCGTGCATGGTCAGGCAGCTGCGCTCGGTCACCACGCCGAGCGCCTCGAGATCGCGCGCGGCTACAGCCTTGCGCGCCGCCGCAAGATCCGGCTCGGAGGTCGCGATCCACTGAGCGTAGTACGGCGAGGTCTCGGCGGTGTGCTGCATCCCGTCGGTCGACAGCGTCTCCTTCTGTCCCTCCGACGTGACGCCCACCACCAGCCGCACGCCCCACTCGGTCGCGCCGCCGACCTCTTCAGCGTAGCAGTCGTCACCATCGTCGCGCACGCCGCGATGCAGGTGCACGAAGCCGCCGAAGATCGAGCGCGCCGCCGAGCCCGAGCCGCGTCGCGCGAGCACCGACAGCTCCGCGCCGGTGAGCTCCAGTCCCGCCGCGCGCGTCGCCGCCAGCGCCAGCGCCGCGAACGCCGACGCCGACGAGGCCAGCCCCGCCGCGGTCGGGAAGTTGTTGGCGCTCACCACCTGCGCCCGCGCGCTCAGCGCCGCGCGCATGCGCACGAGATCGAGGAACTTCGAGATGCGGCGCAGCGGCTCGCCCATCGCGGTGTCGCCGTTGAGCGTGAGCGCGTCCGCCGCCAGCGTCGAATCGAAGCGCACCTCGGTGCGCGTGCTCAGCCCTTCGAGCGTCAGCGACAAGCTGCCCACCGCCGGCAGGTTGAGCTGCTTGTCGCGCTTGCCCCAATACTTCACCAACGCGATGTTGGTGTTCGCTTCCGCGATCGCGCGCGTGACGCTCACTGCCCGCCCACCGTGGTTACGAACGCGCGATGTCCGGCGCGCTCCCAGGCGTCGCGCACCACGTTCTCGCGGCCCGGCGCGAGGGCGATCACGCACCCGCCGCCGCCGCCGCCGGTCAGCTTGGCGCCCGCTGCGCCGGCGTCGGAGGCGATCGCGCACAGGCGCTCGATCTCGACGCACGAGACCTCGAGCGCTTGCAGGTGGCGCTGGTTCTCGTTCATCGCCGAGCCCAATTCGCCCGCGTTGCCTTCCATCACGGCCACGCGCCCGCGCTCGACCAACTGCGCGATGGCGACGAAGCGCGCGCGGATCTCGTCGCCGCGCTCGGCGTGCAGCTCGGCCACGCGCTGCACGCGGCCCTTGGTATCGCGCTCGCGCCCGGTGTGGCCGATCACCAGCGTCACCGGCTGCGCCGCGCGCACCGGGACCAGGCCGCCCGCGCGCGTGAAGATCCCGAAGCCGCCCTTGAGCGCGACCGTGTGGTCGAGCCCGCTCGGCTTGCCGTGCACCACCGTCTCCGACGCCATCGCCGCGTCGGCCAGATCCTCGTCGGTGGCGGACAGCCCGTGCGCCGCCTTGAGCGCGCGCGCCACCGCGACCGCCATCGCCGCCGACGAGCCCAGCCCCGCACCGGTCGGCACCAGGAAGGTCACCGTCAGATCTACCGGGCTCGCAATGCCCAGCCCGAGCCGCGCACGGATCGCGCGATACGCCCGCCCGATCGAGGTCTGCTCCTCGGCGCCGCCGTCGACACCCGAGACTTCGAGCGTCCACGCGGGCACCCGGAGCTTCCCCGAGCCCGGCTGCAGCTCGACCGTCGCGCCGTCGGCGAGCGCGCCGGCGAGCGCGGGGTGGCCGTACACCACCGAGTGCTCGCCGAGCAGGATCACTTTGCCGTGCGCCGCGTGCATGACTATCGAGCCTGCTCCAGCCACGCCTTGAGCGTCGAGCCGATCACCTTGGGCGCGGTGCGCAGCTCGGCCGGCGTGCGGCAGCCGGTGAGGAACACCGCCGCGCGGACGCCCGCGATCACGTGCTCGAGGAACGCCACCGTGCCGTCGAACCCGCCGTCGCGATGCGCGCGCAGCACCGGCGCCGCCAGCCCGCCCGCGGTCGCGCCGAGCGCCAGCGCATGCGCCACGTCCTGCCCGTTGCGCAGCCCGCCGGTGGCGATGATCTGAAGGCCGAGATCCGCCATCAGCCCGACCGACGCGGCCGTCGGAATGCCCCAATCCCACAGCTCCTCGCCGAGCTTCTTCGCCGCGCCTTCCGCGCGCCGCGTCTCGACGCCCACCCACGAAGTGCCGCCCGCGCCCGACGTATCGACGGTGCCGATGCCGAGCTGCTTGACGGCCAGCCCCACGCGCCGCGACAGCCCCGCGCCGGTCTCCTTGACCACCACCGGCAGGCCGAGCTCGCCGTGCAGCCGCTTGAGCGTCTCGCGCCCGGAGGTGAAGTCGCGATCGCCGCCCGGCTGGATCAGCTCCATCGACGGGTTCAGGTGCACGCACAGCGCGTCCACGCCGATCTCTGCGCACAGCTCCTTCACCGCGCCGGTCGACATCTGCCGCGCCTGCACCATGCCCAGGTTGCCCATCACCAGCGCGGTCGGCGCGACGTCGCGCACGCGGTAGGTCCAGGTCAGATCGGGCGAGATCACCATCGCGCGCTGCGAGCCGAGCCCGAACCCGAGCCCGAGCTTCTCCGCCGCGCGGGCGAGGTCCTTGTTGATCGCCGCCGCCTCTTCGGTGCCGCCCGTCATCCCGCTGATCACTACCGGCGCCTTGAGCTTCTTGCCGAGCAGGTGGGTGGTCAGATCGATCTCGTCGAAGTGGCGATCCGGAAGCGCGTCGTGGACCAGCATCACCTCGTCGAGGAGGGTGCCCTTGTCGCGAAACTCGACTTCGCCGGACGCGCACAGCGCGATATGATCGGCCTTGCGCTTCTTGATTCCGGTCGGTGCGTTTTCGGATCCGTCGGCGGCCATCTGCTTCCTTATTAGTAATCGCGCGCGTTGGAGTGCACGGGCTGTGCCCAGGCAGCCGGTTCGCAGCACAATTTTCTGGGAGTTGGATTTCGTTACGGTTTCCGGCCTGCACCTCTTCAGTAACATTCTCCGGGGTCGCCGGCCAGCCCCATCGGGGTGCGAAATCGCACGCGCAAGTGGGCGACTTGACACAACTATGCCGCGATGGAATGGTCGGGCCAGGCCATGACGGACCGAGCGCTAGGGACCACCCGCATGATCCTTTACGCGGCGGCGCGCGTGCTCGGCTGCGGTTCGGTCCAGCTCACCATGGTCGACGACGAGAAGCGCTCGCTCGTCTTCACCACCTCGATCACCAACCGCGAGCTGCCGCGGCTGGCCAAGGTCGAGAGCGAGCTGGGCTTTCAGCTCGAGGGTGCGCGCATGCCGCTCAACGTCGAGGGCTCGATGCTGGTGCGCGCCTACCGCGAGGAGCGGCTGGTGGTGGTCAACGACGTCGCCGAGCTGGCCGGCGGGCTGATCCCGGCGGACACCATCGAGGCCATCCGCGAGCAGATCGGCCCGCGCACCTTCGCGGCGGTGCCGGTGGTGGCACGCGCGGGGGCGCTCGGCGTGCTGCTGTTCGAGAAGCCGGACGAGTCGGGGTTCACGCCCGAGGACCGCGATCTGCTGGTCGCCTACGCCGACCGCGTGGGCGCCGACCTCGAATCGCAGGCGCTCTCCGACGACGTGCGTCGCCTCGAGTCGCTCGAGCCCGGCGAGGAGCGCGCGCCGGTGCTGTACGCGTGCGACGCGCGGCTCGGGATCGTCAGCGGGCCGGCCAAGGACGAAGGGCGCTCGTTGTGGGAGGCGCTCAACGTGCCCGAGGGCCCGATCGCGGACGCGCTCAGCCTGTCGCAGGCGAACGGCTCGGCGACGGTCTCGTTGCGCGCAGGCGGACGCCTCTTACGGCTGACCCTGGCGCGCGGGCCCGGCGAGACGGTCATCGCAGCGGCCGAAGATCTGGGTGAATCCGAGCGCTTGCGCCGCGACGCCGCGCGTGCGAGAGAGCACCTGGCCAAGGTCATGCGCTCGGTCGACGACGCCATCCTCACCCTCGACGCCGACGGGGGCATCTCGTCGGGCAACGACGCGGTGGCGCGCGTGCTCGGCTGGAACGAGTCCGAGCTGCACGGCCGCGCGGCCACCTGGCTGTGCGCCGACGAGCGCTCGCAGAAGCGCGCCGCCGACATGCGGCCGCGCCTGCGTTCGGCCGGTTTCGCCGAGCAGGAGCTGCGCCTGCGCCGAAAGGACGGGACGTCGTTCGCCGCCGAGGTTTCCGCGCTCCTGCTCGCCGACGACGAGGAGCGCCCGGCCGGCGTGTTGTGGCGCGTGCACGATCTGACCGAGCGGCGACGCGGCGAGACCGAGCGCAAGCGCTTGCGCGCGCGCCTGTTGCACACCGAACGGCTCTCGGCGCTCGGTGAGATGGCCGCGCGCATCGCCCACGAGGTGCGCAACCCGTTGGTCTCGATCGGCGCCGCGGCGCAAGTGGTGGCCGAGGAGCTGGGCGCCGACAGCCCGGTGTCGGGCGAGGTCCGGGCGATCTCGCGCGAGGTCACCCGCCTGGACGCGATCGTCACCGACTTCTTGCGCTTCGCCCGCCCGCGCCGCGTCGAGCGCAAGTCGGTCGACCTGCGCCCGGTGGTGCAGGAGAGCGTGGACCTGGCGCGCGCCAAGGCGCCGCAGCACGAGATCACCGTGCACCTCGAGGAGCGCATCGTCGCGCGCTGCGATCCCGACGGGGTCAAGCAGGTGCTGCTCAACGTGCTGCTCAACGCCGTCGAGGCCACGCCGTCGAGCGTTCCGAGGAACGTGATCGAGTGTGAGGCGCGGGTGCTGGGCGGCATGGTCGAGCTGTCGGTGGCGGATCGCGGGCCGGGCGTGCCGCAATCGGCGCGCAGCCGCGTGTTCGATCCGTTCTTCTCGACCAAGACACGCGGCACCGGCCTCGGGCTGGCGGTGTCCAAGCAGATCATCGACGAACACCACGGCCGCATCCGCCTGCTCAACCGGCGCGGCGGCGGCACGCGCGTTGTGATCGAGCTGCCGATCGGGTAGAAGGTTTTCGAACATGGAATTCCGAACCCTCATCGTCGACGACGAGGAGACGTACGCGCTGTCGCTCAAGCGTCTGTTGGCCCGCCGCGGCGTGGTCGCCGACGTGGCTGGGACCTTCGCCGACGGGCTCGAGCGCGCGCGCAAGAAGCGCTACGACCTGGTGGTGCTCGACTACATGCTGCCCGACGGCAACGGGCTCGATCTGATCCCGCCGATCCGCGCGCTGCGCCCCGCGCCGACGGTGCTGATGATGACCGCCTACGGCACCATCGAGAACGCCGTCGAGGCGATGCGGCGCGGCGCCTACGATTACGTCACCAAGTCGACCGAGCTGCCGGCGATCGTCGAGCGCGTGGTCGACGCCGAAAGGGTCGCGCGCGCGCGCGCCGAGGTCGAGGCCGCGATCGAGCCGGGGCTCGACAATCCGCTCCTGTTCCCGGGGCTGATCGGCGAGTCGGCGCCGATGAAGGAAGCGCGCCTGCGCATCGCCGAGGTGGCTCGCGCGACCGACACCACCGTGCTGCTCACCGGCGAGAGCGGCACCGGCAAGGGCGTGGCCGCGCGCGCCATCCACGCGCTCGGACTGCGCAAGGGCGAGCCGTTCGTGGCCATCGACTGCGTCGCGCTGCCGGCGACGCTCGCCGAGAGCGAGCTGTTCGGGCACGAGAAGGGCGCGTTCACCGGCGCCGACCAGCGCAAGCCGGGCAAGCTCGAGGTGGCGGGCCGCGGCTCGGTGCTGCTCGACGAGGTCGGCGACATGGAGCCGAGCCTGCAGGGCAAGCTCCTGCGCGTGCTCGAGGAGCGCACCTTCGAGCGCGTCGGCGGCGTCAAGCCGATCGAGATGGGCGCGCGGGTGATCTCGGCGTCGCATCGCGATCTCGGCGCGCTCGTCGAGGAAGGCAAGTTCCGGCTCGATCTCTACCACCGGCTGTCGGTGTTTCCGATCACCATCGCGCCGTTGCGCGCGCGCGGCGACGACGTGGTGATGCTCGCCGACCATTTCCTCGCCGAGTACGCCGGGCGCATGAGCAAGCAGCTGACACTCTCGTCGGGGACGCGCGAGATCTTGTTGGCCTACGACTTCCCCGGCAACGTGCGCGAGCTCAAGAACGTGATCGAGCGCGCGGTGATCCTGGCGAGCGGCCCCGAGATCACGCCCGAACTCTTGCCGGATCGCATGCGCGAGGCGCCGCGCACCCGCGGGCCGGTGAAGATCGGGCTGCCCGGCGCGGCCTCGTCGGGGCTCGCGCTCGAGTTCCGGCCCGGCCAGGACACGCTCGACGGCTTCGAAAAGCGGCTGCTCGTAGAGGCGCTGCGGATGGCCGGCGGCAAAAAGGGCAAGGCGGCAGAAATCCTGGGAATCTCGCGGTTTGCGCTACTTCGGCGGGTGGAAAAGTTCGGACTGTAAGCGCGGTGCGATATCGCACCACATCGATAGAGGAAGTGATGAGCACGTTCGATCTAGACGGATACCTGACCCAGCGTCGCGCGCACGTCGAAGCGGCGCTCGCGCGGCACCTGGAGGCGTGCACCGGCGCGCCGGCGACGCTGCGCGAGGCGATGGCGTACAGCCTGCTCGCCGGCGGAAAAAGGTTGCGGCCGATCCTGGCGCTCGCCGCGTGCGAGGCGGTGGGCGGCGGCGAGGACGAAGCGATCGATGCCGGCTGCGCGGTCGAGTTCATGCACACCTATTCGCTCATCCACGACGACTTGCCGGCGATGGACGACGACGACTTCCGTCGCGGCCGGCCGACCTCGCACAAGAAGTACGGCGAGGCGGTGGCGATCCTCGCCGGCGACGCGCTGTGCGCCGAAGCGTTTCGCGTCGCGGCCGTCAACCGCAAGGGCCGCGAGGCCGCGGTCGCCGACGTGGTCTACGAGCTGGCGCGCGCCTCGGGCGCGGTCGGCATGGTCGGCGGGCAGGTGATCGACATCGAGGCCACCGGCAAGCAGATCGACGTGGCCGCGCTCGAGATCCTGCACCGCGCCAAGACCGGCGAGCTCCTGCTGGTCGCCATCCGCGCCGGCGCACGGATGGGCGGCGCGTCCGATGCGATCCTCGAGCGCCTGACCGCCTACGGGCGTGCGCTCGGCCTGGCCTTCCAGATCGTCGACGACGTGCTCGACATCACCGCAGACCTGCAGACCCTCGGAAAAGATCCCGGCTCCGATCGCGAGGCCGGCAAGACCACCTTCGTCGACCTGCTCGGCATCGATGGCGCAAGAGCCCGCGCCCGCGCCGTCATGAAGGAAGGCATCGACGCGCTCGCTCCCCTCGGCGCCAAGGCCGAAGCCCTCCGCGCGCTCGCCCGCTACACCGTCGAGCGCGACCGCTAACCATCCGCTAGAACGGATAACAAGCGGACTTAACNNAAGTTAAAAAGTTAAGTCCGCTTGTTATCGGAAGTAGATGATGGAGGTGATGGCGAAGCCCCAGGCGAGGAAGTTGAGGACGAACAGGGGGTCCTTGAGCATGGCGTCGGTGGGGGAGTCGTGGACTTCGGGGCGGGTGACCAGCCACTGGAAGCGCAAGAGGCCGATGGCGGCGAAGGGCGTGGTGTAGATCATGCGGTCGGTGTGGAAGAACGCGAGCGTGTGTTCGGCGCGCGTGTAGAGGATGTAGCCGGCGAAGGTGGCGCAGCAGGTGACCCACATGGCGATCTGGAGGATGCGCGGACGGTAGCTGAGCAGGACCGCGCGCTGAGCGCCGGCGTTGTCGCCCGCGGTGGCCAGCTCGTGGGCGCGCTTGCCGAAGCCAAGGAAGCAGGCGAGCAGGCCCGTGCAGACCAGCAGGTACGGGGAGGTCCAGACCGCGATCGCCATCGCGCCGGCGATCACGCGCAAGAGAAAGCCTGAGGCGATCGCCAGCACGTCGAGGTAGACGATGCGCTTGAGCACCAGCGAGTAGGCGACGTCTTTGAGGAGGTACGTGGCGGCGATCAGCGCGAAGTCGAGGCCGAGGAACAGCCCGGCGACGAGCCCGCCCGCGCCGAGGATCGCCGCGCCCGTCTTTGCAGCGGCCGGCGAGAGGCGGCCCGAGGCGATCGGGCGGTTCCTCTTGGTCGGGTGCGCCCGATCCTTCTCGAGGTCGATCACGTCGTTCCACAGGTACACCGCGCTCGACAGCGCGCAGAACAGCGCGACGCCGGCGGCCGCGCGCAACGCTTGCGGAACGTCGTCGAGGTGCTTGGAGAACACCAGCGGCGCGGCGACGAACAGGTTCTTCACCCATTGACGCGGGCGCATGGCCTCTAGGATCGCGGGCAACAAGACGTGCCGATTATGGCGGGGGCGCGGGCGCTTCGCCAGCGGGGCTGGCTGCAGCGGCGGCAGCCGGCTTGTTCATCTGCGGGCCGGTCGCCTTGGGCACCACCACCAGCTTCGGGATGTACGTGACCAACAGGAGCGCCACCACCATCAAGAGGATGAACGGGATCACCGCGCGGTACAGCTCGGTGATCGGACGGTTGAAGCGGAACGCCGCGATGAACAGGTTCAGGCCCGCCGGCGGGAGCAGGTAGCCGATCTCCAGGTTGAGCAGGAAGATCACGCCGAGGTGGTACGGGTCGATGTGGAACTGCGCCGCCGCCGGCACGATCAGCGGCACCACCACCACGATCGCCGAGAAGATGTCCATCAGGCAGCCGACCAGCAGCAAGAGCACGTTGAGCACCAGCAGGAACGCCTGCGGCGTGTGCACGAACTTGGACAGCCACACGAACAGCGCCTCGGGGATGCCGGCATCGACGAAGTAGGCGGTGAGGATGGTGGCGGCGGCGATCTTCATGAAGATCGCGCCGACCAGCGTCATCGACTCGCGCGAGACGCCGAACAGATCGCGCTTGAGGTTGATGTCCTTGTAGACGAACACCTCGATGACGAACACGTACAGCGCGGTGAGCGCGGCGGTCTCGGGGATGGTCGCCAGGCCGAAGATCATCAGGCCGATGATGGCGAACGGGATCGGCAGCTCCCACTTCGCTTCCCACAGCGCCGAGCCGAACTTGCGCAGGTCGAGCGGGTAGCGTGGCACCTTCGAGCGCCAGCCCTCGAACACGCAGTAGATCGACAAGATCCCGAGCAGCACCAGGCCGGGCACGATGCCGGCGAACAGGAAGCGCTCGATGGAGAACTCGATCGGGCCGGACGACGCGTCCGAGGCGTGGCCGGCGGTGAGCGCGAAGATGATGCCGTAGACGATCAGCGGCAGCGACGGTGGAAAGAGCAGGCCGACCGCGCCCGAGCCGGTCACCACCTCGAGCGAGAAGCGCCGCGAGTAGCGCGAGCGCTCGAGCTCGGGCAACAGGAGCCCGCCGAGCGCGACGATGGTGACGCCCGACGCGCCGGTGAACACGGTGAAGAACGCGCACGTCCACAGCGTCATCAGCGCCAGCCCGCCCGGGATCCAACCGAGCAGCGCCTCCGCCATGCGCACCAGGCGCTGCGCGGTCTTGGCGCGCGCCATCAGATAGCCGGCGAAGGTGAACAGCGGGATGGTCGAGAGCGAGACCGCCTCGGCGCCGGCGAGCCGGTACACGTCGGCGATCGCGCCGGCGAGCGGCGTTCCGGAGGCGTTGAGGCCGGCCAGGCCGACCGCGCCGAGCACGCAGAACAGCGGCATGCCGAGGATGGCGAAGAGGATGATGCCCGACAGCGGGAGCGTCACGAGGCGGACTCGGGCGGCGGGTTGTTGATCGGGTTGTTCACGCCCGCGGTCTCGGTGCCGGCGTCGCCGTGCGAGGCCTCGAGGATCCACTCGTTGGGCGGCGTGTCCTTCGAGAATAGCCAGAAGAAGTCGAGGACGATCTGCACCAGGAAGTGGAAGCCGATCACGCCGTACCCGAGCACCATGATCATCGCGCCGCGCGCCGGGGTGAACAGCTGGCCCACCTGCGACGCCTCGCCCGACTCTTCCAGCGTGACCTGGTAGAAGCCCCAACCGGCCTTGACGAAGATGCTGACGATCGCCAGCGCCGCGATGCTGGTGATCGCGCGCAGCAGCATGCGTCGCTTGGGCGCCAGCACGCGCGTCACCGCGTCGATGCGGATATGCCGATTGGTGTAGGTCGCGTAGGCGCCGCCGAGGAAGCCGAGCAGGAACACCGAGTGGCGGATCACGCCGTCGGTCCAACCCGGCACCGACAAGATGCGGCCGACGAGCGACTCGGGGTTGACCAGATGGTGCTGCACCAGGTTGCGATCGACGAACTGCCAGGTGGCGAGGAACACCACCGACAACAGGCAGAAGCCGATGCCCACGCCCTCGGCGATCGCCAGGCCGTGCGAGACCTTGGTCAGCCAGCGCACCGGCGCCGGCCACGAGTCGGGCGCCCACTGGTGCGGCCGCTTCTCGGGCAACCCGTCGAGGCGAATGGAGACCAGCGCGCCCCGCTTGGGGACCGCGTGTGACTCCTTCGTGGGCTGGTCGGCCATCGGCGCTAGATTACTTCTTCGCGCGGAACTCGGCGACGAGCTTCTCGACCTTCTCGCGGAAATCGTGGCTGTAGACCGACGGCTCGAGCTTGGGACGGACCGCGCGCGCCTGCTCGTCGAACTGCGCGATCATCTCCTTGGGCGACTCGACCACCTGCAGGCCGTTGGCCTTCATCGCCTGCAGCGACTTGGCGTTCTCGTCGCGGATCTGCTTGAGCACCTTGGCCTCGGTGTCCTTGGAGTCGGCCATCAGGATCTTCTGCACCTCGGGGCCGAGCTTCTCGTATTCCTTCTTGACCATCACGGTGGCGCCGATCGCCTGGGTGAGGTGCATCGAGGTCATGTACTTGACCTTGGTGTACCACTGCAGCGCGAGCGTCGAGAGCGGCGAGCCGTAGCAGGCGTTGATCAGGCCGGTCTGCAGCGACGGCAGCACGTCCGGCACGCCGAGCGGCACCGCGTTGACGCCGAGCTGCTCGAACAGCTTGCGGATGATCGGATCGTCGACCCAGCCCCACAGCTTGGTCTGCGCCAGATCGGCCTTGGACTTGATCTGCACGTTGGAGAACACGTGGATCGGCCCGACGTCGCCCCAGAACAGCAGCACGTAGCCCTTGTCTTCGAACTTCTTGCGGATCTCGCTGTCGAGCTTGGTGCGCACGAAGTCGAGCTCTTCGTAGCTGGCGATCAGCATCGGCAGCTCGAGCACGCGCACTTCGGACTGGATCAGGCCGAGCCCGATCGCGGTGACCGCCGCGCCGTTGATCTGCCCGAGCCGCATCTTGCGCACCGCATCGCGCTCGTCGCCCGCCACGCCGCCGGCGTAGAACTTGACCTTGAGCTTGCCGGCGGTGTGCTCCTCGACGGTCTTGCCCCAGGCATGGAACAGCGTCATCCACAGCGAGCCCTCGGGCGCGAGCGTGGCGATCTTGAGCGTGTGCTCCTGCGCGCCCGCAGCGCCCGCGGACAACGTCAGGGCGAACAGGGCTGCAGCAGCGACCGTGCGGTTGGACATGAAAGAGGCTCCTTGGCTAGAAGAAGTCTTCGACGTGCGCGAGGTAACGCTTGGCGCGCTTGTGCGCGAGCTCGTTGGCCAGCCGGAACTCCGGGTACACGCTGGCCGGCGTGTCGATGATCTCCTTCATGGTCTTCTCGAACAGGTTGCGATCCTGGATCACCACCGAGTAGAAGCGCGCGTACATGACCTTGGTCAAAAGGAACTTTCCGCCCGAGACCGCGATCGCCTCGTCGAAGTACTTCTTGGCGCCTTCCGGATCGCCGCCCATCGCCTTGCCCTGCGCCGAGTAGATGGTGCCGAGCGTCATCGCGGCGCCGCCGTTGTAGAACTTGGGGTCGAGCGCATAGGCGCGCTTGATCAGCGCGATCGCCTTGGGCAGATCGACCACGCGCGCCACGTCGTTGCGGTTCAGGTTGATCGAAGACGCGAGCGCCAGGCCGGCGAAGAACAGCGCGGGCGCGTCGTCCTTGTCGAGCTTCTTGGCCTCGGCCTCCGTCGACGCGACGTCCTTGTTGAACGCGTCGCGGAAGTGCTTGTCGTCCTGGTTGAGCATCTTGATCGCGTAGTCGAGCGAGCGGTCGTACAGGCCGGTGGCGCGCGCGATCAGGTGGTCGCGCTGCGCGGCGTGCTGCGGATCGTCCGGAATCTGCTCGATGTCGTCCTCGAGGAAGCCGAACGAATACTCGATGTAGCCCTGCGTCACGACGCCGAGCAGGATGCGGTTTTCCGGATCGGCGGCGAGGAATCCCTCGGCGGTCTTGAGCTGGCCGGGCGAAGCGTCACGGGCCAGATCGACGTCGCTCTCCGCGTTGAACGCGCCCGACGCGATCTTCACCACCGGCGCGGTCATGCCCACCGTCATTCCCACGCAGCCTCCGCTGAGGAGGGCGGTGGCCACACCAATGACATATAGATTCTTCATAGCCGCTCAAAGTATCGGAGCGAACCAGGACGGTCAAGTTGCACCATTTTAATGATGCTATGCTCGAAAGCTCGTGAGACCGATCATGAGATGGGTGCTGGCGGCCCTGATGCTGAGCGGCGGAGCGGCCCTGGCCTCACCGTTTGCGGCCGAAGTGCAGGCGCGGCGGGCCCGTTTCGAGCGCGAAGGGGCGCGGCCGCAGGCGATCGTGCCGCTGCTCGGCATCCTCGATCTGTGGGACCTGGTCGACGATCGCGCGCCGCTCGAGGCGTTTCTCGACGCCGCCGCGCAGACCCAGAAGGCGCGGCCCGACGTGCGCGCGCGGGCGGCCTATCTAAGGTCGTTGCTGTATGACCGGCAGGGAAAGACGGCCGAGTCGCAGAAGCTCCGCGCCGGGCTGGGGCTGATCACGCGCTATTGGGTCGTCGGGCCCTTCGACAACGAGGGCAAGGCCGGGCACGCCAGCGTGTTCGGCCCGGAGAAGGAGCTCACGCAGGCGATCGATCCGAAGCAGGTCTACGAGGGCAAGGAGCGCAAGATCTCGTGGCGCCTGTTGCCCGAGGTGGCGGTGCAGGGGCTGGTCGGGCTGGACGCGGCGCTGCGGCCGGAGACCAGCGTGACCGCCTACGCGACCGTGGCGGTGAAGGTGCCGCGCGCCGAGCGGGCGGCGGTGCGCGTGGGCTCGTCGGGCGCGATCAAGGTGTGGGTCAACGGGCATCTGACGCTCGATCACGACGTGTACCGGCCGGTGCGCGTCGATCAGGATGCGGCGGGCGCGGCGTTGGCGGCGGGCTGGAACCGTGTGACCGTCAAGCTGGGCGCGCAGGAGAGCGGCGGGTGGAGCTTCTTCTTGCGGCTGACGCGCGCCGACGGCTCGCCGATCGACGGGCTGCAGGTGTCGACCGAGCTGGGCGATCTGCGCTTGGCGTCGCAGGCGCGCGGCGGCGCGGGCTTTGCGGTCGCAGATCTGGGCCGCGATCTGAAGAAGGCCGGACGCGACGCGGCGTCGCTCACCGACTACGGCGTGTACCTGCACTACGTCGCGCCGGAAGATCCGGAGCGGCACCTGGCGGCCGAGGTGCTCGGTCAGGCGGCGCGCGAAAAGCCGTCGCCCGAGGCGTTCGCGCGCCTGGCGGCGGCGCAGAATGATCCGAACGATCAGCGCAAGTCGCTCGAGGAGGGGTTGAAGCTGCTCGGAGACAAGCGGCCTCCGATGGCGGCGCCGCTGTTGACCACGCTGGCGGAGATCTACTACCAGTCGCGGCGCGAGCGGCGCGCCGAGGAGCTGTGGCGCGCGGCGCTCGGCTCCGATGCCGGCTACTATCCGGCCGAGCTGCGCCTGGCCGAGCTCAACGCCGATCGCGGGCTGCCGGCGCGCGCGGCTGCTCAGCTCGAGGCGCTCGACAAGCAGCTCGCCCACCCGCCGATCAAGCTGCTGCGCGCCGAGGCAGCGCTGGCGCTCAGGCGCGGGCGGCGCGCCGAGGCCGAGGCGCGCGAGCTCAAGCTGCACGAGCTTCAGCACGACGACGCGGACGCGCTGCACCGGCTGTTCGGCTTTGCACGCGCGCGCGGGCGGACCGACGCGGCGCTCGGCTTTCTCGACGAGCTGCACACGATGCGCCCGGACCTGCAGTCGGCCGCGCTCGATCGCGCCGATCTGCTCGACGGCATCGGCCGCATCGAGGACGCGCACACGGCGATCGACGCGGCGCTCCTGGTCACGCCCGACGACGCGCGGCTGCTCGAGCGCGACGGGCGCCTCCTGCATCGGCTCGGGCGCGAGGTGCCGGCGCTCGAGCGCTTGCGGCGCGCCCTCGAGCTGCGGCCGCAGAACCCCGAGCTGCGCGCGTATCTCGCCGAGCTCGAGGCGCGGCTGGCGCCCGAAGCGGCCAAGAACGCGGGCGGCGATCTGGCGCGCGCCTGGGCGCAGGAGGTGCGCGGGCTGATCGCGGCGGCGCCCAAGCGTCTCCTTCAGGGCGAGCCGGCGCGCGTGCTGTACGACGCGGCGGTGACGCGCGTGCACGCCAACGGGCTGTCCGAGACCTTCCAGCAGCGCGTGGTGCAGATCCTCGACGAGCGGGGCGCGCGCGCCGAGGGCGACTTCGACATTCGCTACACGCCGGATACCCAATCGGTCGAGCTGCGGGCGGCGCGCGTGTACCGGCCTCTTCCAGGCGGAGGCGTCGAGGTCCTCGAGGCGATCTCGACGGAGGAGACCGACGTCTCGGAGCCGTGGTACGGGCTGTACTACGACGTGCGCGCGCAGTTGGTGCGCTTCTCCGCGCTGCAGCCGGGCGACGTGATCGACGTGGAGTACGTGATCTCCGACGTGGGGCGACGCAATCTGTTCGCCGACTACTTCGGCGATCTACATTTTCTGCAGGAGGAGATGCCGCGCGTCGAGTCGCGCTACGTGCTGATCGCGCCGGCGGGCAAGAAGCTGTACTTCAACCAGCCGAGCCTGCCCGGGCTGGAGAAGAGCGAAGAGACCGTGGGCGACGAACGCGTCTACTCGTTCCGCGCGCGCAACACGCCCAAGGTCAACGTCGAGCCGGGCATGCCGGGATTCTCGTCGGTGGCGGCCTACGTGCACGCGTCGACCTATCGCACCTGGGACGAGGTGGCGACCTGGTACACCGGCCTCGTCAAGGGCCAGCTCGACGCCAACCCGGCGATCACCAAGGCGGTGCACGACGCGATCCGCGGCCTGAAGGACGAGCGCGCGAAGATCCGCGCGGTGTACGACCTGGTGGTGAAGAAGACGCGCTACGTGGGGCTCGAGTTCGGCATCCACGGGTACCAGCCCTATCGCGTGTCGCAGGTGTTCGCGCGCAAGTTCGGCGACTGCAAGGACAAGGCGAGCCTGCTGGTGGTGATGCTCAAGGAGGCGGGCGTGCAGGCCTCGCTGGTGCTGGCGCGCACGCGGCACGGCGGCGATCTCGACGCCACGCCCGCGTCGCTGGCGCCGTTCGATCACGCGATCGCGTTCGTGCCCAAGTACAACCTGTACCTCGACGGGACGGCCGAGTTCTCGGGCGCCGACGAGCTGCCCGCGCAGGATCAGGACATCCCTGTGTTGCAGGTGAACGCCGGGCAGCTGGTGCGAACGCCGGTGCTGCCGGCGGGGCGCAACCGCGTCAACACCGAGTGGAAGGTGGCGCTCGAGGCGAGCGGGGCGGCGCGCGTCGAGGAGCATGTGACCATCGCCGGCGAGGCGGCGCACGAGTGGCGCTCGCACTATCAGGCGCCCGGCGAGCGCATGGAGAAATACGATCAGGCTTGGAACGGCAAGCATCCGGGCGCCAAGATCGAGAAGCTGGACATGTCGGTCGATGAGCTCGAGAAGCCGGTCGAGGTGCGCGCGACGATCTATGTGCCGCACTGGGCGCGCCCGGGCTCGGAAGGTGGGGAAGGCGAGGGCACGGGGCTGACCATGCTCGGGCTCGGGCGCGAGCCGGACATGCTGCGCTCGTACGCGCGGCTGTCGGAGCGACGGTTCGATCTGGTGCTCGGCTATCCGTGGCGGCAGGAGGAGCGCGTGACCGTGCGCTTGCCGCCGGGCTATCAGGCGCGGCGACTGCCCGAGTCGCGCGTGGCGGAGGCGCCGTTCGGGCGCTTCACGATCACGGCCGAGTCGCATGGGTTGGAGGTGGTGGTGGTCTCGACGCTGCAGGTCGATCGGCATCGCATCGCGCAGGCGGACTACGCGGCGTTTCGCAAGTTCTGCGCGGAGATCGATGCCGCGGTAGCACAGGATCTGGTCGTGCAGCCGGAGCCGAAAAGGTAATGCGCCGCTCGCTCGCGATGGTGCTGGCGCTCTCGGCGTGCGCGCCCGGCAATTCGTCACGCAAGCCGACCGCCACCGAGCCGGCGGCGATGGATCTCTATCTCGACGGCAAGTCCGCGGCGGCACGCGCGGCGTTCGACGCCACGCTCGCGCAGCATCCGGACGACGGCGCCGCGCTCTACGGGCGCGCGCTGTTCGCGCACGAGTCGGGCGATCTGGAGCGCGCGTGGGATCTGTGGTGCCGCCTGCTCGGCGCTGCCGAGGGAAAGCACGAGCTGCGCTGGACGCGGCTGGCGACCGCAGCGGCGCGACGGCTCGAGACGCTGGTGGGCGAGGTGCCCGGCGAAAAACGACTGAAGCTGGAAGAGCGGCTGCGCGCGTTGCACCCGGCGCGGCTCCCGCTCGAAGCGCGGCGGCGCGTGGCCGGGCTGCGCGCGGTGTATGCGCGGCGGCGCGGCGACGAGGCCGAGGGAAGGCGGCTCGATCGCGAAGCGGGTTGTCCCGATCGCTGGTTCGTCGCGGGGCCGTACGGGCATTTGCCGCGGCTCGATCTGTTGCAGCCGTTTGCGCCCGATGCGCCAGGCGCGGTCGAGCTGCGCGAGGCGCCGACGCGCGCGTGCGAGGTCATCCTCGACGGGCCGCACGCGCACGCCGGCGTGATGTACGCGCTCGGCTCGTTCCACGCGACTCACGATCAGCACGCGGTGCTGATCGTGGAGAGCGACGTGCCGTGGCGACTGACCGTCGACGAGCAGCCCCTGTTCTCCGAGCTCGACGAGGATCGGTACCCGCCGCATACGCGTGAGATCACGATCGATCTGAAGAAGGGCGATCACTCGATCGCGCTCAAGGTGTCGGCGCCGGGGGGACGGGCGGAGATCGGGCTGGCGGTGTTGCCGATCGATGGGAGCGAGCCGGCGTTCGAGTTCACTCATGATCGCAACCTCCTGCACGCACACGCAGGCGTGAGCGTGCCCGCCAACGTGAACGTGAGCGCGAACGTGAGCGGATTCGACGAGCTGCTTCTGGTCGAAGAATTGATCGCGCTCGGCGACATCGATCCCGCCGAGCAGCACATTCGCCGCGTGCTCGAGCGCGCGCCACGGTTCGCCCCGGCCTACCTGTTGGCCGCCCAGGTCGCGCTCGAGGATCCCAGCCGCCCGTCGCACTTCGCGCAGGATCGTGCGCGACGCGCGCTCGAACGGGCGCTCTCGCTCGATCCGACCATGGTGCGGGCTCGCTACATGCGCGCGCTCATGTCGCTCAACGCCGATCGCGCGCGCGAGGCGCTCGGCCGGCTCGCCGAAGCGCCCAAGAATGCGCCGCCGTACTGGCGCTTTGCGTTCGCGCGGTACCAGGCGCTCAAGGCGCGCGGCTGGCTGCGCGAGGCCGAGGAGGCGCTGGACGAAGCGCGCCGGCTGCATCCGGAGGGCTGCGCGCCGCTCGAGGCCGAGGTCGCGCTCAAGCGCGAGCGGCACGACGTGATCGCGGTCTTGCCGCTGGCCCGACTGGCGGCGACCTGCACCGGCGGCTCGGACGAGCTGGCCGACGCGCTGCGCGAGGCGGGTGACGTCAAGGGCGCGATCGCGGAGTTCCGCCGGCTGGTCGCGCTCGATCCCACGCGCGAGGCGTTTCGCTCGGGGCTGGCCGAGTCGCTGGCGCAACAGGGCGACGTCAAGGAAGCGGCGCAGCTGTTCGCCGAGCTGGCG
This sequence comes from Myxococcales bacterium, assembly GCA_003170275.1. Taxonomy (GTDB): domain Bacteria; phylum Myxococcota_A; class Polyangia; order Palsa-1104; family Palsa-1104; genus PALSA-1104. The sequence continues at coordinate 88,690 of PNAM01000065.1, forward strand.
TCGCGCTATCCGCGCGCGACGGTGTACCGGCGTCAGCTCGCGGACGCGCGCGTGGCGCTCGGCGACCAAGCCGGTGCGCGCAAGGCGCTCGAGGAGGGGCTCGGCGAAGTGCCCGAGAGCCAGGATCTGCATCGCGCGCTGCAGGCGTTGTGCGACTTCCGGAGCGGCGGCACGCGCGCGGAGCGCAAGGTGGGTTGCGACATCATGGATCCGTTCCGCGTCGACGGGCGGCAGGTGATCGCGGCCTATGAAGCGGGTGCCAAGGATCGCGCGCCGTATCGATCGCCGGCGGTGATCGTGCTCGACCGCACGGTGACGCGCGTGTTTCCCACCGGCGCGCGCCTCACGCTCACGCACAACGTGATCCAGGTGCTGGCCAAGGACGGCATCGACAAGTGGGGCGAGGTGCAGATCCCCGAGGGCGCGGACGTGCTGACGCTGCGCGCGGTCAAGGCCGACGGCTCGACGCGCGAGCCCGAGGAGATCGCCGAGAAGGAGACCGTGTCGGTGCCCGATCTCGAGCCGGGCGATTACGTGGAGTTCGAGTACATCGATCCGGCGGCGCCGCCGGGCGCGTTTCCCAAAGGGTTCATCGCCGAGCGCTTCTTCTTCCGCTCGTTCGACGCGCCGCTCGATCGCACCGAGTATCTGTTGGTCACGCCGGCCGGCATGGCGGTGCAGCTCGACGCGCGCGGCGACGCGCCGCCGATGACCATCGAAACCAAGGACAGCCTCGACTGGCGCGGCTGGGCCGGGCGGCAGCAGCCGCAGGCGTTCCAGGAGCCGTCGGCGACGCCGTATTCCGAGATCCTGCCGTCGGTCCGGGCCGCTTCGGGCGTGTCGTTTCAGGCGTGGAAGGACTATCTGCGCGACACCGAGTTCGGCGTGCAGCGCGGCAACGCGGAGCTGCGCGAGGTGGCTGCGCGCGAGACCGCCGGCAAGCGCACGCCCGAGGAGAAGGTGGCGGCGCTCGACACCTGGGTGCGGCGCCACATCAAGTCGGGCGGCCAGCTCGACGAGCCGGCGACCTCGGTGCTGGCGCGCGAGGAGGGCAATCGCGTCTCGCTGTTGCAGGGCCTGTTACGCGCGGCGGGCGTGCCGTCGGAGATCTGGCTTGCGCGGCCGCAGGGCGCGGCGGTGCTCGACGGGCAGCTCCCCGATCTCGAGGCGTTTGATCAGGCGCTGTTGCACGTGAGCCTGGCCGGCCACGAGCAGACGCTCGATCCGCGCTATCGACACTCGCCGACCGGATTTGTCACGCCGGTGTTGCGCGGCGCCGCGGCGCTGCGGCTTTCACCCGGCCCGTGGAAGGCGAGCGAGGTCGGCGTGCCCAATCCCGATGATCGACACATGGAGCTCGACGCGCGTTTAGAGCTGGACGGCTCGGCGGAGGTGACGGTGCGCGAGCAGCTGCGCGGCTGGCCCGCGCTCGAGTGGCGCGAGGCGCTGGAGAAGCTGCCGGCGGATCGCGTGCGGCCCGAGTTCGAGCAGCGCACGCTCGGCTTCTATTTCCCCGGCTCGACGCTCAAGGAGCTGAAGTGGAGCGGCGAGGACGACGACTCGGGCCTGTTCACCGTCGAGTATCACTTTCGTTCGCCGTCGCTGGCGCGGCGCATCGGCAAGCGGCTGGTGCTGCCCGCGCCGTATCCGGCGATGCTCGGGCGGCGCTACGTGGGTGTGGCGGTGCGCCGCACGCCGCTGAGCATCGAGTATGCGGCGCCCACCGTGCTGTCGGCGCGCATCGCGCTGCCGGCGGGCGTGGAGGTGGATCTGCCGCCGGCGGCCAAGGCGGACGGCTTCGGCGCGTTCGAGCAGACCGCGGAGAAGACGCCCGGCGGGCTCGAGCTCAAGGCGCGCTTCAGCATGCCGCGCGCGCGCGTGCAGCCCGAGCGCTATCGCGAGTTCGTCGATTTCGCCACGCGCGTCGATCGCGCCGAAGCGCGCTCCGCCGAGATCCACGCAAACCCGTAGTGTGGAACTATCGGTGACCTCGTGATCACGCATGAATGATCGAGCGCACATCCTCAGCGAGATTCGGCGAACCGCTGCCGCCAACAGTGGCGTCCCGCTCGGCTGGCGGCGATTCTTGGCCGAGACTGGCATTGGCTATCATGACTGGTGCGGAAAGCATTGGGCCCGCTGGGGTGACGCAATCAAGGAGGCGGGTCTCAAGCCGAACACGTTGAGCATCGCGTACACGGATGGCGTGCTCCTTGACGCCCTTGCGAAGCTCACCCGTGCCCTCGGACACTTCCCCACCGCCGACGAACTCAAGCTACGGACGCGTACCGAAACTGGCTTTCCGAGCGAGAAGGTCTTCCGGCGGCTCGGCGCCCGAGAGGAGCGGGTCCGACGTCTCTCGCAGTTCTGCAAGGAGCGGGAGAGCCTCGACGATGTGGCAGCGATCTGCGCCTCTTCATCGCGCCCACCACGAATCCGAACGGCGGTGGAGGACGTGAAAGCTCCGAGCGCCATTGGAGCGGTCTACCTGCTGAAATCGGCTCGCTACTTCAAGATAGGCCGGAGCAATGCAGTCGGCCGACGAGAGCGCGAGCTAGCGATTCAGCTCCCAGAGAAGGCGACCTTGGTACACTCGATCTCAACGGACGATCCAATTGGCATCGAGGCTTATTGGCACCGGAGGTTCGAAGACAAGCGAGCCAACGGCGAGTGGTTCTCTTTGACGGCGCAAGATGTCGCGGCGTTCAAGAAACGAAAGTTCATGTGACGCAGGAATTGCCTGCCGATCTTGGTGGCCGCGACTCGACGGAGCGTGGCAGCGTGGGTATACTCATTTCATGGCGCGCGATCGTAAAGAGCTGGAGCGGCTGGCGATCGAGCTTGCGTCCCTTTCGTCGGAAGAGCGCGCTCAAGTTCTGACAGATGCTGCCCTGCGAGGCGGGGATCAGGCGCTCGTCGAGGCGGCGGCCAAGCTAGCCGAAGATTCGTTCCGGCGCGTCTGGGACAATCCAGACGACGCAGCCTATGACGCCCTGTAGCTTCGGCGACGTGATTCTCGTCCCGTTCCCTTTCACCGACCAATCGGCGGCCAAGAAACGCCCGGCGGTGGTGATCAGCTCCGAGCGATATCACCGAGAACGTCCAGACGTGCTGGTCATGGCGATCACCAGTCAGGTTCGCCAGCAGCTCGCCGTTGGCGAGGCGATCGTCGATGAGTGGAAGGCGGCGGGCCTCCTCAAGGCATCGGTGATCAAGCCCGTCATTACAACTCTGGAGCGAAGCCTGATCATCCGAAAGCTAGGGCGCCTCTCCGACGCGGATCAACAGCGGATTCACGAGAGCCTCACGGCGATCCTCGGCTGATCGCGCTGCCCACAGCCGTTCGCGCGTAAACAGCCTGGCGGTGGTCGTGTCAAAACTGCCGCGCTCCATCGGAAGGGCGCGCGCGCCGGGCACTTTCGGCTGGCACGTGGGCTGCTCTAGGAGCGACGCAGGAGGGAACACCCGATGCGCAACCTGGAACGTATGTTGACCGCCTTCGTTGGAATCGCCGCCATCAGCACCCTGGTCGCTTGCGAGGAAGTGGACGTGCCGCAGCCGAGCTCGAAGCAGGTGACTGCACCGCAGCCGCCCCAATTACCAAAGCTCGCCGAGCCGGTGGTGAAGCTCGAGCCGCCCAGGCCGATCGAGGTGAAGAAGGAAGAGCCGAAGATCGAAGTGGCCGAGGACGAGGACACGTCGACCACCAAGCCCGGTGAGCTGATCGCGGGCGCGCGCCAGGCGATGAGCAAGGGCGAGCTCGAGCACGCCTTCAAGCTGGCGCAGGCGGCGGTCAAGCGCGCGCCCAACCGCTCGGCGGCGTGGAACACGCTCGGCCGCGTGCAGCTGACCAAGGGGCAGCGCAAGGACGCGATCGAGTCGTTCGAGAAGGCCGTCGAGCTCAACCCCAAGTCGAGCTTCGCGCAGAACAACCTCGGCCTCGCGCTCATCTATGACGGGCGCTACGAAGATGCGATCGACGCGCTGGAAGAAGCCACCGAGCTCGAGCCCGTCGAGAGCTACATGTGGAACAACCTCGGCATGGCGTACGAGCACCTCGATCGCCTGGACGACGCGCGCGTCGCCTACCGCAAGGCGGAGAAGAACGAGCGCGCGACCGAGAACCTGGCGCGGCTCGAGGGTGTCAAGTCGGTGATGAAGACCGCCAAGGCCGACCTCCCGATGATCGTTCCCGATGGCGGCATCAAGTAGGGATCACGTCTGCAAAGACGAACCCGCCTCGCTCCACCACCTCGCCCCCCCGCACCGCGATCGGCTGCGCGAACATCGGCCCGGCCGTCACGCAGGTGTGAAACTCCCCATTCTCTCCGCATGGATCGACGCCAGCGGGCAGCGCCTCGAGGAGCGCGGCGTCGAAGCGCTTGCCGGCGAACGAGCCGGACAGCCGGCGCGGATCGACGCAGGTGAGCGTGGCCTCGAGGCCGCCGGCGATCATCGTGCGCGCCAGCTCGGCGGTGTCGCGCTGCCAGAGCGGAAACACCGCGTGCAGCTCGAGCTGCGCCAGCTGCTCCTCGCGGTAGGCGCGCAGCTCGGCGAGAAACAGATCGCCGAACACCACGTGCGTCACGCCCGCGTCGCGCGCGCTCATCAGCTCCAGCCGCATCACCCGCTGGTAGTCTTCGGCGCTGCCGTCGGGCGCGATCGAAACCTTGCGCAAGGGCAGCCCGACCGCGCACGCCTGCCGTTCGAGCAGCTCCTCGCGCACGCCGTGCATCGACACGCGCCCGTACGACGAGGTCACCGTGGTGAGCAGCCCCACCAGCTCGAGCTCGCCCGCCAGGCGCGCGTGGTGCAGCGCGAACGCGGAATCCTTTCCGCTCGACCACGACACCAGCGCTTTGGGTTTCATGGGCCGGACTAGCGGTCGACGGGAATACCGGCGAGCGTGCCGAACAGGTGGCAGGGCGTCGGGTCGGCGCTGGACACCATGCCGGTCACGTCGAAGTCGCCCGAGATGTTGAGCGCGGTGTCGGTGCGCAAGTTCACGATGCCGTTCTGGCCGACGCAGCCGGTGCTGTCGAGGTGCGCCTCGATGCGCGTGACCGTGAGCGGCGTGACGTTGAGCGCGACCGCTACGCTCGGCATGGTCAGCGTGGTCGCGGCGCTCACGCCCGCGCCGTCCTGGCCGGCCACCAGCCCGAACGTGAGGTACGGCGAGAAGCCGTTCAGCCCGAGCGGATCCTTGTTGTCGGCCAGCCCGGTCGACGAGCGCATGCCGCCGGCGTCGATCTGCGCCTGCACCGTTCCGCCCGCCATGATGTGCGTGGCGAGCAGCTCGTCGTAGACGCAGCCGGGCAACAAACAGAACGCGAAGGTCAGGGCGATCAACCGCACACCCATACGCTAGTACGTGATCGCGTCGGTGGCAACGTTTCGGGGTGCGGAGTATGCTTCCGTCGGTGCTGTCGCGCACGTCGCTCGTGATGCTGCTCACGCTCGCGGGCGGGTGTGCGCCCGAAAAGCCGCCGGTCGATTCGACCGTGCTGGTGGGGCGCGGCGCCGACGTGCTGAGCCTCGATCCGGCGCGCGTCACCGACTCGGAATCGGCCGAGGTCACCGAGCAGATCTTCGATCACCTGGTGCGCTATCGGCACAACTCGACCGACATCGAGCCGGCGCTGGCGGTGCGCTGGGAGGTCTCGGGCGACGGCAAGATGTGGACCTTCCACCTGCGCGAGAACGTGCGCTTCCACGACGGCACGCCGCTCGACGCCGACGCGGTGGTGTTCTCCTTCGACCGGCAGCGCGATCCGACGCATCCCTACCACCAGCCCGACTTCACCTACTGGGACACCACCTTTCGCAACATCCAGAGCGTGACGAAGGTGGACACGCTCACGGTGCGCATCGCCATCGAGCGCCCGTACGCGCCGTTCCTCGCCAACCTGGCCATGTTTCCGGTCTCGATCGTCTCGCCGGCCGCGGTCAAGAAGTGGGGCGCCGAGTTCTACCGGCATCCGTGCGGCACCGGACCGTTTCGCTTCGTCGAGTGGTCGGTGGGCGAGCGCGTCACGCTCGAGGCCAACGAGGCGTACTGGGACGGCGCGCCGTCGATCAAGCACCTGGTGTTCGTCGAGATCCGCGATCCGCGCCAGCGCCTGGTCGCGCTCGAGGGCGAGGCGATCGATCTGGCCGAGAACCTGAACCCGCAGGATCTGCAGTTCGTCGCGCTGCACCCGGGCCTGGAGCTGCACCGCGTGGCCGGCAACAACGTCGGCTACCTGGCGATGAACGTGACCCACCCGCCGTTCGACGACGTGCGCGTGCGCCGCGCGGTCAACTACGCGGTCAACAAGACCGCCATCGTCAAGATGATCTACCAGGGCCTGGCGCAGCCCGCGACCTCGCCCGTCCCCCCGTCGCTGTGGGGGCACGTCGACGAGCCGCTCTACAACTACGATCCGCAAGAGGCGGTGCGGCTCCTCAAGGAAGCCGGCTACAAGCAGCCCAAGGTGCACCCGCGGCTGTACACCATGGACACCTCGCGCACGTATATGCCCGCGCCGGAGACGGTGGCGCGAATCATCCAGCACAACTTGCGCGACGTGGGCATCGACGTGGAGATCGTCAAGGACGACATCAACGCGCACGTGCGGCTCACGCAGGAGGGCAAGCACGACCTGTGTCTGCTCGGCTGGACCGCCGACACGGGCGATCCGGACAATTTTCTCTACGTGCTCTTCGATCCGGAGAACGCCGAGGTGGGCGGCGCGCGCAACGTCGCGTTCTACAAGAACGCCGAGCTGCACGGCATCCTCGCCTGGGCGCAGGAGTCGAGCGATCGCGCCGAGCGCGAGCGGTTCTACAAGAAGGCGCAGGACCTGATCGCGCGCGACGCGCCATGGGTGCCTCTAGCGCACGCCGAGGTCGTCGTGGCCGCACGCACCAGCCTGTCCGGCGTGGTGGTGCACCCGTCGGCCAATATCTACTTCCATAAGGTGACGCGGAAGTGAGCGCGTCGTGAGCGAATCGGAGGGCGATCGCGATCGGCCGCCGAGCCTGCCGGGGACGCCGCGGCGGCGCGCGACCGATCGCGTGCGGGCCAAGCCCGAGGGGCTGTTCGGGTACTTGCGCCTAAGGCATAAGCTGGCGGTCATGCTCACCGTCGCTGCGCTCCTGCCGGTGCTGGGCGCGTCGACGGTAGCGATCCGGCTGGTGCTCGCCGGGCTCAAGTCGGGCGCGCGCACGCAGACCGAGCGCACCATGCGCGTGGCGCTCAACCTGGTGCTGGCGCACGTCAAGGAGGTGTTCGAGGACACCATCCGCTTGTCAGAGACCGCCGGCCTGTCGGATCTGTTGATCCTCGATCCGGCGGGCGTCGACGAGCTGTTGCAGCACAAAGAGGACGAGCTGATGCCCGGCCTGGTCGAGGTCGCCGACGCCGCGGGCAAGATCGTCGGCCGCCGATCGATCGGCCGGCCCTCCAAGGATCTCGAGCTCGCCGACGGCGCCGACCCGATCAAGCACGCGCTCGGCTACGAGCGGCGCGTCACCATCGAGCATCCGCCGCACGCGCGCTCGCTGGTGGTGCGCGCCTGCGCGCCGGTGGTCGACGAGTCGTTCCAGCTGCGCGGCGCGGTGGTGGTGTCGGTGCCGCTCGACGCCGCGTTCGCCGATCGCCTGAAGGCGCAGCTCTCCGCCGACGTGGTGGTCTATCTCGACGACGCGCCGAGCGCCTCTTCGTTCCTCGCCGCCGACGGGCGCCGCGAGGTTGGGTTCTCCGCGCCGAGCGAGGTGGCCAGGGCGGTGCTGGCCGGCAAGACGCAGGTCGACGAGTCCTACGCCTATGGCCGCATGTTCTCGGTCGGCTACGCGCCGCTGCAAGATCTCGAAGGGCACCGGCTCGGCATGCTCGCGGTGGCCGTCGACGAAGACGCGCTGGTGCAGGCCAAGGTGCAGGCGTGGCGCTCGCTCGCGCTCGGCGGCGCGTCGGCGGTGGTGTTCGCGCTGGCGCTCGCGGCACTGCTCTCGCGGCGGCTGACCCGGCCGCTCGGCCACCTGCACGCCGGCGCGATCGCGGTCGCGCGTGGTGATCTCGATCACCAGATCATCCAGGAGACCGGCGACGAGATCGGCGATCTGGCGGTGGCGTTCGCGCAGATGACGCGGGCGGTGCGCGACAACCGCGATCGCCTGGCGGACCGCATGCGCGAGATCGTCACCCTGCACGACATCGGCCGCGCGGTCTCGTCGGTGCTCGCGCTCGACGAGGTGCTCTCCAAGATCGTCGAGGAGGTCGCGCAGGTGCTCTCGGCGCGCCGCTGCGGCCTGCTCCTGACGCGCGAGGATGGCAACCTGGAAGTGGGCGCCGGAGTCGGACTGGAAGGAATCCAGGGAATCGTCGAGCTCGCCGAGGCGGTCGCTTGGCGGGGCGGACCGGTGCGCATCGAGAACATCGAGAACGAAGCCGAGCTCAAGCTCCCCGCCACCCTCGCGGGCGTGGGCGGCTCCTTGCTCGCCGTGCCGCTCGAGCAGAAGGATCGCGTGCTCGGCATGCTGCTGGTGACGCGCCGATCCAACCCGTTCTCCGACGCGGACCTGCGCTTGCTCGCCACCTTCGCGCATCAGGCGTCGACGGCGATCTCCAACGCGCGGCTCTACGACGAGGTGCAGAAGGCCTCGACGCAGCTCGAGCAGAAGGTGCAGGAGCGCACCATCGAGCTCTTGATCGCCAACAAGGAGCTCGAGGTGGCGCTCTCCGATCTGCGCCAGGCGCAGTCGGCGCTGGTGCACTCCGAGCGCATGGCCGGCCTCGGCCAGCTAGTGGCCGGCGTGGCGCACGAGGTCAACTCGCCGGCCGCGGCGATCCAGGGCGCGGTCGACAACCTGGCCGACAACGTCGAGCGGCTGGCGCGGCGCGCGCGCGAGCTCGGGGAAATCCGCATGGCGCCGAACGATCGCACGCGCTTCTTCGCGCTCGTCGAGCAGCTCGCGCCGCGCTTGCAGTCGGCGCGTGTCGAATCGCCGACGCACGTGCGCCGTCAGTCCAAGGAGCTCGCGGCGAACCTGGGCAAGCTCGGGCTCACCGACGTGGATTCGACCTGCCGCGTGCTGATCGAGATCGGCGCCGGCGAGGCCGCCTACCAGGTCGCTCAGCTCGCCGAGCGTTCGACGATCACCACCAAGGAAGGATCGCCCGAGGGCGTGGCCGAGGTTCCCAAGCTGGCGTTCAACGCACTGGTAGGTTACCTGGAGCAGTACGCCTACCTGTTCCGCAACACGCACTCGATCCGCACGGCGATTCGGCGAATCACTCGCATCGTTGGCGCGTTGAAGGGGTATTCACATCTCGATCAAGCGAAGGTGACTCCGTCCGACCTTCACGAGGGCATCGAGAACACGCTCGTCATCCTTCATAGCGAGCTCAAATATGGTATAACCGTTACGCGGAAGTATGCAGAGCTGCCGAATGTTCCGGTCTATGTGGACGAGCTGAATCAGGTCTGGACCAATCTGATCCATAACGCGGTACAGGCCCTCGGGGGGCGTGGCGAAATCGTGATCGAAACCAGGTTGGCCGGACCGCAGGTGCAGGTCAGTATTCAAGACAACGGGCCGGGAATCCCGTCGGACGTGATGCCTCGAATCTTCGAGCCGTTTTTCACCACCAAGGCGAAGGGCGAGGGCACCGGGCTCGGGCTGGGAATCGTAAAGCAGATCGTGGACAAGCATTCGGGTAGGATCGACGTGACATCGGAGCCGGGATGCACGCGCTTCACGGTGTGCCTGCCGGTCGAGGGGCCAAAGGTGGCGGTGGTGGCAAACACGGGTGAGGCGGCGTCGGCCGTAGTTGAATCGTGATGACCAAAGAACACATCATTTGCGTCGACGATGAGGAGGGGATCCTCACGGCGCTCCGGCAGCAGCTCGGCGCGCGCTTCGGCGACGAGTGCCAGATCGAGGTCGCCCAGTCGGCGCACGACGCGCTCGAGCTGGTCGAGGAGCTCAAGCGCGACGGTGAGCAGTTGGCGGTGATGATCGCCGATCAGATCATGCCCGGCATGAAGGGCGTGGAGCTGCTCGAAGAGGTCCACAAGCGCTCGCCCGGGACCACCAAGATCCTGCTCACCGGCCAGGCCGGGCTGGATGCGGTGGTGGCGGCGATCAACCGCGCCGGCCTCAACCGCTACATCCCCAAGCCGTGGGACGAGCCCGATCTGCGGCTCACCGTCGAGAACCTGCTGCGCACGTTCCGCCTGCACCGGCAGAACGAGCTGCTGGTCGACGATCTCAAGCGCAAGAACACCGAGCTCGAGGCGGCCAAGCTCTCGCTGGAAGAGAAGGTCCGCGCGCGCACGGTCGAGCTCGAAGAGGCCAACCTGCGCCTCAACCGGCTGGCGGTCACCGACGGGCTCACCGGGCTGTTCAACCACCGCTACCTGCACGAGCAGCTCAAGGTCGCGGTCGAGCGCTCGCTGCGTTCGGGCACGCCGGTGGCGATGCTGATGATCGACGTCGATCACTTCAAGAAGTACAACGATCGCTGCGGTCACCCCGCCGGCGACGAGGCGTTGCGCTGCGTCGCGCGGCTGGTGGCGCAGGATCGCCGCCAGGTCGATGTGGTGGCGCGCTACGGCGGCGAGGAGTTCGCCATCCTCCTGCACGACGCGTCGCGCGAGATCGCCACCGAGGTCGCGGAGAAGATCCGCGAGCGCGTCTCGCTGGCGCCGATCGTCCACGCGGAGCGCCAGCCGCTCGGCAAGATGACGGTCTCGATCGGCATCGCGGTCTGTCCCGAGGACGCGACCACCGCCGAGAGCCTGCTCGAAGCGGCCGACGTCGCGCTGTACCGCGCCAAGAAGTCCGGCCGCGACATGGTCGTCTCCGCCGCGCGCCAGATCTGAACCCAACAACACTGGAGGGTGCCATGGATGTGGCGGTGATCGGCGCGGGCAGCTGGGGAACGGCGCTCGCCAAGGTGCTCGCCGACAAGGGGCACGCGGTGACGCTGTGGGGGCGCTCGCCCGAGCATCTCGCCGAGATCGACGCCGCGCGCGCCAACAAGCGCTACCTGCCGAGCGCGATCCTGCCGGCGACGCTCACCACCGAGCCCGACCTGGCCAAGGCGGTCGCCGGCAAAGCGGTGGTGGTGTCGGTGGTGCCGTCGCACACGGTGCGGCAGGTGTTCGCCGAGGCCGGCAAGTCGATGTCCAGCGATGCGGTGGTGGTCTCGGCCTCGAAGGGCATCGAGAACGAATCGCTGGCGACGATGGACGAGGTGTTGAAGGAGATCCTGCCCGGCAAGGTCGGCACGCGGCTGGCGTTCCTCTCGGGGCCGAGCTTCGCCAAGGAGGTGGGTGCGAACCTGCCGACCGCGGTGGTGATGGCCTCGCGCGATCGCGCCGTCGCCGAGCGCTGCGCGGGGCTGTTCCAGGCCGAGCGCTTTCGCGTGTACACCTCCGACGACGTGCCCGGCGTGGAGCTGGGCGGCGCGCTCAAGAACGTGATGGCCATCGCCGCCGGCGTGGCTGACGGGATGGGCCTCGGGCACAACAGCCGCGCGGCGCTGATCACGCGCGGGCTGGCGGAGATCACCCGGCTGGCGGTGCGCAAGGCGGCCAACCCGCTCACGCTCGCCGGGCTGGCCGGCATGGGCGACCTGGTGCTGACCTGCACCGGCGATCTGTCGCGCAACCGCACCGTCGGCATCGGCCTCGGCAAGGGGCAAAAGCTGAAGGACGTGCTGGCCGGCATGAGCCAGGTCGCCGAGGGCGTCAAGACCACCAAGAGCGCGTACGATCTGGCCGAGCGGCTGGGCGTCGAGATGCCGATCACGAGAGCGATGTACCGGCTGCTCTACGAAGACATCTCGGCGATGGAGGCGGTGTCGGAGCTGCTCGGCCGCGCGCCCAAGCACGAGCTGGCGTAGCGTATGCCGCAGCCGCTGGTCTGCCTGGTCGGCTTCGCGCTATGGGCGGTGCTGCTGGTCATGGGCGTGGGTTTCTCGCGAGTCGCCCAGGTGCTCGCCGGGAAGAAGAGGGCGAACGAGTTCCCGAGCGGCACGCAGCACGGCGGCGATCGTTACTGGCGTCTCAACCGCGCGCACCTGAACACCGTGGAGAACCTGCCGATCTTCGCGGCGCTGGTGATCGCCGGCGTGCTGTTGCACGTGAGCTCGGCGGCGTTCGCGACGCTGCCGGTGGTCATCGTGGGTGCGAGGATCGTGCAATCGGTCGTTCACGTCAGCTCCGGATCGGTGGTGGCCGTGAACGTGCGGTTCACGGCGTTCCTGACGCAGGTCGTTTGCTTTGCGTGGATGGGGATCGAGATTCTTCGGGCGCACGCGTAGCGGGCGTCTGGGGGCGCATTCGCGCACTTCCGAACCGCCCCTAAGAAAACCGTGCCCGCAACGGCTTCAGCAGCGCCTTCAGCTCCTCGGCGCTCTTCACCCGCTGGTCCATCTCCTTCTCCAAACAGCACAAGATCAACTTGTCGACATCGGGGTGGATCGCATCGTTGATCTCGGACGGCTTCGGCGGCTGCGTGTACATGTGGTGGTACAGCACCTCGCCGGTGACGAACGGCGGGCGGCCGGTGAGCAGCTCGAACAAGGTGCAGCCGACCGAATACAGATCGGAGCGGAAGTCGACGCCGGTGCCGCGGATCTGCTCGGGCGACATGTACAAGGGCGTGCCGCACACCTTGGTCTGCGTGAGGCGCGCCTGCTGGACCGCGCGCGCCAGCCCGAAGTCGCCGATCTTCACCACGCCCTCGGTGGTGAGGAAGATGTTGGCCGGCTTGATGTCGCGGTGCAGGATGCGGCGGCCGTGGGCGTAGGCCAGCCCGGCGCAGATCTGCTCGGCGATGACGAGCACCTCGTCGATCGGCAGCGTGCCCTTTTCCTGAATCACGGCCTCGAGCGTGCGCCCGTCGACGAACTCCATCACCATGAAGGTCTCGTTGCCGGCCACGCCCTGGTCGAACACCGTCACCAGGTTGGGATGGTTGAGGGCCGCCATCGCCTTGCCCTCCTGCAAGAACATCTCGAGCGCCTGCTTGTTGTGGCGAACCTCGTCGCTGATGATCTTGATCGCCACGTCGCGCTCGAGCACGCTGTCGCGTCCCTTGAACACGATGCCCATCGCCCCGCGGCCCAGCTCCTTGACCTTCTGGTAGCGCCCGAGGCTGGTGCCCGCGCTTGGACGGGGCGCCGCCGCTGCCCTGCCTGAGAAGCCGACGTCCGTGCCGGCCTGCATCGACGGTTGCAAGTGGGTCGGTGCCTCCACGCCGGTGGGCATGTTGAGGTCTCCGACGGCGAATCCGGGCGGCAGGCTCACTCCGTCGTCGTCGTCGTCGTGCGCGTGTGGCGCCGCCGACTCGCCGATCGGTTGGGCCGTCGCCAAGTGCGCGGGGGAGGGCGGCGCGGCCGGCGCTTTTCTAGCCACGCCCGGACCGTCGTCGTCGGAGATCGCGATCCCCTTGGACAGCTCGATCTCGCGCCGCTCTCGCAACAGGTCGAAGATCAGCTGCTGTACCTTGCCGCCGAGCGATTGGACGTCGCGCTTCATCTTCAGCCCGCGCGCCTCGAGCGAGACCACGTGTTGGCCGCGCGGCACGTAGATGGTCAGGTGCCCGGCCGCATCGGTGGTTTGATCGGCGGCCGTGACGCCGTCGATGTGCACCGCTACGCCTCCGAGCGGATCGCCGTCGCTGACCGTGACGCGGTACTCGGTCGCGTGCGGATCGAGGTCGAAGTGCACCTGCGTGGTGTCGCCGCGCCGCACGAGGATCTGCTGGGTGAGCGTCTCCGGCAGCGCGCGCACCTCACCACCCTTTTCCTGCGTCCCGTACAGATGGATGTACCAGGTGCCCGCGCGCACGCGGTCGAACTCGCTGCGCGCCGGCGCCATGCGGTGCTTCATGCGGCTCTTGCGCAGGCCACCCGCGTGCTCGGACTTGTGAAAGCCGATCGCGTCGACGATCACCGGTGCCTTCTTCGAGCGATTGATCAGCAGCGTGATCGCCTCGCTGTGGCTCCCGGGATCGCGCTTGATCTCCACGGCCACGCCGCCCACGCGCAGCACCACGAACATCACGTACAGCGCGATCAGCCCGGCGATCCCGAGCCCGATCGGCAACAGCAACGCGTTGAGGCGCACCAGCCCGTTGCTCCGTCCGGCGATCGATTCCTCGTACTCGTAGAGCTCCGCGCTGGCGACGTCGTACAGCGCGAGGTACACGTTGGCCCGGCCGCTCTCGGCGGTCAGCTTGTAGACCACCACGTAGTTGGTCTTCACTTCGGCCTGCGCCAGCTTGGCCAGCGCTTCGTGCGTGACCTCGCCGACTTCCTTTTGTTTCTGAACCACCCCGAGATCGAACGGCGACTGCGACAGCGCGTGCGCCAGCGCGATCCCGAGGAGCCGGTTGTTGACCGCGTACAGCGACCACGGTGGCTCGCCGCCGCCCTTTATCGGATAGACCACCGCCGTGCCCGGCTGGCGCTGCGCGAGCGGCGGGAAGGTCTCCAAGAGCGGCACCAACAGCGCGGCGATCTGTTGCACCTCGGCCGTCGCGGGCTCGACCTTGCGCGCCGCGTCCGGCCTGGCGCCCGTCTGGCCCGCTGCGATCGCGCGCGCCCCCCCGCCCTTGTGGCCCGGGACGTCGACCACCGTGGCGTCCGCGCGCCGCCGCGCCACCATCGCCGCGAGCGACTTGCCGAGCAGGCTCGGATCGTTCTGGATCATCCCGCCCACCTCGGGCAGCTCGCCCGCGCCGAGGTCGTCCACGTTGACCATGCCGAGCGTGTCCTCGGTTCGATTGCCGCCGCGCGCCGCGCGCAGGCCGATCATCGAAGCCACGCCGGGGAGGCTCTTGGCCACGCGGTGCGCCGCGGTCACCGCCAGCGCTTCGGAGCGGGGCGCCAGCGCGCCAGGCGGCAGCGACGCCACGTAGGCGAGCGTCGCGGAATCGGGCGGCGTCCGCTCGAGCAGCGGCGCGAGCTCGGAGTCCGCCTCGACCCTCTTGCCCTTTTTCAGATAAAGCTCGGCGCGCGCCAGCGAGAGCGCCGGCGAGCCGGGGGCGCTCTTCAGCGTCGCCAGGATCTTGGTGGCCTTGCCCAGATCGGGCAGCGCGATCTCGGCGCGGGCGATCTCGGCGCGCGCCTCCAGGTTGTTGGGGTCGGCCTCGCCGATCTTGATCGCTTCGGCGGTCTCCCCGGCGGCCAGGGCGGCGACCATGCGCGCGTCGGACGGGAGCTCCGGGATGTGCGAGACCACCTGCGCGAGCTCCCTGGCGGCCGGCACCCGGGCAGCCACGCCGCGCGACGCGATCTGCAGCGCGTCGGCCGCGGCCCTGGCGTTGTCGAGCGCGAGCTGGTTGGCCGCGCGCACGAACGGCCGCAGCTCGCCGAGCGAGACCGGCGCCCGCGCGGTCACCACCGCACCGGTGTCCTTCGCGACCCGCTTGGCGGCCTCGAGCGCCAGCGCGTAGACCTCGCCGCGCGCCGAGCGAACGCTGGCTGCGGCCAGGAGCGCGCCGCTCGCGTCATAGACGCGCAGCGTGACCTCGAGGTGCGTCTCGTCGCGGACCAGCTCGCCGCCGACCAACCGATCGGCGCCCAGATCCTTGAGCAGCGCGCTCACGCCCGCCGGGTTGACGAACAGCCCGTGATCCTTGGCCGGCGCCACGCGGGCCAGCGCGAGCGTCAGCTCTTGCCGCGACACCGACGGACGCTGCCCGTCGCGCAGCATCGAGCGCAACAGCAGGCTGACCGCGCCGGCTTCGTCATCGTCGCCGCCGAGATCGCTGACCACCAGCCGCTGCGCCTGCGCAGACACGGCGCATAGGAGCACCCCGAGCACCACCCATCCACGTCCCCATGCCCCGCGCATTGGGGCAGATTATCACAGCTTACGAAGACTTAGCGCTACTGGATGTTCGGAACGCACTCGCCGTTCTCGCACACGAACTCGGGCGGGCAGCCGCCGGTGCCGCCGGTGGTGCAAGCGACCTCGGTGGTCCAGATGCCCGAGTGATTGGCCTGGCTCGGATCCTGGAACGGTAGCCAGAATGGCTGGAAGCTGGGATCGCCCGAGGCGGTCGACGCCTTGCCCAGATCGATGGCCGACATCCACAGCTGCGGCCGGACGTTGTCACCGACGACGAACCCGTACGCGAAGCGCGCGTTGAAGGTGATGAACACCAGGTTGCCGCTCTGCTGCACGAATGGCGCGAACTTCGGCCAGGTCGACGCGCGATCCATCGCGTGCGACGCGCTGGTGAGCTCGATGATGCTGCCGCCCGAGGCCTTGACCATGCGCAGCCGCGCCGATTGCTGGTCGTACGAGACCGCGCCCTGGCTGACGTCGACGCCGTTGGCGGCGGCGCTCTGCGTCGAGCCGGGGAAGCTGCTGGTGGCGAACACGATCCACTGCGAGTCGGGCGACCAGGTCGGATAGAAGTTGTACGAGGTGTTCATCACCGACGGCGCGACCGGCGTGGCCATGCCGAAGGCGCCGCCGTTGACCGGCATCACCATGATCGAGCCGCTCTTGGCGGTGATCCAATCGCCGGCGGACAGACCGCCCAGGTTGAACGGCGCGTCCTTGCCGATGAACCCTTCGGGCGGCACCGCGACGAAGGCGATGCTGGCGCCGTCGGGCGACCACTCGGGCATCACCGCCGACTTGCCGCCGTAGAAGGTCTGCGGGACGTCTTTGATCTTCGCGCCGGTGGTGCCGTCGCGCAGGGTCAGCACGCCGGCCCAGTTGGTGAGCAGCTGCGTGCCGTCGGGGCTGAAGGTGGCGAAGTTGGCCTCGAACACGCCGGCGGCGATCAGGAACTTGGTGCCGTCCGCGCCGTCGAGCACGCCGGCCTGCGCATCCGCCGAGCCGACCGCCGCGGCGACCTTCTTGCCGTCGCGCGAGACCGAATGACAACCGACGCAGCCGCTCGGGTTGCCGCTGGTGAAGTCGGTGGCGGCCGACGCGCCGAACGGCACGCGCTTGAGCCCTTGCACCGTCGGCGAGAAGTAGTACAGGCCGCCCTTGACGTCCTCGGGCGAGAAGTTGACGGTGGCGCCGCTCGACGATGCAACCGCTGCGCCGGCCGCCGCGACGGCGTCGATGGTGAGCATGACCGCGCCGCCCGAGGCGGAGAGCGCCACCGCTTGCCAATCGGCGTCCTTCGGCTTGAACTGGCACGCGGTGCCGCCCGCGCACAGCGACGAGCCGACGTAGAAGGAGGCGTCGAGGCCCGGCCCGACCAGGTGCAGCCGGAAGATGGTGTCCTTGGCGTTGGCCGTCCACTGCAGGTCCATCTGGTTGATGTTGCGCGCCAGGAGCGTGTCGCTGAACGGATAGACCAACAGCGGCATTTCGCTCGCATCGGTCGACGGTGGCCCGGTGAACGCGCTGGTCGCGCCGGCCGGCGCCGAGGGATCGACGATGTCGGCCTTGAAGAACACATTGATGGTCGCGCCGCCGGTCGCGCCGCCGTACGACGCCGACACGATCGCCACGCCGCCGTGCGTGAGCCCGCTCGACGCGGTGAACAGCCCGTCGACGGTGACGCTGCCGAGCGTGGCGTCGCTGATGCCCCAGCTCGCCTTGTTGGTGATGTCGCCGCTCTTGGCCGATGAGGCGGTGAATTGCTGCGACTGCCCGCTGTTGACGGTCGCGGTCGACGGGCTGACCGTGATCACGTCGCCCGACCCTCCGTCGCCGCCGCCTCCACCGCCGCCGCCGCGGCCCTTGGAGTCGCAGGCACCAATGGACAAAAGTGCACAGAGCAGCAGGTGACGCATGGAGGGCATCTTCGCAGGTTTCCCGCCGTCGCGCAGCGTGATCCTCGTCACACGCTACTTCAGCACCTTCAAGCGCGGCTTCGGGCGGAGCGCCGCCAGCAACGCGGTCAGATCGGGCCCGGGTCCATTCGGCAGCAGATCCCGCAGCTCGTAGAGCGGGGCGCTCGCCGCCGGCGCGTCCTGCAAGCAATCCTCCGTGCGCGGCACCAGCGTGAGCGGCGGCAGGTCGGGCACCCGCAGCCGATCGCCCGGGTGCACCTCGTGCCCCTCGGCGAGCAGTCGCGCCACGTCGCGCACCAGCTCCGAGATCGACGAGGTCTCCCGTCGCGGCGCACGCCCACCCACGTCCGGCCGCGCGAATTTTTCAAGGCCGCGCGAGCGCACCAGGTGTCCCGCGCCCGGCGTCCGCTCGATCGCCTCGACCACCACCTGCGCGTGCTCGTCGACGTCGAACGGTCGATCGACGGCGAGCGCGTGCAGCTCGGCGGGGCTCCACCAGCGCGCGGTCACGCGATCGAGCGCGAGCAGCAGGTTCCCCTCGCGAGCCAGCGCGCGCACCGTCGCCACCGCCGCGCCGAGCACGCGCAGGTCGGCCGGATCCGGCGTGTCCGCTTCGATCAGCGCGTATTTCTGGCAGCGCGCGACCTCGTGCTGCTCGTGCGGGTCGCGGCCCTCGAGGTACATCGCCGCGCGTCCGGCCAGCGCTTCGTCGAACCGGCCGCCGTCGTTGCCGCGCACCACCTGCTCGATGCTCAGCGCGCCCCACGCCTGCTCGTCGGCGATCTCCTCGGCGGCCTGCGCCAGCGCGTCGTCGAGGCGCGGGTCGTCGAGCAGGACGACGAAGCCCAACCTGGCCCGGCGCGCAGACGGACGCTGGTAGTGCGGGCGAGCCCAGACCGGCAGCGTCATCTCACGGACAGAGTCGCCCGGGCTGAAACGCGGCGTGCGTGATCTTGCGCGCCGCCGCTTCCTTCGCGATCTGTCGCGGATGTCCATCGACCCCGGCGACGATCAGGTCGCGCGCTTCGGCGGGATGATCGGCGAGCAGCATGAGCTCGAGGTCCGGCGCCGCGATCTTGCCGTTCGCCAGCACCGTGCCCTTGAGCCAGTCGAGCAGCCCGCGCCAGTACTCCGAGCCGTACAGCACCACCGGGAAGCTCGTGATCTTGCCGGTCTGGATCAATGTCAACGACTCGAACAGCTCGTCCATGGTGCCGAAGCCGCCCGGAAAGATGACGAACCCCTGCGCATACTTCACCAGCATCGTCTTGCGCACGAAGAAGTAGCGAAACTCGCGCTTGATGTCGACGAACTGGTTGACCGCCTGCTCGAAGGGCAGCTCGATGTTGAGCCCCACCGAGGTGGTGCCGGCCGCGCGCGCGCCGCGGTTGGCCGCCTCCATGATGCCCGGCCCGCCGCCGCTGATGATCGCAAAGCCCGCCTCGCCGAGCAGGTGCGCGGTCTCGACCGCTTGATCGTAGTAGGCGTCCCCCGGCTGGCTGCGCGCCGAGCCGAAGATGGTGACCGCCGGCCCGAGCTCGGCCAGCGCGTCGAACCCTTCGACGAACTCGCCGGTGATGCGCTGCACGCGCCACGGATCGGTCCGGGTGAACAGCACCTCGCCGGGAACGCACGCCTCGAGGAGCTGTTCGTCCTGCGTGCGATGCGGCGCGCGGACGTGTTTTTTTCTCGGCGGCATTATTCCTTCAGCTCCTTTTCGCCAGATGCGTGAGCGCGGCGCTGTCGACGCGACACACGGTCCACTCCGGTAGCAGCTGCGCGCCGAGCGCGCGATAGAACGCCTGGGCGCGCACGTTCCAGTCGAGCACG
This sequence comes from Myxococcales bacterium, assembly GCA_003170275.1. Taxonomy (GTDB): domain Bacteria; phylum Myxococcota_A; class Polyangia; order Palsa-1104; family Palsa-1104; genus PALSA-1104. Next base: position 108,284 of record PNAM01000065.1, read on the forward strand.
GTCCACTCGAACCGCCCGCAGCCGCGATCGACCGCGAGCGCCGCGAGGCTCCGCAGGAACGCTGCGCCGAGCCCGCGCGAGCGCGCGTCGGGTCGCACGTACAGGTCCTCGAGGTACAAGGACGGCCGCGCGAGGAAGGTCGAGTAGGTCATGAAGTACAGCGCGTAGCCGACCAACTCGCCGCCCTGGTCGCCGTCGGCCACCAGCAGCTCGAAGCGCGGCGGGCTGGCGGCGAAGTCGGCTAGCAGGCGCGCCTCGGCGCCGGCGTCGGGGCCGGGCAACTTCTCGAACTCGGCCAGGCCGCGGATGAGCGACACCACCTGCGCGAGGTCGGCCTGGTTGGCGGGACGGATGGTCGACAAGCGGCGGCAGTCTAGCCCGATTTTCCATAGTCGCAAATCCCACATTTCTCGGGTAATGATGCGCAGATGCGATTCGGTGTCTTCCTGCTGTCGATCCTGATTCCCGCGACCGTGCTCGCCCAGCCGTACGAGGCCTCGGACCTGCACCAGAAGCCGGGCTTCGTCGGCGTGCGCGCGCTCGACCTGACCCCGCCCGGCGGCGTGCAGCAGGTGGGCGAGATCGTCGTGCTCGAGGGCGACGACGACCTGGTCACCTCCGACGGCATGGGCGGGTATTCGATCGTCGTCAGCAGCACCTACGTGCAGCCGATGGACATCACCAAGCGCTTCTTCAGCGGCTACGCGGACGAGTACGACGAGATCATCGTGTTCACCACCTTCGACGACTCGGGCACCCCGGGCGCGGCGGCGTACGAGATGTCCGCGCAGCAAGAGGTCCAGGGCCTCGGCCGCGACATCTTCGATTACTCGGATCAGTGGGGCGCCGATTCGCACAAGTTCCACGCCTTTCTGAACATGATGAACGTGCAGAACTACATCGGCCAGGGCCAGGGGCTGGCCGATCCGACCAACTCGCTCTACCCGGTGCTCGGCCAGGAGTTCGCGCACCGCTGGCTGTCGTTCTTGCACTACAAGGACTCCACCGGCGCGATCTCTTCGGCGATGCTCGGCCGCGACGCCGCGCACTGGGCCTCGACGCTGCAGGCCTACGCGTCGGTGATGGACGGCAACCAGTTCACCGAGCAGCCGGGCGCGGACGGCTTCTACAGCATCGTCGGCTACTTCACCCACTACTCGCCGCTCGATCTGTACGGCATGGGGCTGGTCGACGCCTCGCAGGTCCCGCCGTTCTTCGTGCTGCACAACGCCACCACCTCGACCGGCAAGGCGGTCGATCCGACCAAGCCGGCGCGCGGCAAGCTCACCGGCGATCGCGAAGACATCACCATCGATCAGATCATCGCCGCCGATGGGCCGCGCGTGCCGGCGGCCGCCGACTCGGAGCATTCGTTCCGCGTCGCGTGGGTGCTGCTCACGCGGCCGGGCGAGCTGGCCGGTCAGGTCGTGGACCTCGCCAAGCAGCTCGATCAGGGGCGCCTGGTGTGGGAGGCGCGGTTCGCCGCGATGACCGGCGGGCACGGCTCGATGTGCACGCAGGTCTCGGCGCCGTGCGGCTCTCCGGTCGCGCGCATCCAGGGCGGCGAGGTCGTCGAGCTCGGCGGCAACGGCAACCGTGTGGTGGAGCCGGGCGAATCGGTGTTCGTCGACTTCAGCCTCTTGAACGACTCGCCGGCCGCCGCGCACCAGATCGTGCTCTCGTCGTCGAGCCCGCTGATCACTAGCGACACCACCACCATCGACGAGCTGTTGCCGCTGGCGAGCACCGTGGCGGGCCTGTCGGGCGCGATCCCGGGCGACGCTCCGTGCGGCCAGACGATCACCATCGAGGCGCAAACGGTGGTCGACGGTCACACTTTCCGCGGGTTCACCGAGGTCACGCCCGGGCTGACGACCCTCGTCAAGGACGACTTCGAGCAGTCGCCCGGCTTGCTCAGCGCGCCTGATCAAGTCGACCAGACGGTCAACGGTTGGGCGTGGGGCGCGCCCGAGGGCTACGCCAGCATGTACGGCTACGCGTACCAGCCTTCCGGCGGGCACGCGTCGAAGAAGGCGTGGTTCACCGGCCTCGCCGCCGGCCACGCCAAGATGTACGACTCGTCCCTGGCGGTCGGGACCTCGCAGCTCCTCTCGCAGCCGATCGACGTCTCGAAGACCTATCTGCCGGCGCTGCGCTACTTCGCGTGGTACGAGGCCATCGACTATTCGAACGCGATGCAGGGCGGGCAGGTCTCGACCACGCTCGCGTTGGTGACCGAGGCCTCGGCCGATGGCGGCAAGAGCTGGGTCGAGATCGACCGGGTCAACGGCGCCGACCCATTGTGGAAGGAGCGCATCGTTCCGCTCGACGGCCGGCTGGCGCTGACCGGCAAGATCTCGCTGCGCTTCACGGTCTCGAACGACAGCGCGACCACGCAGGTCGAGGCGGGCATCGACGATCTCGAGCTGCGCTCGCTCACCCAGGCGTGCAACCCGAACTACCAGGCGCCGCCGATCGTGACCCCGCCCGGCACGTCGCCGAACGGCTGCGCCTGCGCGCTCGGCGGACACGAGCACCTGCCGGCTTCCGCGATCGTGTGGTTGCTCCTCCTCGCCGCCGCCGTCCTTCGCCGCCGCCTCCTCGCCTGATATAACGGAAGCGTGGCCGGGCCGCGCTCGATCCTGCACGTCGACCTGGACGCGTTTTACGCGTCGGTCGAGCAGCGCGACGATCCGGCGCTGCGCGGCAAGCCGGTCCTGGTGGGCGGGCACGCCAAGCGCGGGGTGGTGTGCGCGGCCTCGTACGAGGCGCGCCGCTTCGGCGTGCGCTCGGCGATGTCGATGGTCGAGGCGCTCAACCGCTGCCCCAAGGCGATCGTGCTCAGCCCGCGCATGGGCCACTACGCGCAGGTGTCGCAGCAGTTCTTCGCGGTGTTGCACCGCTACTCCCCGCTGGTCGAAGGGCTGTCGCTCGACGAGGCGTTCCTCGATGTGACCGGCGAGGAGCGGCTGTACGGCGATGGGCCGGCGATCGCGCGCAAGATCAAGGACGACGTGCGCAAGGAGATCTCGCTGGTGGCGTCGGTCGGCGTGGCGCCGTCCAAGTTCGTGGCCAAGATCGCCAGCGACGTCGGCAAGCCCGACGGCCTGGTGACGGTCGAGCGCGACGAGGTCCGCCGGTTCTTGCATGCGCTGCCGGTGACCCGGCTGTGGGGAGTGGGGCGGGTCACCGAGCAGACGCTCGCTACCTTGAGCCTGCGCACCATCGGGGACGTCGCGCGTGCGGGCGAATCGGTGCTCGCGCTGAAGCTGGGCGCGGACAGCGCGCGCCACCTGGCCGAGCTCGCCGACGGGGTGGACGATCGCGACGTGGTCCCCGATCGCGCGCCGGTCTCGATCGGCCACGAGGACACCTTCGAGCGCGACCTGCACGATCGGCAGGCGCTGGTGCGCCACCTGCTCGATCAGTCGGACCGCGTGTGCGCGCGCCTGCGCGACCATCGCCTGCGCGGCCGCACGGTCACGCTCAAGGTGAAGTACGCCGACCACCACCGGGTGAGCCGGCGGGTCACGCTCGAACGCGCCACCTCCGACAGCCGGGTGGTCGGCCCCGAAGCCGTGCGGCTGTCGGCGGCGGTGCCGGACATCGAGCGTCGCGGCGTGCGCCTGACCGGCGTGAGCTTGTCGGCGTTCGAGGCCCGCGACGGCGCGCGCCAGCTGTCACTCTACGGCGAACCCAAGCACGAGCGCGGCGAGGCGCTCGGCGACGCGCTCGACAAGATCGCCGGAAAGTTCGGCCGCGGCGCGCTCAAACGCGCGATCTTGCTCGACGACGACTAGCTCGAGCTGAGCTTGAGCTAGGCCCGTGCGCGGACGTGCGCGCGCGGCTCGGTCACTTCGGTCGCGTGACGACGCGCCCGCACCAGCGCGCGTTCGACCTCGACCAGCCGCGGATGCCGGCCGTGCGAGTTACGCACGTCATCGAGCAGCACGTCGGCCTCGGTCACCCGGCCGAGCCGGATGAGCGCATCGGCCTGGCCGAACAGCAGGTCCACGTTGTCGGGCTGCAGCGAGACCGCGCGCTCGAACTGGGCCAGCGCGGCCGCCGGGTCGCAACCGAGCAACAGCGACCCGAAGTCGGCCATCAACAACACGTCGGCGGGCGACGCGGCGAGCGCGCGCTCGAACGCCCGGCACGCGCCCTCGACGTCACCGCGCGCGCGCGCGATGCTGCACAACGCACGGCTGGCGTCCGAGAAGTCCGGCTTGAGCCCGACGGCGATCCGCAGGTGAGTCTCGGCCAGCGACAGCTGCGTGGCGGGGACCTGCCCGCGGTTGACCTGATCGAAGAGCGCCATCGCCAGCCAGAAGTGTCCGTCCGGCTGATCGGCGTGCAGCCCGGCGTGGGCCGTGGCGATCTGCGCGACCAACTCCGCCTGGCCGATGGCCAACAGCTGCGGCGCGTACTGCAGGAGGTCCGGATCGCCCCGCAAGGTCTGCGCCGCGTCCTCGATGGCGCCGAGCGCCGCCCGGATGCCCGCGCGCTCGACCGCCGCCACGATGCGGCGGATGCACGCATCGCGACGCACCTGGTGTCGCTGCGCCTCGGTGAACGTGCCGGCCGCGGTGTAGCCCCTGGTCTCGTTCCACCACAGGAGCTCGATGCTCAGCCCGACGAACGGGCGGCGCGTGGCGCGCACCACCAGATCGCGCATCGCGGTCGTGTGCCACGCGTGATAGTCCACGGCGACCACGTGGGTCTTCCAGCCGCACTGCCGGCACACCCCGGCCGGCTCGGCGAAGGTCTGCTGCGCCATCACCCGAGCCCGCTCGACCAATGAGTCCAGGTCGCGGTAGTCCGCGGACTTGACCGGCCGTCCTTCGGCGTCGTCGTGGAAGCGGTTGCAGCGCTTGCACGAGACGGTCACGTAGACGCAATCGAGCAGACCCGCGCCCTGGTGCCGGGCGGAGAGGACGCGCTGCGCGAGCAGGGTGTTCATGTCCTCAACCTACGAGCCCGGGTGTCGTCATCTTCCCCACCTCGCATCATTAATATAGGAGAGCGGCGGGCAGGTCGACCAGCTTGGCCCGCAGGTACTCGCCCAGCGTCTTGGCCTGCGGATCGACGCGCGCCGACGCCGCCACCCCCTCGCCCAGGAGCCCATGGATCACGAAATTGAGCGCCAGCAGGTTGGGCAGCTCGTGCCGATCGATGACCAGCGCCCCGACGTCGGGCAAAAGCGCGCGCAGCCGCTCGATGGTGAGCTGGTCGCGCAGCCACGCGTAGCCCGGGCGCGTGCGCGCCCAGATTCCCAGGTTGGCGTTGCCGCCCTTGTCGCCCGAGCGGGTGCCGAACACCCGACCCATCGGCACCTTCTCCGTCGGACCCGCGTCCACCTTCACGTTCGCGGTCACGCTCACGTTCACCGGCTCGTTCACGTTCACATTCACGCTCACGCTCACGGGCTCGATCGCCACCGTTTCGCCCGCAACATGCACGCGATGCTCGATCCGCTTCGAATCGACCGCCGCCGGCCAATACACCATGTACGGCGTGGCATCCCCCGGCGGCGTGCGTGACGAAATCCCCGGCACCGACGACAACGCCTGCTCCACCACGGTCGACGCGAACCGCCGCCCGACGCGTTCGGCATCCGGCGACATCACCGTCACCTTCAGATACGCCAGCGCCTCTTCGTTGGACTGCGGGTCGGGCCGGTCCATGCGCTCGAGCCGAACGTCGACGTGCGCGTACTGCGCCTTGCCGCCGAGCGCCTCGAACAGGGTGTCCTCGACGATGCGCGCCTTGCGCTCGATGTCGGTCCCGGACAGCAGCAACGTCATGGTGTTGCGCCACCCGCCGAAGTGGTTGAGGCACACCTTGGTGGTGGCCGGCGGCGGCTCGCCCCGCGTGCCGCTGCAGCGCACGCGATCGGGCCCTTCTTGCGTGAGCGCGAGGGTGCCGAAGTGCGCGGTCACGTCGGGGTTGAGATAGCGCGGACCCTGGATCTCGTAGAGGAGCTGCGCGGTGACCGTCCCCACCGACACCAGCCCGCCGGTCCCCGGGTGCTTGGTGATCACGAACGAGCCATCTTCGTGCATCTCGGCGATCGGAAAACCGATGCGCCGGAACGACGGTACCTCTTCGAAAAACGAATAATTCCCGCCGGTCGCCTGCGCGCTGCACTCGATGATGTGCCCCGCCGCGACCGCGCCGGCCAGCTTGTCCCAGTCGTCGCGCCGCCAATCGAAGCGCCAGGCGGCCGGGCCCACCACCAACGCTGCATCGGTCACGCGGCCGGTGACCACGATGTCGGCCCCGCGCGCGAGCGCCTCGCGGATGCCCCATCCGCCCAGATAGGCGTTGGCGGTGACTGGCTTGACCTGCGCGTCCGCCAGCGCAGTTCCATGATCGAGGTGCGCCAGCCGCTCGCCCGTTCGAGTGAGCTCTTCGAGGCGCCCCATCAGGTCGTCGCCGTCCACCCACGCGACCTTCGGGTGCAGACCGAGACGGGCGGCCAACACGTCGATCTCCGCGGCGAGCCCGCGCGGGTTCAGCCCGCCCGCGTTCGACACCACGCGGATCTTCTTGTCGAGGCACTCGCCGATTACGCGCTCGAGCTGCTGCAAGAAGGTCGGCACATATCCGGCATTCGGATTCTTTTGCCGCGTGCGATGCAGGATGGCCATGGTCAGCTCGGCGAGGTAGTCGCCGGTGAGCACATCGATCGGCCCGCCGCGCACCATTTCCTCGGCGGCCGAGAAACGGTCTCCCCAAAAACCGGAGCAGTTAGCGATTCGCAACACGCGCGCGCGAGTATACCAACAGTTCTTGCCTACCGGCCCGACGCCGTGGTACGCGCCTGCCATGCCGGGTGAGGACGGTACGGGCATGGATGCGCGCACGACCACGTTGCCGTTCGGCGGCGCGCGGCTCGCCTTCGGGCCCGGGACGGTCCGCCGGTTCCGTCTCACCGTCGTCGAGGGAGGGCCGAAGGCCGGCCAGTCCGCCGAGTCCTCCTCCGATCGCTGCTCGATCGGGTTTCATCCGTCGAACGATCTGAACATCGAGGACCCCACGGTCTCGCGCTTTCACTGCGAAATTCGCACCGACGGCACGGGCGCGCGCGTGCTCGACCTCAACAGCCGCAACGGCACCATCCTCGACGGCGTGCTGGTCAAGGACGCGTTCTTGCGATCAGGCAGCCTGCTCAACCTCGGTCGCGTCGCCGTGCGGTTCGACTTCGTCAACGAAGCCAACCGCTTGCCGCTCTCCGACAAGACCGAGTTCTTCGGCATGTACGGATCGTCGGTCGCGATGCGCACCGCGTTCGCGCTCATGGAGCGCGCCGCGGTCACCGATCTCACCGTGCTGCTCGACGGCGAGACCGGCACCGGCAAGGGCAAGGCGGCCGAAGCGATCCACCGCGCCTCGAGGCGCGCGGAGAAGCCGTTCATGGTCGTCGACTGCGGCGCCATCCCCGCGAATCTGCTCGAGAGCGAGCTGTTCGGCCACGAGAAGGGCGCGTTCACCGGCGCCACCGACAAGCGCCTGGGCGCGTTCGAGGAGGCCTCGGGCGGCACCATCTTCCTCGACGAGATCGGCGAGCTGCCGCAGGACCTGCAGCCCAAGCTCCTGCGCGTGCTGGAAAGCCGGGAAATCCGCCGCGTCGGATCCAACAACCATAAGAAGGTGGACGTGCGCGTGATCGCGGCCACCAACCGCGACCTGCGCGCCGAGGTCAACAACGCGCGCTTCCGTTCGGACCTGTACTTCCGGTTGGCCGTCGTACGCATCCAACTGCCGTCGTTGCGCCAGCGGCCCGAAGACATCCCGCTGTTACTCGAGCAGATGTTGAAGGCGACCGGCGCCAACGCCTCGCAGTCGGCGGCGCTGCGTACGCCCGAGTTCAAGAACACCCTGCAGCGCTCGGCGTGGCCGGGCAACGTCCGCGAGCTGCGCAACTACATCGAGCGTTGCCTGGTGTTCCAGGACGCGCTGCCTGCGCCGGACGCGTCGCCCTCGGCGCAGAACGCGGTGGCGGTCGACGCGCGACTGTCGTACCAGGAAGCGCGCCGCCGGGCGCTCGACGACTTCGAGCGCTGCTACCTGGAGGCCTTGTTGCGCCTGCACCAGGGGAAGGTCTCCTCGGCCGCGACCGCCGCCGACGTCGACCGCGTGTACCTCTACAAGCTGCTGCGCCGCCACAACATCAAACCCTAGGGTTTCGGCCACGGCAAGTTCGGCATGGCCGGGATCGAGTGGCCTCCCTCCATTAATAGGGTGCGGCAGCGGCTGCAGAGATCGTATTCGGTGTCGGTCTTGCCGACCGTGCCCTCGGCGTCTTCCATCAGGCATCCGGCATTCGGACAGTGCGGGAGCCCCAGCGTGTGACCAATCTCGTGCACGGCGACCTTGGCCAGTCGCTCGCGCACGTGCCGGTCGTCGCGCGCCTTCTTCCTCGCGCGAAAGGTCGAGATCACCGCGGCGGGTCCATCGAGATCGCCGAGGCCGAGCACGCCCCAGTCGAACACCTTGCCCTTGGTGGTGCTGATGTCGACCGCGGTCAGGCCGAGGATGCGCATCCCGTCTGCCGGTTTTCGATCGGTCAGGAACGCGAGCAGCTTCTCGGCACGATAGCGCTTGCGCGGTGCGTACCAGGCTGCCGCCGGCAGCTCGACGCGTGGGAGCTGCTTGACCGAGAGCGCGTAGACCTCGCGCAGCGCGGTGACCACCAACTCGACGTCCGCGTCGGCGAGCGCCGCGCCGAGCGGCTGGATGTAGACCGTCGCCGGGGTTTCGCCGCGCGCCTCCGCGGAGAGCAGCAACAGAGCCAGGCATGCTACTGTCCCCGCGGGACGGAGGGATCTCATGTACCGAGTATTGCTCATGGTTGCGCTTTCCGCACTGGGCGGCGGCTGTGCCGGTGAGTTGCCCGGCATGCGCGCGCAGGAGCTCAAGGTCACGCGCGCGGTGCTGTACCAGAATGGCATCGGCTATTTCGAGCGGCGCGGTCGGATCGATGACGACGTGCTGCGCATGCGCGTACGTCCCGATCAGATCCGCGACGTCCTGAAGTCGCTCACCGTCGTCGACCTCTCGCAGGGGCGCGCGGTTTCGATCGCGCTGCCGATCGAGAAATCGCGGGCCAAGCAGCTCTCGGATCTGCCGGAGCAGGTGCGGACGCAAGGCGGCGTGCTGGCGATCGCGCAGGCGTTTCGCGGCGCACGCTGCCAGGTGATCACCGGATCGAGCGCGACCGGTCGGCTGGTCGGCGTGGAGAACCTCGGCTCCGAGGCGACGCCGGACTGGCGCATTTCGGTGTTGAGCGAAGACGGCGGGCTGCGCCAGTTCAAGGTCGCTGAGGTGCGGCAGCTCAAGATTCTCGATGGCACGCTCGAGATTGGGCTGCGCAAGGCGCTCGATGCCGCGCTCGATTCGGGGACCTGGAAGCCGGTCGAGGTGGCGGTGCGCCTGTCGGGACACGGGCCGCACGATCTGGTGGTGAGCTACGTCGTCGAGATGCCGACCTGGAAGCCCGCGTACCGCGTGGTCATCGGCAAGAACGCGCAGTCGCTCCTGCAAGGGTGGGCAGTGGTCGACAACGTCTCGGGAGACGACTGGAAGGGAATCAAGTTGTCGCTCACGGCGGGAACGCCGCTCGCGTTCACCTACGATCTCTACACGCCGCGCTTTCCGCAGCGGCCCAACTTGCAGCCACACGACGAGGTCGCGCAGATCCCGCTCGATGCGTTCAACACGCAGAGCGGAATCGCGGCGGGCGATGCGGCCAATGGGCCATCGCCGCCCCCGCCGCCGCCAGCGGCACCGGCTTCGGGCGCGGCGGCACCCGGGCGTCCTGGGTTTGGCGGCGGCGCCGGCGCCAAACGATCCAAAAAGGCCGCGAACAAGTCCTACGACTTCGATGATGAGAAGAGCGTCGGCGATCTGCGCCGTGCGGAGGGGCAAGCGGCGCAACAAAACGTCTCGACCGAGGCGCTCGAACGCAATTACAAGTCGCTGGTCGCCGGGGCGACGGTGGGCAGCCTCTTCCGCTATGACATCGATGAGCCCGTCACCATCGATGAGCGTCAGTCGGCCCTGGTCAACATCGTCAACGCGCGGGTGCCGGGCGAAGAAGTGCTGCTGTTCCGCGTCGGCGCTGATTCGGTGTCTCCCTATCGCGCGGTTCGATTCAAGAACGATACCAACTTCGTGCTCGAGGCCGGGCCGATCGCCATCTACCATGGCGGCGACGAGGGCGGCACCTTCCTCGGCGAGGCGCTCGGCGGACGCATCGAGAAAACGGCCACGACCTTCGTGCCGTACGCAATCGACGGGCGCGTGCGCGTCACGTTGAACGAAGAGCAAAAGGAGCAGGGGATCACCCTGGTCAAGGTGCTGCGCGGTGTGATCACGGCGCAAACCAAGATGGTGACGCACTTTTCCTACGACGTGGATAACGGAGCGGGTGAAGAGGTGACGCTCTACGTGCGGCGCGAGCGGCGTCCGGGGTGGACCGTGATCGACAAGGACAAGATGATCGAAGAGGGCGGCGCCTACTACCTGCCCATCAAGCTGCCCAAGACCGGACGCACCAAGGTGACCGTCGCAGAGGAGACGCCCGTGCAGCGCACGGTGGACATCTGGAACGACTTCGGTCGCCAGGTGATCGGCCTGTACCTCGCCAATCCTTCGGCGGATCCCAAGATCGCGGGTCAGCTCAAGGAGGCGCTCGCGCTGCGCGAGAAATCCGATGGGCTCGGCTCGCAGATCGCCACGCTGGAGGAGCAGAAGGGCACGCTCGAAGCGCGCGAGAGCGATGTTCGCAGCAACATCCAGGTGCTCGGCAAGGCCTCCAAGAACGCGGACCTGAAGAAGAAGCTGGAGACCACACTGATCGACCTCGAGAACCAGCTCAACGACGTCACGCGCAAGTTGGTCGCGCTGTCGGTCGAGCGTGGCGAGACCAATGATCGGTTGGCCGTGCTCATGAAGAACATCACCCTCGACACCAAGTAGACACGCCCGTCTAGCAAATCGATCACCTCCGACCTACTATCGGGGCGTGGCTGCCCCCGTTACGCTCGCGGTTGTCCCCTCAGTCATGCCGGGGCAGGTTAGCCGCGCGCTCGACGACCTCACCGGGCACCTGACGGACGCCCTGGGGGCTCCGGTCGTCGGGCTGGTGTGCGAATCCTACGGGGGGCTGGTCTCGGAGCTCGAGCGCGACCGCGTGCAATTCGCCTGGATGCCGCCGGCCTTGTTGGTTCTTGCCGAAGAGCGCATGGCCCTGCGGCCACTCATCTCGGCGGTCCGCGGCGATCGAACCGCATACCGTTCGGTGCTGTTCGTGGATGCAGGCTCAGCGTATCAGTCGATCGATGACCTGCGCGGGAAGACCGTCGCCTGGGTCGATCCTTCCTCCGCCGCCGGCTATCTGTATCCGCGTCTCCATCTCGCGGCGCGCGGCACGGACCCTTCGACACACTTCGGAACGGAGCTCTTCCTCAAGTCGCACCACGAGGTCGTGCGGGCAGTTCTCGACGGGCGCGCGGACATCGGGGCGACCTTCGCGGAGCGGCCCGGTTTTGGCGCGCCCATCCGGCGTGCAGGTTTCATCGAGGTCGATCCCAAGCGTTCAGTCCGGGTGCTCGAGTGGACCGGCCTCATTCCCAACGATTTGATCGTCGCCCACGGACTGCTCCCGCAGCGGCAGCAGCAGGCGTTTGCCCACGCGCTCTTGCAATTGGGCACGTCGCCAACGGGGCGGCGACTGCTCCAAGGCGTGTTTCAGGCGGAGAAGTTCATGCTCGCCTCGAGTCGAACGCTGCGCCCGCTTCGTCACTTGATTCAAGTCGCGCGTGAGCACGGGCTACTTTCGCAGCTCTGACGCCGGAGAGCGAGCCTTCCTCGTCGAGCGAATCTACTTGAGGTTGCGGTCGAGGAAGTCGTAGGTGTGGGCCCAGCAGCGCCGCGCGTTCGGACGAAAGACCAGCGCGTGGAAGGCGTGCAACTCGCCCGGGTAGTAGCGCGCTTCGCAGGGGACGCCGAGCTTGTCGAGCGCCGCCTTCAGCCGGCGTGTGTCATCTAGCAGGGGGTCCTTGGTACCGACGGGCGTAAAGAAGGGCGGGAGCGGCCGATCGGGTGGCTCCCCTCGCTCGATCGCCACGACGGGATCGGCGAGATCCAATGCGCCGGCTTCCAGGGAGCTCGCATTTCGCAAGTACGCATCCGTGACTTCCGTGAGGCGGTCGCCAATCCAGCTCGGTAGCTTCTTGCGACGAAGGAAACGCTCGGTGTCGCTGACCTGAAAAATGCCGCACGCCGGAATGACAGCTCGCGGAACCACCCCAGTGTCCCATACGGCGCGCGCGTGGGGCTCGGAGCGCTTGTAACAGGCGGCAAGCGTCAAGGAGGTGACCAGGTTGGCGCCAGCGGACTCACCGGCGAGCACCAGTCGAGACAGATCGCCGCCGTGTGCTGCGGCGTTCTTGACCACCCACTCGTAAGCCGCGCAGGCATCCATGACCGCTGCCGGAAATGGATGCCGCGGTGCCAGACGGTAGCTGATATTGAAAACCAGAAAGCCGCGGCGCGCATACGCGAGCGCCATGATCCAATGAGTTTCCTTCGAAAGGATTCGAAAGCCTCCACCATGGACGTACATCACTACAGGCCATGGACCGGGAACGGTGGTCGGTTTGTACACGTCTAGTCGATGCTCCGAAGCTCCGTCGTCGAGGTAGGGAAGATCACGCAGGACCTCGACATTGTGACGAGCCGGATTGGCGTTCGGATGCAGGCGACCGGCGGCGGAAATCACGCGGAAGAAATTGTCGACCACCATTGCACCCGTGCGCAGGCGCAGTCTCTGTCGCAATGGCGGCCGCGATCTTTTTTCACGCATCTGAAGGGTATTATCGCTAACGCACGCCGTTTGCGCCAGTCACGGAGTCCGTGCTTGTATCGGCGCGCCGAACCGGGCGGGTACTTCGATGGCGATGCGCAAGCGGCGAAGGTATTCGCGACGCGACAGTAGGGTAGCGCCGAGTCTCTCGAGGTGCGGCGTGGGGACCTGGGCGTCCAGCAATTGGAATCCACCGGCGTTCAACTGCTCGACGAGGTGTGCCACCGCCGCCTTCGACGCATCCGTCTTGCGATGAAACATGGATTCACCACCGAAGAAACCACCAACCGCCACGCCGTACAGCCCGCCGACCAATAGGTCGCCCTCGTACACTTCGACGCTGTGCGCGTGTCCGCGCCGGTACAGCTCCGTGTACGAGCCGATGAAGTCCGGAGTGATCCAGGTCCCCGGCCGGTCCGGCGTGACCTCGGCGCACGCCCGCATCACCCCCGCGAAGTCGCGATCGACGGCAAAGTGCCAGCTGTTGCGCACGATACTTTGGCGCACGCTGCGGTGAGGTTTCCAGGTGGCGAGATCAAAGATCGCGCGCGGATCCGGCGACCACCACGTGATCACCGGGTCGGACGACCAGGGGAAGATGCCGGCGCGATAGGCAGCTAACAGAAGGTCTGGCTCGAGTCGCCCGCCAAGCGCGACGAGCCCGTTCTCGTCAGCTTCGAGCTCGGGATCGGGAAGGCGCACGCCGCGCAGCCAGGCCACCATCTGCTGAAAAAGCGTATCATGCCGCATGGCCTTCGCACGGTTTGCCTATGATCGTTCGGGCAGCATCATCGTGTGCGTCGACCAGGCCGAGCTGCTTGCCTACTCCGGATCGGATGAGCACCCAATGTGGCGCCAGACCTGCGAAGCGCCCCTGGCGGCGGTCGGGACCACGGTGGGGGAAGTGGTCGCCGTAGATACGGCGGGGCGCATGCATCGCTTCGAAGCGAACAGCGGCTCCAAGCTCGATGGAGTCGGGTTGGGCGGACCGGCCCGCGCGCTGGCCGTGGCACGCGACGGGACTTGTGCGGCGCTGCTCGAGGATCGAATCGTGATGGTCGCCGGTGGGAAGTCGTCGAAGGAGCTCGCGGCGCCGGGCGCCACGTGCGTCGCCATCAGTGACGAGGGATCGGCGGCCGCGATCGGCACTCGGCAGGGGCGTGTGCAGGTGCTCGACCTTCGCGCGGGGACCGAGATGGGAAGCTTCGAGCTGGGGCACGAGGTGCAGAGCATCTGCTGGAATGTGCGCGGATTCTGGCTGGGTACGGCTGGCGACCAGCTGTGGCGCATCGATGCTGCCGGTCGTCTCGGTGCTTCGCTCGCCAAACTTCCGGGCCTTCAGCCGCACCTGACCTCCTCGGCGGATGGGGGCCTCGTGGCCTGTCGCACGGGTGCCGGTCAAGTGAGTGTGGTCACCCTGCCGCAAGGCGAGACTGTCGCCACGCTCGGGTATCAGCGATCGATCGAAGGCATCGCCTTTGGCCCGGATGTATGGCTCGGCATCGGTCTGGACAAAGGGGATGGCAACAAGATCAACCTCATCACGGGCGCGTGTCATCGCACCGATACGCACCCCGGACGGGCGCATGACTCCTGGGAAGTCGCGATTCAGATCGACAAGCAGAAGGTCAAAGACGGGCGCTCGACCGCCAATCCGAGCGCCGAGGCGGTGCGCGCCAAGATCGCGGCGAAGAACGCCGCGCCGCCCGCCGGCACCGGCCGGCTGAGCCTGCGCTACGTCGGCGGTTTGATCGTGGTCGCGGTGGTGTTGGTGGGGGGCGCGTTCCTGGCGCACAGCTGCCGTTGACGGCAGATCAGCCGCGCAGCGCTGCTGCCGCGCGCCTTCGGGTGTGCGCGCGAGCGACTCGGCCATCGCGCGCAGCGTCTCGGGGTCGGCCATGCCCTGCGAGCGATCGCTCACATTGGCAACTCGCATCCCGTCGGACGAAAACAGAAGGGCGTACAGCGGGTTGGCGCGTGAGGCGCCGGCGGGCTCAATTCTGGAAGTGGCGACCGACGGCGGTGAGCAGCTCCTCCAGCTTGACCGGCTTGCGCAGGTAGGTGACCGCGGCCATCGCCTCGACCTCGCTCTGCAGGCGGGTGTCGGCGGTGAGGAGCACGACCGGAACCTGGGCGAGGCGCGGGTCTTTACGCTGCTCGACCCGGAACGCCGCGCCGTCCATTCGCGGCATCATCCAGTCCAGCAAGATGAGACGCGGTGGCGGGTTGGCGCGCAGGTACTCGAGCGCGTCCGCGCCATCGACCGCGAGCGCGACCGCGTAGCCTTCTTCGCGCAGCACGTCGGCGATCGACTCGCGCACGTCGTAGTCGTCATCGACGACGAGTATGGTGTCGGCGGAGGTCAGGGAGCCATCATACCCCTGCGGCCGGAGCGACGCGAGGCGGGCCGGCCGCGTGGTCACCGCCCGCGGCGGTTGGCCATTTCCATCGCCAGCGCGCTCAGCGCCGCCGCATCGAGCAGGCGACGGGCCGCCGGAAACAGGACGTCCTCTTCTTCCTTGATATGCCGGGCGTAGGCTTGATGCAGCTCACGCACGAGGAGGGCGGCGCGCCCCGGCTGGCGCAGCTCGCGGCGAAGCTGCTCCTTGAGCTCTTCCTGACGACGATGCTCGGCCGTCAGGGTCTTCAAACACTCCGCCAGCCCCGCGTGAGTCACCAGCCGCGGGAACAGCGACGTCTCTTCGTCCTGCTCGTGGCGGGTCACGGCGCGATCCATCCACGCCATCGAAGTCTCGAGAAACGTGAGGGCTTCGTCCTGCTTCGGGGTGCCGAGATCGGCCGCTGCGCGTGACATGTCCTCGAGGCGCTCCTCGAGCCGGCGGTGCGATCGCAAGAGCTGCTCGAACGGATCGTCCTGCATCATTCCTCTTTCATGAAAGGCTTGAGCCAGGTGCGCATCCGCTCTTCGTAGCCCGGTCCGAAACCGCGGTTGATGTGCCGGATGACCCCGGCTGCATCTATTATATAGGTGGTTGGGAAGCGGTGCTGTCCCCAGCGCTGCGCATTTTCGCCGGTGGGGTCCAGCGCCATCACCGCGCCCGGGGGCAGGGGGTGGTCGGCGAGGAAGGTCTGCACCGGCTCGGCGCTCTCCTTGACGTCGACCACCACCAGCGCGATCTTGCCACCCGCGGCGCGAACCAGGCCATCGAGCACCCCGACGGCCTGGTGACAGGGGCCACACCAGGTGGCAAAGAAGTCCACGATGAAGGGCTTTCCAACCGGAAGCGTGACGGGTTTCCCGTCCAGGCCGGTCAGCGCGGCGCGCGGGGCGGGGTCGCCGATTCGCGGATCGGCGTGCGCGGCGCCGACCATCAGCCAGGTGAGCACCGCGAGCACTCTTGTGGTCGTGCACATGTCAGAGCCTCGCGCTAGACTGCCGTTCTCTTGCACCCAAAGCAAACCATGAAACGACCGACAAAAATCCCGAAGGTTCTCGCGGCCGAAGCCGAGTACATCATCATCAAGGGCGCGCGCGAGCACAACCTCGACATCGATTACCTCGAGATCCCCAAGCGCGCATTGGTGGTGTTCACCGGCGTGTCCGGCTCGGGCAAGTCCTCGCTGGCCTTCGACACGTTGTACGCCGAGGGACAGCGCCGCTACGTCGAGTCGCTGTCGTCCTACGCGCGGCAGTTTCTCGGCCAGATGGAGAAGCCGAAGTACGAGCACATCCGCGGCTTGTCGCCGACCATCGCCATCGAGCAGAAGTCGGCGTCGTCGAACCCGCGCTCGACGGTGGGAACCATCACCGAGATCTACGACTACCTGCGCGTCTTGTACGCCCGCGCCGGCGAGCAGCGCTGCCATCTGTGCGGCGGGGCGGTGGCGGCGCGCTCGGCGGCGGAGATCGTCGAGGAGCTGGGGACGCTGCCAAAGGGTACCAAGGTGACGCTGCTCGCGCCCAAGGTCGAGCACCGCAAGGGCGAGTTCCGCGAGCTGTTCGAAGACGCGCGTCAGGCCGGGTTCGCGCGCGTGCGCATCGATGGGATGATCGTGCGCCTCGAGGACGTGCAGGGGCTCGAGAAGCTGAAGAAGCACACCATCGAGCTGGTGATCGATCGGCTGACCCTCCAGCCGGCCGAGCGCGCGCGACTCACCGACTCGGTCGAGACCGCGCTCAAGGCGGCCGCCGGGCAGCTGCGCGTGCTGGTCGATGGCGAGGAGCGGCCGCGCGCGTACTCCGAGGCGCGCGGGTGCCCGCGCTGCGGCGTGGGACTTCCCGAGCTGACGCCGCAGATGCTCAGCTTCAACTCGCCGCTCGGCATGTGCACCACCTGCGACGGGCTCGGCAAGATGGACCTCGGGTGGGAGCACGAGCACGGGGAAGGCTGGCGGCTGCAAGGTCAGGTGTGCAGCGCGTGCAAGGGGCTGCGGCTACGGCCAGAGTCGCGCTCGGTGTTCCTGGCCAACAAGTCGATCACCGACGTGGTCGCGTTCACCGTTCTACAGGCGTCCGGTTTTTTTCGCGGGCTCAAGCTGCCTGGCGCGCAGGCGCAGATCGCGGTCGAGATCTTGAAGGAGATCAACGCGCGGCTCGGATTCTTGATGGACGTCGGGCTGGACTACCTGACGCTCGATCGCTCGGCGGAGACGCTGTCGGGTGGCGAGGCGCAGCGCATCCGGCTGGCGTCGCAGCTCGGCTCGGAGCTGTCGGGCGTGATGTACGTGCTCGACGAGCCGTCGATCGGGCTGCACCAGCGCGACAACCTGCGGCTGATCGCGACGCTGCGGCGGCTGCGCGATCTGGGCAACAGCGTGCTGGTGGTGGAGCACGATCAGGAGACCATCGAGGCGGCGGACTACGTCCTCGACTTCGGGCCGGGCGCGGGCCGCGATGGTGGCCGCGTGGTGGCGCAGGGAACGCCGGACGCGCTGCGCGCGGATCCGAAATCGCCCACCGGGCGCTACCTGCGCGGCTCGGATCGCATCGAGGTGCCATCCGAACGGCGGACGCCGCGCGGCTTCATCGAGGTGCTCGGCGCGTCCGAGAACAACCTGCGCAACATCGATGTGCGCTTTCCGCTCGGGGTGTTGTGCGCGGTCACCGGCGTATCGGGCGCGGGCAAGTCGAGCTTGATCAACGGGATTCTGCACCCGGCGCTGCGCAACGCGCTGAACGATGCGCAGGATCGGGTCGGCAAGCACCGGGCGCTGCGTGGGGTCGAGCTGGTCGACAAGGTCATCGACATCGATCAGAACCCGATCGGTCGCACGCCGCGATCCAATCCGGCCACCTATACCAAGTGCTTCGACCACATCCGCAACGTGTTCGCGCTCACCGCCGAGGCGCGCACCTACGGCTACAAGCTCGGGCGCTTCAGCTTCAACGTCAAGGGCGGGCGCTGCGAGGCATGCGAAGGCGACGGCGTGCGCGAGGTCGAGATGCACTTTCTCGCCAACGTCCACGTGACCTGCGAGGTGTGCAAGGGCAAGCGCTACAACGACGGCACGTTGCGCGTGAAGTTCAAGAATCGAAACGTCGCGCAGATCCTCGAGACCACCGTCGCCGAGGCGCTCGAGTTGTTCGCCAACCAGCCGCAGATCCGCCACATCCTGAAGACGCTGTGCGACGTCGGGCTCGGGTACCTGCAGCTCGGGCAGCCGGCGACCACCTTGTCCGGCGGCGAGGCGCAGCGCATCAAGCTGGCGCGCGAGCTGGCCAAGCGCGACACCGGACGGACGCTGTACATTCTCGACGAGCCGACCACCGGGCTCCACTTCGCGGACGTCAAGCGGCTGCTCGAGGTGCTCGAGCGGCTGGTCGAGGCGGGCAACTCGGTGCTGGTGATCGAGCACAACCTCGACGTGGTCAAGCGCGCCGATTGGGTGATCGATCTGGGGCCCGAGGGCGGGACGCGCGGCGGCGAGCTGATCGCCGAGGGGACGCCGGAGCAACTGGCCGAGATCGATGGTTCGTTTACCGGACAGTTCCTGGCCAAGATGCTGCCACAGCGGCCCAAACGCCGGCGCACCGCCGCGTAGGTTCGAGCGCTACTTTACGGCGGCCAGGAGATCCTCGATGCCCCAGATGGTGGCGGCGATCGAGCCGAAGTTGAGCGTGTCGCCCACGTCGATGGAGACCTGCTGATGGGCGGTGAGCACCTTGCCGTTGACCCAGGTGCCGTTCTTCGAGCCTTCATCGACCAGCGAGAGCATGCCGCCGGTCGGAATGAAGGTCGCGTGATGCTTGGAGACCTTGCGGTGCACGAGCTCGATGTCGGCGTCCTCACGGCCGACCGTCACGCGCGGCGACGCCTTCTTGCGCGGCAGCAGCGCGCGGATGTCGACCGCTTCCATGCGCTTTCCGCCGGTGATTTCGTGCGCTTCGCGGCTCGCGGTGTTTACGAACTCGGCGAAGTCGTCGAGTGATTCAGGATCGGTCAGCACCAGAAAAAATCGCCCGTACCGCTCGAGGAATCCTGCCTGCCCCAACTCCTCCAGCTCCCCCCGGACCTCATCCACGTCCATGGCGCGAGCTTATCACGGGCGGCGCGTTGACACCTCCACGGGCCGGTCTTACGCTTCAAGTACGCGCGAGGCATGTTGCCCGCGTGCCACAACCCGCTGGGAGCGAACGCCCCGGCGAAGGAGAAAGTCCGATGCATCCAGGCATGATGTACTGGTGGAAGCAGCGCCATGGCGGCGGCTGCGGTGAAGGCGCTCACGCCGAAGAGGGTGGGCATGGCCACGGGCGGCACCATGGGTGGCGCGGTGGGTACGAGGCCTCCGGCGGCTCGGGCGGCGATGACGGCGGATCGTTCGGCGTCCGGCGCCCGCTCAGGTTTCTCGCGTACAAGCTCGAGCTCAACGAGACGCAGGTGGGCGAGCTGGCCAAGATCTTGAGCGAGCTCAAGACCGAGCGCGCGCAGGGCGAGGTCGATCAGCGGCGCACCGTGACCGCGTTCGCAGACGCGCTCGGCGGCGAGGCGTTCGACGATGCCAAGGCGGGCGAAGGCGCCACGCTGCGCGTCAAGAGCGCCGATCGGCTCAAGGACGCGGTGGTCGCGGCGCTCAAGCGCATCCACGCGATCCTCGAGCCGGAGCAGCGCTCGCGCCTGGCGTATCTCATCCGCACGGGCGTGGTCTCTCTCTAATCAGGAGACCCCATGATCCTTGCCAGACTGCCGTCCGATGACGGAGCTCTGCTCGATGCGTATTCGACGGCGGTGGTGAGCGTCGTCGAGCGCGTCGGGCCAGCTGTCGTCAGCATCTCCGTCCACTCCAAGAACCCCCGGGCCCAGGGCGGCAGCGGCTCGGGGGTTCTCTTCACGCCGGACGGATACATCCTCACC
Source organism: Myxococcales bacterium (assembly GCA_003170275.1). Taxonomy (GTDB): domain Bacteria; phylum Myxococcota_A; class Polyangia; order Palsa-1104; family Palsa-1104; genus PALSA-1104. Next base: position 128,468 of record PNAM01000065.1, read on the forward strand.
AACGCGCACGTGGTCAAGAGCGCGAAGCAGCTCGAGGTGGCGTTCACCGATGGGCGCAAGGCGCCGGCGCTGCTGATCGGGATCGATCCGCCGACCGATCTCGCGGTGATCAAGGCCGAGGGCGGAAGGTTGCCGTTCGCCGCGCTGGGCGATTCGACCCGGCTCCAGGTCGGGCAGGTGGCTGTAGCCATCGGCAATCCGCTCGGCTTCTCGTCGACGGTGTCGGCCGGGGTGATCTCGGCGCTCGGCCGCACCATGCGTGCGCAGAACGGGCGGCTCATGGAGAACATCATCCAGAGCGACGTCGCGCTCAACCCGGGCAACTCGGGCGGGCCGCTGGTGGACACGCACGGGCAGGTGATCGGCATCAACACCGCGATGATCTTCGGCGCGCAGGGCATCAGCTTCAGCGTGCCGTCGGCCACCGCGCAGCTGGTCATGGGCCAGCTCATGACCACCGGGCGCGTGCGGCGCAGCTACCTCGGCGTGGTGGCGCAGAACCGCGGCAAGTACGTCGAGGCGGTGCGTGTGGATGCCGGCGGACCGGCCGAGCTGGCGGGCGTGCGCACCGGCGACGTGCTGCTCGCGCTCGACGGGCAGGCGATGGAGAGCATCGACGACCTGGGGCGCTTCCTGGCGTCCTGGCCGATCGGCAAGCCGGTGTGGCTGCGCCTCTTGCGTGACTCGAAGTTCGTGATGGTCTCGGTCGCGCCCACCGAGGCGAAGGGCTGATACACTCGCCCGCCATGCGGGCGATCGTGATCACGAAGCCAGGTGGGCCGGAAGTGCTCGAGCTGCGCGAGGTGCCGGTGCCGGCTCCGGCGCGCGGCGAGGTGCGGGTGCGGGTGCGGGCGACCGCGGTCAACCGCGCGGATCTGCTGCAGCGGATGGGCGCGTATCCGGCGCCGCCCGATGCCCCGGCGGACATTCCGGGGCTCGAGCTCGCGGGCGAGATCGATGCGCTCGGCGAGGGCGTGACCGGGTGGAAGCTGGGCGATCGCGTGTTCGGGCTGACCGGTGGCGGCGCGTACGCCGAGCAGTTGGTCGCGCACGGACGCGCAGTGGCGCGCATGCCGGACGGGCTGTCGTTTCGCGATGCGGCGGCGATTCCGGAAGCGTTCATCACCGCCTACGACGCGATGGTGACGCAGGCTCGGCTCGCCGCCGGGGAGCAGGTGTTGGTGCACGCGGTCGGGAGCGGGGTGGGGACCGCGGCGGTGCAGATCGCGCGAGCGATCGGCGCGCGCTCGATCGGGACCGCGCGGACCGCCGACAAGCTCGAGCGCGCGCGAGCGCTGGGCATGGACGAGGGCGTGTTGGTCGCGGGCGGCAAGTTCGCCGATGCGGTGCTCGAGAAGAGCGGCGGCCGCGGCGTCGAGGTGGTGCTCGAGCTGGTGGGCGGCGGCTATGTCGCCGAGGATCTCGCGTGCATGGCGCCGGGCGGGCGGCTGGTGCTGGTGGGGCTGATGGCGGGCATTCGCGCGGACCTCGATCTCGCGACGATCCTACGCAAGCGGCTCGAGCTGCGCGGCACCACGCTGCGCTCGCGGCCGCTCGAGGAGAAGATCGCCGCCACGCAGGTGTTCGCGCGCCACCTGGTGCCGCTGTTCGAGCGCGGCACGCTCAAGCCGATCGTCGATCGCGTGTTCCCGCTGGCGGAAGCCGGTGCGGCGCACGCCTACGTCGCGTCGAACGAAGGCTTCGGCAAGGTCGTGCTCGAGATTCCCTGAAGGCTTGGCTGATTCGTCGAGGACGAAGGTCAGGGCGGCGACGAAGCAGGAGCGAAGCGACTGCCTCGGGTAGAGCCAGTAGGCCTTGATGAAGGCCATCAGGTAGTCGTCCGCTTCGGGGATCGAAGTGAGGGTGGTGACGTCGGCGATCTGGCCGTCGAGGGCGACGCGCACCTTGTAGAGGCCGCGGGCGACCGGTCCGCGGAAGCCGGACGGCGCGCGGGTCGCCTTCGGCAGGTTGGAAGAACAGCGGGTACTCGACGGCGAGGGAAGCCTCGTGTGGCGGCTTGGGGAACGTCCACTTCAGCGCTGCGTCCGTCAGGCACGAGTGCACCTGCGCGTCGACGATCGTCAACGGCGCGATCACGGTGTTTGGCGCCGTGAGACGAGGCGCAGTAGACGCGCACGCGGTCAGGAGCACGGCGTACAGCGGGACGGCGGGCATCATTAGATCGATGTGTGGTCGTGGATGATGCGCCAGCCTTCGGGGAGCTTGCGCAGGATCAGGGTGAACAGGCCTTTGACTTCTTTGCCTTCGGCGAGCTGGAGGTGCCAGATGCCGCGCGCGACTGCGCTCTTGGGCCCGAGCGATTCGATGGCGATCTGCTCGAAAGAGAGCGTGCCCATCTCCTTGCCTTCGCCCTGGTAGCGCTGTTGGTAGCGCAACAGGGTCTGTTGCCAACCGCGCGTCAGCGTGCCGCCGGAAAAGAAGGTGAGCTGCTCGGACTTCCAGTAGCCCGACATGAAGGTCTCCAGATCCTTCTTGTTCCAGGCGATCACCTGAGCATCGAGGACCTTCTTGATCGGATCTTCCGTCGCCGCGCGTGCGTCGGCGCACAAGAATGCTGCGATTCCAAACAGTAGGCAGGCCCTGCTCGCGATAGGCATGGTGACAGATTACACGGCTGACCTGATCCCTGGTGTGCAACACGTGCGCAATCTGCGAGCCGAATGAGAAAACTTACGGCATTCCGGACCCAAAATAGCGCTGCTAACAATTAGACCTATCCCTTCCTGGGAACAGGAGTGCGCGCTTGGAACCTGATTCGAACGGCACAGGGAACCCGAACGGAAATGGGAACGGCGATGGCGATGGCGATGGCAAGAAAGGCCATCGCGTCAAGAAGCCGCCGGTAGAAGACTCCCAACGGCTGAAGCAGCTGCTCGACGCGCTGCTCTCCGCGCGCGAGGGAAACTTCACGGTCCGCCTGCCGGTGGATCGCGAGGGCGCCGGCGGGATCATCAATCAGATCTCCGAGGTGTTCAACTCGGTGATGAAGACCAACCAACGGCTCACCGACGAGATGGTGCGCGTCGAGCGGGTCGTCGGCCGCGAAGGGCGCATGACCGAGCGCGTGACGCTCGGGGACGTAGAGGGCGGGTGGGCGACCAGCGTCGGATCGATCAACGCGCTGATCGGCGATCTGGTGCAGCCGACCACCGAGGTCGCGCGCGTGATCATCGCGGTGGCCGAGGGCGATCTCACGCAGAAGATGGCGCTCGAGATCGAGGGGCAACCGGTCAAGGGCGAGTTCCTGCGCATCGGCACTACCGTCAACTCGATGGTCGATCAGCTCTCGAGCTTCGCGGCAGAAGTCACCCGCGTCGCGAAAGAGGTTGGTACCGACGGCAAGCTGGGCGGTCAGGCGATCGTTCCCGAAGCGGCCGGCATCTGGCGCGACCTGACCGATAACGTCAACCAGATGGCCGATAACCTCACCACGCAGGTGCGTAACATCGCGGAGGTCACCACCGCCGTCGCCAAGGGCGATCTGTCGAAGAAGATCACCGCCGATGCCAAGGGCGAGGTGCTCGAGCTAAAGAACACCATCAACACCATGGTCGATCAGCTCAACAGCTTCGCGGCCGAGGTGACCCGCGTGGCGAAGGAGGTCGGCACCGACGGCAAGCTGGGCGGGCAGGCGGATGTGAAGGGCGTCTCGGGCGTGTGGAAGGACCTGACCGACAACGTCAACTTCATGGCCTCGAACCTCACCGCGCAGGTGCGCGGCATCGTCAAGGTCGTGACCGCGGTCGCCAACGGCGATCTGTCGCAGAAGCTGGTGGTCGAGGCCAAGGGCGAGATCGCCGCGCTCGGCGAGACGCTCAACAACATGACCAAGACCCTCGGCATCTTCGCGCAGCAGGTCACCTCGGTGGCGCGCACCGTCGGCGTCGAAGGCAAGCTGGGCGCGCAGGCGGAGGTGCCCGGCGTGGCCGGCACGTGGAAGGACCTGACCGACAACGTCAACCTGTTGGCCAACAACCTGACCTCGCAGGTGCGCAACATCGCGGATGTGACGACCTCGGTCGCCAAGGGCGATCTCTCGAAGAAGATCACCGTCGACGCCAAGGGCGAGGTGCTCGAGCTCAAGAACACNNGGCACCGAAGGGAAGCTGGGCGGGCAGGCGGAGGTGAAGGGCGTCGCCGGGACGTGGAAGGACCTGACCGACAACGTCAACTTCATGGCCTCGAACCTGACCTCGCAGGTGCGCAACATCGCGGACGTGACCACCTCGGTCGCCAAGGGCGATCTCTCGCGCAAGATCACCGCCGACGCCAAAGGCGAGATCCTCGAGCTCAAGCTGACCATCAACACCATGGTCGATCAGCTCAACAGCTTCGCCGCCGAGGTGACCCGCGTGGCGCG
>PNAM01000065.1:132855-157811 GCA_003170275.1 Myxococcales bacterium
GATCTCACCGACAACGTCAACTTCATGGCGTCGAACCTGACCACGCAGGTGCGCGGCATCGCGCGCGTCGTGACCGCGGTCGCCAACGGCGATCTGTCGCAGCGGCTGAAGGTGGAAGCGAAGGGCGAGATCGCGGCGCTCGCCGACACCATCAACAACATGACCGATACGCTGGGCGTGTTCGCCGAGCAGGTCACGGACGTGGCGCGCACCGTCGGTGTCGAAGGCAAGCTGGGCGCGCAGGCGGAGGTGCCCGGCGTGGCCGGCACGTGGAAGGATCTGACTGACAACGTCAACCTGCTCGCGAACAATCTGACCGCGCAGGTGCGCAACATCGCGGATGTGACCACCTCGGTCGCCAAGGGCGACCTGTCGCGCAAGATCACCGTCGATGCCAAGGGCGAAGTGCTCGAGCTGAAGAACACGATCAACACCATGGTGGATCAGCTCAACAGCTTCGCGGCCGAGGTGACCCGCGTCGCGAAGGAGGTCGGCACCGAAGGGAAGCTGGGCGGACAGGCGGACGTGAAGGGCGTTTCGGGGGTCTGGAAGGATCTGACCGACAACGTCAACTTCATGGCGTCGAACCTCACCACGCAGGTGCGCGGCATCGTCAAGGTCGTGACCGCGGTCGCCAACGGGGATCTCTCGCAGAAGCTGGTGGTCGAAGCGAAGGGCGAGATCGCGGCGCTCGCCGACACGCTCAACTCGATGACCAAGACGCTGATGATCTTCGCCGAGCAGGTCACCTCGGTGGCCAAGACCGTCGGGGTCGAGGGAAAGCTGGGCGCGCAGGCGGAGGTGCCTGGGGTCGCCGGCACGTGGAAGGATCTGACCGACAACGTCAACCTCCTGGCCAACAACCTGACCTCGCAGGTGCGCAACATCGCCGACGTCACCACCTCGGTGGCCAACGGCGACTTGTCGAAGAAGATCACCGTCGACGCCAAGGGCGAGGTGCTCGAGCTCAAGAGCACCATCAACATCATGGTGGACCAACTGCGGTCGTTCGCGTCGGAGGTCACGCGCGTCGCCAAGGAGGTCGGCACCGAGGGCAAGCTGGGCGCGCAGGCGGACGTGAAGGGCGTCGCGGGGGTGTGGAAGGATCTCACCGACAACGTCAACGTGCTCGCCGGCAACTTGACCGATCAGGTGCGTAACATCGCCAAGGTCACGACGGCGGTCGCGAACGGCGATCTGTCGCAGAAGATCACCGTGTCGGCCAAGGGCGAGATCCTCGAGCTCAAGGACACCATCAACACGATGGTGGATCANNACACGATGGTGGATCAGCTGCGCGGCTTCGCGTCGGAGGTCACGCGCGTCGCCAAGGAGGTCGGCACCGAAGGAAAGCTGGGCGGGCAAGCGGAGGTGAAGGGCGTGTCGGGCACCTGGAAGGACCTGACCGACAACGTCAACTTCATGGCCCGCAATCTCACCGATCAGGTGCGCAACATCGCCAAGGTGTCGACCGGCATCGCCAACGGCGATCTGTCGCAGAAGATCACGGTCGAGGCGCAGGGCGAGATCCTCGAGCTCAAGAGCACCATCAACACCATGGTCGATCAGTTGCGCTCGTTCGCCGCCGAGGTCACGCGCGTCGCCAAGGAGGTCGGCACCGAAGGAAAGTTGGGCGGGCAGGCGGAGGTGAAGGGCGTGTCGGGCACCTGGAAGGACCTGACCGACAACGTCAACTTCATGGCCCGCAACCTGACCACGCAGGTGCGCGGCATCGTCAAGGTCGTGACCGCGGTCGCCAACGGAGACTTGAAGCAGAAGCTGGTGGTCGATGCCAAGGGCGAGGTGGCTGCGCTCGCCGAGACCATCAACAACATGACCGACACGCTGTCGACCTTCGCCGAGCAGGTTTCTACCGTCGCGCGCGAGGTCGGTGTGGAGGGCAAGCTGGGCGGGCAGGCGCGCGTGCCGGGCGTCTCGGGCACCTGGAAGGATCTGACCGACAACGTCAACTTCATGGCGTCGAACTTGACCACGCAGGTGCGCGGCATCGTCAAGGTCGTGACCGCGATCGCCAACGGCGATCTGACGCAGAAGTTGGTGGTCGACGCGCGCGGCGAGGTGGCGGCGCTGGCCGACACGATCAACTCGATGACCACCACGCTGGGCACGTTCGCCGACGAAGTCTCGACGGTGGCGCGCGAGGTCGGCATCGAAGGAAAGCTGGGCGGGCAGGCCAAGGTGCCCGGCGCGATGGGCACCTGGCGGCAGTTGACCGACAACGTCAACCAGCTGGCCGGCAATCTCACGGTTCAGATTCGGACCATCTCGGACATCGCGACCGCGGTGACCAAGGGCGATCTGACCCGCTCGATCACGGTCGAGGCGCAGGGCGAAGTAGCCCAGCTCAAAGACAACATCAACCAGATGATCGTGAACCTGAAGGAGACCACGCAGAAGAACACCGAGCAGGACTGGCTGAAGACCAACCTGGCCAAGTTCTCCTCGATGATGCAGGGCCAGAAGAACCTGGACACGGTGGCGCGGCTGATCATGAGCCAGCTCACGCCGCTGGTCAGCGCGCACCACGGCGCGTTCTTCATGATGGACAACGAGGCCGGCGTTCCGATGCTCAAGCTGACCTCGACCTACGCGTATCGCGAGCGCAAGACCATCTCCAATCGCTTCGCGCTCGGTGAGTCGCTGGTCGGGCAGTGCGCGCTGGAGAAGAAGACCATCCTGCTCACCAAGGTGCCGGCCGACTACATCCAGATCGCGTCGGGCCTGGGCGAGGCGACCCCGCTCAACCTGATCGTGCTGCCGATCCTGTTCGAAGGCGAGGTCAAGGCGGTGATCGAGCTGGCGTCGTTCCATCCGTTCAGCGTCATCCACCAGATCTTCCTCGATCAGCTCACCGAGTCGATCGGCGTGGTGCTCAACATGATCAGCGCGAACATGCGCACCGAGCAGCTGCTGCAGCAGTCGCAGTCGCTGACCCAGGAGCTGCAGTCGCAGTCCAAGGAGCTCACGCAGCAGCAGGAGGAGCTCAAGCGCTCCAACTCGGCGCTGGAGAAGCAGGCGCTCGAGCTCGAGGACAAGGCCAAGCTGCTCGAGGAGCAGAACAAGAAGGTCGAGGTCAAGAACCGCGAGGTCGAGCTGGCGCGCGCCAGCCTGGAGGAGAAGGCGGCGCAGCTCTCGCTGATCTCCAAGTACAAGAGCGAGTTCCTCGCCAACATGTCCCACGAGCTGAGGACGCCGCTCAACTCGCTCTTGATCCTGGCCAAGCTGCTCGCCGACAACAAGGAGCACAACCTCAACGACAAGCAGATCGAGTACGCCAAGACCATCTACGCTTCGGGCGGCGATCTGCTGGCGCTGATCAACGAGATCCTCGACCTGTCCAAGGTCGAGGCGGGCAAGATGCAGGTCGAGCCGCGCGAGATCGAGCTGACCGACCTGACCGAGTTCGTCGACCGGAGCTTCCGGCCGGTCGCCGAGCAGAAAGGGCTCGGCTTTCAGACCGAGATCCTGCCGGGCATCTCGAACTTGAGGACCGATCCGCAGCGCTTGCAGCAGGTCTTGAAGAACCTGTTGGCGAACGCGTTCAAGTTCACCGATCAGGGCACGGTCAAGATGTCGATCGGCCCGGCGCCCAAGGGCACCAAGTTCGATCACGAGGTGCTCAATCGCGCCAGGCGGGTGGTGGCGTTCTCGGTGATCGATACCGGGATCGGCATCCCCAAGGGAAAGCAGAAGCTCATCTTCGAGGCGTTCCAGCAGGCCGACGGCACCACCAGCCGGAAGTACGGCGGCACCGGGCTGGGCCTCTCGATCAGCCGCGAGATCGCGCGCCTGCTCGGCGGCGAGATCCACGTGGAGTCCGAGACGGGCCAGGGATCGACGTTCACCCTGTTCCTGCCCGAGCGCTACGAAGGGATCTCGACGTCGGAGATCATGGCGCAGCAATCGGCGGAGCAGATCCTCGGCTGGAGCGAGCTGCCGCCGGCCGACGCGATCGTCACGCGGCCGGTCGAGGACGATCGCGATCACCTGCGCGAGGGCGATCGGGTGGTGCTGATCATCGAAGACGATCTGAAGTTCGCGCGCATCATGGTCGGCCAGGCGCGCGAGAAGGGCTTCAAGGCGGTGGTGGCGACGCGTGGCGACACCGGCCTGGCGATGGCCAACGAGCTGCAACCGGACGCCATCACGCTCGACATCAATCTGCCGGTGGTGGACGGCTGGTCGGTCCTCGATCGGCTCAAGCGCAACCCACGCACCCGGCACATCCCGGTGCACGTGATCTCGGTGATCGATCGCAGCCAGCGCGGCGCCAGCGTCGGCGCGTTCGCGTACCTGGAGAAGCCGGTCTCGAAGGACGCGCTGGAGGGCGCCTTCGAGCACCTCTCGCAGTATCTCGACAAGACCCTGAAGCTGCTGCTGCTGGTCGAGGACGATCAGGCGCAGGCCAACAGCATCGGCGAGCTGCTCGAGGGTGAGGATCTGCAGATCACGACGGTGGGCAGCGCGGAGGAGGCGCTGGTGCAGCTCGAGACCAACGAGTTCGACTGCATGGTGGTGGACCTGGTGCTGCCGGGCCAGGACGGCCTCGAGCTGGTGGAGAAGGTGCGCGCGCACGACAAGTGGAAGAACCTGCCGATCGTCGTCTACACCGGCAAGGAGCTGACCAAGGACGAGGAGCGTCAGCTCAAGCAGCACACCGAAGCGGTGATCTTGAAGTCCGGCGTGCAAGCGCCCGATCGGCTGCTGCAGGAGACGGCGCTGTTCCTGCACCGCGTCGACGAGCGGGCGGCCAAGCTGAAGGAGCCGTTGGCGACCGGCAAGGCGCCGTCGGCGATGCTCGAGGGCAAGAAGGTGCTGGTGGTCGACGACGACGTGCGCAACATCTTCGCCATCACCAGCGTGCTCGAGAGCCACAGCATGGAGGTGATCTACGCCGAGAACGGGCGGGCCGGCATCGAGATGCTGCAGGCCAACCCGGATGTCGACGTGGTGCTGATGGACGTGATGATGCCGGAGATGGACGGCTACGAGACCATGAAGGCCATCCGGCGCGACCCGACCATGAAGGCGGTGCCGATCATCGCCATCACCGCCAAGGCGCTCAAGGACGATCGCGACAAGTGCATCAACGCGGGCGCGTCGGATTATCTGCCCAAGCCGGTAGACGGGGACAAGCTGGTGGAGCTGATCGGCATCTGGTCGAAGGGCGACGTGAAGGCGTGAGCCCGCCGGAGCCCGCCGCCAGCGTCTTGATCGTCGACGATCGGCCGGCGAACCTGCTGGCGCTCGAGGCGATCCTCGAACCGCTCGGCCAGCGAACGGTGCGGGCGACCTCGGGGGAGGAGGCGCTCAAGCGGGTGCTGTTCGAGGACTTCGCGTTGATCTTGATGGACGTGCAGATGCCCGGGTTGGACGGCTTCCAGACCGCCGCGCTGATCAAGGAGCGCGAGCGGAGCCGGCACATCCCGATCATGTTCCTGACCGCGAGCAGCAAGGACGCGTCGTTCGTGTGGAAGGGCTACGAGCAGGGCGCGGTCGATTACCTGCTCAAGCCATTCGATCCGGCCATGTTGCGCTCGAAGGTGAGCGTGTTCGTCGAGCTGTACCTGCGCGGCGAGCGGCTCAAGCGGCAGGAGCTGCTCTTGCGCGAGGAGCGCTTTCGCGCGTTCGTCGACGCCATGCCGCACGTGGTGTGGGCGCTCGAGCCGAACGGCGACATCCACTACGGCAATCACAAGTCGCGCGAGTATCCGGGCGTGCAGGACAAGGACGGGTTCCTCGCGCTGGTGCACCCGGAGGATCGCGAGACGACCGGGGAGCTGCTGGCCGGCGCCCTGAACAGCGCTGGTCCGTTCGAGGCGGAGTATCGGCTCCATCGGCAGGACGGGCAGTACCGCTGGCACCTCGGGCGCGGCGTGCCCGAGCGTGACGAGCAGGGACAGGTGAGCCGCTGGATCGTCACCTCGACCGACATCCACGAGATGAAGGAGGCGCGCGTGGCGGCGATGACCGCGAACCGCACCAAGGACGAGTTCCTCGCCACCGTGTCGCACGAGCTGCGCAACCCGCTCAACGCCATCCTCGGCTGGATGCGCATGCTGCGCTCGGGCCGGCTCGACCAGGCCAAGCGCGAGCGCGCGCTCGAGACCATTCAGCGCAACACCGAGGCGCAGCTCGAGCTGGTCGAGGACATCCTCGACGTCTCGCGGATCATCACCGGCAAGCTGCGCATCGAGGTTCGGCCGGTCAACCTCACGACGGTGATCCAGTCGGCGGTCGATGCCGTTCGGCCGGCGGCGGACGCCAAGTCGATCCGGGTGGAGACGTGGTTCGATGCCGCGGCCGACGCGGTGTCGGGCGATCCGGATCGGCTGCAGCAGGTGGTGTGGAACCTGCTTTCGAACGCGATCAAGTTCACGCCCAAAGGTGGCCGCGTCGCGGTGCGCCTGGAGCGCGCCGATTCGTCCGTGCGCATCCGTGTGAGCGACAGCGGCAAGGGAATCGCGGCGGAGTTCGTGCCGCACGTGTTCGAGCGCTTCCGGCAGGCCGAACCGATCTCGACGCGCACGCAGGGCGGGCTCGGGCTCGGCCTGGCGATCGTGCGGCACCTGGTGGAGTCACACGGCGGGCAGGTGGCCGTCGAGAGCCCGGGCGAGGGCCGCGGCACCACGTTCATCGTCACGCTGCCGATCCGCGCGATCGTCGGCACGCAGCCGCAAGATGCGCAGCCGGCCGCGCGGCAGGTCGGGCCAACCCAGCTCGATGACGCGCCGGCGCTGCATGGGCTGCGCGTGCTGGTGGTGGACGACGAGCCGGACGCGCGCGAGCTGTTGTCGCTGGTGCTCGGCGAGTGTGGCGCGCAGGTGACCGCGGTTGGCTCGGCGGCCGAGGCGTTGCACGAGGTGATGCGGCTCGAGCTCGACGTGCTGGTCAGCGACGTGGGGCTGCCGCACGAAGACGGGTATTCGCTGATCCGGAAGATCCGCGCGCTGGGCCCGGGGCGCGGGGAGCTTCCGGCGGCGGCGCTGACCGGCTTCGCGCGTGCGGAGGACGGGCAGCGCGCGCTGGCGGCGGGCTTTTCAGTGCACGTCGCCAAGCCGGTCGAGCCGGCGCGGCTGGTCACGCTGGTGGCGCAGCTGGCCGGGCGTGCGGGCGCGCACGTCGCGCGGGTCGGCAGCGGCGGTTAGTAGTTGCGTTAGTAGATCGGGCCGGTGATCTCGTCGGTGATCTGAAAGCGCAGGCACAAGCGGCGGCGCCCCTCGGCCCGGTCGTAGTGGTACAAGCGCTCGAGCTCGTCGTAGCGCGCTTCGGGCGCGACGATGCACGCTTCGCGGCGCGCGCGGATGTCGACGAACGGCTTGCACGGCGCATCGCAGCCGTCGCACAGCCGCGCGACCGGCCCCGTCTCGTCGATGAGGTGCGGCGTGAACAGCGCGGCGCGCAAGCCGAACCACGGGCCGAACGCGGCGCCGATGAGGATGCCCAGCTCGCTCGGGCGGCCGAGGCCCGCCAGCTCGGCCAGCTTCATGAAGTCGAGCGGCAGCTCGCCGCCGAACGTGGGAAAGACCACGCGCGTGCCCTCGGTGAGCGCGCCCAGCTCGCCGAACACGTGCGCGGCGAACGCGTCGAACGGATGGCGCCGGCGCGCGAAGCGCTCGAGCGGATCGGCCGCCACGTAGTCGAGGAATGCGCTCCAGTGCGCCGGCCCGCCCGAGCCGATCACCACGATCGAGCGCGCCGGCGGATGCACGCGATCGGTGCGCACCTCGGGCGGCGCCAGCGCATCGAAGCGCGCCGCCGACACCACGCCGAACGCGTTGAGCCCGGCGGGGCCGAGCGCGGCGCGCAGCTGATCGAGAAATCGCGGCCCGTCGGGTATGATGCGCAAAGCCTATGGCCCTCGTCGATAGCTTGCAAGCGCTGCTCGAACGCGAGACCGCCAGCTTTCAGCTCATGGGCGAAGATCTCGCGCTGCTCCCGGGCGCGGGCCTGCGCGAGGCGGCCGCCGCGTACGAGGCGCAGGTGGCCGAGCTGCCGGCGGGGTTGCGCGCGCGCTTCGAAGCGGAGCAGGCGGTGGTGCTGCGCGAGGCGCATCGCTGGCTCTGCAAGTACAACCGCAGCGTTCACACGCGGCTGCGCGGCTATCTCGCGCTCGGCCGTCGCTGTTCGTTCGAATATCCGTGGCCGGTGGTGGCCATGCTCGGCATCTGCCAGGTGCTCACCGGGATCGGCCGCAACCGCCGCTACGCGCTGCTCGCGCCGGTCCTGCGCCGGCTCGGCTCGCGCAAGCTCGACGAGCTGGTCGAAGGCACCGAGGACGTGTTGCGCCGCACCAACCGCGGCATCTTCGCCGACTCGGTGCCGGCGGTGCTGATGGCGTTGCACGCGCGCGAGCTGTCCACGCGCGGCGATCGCGAGCTGGCCGACGCGCTGCTCGACGGGCCGCTGCCGCCGGTGATGGACGGCGAGAGCCGCAGCTTGATGCGCGGCCTGCACGATGGGCTGGCGATCGCGGATCCGGAGCAGCGCTTCGGGGCGCTGACGGCGCTCACGCTGCGTCACTTCGCGCGCGAGCAGGCGATCTTCACCTATCAGATGGGCCCCGTGGGCGCGCCGGTCGGCCTCCGCTCGGTGCCGGCGCCGCGTATCGAGCGCACGCTGCTCGGCGGGCGGCGCGTGGTGTTCAAGTCGTTCCGCCTGCCGCGCGGGTTCGACCTGCGCGATCACGCGGCGCGCGTCGCGGCGTTCGGCCAGGCGTTCGTCTCGTCGGTGACCGCCGACCAGGCCGACTATCGCGCGGCGGTCGCCTACGTCGAGCGGCGCTTCGGCAAGAGCGACTGAACCCACGCGGCGATCGTGTCGTAGACCTCGGTGTGCACCTCGGCCTGCGTGCGCCCGGATTTCTTGGGAACCTTCAGCGAGTGATCGCCCCACGGGATCACGTGAACGTCCGGCCGCGGCCGTAGCCCGTCGAGGATCGGCGCGAGCTCGGCCGGCGTGCCGAACGCATCGCGCTCGCCTTGCACGAACAGCATCGGCCGGCCGATCGCCGGCAGGTGCGCGATGCGCAGCTTGTGGGGCTGCTTCGGCGGGTGCAGCGGATAGCCGACGAACACCAGGCCGATAGCTCCGTCATCGCCGCCCGCCGCGACCATCGACGCGATGCGCCCGCCCATCGACTTGCCGCCGATCACCAGCGCGTTGCCGGCGAGCGGCGCGTGGGTGCGCACCCGCTCGAGCACCGCGCGTACGCAGGCCTCGAGCCGGGGCGCGCGATCGGGCGTGCCGCGCTGCTCCTCGGTGTAGACGAAGTTGAACGTGACCGCGTCGAGCCCGCGCGCCGCCAGCCCGCCGGCGAGCTCGACCATGAACGGATGGTGCTGGTCGGCGCCCGCGCCGTGCCCGAGGAGCACGGTCACGCCCGCGCGCGCCCCGGCCGCGGCATAGTGGAGCGCGGTCACCTGCTCGTGCTCGCCGACCCGGACCTTTAGCGGTTCCGCCATGCCGGTAGTTTGCCCCATCGGCTCGACGTCGCGACAAAACACGCTATGTTGGCCGCATGAGGTGGTTGGTCGCGGTGTTGACGATCTCGACCGCGCACGCAGCGACGGTGCGCGGGACGGTCGCGGCCACGCCTCACGTCGCGATCTGGCTCGAAGGTCCGCGCGGGCCGGTGCCCCAGCGCCGCGCGGCGCGGCTCGACGAGGTGTGGATGTCGTTCGTGCCCAAGGTGCAGCTCCTGCCGCGCGGCTCGACGCTTGTGCTGTCCAATCGCGACGAGGAGAGCCACACCGTTCACGGCAGGATGGGCAACCAGAGCCTGTTCAACCTGGCCACCGTGCCGAGGGGCGTCGAGCAGCGCGTGACGCTCGATCGGCCCGGTGTGGTGACGTTCCTCTGCGATCTGCACCGCGAGATGCGCGCTTACGTGCTGGTGAGCGACGCGGCCTTCACGGCGGTGACCGATGTGTCCGGCGCGTTCGAGATCGCGGGCGTCCCCGACGGCCACTACCGCGTGCGCGCGTGGACCCCGCCCGGCACCGCACACGACGAGAGCGATCTCGGCGAGACGCTCGCCGAGGTCGACGTCCACGGCGCCGACCCCGCGCCGCTCGCGCTCAAGCCGCCGTTCGCGATCAAGGCCGATCGCCCGGTCGCGTCGCCCGCGTTCGTCCCCGATCCGCCGCTGCACACCCCGTCCGACTACGCGCCGATCAAGCCCGGCTGGCCGCACACCGGCTGGCTGGTGCAGGTGCTCTCGGCGCTCGGCATCCTCCTCGTGCTCGCCGGCGCGGTCGCCAACTACAAGCTGGTCGCGCGCCTCGGCTGGTCCAAGGTCGCCGCCGTCCTGCTCGGCTGCGCGATGGCGATCGCCAGCGGCCTCACCATCGTCCTCGGCCTGCACGGCGCGATCGCGATCGCGCTCGGCTTCGGCTGGTTCATCGGCACCGCCGTCTTCGGCGCCAGCGAAACCTGACCGACCGCTACGACGAGGCGGGGCGGAACAGGCCGAAGGCGCTGGTGTAGCCGTGGAGGAAGGTGCTGCCGCCGACCGGGCCGATCTCGCCGTTGCAGAAGAAGCCGCCGAGGGGGATGCGGCCGAGCCGTTCGTGGAACAGGCCGGTGTCGTGGTCGGGGCGGCCGTACAGGTGCATGCCGCGGCCGAGACAGGAGAAGAGCAGGGCGCCGGACGGGTGGGCGCCGCCGCCGCGGTAGCGATCGAGGAGCATGGCGAGATCTTCGGCGGCGGTGCGCGCGTCGCGCAGCAAAAATTGCACGACCTGCCAGGGCTGAATTTGCGCACCGACGGCCAGCCCGCCGCTGGTCGGATCCATACCCAAAAGGTTGCGCACCAGGAACTCGCCGCGCGGCACCTCGACCTGATCCTTCTGCATCTCCAGGCCGACGAACAGCGAATGGCGGAACAGGGTCTGGTCGCGCTCGTCGAGGCTCTCGAACAGCTCGCGCAACACGTCGGTCGGCTTTTGGCGATCGATCTGCTCGATCACGTTGTCGTGGCCGCGCGTGATCGCCATGGGCCGGCCGATCGGACGGCAGCCTTGCGCGACGATCGTGTCGACCGCGATGTTGCCGGTCATCGCCACGCACACCGCGCCGGCGCGGTACACGTCGCGGCCGAGGAACAGCGCGTTGCCGCCCGGGAAGCGCCCGCCCGAGGCCAGCCCGCCGACCTTGCGCCCGACCGGGTACGCGCGATCGAGCGCGCTCACCAGCGCGTCGGCGTCGAAAGTGAACGGATCGGCGAGCACCAGGAAGTGCGGATCGGCGGCGCGCGGCAGGCCCACCCGCTCGCCGAGATCGCGATCGAGATCGTTCTGATCGAGGTGCAGCGGCGTGAGCGTCACGCCCGGCAGCGAAGCGGCGGTGAGCGACAACGCCGGCCGCTCCTCGACTTCGTGGCCGGCGCCGATCACGCCCGAGGCCGCGCAGCCGATCACCACCGCGCGCGGCATGGCCAGCGCAAGCCGCGCCGGTAGCTCGCGAAACGCGGGCGCGTGGTGCGGCGAGACGAACGCTACCACCAGGTCGGGATCGACGCCCAGCTCGCCACGCACGCGCGCAGCGACCTCTGCGAGCGCTTCGTCGGCGGCTGGCCGCTCCGAAATGGCAGAGGCCCACTTCATGAAACGGAGCTTACTCCCGTCCTGGCGGGCGGTGGCAAAAACGTCAAGGCCGCCGTCAAAAAATTACCGCGTGGCGCCCAGCGCTTCGAGCGAGCACGACGCGCTCGGCTCCAGCCTGCACGCGGCGCGCAGCTTGCCGATCGCGCGCAGCTCGATCTGGCGCACGCGCTCGCGGCTCACCTGGAACCGCTCGCCGAGCGTCTCGAGCGTCGCCGGCGGCGCCTGGCTCAGGTGGCGCGCCTGGATGATCGCGCGCTCGCGCGGGTCGAGCGCTTCGAGCCCCGACAAGAGCCGGGTCTTGCGCGCGCCCGCTTCCTGGTTGCCGGCTACCAGCTCCTCGGGCGTCGGCCCGTCCACGGCGAGCATCCCGCCCACCTCGCGATCGTCGTCGATCGAGCGGGGCGCGTCGAGCGACAGATCGCGGCGCGACAGCCGCGGCGTCATCGACTCGACTTCCTTCTGCTCCACGCCGAGCGCCTGGGCGAGCGCTTCGCAGGTAGCGAGCTGGCCGCCGCGCTCGATGCGCCGGCGCGCGCGTCCCAGGCCGAAGAAGATCTTGCGCTGCGCCCGCGTGGTGCCGATGCGCACCGGCCCATGCGAGCGCACCACGTGCTCCATCATGCACGCGCGAATCCAGTAGGTGGCGTAGGTGGCCAGGCGCGTGCCCTGGCCGGGATCGAAGCGCCGCGCGGCGATGGTCAGCCCGAGGTTGCCCTCTTGAATGAGGTCCTCGAGCGCCGGCCCCGAGTGGCGGAACTCGGTGGCGATCTTCACCACCAGGCCGAGGTGCGCCTGCACCAGCCGCGCGAGCGCCGCCCGGTCTTCCATGGCGCGCCAGCGGCGTGACAGGCGGTGCTCTTCTTGAAGGGTGAGCCCACCTTCATGCAGGGGAGTTGCTCGCTCTTGGGTGACTGCCTTCTGGGTCAGCGCCATGTCGGGGGCGTAGTGCGAACCTCGTGCCGTCGCACGCATGCGAGATTCGCTGCATGAAATCAGCTCGATACGCGTTGGATCAGCATGAAGTGCCGACTCGCGTGTACAACAAATGCCGCTCAGTTTCGAACGACATGTGCACAGAATGCAAAGGGGGCGCCGTGCAACGATTGCGCGGCGAGCAGAAACGGGGAAGCCGGCTTGAACTTTGTCGTCGCGGTCTTTACGGTGACATCTCGCATGCGCGCCCTCTACGCCGTCATAGCCGTCTCCCTGGTGTGCACCGGGGCGCGCGCGCAGGAGACCTGCCCCGCCGGCGAGGCGTGGGACGCCCAGATGGCGATGTGCATGCCCATCCCGCCCCTGACCAACCCACCGCAGGCCGGCGGGTTGCCGTCGCCTTCGGAGCCGCTCTATCTCGAGCACATGACCTCGCACGGTCACATGCACGAGATGTCCAACGCCGGCATGTACGACATGATGATCTCGCCCGACGGCTGCGCGTCGTGGGAGTACTACCTGTTCGGCATGTCGATGTGCCAGCCGCGGCCCGATGTGCGCGGCCGTTTCTCCGGCATGGTGATGGGCCATCTGGCGCTCACCGATACCGGCGTGGCCGGCACGCGCAGCCGGCACTCGATCGCCGCGCCCAACTGGATCATGGCCGATGGCGGGATCGATCTGTCGCACTGGAACCGCATCGAGCTCGACGTGATGCTCACCGCCGAGCGCTGGACCTTTCCCGATCGCGGCTACGCCCTGCCGCTGCAGATCGGCGAAGAGAACCAGAATGGCGTGCCCTACGTCGACGCGCAGCACCCGCACTCGTCGCCGCTCATGGGGCTGACGCTCACCGACGTGCTCTCGTTCAGCTCCACCAAGACCCGCATCTTGCGCGTGTGGTTCTCGCCGCGCGGCGAGACCACCGACGGACCGATCGCGTTCATGCACCGCGCGACCGGCACCGTGAACCCCGACGCGCCGCTCGGCCACCACCTCGGCCAGGACGTGGGGCACGTGACCTCGACGGTGATCGGCGCCGGCTTCTACTTCTCCAACCGGCTCGGCGCGACCGCCATCGAGGCCTCCACGTTCCACGGGCGCGAGCCGTCACCGACCGAGATCGATCTGCCTGTAGCCACGCCCGACTCGGCCGCGCTGCGCCTGGTGCAGCAGTTCGGGCGCCACCTGACCGCCGCGGTCTCGGTCGCCTACGTCAACAGCCCCGAAGGCGACGGCGCCAACACCGTGCGCATCTCGGCGTCGGCCTACACCGAGCATCGCCTGGGCGGCAGCCACAACTGGCGCGCGCACACCTCGTGGATCTGGGGCGGCGTGACCAACTACGATCACGCGCCGTTCCTCACCTCGTTCGGCATCGAGGCCACCTTCAGCGACGAGGTCAACACGCCGTTCGCGCGCCTCGAGGTGCTGCACCGCACGCCCGCGGAGCTGGCGATCGCCTCGGCCACGCCCAACGATCCGCAGTTCGTGGGCTCGCTCACCCTCGGCTACGTGCGCCACGTGGTCAGCTTGTGGGGTTTCGACCTGGGCGTCGGCGTGTCGGGCACGCTGGGCATCCTGCCGGCCGATTTCCAGCCGGCCTACGGCGGGCCGGTGATCGCCAGCGGCAAGCTGTTCCTCGACATCCGCTTCATCAAGATGTGGTCGCTCGGCGCGCGCTAGTCGGAAGTGGTAGGCTGGGCCGATGAAGTGGCAGTTGGTGTTCGCGGCGTCGTTGGTGCTCGCCGCGTGTTCTTCGAACTCCGCGCAGCCTGGCGACGGCGGCAGCAACGATGCGAGCATCCCGGCCGACCTGGCCTCCACCGATCTCTACGGGTGTCAGGATCCGCTCAACGAGCGGCCCGACGGGGGGGCGTGCCTCACCTCGGTGAGCGGGCACGTGGTCTCCGAAGCCGACAAGCCGCTCAACAGCACCCTGATCTCGGTGTGCGGCGATATCTGCTTCTACGGGCGCACCGTCAGCGACGGCACCTTCGTCGCGTTGATCAAGGACCACGTGGTGCTCGATCACTACGCGATCGAAGTGCACGGCCGGCCCGACCGCGCCAGCTGGTACCAACCGCTGCCGCAGCTCACCTCGGACACGCTGGCGATCAGCGTGCCGCTGGTGTCGCCGCTGTTGCCCGCGACCGGCCCCGCGATCGCGCTCGATGACTCGGCGCAGACCATCGTGTCGGGCGACGCGACGCTCATCCTCGCCGCCAACACCCAGGTGCAGCTCGACGTGGAAGACGTGGAGCTGATGCCGCTCGGCAGCCAGCTGCGCGTGCTGACGGTTTCGCCCGCGCTGCTCGCCAAGCTGCCGTTCGTCGACGCGGCGCATCCGCCCGACGCGCTGTTCGCGTTCGCGCCGTTCGAGGTAGTGTTCTCGCAGAAGGCACAGGTGACCTTCGCCAACACCGCGTCGCTGCCGGCGCTCGCGGCGGTCGACATCTTTTCGATGCGCGGCTACGTGGCCAACCTGCCGCCCGCCGGCGTGAACGACCGGGTGGCCGGCGCGCACGTCTCGGCCGACGGAACGAAGATCGTGATGGACGCGGGCGAAGGCGTGACCACGCTGACCTGGCTCGCACTGGTGAAAAAATGAAGACGACCATGCTATTGACGGCAGCGTTGTTGGCCGGTTGCGGCTCGAGCCCGGCGATGCCGGACACCGACGGCGGCGGCGGCGGCGGACAGGACAGCGGGCAAGACGGTCCGCCCTCGATCCTGACCGACCTGTCGATGAACGGCGGCACCGACGGTCCGGTCGCCAACAATTATCCCGCCGGACCCTACGGCAACAAGGTCGGCGACGTCTTCCCGCCGCTGGTCTGGGAGGGCTACGTCGACGACGCTGCCGACGCGATCGCCAACACCAAGCCCTACGTCCCGTACTCGGCGGACGCGGCGCGCAAATCTGGTCGCGCGTACGCGATGATCCACGTAGCGGAGTTCACCTGACCCGGCTGCAAAAACGCGGCCCGTGATATGGCTGCAATGGGAAAGCAGGTAGTGGATGCGGGCGGCGTGATCATCGAAATTCTCGCCACGAATACGAGCACTGGAACGGTCCAACCGGCAAGCAAGGCGGATCTGGATGCGTGGGTCACCGCCTACAAGCTTCCGGTCACGTCAGTGAGAGATCCAGACAATCTGCCCAAACAGACAATCAACGCGCTGGTTCAGCGGGAGTACTGCTACGTCGTCGATTTGAAAACGATGAAAATCGTAAATCTCTATATGGGATCGATTATCGGTGTCGGAACTTCGGCGGCGCAGACCGCGATGAACACCGTGCTGTCGTTGCTCGGTCCCAAAGGCGGCTGATCAATCCGCGCAGCAGCGAATTCCACCGCCGCCCATATCAGGTGGAAAGGTGTCACCAACGACGGCGAGACAGCACCGTTCTAGTCGTCGAGAATTGGCACCGTCATGAGGTGCGTCACCAGCTCCGCAGGGGCCAGCTTGCCCTCGAGCAGCTGGGCCAGCCCGTCGAAGATGTGGGCGGGCACCCGGTGGTGGCGGCCGAGCGCGCGGAAGGTGCGCGCGTTGCCGACCAGCTCGGCGCGCGCCGACACGCTGCCGCCCGCCAGCTCGACGCCCAGCCGGAAGAAGTGCGACTCGGGATCGTGCGAGCGCACCAGGATGTCGCCGAGGCCGGCCAGCCCGCTGGCGGTCTGCACCTCGCCGCCCAGCGCGACGATCAGCCGCCCGAGCTCGCGCACCGCTCGCACGATCATGAGCGCGCGCGAGGTCTCGCCGAAGCCGAGCGCGTGCGCCAGGCCGCAGCCGACGGTCACCAGATCGGTGAGGCTCGACGCCAGCTCGACGCCGAGCGGATCGTGGCCGCGATAGAGGCGCAGCCGCGGCGTGGACATGGCGGCGGAGAGCTCCTCGACGACCTCCGGATGGCGCGAGGCGATCACGCCCGCCGACGGGCGGCCCGCCTGCAGATCGGCGGCGGCGAGCGGGCCGGCGATCACGCCGAGGCGTCGCACGGCGGTCTCCTGATGCAAGATCTGCGTGGCGCCGGTGCCGTCGGCGGTCAGGCCGCGGATGGTGTGCGCCACCAGGTGGTTGCCGTCGAGCACGTCGCCGAGCGCGCGCGCGAGCCGCAACAGGTCGGCGGCGGGCGCGTCCACCACCACCAGGCGCAGCGCGCGCAGCGGCTCGAGCGACTGGCCGGGCTCGATCGCGATCACCTCGCGACCGTCGCTGCGCAGCCGGGTCGCCAGCGCTGCGCCGAGCGGCGTGCCTGCCACGATGGCGATCACGAGAGCGCCGCCTGCGCCGGCTCGTGGTGCAAAAGCCGGTTGCGATAATAGAGGAGCAGCTCGCGATCGCGCAGCACCACGCGGTTACCCACCAGCTCGGCGGCCGGCCGCGTGTGATAGCCGGAGAAGCTCTCGAGCGCGTCGAGCACCAGCGCCGGGCCGTGCAGCGCGGCGGCGCGCTCGCTCAAGCGGCCCAGGCGATCGGAGTTGCGCGTGATCGCGTCGCGCACGCGGTCCACCCGCTCGGCGGTTTCGGCCAGGGTCAGGCCGACCTCGCGCGGATGGCGCAGGCGGCGGTACAGATCGAGCCCGGGCAGCTCGCGCTCGAGCGCGCCGAACAGCACGTCGGCGACCAGGTGCGTGGGAAAATACGACGCGCCCTGCACGTAGTCCTCGGCGATCAACCCGCCGAGCTCGCGCGTGTACTCGGCGTCGCGCCCGTGGTGGTGCACCGGCGCGCCGTCGCGCAGCACGTAGCGCATCGGGTCCACCTCGCGGCCGCGATCGTCGATCGATCGCCCCTCGGCGTCGACGCGGTTGCCGAACGGATCGCGCGGCGCGCAGAAGCGCACCTCGATCGCTTGATCCATGGTGAGCAGCTTGCGGCCGAAGGTGACCACGCGGCCCAGGCGCGTGAACTCGTCGTCCTCGATGATGTAGCGGTTCTTGCCGACCTCCTTGAGGTGATCCTCGATCAGCGTCTCGGCCTCGAGGGTGAGCGGCATGTTGAGCGTGAGCGGCACGAAGTAGAAGCGGCGCGCCTGCGGCCCATCGCGCCGCACCGACTGGATGTACGCCGACAGCGCGGTGCCGGCGAGGCCGAGCTTGAGCTTGCGCTCGATCGCGCCCGACCGCGAGCGCGTGCCGCCGGGGAAGAAGATCGAGTGCAGCCCGTGCTCGAGCACCGTCTGCGAGAAGGTCTTGAGCACCTCTTTGTACAGCGCGAAGTTGAGCCGGCGATCGACCTTGTACGCGCCCAGGCGCGCCATGAAGAACGAGGTGAGCGGGCTGGTGAACAGGTTCTTGCCGGCGCCGTAGGTCATCGGCGGCAAGCCGGCGCGCTCGACCGCGAAGCCGACCAGCGGCGAGTCCAGGTTGGACAGGTGCGTGGGCACCACGATCAAGGTGCCGCGCTCGGCGAGCCGCCGGAGCTGCTCGAGATCGCCGTCGACGCGCACGCGGTTATCCATTGTGCCCAGGCCGACCAGGCCGCGCTTGAGGTTCTGCGGGCTGAGCAGCAGCGACAACACCGACGGCAGGATGCGGCTGGCGACCCGGTAGGCGGGCATCGAGAACGATCCGGCGATGTCGTCGGCGTAGGCGTGCACCTGGTCGCGCAACAGCTGCGCGAGGTCGCCGTCGTCGGCGCCGCGGTTGAGCGCGCGCGCGATCGTGTCGACGCGTTTCTTGTCCTCGACGGTGTCGGGCGGCGCCACGCGGCGCAGGCGCTTGAGCTCGTGGATCACCAGATCGTTGAGCGTGTAGGCGAGCGACTCGTCGGGATGCGCCAGGGCAGCGACGCGGCGCGCCTCGACCACCCGGCGCGTGACCTCCTCGACGATCTGCGGGCGCAGCTCGTTAAAGTGGAACATCGGCGCATCGGCGCTCACTTGGCGGGCCGGGCGGGATACACGGGGAGCTCGGGAAGGCGGCCGCGTGCCGAGCGCGTGGCGGCGAACAGCAAGGTCGCGGCGATCTCGGCCGGATCGATGTAGCCGGCCGGATCGAAGTCGGGCATGTCGCGCCGGTTGGCGGGCGTATCGACGGCGCCCATGGGGTACAGGATCGAGACGCGAATGCCCGAGCCCTTCAGCTCACCGTCGAGCGAGCGCAGGAACGTGGCGACCGCCGCCTTCGACGCGGCGTACAAGCTGGCTCCGGGACCGGCGCCGGTCCAGGCGGGCTCCGACGCGAAGCCTGCAATGAAGCCGTCGTTGCGCGCCTTGAGCTGGGGCAGCACGCTGCGCACCGTGTAGAACAGGCTGCGCACGTTGGCGTCGAACAGCTTGTCGTATTGTGAGACGTCGACCTCGTCGACCTTGCCCATCGCGAAGCCGCCGACGGTGTGGATCAGCCCATCGACCCGCCCGAGCTGGGCGACCACCGCGGCGACCATCTGATCGGCGCCGGCTGCGGTCGCGAGATCCGCGGCGAGCGGCAGGCCCGCCACCAGCTCGGCGGCTTTCTGCGCGTGGTCGATCGTGCGATCGACGACCACCACCTTGGCGCCCGCGCCGGCGAACGCGTGCAGGATCGGCCGCGCGATTGCGCCGCCGCCGCCGGTGACGACGAAGACCCGCCCCTCGAGTGGTTGCATGGGGGCAGCTTAGCAAAAGTCAGGCGGTGGCGGTCGGCGAGGCGATCCAGGTCACGCAGGCGCGCGGCTCGGGCTCGAGGCTCAGCTCGAACCAGCCCTCGGCGGCGAGGATGTCGCGCACGGCGTCGCGGAACGCGCGCGTCGCCGGGGACGAGCGCTGGTCCTTCTTGAGCGCCTTCATTCTGCCACCGCGACCCAAGCTGAGCCGTTCCACGCCCAGGTGAGCCCATCGGAGACGTCGGCCTCCGGCGAGAACTCGATGTCGATCTCTTCGGGCTCGGTCTCGAGAGCAATGCCCCAGTCCATGGCAGCCATCTTCTCGGTCGTATTCCGGTCGATCATGCGCGTCTCCTGCTCCTCACTTGAGCAGGCGCCATGCCAGCGGGGAATCGGCGGTTTGCGGGCGAGAAGGGCAGGCGGACGGAAAGATCTGGGAAAAGGTTTTCCCTACGGACAGAGCGCGGTGCGCGTCGGAGTGGGATCGTCGTCGGGCGCGCCGTTGTTGCCCAGCTCGCCCACGCGGTTGCCGCCCCAGCAAAACACCGCGTCGCCGGACAGCGCGCAGCTATGCGTGGAGCCGGCCGACAGCGCGCCCACGTCGGCCAGGCCGGCGATCCCGGCGGGTGTGCCGACGCCGCGCTCGGCGGCCGGCGTGACCTGCCCGTTGCCGAGCTGGCCGCGCCCGTTGACGCCCCAGCAGAACAGCTCGCCCGCGCTCGAGCGCGCGCACGCGTGTGCCTGGCCCGCGCTGATCGACGCGATCCGCGTGGACGGCGGGAACTGCACGGCGAGCGGCGCGGTCAGCGCGGTGGGCGCCGAGTACGAGACGTAGCCGCGGCCGAGCTGGCCCGAGCTGTTGTTGCCCCAGCACCACACGCTGCCGTCGTTCTTGCGCGCGCAGGTGTGGGCGCCGCCGGCAGCCAGCTCCGCGACGTCGTGGTCGAGCGCGGTGAGCTCGACGGGCGTGGCGCGCAGCTGGCCGTCGCCCGAGGCGCCGTCGCCCAGCTCGCCCGAGGTGTTCTCGCCCCAGCACCACACGCTGCCGTCGTTCTTGCGCGCACAGGTGTGGTTGCCGCGCGCGGAGAGCTGCGCGACGTCGTGGCCGAGCGCGCTCACCTCGACGGGCGCGTTGCGATTGCTGCCGTCGCCCGACGTTCCGGCGCCGAGCTCGCCGAGCTCGTTGGCGCCCCAGCACCACACGCTGCCGTCGTGCTCGAGCGCGCAGGTGTGTGCGCCGCCGGCGGAGAGCTGCGTGACGCCCGCGAGCCCGGCGACCTGCACCGGCCTCGAGCGTGGGGTGTTGGTGCCGTCGCCGAGCTGGCCGGCCTCGTTCTCGCCCCAGCACCAGGCCGCGCCCGCCGCATCGATCGCGCACGCGTGCGACGCGCCCGCGGTCACCTGCGCGACGTGGGCCAGCGACCCGACCTGCGCCGGCGCGGGCCGGTTGATCGCGTCGCCGACGCCCAGCTGACCGCTCGCGTTCAGGCCCCAACACCACACCGAGCCGTCGCCGCGTCGCGCGCACACATGCGCATCGCCGCTGGCCACTTCCACCGCGCACGAGGTGACGGCCGGTGACGGCGGTGGCTCATCGCTCGCGCCGCCGCAACCCGCGGTCAGCGCGACGAGGAAGAGGGTGACACTGGTCGTCTTCAAGCGCGCCGATCGCTAGTAGGGCTGCTTGGGCAGCTCGCGCGGCGAGGTCTTGGCGCGTCGCTCGTCCCGGGTCTGACCTGCGGTGCTCTCGCCGGTCTCGCCGACCTGCTCGCCGGTCTTGTCCGGCCAGTTGAGCGCTTTCTTGGCGCGCGCCTGGGTCTTCTTGGGCCACTTGGTATTTTCGTAGGGCGGATTGGTCTTGTGCACGTCGTTGTAGCGCTGGTCGTCGTCATCGGCACGGGCGAGCGACGGTGCGGCCAGGACGAAGCCGAGCGCGAGGCCCAGGCGCAGGATCCATTTCATCGGCAAACCTCCGGCTCGTGAACCTGCTTGCGGCGTGCCGATCAGCGGGTGACGAGCGTGACCAACGGGCGCAGCGCGGCGCGGGCGAGGGCGCGCAGGTTGGGATCGGTCGAGATCGCGTTCGCCAGCGGCGGGCTGAACGCGTAGTAGATGGCGGTGACCAGCTGGCCGATCGGGTTGGTGAGCAGCCGCGAGTCGCGGAACTCGCGCAGCTTGGAGACGTGCCGCTCCATCGGCGAGCCGTACGCGGCGGTGGCGATGAAGCAGCCGTGCAGCGTGACGAACTTGGGCACCTCGGTCGAGACCACCTGCGAGACCACCGCGCCGCCCTTGCCGCACGGCGCGATGCCGCGCACCGCCACCGCGTAGCTGGTCTGGCGCAACAGCCCGTCGACGGTGGAGGTGAGGTGGTCGCCGGGCGCGCCGGCCGAGACGCTGGGCGCGGCGACCTGCTGATCGAACATGTCGCCGGTGATCGGCGTGTTGCCTTCGCGGTAGCGGACGGCGAAGCGGTTGGCCGTCGAGCCGCCGGTGGGCGCGGTGAAGTTCACGGTGATCGAGGTCTGGCCGGCGGTGAGCGCGAGGCCGGTGACCTGATCGGGGGCGAGGCAGGCGGGCGGCATCCCGCCGTCGCTCGGCACGATGGTCGAGGCGCCGAGCACCTTGACGCGATAGACGTCGGTGCCGTCGTCCACGTCGAGCAGCCGGCCGGCGCCCGAGCCCGGCTTGTCGACGATGGTCGCGTCGGGCGGGTGCAGCGTGCCGTCGGAGTTGTCCCACGTGCTGTAGCCAACGTACTGGGTGGCGATGGCGGCGGCGTTGTTGGTCTGGTCGCAGTGGAAGGGCACCTTGTAGACCACCGACGGCTGGCCGAGGAAGTTGTGCCCCTCGAAGTCCCATGCCGAGACGCTGTCCGGCTGGTTGGGGTGATCGGGGCTGGTCTTCGAGTGGCCGGGGCTGAAGTCGGATTCCTGCGACAGCTCGATCCACGCCACGTAGTCGCCCGCCGGCACGCCCTGCGGGTACCAGACGAGCGCCGGGCTCACCAACGCGTTGGCGGGCGGCGTAGCGGCCGAGACCGCGACCAGATCGTTCTGCTTGGCGAAGTCGAGCACGTCGGGCGAGTCGACCGCCATGTTGAAGGTGGTCAGATCGGCGCGCGGCGGATAGAGCGAAAACGCGGGCGGGTCGGCGTAGGCGCCCTTGGAGCCGGTGAACCTGGACGCGCAGCTCACCGCGTCGGGCGATCCCGACGGCGAGCAGTAGAACGGCTCGCCCGACGAGACCAGCGAGTGGTACGCGATGGTGGAGTCTTCGCAGTCGCTGCCGCACTTGTTGCCGCCCGGGCACAAGGTCTGCGTCGAATTGCCGCACGCACCGCCCATCACGATCTTCGGGTAGTGATGATCGCGGCGGTGCGCCCACACCGGCAGCACCATGTCACGGCGCGAATAGGGCCAGCGAAAGTCGGTCTTCAGCAGCGCCGCGCCAGGGCGATTGGCCACCCCGAACTGCCCGGTCACGCGCGTGATGTACGGCGTGTCGATCACCTTGCCCTGCAGATCCTCGATCCACGCCACGATCTGTAGGTTCGGCGCGCCCGGCTCGAAGCGCAGCTCCACCGGCCCGCAAACGTCCGCCGCGCGCGCCTCGCTTCCGATCGCCAGCGACGCCAAAACCGCAAGAACGAGCGTCTTCATCTCTGCCTGGAGTCTAGCAGATTCTGGGCAGATTCTAGGCGAGCATGAGGGTGAGGGCTTCGAGCGAGAGCGCGGCCTGGCCGGGGCGGCCTTCGAGGTCGTCGCCCAGCTCGCGCAGCGACTTGTCGAGGAGGTAGGCGTCGAGCAGCACGCCCAGCTCGTGTTGATCGCGGGCCAGCCAGGTGTGCACGTGGGCGGTGGCCAGGTAGCCGCGCAGAAAGCTGGCGGCGGACCACAGGTACCAGCTCCAGGCCCACGGGCGCGCCACGTCGCGATCGGCCTCGCGGACCAGCGCGGGATCGTGAAGCGCGGTCATGGCGGCGTGTTGCAAGGAGCGCAGCATGCCGGCGACGTCGCGCAGCGGCGAGCGCTTGCGGCGCCGTTCGGGGAGCGGGCGATCGCGGCGGCCGTCGAAGTCGATGATCACGAAGTCCTTGCAGGTGTAGAGCACCGAGCCGAGCTTGAGATCGCCGTGGCGGCGCAGGCGCTGCGCGTTGACCCGGTTGGAGAGCATGGCGTCGAAGCGCCGGTATACGCGCTCCTCGTTGGCGCATAGCTCGCGCCCGAGCTCGGCCGCGTGCGGCGGCAGCTTGGCCAGGCGCGTCTTGAGCAGGCGCAGCACCGAGCCGGTGGTGTTGCGCATGGCCTGGTAGCTCGAGCGCTGATCGAGCGCGGAGTAGGGCTCGGGCGCGAACAGCGGATCGTCGGGCGCCGAGGCCAGCGCCGCGTGCAGCTCGGCGACCCTTTGGCCGAGCAGGCGCGCGGGATCGAGGAAGCCGCCGATCAGATCGCGCTCCAGCACCGGCGGATCGCGGTCGGCGAGCTGCAACGGCGTGGCGCCTGGCGGCGCGCTCGGCGCCACCTCCTCGTGACGCGCCAGCACGCGCTCGAAGAACCGCGCGAGCTCGTTCTGCGAGTAGGTGAACGCATCGCCCTCCGACGGCACGAACTCGTGCAGCGTAGCGATGGTGATCGGCTCGCCGCGGCGCGGTCGGTACTCGAGCTGACCGACCAGCGGCGGCGCGGGCGATCCTGGGCGCTGCGTGAGGAAGCGCCCGATCTCCAGCTCGGGCCGCGTGCCCTCGTCGAGCTTGCGGAAGAACTTCAAGAGGTACTTGTTGCCGTAGATGACGATCGCGTTGGGGTGCTCGGGCTTGGTCACACGCGGGTCGAGCGCGCCCGGGTTCTCCAGCGGCCGCGCGGTCGACGCCACCAGCTCCCCGTTCGCGCCCTTGACGCGCGTGTGCGCGGCGAGCGCTTCGAGCACCGGGCGCGCCGAGCCGACGTCGGCGAGCGGGTCGTACAGGATTCCCTGTGGCAAGGTCGCCAGCACGGCTTGCGGCGCGCGCGCCAGGATCTCGGCGGCGAGCGCCAGATCGGTCGCCTCGCCCAGCGGGATCACGTAGGTCTCCGGATCGCCGTCGGCGTACTCGACGCGCAGGAACGCGAGCTGGAAGCTGGCGCTCATCGATAGGAGCTCGCTGATCTTCGCGCTCACCAACTGCCGCCCGCCGCCGCGGAACCAGCGCCGCCCCTCGAGATAGCCGGCCATTACCTCCTCGAGCGTCTCCTTGCTGGTGTCCTTGATCGCCGGCGGCTGGTAGGCCGCCTCGCGCGCCTCACCCTCGGCGTTGTCGGGCTTCTGCAGCGCGAACCAGTAGAACGCGTGCCCGCCGAGCGCCAACAGATACGGCAGCTCGCCGATCGCCGGAAAGTGCGTGCGGCCGAGCAGCTCGACCGGAACGAGACCCTTCTTGGTCGACAGATCGAGCTCCGCGTACTGCACGTTGCGCGACAGGTTGGCGACGATCAGCAGCGTCTCGTCGCCGTACTGCCGGAAGAACGCGAGCACCTTCGGGTTGTCCGGGCTCAGGAACTCGATCGTGCCGCGGCCGAACGCCTGGTAGCGCTGGCGCAGCGCGATCATCCGCTTGGTCCACCACAACAGCGAGCTGGGGTTCTGCTGCTGCGCCTCGACGTTGAGCGATTCGTAGTGATACTCGGGATCGATGATCACGGGCAGGATCAGCCGCTGAGGATTGGCGCGCGAGAAGCCGGCGTTGCGATCGGTGCTCCACTGCATGGGCGTACGCACGCCGTTGCGATCGCCGAGGTACACGTTGTCGCCCATGCCGATCTC
>PNAM01000058.1 GCA_003170275.1 Myxococcales bacterium
GTCTTGCCCGAGCCGGTGGGAGCGGAGAGCAGGACGTGCTCGCCGCGCGCGATCGCCGGCCAACCGATCACCTGGGGTGGCGACGGCGCCTCGAAGGCTCCCTCGAACCACATGCGGGTGGCCGGGGAAAACGAGCCGAGCGGGTTCACGAGCAGAGCCTAGCGCGGGTCTATGACACCGGCACGATGAAGCTCGCGCCCGAACCGCAAGTGCTTGGCCACCCGCTGGTAGAATAGCTGCACCTTTTCGCGGCCGTTGTGGTCGAGCGCCTGCGCGACGGCGGGCGCGAGGTCGATCACGCCACGCCAGGTGCCCGGCTCGGACGGCCGGATCTTCACGCCCCACTCGCCGCTCGGCAAGATCGCGCCAAAGGGCCCGCGGTCGAGCACCTCGCAGACGGCGAACTTGTTGGTGCGCGGGTTGCGCAACATCACCACCGAGCCGCACGGCAGGGTGCGGTGTGCGCAGACCAGCTGGCCCGGTTGGATCCGCTGGTGGGTGCAGGACAGGTGCGCGCCGGTCAACAGATCGCCCGGGTCGCCGAAACGGGTCGCCAGTCCGCGGTCGGCCGACAGGTTCACGCCGCCGACTATATAAAGGAGGAGCAGCCGGGCGGCGGCCAGCAGGAGGCTCATGACGCCACCCTCGCCGACGTGTGATCGAGCGCTTGGCGGAGCGCGGCCAGGCTGTCCGGGCCGACGCCGCAACAGCCGCCGATGGCGGACGCGCCCGCACGGACCAGCGCGATCGCGTGGCGCGCGAACGCCTCGGGCGTCTCGGACGAACGGCCGTTGACGCACTTGGCGGAGATCTTGGCTTGCGGCTTGGCCCACACCGGCAGCGCGACCTCTTCGCGGAGGGCTTCGACCGCGGCCAGCATGCGCTCGCCCTCGATCGAGCAGTTGACGCCGACCGCATCCGGCTCGCTGGCCCGGACCGCGGTGAGCATCTTGGCCAGCGGTACCCCGTGCGGCGTCTCGAGGCCGGTCACGCCCGGCATCAGCGTCATCGAAGCGACCAGCGGCACCGACGGTGCGCCCCGGCGAGCGCCGCGCACCGCCAGCTCCAACTCGAGCGGGTGGAACAGGGTCTCCAGGTGCAGCAAATCGATCCCGCCTTCGGCCAGAATCGCCGCCGCCTCGGCGTAGGCGTCCTCGACGCCCCCGGTATCGGCGCCGCGCTCGAGCGGCAGGTTCTCGCCGGTCGGGCCCAGGCTGCCGATGACCAGACGCCCGGCGGCGGCTTCGCGCGCCAACCGGACCGCGGCCAACAGCAGGGGACGCTGCTGATCCTGCTTGCCGAACCGGGCCAGCCGCGGCCGGGTCCCGCCAAAGGTGTTGGTCTGGATCGCGTCGGCGCCGGCGGCGATGTAGGCGGCATGGACCGCCCGCACGTCGTCCGGCCGTTCGAGGTTCCACGCCTCGGGGGATTCCGCACGCACGCGCAGGCCGCGAGCGATGAGCTCGGTGCCCATCGCCCCGTCCAAAAGGAGCGCGTGACCAGGGTCTCGTTCCAGACGCATGAAGTAGATCGGATCTCATGCTGGCGCGTTTTGATCAAGCATGGCCCTCATGCTCAAGGATCACGATAAGTTACATGAGTCGATCGTCCGGGCGGTGCTGGCCGGCGGGGCGGCTGCCGTGGCTGGCGTGTTCCTTCCGGCCTATCTGGGCGCGGCGGCGACGGCCCTGGCGCTGGGGGTTGCGGTGGCGGTTCCCAAGAGCTGGCCGTCGGCCGCGTGGGCGCTCCTGTGGGCGTGCGCCGCCGGTGCGGCGATCAAGCTGGGGGGCCCGATCGGGGCGACCGCCGGAGCGTTGGCCGTGGGCGCCTCGGTGGCGCGCGGGGTCAACGGGGCTCCGCTCAAGCTGCTCACCGCCGGGCTCGGGGCCCTCGGGGCGGCGACCGCGGCGATGATCGGACGGGCGGTCGGTCAGACCGAGGTGCTGGCGTTCTTGCCGTCGGGCCTGGAGGCGCTGGCGGTGGGGGCGGCCTCGGGGCTGGTGGTCGGCGTGTCCTCGATCGGTCGCAACCTGGCCCGGCTGGACGCGCCGCTCGAGGCCGATCTGATCGAGCTCCAGGGCGAAGGCGAGCTGGGGCAGCTGCTCGGCCGGGCCGCGGGCGCCTATCGCCAGGCGGTCGAGGCTCTCGGCGACCAGGCGCCGACTGCGCGGGCTGCCGCGGACGACCTGATCTCGAAGATGACCCGCTTTGGCCGGCGTTGGAGCGAGGTCGAGTCGCAGGCGGCGCGTTCGCTGCCGGCTGATCTGAAGGAGCGCCTCGAGGCGATCGATCGCCGGATCGAGACCTGCGAGGATCCGGTGGCGCGCGCCGAGTTCGAGCGTGCGCGGGAGGCGCTCTCGGCCCAGGTCGCGTACCTCGACGAGATCCGGCAGGGGCGCGAGCGCGCGGTGGCGCGGCTCACCCACCAGGTGGCGACCTTGGAACGCCTGCGGTTGGCGGCGGTCCGCCATCGCTCGGTGGACGCGACCCGACTCGGCCTCGAGCTGCAGCCGGTGGTCGAGGAGATCTCCGAGGCGGGCGGCGACTTCGATCTGGCCTCGGAGGCGCTCACCGAAGCGGGTCAGACCTCGGCCGCTCCCTCGCTGCCGCCCGCTTCCAGCGCCAACTAGCAAAAATCCGCCGAGCCGCGCTATCCTGCCGGCATGCGACTCCCCACTGAACTGATGATCGCGGCGGCGCTCGTGATGGCGCCGGCCCTGGCGCGCGCCGACGAAGCGGACGTTCACTACCGGCAGGGCCGCGCGCTCAAGGACACCGGCAAGACCGACGAGGCGATCCAGGAGTTCAACAAGGCCATCGAGCTGCGCGGCAAGTACGCGGCGGCCGAATGGTCGCTCGGGCTCACCTATAAGATGAGGAACCAGCTCGACCAGGCCGCCGAGCATCTGGAGAAGGCCGCCAAGCTGGAGCCCAAGACCGCCGACATCCACGCCAGCCTGGGCATCACCTACTACGGGCAGGGCAAGCTCGACCAGGCGATCGTCGAGCTGGAGAAGGCGGTCGAGCTCAACCCCAATGACTCGAAGTCGCAGTCTTCGCTCGGCAAGGTCTACCGGGAGAAGAAGGACTTTGGCAAAGCCATCCCGCACCTCGAGCACGCGGTGATGCTCGAGCCCAAGGACGCCGACGCGCTGTCCAACCTGGGCGTCGCCTATCGCAGCATCAAGAAGATGGACGAGGCGGAGAAGTACCTGAAGAAGGCCGTCGAGCTGAAGCCCGATCAGGCGGTGTTCCACTTCAACCTCGCGGTGGTGTACCGGCGGCAACAGAAGGTGCAGGAGGCGATCGCCGAGTACGAGCGCGCCACCAAGCTCGACGCGCAGCTCGCCGAGGCGCACTACGATCTGGCGACGCTCTACAAGAACGACAAGAAGAACGAGGACGCGATCCGCGAGTTCAACCTGTACCTCGATCTGGTCGCGATGAAGAACCCGAAAGAGGCCGAGATCGTGCGCAAGCACGTGACCGAGCTGGGCGGGAAGCCTCACTAACATGCTCGGATGGATGATGGTGGCGCTGGCCGGCGCGGCCGTGTGCACGGTGTGCGATCACCTGCACGCGACCAACGACGTGTTGTCCTATCCGCACGTGTTCGTGTGGGACCAGGCGTGGTGGGTGCCGCTGCTGTTCGCCGGCGCTTCGCTGGTGATCGTCTCCAGCGCCGGGATGCTGCGCCGGCTGCTCGGGGGCAGGCCGCTCGACGCGCCGTCGGCGCGCGTGGTCGCCGGCGATGGGTTGGCGTTCGTGACGGCCTATGCGTTCACGGCGTACGCCCATACGTTGCCCAACGTGGTGGCGGGCGTGCTGTTCGCCTGGTGGCTGGCGCGCGTGCTCGACGGCGCGCCGGTCTGGTTGATCGTGTACTCAGTGGCGGTGGGGGTCGGGGGGACGTTGTTCGAGGCCGGATGGTCGGCCCTCGGGTTCTTCCACTATCACCACGCCGATTTCCTCGGCGTGCCCCGCTGGCTGCCGGGGATCTACCTGCACGTTGCGTTCTTGACGGCAGGGTTGGAGCGGCTGTTGAGAGGAAGTCATGAACCACCAGCGGCCGCTGTCGCGGCGTGACTTTTGCGCGGTTGCCGGCGCGGCGATGTTCGCGGCGCAGCTTTCAGGCTGCGGAGACGCGGGGCCACCGGCCGACGGAGGGTCGGAGCCGGACGATCTGGCCGGAGCGCCGGGCGACCTGGCCTCGGCTTGCTCGGGGAGCCTGGTCGACGCCGGGCCTGCGGCCGCGGTGCCGCTCGACGGCGTCGTGCAATCCGACTGCGGGCACCTGTTCGTGTGCCGCGACGGACAGGGCCTGTACGCGGTCACCTCGATCTGCCCGCACCAGGGTTGCGATGTGGAGTTCGACACCTCCGGGTTCACCTGCCCGTGTCACCTCTCGGCGTTCGACTACAACGGCGCGCTGCTCATGGGGCCGGCCACCCGTCCCCTCGCTCATTTGTTGCTGACCGTCGATGCCGGCGGCATCGTCACGGTCGACACCTCGAAGAAGGCGTCCGCTGCCACCCGTACCCAAGGATGAAAACATCATGACCATTTCTCGACGCGAGTTTTGTGCGGTGACCGGAAGCGGGCTGGTCGCCC
This sequence comes from Myxococcales bacterium, assembly GCA_003170275.1. Lineage (GTDB taxonomy): Bacteria > Myxococcota_A > Polyangia > Palsa-1104 > Palsa-1104 > PALSA-1104. The sequence continues at coordinate 4,612 of PNAM01000058.1, forward strand.
TGGGGCTGCCGGGGTGCGGGTCGGTTCCGAAGGCGACGGGCGTGGCGAACGCGGGTCCGCCGGCCGGGATCATCCTCAACCAGGCGGTGTTCTTCAAGCCGCAGCGGCTGTTCGTGTGTCGCGATGCGGGCGGGATCTTCGCGGTGTCCTCCGACTGCCAGCACATGCACTGCGACATCGAAAACAACAATGGCGTCGACCCGCCGGACGACGGTGGTATCGGCAAGATGTACTTCTACCTGTGCCCCTGCCATCAGTCGGGCTACACGTACACGGGCGAGATCGTGCACGGTCCGACGGTGCGCCCGCTCTTTCACCACCCGGTCTCGCTCGATCCGGTGACCGGCGACGTGATGGCCGACTCGAGCGTCATTCTCCTGAGCGACGCCGACAAGGCGATGCGGCTGGGCGCCTAGGTCGCTTCGGTCAGGAGCGCCTCGAGCGCGCTGCCGACGTCGCGCACGCCGATCAGCTCGAGCGAGGTCGAGTCGGCAAAGCGCGAGCGGCTGAGCTCGGGCAGGACGCAGCGACGGAAGCCCATCTTGTGCGCCTCGGCCAGGCGCAGCTCGATGCGCCCGACCGCGCGCACCTCGCCGGCCAGTCCCACCTCGCCGAAGCACAGCGTGTGCGGGTCGACCGCCCGGCCGCGCGCCGACGAGGCGACCGCGGCGAGCAGGCCGAGATCGCTGGCCGGCTCGGACAGCCGCACGCCGCCGGCGACGTTGACGAACACGTCCTGGCCGAGCACGTCGATGCCCGCGCGCCGTTCGATCACCGCCAACAGGAGCGACACCCGGTTCGGATCGATGCCCAGGGCGGTGCGGCGCGGAACGCCCGCCGAGCTGGCCACCAGCGCCTGGATCTCGACGAGGATCGGGCGCGAGCCCTCCACCGATGCCACCACCACCGAGCCGGGAACGCCGACCGGCCGCTCGGCGAGGAACAGCGCCGACGGGTTGGGCACCTCGGCCAGGCCGGCGGTGCGCATCTCGAACACGCCGATCTCGTTGGTGGAGCCGAAGCGGTTCTTGGTGGTGCGCAGCACCCGGTAGTGCTGGCTGCGCTCGCCTTCGAAGTAGAGCACCGCGTCGACCACGTGCTCGAGGGTCTTGGGCCCGGCCAGCCCGCCGTCCTTGGTGACGTGCCCGACCAGGATCACCGGCACGTTGCGCGTCTTGGCGAAGGTGAGCAGCCGCCCGGCGCTCTCGCGCACCTGACCGATCGAGCCGGGCACCGACTCGAGGCCGGCGGTGTGCACCGTCTGGATCGAGTCGACCGCCAGCACGTCGGGTCGCGTCGCTTCGGCCTGTTCGAGGATCTTCTCCAGTTGGGTTTCGGAGAGCACCAGCAGCTCTTTGTGCGAGACGCCCAGCCGCTCGGCGCGCAACGCGGTCTGCTGCACCGACTCCTCGCCCGACACGTACAGGACACGGTGGCCGCCGCGCGCCAGTCCATCGAGCGCCTGCAGGAGCAGCGTCGACTTGCCGATGCCCGGCTCGCCGCCCAGCAGCACCAGCGATCCCTGCACCAGCCCGCCGCCGAGCACGCGGTCGAGCTCGGCCACGCCGGTCTGCAGCCGCGGCGAGTCGTCTACGCGCACCTAATTAATAGGTGTGGGGCTGGCGGTGGTGGACAACGAGCCGGCCGGCTTGGACGAGGCCAGGATCTCTTCGATCAACGTGCCGTACTCGCTGCACTCGGTGCAGCGGCCGAGCCACTTCACCGTCGTGTAGCCGCACGACTGACAGACGTACTGGGATCGGATCTTTGCCATGCGCCGAGATTATCGGCAGCCTCTGACAGAAGTTGCTACTAGGATCTTAGAACTTGACGTACAGGCGGGCCTGGAACGTCTGCGCGGTGTCGGCGTTGTGCGCGAACTGCGCGCCATAGATCTCGGCGGGGAAGTTGAGCGCGCCGAACGGGAAGAGCACGCCGTAGACCAGCCCGGCGTAGAAGCCCTCTTCTTCGTTCTTGTAGAGGAGCGCGGCGTCGATCTCGAGGCCGAGGTTGTACGAGTTGCCGGGATAGCCGATCGGGCGGTTGGCCATCGCGTACAGGATGTCGACGCGCGCGCCGAAGTTGTCGACGATGTCGTAGGAGACGCCCGGCTTGAAGTAGGTGGCGTTGTTGACCGTCCCGAGGATGCGGCGGAACAGGATCAGGTCGACGTGGTAGTCGGGATCGAACGAGAAGCGGCCGATGTGGTTGTTGACCGGCACCAGGTTCTGCTCGCGGAAGTTGAGCACCGCGTTCGGGTCTTCGGAGTCGTCGCCCGAGGCGTAGCCGACCTCGAGGAAGATCTTGAGCGCGTCGTGCAGCAGCTTGTAGTCGGCCTTGACGGTGAACCCGCCGGTGAGGATGTCGGTGGAGCCTTTGACCGCCGCGTACTGATCCGACAGGTTGCCGATCGAGCCGACCACCATCGCGCCCTCGGCCTCGATGTGCAGCTTCTTCCAGTTGAGGCGCAGCCACACGTCGGGAATGAACACGCGCGCGTTGCGCGGCACCAGTGAGTTCTGCAGGTCGGCGACCGAATTGTTGGAGGTGTTGGCCGGATTCGCCGACTCGGCCCAGGTCTGCTGGCGATAGACGAAGTAGCCGCCGTAGTTGAAGACCACCCTGCCCTGGTCGATCTTTTCCTTGAGCTCCTCGGGCTTGTCCATCTTGCCGAGCGCGAGGATCCACTGCGACACGTCGTCGAGCTGCTCGGCGTTGTAGTACACGCCCTGCCCGGTCTGCGGGCCGATGATCTGCGTGGTCGGGCCGGTGGCGACCCAGTCCCACAGAAAGGCGATGAAGTGGCCCCATAGCTTGGTCGCGAACATCACGCGGTCGGCGTTGGCGCCGTAGTCGCAGTCGAGGCAATCGCCGTTGTTGACCAACATGCCCATGCCCCAGTGGGACGGCATGCGGCCGAAGCGCAGCTCACCGAACGGGGTGCGCACCTCGGCCCATGCGCGCTTGGCGCGGACCGAGTCGGTGAGGCTGTTGACGCCCGCCTGCGGCGACTGTTGCGTAGTCGACGCGAAGGCGAGCTGCGGGTTGGTGTAGGCGCGCTGGTTGAGGTAGTAGCTCTCGGGCGTCGAGCCGAGCACCAGGTTGTCGAAGACGTCGATCTGCGCCTTGACGCGCACCTGCTCGGTGACGTTGATGGTCGGCTCGAGGCGCAGCCGCATGTCGGCCGACGTGAGATCGTCGACGCGCGAGTTGGAGTGCATGCGCGCGGCCGAGCTCGACGCGGGATTGGTGAGCCCGGTGGGCGGGTTGGCCATGCCGGTGCCGCCGAACTCCGAGATCGGAATGTGGAACGGCGACTTCGGACCCGCGGTGCCCTCGAAGTAGCCGAGGTTGAGCGAGTGGAACAGGTAGGTGCGGAAGCGGATGTAGCCGTTGAGCTGGAAGAATTGGAGCGCCTTCTCCTTTTGCTGCGGCCACGCGGGCAGCGGCTGGAGCGCGGGGCTCTCGCCCTTCTCCTCGGGAGCGGCCTCGGCCGGGCCCTCCTCCTTGTCCTCACCCGACGGCGGCGGCGCCCCAGCTCCGGGTTGAGCGCCGCCGGCTCCGCCGGCCCCGCCGAACTGCGCAAACGCAGGTGGGGTGAGCGACGCCACCAGTGCTGGTACGAGGATGAGGGACCACCGCTTCATTCCAAGACCTCCGAAACCTCTAGCCAGGACGACAGTCGTGCGTTGTGGGCGGCGACTATAGGAAGCCTTCCTAATACCGTCAAGGACGGGGTAGAATGAAAGCAGGCCTTTCTTATGGATCGCTTACGCCTCACTTTCGTTGCCTGCCTCGTGTACACGCTCCCCGCGTGTCAGACCCCAGACGCCGTCCTGCTCACCGTCACGGGCGACGCGAAAGCCGAGCAGTACGACCTATACGTCCGCGATGACACCACAAATCAGATGGTGTTCCACTCCGGATTCCAGCCCGTGCAGCTCGCCGGCGAGCCCATGCGGGACATCACCAAGGACGCGCTGAAGATCGCGCTGAAGTTGTCTCAGGGGGGAAAGTTCACCCTCTTGCTGATCGGTGTCATCGGCCCGCTCGACAACGGCAAGCCGGCGATGGGGTCGACCCAGATGTTCTGGGGAGGCCGGCTGGACGTGACCGGCACGCTGCACGTCGACGCGCGGCTGCTCACGGTGCAGCCCGGCGACGACGCCGACGGGGATCTGTGGCCCGACGCGACCGCCTTCGTGGCCCACACGCCGGGCGCGGCCGACCTCTACAAAGACAAGATGGATCTGCTCGACTGCGACGACAAGGCCGACAACCCGACCAGCTCGACCGGGATGATGCTCAGCCTCACGGCGGCCGCGATCAACCCGTTCGCCGACGAGATCTGCGGTGACGGGTTCGATGAGAACTGTAACGGCGACGCCGACGAAGCCTGTATCGACGGCGACGGCGACGGCGATTTCAAGGGCAGCGACTGCGACGACAACGATCCCAAGCGGCACCACCCGACGGCGGCCGATCCGTTCCCCGATCCGCCCAACTGCTGCGGCTACAGCCTGGGCAAGGCGGGCACCGCCGACGAGCATAAGGACTTCACCGGCGATCCGCTGCTGTGCCCGCTCAAGCGCTGCGGCGACGGGATCGATGAGAGCTGTAGCGGCACCGACACGATCTGCGTGGTGGACGCGGACTGCGACGGCTATCCGGCCGCGCCGCAGGGCAACGACTGCGACGACACCAATCCGGCCATCCATCCGGGCGCGCCGGAGATCTGCGGCGACGGGATCGATCAGAACTGCAACGGCGTTCCCGACGACGGCTGCCAGCCGTGCGACCTGGACGGCGACGGATTCGAGCGCAGCGACGCGGCCAATGGCTGCCCGGACTCCAAGGACAAGCACCCGGGCATGGTCGACTGCAACGACTACGACTCGGGCGTGTTCCCCGGCCAGACCACCGCGTTCGGCGGCAAGGAGGGCGGCGCGGGCTCGGCGCTGGCGATGCAGCAGCTGGCGTTGCGCGGCGACTGCCGGCGCGTCTACGAAGACATCGGCGTGACTGGCACCGACAAGATCGCCCCGTCGGTGGCGATGGTCGGCGCCTGGATGATCGGGGACGCGGACTGCAACGGCACGCCGTACGAGAGCTGCCCGAGCGCCGCGTGCGACGCCGACGGCGACGGCTGGCCCAAGGACGCGACCCCGGCGTGCAATCCGAACAACGTGGCGGTCGACTGCAACGACGCCGATCCCACCATCTATCCGGGCGCGCCCGACAAGTGCGGCAACGGCATCAAGGAGAACTGCACCGCCGACGTGGCGTGTGGCGGCAACGACAAGGACGGCGACGGCTACCTGCCGCCGTTCGACTGCGACGACACCAACAGCGCGGTGCATCCGTGGGCGGTCGAGCTGTGCAACGGCATCGACGACGACTGCGACGGCTTGATCGACGAAGGCAACCCCGACACGACCGGCAAGCCGCTGGTGACCACCGGCGCGATCACGCAGTGCACCGACTCGGACGTGGGCGAGTGCGCCAAGCAGAAGGGCACCTGCGTGTGCTCGGCGGCCACCGAGGCGGCGTTCGTCGATCCGGGCGGCAAGCGCACGTTCTGCCCGACCGAGACCGGCGGCGGGACCAAGCCGCCGCACTGCTTCGGCGCCGGGCAGCCCAAGCCGCAGACCTGCGACGCGACCAAGATGCCCGCCGTCGACGACGACTGCGACGGGCGCACCGACGATCCGACCGGCACCAACCTGGACGTCAAGGGCATGCCGTGCGGCATCAATGTGGGTCAGTGCAAGGCGGGCATCATCACCGGCTGCGACTCGAGCAAGAGCAACTGCTTCACCCAGTTCGGACGGCTGCCGCCTGCGGACGCGTGGTACGTGTGCTCCTCCGACACGGTGTGCCCGCAGGCCGAGCTGTGCAACGGGCTCGACGACGACTGCGACGGCGTGGTGCCCGGCACGCTGCTGCCGCCGCCCACGCCGGGGCTGCCGACCAACGACGAGGCCGATCACGACGGCGACAAGTACCTGGCGTGCACCGGCTGCGACCCGCTCAAGCTCAAGCCCGGCCTGATCGGCTGCAACGACTGCGACGACACGCGCCCCTCCTCGCACCCGGGCGCCAAGGACCTGTGCAACAACCTCGACGACGACTGCAACCCGGCCACGCTCGACGGCGCGGATGAATGCCCGGCCACCGCCAACCCGAACTGCTGCTCGTCGCAGGGGACCTGCCGCAACCTGGGCACCGACGTCAACAACTGCACGATGTGCGGCATGGTGTGCGACCCGCTCAAGGCCAACGCGTGCGGCGGCGCGGGCTGCATGTGCGGCGGAAGCGGCGCGTGCGGGACGTCGAGCTACTGCACGGCCGGCGCGTGCGCGCCCTGCACCAACAACACGCACTGCGGCCCGTCGTGCGTCAACTGCGGCGCGGGCGCGGTGTGCAAGACCGACGGCTCGGCGTGCACCGGCTGCAACGGCGACGGCGATTGCGACACCAGCCACTACTGCACCAGCGGCGCGTGCGTGCTGCGCCTTGCGCAAGGCGGCAACTGCACGATGGACGACCAGTGCCTGCAGACCGGCATCCCGCTGTTCTGCACCGACGGCAAGTGCTGCAACGAAAACGCGACCACGTGCAACGGCTGCCGCACCTGCGCGCGCGGCGGCAGCGCGGGCACCTGCACCTCGGTGGCGAACGGCAACGATCCGCACAACGTGTGCACCGCCAACATGGCGACCTGCTTGGGCGACAACTGCAACGGCGCCGGCTCGTGCGCGGTGGCGAACGGAACCGTGTGCGTCACGCAGATGTGCGCGGCCGGGTCGCAGACGGTCAGTCAGTGCATGGGTGGCTCGTGCACGGCGCAGACGCCCGTGCTGTGCACGCCGTATATCTGCGGCGCCGGTGCGTGCAGCGGTTCGTGCGGGTCCGATGCCGGATGCGTCGGGACTTTCTACTGCGCCAACCCGACCTGCCAGTTGAAGAAGAACCCGGGCGTCGGCTGCGGACGCGACGGCGAGTGTGGGACCGGGCACTGCGTCGACAGCGTGTGCTGCAACGTCGCTGCGTGCGGCACCTGCCAGGCGTGCGGGGCCGGCGGCAATTGCGCGAGCGTGACCAATGCAGACGACCCCGACAGCTGCCCGGCCGCCACCAAGACCTGCGATTCAGTCGGCGCCTGCAAGCTGAAGAACGCGCAGGGTTGCGGAGTCGACGGCACGCTGTGCGCGAGCACGTTCTGCGCGGATGGCGTGTGCTGCAACAACGGGTGCGCGATCGCCGACAACTGCTCAGGCGGATCGCAGACGACCTACAGCTGCGCTGCGCCGACGGCGGGCACTTGCAGCATGGTCACCACGGTCTGCGGCGCGACATACACCTGCGGCGCGTCGCTCTGCAACAGCTCGTGCGTGGGCGTGGGCATCAACGCCAATTGTACGGCCGGCAACTATTGCAACGGAACAGCTTGTGTCGCCTGTACGGTGGCGCTCGCTTGCGGCGCAGCCTGTAAGAATTGCGCTGGCGATCCGACCGGCCTTGCCTGCGTGAACAATGGCGGCACTCTGGGGTGCGGATGCACGCTCCTCGCCGACTGCGACCCGACCCGCGCCGACTCGTGCGACGCCGTCAGCAAGACCTGCAAGTGCGGCAATGGCGTGGCCTGCACCGGTGCCCAGACCTGCCAGCCAATGGGCATGACGATGAAGTGTTTGCCTTGATGCGGTCCGTAGATGGGATTGCGGCGCTGTTCATCGTTGGGTGACTGTCGGTGAACGTGGCCTGCTCCAATTGCGCCCTGTGAAATAGCGGAACCGCGGAGTCATGCGAAGGGGTCGCAGTCTTCGACGAGTCAAGGCTCGGGTTCCTTGGCTGAGGCCCACGCCGAGACGAAGAGGATCGAGAGAAAAACCAGACGCGTCCCAACTTCCATCTCCACGGCAAGCTATAGTAGGGAGCTTTCGTCGAGCAACAGACCAGCGTCGGCGCTTTCCGGTATGATCGTCGGCGATGGTGCCTCTAGGCAGGTATTTCGGATTGGCCATGGCCGTCGCAAGTCTGCATGCCGTTGCTGGCTGCTCGAATCAGACCGCCATCATCTTGCAGGTCGATGGGCCGGCCAGTCCGGCGCAGGCGGGCGTGACGCAGCTCGCGTTCGTCACGTCGCATCCCACGTGGTGCGATCGGTGGGTCGAGGTGGCGAAGGTGACGGTGGACGTGGGTGGGAGGAACCTCGCGAAGTCGCCGTATGAGTTGTTGGTGCAGCCGGCGCATTTCACCGATCTGAGCGAGGACGTCGATCTGACCGCGCTGGCGCTCGACTCGAGCGGCGCGGTGGTCGGCAGCGCCTATTTCGGCACGCACAAGTTCCGGCTGCACACCGTCGACAAGTATCGCGCGCAGCTGCTGAGCCTGGCGCGCCAGGGGAGCGACCGTCCGGTCTACACGTCGAGCGACGGGTGCGTGTGCCTGCCGGGACAACCGTGGCGCGGCAATGGCAGCGGGACGGGGTGCGATCTCGACGTGGTGACCAGCTTCGATCGGCTGGTGGACACGGCGACCTGCGAGCTGGGGCCCGGCAAGCGCGAGCTCATGGGCCCGGTGTGCGACGGGCAGCACTACGGCGACACGGAGCCGCGCGATCGTTCGCTGCCGTGCTTCGCGACGCAGGGCGCGGGCTGCAACGTGACCGCGCGCAACTGCCACGACGACAACGGGCAGGCGTACGACGACGAGTGTACGCCGGACACCAACACGCCCGCGCTGCCGAGCGGCGCCCTGTGCGCGGCCTACCTGGCCTGCGAGCAAGAGCCGTGCGGCGACCTGATCGGCTGCTTCCTCGACAAGGTGCCGCCGGAGATCTGGACCTGCCAGCTGCGCGTCGATGCGACGACGGCGGCGGGCACGCCGGTGAAGCCGTGCACGGATGGAAAGTGGGAGGCGTCGCTCGATCCGGCGGCTCCGGCGCTGACCGGCGCCGCGTGCGTGGCCTCGGTGATCGAGGGCGTGGCGCAGCCGCCGTTCACCATCGGGCTTCAGGAGACGGGCCAGATGGGTGCGCAGGCGATCGCCACGCAGTGCCCGCCGACGCTGGTGGTCGACGGGATCGATGCGATGAGCCCCGACGACTTGCCCGCCGGCAAGATCTTGAACGTGACCGTGGGAGATCGCGTGCTGCAGCTCCACATCGCGGTCGTGCGCGGCTGCGCGACCGCGCCGTCGCTGCAGTGCAAGAAGGGGACGTAGTGACTCGCGCGGGCGAGTTGCTGATCGTCGGCTTCGAGGACAAGACCGCGCCGGCCGAGGTCCTGGCTCGGATTCGCGAGCGGCGCCTCGGCGGCGTGGTGCTGTTCGCGCGCAACCTGGGCACGCTCGACGAAATCGAAGCGCTCACGCGCTCCCTCGGCGACGCGGTGCCGGCCGGCGATCCGCCGCTCGTGATCAGCCTCGATCAAGAGGGCGGGCGCGTGCAGCGCATCAAGGCGCCGTTTCCCCACTGGCCGCCGATGGCGAGCCTGGGCCAGCGCAACGACCAGGCGCTGTGCGAGGCGGTCGGGCGCGCGATGGGCGAGGAGGTGGCGGCGGTCGGCTTCAACGTCGACTTCGCGCCGGTGCTCGACGTGCACACCAACCCGGCCAACCCGATCATCGGCGACCGCGCGTTCGGCACCGACCCCGACGGCGCGGCGCGACTCGCGCTCGCGTTCTGGCGCGGGCTCGAGTCGGCCGGCGTGCGCGGTTGCGGCAAACATTTTCCGGGACATGGCGACACCGCGACCGATTCGCACCTCGAGCTGCCGCGCGTCGATCGCGCGCTCGCGCAGCTACGTCAGGTGGAGCTGGCGCCGTTCCTTGCCGCGGCGCGCGCGGGCGTGCCCATGTTCATGACCGCGCACGTGCTGTTTCCGTCGGTGGACGAGCAGCCCGCCACCATGTCGCGCCGCTGGCTGACCGAGATCTTGCGCGGCGAGCTCGGCTATCGCGGGGTGATCGTCTCGGACGATCTGGACATGAAGGCGATCGCCGACCACTTCGACGTCGGTGCGACGGCGGTGAACAGCCTGCGCGCGGGGGCGGACTGCTTTCTCGCCTGCCGCGATCCGCGCATCCAGTCGACCACCGAAGAGGCGCTCGACCGCGCCGCCACCGCCGATCCGCTGGTGCGCGCGCGGCTCGAAGAGAGCGGGGCACACCTTCGGGCGTTCCGCGCGACGCTCGCGACGACGGCGCCGGCGACGGGCGCGTGGAAACGACTGCCGCTCGATGGGCACGCCGCGCTGGCCGCGCGCGCCCGCGGGTAGCCCGGGTCCGATCCTACCGGCGCACCGGTGGCTGCCGCGGCGGAGGATCGGACAGCGGCACGATCGCATCGAGCCCGCCGTGACCCATGCAGGCGTGCCGCGTGGTGGCGGCCGGGATCGTGCCGTCCTTGCAGCGCGCGGGCGCGGTCGCCGCCGCGGGATCGAAGTCGGCCATTTGGCTTGGCGTCGCCGTCGTAGCAGGTGAGCCCTCGGTCGACGGGGGGCCGCCGAGCTCCTGCGCGTTCGCCAGGGACGCCGCACCGGGCGCGAGCATCAGCGCCAACGTCGACGCGAAAGCCAACGGTAGACAGTTTCTTCGCATGATGATTGCCTCCGGTTTTCTAAAGGCCGAAGGTAGGTCGGCCAGCGCGGCGGCAAGGGTGCGCGAACGTCACGTCCGGTAGCGGCCCGCTACTTGCGGCGCAGGAGCAGCGCTTCGCCCAGCAGCAGCAGCAGCAGCCCGGCGCCCATCGCGTGCCACAGCTCGACGCGGCGGCGCGGCGCCTTCACGCTCTTGGCGCCCGCGCCGGCGGCGAGCTGCGCCAGCCGATCGGGCGCGATGCGCGCGACGTCGGACTCGCCGGCGTCCAGGTTCACCACGAAGGTGGCTTGCGGTCGCGGTTTGGGCGTCTCGCGATCCGCGCCGGCGACCGCCACGCGATACACGCCCGGCTCGTCGGTCTCGGCAAAGCCGAGCGACTTGCGTCCGGCCACGCGATCTTTTTCGAACGTGCGCGTCTTGCCCGACGGCAGCGTCACCTCGACGCGTTGATCTCCGTCGCCGAGCGCGATCTCGTGGCGCTGCCCGACCAGCGCCGGCGCCTCCGGTCCGTGCATCGGCGCGCGCGCCAGGTAGCGCGTGGCCTGCTGCACCAGCGGCAGGAAGATCGGCTGGATCGCCAGGTCGTTCCAGTCGCGATCGATGGTCGACGCCAACAGCATCACGCGCCCGGTGCCGAGCTGCTTCTCGACCAGGGCCGGCGCGCCGCCTTCGAAGTGCAGCAGCACGTTGCGATCGTCCTCCTGCGCGGTCGGCTTGAACAGCACGTAGCGGGAGAAGCGCGCCGATTGAAACGAATCGTCGTGCTTGGCGCCCCCGGTTGCGAACGGCGCGAGCGCGGGATGGCCCAGCTCGATGCGCCCGAGGTGCTCGCCGTCGCCGCTCGGCCGGGTCTCGCCGTCGTCGCGCGTGCCCGAGGTCGCGCCCACCGTGCGGATGGTCTGCAGCGGCTGCGGCAACAGGTCGCCGAGCAGCTCGTCGTAGGCGTCGGGGTCCACGTTCTCACCGACGGTGATGAACAGCCCGCCGCCGTGCTCCACGTAGTCGCGCAGCTGGCCGGCATCGAAGGGCGCCTTGACGTTGCACAGGTACACCACGTCGAAGTCGGCCAGCCGGCGGCGGGGCAGCTCGTCGGCGGTGATGGTGGTCAGGTCGAGCTGCGAGTCCGAGCGATCGCCGGGCCGCAAGGCGGTCTCGAGGTAGAACGCTTCGTCGTCGCGCCGCACGGTGCGCGGATCGCCGTCGACGATCAGCACGCGCACGTCGCGCCGCACCTCGACGCGCGCGAAGCGGCGATCGTCCTCGGGCAGCGCGTCGGGCGACAGCTCGGCGACCAGATCGTGCACGCCCACCTCCGCGCCGTCTTCGCTGCGCGAGAACGCGTGAAAGAAACGCTTGGTGCTCTTCTGCCGCGCCTCGAGATCGATCAGCCCCTTGGCCACCGGCTTGCCGTCGACGCGCAGGGTGACCGGCACCTCCTTGATCGGCGCGTCGGAGTAGTTGGCGATGTCCACCGAGATGCGCACGCCGCGCGGCCCGAGGTGCGAAGCCGGCTCCACCCTCAGATCGGTGACCGCGCGGTTGGCGAGCGCCACGCCGCCGGTCACATCGACCGGCACCAGCTCCGGCCCGTTGCCCGCCGCCCACGGTGGATCGCGATCGAAGCCGTGCGCCGCCAGATCCGAGATCAAGTAGATGCGCCGCTCGGGCCGCGAGGCCGCCTGGAGGATCTGCGCCGCGCGCTTGAGCGCGCCCGACGCGTCGGTGGCGCGGTAGCTGGGCCGCACCTCCGCGATCGCGCGCTCCAGCCGGGCGCGATCGGCGGTCAGCTCGCCCACCGGCGCGCCGCCGCCCCGCGAGGCGAGCACCAGCGCCGCGTCGGCGTCGCGACCGAGCGCTTCGACGATGCGCCGCGCGCGCGCCTTGCCCAGCTCGAGCAGCTTCTGCCCGTCGAGCGACAGCGACATCGAGAGCGAATCGTCGAGCACGATCACCGCGCTCTGCGAGGTCCCCACCGCGGCCGGCAGATCGCTGTCCGCCTCGACGAACGGCTTGGCCAGGATCAGCGGCACCGCCGCGATCGCCAACGCGCGCAGCGTCAGCAAGAGCAGTTGGCGCACCTTGGTGCGCGCCGCCACCTTGCGCTCCGATCGCATCAGCAGGTCGATCGCGGCGAACTTTTTCGTCTTGGCGCGGCTGCGCCCGATCAGATGGATGGCGATCGGCACGCCGAACAGCAGCGCGAACGCGGCGAAGCCCGGCGCCAGAAAATTCATCGGCGCCCCTTGTTGCGCCACGCGCCGTTGAGAAACTCGATCAGCACCGCCGACGGCGCGCGCGAGGTGTCGACCAGGTGGTACTCCACGTCGCCCTCTTCGAGCCCGCGCCGATAGCCCTCGATGAAGCGCCCCATCTCGGCCAGGTACGCCTTGCGCACCTCGGCCGGCTCGGCCAACAGCTTGCGCGGGTCTTCCATCGACTCGAACACGGTCGTGCCTTCGAACGGCAGCGTCAGCTCGTCGCGATCGAGCAGGTGGAACACCACCACGTCGTGCTTGCGCGCGCGCAGCCCGCGCAATAGATGGCGCGCCTCGTTGCGCCGGTCTTCGTCGCCTCCTTCCTCGAGCAGATCGGACAGCACCACGATCAGCGATCGCCGCTGCGCGACCTCCGAGACGTACTGCAGCCCGCGCGCCAGATCGGTGCGCCCGTCGGCGCCCAGCCCCTCGAACGCCTGCAGCAGATCCGCCAGGTGCCCGCCCCGCGAGCGCGGCGGCATGTAGCCCTTGAGCCGCTCGCCGAACGCGATCATCCCCACCTGGTCCTGCTGCCGGAGCAGGAGGTACGCGAGCGATCCGCCCAGCATGCGCGCGTACTCGAGCTTGGACACGCCGTCGCCGCGATAGCCCATCGACGCCGACGTGTCGATCAAGAGGTACGCGCGCAGCTCGGTCTCTTCCTCGAAGCGCTTGACGTAGTACTTGTCGAACTTGCCGTACGCCTTCCAGTCGATGTGCTTGATCTCGTCGCCCGCCGAGTACTCCTTGTGCTCGGCGAACTCGACCGACGCGCCGTGGTGCGGCGAGCGGTGCATGCCTGCCAGCGCGCCCTCGACCACCGTGCGCGCGCGCAGCTCGAGGTTGGCGAGCCGCGCCAGCGCCAGCGGGTCGAGCAGCTGCGCCACGCTAGGGCCGGACGACGTCGAGGAGCCGGTCGATCAGCGCCGGCGTGCGGATGCCTTCGGCCTCGGCGTGGAAGTTGGTGATCAACCGGTGCTGCAGCGTCGGCCGGGCCAGCGCGCGCACGTCGTCGGTGGTGGGCGCCGGCCGCCCCTCGAGGATGGCGCGCGCCTTGGCGCCCAGGATCAGGTACTGCGACGCGCGCGGCCCCGCGCCGTAGGCCACGTTCTCGCGGATGAAATCGGGCGCGCTGTTGCCGGCGCCGGTGCGCAATGCCGCTGACGCGCCGTCCTTCGCCGGCGGACGCGTGGCCCGCACCAGCGCGACCGCGTACTTGACCACGTGCTCCGCCACCGGCACGCGCAGCACCAGATCTTGCAACGCCAGGATGCGCTCGGGCGACAGCACCTTGGCCAGCTGCGGCTTGTACGCCGAGGTCGCCTGCTTGACGATCTCGACCTCCTCCTCGTCCGACGGATAGCCGACGTCGACCTGGAACATGAAGCGATCGAGCTGCGCCTCGGGCAGCGGGTAGGTGCCCTCCTGCTCGATCGGATTCTGCGTCGCGAACACCAGGAACGGCGCGGCCAGCGCGTGGGTCAGCCCGCCGGCCGACACGCGATACTCCTGCATCGCCTGCAGCAGCGCCGCCTGCGTCTTGGGCGGCGTGCGGTTGATCTCGTCGGCCAGCACGATCTGCGCGAACAGCGGCCCGCGAATGAAGCGAAACGCGCGCTTGCCGGTCGCGTGATCTTCTTCCAGCACGTCGGTGCCGGTGATGTCCGAAGGCATCAGATCGGGCGTGAACTGGATCCGGTTGAAGCTCAGGTTGAGCACGTCGGCCAGCGTCGAGATGAGCAGCGTCTTGGCCAGGCCCGGCACGCCGACGAACAAGCAGTGGCCGCGCGCGAACAGCGCGGTGAGCAGCTGATCGATCACCGCCTGCTGGCCGATGATCCGCTTCTCCACCTCGTGCTTGATCTCCGCACGGGCGCGCGCGATCTCCTCGACGGCGCGCAGGTCCTCGCCCGAGGTATCGATCGGCGCCGTGTCCGGGATCATCCCCGGGATGGTCCCGCTCTCACCGTCCACGCCATTCATTGTGCCACAGTTCCTCTCGATCGCATGGGCGGCATCTACGGGCGCACGTAACGAAACTCACCGTGGTACAGGCGCGTGACCCGGGACCCGCGCTTGCGCGTGCCCTCGATCTCGACGCGATGCGCGCCGGCCTTGAGACCCGCGAACAGCGTGCGCAGCACCTCGCCGTACGGCACCAGGCGCGCCTGCGCCTCCGACGGCAGCGCGCGATCGTAGGTCTGCTCCCACGCCCGTTTCCCGTCGATGGTGATCACGTCGATCAGCTCGCCGGGCCGGTTGGCGCCCAGCGCGTCGGGCAGGTAGCAGCGGCCCCAGATCGCCTCGCCCGCCTCGAACGAATCGCGCGTGGGCGTCCCGGGCGGCGCCCGCTCGGCCAGCTCGCGCGTCGAGAACAGGCAGTTCGCCCAGCGCGCCCCGGTGCGCTTCTCCTCGAGCACGATGCGCAGCGGCGGCGGCGCATCCACCGCGTGAGAGATATGCACTAGCGGGTGCGGCCGCGCCAGCGCCAGCGACGGCCCGATCGCGAGGGTCGCGAAGAAAACTAGGGTCCGCCGAGCGCTCGACACGCCGCCGCCTCCCGCTCGAGCTCCACGCCGCCCTTCTGACGGTAGATCGTCTCGAGCCCGCAATGCAGCGCCGGATCGAACGGGCTGATCGAGACGGCTGCGAGCAGGTAGGCCTCGGCCTTGCCCAGATCGCCGCGCTTCATCCATCCCTCGCCGAGCGTCGCGTTCGGCCCCGCCTGATCCGGATACAGCTCGAGCGCCGGCTCGGCCGTCTTGATCGCGCGCTCGGCGTCGCCGAGCTCGAGGTAGGTGCGCGCGAGCTTGTTGGCCACCTGCGCGTTGCCCGGACCGATCAACACCTGCGCTTTTTCGTACTCGATCGCCGCCGCCTTGAGCCGGTGCCGCACGCGCATCATGCCGCCGAGCCGCGCCAGCTTGCGCGCCTTCTCCTCGGCGATCTCGCCGGTGTCGTCCTCACTGACTTCTTTTTGGGCCTCGGTCTGCTTGCCACTCTTCTTGAACTTGAGCGCCACCGGCACGAGGCCGGGCCGCGCCTTGAGCTTGCGTCCGTGCAGCCAGCTGCGCCAATCCTTCTGGAACTGATCGAACGGCTTGCCCACCGCCGCCGCCACCGCCTGCGCGTCGCTCTTGCCGTCGCGCATCGCCGCGATGATCTTGCGAATGCCCTCCCAACCGATCTGCCCCGACAGGTACTCCACCACCATGTACACCTCGGCGAACGCGAGCGCGGTGTCCTCCTGCGACGGCAGCTTGGCCATCGACGGGTGCATCTGCTCGAAGGTGATCAGGTGCTTGCGTGCAAGCGCAGTGGCCAGGAGGTGCTCCATGGTCGGCGTCAGCCCGCCGCCCGACTGCGCCGTGCGCCAGCGTCGCTCCTCGAACTTGGCCAGGCCCTCGTGCAGCCAGATCGGCACCGTGTTGCGCGAGGTGCGCGAGATGATGAAGTGCGTGTACTCGTGCGTCAGCGTGTCGATCCACGGATAGCCGTGGATGAGCGCGCGCGGCGAGACGATCATCAGCCGGTTGAACTTGCACAGCGCGATGGTCCCCGAGGTCTCGATCTCCTTGAGCGTCAGCGTCGAGACCTTGGCCAGATCCGAGACCTCGGGAAAGATCTCCACGCGCACCGGCTCGGCCGGCCGGTCGCCAAAGTCCTCGCCCAGCGCCGCGTACGCGCGCTCGAGCGCGTCGAGCGCGTAGGGTGCGAGCAGCGCGTCCTTGCCCGGCGCGTACTGGATGATGAAGTGCTTGCCGCGCGTCGACTGAAAGCCGCGCGTCGCCTCGCCGGTGGCGTCCACCAGATCGCGCAGCCCGCGGATCTCTTCGCCCAGCTCGCCGGTGGACTGCTTGGCGGCCGCTTCTTTGAGCCGCTCGAGCGCGCCCGCATAGTCGCCGTGCAGGAACTTCAAGTTCCCATCGAGAAACGCCACGTCGGCATCGTGCGGGCGCGCCTTGACCAGCGCCTCGACCTCTTTGTCCGCCTCGTCGATGCGCCATTCGTTGAGCAGGCGATAGGCGTGCTCAGCCTTGGACGCGAACGCGTTGGAGCACGTGAACGTCAACGTGAGCGCAAACGTGAACGCAGATCGCGTCACTTCACCAGCTCTTCGTAGTAGCGCTTCACCTGCTCGCGATACTCGGGCGGCGCGGCGCGCTTCATCGCCTCGAGCAGATCCTGCCGGAACTCTTTGGGCGCCTTGTACTCGTCGGCGCCCGGAATCTTCACCGGCTCCTTGTCCATCCGCCCGCCCGCCTGCTGCTCTTTCGGCCGCCGCTCGCGCTGCAGCTGCTCTTTCATCTTGGCCAGCTTCTCCAGCGCCTGCGATTCCTCGCCCTGTGCGTCGCGCGCGTCGCGTTTCTTCAGCTCACCCTCGGCTCGCTCCATGTGCTGCCCGGCGTCCTTCAAGCCGTCCTGTAGCTGCGACGGCAGCTGCATCGGCTTGCCGTCCTGGCCGGTCTTCTTGTCCAGGTCGTGTCCCATCTCGATCGCGCGCCGTTTGGCCGCCTGCTGCCGCTCGGCCAGGTTGGCCATCTTCTTCTGATCCTCCGCGCTCATCAGCTCGCCCGGCTTGGGCAGCGCCTTGTCGATCTGCTCGGCGAGCTGGCGCGCCACCTCCGCTCCCTCCGTGACGTGCTCGCGCGCCCGCTTGGCGCCCGGCCGCGGCCCACGCCACGCGCGCGCCTCTTCGTCCTTCAGGTCGGCCTTCATCCCCTCGAGCCCCTGGTTGGCCTGCCGCGCCATGCCGCGCGCCTCGTCGAGGTCGCCGCCCTGGAGCATCTTGTCGAGATCGTCGACGCGCTGCTTGACCCGCCCGAGCTCCTCCTGATCGTACGGCGACAGCGCGCGCGGCTCGACCTCGGACAGGTGCTTCTTGAGCTGCGCCACCTGTTCGCGCGCGTGCTTGACGAACGGCTGGATCTTGTCGCGCATCTGCTTCTGCGCCTCGGCGCGGGTGCGCTTCTGCACCTCTTCGGTCTCGCTCTTGAGCTGCTGTTCGTCGTGCTGCAGATCGGTCACCTTGTCCTCGAGCTCGGCCATCGCCTTCTCTTCGGCCGAGAAGCGCTCGCGCCGGAACCCCTTCAGATCGCCCTCCATCGAAGCCATCATCTTGTCCAGCGACGAGGACATCTTCTCCAGCTCGGCCATCGCCGACTCCACGTCGCCCTTGGCGAGCAGGTCGCGGATCTTGTCCAGTCGATCCTGCAGGTCGTTCTTGCCCATCGCCTCGGCGTTGAGGCACTGATCGGGCAGCTCGGCGGCCAGCTTGGACGCCTTGTCGCGCAGCTCGGCCAGCTTGCGCTCGAGCTCGCGCAGCTCGCGCTCGATCTCCTTGCGCACCGAATCCGAGCGCGTCTTCTTGTACTGCTCCATGAGCTGCTTGAGCCGATCGCGCGCCTGCGCCATCTCGTCGCCCACGTGCAGCAGCTCCTCGAGCCGTTGCCGCCCGAGCAGATCGTCGAGCGCCACCACGTCGCGCTCGAGCTCCGGCACGTGCCGCACATTGACCGCGTCGAGCCCGCGGCCGTGCAGCGGGCTCTTGCGGCGCCGATCGCGCAGCTCCGACAGCAGCACCTCTTCGTCCTTGGTCAGCTTGCCGAGCCGCCCGTGCATTTCGCGCAGCTCCCGCTTGGTGTCGGTCGAGCCCTGGCGGTCCGCGTCCATCGACTGCTCGACCTTGGCCAGCGACGCGAGCAGCGCCTCGGCCTGGGCGTGCAGCTTGTTGTACGCGTCGACCAGCTCGCCGTCCTCGGCTCTCTTCACCTCGAGCCGATCGGCGAGCAGCGTGGCCGCCTGCTCGAGCAGCTGCCCCTGTTCGGCTAGAGCCGCCTCGTGCTTCTCGCGCGGCGAGTACATCGACAGGTAGTAGGTGCGCGACGTGCCGACGTTGGGCCCCGACACGTCGTCGTTGTCCTTGGCCTCGAGGTGATACGCCACGCGCACGCCCGGCTTGAGCTCCAGCTCGCCCAGGTCCCACTCGAACTTGCCCGAGGCCGCGCGATCGCCCTTCACCGCCGGCCGCACCACGCGCCGCGCCTCCGGCTCGACGCCGATGCGCCACACCAGCTCGAGATCGCCCACGCCATAGTCGTCGTCGACGGAGTAGGCGAGCTCGACCCGCCGCGGACCGGCCACCTCGAGCGAATCGGCCGGCGCGTACAGATCGACGCGCGGCGCGCGGTCGGGCTCGAGATCGATGCGGTGCGCGTCCGGCTCGCGCACGCGCCTGCCCGCGCCCTCGAGCACGAAGCGATAGCCGCCCGGCGTCTTGGCCACGAAGCTGGCGAACAGCGCGTTGCCCGACTTCACCTCGACGGCGCGCTGCTCCTTGGCCTCGCCGGGCTTGCCGGTTTGGCCGTCCTCCTCGAGGAGCAGCCGCGCCTCGCGGGTCGGGATCAGCGCGCGCGCCTCGATGTTCACCTCGGTGCCCGGCAGCGCCAGCACCTGCCCCGACGAGCCGGGGATCACGCGCGGCGGAAGGCCGGTGTACGCCGGGTAGCGCAGCTCGAGCTTGAGGTCGCCAACGATCGGTTCCTCGGCGGTCGTGAAGTGATCGTCGTGCGAGGTCGAGAACGCAGACAGGCCGCGCTCGAGCCCCCCCGGCCACGCGAACAGCGCCAGCGCCCAGCCGAGCCCGACGGCGCCCAGCCCGAGCGCGCTGCGCCGCCGCAAGCGCCGCATGTCCACCAGGCCGCGCGGCTCGACCGCCGAGAGTCGCTCGGCGACGCCGCGCCGCAGCGCCAGCACCAGCTCGGCCGACAGCACCGGGTTGACCTCCAGCTCGGGCAGCTCGCGGCCCAGCTCGACGGCCGACAGCACGTCGCCCGCCACCTGCGGCACGCGCACGCCGACGAAGCGCGCGACCGAATCATCGGAGCGCCAGCGCTGCTTGCCGCGCCGCACGATCATCCCCGCGGCGACCAACGCGACCAGCGCCGCCAGCGCGCCGAGTGGCCGCCAGGCGCTGGACGGTCCCACCACCGCGGCGACCATTAATAGGAACAGCGCGACGCCGCCCACTGCGCCCGCCCACGCCGCCACTCCACCCAGCGTCTGGCGTCGTTCCAGGCGCGACCGCACCGCCGCCAGGAACACCTCCGGGGACGCAGAATCGCTCATGGAACCCAAATCATTGATCCCGCACACCCGCCATGCAAGCTGGTCCCTCGAGCGACCGGCCTCCCAAGTGTTGAGAACGCTTGCCGGACCCGAAAGATCGAAAAAAACAGTTGCAGCCCAGGTTAAGTTTTGCATAATAGCTGTTGGGCGGTGGCTGCTTCCGGTGTACTCCCCCCAACACCGGAGGATTGTGTCACCGCCTCTTTAATTTCCCCTCCTTTTCGGCTCAAACCCCTGAATAATCGCCTCTACTTCTCGTCAATCCAGACAGAGAGAGGCAGACGGAAACCACGGCCGTGGACCCAGACGAACGAAAGCTCGTCGAAGACGCGCGCCGCGGAGATCCCACCGCGTTCCGCGAGCTGGTCAAACGGAACCAGCGGCGGGCGTACGCCGTGTGCCTCGGAATGGTGCATGACCCCGACGACGCCAAAGACATCTGCCAGGACGCCTTCGTCAAGGTTCACAAGAACCTCGCCACCTTCGAGGGTGACGCGCAGTTCTTCACCTGGCTGTACAGGATCCTCATGAACCTGTGCATCGACCACCTGCGCAAGCGGCGCGGCGAGCGCGTCGAGTTCGACGACGAGCGGGCCGACGCGGAGGCCAGCGACGACACCGGCATCTCGCCCCGGCGCACCGGCTTCGACCCGCAGCGCGCGCTCGCCGACAAGGAGCTGCGCGGTCAGCTCCGTGCGGCGCTGGCGAAGCTCCCGGCCGTGCACCGGACGGTGTTGTTGATGCGCGAAGTGGAGGGGCTTTCGTACCAGGAAATGGCCGATCAGACCGGCTGTTCGATCGGGACCATCATGTCGCGGCTGTTTCACGCTCGAAAGAAAATGCAAAAGTTGTTGTTGGACGCCGCCGATTCCGGGAAGAATTGAGGAAAGGACTTATGGGCAAGCCACAGGACGATCTGCTGCAGCGCTACTTCGACGACGAGCTCGGCGCGGAGGCGCGCGCCGCGTTCGAAGCGGCGATGACCGACGAAGATCGCGAGCGGTTGGCGGCGCTGGCCGAGATGCGCGCGCTGCTGGTCTCGACGCTCGACGCCGAGGCGGCCGACGTGGACATCCTGGCGGGCGTCGAGCGCAAGCTCGGCTTGCCGAAGAAAAAGAAGGCGGCGGTGCGCGGCTGGCGCGATCGCGTCCGCGGGCGTACCTTCCTGGGCACCTCGGCGGGGCTGCTGATGGCGGCGGCGGCGGCGTTTCTCTTCATGCTCGGGCCGTGGCAAGCTGAGCACCCGACCAACAACTGCGACGTCGAGCATCTCGAGGTGTCGGGCTCGACGGCGACGGTGCTGACGGTGAACGACGTCGCGCACACCGGCGACTCGACCACCATCATCTGGACCACGGAGGAAGATTGATGCGAACGGCGTTGCAGCGGTCGGCCTGCCTGGCCCTGGGGATTGCCCTGGGGCTCGTCGCACGTCCCGCGCGCGCCGGAGAGCCGCACGCCATCTGCTACGTCCGCATGATCCAGGCCTCGCATGAAGGCTCGGGAATCGACCCCAAGATCACGCGCCTTCGCCCCTATCTCGAGAAGGCGCCGTTCACCGCCTGGAAGAAGTTCACGCTGCTCGACGAAAAGGACATGACCGTCGCGCCGAGCACCACCGATCGCTTCACACTGCCGAACGGCAAGCAGGCCTCGCTCACCTACGTCGACCACGTCTTCACCCCCGAGGGCAAGCACCGGCTGCGCTTGCGGCTGGAGATCTCCGACGGGGAGAAGAAGATCTTGAACACCACTTTCGTACTCGACGAGGGCGGGGTGGTGCTACAGGCGGGTCAGAAGCATGGGAACGGGACCTTGATCCTCGGCTTCAGCTGCGACATTCCGAACGACTAATCAGCGCATCAAGAAGAACAGCCCGAGCACGCCGCACACCAGCATCACCACCGCCGCCATCTGGAGCTTCGCCGAATCGGTCATCGCGCGCTGCTCTTCAGCAGAATCGGTGCCACCTGTTTCGCAACGCGTTACTGTAAGCAGCATAATTATCCATGTACGATTCGTCAGCGCTCTCACATTCGCGTTCGCGCGCGGGTGGCGGGACTAGTGGCCATGGGGTGTCGCAAGGTCGTACACTAGCGAGCGGAGCCATGACCAAGAAGCGCTCGCCCGAGTTCTCGTCCGGCGTCAACGACGAGACCATGCCCGAGCACGAGCCGCCGGTGGAGTCGCCGGCGCCGCTGCCCGATCATCCGTCGCTGAGCGCGACCGCGCCCGGGTACGATCCGCGGGTTACGTTGAGCCGCAAGCAGACCGGGCGGATCAAGCGCGCCGGCATGCTCGACGGCCGCTACGAGATGCAGGGCCTGTTGTCGCAGGGCGGGATGGCGCGCGTGTTCACCGCGCTGCACCGCGATCTGGGGCGCACGTTCGCGGTCAAGCTGGTGCGCGACGGCTACAAGGACGACCCGGGCATGCGCGCGCAGTTCTTTACCGAAGCGCGCCTGGCGTCGTCGCTCAGCCATCCCAACATCATCGCGGTCACCGACTACGGCATCGACGCCGAGCTCGGCTGCTACCTGGTCATGGAGCTGCTCGAGGGCGAGACCTTGCGCGCGCGGATGAGCCGGCAGCGGCTGACCGTGCGCGCGGCGTGCGATCTGGTCGATCAGCTCACCGGCGCGGTCCGCTACATCCACGGGCGCGGCATCGTGCACTGCGATCTCAAGCCGGAGAACCTGTTCCTGGCCCGCGTGCCGGGCGAGCCGCGGCGTGGCAACGCGTTGAAGCTGCTGGATTTCGGGCTCTCGTGGCGGTCCGAGTCGATCCCCGATCCGACGCTCAGCGGCACGCCGCCGTACCTGGCGCCCGAGCGGCTCAAGGGCGATCAGCCGACCCCGGCGAACGACGTGTACTCGCTCGGCGTGCTCATGTACGAGCTGATCGCCGGGCGCTGGCCGTTCACCGGCACGCTCGCGCAGATCATCGATCAGCAGCTGCAAGGCGCCGAGCCGCCGCCGCCCTCGTCGCTGGCCGTCGAGCAGGTCGAAGGTCGCGCCGACCAGCTGATCCTGCGCGCGCTGTCGCGCGAGCCCCGGGATCGGCAGCCGTCCGCCGAGGCGTTCCACTTCGAGCTGCGCGCGCTGATGAAGATGATGGGCATGAAGCTGCGCCGCTACACGCTGGTCTCCGAGTCGGGGATGGCCACGCTGGGCGGCGAGCCGGTGGTGGAGTCGCTGGTCGAGAGCCCGATCCCGATCGCGATCTTCGAGCGCACCGGCGCGGTCCGCTTCTGCAACCGCAGGTTCGCCGAGCTGCTCGAAGGCCCGGACGCCGCGATGCTGCCGTCGTGGGACGAGCTCGAGGTGGTTCGCCAGTCGGAGGAGCTGCGCCACTCGCTGGCCAAGGCGATCGCCAGCGGCAAGCCGGTGCGCCGCATGGTGCTCGCCAGGCGCATGTTGATCCTGGTGCTGTCGCCGGCGATGAAGGACGAACGCGTCGACAGCGTCCACGCGACCCTCATCGATCCGAACCTCGCCGGCTAAGCTGCTACAATCACTACCGCTCATGTCGCGTCGGGTCCGCATCGTGCTGGTGACGCTGGTGGCGGTGCTGGTGTGCGCGTTGATCCTGGGCCCGCTGGCGGGCGAGTGGGTGGTGCGCGAGCGTGTGCTGCCCAAGCTCAAAGCGCGCCTCGGGCGTGACGTGCGGGTCGGCGACGTGTGGGTGCGCTGGGGACGGGTGGAGCTGCGCGACTTCGAGGTGGACGGCGCCGGCGCGGCCTCGCCGCTCAAGGTGCCGCGCATCCGCGCGCGCTTCGCCATGGGCCCGTTGTTCTCCGGGCGCGTGCAGATCGTCGACGCCGAGCTCGATCACCCGCGGCTGGAGGTGGTGCGCAGCACGACCAGCGACGACAACATCTCGTCGATCCTCGACAAGCTGCGCGGGCCGAAGACTGCCGAGGAGGGCGGCGGCTCCGGCGGGCGGCTGCGCATCGAGAAGATCCGCATCGTCGACGGCGCGCTGGCGCTGCTCGACGAGACCCTGGGCGACGCGCAGATCGCCAGCTTCGACGCGGACGTGCGGCCCGACGGCGACGGCCAGGCGAGCGTCACCGACGCCGCGCTGCACCTGGCGGCCGGCCCGCGCGCCACCGCCGAGAAGCTGATCGTCCAGTTCTCGCTCGCGCACGGCCGCCTGGTCGGCCTGCCCGACATGACCGTGACCGGCGCGTCGGCGGCGCCGTTTCGCGGCCTGGCCCTGAGCGGCATCGCCGGCACCATCCGCCCGGACGTGGCCGATCCGACGCGCGCGAACGTGGCGGTGCACGGCAGCTACGGCGGCGCCAACACCGAGCTGTGGAACGCGTCGGGCTGGTTCAACCCGTCCAAGAGAGCAGGCGAGCTCAAGCTGCGCGCCGATCGCTTCAAGCTCTCGCAGCTCAAGTCGATCCTAAACGGCGTCGAGATCGTGAGCGCCAAGAACGCCGACCTCGACGCCCACCTCGATCTTTCGTACGCGAACGATCTGCTCACCTTCGGCGGCGCGTTCCACCTGGCGGGGCTCACCGTGGCGCACCCGATGCTCGCGCCCATCCCGGTGGCGCACGTCGGCTTCGATGCGCACGCCCAGGGCACCGTCGACACCAAGGCGCGCAAGCTGCACCTGGCCGAGGCGGTGGTCGACTTTCGCAACGTGCACGCGACGCTCGCGGCCGACGTGGAGAACCTCGGGCGCAAGCCGCGGTTCAGCGCGACCTTGAAGGTGCGGCCGCTGCCTTGTCAGATCGCGCTGCAGGCGCTGCCCGCCGAGCTCACGCCCAACCTGCAGGGATTCAAGCTGGGCGGCACCTTCTCCACCGATCTGCACGCCGGCGTCGATCTGGAAGATCTCGAGGCGCCGCTCGATCTCGGCGGCCAGGTGGGCATCGAGGGCTGCAAGGTGCTCGACGCGCCCGAAATGGTCGATGCCGACAAGCGGCTGCAGAGCACCTTCGAGCAGACGGTGCAGTACGAGCCGGGCAAGTGGCGCACCTTCTTCGCCGGCCCGGAGAATCCCGATTGGGTGCCGTATACGGACATCTCACCGAACCTGGTCAACTCGATCATGACCACCGAGGACAACGGCTTCTTCCGCCACAAAGGCTTCATCCCGTCGGAGTTCCGCTCGGCGCTGCAGCAGAATTTGCAGAAGGGCTATTTCCGCCTGGGCGCGTCGTCGATCAGCATGCAGATGGTCAAGAACGTGCTGCTGTCGCGCGAGAAGACGCTCTCGCGCAAGCTGCAGGAGCTGTTCCTCACCTGGTACATCGAGCACCACCTGACCAAGGAGCGGATCCTCGAGATCTACTTCAACGTGATCGAGTTCGGCCCGAACATCTACGGCATCGGGCGCGCGGAGAAGCACTACTTCGGCAAGACCGCCAAGGAGATCGAGCCGCAAGAGGCCGCGTGGTACTCGTCGATCCTGCCCAGCCCCAAGCGGCGCTACGTTCAGTACTGTCACGGCGTGGTCGACACCAAGTGGGACACCTACTTGAAGCGAATCATCCGCCGCAACCACGAGCGCGGCCGGCTCACCGACGCCGAATACGAAAAAGCGATCAGCGTGCCGCTCAAGTTCGATCGCGCCGAGGCCGTCCCAGAACGCGAATGCCTGGCTTACGTCAAGCGCATCACCACGCCGCTCGTCCCGCCCGCAGCGAAATAATTCGCGGCTAGTTTTCGCCGCGTAGCTTGCGGACGACGGCGTCGACCAGCTGCTCCTCGCCGCCGGTGATCGGGAGCGGGATGGGGCCGCCGGTGCCGTTGGGGCAGGCGTTGCACAGCGTGCATGGGTCGGGCGCGCGCGGGATGCCGAGGTCGCGCGCGAGCTGTTGCAGCTTGGCGACCTCGCGCGGTGGCAGCGGTGCGACCGGGCCGAGCACGCGCGCCGCGTGGGTGATCTTGGCCGCGTGCTCCATCGCTTCGTGGCGGTTGTAGGCCTCGTCGAGCGTGCGGCCGTAGGTGAGCGCGCCGTGGCGATCGAGCACCACCGCGTTGGTCTGCCGCACGAACGGCCGCAGGATGTCCGGCACCTCGTGGGTGGTCGGCGTCGAGTACGGCGCGGTCAAGATCGCGCCGAGCACCAGGCAGGTCTCGGACAGGATGCACTGCGCGAGCGACACCCCGGCGAGCGCCAGCCCGACGGTGATCGGCGGGTGCGCGTGCACCACCGCGCCCATCTCGGGCCGCTCGGCGTACACCAGCTCGTGCATGAGGAACTCGGACGACGGCTTGTGTTTCCCCTTGAGGAGCTTGCCGTGCAGGTCACAGATGACCAGGTCGTCTTCCTTGATGAACCCTTTGTGAAACCCGGTCGGCGTGACCAGCACGCGCTCGCCGTCCTCCAGCTTCGCCGAGACGTTCCCGTCCCCCGCGGCGATGTACCCCTGGCGGTACAGCCGGTGACAGATCTCGACGAGGTGTTGGCGGAGCTCAGGCTCGCGCATGCGGCCGCGAAGATAACAGAAGCTACTCGATGTGCACGGTGAAGTAGTGCGTGCCGTAGTCGTAGTCGCGGAACACGACGTAGTAGTTGCCGGTCTGCGCCAGCGTCTCGACGATGTGCGAGTCGGTGGTGGTTGCGTCGGCGTCGTCGTTCTTGGCCACGATGGCGTAGGTGCTGGAGAGCAGCCAGGTGACTGGGTCGCCGGCGGTCGAGGTGACCGTGATGTCGACCGTGTCGCCCGCCTGGCCGGCGAACTTGTAGCCGCGATAGATCGGGTTCTTGGTGTAGCGCACCGTCGCGCTCTCGCCCTGGCGCAGCGAGCCGCCGAGCTTGAGCTTGCTCGAGAACGAATCCGATTTTTCGTCGCCGAGGTCGGTGAACTGGTCGGTGACGTCCGGCTTTCCATTGCAGCCAGCTACCAAGAGCGCGGCCACGATCCACAGCGAGGTCTTCATGGCAGGTGCGCCTAAGCACGACCTATGCCTACATGTGTGGCTTGAAATCATTGGGGTTTGTTTCGACAAACTCGTCCTTTTTTCAGTCAGATCTGAAGTTTGGACATAATGCCGGGATGCACCTCCTGTTGGTCCTGGCACTGACTCCCGCGGTCGCGGTGATGCCGTTTCGAGATCTGTCCGGCAAGAGCGGCGCGGTAGGCGAAGCGATCCGCGAGACCGTGACCTCGGATCTAAAGGAGGTGCCCGGGCTGCGGGTGATCGAGCGCGCGAGCATCGACCAGGTGATCCACGAGCAGAAGCTACAGGCGCGCATGACCGACCTCGACGCGATCGCGACGGTGCGGGTGGGCACGCTGGTGGGCGCGAGCTTGATCGTCGCGGGCGCGTACCAGCGATCGAACGCGAACGTGCGGCTCACCGCGCGCTTCGTGCAGGTCGAGACCGGCGAGATCGTCGGCACCGCCAAGGTCGACGGGCCGGAGCGCGAGCTGTTCTCGCTCGAGGATCAGATCACCGGGCAGCTGCTCGAGTCGGCTGGCCTCAAGCCGCGCCCGCGCCCCAAGCGGCCCAAGCTGCGCAGCTGGAAGACCATCGAGCTATACGGCGACGCGGTGGTCGAGCCCGACGGGCCGAAGAAGCAGGAGCTGCTGCAGCTGGCGCTCGGCGAGGACCCGGAGTTCGTCTACGCGGCGCGCGATCTGGCGGAGCTGCAGCAGCGCATGTCGGGATATGCAAAGGTCTCGAGCGCCAGGCTGCAGAAGGAGGAGGGCGAGCTGCTGCAGCGCGCGTCCGATGCGCGGCTCCCGGCCGCCGAGCGCGCGCGCCTCGCCGGGCAGCTGTTCGACGCGCTCGCCGCGGCGCGCCGGTATCATTCGCTCGCCGACGTCGCCACGCGCCTGTCGGAGCGCAAAGAATCTCGCGAGAACGCCGCGTGGCAGCTGTTCCGCGCGCGAGACGGCCTGCACTCGTTCGATCTCGCGCTGCAGGCCGGCGAGCACTACCTGAAGGAGTTTCCCACCGGCCTGCACTTCCGTGAGGTCGAAAGCCGCATGCACGAGATCGTCGAGACGCGACGCAAGCGAGACGCGCGGCGCGCCGAGTATCAATCCGACCTGGCCGAAAAACGACAGGGCCTGCGTCCCAACACGCCCGACTGGGACTACGCGCCGTGCATCGCCGCCCGCTGGAACAACCAGGTCAACGAGCTCATGCTCGCAAGCTGCACGGCGTTCCTCGAGAAACATCGCAACGATCCCGGCTCCGACGCGCGCGAGCACCTCACCGCCGCGCGCTTCTTCATCATCCTCGCGCTCGCGGAAGAGGGCGACTTCGCCCACGCGCGGCCGCTCGCCGACAAGCTGATCGCCGACTCCGACGACTGGGACGAAGAGCTGCGCAAGCTGATCGCGAGCTGGCCGACCGACTAACGGAGGCGGAGCCAGCGGCGCTGGAGCTGCTGGATGTCGGCGGCGAGCGCGGGATCGGTGGGCAGCGAGGCGAGCCGGTTGGGGGTGGTGGCGTGATCCACCATTAATAGGGCGCGGGCCGCGGCGTCGCGGGTGGGGGCGGGGTAGTTGGTGAAGGTGCGCAGGAGGGTGTCGGCGAGCTGCGCGCGGATGGCATCGCCCTCGGCGGCGCGCGACGGGCCGTAGGCGACCCAGGCCCAGCTCGAGCCGAGGAAGCCGGCGGCGTCGGCCAGCGCGGCGGCGGTCTGGGCGTCGGGATGGGAGTCGAGCCGCGCCGCCAGGTGCGCGGCGGCGGCGGGGCGGCGGCAGTAGGCGAGCCCGGCGATGGCTAGAAGCTCGCGCGGGTTGCCGGTGGTGGCGCGCGCATTGAGGAACGCGACCTCTTCGTCGCCTGCGAGCGTGCCGAGCGCTTCGGCGGCGGCGCGCACGATCGCCAGATCGTCTTCGGGCCCGTCGACGAGCTGGCGCAGCAGCGGCGCCGCGCGGCGATCGCCGATCGCGCCGATCGCCTCGAGCGCGCCCACCAGCAGCACCTGGCGCGCGTGCCCCGGGGCGCTCTTGAGCGCGGCCCCGTCGCCAAGGAGCGCAAGCAGCGGAAACAGCCCATCGGCGCCCAGCGCCTTCATCGCGCGCCCGATCATCCCGCGCCGCTCGAACGGCGGCGGCGACTGGACGACACGCGAGCGCAGCGCGTCGAGCTGCGCGAACGCTTGCGGCACGCGCGCCCGCGCCGACGCGATCTCCGCGCGCAGCTCGGTCTCGGCGGCGTGCACCGGCGTGCCGAGCAACAAGAACAGCAGCGTAGCCAGCAGCTTGTTCATCGTCCGGTCCCCCACCAGGCCAACTGTAGATTGCGCGCGACGTTGGTGCCGCAGTGCACCTCGCCTTCACCCTCGTGGAACGTGTCCCAATCGTCGGCGAAGTGCACGTCGAGGCCCAGGTCACCGAGCCGCTTCTTCAAGTCTTCCTTGAACGGATCCACGCCGTCGATGATCGGCCCGAACGGATCCGGGATGACCACCTTGCCGTCGACGAACAGCAGGTTCACGGTGCCCGGCTGATAGGCCAGCCCGGCGCCGTACACCTTCTCGATCAGGAACGGCATCTGCGTGACCTCGGTCGGATCGAGCCCGATCTCGGTCTCGAGCTTCATCACCGCGTCGTCGATGTGGGTCTGCGCCGCCTGGCTCTCCGCCATCAGATCGGCGTTGGCCAGCACGTCGTCGATCGCGATCCCGGCCGGCGACGCGTTGCCGTTGTTGTCGTAGGCGGTCTTGCCATCGAACATCTTGACTGCCCCGTGGCCGGCCATCTGCATGCCGAGCAGCATGTCGCGCGCGAGCTTCGGCGATCCCGCCAGCATCCCCCAGCCGCGCGGCGTGTTGGTCTTCACCCACGACGAGAACTCGTCCACGTGCCCGACCAAAAGCCACGAGGTGTCGACGTTGATCTCCGGCTGCACCCGCTGCGCGCGGTAGAAGTCCTGAAAGGTCGCGTCGGGCGAGGTGGCGGCGACGCCGGTCGCGCCCCAGTAGTTGCGGCCGAGCGGGTACTCGTCGGCGCCCTTGGTGTAGGGAGGGATCACGTCCCAGTCGCCGAACGAGTTCATGCTGTAGGAAGAGTCCGAGGCGGCGGCGATATTCCCGTACTTGAAGACCGCGCCGAAGTCGGGGCCGAGGAAGTGCTTGGTGGTCACGTCGCCGGCGGTGCGATCCGGCTGCGCCGATCGGATTGCGATGCGCATGCCGACCTCGGTGCCGTTGGGGCCGGGCTTGCTGGTCCAGCCGACGTCGAAGAAGTCCTGCGCCCACACGTCGACCTCGAGCCCGAGCCCCTGCAGGTCGAGCGCGGTGATCGGCGCGTCGAGCTGCGCGAGCATCATGCCGTCGGAGAGCGTCTGCGTGTCGGCGCCCGCGTTGGTGAAGAACACCGCGTCGGTCTTGGCGGTGTTGAACTGCAGGATCAGCGGCGCGACGCGCAGCTTGGCGGCGTCGGTGAACATCTCTTTGGTCTTGGCGTTGGTCACCGTCAGGGTGAGCTGAACCATCCCGGTCCACGCATCGGGTGCGGTCGAGCTCACCAGATCGAGGCCTTCGATCGCGAAGCTCACGCCCGCCACCAGATCGGCGTTGGTCAAGGCGATCGCCTGCGGCTGCTCCACCTTGACGTAGCTGCCCGGCTGGTCGGCCGGCCCGTTGACCCGGAATAGCCGCACCTTGTCGAGCGACAGCGCGTCCACCGAGAGCACCCCGGTCACCTCGCGCGGCGCCTTGGGCCAGGCGCGAACGGCGATCGGCGACAGGTCCGCGATGTCGCTCTGCCCGTTGACCACGTCGTCCTCGGCGTCCGCCTTGCCGTCGCCGTCGTCGTCGTCGAGGTTGGCGAGGAACACCGCGCCGTGGTGCGCGTCCCAGGTGTTCTTCGCCGCCGCCGTGTCTTCGGTCGGGTCGCCCGGCTCGAGCAGCCCCGATCGATTGGCATCGACGACCAGGTCGACGATCGGCGTGGGCGGCGTGGGCGGCGCCTGGTTGCAGCCGCTGCAAACAAAAAGGAGCACGAGGAGGTGGCTTGGTTTCATGACGCGCCCGTAAAAAGCACTCGTCGTGCCAGCGCAAAAAACCAAGCAATGCTCGCCGGGCCCACGCGCGTCTGAAGCAAAATGCGACGGCAACTGTAGCCTTTCGGGACGGGGATCGACTCCCCATGGTAAAGGAGTCGCGTGAACCACAACCCGGCGGACGTGATCGCCGCGCTGAGCCCGATTCTCGGCGACGAGCGCCTGGCCAAGCTCGATCGTGTGGCCGCTTCGCGCCTCGCCGGCCTGGTGGTCGTCGTCGAGAACCTGCACGATCCGCACAACGGCGGCGCGGCGCTGCGCTCGAGTGAAGCGGTGGGCGTGCTCGAGGTGCGCATCGTCGGCACGCCGCTGCGGTTCTCCGAGCGCGTGACGCAGGGCTGCGAGAAGTGGCTCGATCTGGTGCAGGATCGCGATATCGACGCGTGCGCGGCGGCGCTCGGGCCGCGCGGCTTTCGGCTCTACGCGGCGGTGCCCGGCGCGCGCGTCAGCCTCGAGGAGCTCGATCCGCTCACGCCCGCGGCCTTTCTGATCGGCAACGAGCACGAGGGGCTGACCGACCGCGCGCGCGCGCTGGCCGATGTCGAGTTCGCCATCCCGCTACACGGCTTTTCGCAGAGCGTGAACCTCTCGGTCGCCACCGCGCTCACCGTCTATACCCACGCGCGCCGCCGTCGCGAGGCGCTCGGTCGCGCCGGAGACCTGGAGGGTGCCCCCCTCGACCTGTTGCGTGCGCGCTACTATCACCGCGACGTGCGCGGCGCCGACGCGATCATCGCGCGCCACCTCGCCGGCTAGAAATCGATCGCGACGGTGACCGTGTCGGTGTACGTGGCGCCGGCGGGCGGGACGTACACCGCCGAGTAGTGCCCGGTCAGGTCGAGCTCGGCGCTCGAGTTCGCGTCCGGCGCCAGACTGTTGACCGCGAGGGTCATCGAGCCGGCGGTCTTGGTCTTGTCGGTCGAGTCGTACGCGATCACGTATTGGCGCTCGTCCTCGACGCGGGTGAGCGTGCTCGAGTACGACTTCACGGCCGTGCCCATCGCGTAGCTCCCTTCGCCGACCAGCGAGCCAAGCTGGATCGTGGTGGTCGCGAGGTTGCCTTCGTCGTCGATGAACCCGAGGTTCGTGAGCGTGATGCGCGAGGTGCTCATGAAGTCGATCGAGACCGCCTGGCAGCCCGAGAGCGAGCCCGTGAGCGCGCCGGTTGCGGTGCCGCAGGCGGCGGGCGGCGGAGGCGGGCCGCCGGTCATGCCGGTGGTGCAGGCGGTGGCCAACAGGGTCGCGAAAAGACAGAACCGTTTCATGGGCTGCATCCTAGCGCGAATCTTTGTCCGAACGGTAGGTGCGCGCTAGACTCCGCGTACAACTAGCGTGCCGAACACGGAAAAACTGCCCACCCGCTTCAGCGGGGGAAAACGCCGCCGGCGCTGGTTGCGCTGGCTGGTGTTCTTGACGCTGGTGGGCGGCGTGCTACTCGCGGTCGGCGTGATGGCGGTGTTTCTCATCTATGCGTCGGACCCGGATCTGCCGCGCATCGGCAACGTCGCCGACTACAAGCCCAAGGTGGTCACCAAGATCATGTCCGCCGACGGCGAGCTGATCGGCGAGCTGTACGAGGAGCGCCGCACGGTGGTGCCGCGCGACAAGATCCCGAAGGTGATGATCCAGGCGATCGTCGACGCCGAGGACGCGCAGTTCTACGAGCACGGCGGGCTCAGCTACTGGGGCATGGCGCGCGCGTTGGTGAACGATTTGAAGCCGGGCGCGCGCCTGCAAGGCGCTTCGACGCTCACGCAGCAGCTGGTGCGTAACCTGATCCTCAAGAGCTCGGCCCGCACGGTGAAGCGCAAGGTGCAGGAGCTGATCCTCGCCAAGCGGCTCGAGAGCGCGCTGTCCAAGGACGAGATCCTCTATCTCTATCTCAACCAGATCGAGTTTCCCTATCAGCGCTTCGGCATCGAGGAGGCGGCGCACTTCTACTTCGGCAAGTCGGTGCTCGAGATCGACGCGGGCGAGGCGGCGCTGCTCGCTTCCTTGCCCAAGGGGCCGAGCGAGATCGATCCGTGGAAGCACCCCGACCGCGCCAAGGATCGCCAGAAGTACGTGCTCTCGCAGATGGTGCGTTACAACCACTTGAAGCCCGAAGAGGCGGAGAAGTTCGCGCGCACGCCGATCCAGCTGGTGCGCACGCCGTCGCCGTTTTTGGGCACGGCGCCCGAGTTCGTCGACGAAGTGAAGAAGATCTTGATCGAGCGGTTCGGCGCCAAGCGGCTGGCGACGGCCGGGTTCACCGTCGAGACCACCTGCGATTCGAAGATCCAGAAGCTGGCGCGCGAGTCGGTCGAGAAGGAGCTGCAGATCATCGACGAGCGGCACGGCTATCGCAAAGCGCTGGCGCACCTGTCCGGCAAGGCGCTCGACGCGCACCTGGCCAAGCTGAAGAAGGAGTTCCCATCGGGACCGTCGATGGGCAAGGTGGTCGAGGGCGTGATCAAGGAGCTGGTGGTCACGCCCAAGCACGAGTACGACCTGGCCAAGGTCGACCTCGGCGATCGCGTCGGCGGGCTGCCGCTGCCGCCGGTGGTGGATCGCTACAACCCGAAGGCCGAGCCCGCCGACAAGCGCTTCAAGGTGGGCGACGTGCTGCGCGTGCGCGTGATCGAGTTCCAGCCGAACGCGCCTGACGGGAGAGAAAAGCCGCCGGTGCTCGCGCTCGAGCTCGGACCGCAGGCGGCGGCGGTGGTGCTCGATCCGATGACCCGCGAGGTGAAAGCGATCGTCGGCGGCTACAACTTCCGCGCGGGCGGGTTCGATCGCGCGATCGCGGCCAAGCGGCAGCCGGGCTCGGCGTTCAAGCCGTTCGTCTACGCGACCGCGTTCGCCACCGAGAAGTGGACGCCCGCGTCGGTGCTGATCGACGGGCCGCAGGTGTATGCGTCGCCCGGGCTGCAGCCGTGGAAGCCGCAGAACGCCGAGAAGGAGGAGTACCTCGGGCCGGTGCGGCTGCGCGTCGCGCTGGCGCGTTCGCTCAACACGGTCGCGTCGCAGCTGGTCGACGTGCAGCGCGGCGGCGTCGATCCGCTGCAGGTGGTGACCACCGCGCACGACGCCGGCATCGAGTCCGCGCTCGAGGCCAACCCGTCGCTGGCGCTCGGCACGTCGGTGGTCTCGCCGTTCGAGATGACCAACGCGTACGCGACCTTCGCCGCGGGCGGCCGGCGCATGGCGCCGCAGCTGATCCGCAAGATCGGAAACGACGTCGAGCCCGATGGTGCCAAGGCGGCGATCCAGGCGATGAAGCCCGAGCTCGCTTACCTGATCGTGTCGATGTTGACCTCGGTGATCGAAGAGGGCACCGCCGCCTCGGCCAGGGGCAAGCTCAAGCGTCCCGCCGCCGGCAAGACCGGCACCACCAACTCCCACAAGGACGCGTGGTTCGTCGGCTTCACGCCCGATCTGGTGACCGGCGTGTGGGTCGGGTTCGACGACATGCGCGAGATCGGCCGCGGCGAGCAGGGCGCGCGCGCGGCGCTGCCGATCTGGATCGACATCATGACCGGCGCGCTCAAGGCCGCGCCGCCGCGCCCGTTCGCGCAGCCGCCGGGCGTGGTGGTGCAGAAGATCGATCCGGTGAGCGGCCTGCTCGCGCAGCCCGGCGCGGCGAACGGGCTCGACGAGGTGTTCCTCGAGGGAACCGCGCCGACCCAGGTCGCGCCCACCGCGGGCGAGGCCAACCCGGATACGTACATTATCGACCAGGCGCAGTAACTATCTGAATTTACTTCAGTCTCTCGCTCCTACATTGAACCGCCGACAGGCGGCGACGACAACCTGAGCATGGCCCCCCTGATCTTGATCGTCGAGGACGACCTGGCGCTCGGCACGCAGTACCAGCAATCGCTGGTCGCCGCCGGCTTTCGCGTCGCGCTGGCGGCGGAGGCGAGCCAGGCGATCGAGCAGGCGCGCGCGCACTCCCCCGATCTGATCGTGATGGATCTGTCGCTCCCCGGCACCAGCGGCCTGGAAGCGACCCGCGTGCTCAAGGACGATCCGGCCACGCGCGGAATCCCGGTGGTCGCGCTGAGCTCGTACAACCTGCGCCGCTACGCCACCTGCGCGCGCGCCGCGGGTTGCGACGTGTTCGTCAGCAAGCCGATCGGCCCCGTGCAGCTCGAGGACAAGATCCGCTCGGTGCTGGCCGGCGACTACTCGAGGCCGTTCGCCGCGTAGCTCAGTCGCGGAAGTTGGTGAACTGCAGATCGATGCCGAGATCTTGCGCGCGCAGAAGGCGCATCGCCGCCTGAAGATCGTCGCGGTTCTTGCCGGTGACGCGCACCTGCTCCTCCTGGATCGACGACTGGACCTTGAGCTTGGCGTCCTTGATCAGCCGGTTGATCTCCTTGCCCTTCTCGACGGGAATTCCTTCCTTGAGCTTGATCAGCTGACGCACCGACTGCTTGGCGGCCGGTTCCTCGTCCTGCGGGTCGAGCGCCTTGAGCGACACCGAGCGCTTGACCAGCTTCTCCATCAGCACCTTGTAGGCCGCGTGCAGGTGCTCCTTGTCGCACGACTTGAGCGTGACGCCCTCGTCGGTGAACTCGACCTCGGTCTCGGTGCCGCGAAAGTCGTAGCGCTGCCCCAGCTCCTTCTTGGCCTGGTTGACAGCGTTCTCGACCTCGGCCATCTCGAGCTTGCACACCACATCGAACGACGGCATGGCTAGACCTCTTTCAGCGCGGCGATTCGGAGCTCCTCGGCGATCTCGGCGGCGACCTCGCGCGCGCGCGGAAGGTCGCTGGTCTTGAGCGAGATCGCGCCGACCACCGGGTGGCCGCCGCCGCCATAGCGCTCGCACACCGCGGCGATGTTGACGGTGCGCTTCTGCTGGTGCCACGGGTTCGAGCCGACCGAGACCTTGGCGCGCGACGGGCCGAGCGAGACGCCGACCACGTAGTGGCATTCCGGATAGAGGTAGTACGGGACGAACTTGTTGTAGGCGTCGAGCCCGTCTTCGGCGACGTCGAACGAGACCACCTTGCGATCGTAGGTCGAGCGCGCGCGGATCACGTCGATCGAGCCCTTGTGCTTCTTGAGGATCGGCGCCAGCGCGCCGGTGACGTACGGCTCGGCGGCGATCTCGGCCAGCGTGTGGGTGGTCAGCGCGTCGATGAAGCGCAGCTTGAGCGCCGGATCGTGGTTGTTCTCCACCCAGGTCATCAACTGCAGCGCCGGCTCGGCCAATTCGACCGCCGCGCGCGGGCTCTCGAACTGCGCGCCGTCGATGATGTCGGCCCAGTGCACGAGATCGGAGAACTTCGAAAAGTCCCACCCGAACTTC
The DNA here is from genome assembly GCA_003170275.1 of Myxococcales bacterium. Classification (GTDB taxonomy): domain Bacteria; phylum Myxococcota_A; class Polyangia; order Palsa-1104; family Palsa-1104; genus PALSA-1104. Next base: position 40,887 of record PNAM01000058.1, read on the forward strand.
TGCGCACAGGTCTCGGCGAGGAACTTGGCGCACGAGCGCGCCGTCGGGTTGAAGTATTGGTGCGCGCCCGGGTGCGCCTTGAAGTTGGCCTCGTCGGCGGCGGAAGGGAACGCGCTCACGTGATGGTCGAACCACCACTCGAGCTTGGCGTCGGCGCTGTAGCGGAAATCGACCACCACGTTGACGTCGCCGTCGAAGCTGCCCTCGTCATAGATGGTGCCCAGGCCGTGCGCCTTGCCGGCGAACGTGAAGGTCGCCGTGGGATCCACCTTCGCCGCATAGAAGCGCGAGAACAGGCTGGCCGAGGTGGCGCCGTCGAAACAGTTGTCGTGATACAGGATCTTCACGCGAGGCATCGGATAGACGCATAGCGCAAACGATTGACACGGTGCAAGGGCGCTGCATGATGGCGGGCTGATGCGGCCGTGGGTTTTGGCGTTCCATCTCCTGGGCGTGGTGTTGTGGATGGGCGGCGTGCTCACGTTCTCGCGCGTGCTCGGCTATCACACGCGCGAGGCCCCGTCGGTGCGGCCGCGTTACACCTATCTCGAGGGCCGCCTCAACTACCTGGTGACCATCCCCGGCGCGGTGATCACGCTCGGCTGCGGCCTGTGGCTGATGAGCATCTACGGGATGCAGTGGTTTCGCGTCGCCTTGTGGATGCACTGGAAGCTCGGGCTGGTGGGCGCGGTGGCGGTCATCCACCTGTTCCTGACCCTCAAGCAGCGCGAGATCGGGCGCCTGCCGCCCGAGGCGCCGCTCAAGCGAGCGCTGTTCGCGGCGATGCACGGCACGCTCGGCCTGCTGCTGATCGCCATCCTCATCCTGGCCTGTGTCCAGCCGATGTCGGGCCCGTGAATTTTTGAAGGTTTTCTAGATGTAGGTGCATTCAGCATTGATTCAAACCCAGTAGTTGGGTATTCGTACGGTCCTTAAGGAGGAACAATGTTGAGGAATCTGGCTTTGATCGGTGTTTGTGCAGGCGGACTTCTGGTGGTGGGTTGCCGTGACGACAACCAGTTCACCCCGACCGATTTCGCCAGGGTCAGCGACATGGCCATGAGCAACAACCTTGACCTGACGGGCAGCGGCGGCGGCGACGCTGGAAGCACCGTCAAGTGTTCGACCGGATATACCGACAGCACCATCGCAGCGATGCGCGCGGCGCAGAAGAGCGGCTGCTTTCGCGTCGGCATGACCAGCGACGTGCTTTCGCTCGCGCAGCAGAGCACCTCGACGCACTCGTCCTTGATCGTCCAGGACACGGCCGGCGGAGACTCGAGCGCGTTGAAGACGGATTGCGACACGCGCGCCAAGGCCGTGACGGCCGGCTACGGCTGCACCGCGACGACCTTCGCCTCCTTCAAGGGCGCGATCATCGGCAACAAAGTGACCGTCGGCGGATTCTATGTCTTCGCCAAGACCGGCAACCTGGAGTTCTTCAACGTCATCGACACGTACACCGACAGCGGCACGGCAGGAGTGGCGCCGGCGAAGATCGTGCTGACCGAGGCCGACGTGGCGCGCACCAGCACTACGGTGGGCCTCACCAAGCTCTGGCAGTACGCGACGGTGACCACGGCGGGGCTCAAAGCCTACGAGTGGGCACCGGCAGCATTCCTGCCCAGCCCGCAGTCGACCTCGTGCACCACGCTGCCGTACACGTTCGGCTTCGCCTTGGTTCCGATGGCGAGCGCTTCGGTGGCGGGAGCGGCTTGCACTGCCGGCACCCTGGAGGCGGCTGCCGCGACTCCCGGCACCGACGAGATCCTGATCGACACGTCGTTCTACACGAACTTCAAGTACACCAGCGACTGCAAGTGCTTCATGGCCCCGAGTAACCTCCTGGCGGCGGCCGAGACCTTCACCAAGCTGCAGGGCATCGTGACGTTGGAGACCGCCGGCGTGCCAGCGATCTCGCCCCTGACGAACGCCGACATCGGCAAGTAACCGCGCATAGCATCTCGCTGCGGTTTTGCTATCGTCCCGCCCGTGACTGATCCCGCTCCCACCGAAGACAAGCCTGAAGAAGAAGAGAAGCCGACCCGGCTGGGGAAGTTCATCCAGACGTACTCGGCGTTTCTCTCTACGTTCGTCATTGGGATCGCGGGGCTGATCGCGACCTCGATCTGGCAGTACAAGCAGGCGGAGATCGCGCGGCGGCAGGCGGAGTCGCAGCAGAAGGTGGCGGAGACCGCCGCGGCCAACAGTTGGCGCATCGAGCGCGCGGATATTCTGTCGAAGAATCTGTCGATCCTGTCGACGCGCGGGGCGGGCACGCTCGAGCAGCGCTACGGCGTGCTGTTGTCGCTCACGCGCGGCAGCATCATCGACCCGGAGCTGGCGGTCTCGTATGCGCTCGAGCTCGGCAAGGAGAACACCGAGTACATGAAGAGCGTGCTGTCGTCGACGGCGCAGAAGGACTACACGCAGCTCGCGCACGCGTTCGTGCTCACCTGCGTGCAGCGCTTTGGCGTGACGCGCGACGTGGACCTGTGCCGCGGCGATCACTACTCGGATCGCTCGGACACGCTGGCGCAGCTGGTGTCCGATGAGATGGACGCGGCGAACGCGAGCAACCTACCGGGACCGATCACGCTGCTCAAGGACGAGCGCGGCGTGCAGAGCATGCCGACCAAGCTGGCGTGGCTGTTCGAGCCGTACCTGCAGGATCTGTACGACCGGCGGCAGTGGGCCGACATCGTGCGGTTCGAGAAGTTCTCGACCGGCGCGCGCCTGGTGGCGGCGCTGGTGCTGGCGACCGCGCGAAACGGCGAGTTCGTCCCCGCCGCGGAGGCCACCGAGCTCAACAAGTTCCACGCCGAGCGGCGCCGCTGGTTGGCGCAGTACTTGTTCGGGCCGATCTGCGACGGCGAGTGCAAGGGCAAGCTGATCGACGCGATGCTCAGCTCGTACGGCGAGGCGCAGGGCGACTACGACGAGGCGCTGCGCACGCTCATCGAGCGACCGCGCAACGAGGCGGGACCGTCGGTATCGCGCGTGCACGCGCGGCTCTTGTGGTGCCAGATGGATCCCGACGACGAGGCGCTGTTCCGCGATCACGTGCTGGTGCCGGCGGTGAGCGAATCGGCGGGCCAGCCGAAGCTCGACGGCGGGATGCTCGACGATCTGGCGGGGCTGGTCGCGCTGGTGCCCGAGCCCACCGAGGCGGGCGCGCTCGCGGCGTGGAAGGCGGCGCTCGGCAAGCTGCAGAAGGTCAACGCGGAGCGCTATCAGAAGGCCTACGTGCAACGGCGCAACACCGCCGAGCGCGAACGGCGCGATCCGCCGCCGGCGATGAAGAACGTCAGCTTCTGCGGAGCAGCCGTCGCGCTCACCCCCGGCGCGCCGCAAAAGCCCGAATCGCCCTGACGTCCTACCGCCGAAACACCCAGTAGCGATTGCCCGGATAGTTCCACGCCAGGTACACCACCACGTTCGAGAGCGCGAAGGCGAGCACCGGCTCGACGTGCAGGCGGTACGAGAGCAGCGACGGGATCGCGGTGTTGAGCACCAGGCTGCCGGCGAAGATCACCAGCTGCTTGACGTACTGCAGGCGCAGCGAGCCGTGGCGGCGCGCCTCGAACGCCCAGTACTTGTAGAGCAGGAAGGTCACCGCGTTGGCGACGAACTGGACCGCGGCGTAGGAGACCCACGGGCGCACGCCGAGCACGTGCACCAGCACCGGCAGGATCGCGAACTCCAGGCCGGTCGCGAGGATCGAGGCGATCGACGCGCGGCTGAGCGCCTTCCAGTGGCCAGGCGGCGCGTCGCCGGTCAGGAGAGCCCCGGGCGCGGCAGCAGGGGATCGCCGCCTTCCGCGGTGCGCAGGTAGTTGCGGCGGCGCTGCGCGAGCTGATCGACGGCGATGAAGTCCGCGTGATCGAACGGCAGGCGCGGGCAGGTGGCGCACACCCGCACGTCGGCGAGCGCGTCGGCCAGGTGCGCGTCGCGCAGGCGGGTTAGCGCGGGACCGTTCCAGATCTCGTCGAGCGATTGTTGCGTCAGATCGCCGAGCAGGTTGTCGCGCTCGTAGTGGTTGGCGCACGGCACCACCGCGCCGTCCCACAGGACCGTCAGCTCGGTCCACGGCATCTTGCACGGCGTGCGCGCCGCGGGCGTGCGCGCGTTCAGGCCGAGCGGCACCAGCGAGACCTGCCCGGCCCAATCGCGCGCCTCCTTGACCATCACCTGCGCGCCCTCGGCCGACCATTCCTCGGCGAAGCGTCGCACCTCGTGGCGGTTGGCGGCGGTGGCGATCAGCTGCACCACCACCTGCGTGTGGTTGGGCAGCGCGCGACGCAGCGCGAAGAACGCGCGCACGTTGGCTGCGGTGGCTGCGAAGTCGCCGCCCGGGCGCATGACCTCGTAGCTCTCGGCGCTCGCGCCGTCGAGCGAGACCACCAGGAAGTCGAGCCCGTTCTCGAGCAGCGCGCGGCCGCGTTTGCCGTCGAGGAAGGTGGCGTTGGTGGACAGGCCCATGCGCGCGCCGCGCGAGCGCCCGTAGCGCACCAGCTCGCCGAGGTGACCGTGAAACAGCGACTCGCCGAGGTGGTGCAGGTAGGCGAACTCGAGCTCGGGCGCGGCCTGATCGATAATCCGGCGGAACAACTCGGGCTGCATGTAGCCGACCGCGCGCTGCATCTGCGGGTGCGGGCACATCGGGCAGGCGAGGTTGCAATAGTTGGTCAGCTCGAGCTTGAGGTGCGCCGGCCGGCCGCGCACGAGCGCGCGCGCGTGGCGGTGATCGTCGGCGAGCAGCTGGCGGTTGGCGCGCCAGCGGGCGGCCATCTCGGCGGCGGTCCAGGGCGGGAACGGCGCGGCGTGCTCGTGCATCAGCGCGTGGCCTCCAGCGCCTCGTCGAGGATGGCGACGCCTTCGAGCGCTTGCGCTTCCGAGATCACCAGCGGCGGGTTGATGCGCACGCGCGGCGTGTAGGCCATGACGATCAGGCCGCGGCGCAGGCACTCGTGGAACAGGCGCTCGCAACCGGGCCGGTCGAGCGCGAGGTCGAAGCCGAGGAGCAGGCCCTGGCCGCGCACGCCGCTCAGGCGCGCGTGCTTGCCGGCGAGCCGCTGAAGGGCGGCCAGCAGCACCTCGCCGACTTGCGCGGCGTGCTGATCGAGCCGCTCATCGACGATCACGCGCGTGACCGCGTCGGCGGCGGCGCAGGCGAGCGGCGAGCCGCCGTACGAAGACGACGAGAACGACGGGCGCGACCACGGCTCGGCGCGCGCGATCTCGTCGGTGGTGGTGAGGCCGCTGACCGGATAGCCGCCGGCTACGCCCTTGCCGAACACCAGGATGTCCGGCTCGACGGGCGAGTGCTCGACGGCGAACATGCGCCCGGTGCGGCCCCAGCCGGTGATCATCTCGTCGGCGATCAACAGCGCGCCGCGCGCGTGAGCCGCTTCGCGCAGCGCGGGCAGAAAATCGCGCGGTGGGATGAGGTTGCCGGCCGTGCCCTGCATCGGCTCGACGACGATCGCGGCCAGCTCGCCGCGCGTCTTCGTGCGCAAGAGCTGGTCGAGCGCGGCCAGGCACGCGCGCGTGTCATTGCAACCCACCCTGCGCTCCGCGCAGGGGCCCAGCTGCGCATCGGGGTAGGGCGCCAGGTATTGTCCCGGCAAGAACGGCTCGAGCCCGTTCTTCCAGTCCGAGCCCATCAGGCCGAGCACGCCGCCGGTCTTGCCGTGGAACGCGCCGGTGAACGCGACCACCTCGTGCTTCTTGGTGTGCGCGCGCGCCAGCCGCAGCGCGCTCTCGACGGCTTCGGCGCCGCCCGAATAGAGCTGCGTGCGGTGTAGCGCGCCGGAGCCGATGCGGCTGGTGACCGCGGCGATGCGCTCGACCAGGCGCACGCGCGGCTCCGAGGTGAAGCTGGTCGACGAGAAGCGCGCAGCCTGCTGGGCGAGCGCGGCGGCGAGCGCGGGATGCCCGTGCCCGATCGACGCCACGCCGATGCCGGCGAAAAAGTCGAGGTAGGTGTTGCCGTCGGCGTCGCGCAACAGCGCGCCTTCGCCGCCGTCGACGGCGATGCCGGCCAGCGTGGAGATGGTCTGGATGCCGGGCGCCAGGTGAGCCGCCTCGCGCGCGACCAGCTCGCGCGATCGCGGTCCCGGGATCGGCCCGGTGACGTTCGCGAAGCGCTTCATTTTGCCTTCAGCCGGACCAGCACGTAGCGCGCGCGCCACACCGCGGTGACGTTGGTGGCGAGCGCGACCACGGCCAGCATCGCGACGGTGAGGTGGTAGATCGGGTGCGCGGCGCCAGGCTCGAGCCAGGCGGCGGCGACCGGCGCCAGGATGGTGAACACGCCCAGGTAGGCGGCGCGCTCGTGGCGCTGCATGTAGCCGACGTTGGGATCGACGCCGCACGCTTCGCCCTTGGCGCGCGTGTAGCTGACCAGCATCGAGCCGACCAGCGCCAGCGCGGCGAGCCCGAGCGGCAGCGGAGCGTTGCGGTAGTAGTACATCAGCCCGAACAGCGCGAAGAGATCGTTGTAGCGATCGACCACCGCGTCGAGGAACTCGCCGGCCAGCGAGGCCACGCCGGTCTTGCGCGCGAGGATGCCGTCCCACGCGTCGAGCGCGAAGGCGAACAGCAACAGCCAGCCGCCGAGCGCGAAGCGGCCCGAGCCGAGCGCGACCGCCGCGCCGAGGGTGGCGACGATCGAGGTGTAGGTGATCGTGTCGGGGGTGATGCCGAGCCAGCGGCAGATCGCCACCGGTTGATCGAACACCCAGTAGCCATATTCCATGATCAGCCGCGGCAGGTACGGCGAGCGCGGCACCGAATCGAGGCGCGCGGTGCGCGGCACGCCGACCATCGCCGAGCGCACCAGGAACACGATGAACGCAGGCACCGCGTAGGCCATCAGCGCGACGATCGGAACCAGATCGATGAGCGGCAATCGCGCCACGGGCGGCATCATACACAGCTTGACCGGGTGCGGGGAGGCCTGCTAACCCGGTTCGCATGAGAGTCGTGGCGCTGCTGATGTTGGGGGCGTGCAGCGTCGCGCAGGCGGCGCCGGACTCGCCGGAGGAGGGCCTGTTCGCGCCCACGCGCACCGTCGAGGGGCGCAGCTTTGCGCTGGCCGGCGCGGGCGCCAGGAAGGGCGACGCGGGCAAGCAGTACGATCTGGCGATCTATGTCGACGAGATCGATGCGCGGCGTGCATTTCCTGCGCTGGTGGCGCGCGCGGGCGGAAAGACGCGCGCCAAGCTGCTCAACGGCGAGCACGCGCAGGGCTTCGTGGTGTGGGGCCACTTCGCCAAGCTGGCGGTGTTCCACTTCGCGCGCGCGCTCGAGGCCGACGCGTGGAAGACGCCGATCAAGGACGGGCTCGACGCGGAGCTGGGCGAGAAGGCGTCGCCCGAGCTGCACAAGCAGGCCGAGGCGCTGCTCGCGCTGTTCGATCACGACGTGCAGGAGGGCCAGGACCTGTACCTGCGCACCGACGGGGAGGGACACATCGAGGTGGAGTTCGTCGGGCAGAAGAAGCAGGGCCCGCAGAGCCCCAAGCTGGCGCGCGCGCTGTGGAGCGTGTGGCTGGGGGCCAAGCCGATCTCGAAGGAGCTCTCGCGCGCGCTGGTCGAAAAGGTCGACCTGCTCGGGCGCTGATTACTCGAGATCGAGCGGGTCGGGCGTTGCCGGCACCTGGGGCCCGAGGGTCACGCGGGCCGTCCCCTGCGCCACCAGCGCGCCGCTCGGCCCCACCGCTTCCAATTCGACGAGCGCGCCGCCTTCGGGCAGGTTGTCGTAGCGGAAGCGGTCGAGCGTGCAGTCGACCGGCGAGATCTCGACCGAGCCCGTGCACTGGTCGGGGGTGAGGTACAGGTCGAGGTGGCTGATGGTCGCGCAGCTCGCCGCCGACGGGACCTGGCTGCGCACGGTCCAGGCCAGGGACAAGATGCCGTCGCTCGCCGTCCGACAGCCGGCGCCGATGACCGGGTGCGCCGGGGAACCGCAGCCCGCCGCTGTTGTCATGAAGATGACGAAAAGGGCCGCGTGACGCATCCTACTGGAAGGGGCAGGTGCCGACATGGCTGACGAGCCACATGATACACTGACCAACCGTGAGAGCAGTGATCTGGGGCACGGCCCCTACCGGTCCAGAGGCCCGTTGAGCAATTCGCCCAAATTGGAGCGCCGTGGGGGTGGTTCCAAATGGACCGGGCGGCTGATCGTGCTGGCGCTGATCGGCGGCGCGATCGCGTTTGCGCCGCGCGCGCTCAAGAAGAAGCCGCTGATGGTCAAGGTGGCGGTGGTCGAGCGCGCCACCGTGCGCGACGAGGTCTCGTCGTCGACCGCTGGTGAAGTGGTGCCGGCGCGTCACGCGACGGTGCGCGCGGAGCTGGCGGCGCGGGTGATGGCGGTCAAGAAGACGCGCGGCGATCGCGCCCGGCGCGGCGAGGTGATCGTCGTGCTCGATGCGGCCGATCTGGCGGCGCGGCTGGAGCAGGCACAGGCCACGCTCGAGGGTCAGAACGCGGCGGTCGCGCAGGCCGAGGTGCGCGTGCAGAACGCCAACCGCGCGGCCGAACGGGCGGCGGCGCTCGCGCTGCGCGGGGCGGGCACCACGCAGCTCTCGGAGGATTCGGCGTCGGCCGCGCGCGAGGCGAAGGAAGCGGTGCGCGCTGCGCAGAGCATGCTGGCGCAGACGGAGGCGGCGGTGCGCGTGGCGCGGGTGGCGCGCGGCAAGGCGTCGCTCACCGCGCCGTTCGATGGGCTGCTCATCGACGTGCATCCCGATCCGGGCGAGGAGCTGGCGCCCGGCACGCCGGTGTTCGAGATCATCGATGACTCGCGCCTGCACGTCGAGGCGTCGATCGACGAGGCCGACGTGGGCAAGGTGCAGGTGAACGCGACCGCGCTGCTCAAGCTCGACGCGCTGCCGGGCAAGCCGATCGCCGGCAAGGTGTCGAAGATCGGGCCGGCGGTGCGCAAGGACCTGAAGGGCGCGCGCACGCTGCCGATCGACGTCGACGTGATCGACGTCAGGGCGGCGACCGAGGCGGGGCTGCGCTCGGGGATGTCGGCCAACGTCGAGATCCGCGTGGCCGAGAAGGCCGACGTGGTGAGCCTGCCGACCAACGTGATCATCGGGCGCGGCACCAAGCGCACCGTGTTCGTCGTCGAAAATGGCGTCGCGCACGTGCGCAACGTCGAGATCGGGATCAGCAACTGGGATCGCTCGGAGGTCGTGTCGGGCGTCAAGGTCGGCGACCAGATCATCACCACGCTCAACGACAAGGCCCTCGAGGACGGCGTGGCGGTGCAGGTGGAAGCGAAGTAGCGCGGCGCTGCGAAGACGATGGAACCGGTCATCGACATCATCGATCTCGAGCGCGAGTTCAAGCTGGGCGCGACGGTGGTGCGCGCGCTGCGCGGCGTGAGCCTGCGGGTCGAGCCGGGCGAGTACCTGGCTGTCGCCGGGCCGTCGGGCTCGGGCAAGACCACGCTGATGAACTTGATCGGCTGCCTGGACACGCCGACCCGCGGGCGCTACCTGCTCGACGGCCAAGAGGTCTCGCAGCTCGACGACGACGATCTGTCGCACGTGCGCGGGCGCAAGATCGGGTTCGTGTTCCAGACCTTCAACCTGTTGCCGCGCGCGACCGCGCTCGACAACGTGGCGCTGCCGCTGGTCTACGGGGGCGTGCCGCGCAAGCAGCGACGACTGGCGGCGCAGCGCGCGCTGGAGCGGGTGGAGCTGGGCGATCGCGTGCACCACCGCCCCGACCAGCTCTCGGGCGGGCAGCGACAGCGCGTGGCGATCGCGCGCGCGCTGGTCAACGAGCCGACCCTGCTGCTCGCCGACGAGCCGACCGGCAACCTCGATCAAAAAACCGGCGCGGAGATCGTCAAGCTGTTCGAGACGCTGAACGCCGACGGGATGACGGTGGTGTTGGTGACACACGACGGGGAGCTGGCCAAGCGCGCGCGGCGGCGCGTGCGCATCGTCGACGGCCTGATCGCCTCGGACGAGCGATGAATCTCCTCGAGTACATCCTCACCGCGGTCGACACCATTCGCGCGTCCAAGGTGCGCGCGTTTCTCACCACGCTCGGCGTGGTGATCGGCGTGTTCGCGATCATCTTGTTGGTCGCGCTCGGCGAGGGCGCGCGCAACTACCTGGCCGAGACCTTCGCCTCGCTCGGCTCGAACGTCATCCAGATCATGCCCGGCCGCCGCGAGACCAAGGGCATGGCCGCGGCGCCGATGATGGGCACCGAGCACAAGCTCACCCGCGAGGACGAAGAGGCGCTGCAGAAACGCGCCTACTCGCTCGACGGCGTCACCGGGATCGTCAACGGCGGTGGCACGGTTCGCTACGGCTCGAGGCGGCGCGACACCTACGTCTTCGGCGTCGGCCCGCGCTTCATGGAGATCCGCAATTTGCGCGTCGACATGGGGCGCTTCTTCACCGAGGACGACTCGACCTCGCACCGCCGCTACGTGGTGCTCGGCCGCGTGCTGCAGGCCGAGCTGTTCGGCGACGAGAATCCGCTCGGCAAGATGGTCAAGGTGGCCGACGCGGAGTTCCGCGTGATCGGGCTGATGGAGCACAAGGGCACCTCGCTCGGCTTCGATCTCGACGATCTGGTGATGATCCCCGAGACCACCGCGCTCGATCTGTTCGCGCTCGACGGGTTCACCAACTTGATGACGCGCGCGCGCGACAAGGCCAACGTGCAAGCGGCCATCGACGAGATCACCGAGGTGCTCGGGCGGCGGCACAACGACAAGGTCGACTTCACGGTGGTCTCGCAGGACGATCTGATCGGCACGTTCAACGCGATCATGGCGACCATGTCGATGGTGCTGCTGGCGATCGCGTCGATCGCGCTGATCGTCGGCGGGATCGGGATCGCCAACATCATGCTGGTATCGGTGCGCGAGCGGACGCGCGAGATCGGCGTGCGGCGCGCGGTGGGGGCCACGCGCGGCAACATCCTGATGCAGTTTCTCGTCGAGTCGGTGGTGATCGCGCTGCTCGGCGGGCTGATCGGGCTCGGGCTGGGCGCGCTGGTGATCTTCGCGGCGCGTGCGGCGGCGCCGGCGTTGCCGATCCGCTTGTCGGGCTGGATCGTGGCGATCGCGATCGGCTTCTCCGGCGCGGTCGGCGTGATCTCGGGCGTGATCCCCGCGCGTCGCGCCGCCAACCTCGATCCGGTCGAGTCGCTGCGCTACGAGTGAGCGTGGTCGTCGGGCGGCCAGAACAGCGAGAGCAGCGACGGTAGGACCAGGAACGCGCCGGTCAAACAAAACGCCACCGCGAGCGCGCCGGAGATGCCGAACAGCTTGAGCCCGTCGAAGCGCGCGATGCCCAGGCCGGCGAAACCCGCGACGGTCGACAGCGACGTGAGCACGATCGCGCGGCCGGTGGTGGCCAGCGTGTGACCCGCCCCGGCGTTCGGATTGGCCAGGTGCCGGTGCACCAGGAAGATGTGATCGTCGATGCCGTAGCCGATCACCAGCGGCACCGCGAGCAGGTTGAACAGGTTGAGCGGCAGGTGAAACAGCGCCAGCGCGGCGCCGAACAGCACCCACGCGATCGAGAGCGGCAGCATCACCGCCAGCCACGGCTTCCACCGGCGATAGTAGAGCGCGAGCAGCAGCATCACGCCGGCGCTCGAGACGATGGTGACCAGGATCGTGTCGTGCACCACGATGGTGCGCAACGCCTCCTCGAGGATGGGCGTGCCGGTGACCACGCCGCCGCCCGGCCCGTGCGCGAACGCGCGCAACGCGGCACGCGCCTGGAGAGACTGGTCGCCCGCCGCCGGGAAGAAGAAGGTCGCCACGCGGCGCTGGCCGGCCTCGTCGTGCACGTGATTGCGCAAGAGAAAGTCGAGATCGCTCTTCTGCGCATCGGCGAGCGTGATCGGCGGCGGCGCATGCGCGAGCTGCGCGAGGAACGGCTCGAACGCGCCGGTGTCGAAGCCCGCCTCGTCGAGCGCGGCGCGTAGATCACGCGCGATCCGCTCGGCGCCCAGCGCGTCCCACGCGGCGCGCCGCTCGGCTTGCGTCTTTTGCGACGGAAACAGCGACGCGGCCGACTGATAGCCGCGCAGCAGGCCCTGCGTGCGCAGCCGATCCGCCTCGCGCGCCCACGCATCCGCGCGCTCCAGCGCCGCCTCGGGCTCGGCCTCGACCAGCGCCACCAGCATGTGCTCGCGCTCTCCGAAGCGGCGCGACAGCTCGGCCTCGGTGCGCACCGGCGGCATCGACTCCGGGTGGAACGTGATCAGCTTGCGATCGAACTCCACGCGCAGCGCCAGCGGCAGCGCCGCCAGCCCGAGCAGCGCCGCCAGGATCAACGTGCGTCGCGGGCGCCGGCCCGCCGCACGTCCGATCGCGCCGAGCACGCCGCCGGTCACCGACGGTTTCTGCGGTCGCGCCCAGATCTTCGGCGGCAGGATCGCCAGCAGCGCGGGAAAGACGGTGAACATCGCCACCAGGTTGAGCAGCAGCCCGACGCCGGCCAGCACCCCGAGATCGGACAGCCCGCGATAGCTCGACAGCGCGCAGGCGAAGAACACCACCGCCGGTCCGAGCGTCGCGGTCAGCGACGGGCCGGCCAGATCGCGCACGGTCGACTCGAGCGCTTCGAGCGGCGCGTGCGTGACCAGCTCCTCGCGCAGGCGGTTGTAGAGCTGGATGGGAAAGTCGATCCCGATCGAGAGCAGCACGGTGCCGAAGGTGAGCGACACTGCGTTGACGTGGCCGTAGATCAGCGCCGCGGCGGCAGCGGTCCACAGCACGCCGACGAACAGCGGCGCGGCGACCAACGGCAAGACGCGCAGCGAACGAAAGAAGAACGCGAACAGCACCAGCACCGCGAACGCCGACACCGGCGTGGACCACGAGGCGTCGCGGTGCAGCCAGTCGCGGTAGGTGAGCGTGTACGCGCACGCGCCGGTGTACGCCAGCTCGATCCCCCTACCGGAGAACGTCCCGTCGGTGACGCGCGCGCCCAGTCTCTCGGCGGCGGCGCTCGCGGCGGTGATCAGCGCGCGGTCGGCCTCGACGTCGTAGCTGGCCGAACGCGGCCGCACGTAGATCATCAGCGCCTTGCCGTCGTGGCTGCGGAAGTAGCCGCTGGTGGTGTCGACCGGCAGCCCGCTGGCCAGCCGCTGCGAGAGGGTCTCGAGCACCTGCAGCGGATCGGCGGTGAGGATCGGCTGCAGCGCCGTGCCGCCGGGCGCCGAGAGCAAGGAGCGCAGCCGGCGGACCTGCGCGCGCAGCGCCTCGGGCGTGACGCGCGGCGCGAGCGAGGTGATCTCCTCGGCCGTCAAGAGCTGCGTCAGGTGATCGCGCATGAACAGCCCCGACGCCGCCGAGAGCCGGTAGCGCACTTCGGCCACCTCGGGCAGCTTGGCGAGCTCGGCGCCGTAGCGATCGGCGAAGTCGGTCAGCTTTCCCGGGTCCTCGCTCTCGACCAGGACAATCAACACCTGCTCGGCGACGAAGCTGCGGGCGAAGCGCGCGAACGCCTGCGCCTCCTCCGAGCCCTGCGGCACCAGCTTGACCACGTCGGTGTCGAGCCGGATGCGCAGCACCAGCGGCAGCAGCGCCGCCGAAAAGATCAGCGCGCACAAGAGCACGCGACCCGGCTTGTGGACCAGCAGGCGGGCGAGGCGGGCGGACAGGCTCAAGCGCGGTTCAGCTCGTCACTTCTGCGGCGGGCGGGTCTTCTGATACGCCGGCCGCGCGGCGAGGTGGGCGATCCAGCTGCGGATGTGCGCGTAAGGCGCGAGGTCGATGCCGGCCCCGTCGCACAAGCCGACGAACTCCGCCAGCGAGATGTCGGCGATGGTGAACCGATCGCCCACCGCGTGCTTCTTGCCGGCCAGGTGCCCGTCGAGGATCCCGAGCGGCTGCTTCGCCGCTTCGACCCCCGCGGCGTGCGCCTTCTCGTCGAGCGCCTGCCCGCGCGAGGCGGACAGCTTCATGCGCCACGGCCTGGCGGTGGCCACCAGATCGGCGACCTGCCACCACATCCACTGATCGATCTGCGCGCGCAGCTTGACGTCGCCGGGCACGATCTTGTCCGCGCCGAACTTGTCGGCCACGTACCACAAGATCGCGTTCGACTCCCACAGCACGAAGCCGTCGTCGTCGAGCACCGGCACGCGGCCGTTCGGATTCAGCTTGAGGAACTCGGGTTTCTTCTGATCGCCCTTGGGGATGTCGACGTGCTTGTAGTCGTACTTGGCGCCGCATTCCTCGAGTGCCCAGACGACCTTGCGCGCGTTGGGAGAGAGGGGATGGCCGTAGACAGTCAGCATCGGTGACCTCCAGGCCGAGGTTATATCAAGCGTCCCCGCGCGCTGCCAGCGTGGGCAGAAATGGGGCGCGCCAGCGTATCAACGAGTATGGCCCTGCGACCGTGGCTGCTGGCGTTGGCGCTGATCGCGACCGCCTCGCGCAGCGCCCGTGCGGACATCGCGCTGCGCCCGCCGGCCACCAGTGAGCCCTCGGGAGCCAAGGTGGTGGTGCTCGGCTCCGGGCTGCGCTACGTGGACCTGCGCCTCGGCACTGGTCCCGAGCTGGGCGCCAAGGCCACCATCACCGTGCACTACGTCGGGACCCTTCCGAACGGCACCGAGATCGACAGCACCCGGCGCCGCGGCGAACCGGCCAAGTTTCACCTCGGCTCCGGGCAGCTGATCAAGGGCTGGGAGCTGGGCGTGCCGGGCATGCGCGTCGGTGGAATCCGCCGGCTGATCATTCCGCCGTCGCTCGCCTACGGCGATCGCGCGACCGGCGGGATCCCGGCCAAGAGCCAGCTCATCTTCGACGTGGAGCTGATCGCGATCGAGCCGTCCGGCTAACCGACGTCCATGCGCGCGGCGAGCGCCTTGCCCTCGCGGATGACATCGTTCACGCCCACCCCGCGCAGCGCCGCGCCCGTCGAGTACAGCCCCATCGGCTCGCCGCGCTCCTCGATCGTGGCGACGCGCCCCGCGTGCCCCACCACATACTGCGCGATCGCGCGCTTCCACCGCACCACGTGCGTGAACGCCGGCTCGGCGGTCACGTTCAAGATCGCGCGCAAGCCGTCGCGCGCCACCGTGAGCAGCTCCGCGTCGGGGAGCTGCGCGGCCTCGGGATCGAGCGAGCCGCCGACCATGCAGCGCAGCATCACGTGCTCGCGCGGCGCGATCGCGGCCTCGGGAAACGTGCTGGTCATCCACAACGCGCCGAGCAGGCGCTGCTTCTCCACGCGCGGCACCAGGAAGCCGAACCCATCGAGCGCGTGCGCGACCTGCGCGCGCGGATAGCCGAGCGAGATCGCCGCCATCGAGTTCACCGGGATCGCCGCGTACGCGTCGGCCATCGCCGCGTCGACGGGCTGGAGGAGGCGCGCGGCCTCGTCGGGCGGCAGCGCCAGCACCAGGCGATCGGCCTCGATCGGCCCGCCCGGCGTCTGCACCACCCAGCCCTGGCCCCATTTCGTGATCGCGTCGGCGATCACGCCGGTGCGCAGCGCGTCGCCGAGCGCGCGCCCGAGCGCTTCGGGCAGCGCGCCCATCCCGCCCGCGAGCGAGGTCAGCCGCGCCGGGACGCGCGGGCGCCCTTCGGCCTTGCGTGCCTGCTCCATCGCGTGCAGCCCGCGGATCACGCTGCCGTGCTCGCGCTCGAGCTCGGCGATCATGGGGAACGCGCTGCGCATCGACAGGCGCGTGTAGTCGCCGGCGAACACGCCCGAGGCCACCGGTTCGATCAGGTGCGCGGCCAGCGACTCGCCGAAGCGACGCTTGGCGAACTCGGCCATGCTCTCGTCGGCTCCACTCGGCGGTCCCGGCGCCTTCGGCTCGCGCAAGATGCGCCACTTTTCGCCGAGCGTGAGCGCGCCCGAGGTGACGATCTTCGGCGGCGAGTCCGGCACTTCCTTGAGCTTGCCGCCGCGCACGACGAAGCGCCGGCGCGCCGCATCGCTCGACGGCAGCGGCTCGAGCCCGAGCTCTTTGTACAGCGCGGTGGTGTCGGGCGCGTTGTCGAGCACGCCGGCCGGCCCGTGCTCGATCTGCCATTCGCCGACGCGCTCGGAGCGCACCTTGCCGCCCGCCTGCGGCTCGCGCTCGAGCACCGTCACCTGATGGCCGCGCGCACGCAGCTCGAGCCCGCAGGTCAGGCCGCCTACGCCGCCGCCGACGACGGCGATCTTCACGGTGACCTCTCGATGCGGCGCTCGACCAGCCCGGCGAGCGCCTCGATGAACGCGGGCTCGGTGTTGAGCGACGGCGCGCGCTTGAAGTTGAGGCCGAGCTTTTGCGCTTGGCCGCCGAACAGCAGATCGATCTCGTAGAGCGTCTCGATGTGATCGGACACGAACGAGATCGGAATGCACAGCACGTCCTTGCGCCCGGTCTTGGCCAACAGCTTGAGCGCGTCTTCCGTCGACGGCTCGAGCCAGCGCGTCTTGCCCGCGCGGCTCTGGAACGACAGCCGCCAGGGCCGCTGCCCGCCGAGCCGCTGCAGCACGCCGGCGATGGTCAGCTCGAGATCCTTCACGTACGGATCGCCCTTCTGGATGAAGGTCTCGGGCAGCCCGTGCGCCGAGAACAGCAGCTCGACGCGGTCGCGCCCCGCTTCGGGAAACTGTTCCAGGCCGCGTTCGACCTGCTTCGCGAGCGCGTCGAGGTAGGCGGGATCGTCGGGCCAGCGATCGATCTCCAGGTACTCGACCGCGCCCACCGCCGGCGGCTTTCCGGCCAGCCCGCGGCGCAGCTCCCACAGCGACGAGCCGGTGGTGGCGGTGGTGTAGTGCGGATAGAGCGACAGCCCGATCACCGTGCGCGCCCCGGCCTCCGCCGCGCGACGCAGCGCCTCTCCGGTGAACGGCGCCGAGTAGCGCATGGCCACGAAGCAGCGGAAGGTCCCCGGCCGCCGTGCGTTGAGCCGCGCCTCGAGCGCCTGCGCCTGTCCCTCGGTGATCTCGCCGAGCGGCGACCTGCCGCCGATCTGCTTGTAGTAGTCGCGCACCACGTTGGCGCGCGCGCGCGAGACCATCTTGGCGAAGCGCTTCTGCCACAGAAAGCCGAGCGGCAGCTGGATCAGATCGGGATCTCGAAACAGGTTGAACAGGAACGGCTCGACCGCGTCCAGCGAATCCGGCCCGCCCAGGTTCAGCAGCACCACCGCGATCGGCGCCGGCAGGCTGTCGAGCTGCGCCACCATTACCGCTTGCCCAACCGATGCACGATCTCCACCAGCGCCTCGGCGTGCTCGGGCGGCGTCGGCGGTTGGATGCCGTGCCCCAGGTTGAACACGTGCCGGTCCCGACCCGCTCGCGCGAGCACATCGGCCGCGCGCCGCTCGATCACCGGGATCGGCGCGAACAGCACGCACGGATCGAGGTTGCCCTGCAGCGTCACCTGGCCGCCGGTGCGCGCGCGCGCCTCGTCGAGCGGCACGCGCCAATCGACGCCCAGCGCATCGGCTCCGAGGGTCGCCGCGTCCTTTAGCAGCGACGCGCCGTCGTTGGCGAAGTAGATGATCGGCGCGCCGAGCGGCTTCAAGCGATCGATGCACTCCTTGACGTACGGCGCGGCGAACTCGCGAAAATCCTCGGGCGCGAGCTGTCCCACCCACGAGTCGAACAGCTGCACCACTTGCGCGCCCGCGCGGATCTGCGCGCTCAGGTACGCGATGGTGGTGTCGGTGATCTTGCGCAACAGCCGATGCGCCGACGCCGGCGCGCCGAACAAGAGCTTCTTGGTCTCGGTGAACGCCTTTCCCGTCTGCCCCTCGACGACGTAGGTGAGCAGCGTGAACGGCGCGCCCGCGAACCCGATCAGCGGTACCTTGCCGTCGAGCGCGCGCCGCACCAGCCGGATCCCCTCGAGCACGTAGGGCAGCTCCGCCTCCACGTCGGGCACCCGCAACAGTGCGATGCCCGCGTCCGAGCGCACCGGCTCCAGCCGCGGCCCCTCGCCCTCGGCAAAGGTGAGCGGTACGCCCATCTTCTCGATCGGGATGAGGATATCCGAGAACAGGATCGCCGCGTCCACGCCCAGCCGCTCGATCGGCTGCATGGTCACCTCGCAGGCCAGCTCCGGCGTCTTGCACAGCGTCAGGAAATCGCCCGCGCGCTCGCGGGTCGCGCGGTATTCGGGCAGGTAGCGCCCCGCCTGGCGCATGATCCAGATCGGCGTGGTGTCGACGGGCTCGCCGCGCAGCGCCCGCAAGAAACGGTCAGCCCGAGACATCGCTCGAGTATACGACGCCGTCGAGGATTAGCCCAATCGGCGGCGCAGCTCTTTGAGCGTTCCCGTCGCCGAGGCGCGCTGGTCGCCGCGCACGATCAGCGCGTCGAGGAGCTGCCGGGTCTGGCCCGCGATCTTGGGTCCGTGCACGCGCCACATGTCGAGCAGATCCTTGCCGGCCATGCGCGGCGCCGCCTTGAGCACCGTCGACAGCACCACCTTCGGCGCCAGGCCGAACAGCCGCCCGAGGTTCGGTGCGACCGCGCCCACGCCTTCGCGCACCCCGGCCGAGGCCAGCCCGCGCAGCTCGGCGTCGTTCGACCACGCGCCGAAATCCCACCCCGCCAGCTCGAGCGCCGCGAGCAGCGGCATGCCGGCGGCCAGCACCGCGTCGCGCGCGCGTCCGACCGAGCGCAGCGCCTTCGAGGCCAGCCCGCCCGCGCTCAGATCCTTGGCCAGCTCGTCGGCGAACGGCTTGGCCGCGTCGTCGCCTTCCCAGGTGATGATCGTGCGCGCGAACGGCGGGTTCCACCACTTGATCGCGTCCCCGTCGGGGTAGGCCTTGAACATGGGCATGATCTGCACCACCGGCCGACCCGGGAACCGCGCGCGAATCCGCTGCAGATCGTCCATCCCCGCCGAGGCCGACGCGATGCGCGCCTCGAAGGGGATCCGTGCGACCACGTCGAGCGCTTCGTCGAGCTGGTCGGCGCGCACCGCCAGGATCACCGTGTCCGCCGCCGGCAACACCTGGTGCGGCTCGATCGCCAGCGGCCGTTCGCGCACGTGCAGCTCGCCCGAGCGCGCATCGAGCAGCTTGACGCGCGTCAGCGTTGCCTTGCGCCCCTTGCGTACGTAGTAGGTGACCTCGTTGGCCTTGGTCACCTCGAGAAACCGCGTCAACAACGCGCCGACCGCACCCGCGCCCACCATCAGGATCCGCATGCGCCCTTATAGGCGCTGCCTCCCCTTTAGACAACCGGCGCGCCGCTAGCGGGTCTGGCTGATGATCTTCTGCGGGCCGGTGGCCTTGCCCTGGCGTCGCTGCAGGCGACCCAGGCCGTCGTAGGCCGCGTACTTGAACATGTCGCCCAGCGTCGGGAAGTTGAAGACCTGATCGATGAAGTCGTCGAGCCCGCCGCCAAAGTGGATCACCGACTGCCCGACGTGCACCAGCTCGGTGGCGCGCTCACCGACGATGTGGCAGCCGATCAGCTTCTTGTCCTCGACCTGGAAGATCAGCTTGACCATGCCCTCGGTGTCGCCGCAGATCTGCCCGCGCGCGTTGTCGCGGTAGAACGCCCTGCCGACCTCGAAGTCGATCCCCTTCTTCTTGGCCGACTCCTCGGTCTCGCCGACCATCGACACCTCGGGGATGGTGTACAGCCCGTAGGGAAACCCCGTCGAGACCTTGGTCTTGTACTTGATGTCGAACGCGTGGCACGCGGCGACGCGTCCCTGCTCCATGGCCACCGACGCGAGCGCCGGAAAGCCGATCACGTCGCCGGTGGCGTAGATGCGGCCGCCCTTGGCGCCCTCGACCTGGAAGAACTGGTTGCACTTGAGGAGCCCGCGGCTGTCGGTCTGGATGCCCACCGTCTCGAGCCCCAGGCTGCGGGTGTTGCCCGAGCGTCCGCCCGCGAACAACAGGCGCTCGCACTCCAGCACCCGCCCGTCGTCGAGGGTGCAGGTGAGCACGCCGTTCTTGCGGCTCACGTCGACCACGTTCTTCTTGAGCACGAACTCCACGCCCAGGCGGGCCATCTGCCCGGACAAGATCTGGTTCACCTCTTGATCGAGGAACCCGAGGATCTGATCGCGCCCTTCGACCACCATGCACTTGGTGCCGAGGGCCGCGAAGATCGACGCGTACTCGCAGCCGATCACGCCGCCGCCCAGGATGACCATCGCGTTGGGGATCTTGTCGAGCCGCAGGATCGAGTCCGCGTCGTCGACGTTGGGATCCTCGAACGGCACGTAGGCGGGCTTGAACGGCGACGAGCCGACCGCCAGCAGCACCGCGTCGCTGGTGACCCGCTTGGGCCCTTCGGGCGTGAGGATCTCGACCGTGTGCTCGCCGACGAAGCGCGCCTCTCCCTCGATCAGGTCGACGTGGTGGCGCTCGAAGTTCTTGCGGATGCGATCGCGCTCGGTGTTCAGCACCGGCTCTTGCCGGCACATGAGCTCGGGCACCGAGACACCCTCGCGCAGCTGGCAGGACATGCCGTACATGTCCCGCTGCTTCCAGCCGGAGAGGTAGAGCGAGGTTTCTCTTAGGGTTTTCGATGGGAGCGTGCCGGTGTTCACGCACGCGCCGCCGACTGCTTTCGCCTTCTCGACGACGGCGACGCGCTTGCCGAAGTACGCCGCCTGGACCGCGCCCTTCTCACCGGCCGGTCCCGACCCGATGACGAGCCAGTCGTATTCGAACATGGCCTGGAAGTCTACGTGAGGGACGGAGAGACGGAAAGCGCTACTTCTGCGCGGCGAGGTCGCTGCGGCGCCAGCGCGGCGGCTGGAAATAGACCTTGCCGCCCTCCTCATGATAGCCGGCCGGAACCAGCTTGTAGCCGTCCTTCTGGTTCTGCACCTGGCCCTGGTGCCACAGCCAGTTGCCGGCCACCGGCTGGTAGTAGCCCGGCATCCACACCTCGCCCGACTGAAGGGACGGCACGTCCTCCTTGAGCGGCGAAGGCGGGTTCGACTGCATCGGCTCGTAGACGTACCCCTTGGACTCGTTCTTCGCCGGGCTGGTCCCAGCGGTCTTGCCACCCACGAAGTTTCCGTCGATCGCGGCGCAACCACCAGCCAGGGAGAAGAGCGAGAGGACAATCAGGGTTCGCTTCATTGGTCAGGGCCTCCGAAGACCAATATACGAAAAATACTCAATGGAATCAAGTAGTAAGATATGCAGTGTTACTTACAGTGCTTTCGCGTGAAGGCGCTGATTTGGATTTTCGCGTACGCGATCTACGACAGTCGGGCGAGACGTTGCAGCCGGCGCGCGGCGCGCAAGCGAGGCAGGCGGACGATCAGCTTCTTGGTCCACGCGCGGCGCATCGATTTCTCGACGGCAAGCGCGTGCTCGTGCGCCTCGTCGTAGCTCATTCCGGCGCGCATCAGCTCGAGCTCGTGCGCCTCGTGCGCGAGCGTGAAGTCGAGCTCTCGCTCGGCGACCGCGTCGTCGATCCAGATGTGGCGACGGGGAATGAACCGATAGCGCCAGTGGTGTCCGCCGTGCGTGAAGTTGGGATCGAAGCGATCGCGCACCGCGCGCCCGTCGACGATCCAGATCTCGTCCCCGTCGAGCTGCGCCAGCGGAGTCTTGAGCACCAGGGCACGCGACTGGGCGACCGGCAGCCGCGGCGCCAGCAGCTCGGCCCGACGCTCGCGCCGTTCGATGCGGTTGGCGCGCGCCAGCGCCTGCAGGTACGGCACGCCCCTGCCCATGAGCGCGCGCTCGTGGAGCTGGTGGTGGCAAAGGAAATCGAGCTCGCCGGCGCCGGGGGCCTCGCGGTCGATCCACACCTCGCCGGCGGGGATGTAGCTGCGAGTGAAGTGATGGGCCCCATTCGTGAAGTCCACGTCGGCGTGGTTCCGAATCCAGGTCCCATCGACCAGCCAGCAACGAATGCGCTCGAACGTGCCGAGATGCGCGAGATAGGGCTTGCGCATACCCAAAGTGTAACTCATTTGGCGGGGTTATGCTGGGGGGTCACTTGGCCCCGGCGCCTGGGTCTGGAGACCCTGGAAGCCCGCGTCCCTACTAATGATTTCAATGACCTATATGTAGGTGGAGCTGGCCCCTGGCTTGCTTTGGGTTCCCGCACCTAGGAGTCCCAATGCGCCGGAGCCTGATCTCGCTGAGCCTGGTCGTTTCGCTGGTTGGTTGCGCTGGAGAGACCGGCGGTGGTGGTAGCAACGGACAGCCCGGCGATCCGAACTCCAAGGGCGCCTCGATGAACGGCACCGCGGGTGGAACGGGTGGAACCGGCGGCACGGGTGGCACGGGTACGGGTGGAACCGGCGGCACGGGTGGCACGGGTACGGGCGGAACCGGCGGCACGGGCGGAGCCGGCGGCGGCACGGGCGGCACCGGCGCGCTGTTGATCGCCGGCGGCTACGATGTGACCACTCAGTTCAACCTGCTCGACGCGCTCCCGCCGGACGTCAAGGAAGCGTTCTCGCTCACGCTCGAGTTCGCCGACAGCCCAGGCAACTTCCTGCTCGACATGGCCGGCCGCCTGCCGATCATCAAGTACGTCGTCGACGCCATCAATCTGTTCTCCGGCGTGCACGACAAGGTGGTCCAGGGCATCGACGAGTACATCAACAGCTGGTCGGGCGGCATGATCACCACCATGCACGACCTCGCGCAGGACCTCGAGATGGCGCTGCGCGGGCTCAAGGCGCACAACCACCTGGTGGTCGGCACGCCCGACGCCGCCGGCAATGTGACCGTCGCCGACACGCTGACCGACCTGACCTTCACCTATAAGAAGATCGACTACCCGTACGCGCAGTCGGCCAAGGCGCAGGTGACGGGCTCGTACAGCGGGCTCAAGCTGACCGTCGCCACGCACGCGTACGACAAGGGCGTCAACGTCGGCGGGCTGCTGGTCGACCTGATCGACAACGTGGCGCTGCCGCAGCTCACCGGCGTGGACAGCCTGGGCGCGTTTCTCAACCAGCTGGTCAACTGCGGGGGCGTCGGCGACTGGGTATGGAGCTACATCGGCAACTGGTGCCTCGGGCAGCAGTGCATCTACCAGTACATCAACGCCAACGACATCGGAAAGCTGTGCACCGCCGCGCTCGACGCCGCCGGCAAGGCGATCGAGGACAAGCTGGCCAGCCTCGATGCGCCGGGCATGATGTCGATGTCGACCGGCTCGTCGCTGCTGCTCGAGCAGAAGGGCCACACAGGGCACGCCGACACCATGATGGGCGGCACCTGGGCGCTCACGCTGCCGATCGGCGTCGGCAACCTGACCCTGCCAGGTGAGTTCAGCGGGGTTTCTGCGCAGCCTTAGCCGCGTCGGGCAACAGCACGGTCACGTCACCGCCGCGCACCGCACACTGACAGGACAGCCGCATCTTGGTGATGAAGTAGGTGTTGCCCAGGTGCTTCTGCTCGTCGCGGTTGATCGGCGTCAGGAACTCGGCGCCGGCGACGATCTTCACCCGGCACAAGCCGCAGGTCGCCTTGCCCACGCAGGCCGTCGGAACCGGAACGTTGTGACGCCGCGCGGCTTCGAAGACCGTCTCTCCGTCCGTACAGTCGACCGTCACATCGAACGGGAGGAAGGTCACCCGTGGCACTCGTTTTGTGTAGCACGGAAATGATGTTCCCTCGACGAGTAAGCCGCGCGCCAAAGCACGTCGAGATCGCGCGGCCCGCGGTTTGCGAGGTAGGTGGGCATGCGCAAGACCCTCGTGCTCGTGCTGCTCGCCGCCGGTTGTGGATCGTCGAACACTCCCCCGCGCATCATTGAGAGCGCCGACGCCGGCACGCCCGGCGAGCCGCCGATGGATCTCGCGATGGCGGACCAGGGCCTGCCGCACCACGAAGGCGGCGAAGGCGACGGCGGCGTGATCAGCGACGGCGGGATCGGCGCGAGCGACGCGGCGCCGATGAAGCCGCCGATGGGCGACGGCGGCGTGTTCGTGCCGCCGCCCCCGTCGGATCCGGCGGTGGTCCACGCGCCCGCGACGCCGATCAGCGTCGGGCTCCTGTTGCCGGGCGTGAACGTGCTCGACGTCGCCGTCGATCAGGGCGGCGGCGTGTGGGCGGTGAGCGCGAGCGCCGTCTATTACTTTGCGCCCGGACAGGCGGCGCCGTTCACCTACGATCAGACGAGCGGCCTGGCGCGCGGCCAGTCCACCTGGACCGATACCTGGTTCTCGCCGGGCACCTATCCGGTGACCTTCCAGAGCGTGTCGGCCGGGATGCCGGGCCAGGCGATCGTCGGCAACATCGGCGAGATCGCCGACCGGCTGCAGGTGAACCCGTCGACCGGCGCGGTGATCAAGATCGACAACATGCAGGTCACCATGGCCAACACCAACGCCGCGGAATTTCCCGAGCACCTCAAGCGCGTGGTCGCGGTGTGGCGATCGGTGGTCGATCTGAACGGCACGCTCGAGGGCACCGCGTACCTCGGCGGCTTCCACGGCTTCTATGCGTTTCACGGGCTCACCGCCGACTGCGGCTGCCTGGCGTTCGAGGAGCACCAGCACTACATCACCGACACCGCGATCGGCGGCGGCGACGTCAAGGGGCTGGCGATCACCTCGACCGGCGACCTGTACCAGGGTGACCGCGACTTCGTGACGCTCTTGCCGCAGCGATCGAGGGGCGCGACCACCGGTCTGTTCGACTACGACTTCACCTGGGGCATCGACGTGTTTCCCAACGTGCGCGACGAGGTGAACGCGCTCGCCGCCGACGCCTCGGACGGCGTGTACGTCGCGTCGGAAGGCAACGGCCTGGCGTATCTGGCGCCGGCCACGCACGCCGCCAGCTACTGGTCGAGCGCCACGCGGCTGCCGCAGAACCGCGTGCGCGGCGTCGCGCTCGATGCGCAGGGCGACGTGTGGATCGGCACCGCGCAGGCCGGCGTGGCGCGCTACCGCCCGTCGACCGACGCGTGGACCTACTACACGCAGGCGAGCGGCCTGCCGTCGGCCGGCGTCAACACCGTCTACTTCGACAAGCTCACCGGCGGCGCCAGGATCTACCTCGCCACCGATAACGGCATCGCCATCGCCACGCCCTAGCCCGGCGCGGCGGACAGCTTTCGCGACAGGCGGGTGCTGGTTGCGTCGACGAGCCGCCACGGCTTGTCGGCCCACTCTCCGGCATAGTCGACGCCGATGCGCGGCGTGGCGGCGATGCGCGGCGCGGGTTCGCCGCGGTCTTCGATCCACACGTGGCCGGTGGTGAGGTCGAGCTGGTTGTGCGCGCGCGACAGGTGCATGGCGCGGCACAGCTTGCCGGGTCCGTCGGTCTTGCCCTCGACGCCGGGGCCCGGCTCGACCGCGCGCACCAGCACCGCCGCGGGCCGGCCCTCGGCCTCGCACACCACGTTGAAGCAATCGTACATGCCGTAGATCAAGAACACGTACGCGTGCCCGGGCGGACCGAACAGCACGCGCGCGCGCTTGGTCGCACCGAAGCGGGCGTGGCAGGCCTGGTCCTCCTGGCCGATGTAGGCCTCGGTCTCGACGATGCGGCCGCACAGCTGCCTGCGCCCGATGCGATGCACCAGATACTTGCCGATCAGCGCGGTCGCCACCTCGAGACACGGCCGCGCGTAGAAGGCGCGCCTCAGTTTCACGACAGCAGCAGGCGCGCGCGGTCGATCTTGTCGATCACCGCCTGGACGCGGCCGTCGGCCTCGAGCGCCTCGAGCAGCGTGCGCGCCGCCACTTGATAGGCGGGCACGTCGAGGATCCCCTGCAGCAAGCGGTAGCGCAGGAACAGAAAGGCGGTCTGCGCCACGTCGGTGAGGCAGTAGTTCTTGATCAGCTCGAGCTGCCCGCCGTTGTACAAGCCTTCGACCTGGCTGCCGTCGACGCCCACCTTGCCGGGCAGCCCGACCACGCGCGCGATCGCGTCGAGCGAGCCGACCCGCGCCGCGCCGTGCTCGGAGAGAAAATCGTACAGGTCGATGTGCCCCGCGTCGGTGAAGCGATAGCGGTAGTCCTTGTCGGCGAAGAAGAAGCGCAGCGGGATGCCGTGGCGCAGGCAGCGCAGCGCGATCACCGGCAGATCGAACGAGCGCCCGTTGTAGGTCACCAGGTGCGGTCGATGCTGATCGGCGAAGCTGGCGAAGTCGGTCAGCATGCCCGGCTCGTCCTTGGCCTCGCCGATCACGCCGAGCCGGCGGAACGCGTAGTTCTCGTCGAGCCACAAGACGCCCAGCACGATCGGCCGGTGCGCGTAGAGCGGCGGGAACGGCCGGTCCTGGCCGGTGGTCACCTCGGGCGGCGTGTAGAGCTGCGAATCCGGGATGGTCTCGATGTCGAGGACCAGGTAGCTGCGCGCCGACATGCGCGGATAGTAATGGAAGGATCGCTATCCGTCGACGAGGATGGTGCTGCCTTCGGAGAGCGCGGAGGCGGTCATGGCCAGGTAGAAGGTCGCCAGGTCGGTGACCTCGGCGAGCGTGCGCGAGTCGCTGACGGGCAGCCGCCCGCTCGAGAACTTGACCAGCTCGGTCCAGAACCGGCCGTAGCCGACGATCAGCGCAGCGGCCTCTTGTGTGAAGAACAGCGAGCCGAGGATCTGCGCCGAGTCGATGCGCTTCTTCGAGAACAGGCTGCCGAAGGTGTGCTCGAACGGTTTTCCGCGCCGCGCCAACGGCCCGCTCGCGCCGCGCTGCGTGTGCCAGCCCGAGCCGGCGGCGGGGAACTGCGAGACGATGTCGCGGTACAGCTGGTCGCAGATCGAATCGCGCTGCGCGAGCTGCGAGACGAAGAAGTCGAACACCAGCTTCTCGAACGGCTCGTCGATCGGGTAGGTGACGTAGTGGTAGCAGCCGAGCGGCTTGCCGCGCGCGATCATGCACGAGCCGCACTCGGGGATCCCGCGGGCGAACTCGTCGGCGGCGGCGCGGACCTGCGCGTAGTCGAGATCGCGATCCGGCCGGCCGGTGACCTTGACGCGGATCTGCACCTTGGCGCGCTGCGGCTCGGGCACTTGTTGCTCGATCATGCGCTGATACGCGCGCATCTTGAGCTTGCCGAGAAAACCGTCCTGCCCGAGCTCCTGCTGAAGGGAGCAGTTGCGCCACCCGATGATGTCCGCACCCATACGAGCATTCTACGCCCTGGAGCGGGGGATCTTGCTAGAGGGGAAGTGTGAGTGTGAGCCCGGCGACCTCGGCATCGCCGAACGCCGTGTGCGCGTACTTGTCGTTGAACAGGTGCCCGTAGGACATCTCCAGCAGCCCTTCGGAGAGCCACGCCGAGAGGCGACGCAGCCCGTGCAGACGGAACATCAGCCGCAGCTCGAGGAACATGTCGTCCATCTCGCCCAGCTTGGGGTCGGCGGTGAAGTAGGTCTGCCCGCGCGTGGAGGTCGACAGGCAGTGCTGGCAGGCCTTGCCGGTGTTGCCCGGATAGAACGGTTTGCCGTCGCCGAGATCGCTCCAGAAGCTGGCCGCGCGCTGCGTGTAGTAGCGGCCGGTGACGCGAAACTCGGCCGGTCCGACGGGCACGAAGATGCGCAGCTCGGGCGTCGACGAGAGCACCGTCCAGTCGTCCCAGTAGAAGCGGTACGAGGGTCGGAACCCGATGTACGGCACCAGCGTCGAGCCGAGCGGGATCACCCAGTTGAAGCCGGCGGCGAGCGACTGCTTGACGCGCTGAAAGGGAACCTTTTCGCGCGACGGCGAGCCGCCGAGGATCACCGTGCGGTACGGGTTGGCCTGAAAGCCGTTGTTCTGCGTGCCGAAGCCCGAGACCGCGAGATCGTAGGACAGGTTGAACAGCAACGTCTTGTGCAGCACCTGCGACAGGCTGCCGATGAAGTGCAGCGTATCGAGCGTGCCGAGGGTGGTGTAGGTGGTCGCGGCCATGCGCTGCGCCACGTTGTCGTGGCCGTATGCTACAGCCAGGCCGAGCTGCGTATTCTTCTTGTACAGATCGAGCGTGCCCGAGAGCGAGACCGTGTGCGCCCAGTAGTCCGACTCCGACGAGTACGAGTAGCGCGCGGTGAGCTGCCCGCGGCCGAAGCGCTGGCCGAGGCGCACGCCGAACTCGTTGCGCAGCTCGGTGAACGGCTGGTCGCTCTTCACGCCGGCGGCCACCGAGGCGGAGGTGATGGTGTCGAGCAGGTAGTGCGCGCCGACGGTGGTGCCGGTGGCGAAGTCCTTGGAGAGCTCGGCCTCGGGCTGGATCACGCGCGTGTTGCGATCGCGATAGTAGTTGCCGCGGATCACCAGCTCGTCCGCGCGGCCTGCGCCGGCGAGCGCGGCCAGCAGCGCCGCTGCGAAGAGGAGGCGCGCCACGTGCGTCAGTTGCAGCCGCAGCCGCCGCCGGCCGCACCGAAGCCGCCTTCGGAGCCTTCGCGCGAGGTCTGCCAGTGCTGGCGGAACTTGTCCTCGACGTGCTCCGCGCCCGGATCCATCGCGCGGATCGACAGGTACTCGCGCTGGTAGGGCTTGACCACCACGCAGCCGGCGCCCGACAGGCTCAGTGCGACGACGATCAGGGCTCGCAATCTCACGCCGTCATCGTCCGTTAAAACCGCTGCGCGCGCAAGGCTGGGCGCGCGCCGATCAGCCGCCGAGCAGCTCCAGGTTCTTGCGCGCCAGGGCGTAGTCGGGGTTGAGCGCGAGCGCTTGCTGCAGGCAGCGCTCGGCGTCCTTCTTGCGGGCCAGCGACAGGTAGGCGGCGCCCAGGTTGCCCCACGACGGATAGTGACGTGGCACCAGCGCGAGCACCGCCTCGAAGCCGCGCACCGCCTCCTCGTGCGCGCCCTCTTCGAGCGCCGCGTACGCGCGCGCGAACAACTCCTCGCCGCGCAGGTAGTCCGACAGGGTCACGCCGGGATGGCTGTCGCGCAGCATGCGCTCGTACGCGCGGACGAAGCTGCGCGCCTCGGCCCGGCGTGGCGCGGCGCCGTCGCCGTCGTCGGTGAGCGTCAGGTACTCGCGCAGCGCCAGGTACGCGCCGCCCATGCGCTCGGACTGCTTGGCCGCCGCCGCCAGGTTCCAGCGGTGCAGCGGCTCGTCCGGCTCGAGCGTCGCCGCCTCGGTGAGGTGCGCGAGCGCTTCTTCGTGCGCGTCGAGCTGCAACAAGCAGATGCCGAGCGCCGAGCGCCCTTCGGCATGACCCGGGTTGGACGCGACGTAGCGCTCGAGTCGACGCTTCGCCGCGCGCGGGCGGCCGGCCTCCAGGTACTCGAGCCCACGGTCGAGCGCTTGCGCGGCCGCTCGCTCGGCCTTCGAGGCAGCGGCCTGCCGGCGCAGCTCGCCGAGCTCGGCGCGCGACTCGGCGGGAAGATCTTTTCGCTGGCACAGCGCATCGAGCAACGGCAGGGCACGCTTGCCCCCGTGCCGCACCACTTCTGCGGCAAACGCGGGCAGCTCCGGCTCGGGCACCTGCTCCACGATCAGATCGACGGCTTGCACCACCTCGCCGTCCTCGTCGAGGCTCTTGAGCAGATCCTTGACGCTCCTCTCCAGGAGCGCCTCGGGATCGTGCAGCGCCGCGTGCGGCGGGATCGGCGCGTCGAGCTCGGACAAAAGGCCCATCGCGCGCGCTTTGATCGCATCGGCGATCTCCGGATCGGCCAGCAGCAGCCCGATCTTGCCGATCACTCGCTGGCCGCCGAGCCGGGCGAGCAGGTAGTAGGCCCAGCTCGATTCGGTCTCGTTGTCCGAGCTGAACGCGCGCAGCAGGGTCGGCACCGCGGCGTTGCCGGCAGTTCGCACACAGCGCACCGCCGACCGCCGGGCGTTTCCGGCCGGAATCAGGCCCTGGGCGGACTGTTGAAGCGACTGGACAACGGTGCGTAAGGGAGCGAGAGACTTGGAGATATCTTGGGGCTGCCGTGCGGCCATGACATCCCGGGGCAGACCACGCTTGCCCATATACGCTACGTTATATGTATGGTCACTCGCTGTCAATATCTCCATCAATAAGCAGGCACTTTCTTGCGCCCGGACGTGGTTCCGGCTCGTTGCTTGCTGGTCTCTTCCAATACAGCCATGCGCATCGCGATGATCTCGACGCCGTTCGTTCCCGTCCCGCCTCCACAGTATGGTGGCACTGAGCTGATCGTCTCCGAGCTGGTCGGCGGCCTGACCGCGCTCGGTCACGAGGTGACGTTGTTCACCTGCGGTCAGTCGAGCGCGCCGTGCGAGGTGCGCTCGCTCTACGATTGTGCGCGTTGGCCGCCCGATCCGTACCCTGAGCTCGATCACGCGGCCTGGGCGATCGAGCAGATCCTCGGCGCGTCGCGCGGGTTCGACCTGGTGCACGCGCACATCCCGTCGGCGCTGCCGTTCGCGCGGCTGATCGACGTGCCGATGGTGTACACGGTGCATCACGCGCACGAGGCGCGGCTGGGGCCGCTCTACCAGCGCGCGAACGCGCAGTTCGTCGCCATCAGCGATCGGCAGCGCGCGCTCTCACCCGTGCTGCGCGAGGCGGTGGTGATCCGTCACGGCCTCGATCCGGCGGGCTACGCGTTCGGGACGGGGGAGGGCGGCTACGTCGGCTTCCTGGGACGCTTCGCCGCCGAGAAGGGCGTGCACCACGCGATCGACGCGGCGTCCGCCGCAGGCCTGCCGCTGCGCCTGGCGGGCAAACCGCACTGGCGCGATCAAGACTATTTCCGCACGCAGGTGCAGCCGCGGCTCGCCGCCGCCGTCGAGGCAGGCGCGGCGCGCCTGGTCGGCGAGGTGGGCGGCCAACGCAAGGTCGACTTTCTTCGCGACGCGCGCGCCCTCCTGTTTCCCATCGAGTGGGAGGAGCCGTTCGGCCTGGTGATGATCGAAGCGATGCTTTGCGGCACGCCGGTGGTCGCCTTCGGACGCGGCTCGGTGCCGGAGGTGATCGACGAGGGCGTGACCGGTTTCGTGTGTGAGGACGTGGCGCAGATGAGCGAGCGGTTGCAAGCGCTGGACGGCTTCGACCGCGTGCGCTGTCGCCAGCGCGCGCTCGAACGTTGGTCGGCGCGCCGCATGGTCGGAGAGTACGAGCGGCTGTACGAGCTGGTGGCCTCGACGGGGCGCGGCGAGCTCGCCGAGGTCCAGAGCTAGCACATGGGAGACGAGGAAC
Source organism: Myxococcales bacterium (assembly GCA_003170275.1). Taxonomy (GTDB): domain Bacteria; phylum Myxococcota_A; class Polyangia; order Palsa-1104; family Palsa-1104; genus PALSA-1104. The sequence continues at coordinate 71,906 of PNAM01000058.1, forward strand.
ATCCGCCACGGCTGGCTCCGGAAGTCGCCCAGCCGTCGGTCGACTCGGGCGGTCGCTCGCTCGAGCTGCCCACGTCGGGCGAGACCGAGCCGCTGGTGCTGTCGCGCGGCAACCTGTTCTGCGTCACCAACCACCGCGGCGACATCGCGCCCGCCGGCGCGCGCGACCTCGGGCTGTTCTGCGACGACACCCGTCACCTCTCCTACCTGGAGCTGTTCGTCGCCGGCGGCCCGCCGGTGGTGCTCTCGGCCGGCACGCACGGCGCGGCGAACTCGCAGGTCGATCTCACGCTGACCGACAGCCAGTTCGGCGGCTTCTTGACCGATCCGCAAAACTTCCTGCACATCCGGCGCAAGCAGCTCCTCGACGGCGAGCTGGTCGAGCAGATCGTGGTCACCAATCACCTGCGGCGCGCGGTCGACCTGTGGCTCGAGCTGCGCATGGCGGCCGACTTCGCCGACGTGTTCGAGGTGCGCGGCGCCCGCCGCAAGCGTCGCGGCACGCTCAAGCCGCCGCAGCACGCCGGCGACCAGCTGATCTTCATGTACCAGGGGCTCGACGGCGAGACCTACCGCACGGTGGTGCGCATGTGGCCCGAGCCGAAGCGCGTGGGGCCGACTGGGCCGTTCTGGGAGCTGCGGCTGGAGCCGGGCGAGGCGACCGTGCTCGAGGTGATCGTGCAACCGGCGCGCGGCGTACCTCGCGAGCTGGTCGCGGTGCCGTTCGACGTGCGGCTGCAGCGGCTGCGCTCGGCGCACGACCAGTTCATCAGCAGCACCACCGTCGTGTCGTGCAACAACGTGTCGTTCCAGGACGCGCTCAGCCACGATCTGCAGGACCTCGACGCGTTGCAGCTGAAGGTCGACGGCAAGCACGCGATCCTCGGCGCCGGCATCCCGTGGTTCGCAGCGCCGTTCGGCCGCGACTCGATCCTGACCAGCCTGGAGATGCTGAGCGTGGCGCCGCACCTGGCGGTCGACACGCTGCGCACGCTGGCCGCGCTGCAGGGGCTAAAGTTCGACAGCTGGCGCGAGGAGGAGCCGGGCAAGATCATCCACGAGCTCCGCCGCGGCGAGATGGTGCGCACCGGCGAGATTCCGCACGCGCGGTACTTCGGCAGCATCGACTCCACGCCGTTGTGGCTGATGCTACTCGGCGAGACCCATCGCTGGCTCGGCGATCGCGCGCTGCTCGAGGAGCTGCGCCCCAACGCGGAGGCGGCGCTGGCGTGGATCCAGCGCCGGCTCGTCGAGGGCCAAGGCTTCGTGCGCTACCAGCGCACGCACGAAAAGGGGCTCGAGAACCAGGGCTGGAAGGACAGCCGCGACGGCGTGTCGTTCCCCGACGGCACCATCGCGCAGGCGCCGATCGCACTGGTCGAGGTGCAGGGCTACGTGGTCGGCGCGCTGTCGGCGATGGGCCAGGTGCTCGCGGCGCTCGGCGACGACGAGCGCGCCGCCGAGCTCGAGCGCCAGGCGCTGGCGCTCAAGCAACAGCTCCACGAGGCGTTCTGGGTGCCCGAGACCGAATACTACGCGCTGGCGCTCGATGGCGCCGGCCGGCAGGTGCCCACCATCACCTCCAACCCCGGGCACCTGTTGTTCTCCGGCGCGATCCTCGACGACAAAGCGTCACGCGTGGTCGACGTGCTGCTCTCCGAAGAGGTGTACTCCGGCTACGGCGTGCGCACGCTGGCGCGCGGCCAGGCGGTCTACAATCCGCTCTCGTACCACAACGGCTCGGTGTGGCCGCACGACAACGCGCTGTGCGCGCTCGGTGCGGCGCGTTACGGGCGCGGCGACGGGGCGCTGCGCATCCTCGAGGGGCTGTATCACGCCTCGCGCCACTTTCGCCGCCACCGCCTGCCCGAGCTGTTCTGCGGGCTCGGACGCGCCGACGGCGATTTCCTGGTCCATTATCCGGTGTCCTGCTCGCCGCAGGCCTGGGCGTCGGGCGCGTTCTTCCTGCTGCTCCAGGCGGTGCTCGGCTTGCGCGCCGACGCCACCACCGGCGTGCTGCACGTGTGCAACCCGCGCCTGCCCGACTTCATGGACAAGCTCGACCTGTGCGGGCTTCGCGTCGGCGCCGCGCATGTGTCGCTGCACTTCAAGCGCGCCAACGGACGCTGTCACGTCGACGTGCTCGATCAGGCCGGCCCGCTCAAGGTGCGCATCGATCTCGGTTAGCTCAGCTGGCTAGAAGCAGCGGGCGGTGCCGGGGAGCGTGTAGAACGCGCCGAGGATCGCGCCGAACGCGAGGTGCGCGACCAGGGTGATCGCGGGGGTCGGCGCGCCGTAGTGCAAGGCGAGGAAGCCGGGCGGCTCGAGCTGGCGCACCACCGTCGGGCCGCGCTGCTCCGAGGCCATGCGCGGGTGCACGGCGGGGAACAGCGGCATCGCCACCAGCAGCACGAACGCGCCGTGGAAGAAGCCGATCGTCATGCCCAGCCACCAGGTCGCGTGGTGCCAGGCGTGGAACGCGGCCACGTAGACGAGCGAGAACAGCCAGCCGTTGACGAAGTGCACGCCGAATCCGATCAGCTTGGAGCGCTCGCGGTCGGCCGTGTGCATGGTGCCGATCAGATAGGTGATGTTCATGCGCGTGAGCTTGAGGCCCTGACTGCCGGACATCAGCGACGTGAGCACCACCGTGGCGACGAAGCCCCACAAGAACCAGCTCGGCACGTTCATGCGTACACCTCGTGCTCCAGGCGCGGCGCCGGCTCCTGCCGCTCGCGGGCTGCCCGCTCCTCGACGGCGAGCGCGGCGCTGATCAGCCCGAGGTGGGTGAACCCCTGCGGGAAATTGCCGAGCTGCGCGCCGGTCTCCGGATCGACCTCTTCGCCGCACAGCCCGAGATCGTTGCGGTGCTCGAGGAGCTGCTCGAGCGCCGCGCGCGCTTCGTCGAGCGATCCGCCGCCGAGCGCCAGGCACTCGACCGCCCAGAACCCGCAGATGCCGAACGCACCCTCGACGCGTCCGTCCGCGCGCAGGTAGCGGCGCAGGAGCCCGCGCCCGGCGCCGAGCTGCTCGCGCAGGCGCGCATAGGTGAGCCGCATGCGCGCCGACGCCGCCGACTCGAAGCCGTGATACGGGAGCAGCAGCACGCTCGCGTCGAGGTCGTCCCCGTCGAGCGTGCCGGTGTAGCAGGACAGGCGGTCGTTCCAAGCGCGCCGCTCGATCTCCTCGCGCAAGATCGCGCGGTGACGGCCAAAGCGATCGGCCTGCGCGCGCTCGAGGTGCCCCTTGCCGTGCAGCTCGAGCAGGCGGTCGAGGCCCGCCCAGCACATGACGCGCGAGTGGGTGTGGTGCCGGCGCCCGCCGCGCGGCTCCCAGATCCCCTCATCGGGCTCCTGCGCGTGCTCGCACAGGTACTCGCCCAGCTCGCACAACAGCGCCCTTCGCTCGTGATCGAGGGAGCGGCCGTGGCGCACCATCCGCGTCGCCGCGTCGATCACCTCGCCCCACACGTCGAGCTGGAGCTGATCTCGCGCGCCGTTGCCGACGCGCACCGGCTGCGAGCCGCGATAGCCGGACAGGTGCGGCAGCGTGCGCTCGGGCCGGGGCTCGCGTCCGAACAGGTCATAGAGCGGGTTCAGCCGCGGGCGTGAGCGGCGGGTCGCATGCAAGAGCCAGCTCACGAACGCCTCGCCCTCGTCGTAATAGCCGAGGCCGAACAGCGCGCGGCCGGTCATCGATGCGTCGCGCAGCCAGCAGAAGCGGTAGTCCCAGTTGAGCGCGTCGCCCAGGCGCTCGGGCAGCGACGTGGTCGGCGCGGCGATGATCGCGCCCGATGGCGCGTACTGCAGCAGCTTGAGGGTGAGCGCCGAGCGCACCACCGCGTCTCGATAGGGACCGTGGTAGTTGGCGCGCGCGGCCCAACGGCTCCACCACGCGACCGAGCGCGCGATCACCAGGTCGGTGTGATCGCCGAGCGGCGGCAGCACCGCCGGCGCGTCCTCGGAGTAGGTGAGCGAGAAGTAGACCGACTGGCCGGCCGAGAGGCGCAGGCGCGGCGCAAAGGGAACGCTGGCGCGCAACGAGACCAGCGCGCCGCCGGTCTCGAGGGTCAGCCCGAACGGACCGCGATCGCGGACGCGCGGCGTGACCCGCCCGTAGTCGGGTCGCGGCTGAAAGCACACCTCGATCTCGGCTTCGCCGCGCTCGCAGGTCACGCGCCGCACCAGCTCGTGATCGGGCGTGAGCTCGCGCTGCTTGTGCGCCTCGTCCGAGACCGGCATCAGATCGGTCAGCCCGACCACCCCGTCCGCCAGCTCGAAGCGCGTGTGCAGGACGTTGCTCTCCTTTAGATAGGCGCGCTCCACGCGGCTCGCGCCGATCGGCGCGATGCGGAAGCAGCCGCCGCGCTCGGGATCGAGCAGCGCGCCGAACAGGGACGGGCTGTCGAACGCCGGCCAGCAAAGCCAGTCGATCGATCCGCTTCGGGAGACCAGGGCGGCGGCGCGGCCGTCGCCGATGAGCGCGTAGTCGTCGATGGGTGAAAAGGGCGGGCTGTGCATGCCGGTCACTAGGTCCTAGTCGCCCAACCAGGCCTCGCCAGGGCACCTTCGATGGTCGATCTGTGGACGATCCAGGCGCGGTTGTCGCTTTTCCGGTCACCCTCCAACTAATTCCTGAGCATTGCTTGCCTTTTTATTGGTCAGATTCGATGACGCACACCGTCGTGTCGTCGGATTGTACGGCGGATCCGGTCGTATTTTGGCCGTAAATTAGGGTGTTTAGGCTGGCATGGGACGTGCGAGGAGCGGGCGTCGCCATGACCAATCCCTTTGCGGAGATCAAGCCGGCGCTGGCGCTCGATGCGGCGCTGTCCGAGGCCAGCCGCTGCCTTTATTGCTACGACGCGCCGTGCACGCGGGCTTGCCCGACCCATATCGACGTGCCCGCGTTCATCAAGAAGATCGTCACCGGCAACCTGCGCGGCTCGGCCCGCACGATCCTCGAAGCCAACGTGCTTGGCGCCTCGTGCGCGCGGGTCTGCCCGACCGAGGTGCTGTGCGAAGGCGCGTGCGTGATGAACGACCTGCACTGGAAGCCGATCAAGATCGGCCAGCTGCAGCGGCACGCGACCGATTGGGCCATGTCGCACGGGATGCGGCCGTTCCAGGCCGGTCCGCAGCGCGCCGGGCGGGTGGCGATCATCGGCGGCGGGCCGGCCGGGCTGGCCTGCGCGGCCGAGCTCTTGCGGCTCGGTTACGAAGCGGTGATCTACGACGCGGCCCGGCTGCCGGGCGGGCTCAACACCTCGGGCGTGGCCGAGTACAAGATGACGCCCGAGTTCGCGCTGCGCGAGGTCGGATGGCTGGTCGAAGCGGGCGTGAAGATCAAGTCCGGCGTGCGCGTCGGCTCCGGTGCCAAGGATGACGCCAAGCTCGACGAGCTCGAGCGGCAGTACGACGCGATCTTCGTCGGCGTCGGGCTCGGACGCATCAACAAGCTGAACGTTCCGGGCGACGATCTCGATGGGGTGGTCGACGCGCTCGACTTCATCGCCCAGCTCAAGCTCGACCGGCCACACGCCAAGGCGGGAAGGCGTGTGGCGGTCGTCGGGGGCGGCAACACCTCGATCGACTGCGTGACCCAGGCGCAGCGCCTCGGCGCCGAGGAGGTCACGCTCGTCTACCGCCGCGGGCCGGAGGAGATGCCGGCCTACAAGCACGAGGTGGCGCTGGCCAAGGAGTCGGGTTGCCACTTCGTGTACCTGGCCAACCCGGTGCGCATCCTCGGGCGCGGGCGGGTCGAGGTGCTCGAGCTTCAGCGCATGCGGCTCGCCGCGCCGGACGCGTCGGGGCGGCGCAAGCCCGAGCCGGCGGGCGGCGACAACCTGATGCTCAACGTGGACATGGTGATCGCGTCGACGGGGCAGATGCCGCACTCGGAGCTGCTCGAGTCGCTGACACCAAGGGGTGTCCGGCTCGATCGCGGACGCGTGCAGGTCGACACGCGCAACATGCAGACCTCCAACCCGCGCTACTTCGCGGGCGGCGACTGCGTGTCAGGCGGGCAGGAAGTGGTCAACGCGGTGGCCGAGGGCAAGCGCGCGGCGTCGGGGATCGCGGCGTTCATCGAAGCTCGCAGGACCAACATGACCGAGGTGGCGCGTGGCTGATCTGAAGGTGAACTTCGCGGGCATCGAGAGCCCGAACCCGTTCTGGCTGGCGTCCGCGCCGCCGACCAACACCGGCGATCAGATCATGCGCGCGTTCGACGCCGGCTGGGGCGGCGCGGTGTGGAAGACGCTCGGCGAGCCGATCGTCAACGTGTCGTCGCGCTACTCGACGGTCGACTACAACGGTCAGAAGGTGATGGGGCTCAACAACATCGAGCTGATCACCGATCGCCCGCTGGCGGTCAACCTGCGCGAGGTGGCCGAGGTCAAGAAGCGCTATCCGAAGAACGCGGTGATCGTCTCGCTGATGGTCGAGTCCAAGCGCGAGAAATGGCACGAGATCGTCAAGGCCGCCGAGGGCGCGGGCGCCGACGGGCTCGAGCTGAACTTCGGCTGCCCGCACGGCATGTCGGAGCGCGGCATGGGCTCGGCGGTCGGGCAGGTGCCGGACTACGCCTGCCAGATCACCAGCTGGGTCAAGGAGGTCGCGCGCACGCCGGTGATCGTCAAGCTGACGCCCAACGTGACCGACGTGATCTATCCGGCGCGCGCGGCCAAGAAGGGCGGCGCCGACGCGGTGTCGCTGATCAACACCATCAACAGCATCACCGGCGTGGACCTCGACACCTTCACGCCGCGGCCGGACGTGGGCGGGCGCTCGGCGCACGGCGGCTTCTGCGGGCCGGCGGTCAAGCCCATCGCGCTCAACATGGTCTCGTCGGTGGCCAAAGATCCCGAGGTGGGAATTCCGGTGAGCGGCATCGGCGGCATCGCCACCTGGCGCGACGCGGCCGAGTTCATCGTGCTCGGCGCCTCGACGGTGCAGGTGTGCACCGCGGTCATGCACTACGGGTTCCGCATCGTCGAGGACATGATCGACGGGCTGTCCAATTACCTCGACGAGAAGGGCTTTCGCAGCGTGACCGAGCTGGTGGGGCGCTCCTTGCCGGCGGTCTGCAAGTGGGAGGAGCTCGATCTGAACTACAAGATCGTCGCGCAGGTCGATCAGAAGAAGTGCATCGGCTGCGGCATCTGCTACATCGCGTGCACCGACGGGGCGCACCAGTCGATCGCGGCGCGCGCCGAGCACGGGCGCACGCACGTGGAGATCATCACCGACACCTGCGTGGGCTGCAATCTGTGCAGCCTGGTGTGCCCGGTCGAGGGCTGCATCAGCATGGTGCGCGAAGAGACCGGGCGGCCGCCGCTGACCTGGAAGGAATACGCAAAAGATCCGGCGAGCCACAAGCACCTCGGCCCGCACAACGCTCACTAGCTCCGGAAAGGCTTACGTGATGACGCACGAGACGATCGGCAACTTCATCAACGGCGAGTGGTCGAAGGGCTCGCTCAAGACGGTCAAGAACATCAACCCGGCGACCGGCGAGTCGCTCGGCGAGGTGGTGCTGTCGGGCAAGGCCGAGGCGGACGCGGCGGTGGCGGCGGCCAGGGCGGCGCTGCCCGCGTGGAAGCGCACGCCGGCCCCGCGTCGCGGCGAGATCCTTCAGCGCGCGGCGGTCGAGATGACCCGGCGCAAAGAAGAGCTCGCGCGCGCGCTCACCGCCGAGGAGGGCAAGCTCTACACCGAGTCCCTCGGCGAGGTGCAGAAGGCGATCAACAACATCGAGTTCCAGTCCGGCGAAGGGCGCCGGCTGAACGGCGAGACCGTGCCGTCGGAGCTGCCGTCGACCATGTGCTGGACGCAGCGCGAGGCGCTCGGCGTGGTGGCGCTGGTGACGCCGTGGAATTTCCCGGTGGCGATCCCGGTGTGGAAGCTGTGCCCGGCGCTGATCTGCGGCAACACGGTGGTGCTCAAGCCGGCGTCGATCACGCCGTGGTGCGCCAAGATCATCGCCGAGATCTTCACCGCGGCCGGGCTGCCCAAGGGCGTGCTCAACGTGGTGTTCGGTCCCGGCTCGTCGGTGGGACAGACGCTGGTCACCCATCCGGATGTGGCCGCGATCTCGTTCACCGGGTCGAACGAGGTGGGCCTCAAGCTCTACGCCGACGGCGCCGCGCACCACAAGAAGGTGCAGTGCGAGATGGGCGGCAAGAACCCGGTGATCGTGCTGGAAGATGCGGATCTCGAGCTGGCGGCGACGGCCACCGTGCAGGGCGCGTTCGGCTCGACCGGGCAGCGCTGCACCGCGACCTCGCGCGCGATCGTCTGTTCGCCGGTGCTGGCCGAGTTTACCAAGCTGGTGGTGGAGAAGACGCGCCAGCTCAGGGTGCCCGAGCACATGGGGCCGTGCGTGGACGACGGGCAGTTCCGCACGGTGATGTCGTACCTGGAGATCGGCAAGCGCGAGGCCAAGCTCGCCGTCGGTGGCGAGCAGGTGGGCGACAAGGGGTTCTACGTCGCGCCGACCGTCTTCACCGGCTGTAAGGCGGAGATGCGCATCGCGCAGGAAGAAGTGTTCGGCCCGGTGCTGGCGGTGATCGAAGTGAAGGACTTCGAGGAGGCGATGAAGGTCGCCAACGGCGTCAAGTTCGGCCTGACCTCGTCGATCTTCTCGCGCGACGTCAACCGCGTCTTCCAGTACCTCGAGCACATCGAGACCGGGATCACGCACGTCAACTCGCCGACCGTCGGTGGCGAGGCGCAGCTCCCGTTCGGCGGCATGAAGGCGACCGGCGTGGGCGCGCGCGAGATGGGGCGCACGGCGATCGAGTTCTACTCGGAGTGGAAGACGGTCTACGTCGACTACACCGGTGGCAAGCGTACGACCAACATCTATTAGAGGGCACGATGCGGCTCGAAACACTGACCTTGACCTCGCGCGATCTCGCCCGGTCGCGCGCGTTCTACTCGGCGAAGCTGGGCTTCCGCGTGCTCGAAGATCTCGACGGGCAGTCGTTCGTCGTCGACGCCGGCTCGATCAAGCTGCACGTCGACAAGGACGGCGCCAAGTCGCCGCTGGCGGCGGCCGAGCCGTGCCTCGTGTTCATGACCCAGGAGCTGGCCTCGCGCTGCACGCAGCTGCGCGATCTCGGCGTGTCCGTCGACGGACCGCGGGACGGCCGCGCCGCGCTGTCGGATCCCGACGGCCACCCGATCATCTTGATGGAGAGGTAAGACATGTCGCGAATCGTGAAGTGCGGGCTCATCCAGGCGTCCAATCCGATCAACGATGAGTCGAAGGCAGTGCCGGAGATTCAGGCGGCGATGTTCGAGAAGCACCTGCCGCTGATCGAAGAGGCGGGCAAGAAGGGCGTCCAGATCTTGTGCCTGCAGGAGATCTTCAACGGGCCGTACTTCTGCCCGTCGCAGAACACCCGCTGGTACGACGCGGCGGAGGCGGTGCCCGGCCCGACGCTGGCCAAGCTCTCGCCGATCGCCAAGAAGTACAAGATGGCGATGGTGGTGCCGGTCTACGAGCGCGAGCAGGCGGGCGTGTTCTACAACACCGCGGCGGTGCTCGATCACGACGGCAGCTACCTCGGCAAGTACCGCAAGAACCACATCCCGCAGGTCAACCCGGGCTTCTTCGAAAAGTTCTACTTCAAGCCCGGCAACCTCGGCTATCCGACCTTCAAGCTCTCGTCGGGGATCACCATCGGCGTGTACATCTGCTACGACCGCCACTTCCCCGAGGGCGCGCGCCTGCTCGGCCTGCACGGCGCCGAGATCGTGTTCAACCCGTCGGCGACGGTGGCCGGTCTGTCGCAGTATCTGTGGAAGCTCGAGCAGCCCGCGCACGCGGTGGCCAACGGCTACTTCATGGGCTGCTCGAACCGCGTCGGCACCGAGGCGCCGTGGAACATCGGCAAGTTCTACGGCTCGTCGTACTTCGTCGATCCGCGCGGCAGCTTCCTCGCCACCGGGTCGGAGGACAAGGACGAGCTGGTGGTGGCCGACCTCGATCTGTCGCTGATCGAGGAGGTGCGGCGCACCTGGCAGTTCTATCGCGATCGCCGCCCCGAGTCGTACGGCGACCTGGTGAAGGAATAGCCCTTGGGCGTCTTGAAATTACACACGCGCGCCGAGCTGGAGGCGTTGATCGGCGGCGGGCGCGCCGTGTTGCAGGAGCTGCTGTTCGGCGGGACGCCGCCGGTGGGGCCGTGGCTGTCGCGCGTCGAGCAGCTGCTCGACGATGCGCTGGACTAGCGTGACTTCACCGAGATCTGGACCTGCCGCGACAACCTGCGGAAGATCAAGGCGGACCACCTGGTGCTCGACGCCAGCTTCCGCATGCTTTCGGTTCTCGAAGGCATCGAAAGCAGCTACAAGTTCGAGCGGAGCAACTGACGTGTCTTCGCCGGTGACCGGATCGTTCTATGGCGTGGTGACCTTCGTGGTCTTCGGCGGCGCGTTCTTCTTGCTGACGGGGTGGAGCTTCCCGTCGACCGATCGCTACCAGACCAGCATCATGCTGACCTATTTCCTCGGCACCGGCTGGTTCGCGATGAAGGTGGGAAAACACCGGGATGTGCCGTACCTTCAGGCGCTCGGCCGGGCGATCAAGGGGATGGTGCTCAGATGAGAACGCTCATCAAGAATGGAACGTGCGTCACGGCGAGCGATACGTTCGCGGCCGATCTGTGGATCGAGAACGGCAAGATCGTGGCGCTCGCGCAAGGCGGGCAGAACCTCGGCAACGCCGATCAAACGGTCGACGCCAAGGGCAAGTATGTGATCCCGGGCGGCATCGACGCGCACACGCACCTCGACATGCCGTTCGGCGGCACCAACTCGGTCGACGACTTCGAGTCGGGCACGCTGGCCGCGGCGCACGGCGGCACCACCTGCCTGATCGACTTCGCGATCCAGAAGAAGGGCGGCTCGTTGCGCGAAGCCCTCGACACCTGGCACGCCAAGGCCGAAGGGCGCGCGCTGGTCGACTACGGGTTCCACATGATCGCCACCGACGTGCCGCCGCCGGTGCTCGACGAGATGGGCGCGATCGTTCGCGAGGGCGTGACATCGTTCAAGATGTTCATGGCCTATCCGGGCGTGCTGATGCTCGACGATCAGTCGATCTTCCGCGCCATGCTGCGCGCCGGCGAGCTGGGCGCGCTGATCTGCATGCACGCCGAGACCGGGCTGCCTATCGACGTGCTGGTCGAGCGCGCGCTCAAGGCCGGCCACACCGCGCCGATCTACCACGCGCTCACCCGGCCGGAAGTGGCCGAGGCGACCGGCACCGAGCGCGCGATCGCGCTGGCCGAGATGGCCAAGGTGCCGGTGTACATCGTGCACCTGTCGGCGCAGCGCGCGCTCGAGCGGGTGATGGAAGCGCGCGATCGCGGCCTGCCGGCGTACGCCGAGACCTGCCCGCAGTATCTGTTCCTGTCGGAGGACGATCTGCGCGGCAAGCCTGGCGACGAGTTCGACGGCGCCAAGTTCGTGTGCACGCCGCCGCTGCGCCCCAAGCACCACCACGAGCACCTGTGGCGCGGGCTGCGCAACCACGATCTGCAGGTGGTCTCGACCGATCACTGCCCGTTCTGCATGAAGGGCCAGAAGGAGCTCGGGCGCGGCGATTTTTCGAAGATCCCCAATGGTATGCCGGGGATCGAGACGCGCTTGCATCTGCTCTACGAGGGCGTGCGCGAGGGGCGCATCTCGCTCAACCGCTTCGTCGAGATCTCGTCGACCGCGCCGGCCAAGATCTTCGGCCTGTATCCGAAGAAGGGCACCATCGCCGTCGGCGCCGATGCCGACGTGGTGGTGTGGGATCCGGAAAAGCGCTTCGAGCTCTCGCACAAGAACCTGCACATGAAGGCCGACTACGCGTCGTACGAGGGCAAGACGGTGATCGGCGCGCCGTCGCAGGTGTTCTCGCGCGGCGAGCTGATCGTCGAGAACGACAAGACCTTGGCCAAGAAGGGCCGCGGACAATTCGTACGAAGGGGGACATTCAATCTATGAGCGCATCGATGAGGAATCTGGTGTTGGCGCAGGCGGTCTCCGAGCTGGCGGCGCTGCTCGAGTACAAGCAGCAGCGCTCCGAAGCCACCATCTTGCGCTCCGAGGCGTACACCCTCGCGTCGGGACGCGCCGAGCGCGGGCTCGAGGCGCTCGGCCGCCTCAACCGCATTCGCGGCGGCATCCAGACGGTGATGCGCCTCCCGCTCACGCCCGACGAGCAGGCGCAGGCCGAGACCGTCGCGCTGCGCATCCAGCGCGCAATGAACGACAACTAGGAAGGCTCCATGGACGACATCCGGCAGATCTCTGGGAAGCACACCTACGGCACCTGGCGACGGCAGAAGGGCTTCAACCCGCTGCACGTCGTCTCGGCCGAGGGCTCGCACTTCACCGACTCGAGCGGGAAGAAGTATCTCGATCTGTCGAGCCAGCTCATCTGCTCGAACCTGGGGCACGGCAACCGCGCGGTGATCGACGCGATCAAGGCGCAGGCCGAGGAGCTGGCGTTCGTCGCGCCGGGCTTCACCACCACCGCGCGCGCCGAGCTCACCAAAGAGCTGCTGCAGGTGTTGCCCAAAGGCTTGTCGAAGTTCTTCTTCACCACCTCGGGCACCGAAGCCAACGAGGCGGCGATCAAGATCGCGCGCATGTACACCGGCAAGCACAAGATCATCTCGCGCTACGCGAGCTATCACGGCTCGACCTCGGGCTCGGTGTCGCTGACCGGTGACTTCCGTCGCTGGCCGGCCGAGCCGCACTCGACCGTGCCGGGCTCGGTGTTCGCGCCGGATGCCAACTGCTATCGCTGCCCGCTCAAGAAGTCGCCCGACGACTGCGGCATCGCGTGCGTGGACTACACCGAGTACATGCTCGAGCGCGAGGGCAACGTCGCGGCGATGATCATCGAGCCGATCGTCGGCACCAACGGCGTGCTGGTGCCACCGCGCGGCTATCTGACCAAGCTGCGCGAGATGACCAGGAAGCACGGCGTCCTCTTGATCGCCGACGAGGTGATGACCGCGTGGGGCCGCACCGGGAGCTGGTTCGCGGTCGATCACGAAGGCGTGGTGCCGGACATCCTGACCACCGCCAAGGGGATCACCGGCGCGTACATCCCGCTCGGCCTGACCGCCACCACCGACGCGATCGCGCAGCACTTCGAAGACAACTTCTTCGCGCACGGCCACACCTACGAGGCGCACCCGCTCACGCTCGGCCCGGCGGTCGCGGCGATCCGCGAGTACAAGCGGCTCGGTCTCAACGAGCGCTCGCGCGATCTCGGCGAGAAGCTCGGCCGCAAGCTGGCGGCGATCAAAGAGAAGCACCCGTCGGTCGGCGACGTGCGCGGCCGCGGCCTGTTCTGGGCGGTCGATCTGGTCAAGGATCGCGCCAACAAGACGCCGTTCAACACGCAGCGCGAAAAGCTCGACGGCAAGCCGCTGGTGATCGATCAGGTGACCGGCAAGATGATGGCCGCCGGCGTCTCCTGCCTGGGCTGGATCAGCCACCTGGTGATCGCGCCGCCGCTGATCATCACCGAAGCCGAGCTCGACACCGGCCTCGCCGCCCTCGACGACGCCCTCGCTCTCGCCGACGCCGCCATCTAAGATGACCCGCGGAGCGTAGGCCGATGGGCGAGGTGCATCACGACGATGGGCGCGTCGAGCTCGACGCGGACGGGGAGCACGAGCTCGAGTCGAGCCCGCTCTACAACGAAGACCTCGCGCCGACCCGGCTCGGCGATCGCAAGTGGTCGACCTACAACTTCGCCGCGCTGTGGATCTCGATGGCGCATTGCATTCCCACCTACATGCTCGCGTCGGGGCTGATCGGCGCGGGCATGTCGTGGCGGCAGGCGCTGTTCACCATCCTGCTCGGCAACGTGATCGTGCTCGGGCCGATCCTCGCCAACTCGCACGCCGGCACCAAGTACGGCATCCCGTTCCCGGTCTACGCGCGCGCGGCGTACGGCACCTACGGCTCGAACCTGCCCGCGCTCATGCGCGCGATCGTCGCCTGCGGCTGGTTCGGCATCCAGTGCTGGATCGGCGGCGAGGCGCTGCACACCTTCTTCAAGGCGTTGTGGCCGGCCTGGGACACGCTGCTCGGCCCCAAGATCGCGGGCGACCCGGGCGGTATCATTAATATAGCCGGCGCCACGCCCACCGAGTACCTGTCGTTCCTGCTCTTCTGGGGGCTCAACATCCGGATCGTCTTCCGCGGGATGGATCTGTTGCGCAAGGTCGAGAACTGGGCCGCTCCCTACGTGCTGGTGATGACCGCGCTGCTGGTCGCCTGGGCGGTCAAGCGCGCGCACGGCCTCGGCGCGATCATGGATCAGCCGGGCAAGTTCCCCGACTTTCAGTCGTTCTTCCCGGTCTTCGTTCCGTCGCTGACCGCGATGATCGGCTTCTGGGCCACGCTGTCGCTCAACATGCCCGACTTCACCCGCTTCGGCCGCTCGCAACGGGAGCAGATGATCGGCCAGGTGGTCGCGCTCCCGACGACCATGACGTTGTTCGCGGCGATGGGCGTGCTGATCACCTCGGCCAGCGCGATCATCTTCGGCAAGGCGATCTGGGATCCGGTCGAGCTGGTCGGCAAGTTCCAGGAGCCGTGGCTGGTCGCGCTCTCGATGTTCACCATCGTGGTCGCCACCATCTCGGTGAACATCGCCGCCAACGTGGTCTCGCCGGCCAACGACTTCGCCAACGCGTTCCCCAAGCTAATCAACTTCCGCAAGGGCGGCCTGCTCACCGGCGTCATCGGCATCGCGATGCAGCCCTGGCGCCTACTCGCCGACCCCTCTGGTTACATCTTCAAGTGGCTCTTGGGCTACTCAGGGGGCTTGGGCTCGATCGCCGGTGTGCTCATCGCCGACTACTTCTTCGTGCGCGGAAGAGAGCTGCGGCTGGCCGATCTCTACCGGCCGAACGGTGCCTACCGTTACACGGATGGCTGGAACTGGTCGGCCGTGAGCGCCACGTTGGCCGGCTGCGCGTGCGCCTGGGCGGGGCTTTTCATCCCATCGCTGAAGGGGATCTACGACTACGCCTGGTTCGTCGGCTTCGGCGTCTCGGGCGGCGCCTACTTGCTCCTCATGCGTGCGCAAGGTCACTCTACGAGCGAGGCCCCTCGCGTCTAAAGGGTGAGAATCGATTGCGCATTCGCGCTCCGAGTACACACTCAGCGACATGTCGAAACGTCGCACGCTCTTCCCGCTGCTGACCGCTAGCGCCTGTCTGGCCGCCGCCTGCTCGGCGCCCACCAGCTATCACCTGGTCGCGGACACCGATCCACTCAAGGTGCTGGTCGCGGACACGCCGCCTACCGACTGGGTCACGCCGGCCTTCGATGACAGCGCCTGGCAGAGCCTGAGCGGCCCGGTGGGACCGCTCGCGCCGAACGCGCAGGGGGCGATGCCCACCGTGCTGACCCGCCGCAAGTTCGATCTCGGCGCGGAGGCAGCCGCCTACCACACGCTCACCCTGTCGGTGACCACCACTGGCACCTGGACCGCGTACCTGAACGGACAGTCGGTCGCGCAGGCCAACGGCTCGATCGTCGTGCCCTCGGGTGGCATGCAGGCGAGCGGCAACACGCTGGCGGTCGAGATCCATCCGCCGGCGGGCAGCGCGACGGTCGACGTGAAGCTGGTGCTCGACGGCCAGCCCGACTCGAGCACGGCCGGCCAGGCGCAGCTGGTCAAGGGCCCGTGGCTGATCTCGCCCTCGGCGGTCGGCACCACCATCGTCTGGGAGACCAGCCTGGCGATCGCGTCGCAGGCGGTGGTCGACGGCAAGCCGTACGACGGCGGCGCCGGCACGCACCACCAGGTGACGCTCACTGATCTGGACGCCTCCAAGGCGTATCCCTATCACGTCGAGGTCGCCGGTCAGAAGTCCGAAGAGGCGCAGCTCACCACCGCCGCCAAGGCCGGCGAGCGCGTGCGCTTCGTGGTCTACGGCGACAATCGCACCGACGGTGACGCGCACCGCCGCGTGGTCGAGGCGATCGAGACCGAGGGACCCGACTTCCTGGTCAACACCGGCGATCTGGTCGACTCGTCGACCGACGGCGAGTGGCAGGACTTCTTCAACATCGAGTACTCGCTGATCCGCCACGTGCCGCTGTTCCCGACCATCGGCAACCACGAGACCGGCGACGGCGCGCGTTTCATGGAGCTGTTCCCGATCGCCGGCCGCGTGCAGGGCGCCGGCGGGCAGGTCTACGGCGCCGACTTCGGCGACGTGCACATCGCCGCCATCGACTCCAACGGCGATCTCGACGCGCAGGCGAAGTGGCTCGATCAGGACCTGGCCGCGGCCGAGGCGCGCGGCGCCAAGCACGAGTTCGTGTTCATGCACTGGGGTCCGTACTCGTCGGGCACCGCGCTCCAGCACGGCTCGAACTTCGGCGCGCGCGGCAACATCGTGCCAGTGGTCAAGGCGCACCACGTCGAGGCGCTGTTCGAAGGCCACGACCACTTCTACGAGCGCGGCGCGTCGGAGAACCTGTCCTACTTCGTCACCGGCGGCGGCGGCGCACCCCTGGCGTCGACGGGCCAGATCGCCGAGACCACCATGACCAAATCGGCCCACCACTACCTGGTGGTGGACATCGCCGGCAACACCGCGACGGTGACCGCCAAGGACCTGTCCGGTACGCCGTTCGACACGGTCACGCTCACCTCCGTTCGCTGAAGCCGTCGCGCGTGCGACGAGCTACCCAGTCACGAGCAGTTCTGCTACGCTGCTCCCCATGAAATCCAACTCCATCTGGGCCCTGGTCACCGGGCTCGCGGTCGGCTTCTTGATCGGCCGCGAGTACACCGGTACCAAGGGCAGCGCCGATTCACCGTCGAAGCCCGGCGCAATGGCACCCACTTCCGCCAACGGCCCCACTGAAATTCCCAAAGAGTGGATCACCGAAAAAGATCTGAACGTGACCGATCAGTTCGCCGGCCTGACGCCACAGCAGAAGTATGTGGTGCTCAAGGTGATGAACGAGAAGCCGTGCGACTGCGGCTGCCCGCACGGCAACGTCGCCAAGTGCAAGAAGGAGGACCCGGGCTGCCCGCGCGCGCCGGTGATCCTCACCACCGCGATCGCGCACGCCAAGCTCGGCGAGAATTTCGACACGGTGATGGCTGCCGTGAAGAAGCCGGACTCGCCCGCCGCTCAGCAGCCCGAAGCGGCGAAGGGCCCGCAGAAGGTCGAGCTGGCGGCGTGGACGCCGACCAAGGGTCCGAAGTACGCGAAGGTGACCATATTAGAGTGGTCGGACTTCCAGTGACCCTTCTGTTCGAGGGTCGGTCCGACCCTCAAGCAAATCGAAGAGAAGTTCGGCAAGGACGTCCGCATCGGGTTCCGTAATCAACCGCTGCCGTTCCACAACCATGCGATGGAGGCGGCCGAGGCCGCGATGGCCGCCAACGCGCAGGGCAAGTTCTGGCAGATGCACGACAAGATGTTCGAGAACCAGCAGAAGCTGGATCGCGCCGACCTCGACGGCTATGCGCAGGCCATCGGCCTGAACATGGGCAAGTACAAGGCGGCGATGGATGGCCACGCGTACAAGAGCCAGATCGAGACCGACTCCAAGGCCGGCACCGCGGTGGGCGCCAACGGAACGCCCGCGTTCTTCATTAATGGCCTGTCGCTCTCGGGCGCGCAGCCGTTCGAGGCGTTCAAGGCGATCATCGACTCGGAGATCAAGCACGCCGACGAGCTCATCAAGAAGGGCACGCCGATGGACAAGCTCTACGAGGCGGAGATGGCCTCGGCCAAGGCGCCGGCGCCTGCTGCGGCTCCGCCCGGCGCGCCGTCACCCCAGGGCCCCGTCGAGATTGCCGTCGGTGATTCGCCGGTCAAGGGACCCAAGAATGCGCCGGTCACGATCTTAGAATTTTCAGACTTCCAGTGACCCTTCTGCTCGAGGGTCGGTCCGACCCTCAAAACGCTGGAAGACGACTACAAGGGAAAGATCCGGATTGCGTTCAAGAACGTTCCGCTTCCGTTCCACGACAAGGCGCAGCTCGCGGCCGAGGCGGCGATGGCGGCCAACGACCAGGGCAAGTTCTGGGAGATGCACGACAAGCTGTTCGCCAACCAGCAGGCGCTCGATCGCCCGTCGCTGGAGAAGTACGCGGGCGAGATCGGGTTGAACATGGATAAGTTCAAGTCCGCGCTCGACTCGGGCAAGTTCAAGGCGAAGATCGACCGGGACAAGGCCGAGGGTGCCAAGGCGGGCGCCAACGGTACGCCGACCTTCCTCATCAACGGGCACCAGCTGGTCGGTGCGCAGCCGGTCGACGCGTTCAAGAAGATGATCGACGAGGAGCTGCAGAAGAAGAAATGACGCTCAGCCGTCGCGACTTTGCGAAAAGCGCGGCGTTCGCAGCAGCGGCGGCGGCCCTCGGCAAGGGCCGCCAGCTGGTCGCCGAAGAGCCCGCAAAACCAGTCCCTCCCTCTCCACCCCCGGCCGCAGCCAAGCTCCCCGCCTCGAGCCACGCCGAGGCCGAAGCGCGCGCGCAGGCGATCTTCCGCAAGTACGGCCATCGCTTCACCGACGCGCACAAGCAGATGATTCGCGCGCATTGCCTGGACGTGCAGGGCGCGCTCGACACCATGCGTGCGTATCCGCTCGAGAACGGCGACGAGCCGGCGGCGGTGTTCCGGCCGCGCCCGCGCAAGCGCTGATGCTCGGCGACGACGTGCTCTACCTGTCGGTGCGTGAGCTCGGCGAGCGAATCCGCGCGCGCAAGCTGTCGCCCGTCGAGCTGACCGATGCCTATCTGGCGCGCTCGCAGAAGCTGGGCAAGCAGCTCAACGCCTACGTCACGCTCACCGCCGAGTCGGCGCGCGCGCAGGCGCAAGCGGCCGAGCGCGAGATCAAGAGTGGAAAGTATCGCGGTCCGCTGCACGGGATTCCATACGCGGTGAAAGATCTGATCGCGGTCGCGGGCCATCCGACCACCTGGGGCGCGCGGCCGTTCAAGGACCAGCGCTTCCCCGCGGACGCGACGATCATCAAGCGCCTCGGCGACGCCGGCGCGATCCTCCTCGGCAAGGCGGCGATGATCGAGCTCGCCGGCGGGTTCGGCTATGGCAGCGGCGCCGCCTCGCTGACCGGCGCGGCGATCAATCCGTGGGACGCGAGCTGCTGGACCTGCGGCTCGTCGTCGGGCTCGGGCGCGATCGTCTCCGCCGCGCTGGCCGCGTTCGCGATCGGCTCCGAGACCTGGGGATCGATCTTGTGCCCGGCGGCGCACTGCGGCGTGACCGGCCTGCGGCCGACCTACGGGCGCGTGAGCCGCCACGGCGCGATGGCGCTGTCGTATTCGCTCGACAAGCTCGGGCCGCTCGCGCGCAGCGTCGAGGACTGCGCGCTGGTGCTCGCCGCGATCGCCGGCCACGATCCGGCCGATCCCGCGTCGCTGCCCGACGCCGCGTACGCGCCGTCGACGAAGCTGCCGGCCGCGCGCTCGCTACGCGTGGGCTGGGTGACCGACCAGGCCCAGGGCATGTCCTCCGGCGTGGCGGCGGCGTTCGGCGTCGCGCGCGCCGCGCTGGAGAAGAGCGGCGTGACGATCGCGGACACCATGCTTCCGAGCGGGCCGTGGGGCGCTGCGGCCTGGATGGTGATCGAGTGCGAGGGCGCCAGCGCGTTTCAGTCGCTGATCGAGTCCGGCCGCATCGGCGAGGTGAGCGATCCCTCGCTGATGACCGGCGCGTACGTCGCCGCGGAGATCCCCGCCTCCGATCTGATGCGCGCCTTTCGCATCCGTCAGGCGTTGGTCAGCAAGCTCGATGCGGTGTGGGACAAGTTCGATGTGCTGGTCGGCCCCTCGCGCGGCGAGACCGCCTACAAGCTGACCACCAACCTCGAGACCGCGCCCGACTACCCCGATCCGATGGGCGCGTGCGGCAACTTCGCCGGCCTGCCCGCGATCGGCGTGCCGTGCGGCCTGGTCGGTGGGCTGCCGATCGGCCTGCAGTTCCTCGCCGCGCCCCTCGAAGAAGCAAAAATCATAAGTATTGCTGGGCACTTCGAGAAGATCACCGACTGGCACACGCGCCGACCGCCCCTCGCCTGATCCTTTTCTGGCTTGCATTGCTCGTGCAAGGACATTAGTGTCAGGCTCATGAGTGGTCGGACCAATCGCCTCCCCGACGAAGCCCGCGATCAGCTCCGCGCCGAGTTGGTCCGCGCGATTCCCGCGCGCTACAGCCCGGCGTTCCACCTGATCTTCCCATCGCTGATCGGCATCGGCATCATCGTCGGCTGCGCGCTGTTCCTCCGGCATCTTCAGGCGTGGCAGCTGGGCATGGTGCCCCTGGCGTGGGTGATCCTGAACGCCGGTGAGTGGCGCATCCACCGCGATCTTTTGCACAAGCGTACGCCGGGCATGAAGTTCCTCTACGACCGCCACACGCCCGAGCACCACATGGTGTTCATCACCGAGGACATGGCGATGCGCTCGTCGCGCGAGTTCCGCCTGGTGCTGATCCCGCCGTACGGCATCGTCGCGGCGTTCGCGGCCGCGCTGCCTGCGCCGATCGTGCTCGGGCTGTGCGGCCAGCTCAACCTCGGCCTCTTGTTCACCGCGACGGCGATGGCCTACGTGGTCGGCTACGAATGGCTGCACCTGTCGTATCACCTGCCGCCGGACAGCTTCGTCGGCCGCCGGAAGCTGATCGGCAGGCTGCGTCGCCACCACGCCACGCACCACAATCCCGAGCTCATGCAGAAGTGGAACTTCAACGTCAGCGTCCCCTTGTGGGATCTGGTGCGCGGGACCATCTATAGAGCCGACGAGCGACGGGAAAAGCTAGAGCAGGGTCGCCTGGGGCGCGGTCACCAGGTCTAGGAATCCGGGGTTACAAGAGATTCATCTGCGGCGCGGTCACCAGATCGAGAAATTCCTGACGGGTCGCGGGCTGATCGCGGAACACGCCGCGCACCGCGGAGGTCACCACGCGCGCCTCGTGCGCCTCGACGCCGCGCGCCGCCATGCACAGGTGCAGCCCTTCGAGGTACGCCGCCGAGCCGCGCGTCTCGAGCCGCGTGTGCAAGAGCTCGGCGAGCTCGTGCGTGAGATCTTCCTGCAGCACCGGCCGACGCGCGAGCAGGTGCACCATGCGCGACAGCTTGGAGATCCCGAGCACGCGCTCGCCGGGCAGGTACGCCACCGACACGCGATAGATCACCGGCAACAGATGGTGCGGGCACATGCCGAAGCAGATGTTGTGCTTCGAGATCACCATCTCGTCGTAGCGGGCGGAGAAGGTGCGCGCCAGCATCTGATCGATCTCGCTCTTGATCTCGTTGACCGGCTTGACCAGCTCCATGAGCGCGCGCGCCGCACGGCCCGAGGTCTCGGCGAAGTTGTCGTCGGTCTTGACCGGGTATCCCATCAGGCCGAGCGCTTCGAGGATCTTGGAGTAGGCGTCTCCGAGCAGCATGGCGGCCCTGGTCTTGTCGTCGTTCATGAGAGGCTCCTCAACAATCGTGCGGTCCACGCCGAGACGCCCAGCTTCTTCGCCGCGCCGGCGTCGAGCCAGCGCGCCGCTTCGTAGTGGTCCAGCTGGAGACGGCCGCGCGGCCGCGCCCGGAACGCGGAGAAGTGCATCCGACGATGAGTCAGGACATGCTCGAATCGATCCAGCGGCTCGAGCTCGTCGAGGGCGAAGCCGGTGCACGCCTTTGCCACGCGCGCCGCGGCCAGCGCGGGCGCTTCGCCGCGGGCGAGCTCGCCGGTCGGCGGCTCCCACAGGCCGCCCCACAGCCCAGCGGCCGGTCGCCTGACGAGCAGCACCTTGCCCCTCCGCTCGAGCAGCACGGTCACCTGATGCACCGTCTTGAGCGGCTTCTTGATCTTGGGCGCGGGGTACCGCTCTTGCGTTTCGCTCGCGCGCGCCTGACACAGGCCGGCGAGCGGGCAGCGAGAACAACCCGGGGCGCGCGGTGAGCACACCATCGCGCCCAACTCCATCATCGCCTGATTGAAGTGCGAGGGCGCTTCGGCCGGGACCAGCTCGGCGGCCAGCGCCCAGAGCTGTTTCTTGAACGCCGCATCGTCGACCGCGCCGCCGATGACGAACACGCGCGACAGGACGCGCATCACGTTGCCGTCGAGGATTGGCGCCGGCTGTCCGAACGCGATGCTCAAGATCGCGCCGGCGGTGTACGGCCCGATGCCGGGCAGCGCCCGCACCGCTTCGCTCTGGGATGGGAAACGCCCCTGGTAGCGCTGCTCGATCTCGCCGGCGGCGGCGTGCAGGTTGCGCGCGCGCGCGTAGTAGCCGAGCCCCGCCCAATGTGAGAGCACGTCGTCGAGCGGCGCCTTAGCGAGCGCGCTCACCGTCGGGAAGCGCGTCATCCAGCGTTCGAAGTAGGGAGTGACCGTCTCGACGCGCGTTTGTTGCAGCATGATCTCGCTGACCCAGATCGCGTACGGGTCGCGCGAGCGGCGCCACGGCATGTCGCGATGCCCGGCGCGGTACCAGTCGACCAGCGCCTGCTGGATGGGCTTCACGCGCGCAGTCTAGCGCAGAGGGAATTTTTCGAGGGGGTTAACGGCGGCTGTGGATCTTGAAGAAACGAACGCGTAACGCGAGCGCAGCGCCGGCCATCACGCACGGCGCGTAGTCGCGCGCGATGCCGATCAGGTGCTCGCCGGACGCGAAGGCGGTCAGGGGCAGGAGGAGCAGAGCGAAGATGAACAGGTAGTGCCGGATGCCGTACATGTGCGTTACCTCTGCCCCCACATACGGAGGAGGGGGGGCGAAGTGATGAAATAAGTGGGCAGTCCGGGAGGCTTTCGGGCGCCGTTTCATCTTCAGGCTAGAATCGTTGCGAGTTCAGCTACTTGGGACCCAGGAGAAGGACCCCGGGGTGGTAAGTATAAAAAAAGGGCGGCTCCGGGGAGGAGCCGCCCTTTGTTCGTGCGATTGGTGGCTAGTAGTCGCCGCCCATGTCGTCGCCGCCGGCGCCAGCGCCGCCGTCCGACTTGCTCTTCTTCTTGGGCTTCTCGGCGATCAGCGCCTCGGTGGTCAGCATGAGCGCGGCAACCGACGCCGCGTTCTGCAGCGCCGCGCGCACGACCTTGGTCGGGTCGATGACGCCGGCCTTGACCAGGTCCTCGTACTCGCCGGTCGCTGCGTTGTAGCCAAAGGAGCCCTTGCCCTCCTTGACCTTGTTCACCACCACCGAGCCCTCGATGCCGCCGTTGTGCGCGATCTGGCGCATGGGCTCTTCGATGGCGCGCTTGATGATGTTCACGCCGTACTGGCGGTCACCGTCGAGCTTGAGCTTCTCGAGCGCCGGCAGCGAGCGGATCAGCGCGACGCCGCCGCCCGGGACGATGCC
>PNAM01000083.1 GCA_003170275.1 Myxococcales bacterium
ACCATGATCGAATTGCCGCGCGCGGCGCTGATGGCCGGCGAGATCGCGCAGACCGCGGAGTTCTTCTCCTATGGCACGAACGACCGCACGCAGACGACTTTGGCGTTCTCGCGCGACGACGCAGAAGGCAAGTTTTTGACCCGCTATCTCGAGGACGGCGTGCTCGAGCGCAACCCGTTCGAGGTGATCGACTTCGACGGCGTCGGCGACCTGATGCGCATCGCCGTCGAACGAGGCCGAAGCGTGAAGCCGGAGATCAAGCTCGGCATCTGCGGTGAGCACGGCGGCGATCCGGCCTCCGTTGCGTTCTTCCACGGCGTCGGGCTCGACTACGTCTCGTGCTCGCCGTTCCGCGTGCCGATCGCCCGCTTGTCCGCCGCCCAGGCCGCGCTCCGCCAGAAATGAGGAGGCATCAGGTATTGATAAATCCTGCCGCCTCGGGCAACCTTCGCGCCACCTTTGCGCTCCAATGACCAAAGAATGACAAGGCAGGTATGGCTCGCGTAGTCCTCGTCCTCCTGCTGGCAGCTGCAGGATGCCACGTCGATCTCAACGACCCCGGCACCGAGCCGTTGGCGGCGATGTTCTATTATCCCGCGGGGATCTTGCTCGATCCCGACCAGAAGCACCTGTACGTCACCAACGGCAACTCCGATCTGAAATACGGCGGCGGCACGGTGCAGATGATCGACCTGCCTGCGTTCGAGGCCGCGGTGGCGCAGTTCCGCGCCGATCCCACCGTGAAGAACGGCTGCCAGGTAGATCCGCTCGATCAGATGATCGTGAACTGCCCCGAGGGGCCGTTCATCTTCGCCCCCGACACGGTCAAGGTCGGCAACTTCGCCGGCAACATGCAGCTGCAGGTGACCGGCCCCACCACGCGGCGGCTGTTCATCGGGGTGCGCGGCGATCCGTCGATCACCTGGATGGACACCGACGTGGGAACGGACGAGCCGCCGAGCGGGCACCGGCTGAACTGCTTCACCGATCCGAGC
This sequence comes from Myxococcales bacterium, assembly GCA_003170275.1. GTDB lineage: Bacteria > Myxococcota_A > Polyangia > Palsa-1104 > Palsa-1104 > PALSA-1104. The sequence goes on from PNAM01000083.1 coordinate 996, forward strand.
AAGGTCGCGCCGCAGGCCACGCCGCCCGGCTGCGACGGCGACCACCTCATCCAGACCTACTATTGCCAGGGTCAGCCGAACTGCGTCAACGACCAGTCGACCATTCCGCCCGAGCCGTTCGGCATGGTGCTCGATCAGGGCGAGACCTCCCCGGGCAACCCGTACGCGCGCCTGCTGGTGTCGCACCTGTCGGGTGGGCAGGTGATGATCGTCGACGCGATGAACCTGGGCAGCATGCAGAAGCAGATCCCGTACATCTCCAGCCCGTTCTTCCACGAGGACTCGCTGCACCGCCACGGCGCGTACGCGCTGGCGCCGCAGCGGCCAGGCGATCCGGCGTCGCCGTGGTACATGACCTCCGACATCCAGCCGGTCATCACCACCTTCCGCGTCGCCGATCTGAACGTGATCATCCCGTCGCTGGAGTTCTCGGTGGGCGGCGTCCTGCCGACCGGCAACGACGTGCGTGACCTGGTGTTCCAGGCGGGCGGCAGCCGCGCGTTCATCACGCAGAACAACCCGCCGTCGGTGATGGTGCTCGACACCCGGCCGCAGACCGGCGTGAACCTGCCGCTCACCTCGGTGAACCAGATCATCGACGTGATCGACGTGTGCCAGCAGCCGGCGCACATCTCGTTGCGTACGCCGATCGTCGAGGGCGCGCCGGGCACGCCCAATCGGGTGCAGCAGCGGCTGTACGTGGTGTGCTTCTTGTCGAACCAGGTGATGGTGGTCGATCCCGATCAGGCGGAGGTGCTCAACACCATCCTGGTCGGGCGCGGCCCCAACACCCTGGCGTTCGTCGAGGGGCCGCACCCGCGCGGCTACATCTCCAACTTCAGTGAGTCGACCATCGGCGTGCTCGATCTCGATCCGTCGAGCCCGACCGCGAACCGGATGGTGGCGCGCATCGGCGTCCCGGTGCCGCCCATGAACCCATGATGAAGCGAATCCTCGTCGCCGCTTCGTTGCTGATCGCGATCGCCGCGTGCAACACCGCGACCATCAACACGCCCACCCGCACGTTCGACCGTCCCTCGGACGTCTCGCTGAGCTGCGTGCTGTTCGATCCCTCGAAGAACAACCGCGTGTGGAACGTGCTGCCGATCGAGAGTTGCTCGCAGGAGATCATCAACGACGCCTCGCAGCTGAACTCGCTCTCGCCGTTTCACAAGCAGGATCCGACCGATACGACCAACACCCTCTACTACTATCCCGAGCTGCGCGCGGCGGTGGTGAACTCGGCGCGCGGTGAGCTGGCGCTGGTCGATCTGCAGCGCAACTTCATCGTCGATCTGGAGCCGGCGGTGCCCGGCTTCGGCTTCCTGCCGGTCGGCGCGCTGCCCGAGCACGTACGCTCGACCCACGATGGCTGCCTCGCGGTCACCGCCAACGTCGACTCGTGCGATCTGGCGATGGTCGACATCCCCACCGCGCTCAACATCCCGGTCACCTCGGGCCGCGACGGTGGCACCGGGACCAACGGGCTGATCGAGCCGCCGGGCTTCGCCGACCACGTCGTGCAGCGGATCAACCTCACCGTCAACGGCAAGCCGCTGCACGCGCGGCCGACCTGGCTCGAGCTCGGACCCGAGTCGGTCGATGGAAAGTCGGGCTGGACCAACGGGCCGGTGGGGCAGTGCGCCGGCGGCAGCTATTCGGTGTGGGTGGCGCTCCCCGGCTGCCAGCTGATCGTCGAGGCCGAGCTCAGCGCGACCGAAGCGAAGGTCAAGCAGGCGGTGCGCATCACGCGCGCCGGCGCCGAGGTGGTGAGCGATCTGTCGACCATCTCCTGCCCGGTCGAGTGCGACGGCGTCGCTGCCTCAGATATGGGAGCGCCGCCGCCGCCTGCCGATGCCGGCGCGACCGACGGCGGAGTGGGGCGGCTGCCGGACAGCCAGGCCTTCCCGTCGACGATCAGCATCGACACCGAGAACGGCGCCGGCCGGATGTTCATCGGCGACTACGCCGGCGAGAGCGTGTACATCGTTCCGCTCGATCCCACGCAGGGCAAGGTGGGCACGCCGCGTAAGATCACGCTCGAGGCCGGCGCGCTCGGCGTACAGGTGCTGCGTGTGTCGCCGCGCTCGGAGGCCGGCAAGTTCCTCTACGCGGTGGCGCGCGATCTGTCTGTGCGCGTGGTCGATCTCGATCGCGAGGTCGAATGCGAGACCAACCCCGATCCGCGCTCGCCGCTGCTCGGGCCGCTCCCCGACATCGATCCGCAGCTCGGCGCGCGCTCGCTCGGCTGCTTTCCGCTCGGCGATCCGGCGACGCCGCCGCGCTCGCCGCTGGCGATCACGCCGGGCATCATGCTGCAGAACGGCGCCATCCCACGCGACGTCACCTTCGTTCACCTGAACGTCGCGCCGCCGCCCGTCGATCCCGCCACCGGGCTGACCGATACCGCCCTGGCGCCGCCGCCGGCCAACTCCACGCAGCTGGTCGGCGACTTCGCCTGGCTGGTCAGCTCCGACGGGCGCGGCACGTTGATCGACATCTACGACGCGTGCCCGGCGCCGAACCTGGAGCTGAATCCGAACGGGCCGTTCACGCCCGCGTGCGCCGTCGCCAACGCGCAGTGCTCGCGCGAGGTGACCGCGAACCTGCCCGGGCGTCCGGCGCCGCTCGGGCTCGACCGGCAATCGCATCGCACCCGCTCGGCCTCGAACCGCTTCTTGCCGCCCACCAACTGCGGCGACACCAGCGGGGCGCCGCGCCTGCAGGACGAGAGCCACCCGTTCACCTTCACCATCAATGGCACGACCTCGGCGTTGAACCCCGACGGCGGCGTCGGCGCGAGCGCGGCGTCGCTGGTGACCGAGCTGCTCCCCATTCCGGCGGCCAGCGCCGCGTGCGCGCCGTACCTGGTCAACTTCACCGCCGGCAGCTGCACCAGCTCGACGCAGCGCTCGATCGCCTTCTACGACATCGATCACACGCGCAACGAGACCTGGAACCTGGCCTGGGAGGGCGTGATCCCCGCCACGCAGCGCGCCCTGGGCACGATCGGCAAGCCGCCCGCGTTCGACGCGCGCACCTTCCTCGATGCGGGCGGCAATTGGTGCACGCGCGGCGTGCTCGCCGGCGACAAGCTGCAGCTCAACGGCTGCAACACCGACGCGGACTGCGACTTTCAACAGTTCTGCGTGCGCGATCCGGCGGCGACCCCCGAGGTGCTCAACGGGCTGTGCCTCGATCGCGAGCCGCCGGCTGATCAGAACATCTCGACCGACGCGTTTCAGAAGCAGCAGGCCACTCTCTGCGGGCCGCTGTTGCGCGCGGTGCGGCGCTTTCGCATCACCTCGGCGCAGCAGGGCATCGGCGTTGCGGGCGCGGGCACCACCGATCGGCTCACGCTCGCCGAGATCTACGAGCCCGAGCACACCGAGGAGTGGGTGGGCTGCACCGTCGGCGACCCCAACGCGTGCACCATGATCACCGTCACCGGCCCGAAGGACATCACCGGCACGCCGATGAAGCTGCCCACCACCTGTCTCGTCGATTCCGACGGCCAGCCGAAGTGTCTGCGCGCGTGCACGCCCGACGCGATCGATCCGATCACCCACAAACTGCTCGAGACCGCGCTGTGCGGTGTCGACTTCCAGTGCGCCGCGAGCCGCAAGGGTGATACGCGCTGCATGCGCGCGCCGCTCGACGACGCGCTGTTCGGCGTTTGCCTCGGCGAGCTGCAGCCGTACGAGATCCACGCGGGCGACGCGTTCACCGCGTCGGGCTCGGCGAGCGGCTTCCTCGTCGACGTCCAGCCCAACCCGACCACGCGCGAGTGCGAGGTGCCGCCGATCTCGTCGCCGTACGTGCGGCTGCGGCAGTCGCGCATCCCGACCGCGATCGCCGATCTCGCGGCCTGCCCGCCGGCGCTGATGACCGCGGGCGTGCTCGGCACGCTCGACAACTCGTTCGCCTCCAACGCCTGTCTGTTCACGCCGCCCGATCCCGCGGCGACGCGGCGCATCCACTTCGAGAACCCGTACTTCGCCATCGGCCTCGAGCTTCCGCCGGGCAGGGACGAGCTGACCGGCGAGCCGCGCACGCTGCCGCCCGACGCGTTCTCGATCTCGTTCGTGGTGGTCGGCGGCGGATTTCCGGCGTCGTTCCCGATCGGCGTGGACGTGCCGGCGCAGCAGCCGCGGGTGGTGATTACCGCGCCCGATCGGCAGACCATCTACGTGCTCGACGAGGGCAAGCAGACCACCACCACCGGGCTGCGCGGGCAGCTCTTGCGCGTCTCGACCTCCACGCAAACCACCGATCGCACCTTCCTCGTCCGCTAGGTCGCTCCGCACGCTCGAACAGCAAAAAATTTGCTCGCCTGGCGGGGTGGTGCTCCAATGTAGGCGGAGGTAGGAGCACCATGCGCGACCTGGATCGGTGGAAAGACAAAGTAGAGCTGTCGCTGGACGGGCGTCAGATCTTTTTCCTCTTCTTTGGCAGCGCCGTCGCGGCCTGCTTGATCTTCGTGCTCGGCGTGCTGATCGGCAAACGCCTGGAGGCACACGCGCTGGCGCTGCAACCGGCGCCGATCGAAGACCCACTGGCGGCGCTCGATCAGCTCGGCGAGGCGGATGACGCCGACGAAGGGCTGACCTTCCACAAGGCGCTCACCGGCACGCGCAAGCCTGAGGCGGTGGTGAAGGACCCGAAGGAGCCGGTCGAGCCGAAGCCCGCGCCGCCGGTGATCGCCATCAAGCCGGTCCCCGTCAACGCCAGCGTGAACGCGAGCGTGAGCGAGCCCAAGCCCGTGGTGGCCGCCAAGCCCGAGCTGCCCAAGCTTCCGCAGAAGGCGCCCACGCCGCTGCCGGCAGGCAAGCCGATGGTGGTGGCCGCGGCCGCGCCGTCGAAGAAGCCCGATGCGACCGCATCGCACTTCACGCTGCAGCTCTCGGCGTTCCCCGACAAGAGCGACGCCGAAGAGTTCATGCACAAGATCCAGACCGCCGGCTACAAGCCGTTCCTGGTGTCGAGCGAGATCCCCGGCAAGGGCGTGTTCTACCGCGTGCGCGTCGGCGACTACGCGTCGCGCCAGTCGGCCGTCGACGCCAAGAGCGAGTTCGAGCGCAAGCAGCGCATGATCGCGTACGTCGCCAAGCTCTAAGTATGGTATCGAGCTTGTGTGTCAGGAGCCGTACCGGATAGCGTCGACACGCCGCTCATGCGGCAGTATCTCGAGGTCAAGGACCGCTACCCCGACTGCATCGTCTTCTTCCGGCTGGGCGACTTCTACGAGATGTTCTTCGACGATGCGGTGGTGGTGGCCCGCGCGCTCGACCTGACGCTGACCTCGCGTGACAAGGGCAAAGAGAATCCGATTCCGATGTGCGGCGTGCCGCACCACGCGTCGAAGCACTATCTCGGCAAGCTGGTGGAGCGCGGGTTCAAGGTCGCGATCTGCGAGCAGGTCGAGGATCCGAAAAACGCCAAGGGGATCGTCAAGCGCGAGGTGGTGCGGGTGGTCACGCCCGGCGTGGTGCTCGAGGAGGAGCAACTCGACGCCAAGGCGGCGCACTACCTGGTGGCGCTGGTGCGCGAGGGTGAGTCGGCGGGGATCGCGTACCTCGACGTGACCACCGGCGAGTTCGCGGCGACCGAGCTGGAGACCGGCGCGATCGTCGACGAGCTGGCGCGCCTGGAGCCGCGCGAGGTGCTGTGCCACGGCGTGGATGATCTGGCGTCCCTGAAGACGCGCGTGCGCACGTCCTGGGCCGAGCTCCCGGCCGGCGCGCCGACCGACGCGCCCAGGGCGAAGCGCGTTCTCGAGGAGACGCTCGGCCGCGCGCTCGACGCGACCGAGGCGCTCGGGCCGTTGGCGTTGCGCGCTGCGGCGGCGGTGATCAGCTACGCGCGGCAGACCCAGCCGCGCGGCACGCTGCCGCTCACGCGCCTTCGGCCGTATCGGCCCGCCGACTATTTGGTGCTCGACGAATCGACGCGCGCCAACCTCGAGCTTTACTACACGCTGCAAGGACAGAAGAAGCAGGGCAGCCTGCTCGGGGTGCTCGACGAGACGCGCACCTCGATGGGCGGGCGCCTCCTCCGGCGCTGGATGGCCGCGCCGCTGATCGACGTGGCGCAGATCCGCCGCCGGCACGACGCGGTGGCGTGGCTGGTCGAGCACGCGGCGCTGCGCGGCGAGCTGTCGGGCGAGCTGGCCGAGGTGTACGACCTCGAGCGGCTGGCCGGACGCGCGACGCTCGGCGTGGCCTCGCCCCGCGATCTGGCCGCGCTGGCGCGCAGCCTCGAACGGCTGCCGTCGATCCGCGAGAAGCTGCAAGCCTCGGTGCTCGAAAGCGTCGAAGCCAAGATAGATCATCCGGAGCTGCTCGAGGTGGGCGAAGACCTGGCCACCGACGTGGCGTTCGAGATCCGCCAGGTGCTCATCGACGATCCGCCCGCGGTGTGGCGCGAAGGCAACTTCTGCCGGCGCGGGTTCTATCCCGAGCTCGACGAGCTGCTCGATTTGTCGGAGGGCGGCAAGAACAAGCTCGTCGAGATCGAAGCGCGCGAGCGCGAGCGCACCGGGATCGCCTCGCTCAAGGTGCGCTTCAACCGCGTGTTCGGCTACTACCTGGAGATCACGCGCTCGAACCTCGATCGCGTGCCGGCCGACTACGTGCGCAAGCAGACGCTCGCCAACGCCGAGCGCTTCGTCACCCCCGAGCTCGCCGAATACGAAGCGAAGATCCTGCACGCCGATGAGCGGCGCCTCGAGCTCGAGCTGCAGGCGTTCGAGCGGCTGCGCGCGCAGGTCGCGCAGGCGGCGCGGCGCATCCTGCCGCTCGCTGAATCGGTGGCGCGGCTCGACGTGCTGGCCGCGCTGGCCGAGGTCGCGCACACCTCGGGCTACTGCCGCCCCGACGTGGACGAGGGGCTGCTGCTGGAGATCGAAGACGGTCGCCACCCGGTGGTCGAGAAGCTCGCGGCGGCCGGCAAGTTCGTGCCCAACGACGTGACGCTCGATCCCGACGGCACGCAGCTGATGATCCTGACCGGCCCGAACATGGCCGGCAAGTCGACCGCCATGCGCCAGGTGGCGTTGATCACGCTGATGGCGCAGATGGGCTCGTTCGTGCCCGCCCGGCGCGCGCGCATCGGCGTGGCCGATCGCGTGTTCACGCGCGTGGGCGCCTCGGACAACCTGGCGCGCGGCGACTCTACCTTCATGGTCGAGATGCGCGAGACCGCGAACATCCTGGCGCACGCGACGCGTCGCTCGCTGGTGATCCTCGACGAGATCGGCCGCGGCACCTCGACCTACGACGGCATGTCGATCGCGTGGGCGGTCGCCGAGCACCTGCACGATCGCATCCAGTGCCGCACCATGTTCGCCACCCACTACCACGAGCTGACCGCGCTCGATCGCTCGCGCCCGCGCGTGCGCAACTTCTCGACCGCGGTGCGCGAATGGAAGGACGAGGTGGTGTTCCTGCACAAGGTCGTGCCGGGCGGCGCCTCGCGCAGCTACGGCATCCAGGTGGCGCGCCTCGCCGGGCTGGAGAAGAGCGTGATCGCGCGCGCCAAGGAGATCGTGACCGCGCTCGAACGCGGCGACGAGCTAGGCGAGCACGTGCCGTCCCCATCGAATGACCAGCTCTCGCTCTTGCAGGCGCCGCCGAAAGCGATCGAGCGCTCGGAGGTCGAACGCCTGATCGCTGCCGTGGACATCGACGGCATCTCGCCACGCGAAGCGCTCGCGCTCCTGGCCGACCTGCAGGCGCGCTGCAAGTCGTGATAGGTTCCGAGTCGCCGTGCCGCTGCGAAAGCGCCCATTCGACCTGTTCCTCGTCTGCTGCTTCGGCGTGTTTGCGTTCACGTCGCTGGTGATGGAGCCGTACTTCGTGTTCGGCGTCGACTATCACCGCGCGGGCGATCCGTTCGCGTGGGGCTGGCTGTGGTACGCGCGCTTCGATCCGATCTTCGTGCGGCGGCCGCTGTGGCTGCGCCTGTTTTGCGGCGTCGACTTCGCGGTGTATGGACCATTCTATCTGCTGTTGATGTGGTCGTTCTGGAAGCGCGCCGACTTCATTCGCATTCCCGCGCTGTGCTTCGTGACCGCGATCGGCTACTCGACGCTGGTGTACTTCGCGGTCGAATTTCTCGAGGAGCGCGACGCGAACCTGCCGGTGGTCGTGCTGGTCAACGTGCCGTATCTGATCGTGCCCGCGCTGCTCGCCTGGCGCGTGCGTCATGCGAACCCGTTTCAAGGAGCGCTCCACGAACCTCGATCCGCGTCGCAGCACCTCGCGTCGTGCGCCCGATAACCAGGTCCGAAAATGGCGAGCAGCGAATGGTGCGGCAGGCTATGGACTGGGGCATGGATGTCGACGGGTGCTATCAAGCGGTGGCGGCGCGCGACCGGCGCTTCGAGGGGCGGTTCGTGGTGGCGGTCACTTCGACGCGGGTGTATTGCCGGCCGGGGTGTCCGGCGCCGATCCCGCGGCAGAAGAATACGCGGTTCTATCCGTGTGCGGCGGCGGCCGAGGAGGCCGGATTTCGCGCGTGCATGCGCTGCCGGCCGGATGCGTCGCCCGGATCGCCCGCGTGGCTCGGCACCTCGGCGACCGTGCAGCGCGCGCTCAAGCTGATCGCCGAGGGACAGCTCGAAGGCGGCGTCGAGCAGCTCGCCGATCGGCTGGGCGTGGGCGCGCGTCACCTGCGCAGGCTGTTCGCGGCGCAGGTGGGCGCGTCGCCGAACGCGATCGCGCGCACGCGGCGGGCGCACTTCGCGCGCAAGCTGATCGACGAGACCGCGCTGCCGATGACCGAGGTCGCCGCGTGCGCCGGGTACGCCAGCCTGCGCCGCTTCAACGACGACATCCGCGATCTGTTCCGCCGCCCGCCGCGCGAGCTGCGCTCGGCCCATCGCGTGGCCGAGCCGGGTGATGCGCTCACGCTGCGCCTGCCGTGGAAGCCGCCCTACGACTGGGCGGCGCTGATCGGCTTTCTCGGGCAGCGCGCGATCACCGGCGTCGAGCGCGTCGAGCCCTCCTTTTACCAGCGTACCGTGCGCGTGGGCGAGCACACCGGCACCATCGAGGTGCGCCCGCTCGACGGGCAGCCCGCGCTCTCGCTCACGCTGCGGCTCCCGATCGAGCGCGATCTGTTGGGGATCGTCGAGCGGGTGAGCGCGCTGTTCGATCTGCGCGCCGATCCGCTGGCGATCGCCGCGCACCTCGGGCGCGACCGAAAGCTCGCGCCGCTGGTGGCCGCCCGCCCCGGTCTGCGCGTGCCCGGCGCCTGGGATGCGTTCGAGCTGATGGTGCGCGCGATCCTCGGCCAGCAGATCTCGGTGGCCCGCGCCAGCGTGTTGACCGGCAACCTGGCGGCGCGCTTCGGCACGCCCATCGCGCACGCGACGCCCGGCCTGACCCATCTGTTCCCGACGCCGGCTGAGCTCGCCGATGCGGACGTGGCCTCGCTCGGCATGCCGCGCGCCCGCGCCAACGCGATCCGCACGCTGGCCGCGTCCATGGCCGTCCGCCCGCTCGAGAGCGAAGAGGAGCTGTTGACGCTGCCCGGCATCGGACCGTGGACCGCCGCGTATGTCGCCATGCGCGCGTTCGGTGCGCCCGACGCGTTTCCCGCCGCCGACCTCGGGCTGCGCAAGGCGCTGGCGCGCGGCGCCAAGCTGCCCAGCGCGCGCGAAGTCGAACGACGCTCGCACGCGTGGCGCCCGTTTCGCGCCTACGCGGCGATGCATTTATGGAGGAGCCTGTGATGAGCCTGATCGAGAGTCGCCTCGAGACGCCGGTGGGTGCGCTGTTCCTCGTCGAGAACGACCAGGCGCTGGTTGCGCTCGGCTTCCTCAACCATCGTGAGCCGCTGATCGGTCGCGTCCGTCGACGTTTCGGCGCCGCACCGGCTGAAGGACGCACGCGCTCCGCCGATCGCGTCGCCGCGTATCTCGACGGGGATCTGTGCGCGCTCGCCGAGCTGCAGGTCGATCCGGGCGGCACGCCGTTTCAACAGCGCGTGTGGGCCGCGCTGCGCCGCATCCCGGTGGGAACGACCGCTTCGTACGGCGAGATCGCGCGCACGCTCGGCGCGCCCGCCGCGGTCCGCGCGGTCGGCGCCGCCAACGGCCAGAACCCGATCTCGCTGGTCATCCCCTGCCACCGCGTGATCCGCTCGGACGGCGCGCTGTGCGGCTACGCCGGCGGCGTCGAGCGCAAGCGCTGGCTGTTGCGCCACGAGGGCATCGCGATCGCCAGCTCGTGACCGCCTACGACTTCGATCTCGTGGTCATCGGCTCCGGGCCGGCGGGCGAGAAGGGGGCGGTCAAGGCGGCCTACTTTGGCAAGCGGGTCGCGGTGGTCGAGCGGTTCCCGGAGCTGGGCTGCGAGTGTCGCAAGGCCGGGCTGCCGTCCAAGGTGCTGCGCGAGGCGGCGTTGTCGTACTCGGGCGCGCGACGGCGGCTCGGCGATCTGTTCCGCGTCGAGCCCGGGGCGCCGATGCGCATGGAGAGCTTCCTCACCGCATCGGACGCGTTGTGCGCGAACCACGCCGGCCGGGTGGCCGACAACCTCGCGCGGCACGGCGTGCCGTGCATCCGCGGCACGGCGCGCTTCGTCGATCCGCACCGGATCGCGGTCACCGACGGAGAGCAGACGCGCGAGCTGACCGCCGGGGCGGTCCTGATCGCCACCGGCTCGCGACCGCACCGGCCGGCCTACATCCCGTTCGGGCAGCCGGGCGTGCACTGCTCGGACACGGTGCTCGGCATGGATCGGCTGCCGCGCTCGCTCACGGTGGTCGGCGCCGGCGTGATCGGCACCGAGTACGCGTCGATCTTCCAGGCGCTCGGCGTCGAGGTGCGCTTGCTCGACGGGCGCACCCGCGTGCTCGGCTTCCTCGACGTGGAGATCCACGACCGCCTGCTCGAGGAGCTGCGCGAACGTGGAATGCGCACCCACCTCGGCGAGCAGGTCACCACCTGCCGCGTGCTCGATTCCGGCGAGGTGGAGGTGGTGACCGACAAGGGCACCGTCGTGCAATCGGAGGCGCTGCTGTTCTCCGGCGGCCGCACCGCCAACACCGACACCCTCGGGCTCCGCGAGATCGGCGTGGAGCTCGGGCGCCACGGCCGTCCGGTGGTCGACGCCGCGCTGCGCACCAGCGTGCCGCACATCTTCGCCGCCGGCGACGTGATCGGCTTTCCCGGCCTGGCGTCGACGGGGATGGAGCAGGGTCGCATCGCGGTCTCGTCGGCGTTCGCCATCGAGGAGCAGTTCGGCGGCCGCGCCGATCTCGCGCCCGCGCAAGGCGCCTTCCCGGGCCCGCTGTTGCCCTACGGCGTCTACACCATCCCCAGCGTCTCGATGGTCGGCCTGACCGAGGAGCAGGTAGCGACGAGCGGCCGTCCCTACGCCGTCGGGCGCGCCTCCTACGCCCGCCAGGATCGCGGTCCGCTGGTCGGCGACACCACGGGCCTGCTCAAGCTGGTGTGCGACGCCAAGACCCGCGAGCTGCTCGGCGTGCACATCGTCGGCGAGACCGCCGAGGAGCTGATCCACCTCGGCCAGGCCTGCATGTGCCTGGGCGGCGGGATCGACTACTTCCTGCGCACCGTGTTCAACTTCCCGACGCTGGCGGCGCTCTACAAGGCCGCAGCCTATGACGTTCTCACCCACCTCGGCCCCGAGCGGGACCGCTTCGCGATTCGCTGATCGAGCGCGGCAAAAACTCTTGCACTACGGGGAGATCGGCGCTTAGCTGGAATGTGTCGAGATGGTGAAGTTGCTGGGTCAACCCCCGGCGCCCCCGAGCGTCAAGGCGCCCCCGCCGGTTTCCGAGGAGATCGAGCTGCGGCTGGGCGTCCACGACCTTTCTCGCGTCGAGTGGCTGGCTTCGGTGGCGCTGCCGCCGGCTCCCAAGGACGAGCGCAAGTACGAGATCGAGTTCACCATCGAGATGCCTGCGCACCTGTACACGGTGCACAACGTCTGGGATCACAAGCAGACCTTCACGCGCCTGCAGAGCCCGTCCGAAGAGGGCGAGCTGCGCATCGACCGCATCGACATCGATGAACTGCGGCGCGACACGCTCGGCGTCGCGCACCGGCTCAAGATGCTCAGCGATCGGTTCCAGCGCACTTGCGAAGGCGCGGCCGCCCAGCTCACCGAGGCGCTGCACCCGACGCTCGAGGGCAACCTGACCGAGTTGGTGGTGCAAGCGGTCGACGTGGTGCACGAGATGCGCCGCTACCTGGCCAAGCCGCCGTCGGACGAGAGCGCCGCCAACATCCTGCCCGAGGTGCTGCGCGAGTGGACGCTCGCCGACGAGTACCTCTCGCACAAGCTGCTCGATTTTCTCGGCAAGGCGCAGAAGTGCCTCGACGAGGTGCTGCTCGGGCCGGCCTCGCGCGTGCGCGAGCTCGACATCGCGTGGGCCGAGGAGCTGCGCTGCCTGGACGCCGAGGCGCTCGCCGAGGAGCTGGTGCACCGGCGCAAGAGCGGCTACGTCAACCCGTCGGCGTCCAAGCCGCTCGAGCTGAGCCGCTTTTTAGAGCGCGCCTCGCAGCTCAAGAAGCACTTTCAGGACGTGCTGTTCCTCGACGTCGAGGCGTACATGGTCGATTACAAGCTGCGCAACTACACCGGCGTGGCGGCGGCGACCCTGGCGGCGGCGTTCTGGCTGTCGTTCACGCTCTTGCCGATCGGCCCGGGCGCGCGCGCCGGCATCAGCATCGGCACCTTCGGCGTGATCTTCGCAGTCACCTACGCGCTCAAGGATCGCATCAAGGAGATCACGCGCGGCTGGTTGGCCGGGCGCCTGGTGCGCTTGTACGGCCAGCGTTCGGTGACCCTGCGGCTGCCGGCGCGCATCGATCCGCAGCGCAAGGTGCTGGTCGAGGCGCGCGAGACCTTCGACGTGCTGTCGGGAACGGCCGACGATCTGCTCAACCGCAACGTCGGACGCACGCAGCGGGTGATGGTGCTGACCTTCCGCATGAAGGCGGAGGTGCACGGCTCGGCGGTGCTCAACAAGGCCGGCATCAGCAGCATCAAGCACGTGTTCCGCTATGACGTGAGCCCGATCTTCAGCCGCCTCGACGACGCGGTGAAGCCGGTTCCGATCCTGGACGAGCTCACCCGCCGGGTGCGCTTCGTCGAAGCGCCCAAGGAGTACCGATTCCCGGTGCGGGTGATCGCCCACCGCGCCGGCGCCCAGCCAAACATGGTGGTCGGAATGCTGGTAGTCTCCAAGCGCGGTATCGAGAGGCTGGAGCCGATCGACACCGAGGCCTGAAGTTAGACGTCGTTTGGAGAGACCACTGAAATGCGATTCGAAGACCTGCACTTGATCGAGCCGCTCATCCGAGCGGTGCACCACGAAGGGTACGAGCGCCCCACCCCGATTCAGGAACAAGCGATTCCGCACGTGTTGGCCGGCCGCGACCTGCTCGGCTGCGCCCAGACCGGCACCGGCAAGACCGCGGCGTTTGCGCTGCCGATCATGCAGCGGCTGGTGGCCGCCGGACCGCAGAAGGGACCGCAGCGGCCGATCCGCGTGCTGGTGCTGAGCCCGACGCGCGAGCTGGCGGCGCAGATCGGCGAGAGCTTTGCCGTCTACGGCCGCAACCTAGGCCTGCACCACACCGTGGTGTTCGGCGGCGTGGGCCAGGACGCGCAGACCAAGGCGCTGCGGCGCGGCGTGGACATCCTGGTGGCGACGCCCGGGCGGCTGCTCGATCTGATGCAGCAGGGCTTCATCCGCTACGATCACCTCGAGGTGTTCGTGCTCGACGAAGCCGACCGCATGCTCGACATGGGCTTCATCCACGACGTGCGCAAGGTGATCGCGAAGCTGCCCACCAAGCGCCAGACGCTGCTGTTCTCCGCCACCATGCCGGCGGACATCCAGGCGCTGTCGAAGATGATCTTGATCAATCCGGTGCGCGTCGAGGTCACGCCGGTGGCCACCACCGCGGAGAAGATCGATCAGTCGCTCTATTTCGTGGACAAGGGCAACAAGCGCGCGCTGCTGGTGGATCTGCTCAACGATCCGACGCTCACGCGCGCGCTGGTGTTCTCGCGCACCAAGCACGGCGCCAACCGCATCGTCGAGCAGCTCGACAAGGCGGGCATTCCGTCGGTGGCGATCCACGGCAACAAGTCGCAGAACGCGCGCGAGCGGGCGCTCGCCGGGTTCAAGGGCGGCGAGACCCGCGTGCTGGTGGCGACCGACATCGCCGCGCGCGGCATCGACGTCGAGGACATCTCGCACGTCATCAACTACGACCTGCCCGAGGTGCCCGAGACCTACGTGCACCGCATCGGACGCACGGCGCGCGCCGGCGCGAGCGGGCGTTCGATCAGCTTCTGCGACAACGAGGAGCGCATCTACCTGGCGGACATCGAGCGGCTGATCCGCATGAAAGTGCCGGTAGTCAGCGATCATCCGTATCCGCTCGGCCCGGGCGGATCGCGGTCGGCGCCGTCCGCGCCGTCGCGTCACCAGCCGCAGCACCAATCGCGACATCGCCCGCCGACCCGGCAACACGCGCCGCGCAACACCCACGTGGCGCCGCCCGCGTCCTCGACCCCCGCGCCATCCGGCGGCCGGCCGGTGGTGCACGATCATCGCGCCTCGATGGTCGCCCGCCCGACCGGCGGCGGTGGTGGTGGCGGTGGCGGTGGTCGCGGCGGTCGCAGCGGAGGCGGAGGAGGGCGCGGCCGCGGGTTTGGCCGCTAGGTAGCCAGCTCCTCGTCGAGCGCGCAGCGCAGCGCGGCCGGCCGCACGGCGAAGAATAGCGTCAACGCCACCATCACGCCCACCGCGGCATAGGGGCTCACCAGACTGAGCCCGACGCACCCGAGCGACAGCAACGGCCCGAAGCGATACTGCTTGAAGATGGCGTGCGCGAGGTCGTGCGAGATGCGCGGGCCGAGCAGGCGATTGCCGGTGGCCGCGTGCCGCCACAGGAGCGTGTAGCAGACTGCGATGATCATCCCGTGAATGGTGTAGAGCAGCCCCGCGACGCGCGATCCGGGCCCGCGAATATATTCGGCGAGCAGCGCGGTGGGAAACGGCACGATGGTGATCGCGAGCAAGAGCAGCAAGTTGTAGAACAGCAGCGGCTCGTCACAGCGATGGATGAGCGTGAACAGCCGGTGGTGGTTCAGCCACATGATGCCGATCGACAGGAAGCTCGAGAGAAACGCCAGCCACGCGGGCCACTGATGCGCCAGCGCCGCGAGCAGTTGGTCGGGTGGGAGGTTGCGCGGAACCTTCACCTCCAGGATGAGCAGCGTCACCGCGATCGCGAACACGCCGTCGGAGAACGCCTCGATGCGCGTGGTCTCCTTCTCGCCCTGGGTGGTCATCCGCTACACCTATCACAGCCGTTCGTTGGCGGTTACTCGAAGGCGGCGCGGCCGACGGTCAGGACCGGCTGCATGGCGGCGGTTCGATCGTTCGCGGTGGGAGACAGGGTCGAGCCTTCGTCGGTGATGGTGCCTGCCGCGGTCTTGAGCGCGATCCGGCCGCTCGCGCCGCCGCCACCGCCGCAGTTCTTGGCCGCGCCGTCGGCGCCGTTCGCGCCCGTGAGCCGGCCGGTCGCGCCGCCCGAGCCGCCGGCGGTGCCTGCGTTGGCGGCGGTGCCTGCGGTCGCGAAGTTGGCGTTCGGGCCGCCGTTTCCACCTGCGCCGCCTGCGTCGCCACCGCCGCCACCGCCGCCGTTGGTGGCCAGCGTTGCGGTCGCGGCCAGATCGATGGTGATCGCTTCCAACAGGATCGCGCCGCCCGAGCCGCCGCCGCCACCGCCCGCCTGCGCTGCGCCCGCCCGGCCACCGCAGCCGCCGGCGTGCAGCATGCCGCTGACCTTGAGCGCGCCGTCGACCGCGATCTGCACCGCACCGCCGCCATTGCCACCGAATCCCCCGGTGGTCGGGGCCATGCCCGCGCCGCCTGCGCCGCCGCCCGATCCGCCCACCAGCAACAGCGGCTCGGTCGTCAGATCGCCGTACGCGACGCCGCCCGCGCCGCCTGCGGTCGCGCCGCTATTGCCGCCGCGGCCGCCGTTGTCGCCGCCGCCGCCGCCGCCGCCGCCCGAGGCTGCGTTGGCCGCGCCGCCGCCCGAGCGCCCTCCGCGGGTGCCGAGCCCGTCGCCGTTGTTCACGTCCGAGCGGCCGCCGGTGCCGCCGCCTCCGGTGGGCGGCAGGTTGCAATCGCCCTGCAGGTTGAGCGTGCCGGCGATCAGCACGTCTGCGGACGAGACGATCGCGAGCGGGCTCTTGCCGGCCAGCGTGATCGTGGCGCCCTGCGCGACGGTCAGGCCGGCGAACCCGAAGACGCCGATGCGCACGGTCGAGCCGGGCTGCGAGATCGAGCGAAAGCCCACGCCGGCCATCGCGCCCGCGCCGGCCGGGCGGGTGAAGCCGCCGGTGATCGCGCCCGAATCGGTGTCGAACACAGTGTCGGCGCTCAAGGTCACGTTGGCGGTGCCGGAATAATCGGTCAGGTCCGCCGAGCCGCTCGGCTGCAGCTCGAGGCAGTGTGCGGGCGCGCCGGTGTCGCCGCACGTCGAATGGCACTGCTGGGTGTCGAATCCCGAGCCGTCCGCGCGGCACACCAGCACCGACTTGCGATCTGCCGAGCAGCGGTCCTCGACCCCCGTCGGATCGCACCCGCCGCCGCCGTCGTCGTCACCGATTCCGACCGCCACCGCGGAGCAGCCCGGTGCGGCGGTGAAGGTCGCTCGGCCGGTGGCGATCGTGCCCGCGCCTTGCAACGCATTGACGCGCACCGTGACCGTCTGGCCTTCGGGGTAGCCGGCCGGGAAGTCGATCTCCACCGATCCGGCGCCTACCGATCGGACCGCGAAGATCCCCGAGCGATGGTCCCCGGCGTCGGTCTGGATGTCGACCTCGACGTTGGTCGCTGCTCGCGCCGCGCCATCGAGCGTAACGGTGACGAACACCGTGCCGCCCTTGCACGGACGGGTGCTGCCGCATCCCGTGAGCGCGCCCAGCAAGATCAGCGCGAGCGTCCTCATTTCAGCACGCCCAGGCTGGCGGTCGGATCCCGGTCGCCCGAGCCGAGCGCGGCGCCGACGGCGATCCCGGTGATGAGCACCGCCGCCGCGCCGCCGACGGCGGTCCAGAACCACCACTTCTTGAGCAGCGGCCTGGTCGAGGTGCGGTCGCGCGGCGTAGTCCGGGTGGTCTTCGCGAGCGCGCGCCGGGTCGCGGCCTCGTCGATCGTGGGCGCCGGCAGCGAGCGCTGGCGCAGCTCGTCGCGCAACGCATCGAGCTGCGCCTCGAGGCCCGGCTCGCCGCTCGCGATCTGCGCGTTGACGGCGTTCCACTTCGCGTCCAGCGCATCGCCGTTCTTGTCGTGAAAGGCCTCGTACGCCTGCTTGACCTCGTCGTACCTGGCGCGTGTGGCCTCGGGCAGCACCTCGCGCGTCAGGCTGATCACGTAGCCGCGCGCCTCCTCGGCGTGCGAGCCGTCCGGCTCGGACTCGACGTACTTGCGGTAGGCCTTGAGCGCCTCCGGCTTGTCCTCCTTGACGCGCAAGATCTGGCCGAGGTTGAACAGGATGTCCGGCAGCGGCATGATCTTGTACGCCGCCTGGTACTCGACGACCGCCTGGTCGTAGTTGCCGGCTTCGTAGGCCGCGCGCGCCTTCTTGATGCGCGCCTTGGCCTTGGCGCGCACCGCCGGCGTAAACTCTTGCGCGCTGGCCGCACGCGTCGCGCCGAGCGTCAGCGCGAGCGCCGTGAGCAACACTGCGAGCCGCCCCCAACCCACCATCAGTACCGGCCTTTCGCGCGTTCTTTGGTGGGCAGGATCTCGAGACAGGTCGTCCACCAGCCGGTCTCGACGGTTTCGATGAACTCCGCGCAGATCCCCTCGTGACGCATCTCGCTCGCCAGGCGCGGCCAGTCGTAGGCGATCGGGACCAGCTCGGCCGTGATCGCGCCGTCCGTGTCGCTGGCGGTGATCACGCAATACCAGACCTCGGTGCGACCATCGTTGGCCGGGCGGCCGATGGCGCCGACGTTGACCACCAGCCGTCCGTCCGGAAGCCGGCGCTGCCAGGGGATGCCGGTATGCGTGACCAAGAGGACGTCGGCCTGGTGTTGGTCGAGCAGGCGCGCGAGGAACGCGTCCGGCGAGGTCGACTCCCACAAGAACTCGTTCACCTTGCGCGGCGAGCCGTGCGCCATGAGCACCCGCTTGCCGGCCCAGGTCGCACGCAGCTGGGGCGGAAGCTCGCGCAAGAACGGGTGCCAGGCCGCCGGCGTGTGATCGCGCGTGTATGCGTACGACAGCTGCGCGTAGTGGTTGTCGCGCGGGTCGGTGTAGCCGCACCCGCAGTCGGCCAGGTCGTGACCGATCGAATGATCGTAGTTGCCCTGCATCACCACCACGCGGTGCTCGCAGAGCAGGGGAAAGACGCGCTCGGGGTGGGGCCCGAAGCCGCCGAGATCGCCGAGACAGTAGGTCTGCGCGCAGCCACGCCGCCGGGCATCGGCGAGGGTCGCCTCGAGCGCCAGGTAGTTGTTGTACACCCCGCCGAAGACCGCGTACTTCACGTCCGGCATGACAGCCCGTCGACCACGCACGTCCGGCAGGCGGACCAGCGCAGCGAAATGGGGTGCAAGGTCTCGCCGAGGGTCTGGCCAAGCCGGGCGTCGGGCGCATCGAGCAAGATCGGACAGGTCATGACGCCGTTCGCCGTGACCAGTCGCGAGCTCGAGCACACCAGGTTCTCCACCACCACCGGATCGAGCGGTTGCTGCAGGCAGTCGAGCTCGTCGTCGCGATAGCCGTGGGTCCGACGCTCCTCGCGTCCGATGCGCAACAGTGGCAAGAACTTCACCCGCGGGTGCGCGAGCCCGAGGGCGCGGGCGAAATCGAGGAACTGCGCACGCGCGGTGGAGACCGACATGCCTGCGGCGTGCTCGACCACGGTCAGGGAGGGCGACAGGCCGTGCTGGGCGAGCGCGCGGATGCCGGCGATGATCGAATCGAACGTGCCGCGTCCGCGTACCGGATCGTTTTCCTCGGCGGTCATTCCATCCAGGCTCACCCGCAGGTCGAACGAGTAGCGCGCGCGCCCGAAGAGCTCGGCGGCCCGCGCCGCAGCTGCATCATTAATGAGGATGCCGTTGGTCAAGACCGTGAGCGGCCCCTGCGCGAGCGCCGCCTCGCACAGCTCCCAGAATTCGGGGTGCAGCATCGGCTCGCCGCCCGTGAAGTAATACTCGCGCGTGCCGAGGCGCGCCGCCTCGTCGAGCGTCGCGCGGACCTGCGCGCCGCTCATCATCGGCACGCGCGTCTCTTTCGGTCCGCAGGTGATGAAGCAATGCCGGCAGGCGATGTTGCAGACCGTCCCGGTGAGCTGGAACCAAACGGTGTCGAGCGCCGCGAACGCCACCTCGGGCGCGCGAGCGGCATCCGCAAGATCGGCGAGCGGCAGGACCAGCAGGCGGGCGCTCATGGGTCTTCAGCCCAGCGTAGCATGGCTACATCGCGCATTTGCCGGTGAGCGTCGAGCACGACAGCTTGAGCAGCGCCTGGTTGCAGACGTCCCCGGGGCAGCACGACTGACCGACGTCGCCACAACGGCGGCAGGTGTCACTCGCTTCGCAGACGTAGGGCTCGGAGCAGAAGCCGCCGTTGCGCGCCGGGCAGCAGAGCTCGCCGACGCCGCCGCAGGCGATGCACGTGCCGCCGACGCACGCGGTGAATGGCGCGGTGCACGCCACGCCGCCCGCGCAGCAGCTCTCGTTGCGCCGTCCGCAGGCGCCGTTTTGGCAGCCGCCCTGCGCGCAGGTTCCCTGGTTGTTCGAGCACTGGTCGCCGGCCTGGATGCACTTGCTCTGCGCCTGATCGCAGCACGCACCCGGAGCGCATCCGTTTCCCGGACAGCAGGCATCGCCGTTCGTGCCGCAGGTCTGGCACTGGCCGCCCTGGCAGGCGGTCCCGGAAGCCACGCAGAAGTCGGCGGCCTTGGTCACCATGCTCGGATCGCCGTCGCAACAGCTGTCGCCTTGGCCGCCACAGCCCTGCGCGGTCGCTCCGACGCAGCTCATCATGTTGCACGTGCCGTTGGCGCCGCACGAGGAGCCGCTGGCGGCGCACAACCCGCCGACGCAGCAGGCGCCGTTGTGGCAGGTCGTGTCGGCGCAGCAGGGCTGGTTGCTCATGCCGCAAGAGACCAGCTTTCCGTCGTGGCACACCTGCTGGCCGATCGTGCTGCCAGACGCAGCACAGCTGCCCGAGTCGCAACAGGCGCCACCGAAGCACGCCACCGCGCCCGGGCAACAAGGGTCGCCCACCGCGCCGCAGTTGGTGGGCGGGCTCGCGTCTTCCATGGCGCCGTCGACGTCGGTCGAGCCATCGCCGCCGCCCGCGTCGTTGTCCGGCGTGCCGAGGTCGCCCGAGAACGTGAAGGCGCCGAAGTTGTCGATCGCCGTGCACCCGCCGACGCACAGAAATAGACTTAAAGTAATGCTTGATGTTTTCATGCTAAGTCTCCGGTAAGCATATCGCACTGCCTCCTGATATAGTAGAGCGATGCGGATCCCCGGGCTGCTCGCGGCGACGGTGTTCCTCGGCCTGGCGGGTCCCGCGCATGCGGTTGGAGAGTCGGACGCCAACGGGTTTCCCAACTGGCAGGAGCGCCTGATCCACGAGTGGATGAACCGCGCGCGCGCCGATCCGCAGGTGGAGATGGCGAAATGCGGCGCGGACTGTGGTGATGCCGCCTGTTACCTGCCGATCGCGCCGCTCAGCTATGACGTGAGGCTCAACCGGTCGGCCCGTTTTCATTCGGACGAGATGTTGAAGCAGGGTTACTTCGCCCACGATTCGGCCTGCAGCGTGGTCAACGACATCGATGCGTTGTATCCGGCGAGCTGCGATGGCGCCGCAAGCTGCGCGTGCCAGGGCGGCGTGCAGCAGTGCATGGGCATGTGCACCAGCTTCTCCGCGCGCGTCTCGTTGTTCGGGGTGTCGGCTTCGGGGGAGATCATCGCCGGCGCTCCGGATCCGGACCAGGCGTTCTACCAGTGGCTGTTCGAACCGTTTGCCGGAACCGCGTGCGGCTACGTGCAGGGGCCGCCCACCACCAACGGTCACCGCTGGAACATCCTCGAGTCGACCGGGGGCGTGGGCGTCGGCATGACCGGCAGTGCGGTCGGCGACTTCAGCTTCGGCGGCGGCGCGGTGCCGGCCCAGATCCCGTCGGGCGCTCACTACCCGCGCCAGGCGGCCAGCGTCGACGTGTGGGCAAATTGGTACGACACGGCCGGGCCCAAGAGCGCGCTGGTCGACGTCGACGGCGCCTGCGTGCCGATGACGCTGCAACGCGGGTCGGCACCCAACGGCGCCTTCCAGGCGTCGCTCGCCGGCGTGGGCTCGGGATGTCACCGCTACTTCTTCTTGTTCCAGGACGCATCCGGCGCTGACGTCACGTTTCCGACGACCGGCTCGCTGGGCATCGGCCCGCAGGGATCGTGCGCGGATTGGGACCCAGCCCGACCGGCCCAGGGCGCGGGGTGCAGCTGCGTACCCGACTGCGCCGGCCGCAGCTGCGGCTCGGACGGCTGTGGAGGATTGTGCGGGATGACCTGCCCGACGGGAAGCGATGGAGGCACGACCGATCCGATGACCAACCCCGACGCGGGTTCCTCGGGTTGTGGTTGCTCCGTCGGTGGCGCACAACCGCCGGCTGCGGCCTGGGGATGGCTGATCGCCGTCGGGTGCTTGATTGCGCGGCGCGTCAGGCGACGCCCATATGGCCCCGGTCTCATTACGTGAGTCACTCACACGGCCATGAACCTTCGGGCGGGCCTCGGGTTGGTGGCGTGTTTGCTGGTGGGTGCGTGCGATAACGCGCATCGGGGCAACGGAGGCGGTGGAGGAGGAGGCGGCGGTGGCGGGGCGGGACAGGACGGCGGAGCGGATCTGCCGTCGATGACGGCGGTGGTCTTCGCCAACGGTGCGGCCGCCGACTCACCGACGAAGTTCGGCGGTCCGGCGGACATCGGCGCTGCGCCGTCGCTGGTCTACCCGCCTGATCTGGTGCTGTTGCCGCCGAACCTGAACGAGCTCGAGGTTCAGTTCCAGCCGGCGGCGGGCAATGCGCTGTTCGAGCTGACCTTCACCACGCCGAAGCTGTCGCTGACGGTCTACACGACCTGCGCGACCGTCGGCACCGGCTGTGGATATCTGCCCGACGAGGCCACCTGGAAGCTGCTCAGCGACTACGGCCGTGGCGGAACCGTGCAGCTCGCGCTGCGTGCGACCGGCGCAAGCGGCGGTCCGGTCGGCAGCGCGGCGTCACGGATGTTCTCCTTCACCGATGAAGATCTGCTGGGCGGCCTCTACTACTGGGCGGCCGCCAACGGCGCGGTCAATCGCTACGACTTCGGCCTGCGCGGCCAGAAGGCGGAGAACTTCTACACGCCGACCATGTCGGGCGCGATGTGCGTCGGCTGCCACGTGTTGTCGCGAGACGGCGCTCGCATCGCGGTCGGCCTGAACATCCCCGGGCCCGCCACGCTGCGCGTGCTCGACGTGGCGACCCGCACGACCCTGTTCGAGTCGTCCGGGGCGCCCTTCGGCGGGACCGGCGGCTCGAACTTCGAAGCGCTCTCGCCCGACGGCGCCAAGGTGCTCACCAACAGCGGTCAGGATCTGGCGCTCGAGGACGCGGCGACCGGCGCGGCGCTCGGTGCGACGATCACCAACGCCAACATGCCGGATTGGTCGGCGGACGGGGCGCAGATCGTGTTCGCGCGCAGCTCGGGGTCCACGTGTGTCGGCGGATTTTGCCCCACCCAGCCGGGCATCGACGGCGCTTCGCTGTTCCTGACCAGCGTGACGGGCAACAGCTTCGGGACGGCGACGCCGCTGGTGGCCGGTGCCAGCAACGTCAACAACTACTACCCGTCCTTCTCGCCGGACGGCAACTGGGTGGCCTTCAACCGCGCCGCCGGCAACTCGTACGACGCTCCGGACGCGCGGCTGATGGTGGCGCCGACGAGTGCCGGGGGAGTACCGATCGACCTCGCGCTGGCGAATGCCGAGCTCGGCAATTCGTGGCCGAAGTTCGCGCCCTACGTTCAGCACATCAACGGCCGCACGATCTTCTGGCTCACGTTTTCGAGCCGTCGCGACTACGGCCTGCGGCTGGTCAACAGCACGGCTTCCACGAAGGTTGCGCAGCTGTGGATGGTGGCGTTCAGCCCCGATCTGGGCGAGGCCGATCCGGGCTTTCCGCCGTTCTGGCTGCCGTTCCAGGACATCTCGACCGGCAATCACATCGCGCAGTGGACCCAGAAAGTGGCTCGCCAGCCGTGCGCGCCGGGACCCGACAACTCCGGCTGCATGGCCGACGAGATGTGTATGGACGGCATATGTGTGCCGACCATGATCAAGTAGCGTATTCTCCAGCTCGACATGCGCGTGCCGAAGCAGTGGGTCGCCGCCGTCGCCTGCGTGGCCGGGGCACTCGCGCTCGGCCTGTGGTTGACACACACCCCGAGCGCAAAAGTCGAGGCGCAACCGCTCCATGTGCCCAAGCTGACGAACGCTCAACCCAAGGCGCACAGCACCGATTCCCCGGAGAACGAGGGACCGGCAGAGGAGGCGCCCCTGATGCCGGTTGGGACCGCCGATCTCCCTGAACAGCTCGATCGCCGCCAGCTCGAGGCGGGGATGGCGAAGGCGAAGATCCAGATCGAGAGATGCCGGCGGCTCGAGGAGTTCGTCGGTAGTTTGACGGTCAAGCTGACGATCGCGAAGAGCGGCAATGTTCAATCCGCGGTGCTGGTGAGCCCGGCGGACAAGTCGCAGACGAGCGACTGCGTGCTCAAGACGGTACGCAACGCTTCCTTCCCGCGGTTTCGTGGAACGCTGCTGCCCACCGTCGAGTTGACCTATCCGCTCCTGTTTCGGCAGGAGGGTGGGCCGCTCTAGTCTTTGCCCAGCTCTCGCAACCGGCGGCGAAGAGCGCCCACCCGGAAGGCCACGAGGGCCACGGCCAGGCCCAGCAAGAGGATCAGCACCAGGCCGGAGATCGCGAGCGCCGCCGCGGTCGAGCGCGATTCACGCGCGACCCGCAGCGGGCCGAGGCGGTCGAGATCAGGCGGAGGCGCTTCGGCGCCTTGCAGGGCGACGACCACGTTGACGTCGGCGGTCTGCAGATCGTGAACGCTGCCGGCGACGAGTCGTCGCACGTCACTGTCGGTGATCGCAAGGGCAGCGCGGGTCTTGAGCAGCACGGCCGCGGTCGGTCGCTGATGCGCGGTGTCTCCGACCAGCGGTTCCTCGGCGGGCAATGCGAGGTGCACGCGCGCGGTGACGATTCCCGGCACGCCTTCGAGCGTCCGCTCGAGGTCGGTCGACAGCGCGGCGCTGTAGCGAGCCCGCTCCTCGACTGCGCTGGGCAGGAAGGACGAGCTCCCGAACGTTTCGGCGATTCCCCGCTCCCCACGACGCGGTAGATCGCGCGCTTCCAGGAGTTGAAACGCGCGCGTCGCTTCGGAGCGCGGCACGATCACCTTGTAATGGTCGCCCGATCCGGTTTCGGAGACCTTCTCCGTCGGGATTCCGGCGCTCTCGAGCACGCTGGAGACTTGATTGGCCTGCCGTTCATCCAGGTCGTGCTCGAGCTCGACGCCGCAGCCCGCGAGGGCGGCGGGGAAGGCGAGCAGGAGCAGCGCCATGGCTCTACGCACGAGGTGATCTTACGACGAAGTGGCGCACGCTCGCAAACTTCGCTTAAATAAGTGCGCTTCGAATGGCGTTTCACGAACAAGGAGAGACGATGCGCGCGACCTGGTTGTTGGTTGGACTCCTGCTTGCCGCCGGTGGCACTGCGATTGCCGACGGAATGAAGAACCTGCAAGTGCTTCCGAAGACGACGAGCAAAGAGAAGGTGAAGGAAATCATGAAGGCGCAGGCGAAGTCGCTGGATGTCGAGTGCGACTATTGCCATGACGTGCCCGACATGGCGTCGGATGCCAACGAGAAGAAAAAGATCGCGCGCGAGATGATGAAGATGACCATCGAGATCAATGGCAAGTGGATCAAGGGGCTGAAGGAAGCCGAGAAGAATCAAGTCACCTGCAACACCTGCCATCGCGGCAAGAGCCCTCCCCTTCAATAGCCCCTGTCCGCGGGACGCGGACTCGTGTCCGCCAGCCGGATTTTTCTCAGGTGATTCTGGATGTAAGTAGTTGATTCACCGTGCGGCGTCGCCTCGGCACAAGACGTGCTGAGGCGACGGGCATGTTCAACTCGATGCTTGATGAGAGCGATGCTTGTCCGCATGAACGCGATCCGTTCTTCTTGCTCGCGCGCGAGTTACACCGGCTGATCTTGCGAATCGAGCCCGAACGGGGCAACGGCATCTATCTCTCGCGTCTCAAGCATGCTGCGTTGCGCATCTCGGGCTATGTAGCAGAGGTAGCGAACGGCGCCCCTCGACGTCGAGCGCGCAGTCTCGACGGGAAGGCGAGGACGGCGTGTCACACCGTCAGTTGGCTGCTGCTCTATCTGCACGACGCCAACGCGATCACGACGGAGACGCTGCAGCCGATCGATGCGCAGGCGAAGAGACTCGCGCGGCGATTGGCCGAACGGATCGAGAATGCAGCGGTGCGGTCGACGCCGATCTCGGAGGCGGAGACGCCGATCGTTCCTGCGACAGAGGAACTCAAGGGGGCGGTCCCGTTCACCGAAGGCGAGGTTTCCCTGATGAGTCCGATCGGGTTCGAGATTCAAGGCAGCGACGATCTCTCCAAGGAGCCACCAGGCGACCCTGAGGAGGGGGCGGAGAGTTGACTAGCGGCGCCGCGCCCGTGCTGGCCGGGTTCCCGGGTCCTCGGGCACGGCACCGATTCTTTCGAGAGCCTGCTGCAACAGCGTGATGGCGCGTGCGTGGAGTCGGGACGACCAGGATTTGGACAGTCCCAGGATCGCGCCCGCCTCGGATAGTGATTTGTCTTCGTAGTAGTAGAGCTCCAGCAAGCGGCGTTCTTTTTCGGGCAACGAGGCGATCGCGCGTTGGATCCCCTGGTCGCGCTCGCGCGTCTCGATGTGTTGCTGCGGCTGGATGGTTGCCAGGTTCGCCGCCTGCGCGTCGAGAGTGGTCAGGTAGATCGCCGCCAAGCCGCCGAACGCATCCGAGATGTATCGAACTTCCTCGTCCATCCTGATCGGCGAGGGTGCAACTTCGTCCTGCATGCTGGCGGCACCGGCTTCGCGGTCCGCGAGGTTCTGCAGATACGTGCTCGTCCGCTCTTCCGTTCTATGCCGCGCCCACTCAGCCCGCGGCATCCAGCCCATCCCGCGCAGCCCGTCGAAGATTGCGCCTCGAATCCGGTAGTACGCATAGGTCGTGAACACCGCGCCATGTCGTTCGTCGAAGCGCTGAGCCGCCTCGAGAAGGCCCTGGGTTCCGTATGCGACGAGGTCGTCGTACTCGATCTCCGGTGGGAGGGTCTCTTTGACCTTCGCTGCCAGCGCACGCACGAACGGCAGATTGGCCTCGACCAGCCGCTTGCGATCCGTGCTAGTCGAGGGCATATCGAGAACGCTACGCCGAGGCGGCAACCAGCGTCAACCCGGTCGCGCTGGCCCGTCGAGGTCGCTTGGGCCAGGCAATGTTGCCTTTTTAGGCTAGGCTTAAGGTAATGGCCAAGGACTACAAATGCCCGGCATGCCAAAACGAGGTCGACCGGGCCGCGACCGTTTGCTCGAATCCCGTGTGTCGCGCGAACCTGGCGTTTTGCTCACACTGTCGGGACGTCACGACCTACACGCTCGCGGAGAAGGGCGAAGGTCGGTTGGGTCGCGACAAGTTCAAGTGCGCTCGCTGCGAGCGGCTCGGCGTGAAGTGTCTCACCTGGCTCGTGGGCGGGTACTGCAACGGCCTCGCTCGTGCGAACGATCCAGGCGCCCGGGGGATGGACAAGCCGCTCTGCTCCGCCTGTAACGATCGCGTCGGAGAAGTGGGGCGTTCGGTGATCAGTTGGTCGTTGATCGGCGCCGTCGGGGGCCTGCTTCGTCCGAAACGCTGACGCAATGGCGCTCTTGACCCGGCTCACTCATCAGGACGCGCACGCCATCCTTGAAGGGTACGGGCTGTTGCTGGAGACGATCGTCGCGCTCCCGGCGAAGGGCACCGTCAACTCGAACTTTCGCGTCCGTGCATCCGGCGCCAATTGGTTTCTGCGCGTGAACGAGGGGAAGCGGGACGATGACGTCGTCGCCGAAGCGGAGCTTGTCGCCCGCCTGCGCGCCGGCGGGCTTCCCACCCCCGAAGTGGTCAAGACGCGCGACGGAGACTGGTTTTCTCGCGCGGGCAGCAAGCCCGTGACGCTGTTTCCCTGGCTCGAGGGGTATGAGGCCGACCCGCGCCCGGACGACGCATCGACGGTGCGAGTCGTCGGACGCGCGCTCGGCATCCTGCACCGCTCGGGCAACCAACTGCAGGTCGCAGCACTGCCGCGCAATCACTACAGCCTGGACGAGCTCGAACGCCGGCTCACCAGCTTCGCCAGCGATGTTCGCTTTTCCGACATCGCCCCCTCGCTCGGCGACGAGCTCATTCGCGCCCGCCGCCGTTCCGCGCCGCCGTCCGGGCTCATCCACCAGGACCTGTTTCCGGACAACCTCCTGGTTGATTCGTCGGGTGGGCTCGTCGCCGTGCTCGACCTGGAGCAGGCGACGTTCGGATCTTTCGTGTACGACCTCGCGGTTAGCGCGAACGCGTGGTGCTGGAACGGGCAGCGCATCTGCGAGCCTGCGGTCGAGGCGATGTTCGCGGCCTACGAGCAGGAGCGCTCGTTGACGAGTGCCGAGCGAAACGCGTTCGTCGATGAGGCCCGGCTGGCCGCCGCGCGGTTCACCATCACGCGCATCACGGATGTGTTTCTTCCGGCAAACGTCGATGAGGACCTACGCCGGCGCAAAGACTGGCGCGAGTACGCCGATCGGCTCGCGTATTGGCAGGGGGCATGAGGTTTCCTGCAGCGCTCGGATTGGCCGCGCTGGTCCATGGCTCGGCCGCGCTGGTATTGGCGCTGGCCTGGCCGCGGTACTCGAACATGCCGGTCGAGGTCGTGCCCATCGTCGAGCTACAGCCGAGTCTGGCCGCAGGAGGCGAGACAGGAGTGCCACCAACTGGCGTCCCTGCGCCGGGAGAGACTCGCAGGCCGCGCACGGGAAGCAAGGCCGCGCCCTCCATGGCAATTGCTGCGCAGGAACATTCGCCGGCCGACCCACCGGGACTGAAGGCGACCGCGACGATCCAGTCGGAGCCGGGCGGCGATATCCTCGCGGCGGCCGACAATGACCTATCGGGCGCGGCTGGTAGCGATCGCCGCGGCTCAACGACCGCCGCTGCAGCCGGCGGCCCAGCCCCCGGCGCCGGCTCGGGGTCTCCTTCAATGACGGGTGGTCTCGGCAGTGCCGATCGCAGCGCGTTGATCGCCGAGACGCGCGCCCGCATCCGTTCGCATAGGCGCTATCCGGAGTTGTCCCGCCGTCGCGGCATCGAAGGTGTAGTCGGCCTGGCCTTTCGTGTCCAGCCCGATGGACACGTCACCGATCTGATCGTTCGCCGCAGCGCCGATCCGGCTCTCGATGAGGCCGCGCGCGAGGCCGTGCTGGCGGCGATGCCGCTTCCGCCGCTCGGCGAGGTCGAGATCGATCTCGACTTCGTCCTGCACGAGCGCTGATCAACGCGGCGACATCGGCAGCAGAAAGCGTGCGCCGGTGAGCTCGTTGACTCCGACGTAGACCTCCACGCCGAACGTCTCTTTGACCAGGCGGTAGGTCAGGATCTCTTCCACCGTGCCAATCAGCGCCGGCGCGCCCGGCCGCACCAGCAGTAGTCGCTCGCAGTAGGCGGCGGCGAGGTTGAGATCGTGGACCACGACCACCACCGTCACGCCGCGCTCGTGGCGATCCTTCAGTAGGTCGAAGATCGCGATCTGATGGTGGATGTCGAGCGCAGCCACGGGTTCGTCGAGAACCAGCAGCTCCGGATCTTGCGCGAGCGCGCGCGCCAGGAGCACCCGCTTGCGCTCGCCGCCCGACAGCGTATACAGCG
Source organism: Myxococcales bacterium (assembly GCA_003170275.1). Classification (GTDB taxonomy): domain Bacteria; phylum Myxococcota_A; class Polyangia; order Palsa-1104; family Palsa-1104; genus PALSA-1104. The sequence goes on from PNAM01000083.1 coordinate 30,094, forward strand.
GCCGATCGGCCAGCGCTTCGACGCCGGTTTGCTGCATCGCGAGGCGCGCCACGGTCAGATCCGCTTCGCGCTCGAACCCGAGCGGGCCGAGGTGCGCGATTCGCCCCATGAGCACGACTTCCAGCGCATTGAATGGAAACTCCAGCGCTTCTTCTTGCGTGACCGCCGCGACGATCCGCGCAAACTCGCGCCGCGAGTAGTCCGCCACCGGGCGTCCCTTGATCAGGACCCGGCCGCTTTGAGGCGCGAGCAACCCGAGGAGCAGCCGGACCACCGTCGACTTGCCGGCTCCGTTCGGCCCGATCACGCCGAGCAGCTGCCCGCGCGGCACGTCGATCGACAGCCCCTCGAGGACCCGCCGCCCGTCGTAGCCGAAGCGAACCTGCTCGAGCGCGATCACCGCAGCCCAACCTGCCCCGCGGGCAGCGGCCCAACTGGCGCGCGGCCCCATTCCGCGAAGATCGCGTGCATCCGGCGCGCGCCCTCGGCCAGCCGCGGCCCCGGGCGCATGACGAACTGGTCGTCCACCACGCGCACCCAGCCGTCGCGGATCACGCGCAGCTCGGCGAATCCGGGCCGCCGCGCGATTCGCTCGAGGGACACCTTCTCACCCATTCCGCACCACGCCGCCAGGAACAGATCGGGATCGCGCGCCACCACGTCCGCGGCGCTCACCACCCGTCCGGGCGATGGCACCCGCAGCTTTCGATCGGCGAAGACATTGTCGCCGCCGGCCAACGTCACCATCTCGGCCGCCCAATCGCCCACCATATATAGAGGATCCGACGGCCCCCATTCCTCGGCGTAGACGCGCGGGCGCCTGTGCAAGGAGCGCGCCGCCGCCGCGACGGCAGTCAGTTCATCCCTCATGCTCGAAGCGAGCATCCGGCCCTCGGATTCGCGCTCGACCAGCCGCCCGAGCAGGATGAAGTCCTCGATCACCTCCAGCAGGGAGGTCGGGTTCTGGCACAGCACGCGCACCTCGGCCTCGACCAGCGCGCGCATGTGATCTCGGTGCAGGAACGACGAACCGATCACCAGATCCGGCTTCAGCGCCAGGACCTCGTCGACCCCGACCTTCTGGAATCCGCCGATGCGCGGGATGCGGTTGGCGTCTTCCGGATACGTGCAGTGTCGCGTGACGCCCACCAGCCGGTGCTGCTCGCCGAGCGCGAACAAGGTCTCGGTGATCGACGGCGCCAACGCGACGATTCGCTTGGGTCCGCGGGCCAGCTCAGCGATCGGGGGGAACATGGGCCTCCTCGGGAACCAACAAACGGGCGAGCGCCTCGGCGCCTTCGACGACGCGCGGCCCCGGCCGGAACAACAGGTCCCCGTCGATCAGGTACACCCGGTGATCGCGCACGGCGGGGACCGTGGTCAGCCGTTCGAGCGGCGCGAGCGGCGGCGATCCGTAGGCGTGCGTGCCGACCACCAGCGCTTCTGGCGCGCGCGCCATGACCCGCTCGAGGCTGTAGTTGGGGAACGGGATCGCGCTGTCGTCGACGATGTTCACGCCGCCGGCCGCCGTGATCAGGTCGTCGAGGTGGCTGGCGCGTCCGGCGACCACCAGCGGCTCGCTCCACACCACCAAAAGCGTCCGAACCGGACGTCGCCCGGCGTGCCGCGCGCGCAAGGCCTCCAGCCGCGCGCGCATAGAGCGTGTCAGCACACGCGCTTCGGGCAGGCGGCCGATCGCGTCTCCGATGCTTTCGATGTCCTCGTAGATCTGCGCCAACGTGTCGGCCTTGGACACGAACACCGCGATCCCGGTCCGTTCGATCGCCTGCGTGGTCGCCTGCGTGTTGGCGGTGGTCGCGGTGAGCACCAGATCCGGCCGGAGCGCGACGATCCGCTCCAGGCTGGGCTCGAGGTTGGCGCCGACTTTGTCCACCTTGCGCGTCTCGGGCGGCCAGTCGCTGTAGCGATCGAGCCCCACCACGCGATCACCCGCGCCCAGCGCGTAGACGATCTCGGTGGAGGACGGCGAGAGCGAGACTACGCGCGCCACGCGGTCCGGCACCAGGACCGGGCGCCCGAGCCCGTCGCGCACGGTGCGCCGTCCGGTCGCTGCGGCCGGCGCAACCCGCGTGCAGCCGCCAACAGCGATCGTGACGACCAGCGCGAGCGCCGCGCGCACGATCAGAACACTCGCTCGGCGCCGCGCCGCCGCAGGATGAACAGGAAGAACGGCGCGCCGCATAGCGCAGTCAACACGCCCACGGTCGGCTCGGTGCCGATCGCCAGGAACGACATTCGCGCAGCCGTGTCGGCGGCGACCAGAAAGGCCGCGCCGCCCAGCGCGCTCGCCGGCAAGAGCACGCGATGATCCGGCCCGAGCGTTCCACGCAGCACGTGCGGCACGACGATGCCGACGAAGCCGATCGGCCCGGCGAACGCCACCGCCGCACCGGTGAGCAACGACGCGGCGAGAAAGATCAGGCGTCGGGTGCGCTCGGTCTCCACGCCCACCGCGTGCGCGCCTTCATCGCCGAGCGCCAGCGCGTTCATCGGGACGGCCAGCGAGTAGAGGATCGCCAGCCCGGCGGCGACGTACGCACCCAGCGCGGCCAGCCGCACCGGCTCGACCGGGCTCAGCGTTCCGGTCAGCCAATACAACGCGCCGTGCGCCGCGTCCGGCGAGGCGATCAGCCGGATGGCGACGATGATCGCCGCGGCCAACGCGTTGACCACCACGCCGGCGAGGAGCGCCACGTTGGGCACCAGGCGCCCGCGCACGCGCCCGAAGATGAACACCGTGCCGATCGCCGCGAGCGCGCCGACGAACGCCCACAAGGGCAGCGTCCAGGTCTCGAGCCAGCCGGTGCCGTTGCCGATCACGATCGCGGCCGTGCCGCCCACCGCCGCGCCGCCCGAGACGCCGAGCACGTACGGATCCGCCAGCGGGTTGCGCAAGATCGCCTGGAACGCCACGCCGGCCGGCGCCAGCGCCGCGCCCACCAGCGCGCCGAGCGCGACGCGCGTGATCCGCGTGCCGAACAAGATGCCGGCGTCGACCGAGCCTGGATCGCTGAACGCGCGCCGCAGGTCCACGTGCTCGACCCCGAAGGTCAGCGAGAACGCGATCACCACGGCGAGCGCGACCAGCGACAAGAGCGTCACCCGCAGCACCCGCAGCGGCGTCGTGCGCGCGACCATTGGACCTTTTAGCATATAGTCGCCCGATGTCTCGTCTGGTGCTGGTCACGGGAGGCGCGCGCTCGGGCAAGAGCCGGTTTGCCGAAGGTCGCGTGCGGGCGCTGGCGCCCATGGCCGAGTGGCTGTACGTCGCGACCGCCGAGCCGTTCGACGACGAAATGCGCGCCCGCATCGCACGTCACCAGTCCGATCGCGGCGCCGGCTGGCGCACCATCGAAGCGCCGCACGATCCGGCCGAAGCGATCGCGCGCGAGTCGTCGCAGGTCGGCGCCACGCTGGTCGATTGCGTCACTCTGTGGCTGTCCAATCGCATGCTCGCCGGCGCAGACAGCGCGACGTTGCTCGCCGCGGTCGAACAGCTCGCCAGCACCGCGCGCGCGGCGTCCTGCCCGGTGGTGATGGTCACCAACGAAGTCGGTCAAGGGATCGTCCCCGACAGCCCGGTCGGGCGCCGCTTTCGCGACCTCGCCGGCTTCGCCAACCAACGGCTGGCGGCCTCCGCCGACGAGGTCGTGCTGGTTTCCTGCGGTCTTCCGCTGCAACTCAAATGACTCCCTACTGGAACGCGATCGCGTAGGGGTTCTGACCGATGTCGAGCGGCGGCGCGGTGAGCTTCGAGCCGTCGGCCTTGCCGATGTAGACGCCCGCCTTGAGCTTGCTGCTGTCGGTCGAGCCGGGGAAGAAGTCGACGCCCACGTACAGCTCGCCGCTGGGCGCGACGGTGGCGAACGGGATAAAGCCCGCCGCGTCGGTGACGTCGCCGATCAGCTTGCCGGTCGACGGATTGAACGAGACCACCTTGCTCGACGAGAGCTGCGGCGGACCCATGGGCTGCGGCTCGAGGTCGAAGTAGATGGTCGCGAACGCGAGCGTCTTGGACACCACGTCCACGCTCGACGGCCGTCCGTTCAGATCGGTGTCCTTCAAGACGAACCCGAGTGACTTCTTCTTGCCGAGATCGACGCGTTCGATCCCGCCGGTGTTGTCCGGCGCGCCGCCAAACGGGCCTGACGCCGCCACCAACACCGTCTCGCAGTCGCCAGATTCTGCCGCCATCGCGTTGGGGTTCTTCCCGGTCAGTTGGATGATGTCGCCGAGCGTGTCCTTGGCCGGGTCGATGATGGCGATCCGTCCGCCGCCGGTCGGCAGGTAGGTCATCTCGTCGTAGTCCTGCGTGAGCAGATAGAGGAGGCCGTTGCACGAGTAGAGCCCGCCTGCCTCGGGCTTGCCGTCGGTGTCGGCCGTTGCCGTGGGCACGTTGATCCACTTGATGGCGCCCTGCGGCTGGCTTGAGTCGAGCACGCCCAGCGCGTGCGCCGAGTCGTTCCCCAGCAGGCTCACGTACACCTTGGTGCCGACCACCGCCAGATCGCTCGGGTCGCTGGTGTTGTGAGACACGCTCGCGTCGCCGGTCAGGATCTCGATCGGGGACTTCCAGCTTGAGGTGTCGTAGATGAACAGCGATCCGGGCCCGCGGTTGAGCACGTAGGCCTTTGCGCCGGCGATCCGGATGGCGGAGTCCTGATCGATGCTGGTGTCGATGGCCATGACCACTTTGTGATCGGCCAGCCCAACGCTGTTGACCGCGCCGCCGGCGCCAAAGCCGCCGGAGGTGAGCACGATGGCGGTGTTTCCCGACGGCAGCGGCGGGTTTTCGTCGCCCGGACTGCAGCCGGCGGCGAGGAAGATGGACAGCGCTACGTAGGTCTTGGTCATGGAACGTTCTCCTGGTTGGTCATCGTCTGAGCGCGAGCGTCGCGTAGATCGCGCGCCCGGGTAGTGGGTAATCGAAGAAGTCGACGAGCGGGTAGGGCGTAGTCATCCCCCGGTTGGCGCTGCCGCCGAGCGGAAGGTCGAGCACGCGCAGATCGGCGAGGTTGCGAACGTCGACGGCGAAGGTAAACGGCCGCCGCTCGAAAGCAGCGCCGATCGCATGCAGCACGCGCCCCGGGATGCGGTTGTAATTTTGCGCGTCGCGGAACACGTCGTCGACGAACTGCACCTCGTAGAACAGGCGAAACGGTCCGCCGGTCACCTCCGCGCGCCCGCTCACCTGATGCCTCGGGCGCCCCGGCAGTTGCTTGCCGCGCACGCCGGGCTCGTCGGTGAAGTTGACTGCATCGAGCAGCGTGTAGTCGACCGACAGTTGCAGCCAGCCGCTCACCTGCGCCGCCGCGCGCACTTCGCCGCCGAGCACGCGCGTGTCGCCGATGTTGAACGCGCTCACCGCGAACGCGGTCGGGATGAACGCGATGTAGTCGCTCACTTGCCGCCCGAACAACACCACCTCGACGCTGAGCGAGCCGCGCGGCCGGGTCACCGTGAACGACGCGCCGACGTCGCCTCCCCACGCGGTCTCGGGCCGGAGCGCCGGCTGCGCGAGCAGGAACGCGCCGTCGCCGAACTGCTCGAGCAGGGTCGGGAAGCGAACGAAGCGACCCGCCGAGGCGCGCAGCGTGAGCCACGGCGTCGCCACCAGTCGCACGCCGAGGCGCGGCGAGACGAACACCGACGAGGTGCTCTGATCGGGGATCGGCTGGCCGCTCGGATCGGTGATGCGACTGGCGGCGTGCCCGTCGAGCCGCAGCGCGGGGGTCAGGCCGAGCCGGTCGCGCCACAGCCGCACCTCGTCGGAGAGCGCCATCGCCCCGATGCCGCGGCTGGTGGCTGCGGCCGAGCGGTTGGGGCGCAGCAGATCGTAGGGCCGCCGATACTCGACGCGCGCCTCGGAGAGCGCGGTCACCAGCTGGTGCGTCCCCCACGGCACGTCGGCGCGCGCGGTCACGCCGGCGGCGATCGACTCGGCGTCGCTCACGTTGGCGCCGAACGAGCCGACCATTTCGCCGAACGGGTTGGCGAACGACGTGCGCTCGTACTGGAGGTTCGCGGTCGCGTGCACGTCCGCCCAGCGGCCGCGCCGCTCGAGCCCGCCGTCGAGGAGCACGTGCCCGCTTTGGAACTTCGCGTTCACGGTCTCGGCGCCGCTCGATCCCAGTCCCGGCACGCCCTGACGCTTCCAGAAGCCGTGCGCGCCCAGGTTCCAGCGCAGGCGCTGCCCGCCGCCGAGCGTGACGTCGAGCCCGACCTGGTCGAAGCCGTTGTTGCGCCGGCGCGACTGGTGATCGTCGGTGCGATCGATCAGCGTGCCGCCATTGTCGTAGTAGGTGAAGTCGCCGTCGGCGCCGTGATACGCGGCGGAGGCATCGACGTGCAGCCGGCCTTGCGAGGCGCTGTATCCCGCCGACGCCGAGCGCGCCGCGAACGATCCCACGCCTGCGGACGCCCGGTAGGTCGGTCGCCGCGTCCCCTTGCGGGTCACCAGGTTGATGGCGCCGCCGACCGCCTCGGAGCCGAATTCGATGGGTGGCACGCCGCGATAGATCTCGACGTGATCCAGCCCATCGACGGGCAACAGCGAGAGATCGATCACCCCGGAGGCGGCGCGGCTGAGCGGTACGCCGTCGAGGAACACGGCGACCTCGTTGGCGTCCGAGCCGCGCAGCGAGACCGAGGTGAACGAGCCGAGCCCGCCGCGCGAGCGCACCTGCACGCCCGCCTGCCGTTCGAGCAGGTCGGCCACCGAAACCACCCGCGCGCTCGGCGTGCGCGCGTCGACCACCGTCACGAACGGCACCGAGTCCGAGTCCGGCCGATCGGCCTCGACCTCGGCATCCGGTCGCGGCGCCTCGACCTCGCCCACGACATCGATCGTCCCGAGCTTGACCTGGGCGTTCGCGCGCGCGCTCGCCAGCCCGAAGAGGCCGGCAATGACTACGCGAATTGTCGCTGACTGGTTACGCACCCACGCGCCTCCCCCTTCACTCCCGAAGGGCTCGACAGAATGTGGCGTGCGGGTCGGTCTCCTGGCTCGGGCTTCTCCTCCGGCCCTTCCCGACGCTCGCGCATCAGTGGGTGGCTTTTTCAGCCTACCGGGGGAGCGTTGGGCCCTTACAGTCGCGGGGGCGGCGCCGGCATTTCACCGGCTTCCCGTCACCCGTACGCATTTCAATGTAGTGGGAACCTAGAGGACGTTGAACGGCGCGTCAACCATTATGGCGATACTTGTGGGGTTGGTCGCGGCGCTACTTCTTGACGCGGGTGATGTACTGCCGGAGCGTCTCGCGCTTGGTGTCGTCCATCTCGGCGTAGCGAATGCCCATGTCCATCGGCGGCTGGCGGTTCGCCCACACCACCTCGCCGCGCGTCGCGAGCGAGGTGCCGAGCTCCGGGAAGTTGATCACCAGATCGACCATGGTTCCGACTTCCTCGATGCTGGGGCTGGAGATACAAATCCCGCCGAGCGAGATGTTCTGGATGCGGTGATAGAGCAGGACCTCGGAGCCCGTGTAGTCGACGTAGGCGCTGACCTCGTATCGAGGGAACTCGCGCGTCCGCCGATCGTCTTCCTGCGCATCAGTCATCGTCCCCTCCAGTGCACCCTGTCGTATGGTGCCAAACCAGGCCCCCTGAAACCCCGGAAGCCAGCGGAAGGGTTTATACCATGTCTGTCTGGCGGGCTGCATATTTGTCAGTCGCACAAGTGGCTCAAACCGTTCAGATGGAATAGAGTGGCCGCGACCGCGTTGATCTGAAAAGGACCCTCGATGCTGATTCGAAAAGCGATTTTGCTCGTTCTCCTGAGCGTCGGTGGCTGCGCCACCTATAACGTGATTCCCGGGACCAAGGTCTACGACACCAAACCGAACCGGGAGATTCTCCAGGTCTGCGAGAAGTACCGCCGAGCGCTCGAGGAGCGGGACGCCGCGACGCTGTTGGCGCTGGCGCACCCCAACTACTACGAGGACTCGGGCACGCCCAAGGGCGATGACGACTACGGCTACTCCGGGCTGCGCGACGTGCTGTCCAAGCGGCTCTCGGCGCTGCGCACGCTCCGCTACAACATCGAGTATCGCAAGGTCGAGGTCGAAGGGCACCACGCCAAGGTCGACATCCGCTACGACGCGTCGTTTCAGCTGGCGACCGAGATGGGCGATCGCTGGGAGCGCAAGCAGAACGACAAGCGCATCGAGCTCGAGAACGACGGCAAGCGCTGGTTGATCGTCGCCGGCATGTAGTCCAACCGCGTCAAGGGCTGGGCCGCATGGCGCTCGCGTCGATGCCCGCCTGCTGCACGACCTGCGCGGCAACCTGAATCGGCACGCCGGCGCCGAGCGCGAGCGAAATCAGATCCGAGGGGCGGGCATCGATCCGGAAGCGCACGCCCTTCGCGTCGCGCAGCGTGAGCTTGCCGAAGAACGTATTTTCGCGGAGCTCGTCGACTTCCACGCGCTCGACCTGTGCGTTGAGCGTGGTGAGGATTGTTTCGAGCAGGTCGTGGGTGAGGGGCCGCGGAAATTTCTGCTTGTGAAGGCGACGGTCGATCGCCTGGGCCTCGAGCGATCCGATCCAAATGGGCAAGAGCGTCTTGCCATTGGCGGTCTCGAGGAGCACGACGTCCGATCCCTGAACCAGCCCGACGGTTCGAACGGTCATGGGCACCGCAGCCTCTTCGGTAGGCGCGGGCGCCACGGCCCCAGCCGTTCCGGTCACCGCAGCCAGCAGCGCGATCGCCAGGATGCTTCGCATGAGGGCCTCCCGTCCGTTCGCGTTATACGGCGGGTGGGGTCGGGACTTCCAGCTAGTGATCGAAGATCAGGGTGATTGGGGTCGGGTCGGATGGCGGCGGCGCGCTGCCGGTTGGTTCGCCGTATACGCACAGCCCGTTGGCGTGCGCGCCTGGCTGGACCTCGAGACGCAAGATGTGCGCTCGCCCGCGGAGCCGCCGTAGCATGGCCGGGTCCTGCAAGACGATCCGGTGGATCGTCCCGGCGCCGTCGTCCGGAATCGCTTCGAGAGTCGCGAGCTTCTGGCCGTCGATCGAGACCACCACCTGCGAGCTACCGTCCGGAGGCGCGGAGGTGCCGGGGAATTCAGACGAGATGCGAGTCATCAACGTGATCCGTCGCGCGGACACCGCTGGAGCGGCAAAACGCCATTCGAACCAGCCGTCACCCGCGCCGTAGGCATGAACGAGCGCGCCGCCGGCCCAGCTCCCTACCCGTTCGAACCGCCCGGTCGCAAATAATTCCGGATGGAGGACGACGGTCGTCCGGCCGGTCGATTCGGTCACCATCGCTGGTCCCGGATGATGGACGACCCGATAGGGATCGTAGAGGAGCCGCTCGCCGCGTTCGCTTCCGAGGAGCGGATTGTGCGCGGACGGTGGCGCATCCTTGAGCCGCCCGGCCCAGAGGCGAAGGCTCGACCGCACGTCATCGGTCTCGGAGCGATCGACATAGATACCGAAATCACGCGGTTTTCCCGCCCAGGGTTGGTAGATCCAGGCGAGGGCTCCGGAGCCACCGTCGAAGAACACGCGCGCCAGAAAATCTTGAAACCAGTCGGCGCGGCTCCGTCCGAGCCACCCATCGTGCTCCCTGCGCGTGTCGAAGCTGAACTCGCCGAAGACGATCGGTTTGTGCGCGACGAAGGTGGCCAGCTGCACGCGGTCGTCGATGAAGGCTTGCAGCTCGGCCAGCGAAGGGACTTCGTCCGAGGTCTGTGGGTAGAGATGACTGTCGCAGTAGTCGACCGATGGCAGCCTGCAAACGGAGAGCCACTCCGCCCGTTCGCTGCGCGTCGTGTAGCCGATGACCCCCGGCGTGACCAGGTGGTTTCGATCGCGTGCGTGAATGAGGGCCGCCATCTCGTCGATCCACGCCTGGCGTGCGCGGGACCCGTCCGCGCTCTCGACTTGGGATTCGTTCATGAGCTCCCACGCGAAGAGCGTCGGATCGTCCGTATACCGGATCCCGGTGACGCTGTTGGTACGCTCGAGTAGGCGGACGACATGCGCGCGGTAGAACGCGCGGACTCGCTCCTCCGAGAAGAACCGATCGTGCGCGCCAAACCCGCTGGTGGGCAACCCTGCCCACTGCAGGTACATGGGCACGCCGCCGTAGTCGGGCCAGTGATTGGCAAGCGTCAGGATGACACGCAGCCCGCGGGATCGGGCTGCCGCGAAGACCCGGTCGAGCTGCAGGTAGGCCGCTTCGACAAAACCGTCAGGTCCCGCGCGGAACAACTCCGCGTCGCGCGACCAGCCAGGCGCTTTCGGCAGCCCTTCGCCGAGGGCCCAGATCCGGATGACGGACAACCCGTCTGCACGCGCGGCCTCGAGGGTTTGCTCGAAGCGAGCGCGAAACAGATCGCCGTGGATCACCTCGAGGTTCGCGCCCACGAAGGCAAACGGGCGATCCCCCAGCCGAAACTGCGCGCCGTCCACGCGAACGAAATCCGCCGGCGCCGCATCGGCTGCCGCGGCCGAGAGGACGATCAGCAGGGCGGCAAACGATCGCACACCTCGAAGTGTAGCAGGGCGCTTCGGCTACGGGCGGGCCACCCAGAGGCGGGGACCCATGCCGATCGTCACTTCCCGCTCCCGAAACAGCTCGCCATCGAGCGTGAACGTCTGCGGCTCGGCGAAACGAATCCGGGCCGAAGTCGCGAGGACATCGTAGTGCGGGCTTCCTTTGAGCGGCTGCCCGGTGACGACGCGGTGAAACTGCAGTCCCATCGCGACAGTCGAAAGGTTGGACGCGATGAGATTGAACCGCCCCGGCTGCTTACCGGCCTGCCAGGTCACCTTCATCCCGATCCCGACGTCCGGAACGGTCGACGCTAGCAGAAGGCGCGGCGCTCGAACCGCCGGCACCGGCCTCCCATCCACCTCGAGCTCGAGGTCGACCGCGGAGAACAACCAACGCGCGAATTTGCCGGTCACCAAGGAGGACGCGATGGTTCGCGCTGCGAGCAGGCCGGCCCAGGCAGGGCCGGGCATCGGCCCGCCATAGTACGCCTCGAGAAAGCGGGCGCCCATGGCCGCCGCGAACAAGAACCCGTACATGCCGTTGACCTGAAGTAGATCTTGCCCGCGGCTGGGGATCTCGCCCTCCTGGGCTCGCGCGACCAGCCGCGCCAAGATGTTTTCGGGAGTTCCGTCGATCTTCAGGTTCTCCGCGATGGTGTTTACCGTTCCCCCCCGGAGAATTGCGAAGGTGGGAAGTTGGTCTGCCCCATAGGCGCGGACCACCTCGGTGATGGTCGACAGGTTGGTACCGTCACCGCCGCAGGTCGCGACCACGCGTGCGCCCGATTGCGAAAAATGCTGCGCCGCCGCCGCTAGCTCTGAGGGCGTTCGCGTCTCGACGACGACTCCTTGAGTCGCGAGGATGCGCTCGAGCCGTTGCCGCAGTCCGGGTCGACGGCGGACGCCGAGGGCGTTGGGATTGAGGATGACACCGATCAAAGCAGTGAACTGCTATCAGTTTTCGGCGCGCAGCTAAAGCCGGAATTCGCAGCGTGCGATCCAATCCTGGGCTTCGAGTCGGACGGGCTCGTTCGGGTCTTTGGCCAATTGTTCGAACGCCACGCGCGCCAGATCGAGCTGTCCGGCACGAAAACGAGATCGCCCCAGGAGACGAAGTGCCTCGCGCACGAAGCGCGCGTCGGGCAGGCTTCGTCCAGGCGCGAGCGCGGCATCCAGCTCATCGGAGGCCTCGAGGAAACGCCCACGCATTTCGAGTTGTCGGGCCAGAAGATAGTGAAAGAGGGCTCGTTCTGGCGCGAGATGAACCAACTCGGAAACCGTCAACACCGCGAGCGCGGGATCGTGCGCCATCTGCGGCGAGGCCAGAAATCGCTTGAGCAACACCGCGATTGGTCCTCGCGGCTCTCGACATGCGAGGCGCTTTACGGTGACCAGGCGCGCGGCGCTTTCTTCCAGCGGCAGGTTCTCCGCTTGTTCGTAGGATCGTGCCGCTGCATCGAGTTGGTCGCGTTGAAACGCCAGATCGCCGAGCAGTGAATAGGCGCGGGCACGAAGAACCGCTGTAACCCTGGGATGTTCCAAAAGTCGTTGCGCGGCGCGAGAAGCCTCGTCGGGCCGATCGGCGGCGTTGGCCGCGTCCATCAGATCGGCGACGTTCTGTGGCTCGTCCGAATCATCCGCGCAAACCTGCGCGAGCTCCGCGAGCGCACTCTCCCTGTCATTTGCGGCGACCGCACGCTGTGCGCGCTCGCGTTTGAGCGCGAGCTCATGCGCGCAGACTTTGTGAAAGACGCTGGGTCGCCGCAGGCGCTCGCGAATCACCGCGCTCTCCGCAGGTGGAACTTCGACGCGATCGATGAATTGCGACCACTCGGCGGCGAGGTTATCGAACGACACCCCATATTGTTCCTGGTAGGAATCCGCGATGCCCCCTTCCCGAAATACGTTTTCCAGTCGTTTCGGCCCAGATTTGTCGAGGAGATATCGGCAAAAGGATCCAGCGACGTTGTAGGCCTGCGACGCGTTCAAGCCGAGAAAGCGAACCGACATGACCTGCTCTAGAGGAGGCTGGAACCCTGCGCCGCGCATGCTCTTGACCGCTTGATGCGGCGTCAGGGCACCTCCCTGCCAGGCGGCAGCTACAGCCACCCCTTCGATCAACCCCACGTTGAAGGCCAGACCGCGCCGAGACGCGCCGAAGATCGGATCGCCGAAGACGCCGCCAAACACGTGCGCCAGTTCGTGCATCAGGACTGGATGGGGCCATCCATCTGATTGCAGATAGATCTCGCGTCGCCACGGTTTGGCTACAAACGTGTGACCGGCGCCCATCAACGCTTGTTTTTGTTGGGCGGAGTCGAACAAAAAGGAATGAACCTTCGTGGGCGGCTCTACGCCGAACAGCTTCTTGAGTTGGGCGTAGCGGAACTCGTGGTCGGCCACGTGCAGAGCGATGTCCTTTTCGAAGGGCCCGGCCGGCGAGTAATGGAGCACGAAGTGCTCGCTTTCGCGCGTCGCCCCGAGCGCCTTTGCGACATCGCCGGCGTCGAGAAAAAATCCGAGACGGGCATGAGCCGTATGAAGCCCATACGCGACGAGGATCCCGAGCAGCGCAGCGAATGCCAACGATCGACGTCCTCGACCCGCCCGGATGGTCAACCGAAGCCGCGGTCCATCGAGGACGAGTGCACAACAGAGCAGGACGGCGGTAATCAGCGAGACGTGATAGACGCGAGCCCACAACAGAGTGTGGGTTGCCGCGACCTCTTCGTCATAGGGCGTTCCCGGAAAGTATCCGCCAAACGGGTCGTACGCGAAGATTGCCGGCGTAGCGTAGAAGCGGACGCCCGCCCAAACAATCGATCCCAAGACCACCGAGTAGGCAAGGAGGGTCGGCCAGACTCGTCGCCGACCGTCTAGCGCCAGGCCGCAGGCGACGCCGGCACAGACGCCGCAAACCGATGACGAGATCGGCAAAAGGAAGAACCACAGCAGCCCGTCCACGAACGAACAGTTCCGGACTCGGACGGCGTTCAGGGTGATCGCGAAGAGAGGACACAATAGAAGAATCCAGACCCTCGCGACGCACCGGCAATACAGGCGGAGCACAAACCCGAGCGGACGCGCATCGGCCGATGCACCCTCCGAAGGGGTCAGTCCTCGGCGCGCCTCCCACACGCCAACGCTGCCCAGGTGAGCGCCCGCGAAGGCAGCCACCAATCCGAGCGCAAAGCAGAATTCGAACCCCAGGAGGTTGAAAAGAGGCACGAAACACAGCGAGATCGCCAGACCCGTCAGGATCAGGCCCCATCCCCATGTTCGTGGTCGTGATCCAGTCTGCATTGACTCGCCCGCAGCGTATGGATACCGTGTCGAGAGCGATGACTCAAGATGACGATCGCCGCGATTCGCTCCGCGTCCCGATCGAGCTAAAGGTCGAGTACAAGAAGCTCAATACCTTCTTCGCCGACTATACGAAGAACATCTGTAAGGGCGGCACGTTCATTCGAACGAAGAAGCCGCTCGAGATCGGGACGATCTTCGTCTTCCGACTGACCGTACCCAAGCTCAAGGAGCCGATCGCGATCCGCGGTGAGGTCAAGTGGGTCAAGCGCGAGGGCGAGCCCTCTCCGCCTGGCGTAGCGGAAGATCACGAGCCCGGCATGGGGATTCGGTTCATCTACGAGACGCCTGGCGAGCGAGCTGGTATGGAAGGTGCGGTCGAAAAGATGATGATCGATAGCCTGGGCCAGTTGCTCTATTCGAAGCTGATGGGCAAGGACCGCGGCTGAGGACGTGTCTGGGCGAAAGACGGCGTGGTGGCGATACGTTCCGCCGAATGCGGTAACTGCCGCAAGCCTTCTGCTGGGAATGCTGGCAATCGAGAGTGCTGTCGCCGGGAAGCCGATTGATGCCGCCTGGTGGGGGCTTCTGATCACGCTGACGGACAAGCTCGACGGCCTGCTCGCCAACGTACTGAAGGGAACGTCGGCGTTTGGCGTTCAACTCGATTCTCTGGCCGATCTGCTTGCCTTCGGGGTTGTTCCCGCCACGGTGGTCTACGCGTTCTATTCGGTTCGCCCCGAGCTCGGCTGGGCGGTCGACGGCCGTCGAATCGCGCTGAGTGCGGTTTGCGGGCTCTATCTCGTATCGGTCGCGCTGCGCCTGGCTAGATTCAACGTCCTTGCGGCAAAGGGACCCCACCTGCACTACACAGGCACGCCGTCGACGATGACCGCCGGCGTGCTGCTGGCCTTTTTCCTGATGTCCCTCAAGTACGCCGCTCCGCAACAGTCCGCCCCGGAGACGCTGGACTCCTGGCGCCTGCTCGGGTCGCTGCGGACGGACGTACTGTTGCCCTATCTGCCGTTTACGCTACTGCTCGGCGCAGCAGGGATGCTCTCGCCCCTACGCGTGCCGCGCCTCGGTCGCACGTTTTCGCGTGCGACTGATCTGCTGCTCCTGGTTGCGGTCCTCTTCGGCTACTCAATGGGGATCGCCAGGCGGCTTCCCGAGTATCTCGTCGGAGGAGGGCTCTACTATCTGGGAATCTGCATCGCCTATCACTTCCGCACGCGCCGTCGCGGCTAGCGGATCGCATTCGTGCACTTCGGTCTCGTCACGTTCGCCGTCCTCATCTGATCGGTTCGATGGAGCGGGCGACGGCGGAGCCAGCTCTGCCATCAGCATCTGCGCCAAGAACGACAGCGCATCTCTCGCACGTCGGTGTTCGACGTCCGAAAGGGCCGAGCAGGTCTTCAGGGCGAAGAGGACCGTACGGGCCTCGCGGCAGGCCAGCAGCGCGCGTTCGCGCAGGTAGTCGGCCCGGTCGGGGTCGACTCCGTGCGCGAGCTCCGTGAGGCGGCGCGCGATTCGGGATACGACGCGCTGGAGGTCACCTCGCAGTCCGCCGGTACCGCGTATCGGCAGGAGCTGTGTGACCACGGTCTGCAGCTCGAAAAAGGAGCTGAGCCATGGCGCGGCTTCCTGGGGAAAGTCAGAACGGAGATCCGTGTAGCGTGACGCCGAGGAGGTTTGCATGGTCGGAGCGTCAGAGCACATCCCGTGCCTGAGGACGTTTTCAAGAAAACGCTGAGGATTTCGAACCGGGAGCGCAAGAAACATCCGGCCACCGGACAGCAGTTCCGCATACCGGACGCCACCCCCGATGGGCGCTGGGGCGCAGGCTCCGTTCCGAAGGGACCTATTGCTTGGGCGTATAAATCTCGATTGCGCCCGACGGTGACCCGTCAGGCCCCGTGCCACCAGCGATCAGCACCAGTCCGATCTCGAGCACCGTGGCCGTGTGGTCACGTCGACCCGCTCCGAGCTTGATGGTTTCCTTGATGGCGACCGACGTGCCGTCGATCAGGTCGCAGCTGTCATCGAGTGCGCCGCCCGTCGTTCCCCCGCCGCACACCAGGATGTCATTGCCCACCCGCGTCGCTGTGTGGCCTTCTCGCGGCACCGAGAGCGCATTGGGAACCGGAGTGACTGTCGCCGGAAGATTCGGCGTGATGATGAAACCACTCGCCAGCGGACCGCTCGCATCCTTGCCGCCGAGAATCAGCACGCGCCCG
The DNA here is from genome assembly GCA_003170275.1 of Myxococcales bacterium. Classification (GTDB taxonomy): domain Bacteria; phylum Myxococcota_A; class Polyangia; order Palsa-1104; family Palsa-1104; genus PALSA-1104. The sequence goes on from PNAM01000083.1 coordinate 46,162, forward strand.
TCCGCAAGCGCGGTGGCGGTGGCGAGCAGTCGATTGGGCTGCATGCCCAGATCGCCCATGTCGTACGCAGTGAATGACTGACCCACCAGGCGTTCTGCGACGGGCAGCGTGGATCCGGTCGGCAGCCCACCGAACAGGATCGCGCCGTCTCCATCCGGAAACTTCGCCGGTCCCGTGGCGTGTCCCAAGCGAGCGGCCACCATCGGTCCGGAAACGGCCGTCAGGCGCGGCGAGGTGTCGGTGGAGATCAGCGCTGCGCTCGCCAGCGGGCTTCCGTTGCCATCATTTCCGCCCGAAACGAGCGCCGCTCCCGATGGGAGCGCGGTTACGTTGGCCGCTGACCGCGCATCCGTGACGTCGCCGGCGAGCGGAGCCCAAAGGCCGGTGCCGACGGTGGGGTCGAACAGCTCGACGCTGTTGAGCGGTGCGCCTGGCGTCGCGAGGCCCATCTGAGTCGCACCGCCGAACACGACCGCTCGAATGCCGGCAACCGCCGTTCCGACCGCACCGGCACGGACCGAATTCATCGGTGCCGTTTCGATGATTCCGTGCGTGAAGACGTCATAGACCTCGGTCGTCTGCAGCGTGTTGCCATCCTTGTCGCGGCCGCCCGCATACAAGATCCCCAACCCATTGATCGCCACCGCTGCGAATTCCGTCTTCGCCGGCATCAGTCCGGCGGCGGCAGGTGCAGCGCGACCTGGCCGTCCGACCCAGACGGCGTAGGGCCCCTGGTCCACGGCCGTCAGCGAGATGGAGGGCGTCTTGCCGTAGGCGACGACGTTGTTTGCCATGTCGAGGGCCTCGACGAGCACCGGCATGGCGTCTGTCGACGGCTTCTGGGAGAAATTGAAATTGAAGTGACCCATGTTGACCGGCATGGTCTTGACGGTCACGGAATCGCCGACCGTCACGCGAACGTTCACCGCGTCGGCAAACGGATCGTCGGCAGGTGAGGTCACGATGTTCAGCGTCAAGGTGCCGGTCTGGCCACCACAACCGATGACCGACAGAAGAGACAACAGCGCCAATCGCTTCATCTACGAATCTCCAGCAATAGTAAGCAACGTTTGAGCGTCCACGCCGATAATACGAATGGTCTTCTTGCGACCGGTAGCACCGTGCAAGATGGAAACGCTGCCACGCGCCACGCCGAGCGCTTTGGCGAGCACCGAACGCAGCGCTTCGTTCGCGGCGCCGTCGACCGGCGGCGCGGTGAGCTGAACCTTGAGCCGATCACCGACGACCGGTCCGATTCGATCGCGCGACGCGCGAGGTACGACCTGCACATCGAAGGAGATGCCTTCGGCATCTTGTTTGATCACGAGGGCCAGGCTCATCAGTCCTTCGGCTTCGCCAGCTCGCCGAGCTCTCGGCTGCGACGGGTCGCGGCTTCGACCGCGTTGATGAGCGTGGTGCGAAGGCCTCCCGCCTCGAGGGTGGCGATGCCCTCGATGGCGGTGCCGCCCGGTGACGTCACCATGTCCTTCAGGCGGCCGGGGTGCTCGTTGGTCTCGATCAGCAACTTGGCGGATCCGAGAACGGTCTGCGCAGAGAGCATCAAGGCGTTGTAGCGGGAGAGACCCATCTTCACGCCAGCGTCGGAGAGCGCCTCGATGATCAGGAACACGTAGGCCGGACCCGAACCCGAGAGTCCAGTGACTGCGTCGAGTTGCTCCTCGTCGAGGATCACGGTCTTGCCGACGGCGTTGAAGATGTGCTTGGCGGTCTCGAGATCTTCGGCGGTGGCGTGGCCACCTCCTGCGATCGCCGTCGCCCCTGCGCCGACCAGCGCCGGCGTATTCGGCATGGTGCGCACCACGCGAGTTCCCTTCGGCAGCCGGCGTTCGATCGCGCTCACCGGCGTGCCGGCGGCGATCGAGATCACGAGCGTGTTCGGCTTCAAGCTTCCTGCGACCTCGTCCAGGACCAACGGGACGATTTGCGGTTTGACCGAGAGCACGACGATCTCGGAATGCTTCACGACTTCGGCGTTGCTGGTGGTCGTGTGAATCCCAAACCGCTGGGTCAGCTCTTCGCAACGCTCGCGTCGCGGGTCCGAGCCATAGATCTTCGCCGGATCGACCACTTGCGCGGAGGTCAGCCCCTTGATCAGCGCCTCGGCCATGTTGCCGGTGCCAAGAAAGCCAATGGTCTTGGTCAGCTTCATCGGGTGGGACTCTAGTACAGAAGGGCGGGAATGGCGATCGAACGCTGGCGCGCGCGGTGCGTCAGATCACCCTCACATGATGAGGGTCTGGCACCCGACGATGATCTTCACTTGCGCGTCGGGCGTCCCCTGGACGTCGTCGCACGCCTTGCCGACCAACTGCACCTTGTCTCCGCCGGGCGAGTAGTCCCAGCAGCCCATCGCCGCGCAAAGATTGGCGGGATCTTTGCGTTTGTACAGTTGCACGGCGTTGCCGTTCACCGTGTATTCCACGTTTACTTGATTCGGGTCGAGCATTCCGCCGTCTGGTTGGGGAAGGTCGAAGGTGCAGCCGAGCACCTTTCCGCGAACCAGTGAAATGGTGTCCGAGAGCGCCTGCGTATTGAAGTTGCCCTGCGTGAGGTCGAAATGACAGGAGACCTGAGGATCGCCGCCGCCTTGTGAAAAGGTCTTGCCGGTACAGGTGGGCGGGACGTTGGTGGGCGATCCCGCCGCCGCGATCGCGCTGAGCGCCAGCCGCATGTGGTAGGGCGGGTACGAGCAGCCCTGGGCATCGTAGGTATCCGCACCCGGCACGCCCACGACGAACGTTTCGATCGGTTTGTTCGGATCGCTGTTCGCCTGCGACAGCAGGCTGACGATGTTGTTCGGATCCTCCCAATCGTGCGAACAGCCGTTGCAGTCCATGTAGCCTGGGCGGCTGGAGAATTGGTTGCAGCTGATGGTGCCGTCGGTGACCAGGAGGATGATCCGTTTGCCGGGCTGCGACCAGGCCTGCAGCGCCCCGATCGCCGATTGCAGCGCGGCGTAGATCGGCGAAGCGTCGCCAAACCCGGAGTCGGGCGAGTTGGCGGTCAGCCAAGTCATGATGTCGTGCCGCACACCGCTGGTCGCCATCGATTTTTGGGTCGAGGCCAGCGCGAGGTTCACTTGCGGAAAGGGCGGAGCCTGGCAAGCGACCGGGGTTCCCAGGATGCACTCGGGGCCGGTGACGTTTCCCGACGGCGCCGAATACAGACCCACGTACATCGAATCGAAGATGTCTTGGTCGAGCGCCTGCACCACGGCCTGGGCGGCGAAATTCCATTTGTTGTTGTCGGTCATGCTGGAAGATCGGTCGAGCACGACCAACAGAGCGGCCGGCGCCTGATGCGCGTCGTACTCCGCAGTCGCGCAGGCGGACAGGGGCGAGGAGAGATCCTCGCTGCCGCCGCCTCCGACCCCCGCATCGCCGTGGCGACGCGCATCCGAGTTGCACGCCGCGAGAGCCAAGGCAGCCGCAAGCACGACGAGTCGACGCATCCGCCCCTCCAGCGACGAGGGCTACCACGACGGAAATCGCTTGAACATGCGTCAAGTTGACCGCAGTGGACGATCCTTGCGTCAGGGATGCTCGCCGCGGAAATCGGCGAGCAGAGCGAGCACGCGGTCGATGAGCGCGATGGGAACGATGTTGCTTCCGGAGCGCTCGCGAACGGCGCGGGCAGCGTCGAAGAATTCGGCGCGGAACGAATCGCTGACCGGAACGGCTGTGAGGCCTTGCCGCCGGAACAGCCCGCCGAGCAACTCCTGGTCCATGCGTCGTCCGAGGTCTTCCATCCTGGCCCTGGTCTTGGCGGCGGCCGCGCGCATGACTTCCTTGCTTTCCGAGGACAGAGAGTCGAACACGCGATTGGCCACCAGCAGACAGCCCGAGACGTAGCTCATGCGCAGCTCGGAGTAATACCTGGTCTGGGTCGACCACTGGAAACCGAGCGCGGCGGTCGGTGGCGAGACGAAGCCGTCGTGCTTGCCCTCGTCGTACGCGCGCCCGGCGTCGGCGATCGGCATCGGAGCGAGGTGAATGCCGAGCAATGGCAGTTGCGACTTCATCACCTCGTCGATGTCCCAGACCCAGTAGCGACCCTTCCGCAGATCGGCGAACCCTCTCACCGGCGTTCGCGAGAACAGGATCGCTGCCCCGACGCCGGCCTCGCCGAGGTTGGTGAATCCGGCCTCGAGAAACTCCTTGTCGAGCGTAGGTTTCAGCCGCCCCAACACATAGGTGGACTCATCGCGGTTCTGAAACATCCCGGGGATGCGCATCACCCGCATCGACGGCGCGAGCTTTTCGCACAACATTCCGGCCGAGACCGATCCGTCCAATTGGTCGCGGCGAATTCGCGCTTCGACCGCGAGCTCGTCGCCCGCGATGCCGCCGAGATAGAATTTGATCTTGAGCGCGCCGCGGGTCTGCGTCTCGACGTCTCGCGCCATCGCGCGGAACTCGCGGGCCCAGCTCGTGCCTTCCGGCACGACGGTCGCCATGCGAAGGACTCGCGCGGGCTCTGCGCCCGCGGAGGCTCCCGGGAGAGCGAGCGCGATCAGGCAGATCCAGGCGAGCCGGCTCATCCGATAATCATATCCTCTCGCTCGATCTTGCCCTCGTCGAACCGCTGGAGCCGGCAATGCTCGAACACTTCGTGCCGCACGCCACCGGCCAGCCACTCGGCATACAGCTTGCCGATCACCGGCGCCATCATGAACCCGTGCCCCACGAACCCACAGGCGAGGAAGAACCCCGGCACGCCGGGCGGTTCGCCCAAGATCGGTCGCCCATCGGGGCTCACGTCGTAGGGGCCGGCCCATTGCCGCAAGATCTTGACGTCCGCGAGCCGCGGCATGATCGCGACCAGCTCGCGCGCGATCGTGGTGAGGAACTTCAATCGCGATCCCATCTTGATCCGACCGTCGTCGGCGTCTTCGACCGTCACGCCGGTCACGATCTCTCCGCGCATCGATTGCGAAAAGTAGAGACCGGACTGCAGCACGCTGACCATCGGTCCGAGGAACGGCTTGAGTGGCTCGGTCGACAAGATCTCGTGGCGGTGCGGCCGGTTCGGAAGCTCCACGCCGAGCATGCGCGCGACCTCGGGCGACCACGCGCCGGCCGCGTTCACCAGCCGTTTGCACTGCACGTTTCCCTTGCTCGTGTGCACCGTGAAGCCGCCGGCGTTGCCTTTTTGACGCTCGATGCCCGTCACTTCGGTATAGAGGTGGACCTCGACGCCTCGCGAGAGCGCCTGATGCGCGTATCCCCACAGAAAAGGCCACGGGAACAGCACGCCGTCGCGCGGGTTGTAGCAAGCGCACACGATCGATCGCACGTCGAGCTCGGGGACGATGGCGCGAGCCTCTTCGGGGCTCAGCATGCGCGTCGGGACGCCGAACCGATTCTGCAGCGCGACGTTGCGCTCCATCTTCGCGCGTTCGGCATCGGTCCGCGCGAGGAACAAATATCCGCCCTGGCGGAACCAGACGTTGACGCCGATCTCCTGGGCGAAGTGCTTGCACAGATCGATCGATTCTTGCATGAGCCGCACGTTGAGCTCGGTCGACCACTGCATGCGCACGCCGCCGCCGTTGCGACCCGAAGCGCCCTGGGCCAGGTAGCCACGCTCGATCACGACCACGTCGGTGATGCCGCGCTTGGCCAGCTGGTAGGCGATCGACAGCCCCATCACGCCGCCGCCGATGATCGCGATTTCACACTTCGATCGCAGCGGGCCGGTGGTCGGCTGCACGTCCTTCATGGGTCCTCGCCGGCGCGCGCGAAGATTCCCAACCGGGCGGCGGTGATCGGAGGACGGGCGGTGAAGGGCTCGATCAGCGCCGCCGCCTGCCCGGTGTGACGCGCGCACAACAGCGCGGCCTGCACCATGCACTCCTTGCCCTGACAAGGGCCGGTGCCGAGCCCGGTGTAGCGCTTGATCTCCTCGACGGACGAATAGCCGATCTCGAGCGTGTGCTGCACGTCGTCGAGCGTGACGTCCTCACAGCGGCACACGATGGTCTTGGCGCTCATTGGCAAATCTTCGTCGTGCAGGTGCCCGAGCAGCACTGCGGTCCCACCGAGCAGCCGGCGTTCTTGGGCGAGCACGAGACGGACAGGTCGGGCGTCGGGTCGGCCCCGGCGTCGGCCCGGCTCGTGCCGCCGTCGCTGTTCCCGACGTTCGCGACCCCAACCGCCCCGAGCAGCGACGCGGTCAGGACGAGCCAGTGGCGCGTCACGCGTAGGACCTGACCGCGGCCTGGCCGACGCGCGCGCCGTGAACCTCGGCCTCGGCCGGGCCGAGGAAGCCGGTGACGTCGCCACAGGCGAACACGTTCGGCGCCGCGGAGCGGCCGTCTTGATCGACCGCGCAGGCAAAGCCGCCGGCTTCCGGACGGAGCTCGACGGAGACTCCGTGCTGGCGCGGCAGCTCGGACGCGGGGGCGGGGAGGGCGGCGACCGCGATCAGATCGCATTTCACGGTGCGCGACTTTTTCTTGCCGGCGTCGAGCACCTCGATCCCCTTGACCCAGCCGTAGCCCTTGGCGGCGACGACCCGCGTCTGCACGCCGTCGATGCGGGTCACCTCGGCGCCGGCGGCGGCGAGCGCATCGGTGAGCGCCTGCGCGTAGGGGCCGCCGCCGAGCACCACCGGGCGCTTGCCGGCGAGCACGCCGAAACGCATCAGCATGCGGCCGACCGCGCGCGCGGCGAGCACGCCCGGGCGATCGTTGTCGCGAAACAGCGCGTTCTGATCGTAGGCGCCGGTGGCGTAGACGTAGCGATCGGCGGTGAGCTTGAGCAGGCTCGCGCCGCCCAGATCGACCGCCAGGAGGCCTGGAGGCGCGCCCGGACGCGGCTCGTCTTCCGGATACCAGGAGATCGCCGAGGCCGAGCTGAGGATCTCGACACCGGCGCCGCGCGCCTCGTTCACGGCGCGATCTGCGGCGGGCAGTCCGAATGCCGGATGCGCAAGGTAGGAGCCGCCGGGCCGATCCTGCTCATCGAGGACGAGCGTGCGCTTGTTTGCGCGCGCGAGCGTGGTGGCCGCCGCCAGCCCGGCCGGTCCCGCGCCGATCACCAGCGCGTCCACGTGCCTGACGGTGGCTCTCGGCAGCTCGGGCGTGCCGTCGAGCGGCGCGTCCGGCATCCGGCCGAGCCCGCCGAGCTGCCGCACGACCTTCTGCATCACCGCGTTGAGCGCGCGCGGCGAGGTCATCATCGTGTGGTGGTCCATTCCCTTCGCGAAAAAAAAGTCGGCCGCCGCCAACACGTCGAAGCCGCCGGACGGAAACGCATTTTGGCGTTCCACCGCCATCCCGTCGCGCACCACCGCGCGGCACGCCTTCATGTTGGGCTTGCCGTCGATGCGCGTCAGGCACGCGCCGCAGTGGCCGCTCAAGCAAAAAAATCCGCGCGGCCGGTGATACTTGACCGAGCGCGACAGCACGCGCTCGCCGCACGCCAGGAGCGCCACCGCGACCGTCTCGCCCGCGCGCGCCTCGACCTCGCGGCCCTCGAGCGAGAAGGTGACGCGGCGTTCGTTTCGCTCCGGCACGGACAAAAGACGGCGCTCCAAGGGACCCTCATCGAATCCGACCGGGGCGTGGTTGTCAACCAAAGGCAACCCCACTATCTTTCGCGCATGTCCAACGTTCACGCCAAGGTCCCGCAGCCGCTCAACGAGCCGGTTTGGAGCTACGGCCCGGGCACTCCGGAGAAGCAGGCGCTCAAGCGCACGCTCGAATCGATGTGCAAGCAGCCGGTGGAGATTCCGCTGGTGATCGGCGGCAAGTCCGTGCACACGGGGACGTTCGGCCAGCTTCACTCGCCGCACGACCATCGGCTCGAGCTCGGCAAGTTCCATCAGGCATCGGCGGATCACGCGCGGGCCGCGATCAGCGCCGCGCTCGCCGCGCAGCACGACTGGGCGAACACGCCGCTGCACCAACGGCTGGCGGTGTTCTTGCGCGCGGCCGAGCTGCTGGTCGGCAAGTACCGCCCGCTGCTCAACGCGGCGACCATGCTGGGGCAATCCAAGACCGTGCACCAGGCGGAGATCGACGCGGCCTGCGAGAGCATCGACTTTTGGCGCTGGAACGCGCACTTCGCCGCGCGCATCGCGGACGAGCAGCCGTACTCGCCGCCCGGCGTGTGGAACCAGCTCGAGGCGCGAGCGCTCGAGGGCTTCGTGTTCGCGGTGACGCCGTTCAACTTCACCTCGATTGGCGCCAACCTGCCGACCGCGCCGGCGATGATGGGCTGCACGGTGGTGTGGAAGCCGGCGCAGACGGCCGTGCTGTCCGGGCACATCATCATGGAGATCTTGCGCGAGGCGGGGCTGCCCGATGGGGTGATCAACTTCGTACCGGGACCGTCGCGCATGATCGGCGATCTCTGCCTCGAGCATCGCGATCTGGCGGGCATCCACTTCACCGGATCGACCGGCGTGTTCCAGAAGATGTGGCACACCGTTGGGACCAACATCGGGCGCTACCGCACCTATCCGCGCATGATCGGCGAGACCGGCGGCAAGGACTTCATCCTCGCCCATCCCTCGGCCGATCCGGACGCGCTGGCGGTGGCAATCGTGCGCGGCGGCTACGAGTACCAGGGGCAGAAATGCTCGGCGGCGAGCCGCATCTATGTGCCCGAATCGCTGTGGAAGGCCGGGCTGCGCGACCGCGTGCTCGCGCTCATCGGCGAGATTCGCATGGGCGATGTGAGCGACTTCCGCAACTTCATGGGCGCAGTGATCGATAAGGCTTCGTTCGAAAACATCGGCGAGTTCGTCCAGGCGGCGAAAAAGGGGCCGGGCATGAAGATCATCGCCGGCGGCACGCTCAAGGGCGACGACGGCTGGTTCGTCGAGCCGACCCTGGTCGAGAGCGAGGATCCGAAGTCGAAGCTGATGAGCGAGGAGATCTTCGGGCCGGTGGTGACGCTGCACGTCTATCCGGACGCGCGCTGGCAGGACACGCTGCGCCTGGTGGACGAGACCTCGCCCTACGCGCTGACCGGCGCGGTGTGGGCGCGCGACCGTGCTGCGGTGCACGAGGCGATGACCCGGCTGCGCCATGCCGCAGGGAACTTCTATATTAATGATAAGCCGACCGGCGCGGTGGTCGGGCAGCAGCCGTTCGGCGGCGCGCGCGCTTCGGGGACCAACGACAAGGCCGGCAGCTTGTGGAACCTGATCCGCTGGGTCTCGCCGCGCACCATCAAGGAGACCTTCGCGCCGCCGACCGACTTCCGCTATCCGTTCATGTCAGAGGCTTAGCGGCAGGCCGGCGCCGCTTCGCCGATTGCGTGATAACGTAGGGGCGTGTACCGGCTGCCGATCACCAAGAAGCTGCGCGGCCTCGCCAGCCTGGTGGGGAACCGGGTGCGGGATCGCCCGCTCAACATCACGCTCGAGCTGACCCGCCGCTGCAACGCGCGCTGCGACTACTGCAACCACTGGAAAGAGCAGAAGCAGGACGAGCAGGCGCTGGCCGATTTCGTCGGCGTGGTGGAGCGCTTCCAGCCGTTCTCGGTGACCATCTGCGGCGGCGAGCCGTTCATGCGCAAGGACGCGCTGGCGATCGTTCGCGCGGTCAAGGACGCGCCCGGCTGGCGCTACGTCTCGATCATCACCAATGGTTGGTTCCTCTCCGAAGAGCGCGCGCAGGCGCTGCTCGACACCGGCATCGATCAGGTCAACGTGTCGCTCAACTTCCCGGACGCGCGCCAGGACGGCGACCGCAAGCTGCCGGGGCTGTTCAAGAAGATCGCGCACATCGTTCCGTGGATGGCGGCGCGCGGCGCCAACGTCCAGCTCAACACCATCGTCATGAACGAGAACCTCGACGACGCGCTGCCGATCGCCGAGCTGGCGCTGAGCTGGGGCGCGTCGGTGATGTACACGCTCTACTCCGAGCTGCCCGCCGACAACCACGCCCACCTGTTTCCCGCCGAGCGGCAGGCGCGGCTCCTCGAGGTGCTCGGCGAGCTCCGCGACTACAAGCGCGCGCACGCCAACATCGCCAACACGCAATGGTATTTCGACACCATCCCGACCTACATCAGCGGCACGCCGATCCCCGGCTGCACCGCCGGCAAGAAGACGCTGCACGTCTCGCCGGGCGGCATGGTCCGCGCCTGCGCCGAGCTGCCGATGGTCTCGCACTACTCGACCTACGATCACCGCGCGATCGCGCCGGTCACCTGCACGCGCTGCTTTCAAGCCTGCCGCGGCGAGGTGCAGGCGCCCATCACGCTCGGCCGAGTCGTCGAAGCGCTACGGAGCTGAGGAGCGAAGCGACATGACCCTAAGACGTCACGAAGAAATGTCGTTCGCCGAGCTGGTCCACGCGCTCTCGGAGATCGAGCACATCGAAGGCGAAATCGATCTCGAGCGCACCATGGAGCGGCGTGCGATGGATCGCCGCTTGATGATGCTGCTCTCGAAGGGAACCGGAGGCGAGGAACGGCGCGGCGCGGTGCGCGTGGCGATCCCGCTCAAGGTCAAGCTGTTCACCGACGGCGGCGAGATGGCCGCGACCCTGGTCGATCTCGGCGAAGGCGGGGTGCAGGTGCTGGCGAGCGGCGCGCTGCCCACCGACGCGCTCCTCGAGGTCGAGTTGGTCGCCGAGCCGCCCGCCCAGGCCGATCGTTTCCCGCCGCGCGCCCGCGCGCGCGTTTCGTGGAGCCGCCCGCAGGCCGACGGCGTGGGCGTCGGGCTGCAGTTCGTCTCCCAGCCCGAGGGCCACCGCCGCCGCATGCGCCGGCTGGTGCTCGAGATCCTGCGCCGGATGCCGGTCGAGCCTGCCTAAGGAAGCGGGCACTGGCCGGAGTTGATCTCGCCGTCGCAGAACGGGTCCAGCAGCTCGTTCAGCACCGCGCAGCCGCCCAGCGCCGGCCCGACATCGACCTGGGTCCCGTCGGGACAGGTGAAGACTCCCGTCTCGTGGTCGTAAACGCCGCCTCCGACGGGAACCACGCCGCCGTCCGTCTGCGCATCGCCGCAATTGGCGTCGCCCGGGACGCAATACTGCTCGAACACGAGCGCGCCCCCGGGCTGCGAGCGATAGTCGGTTCGGCCCAGGCACTGCTGACTACCAATCTGGAAGAACTCTGCAAAGTTCTCGAAGGGGTCGTCGGTGTAGCGGGCCCCATTCTCCCAGCAGGCGCCGCCCGAGATCCCGTAGTACGGCGCGCAGTGTCCGGCGGGTCGGAAGCAGGCGGCGAACGAATCGAAGAATCGCGCCACGCACGTTCCAGCCAGCGCCGTTCCGGCGCAAGAGCTCCACGCGAGATCCAGGGACGGCTCCGACAGATCGGCAACCGCCGACAGGTCAGCTGTCTCAGGCGCGCCGTCGCATCCGCCGAGGAGGCAGATCACCGCGCCGGCTCGCCACATCGCCTTGCCGAGCCAATCCACTCTTCGAGAGTAGCGCAACCGGCGGTGCACGGCGCGGCGGGCGCGCTCAGGCCTTCTTGGTGCGCGGGCCGAAGATCGCCGTGCCGATGCGCACCAGCGTCGCGCCCTCGGCGAGCGCTGCTTCGAAGTCGTCGCTCATGCCCATCGAGAGCTGCTGAAGGCCGTGCTGGTCGGCGAGCGCGCGCAACGCGCGAAAATGCGGCACCGGATCCTCGCCCACCGGCGGGATGCACATCAGCCCGTCGCAGCTGACCGCCGGCAGCTCGGCGAAACGCCCGAGCAGCGCGGCCACCTCTGCGGGCGCGCACCCCGACTTCTGCCGCTCGGCGCCCACGTTCACCTGCAACAGGCAGCGCTGCGTCAGGTGGAGCTTCTCCGCGCGCGCCGAGATCTCGTCGAGCAGCGCCAGCGAATCCACCGAATGGATGAGCTGCGCTACGCCGACCACCAGCTTGACCTTGTTGCGCTGCAGCGGGCCGATGAAGTGCCACCACGCCTCGGGCACCTCGGCCGCCTTGTCGCGCAGCTCCT
>PNAM01000034.1 GCA_003170275.1 Myxococcales bacterium
GATGTCGGGCAGCATCAGGTCGAGGATCATGCAGTCGGCGGCGCGCTCCTTCATGATGCGCACGCCCTCCTTGCCGAGCCCGGTCGACACCACGTCGAGGTTCTCGAACTCGAGCGCATCGGTGAGCCCGCGCACGATGTCCGGCTCGTCCTCGACGATCAGGATCCGCTTGCGCTCGTTCATGCCGCCGCCCGCTTCGAGATCATCGGAATGTCGATGATGAACGCAGCACCGTTGCCGGGCTCGCTCTCGACGGTGACGCTGCCGCCGTGCGCCTCGGCGATGTGCTTGACCAGCGACAGCCCGATGCCCGAGCCGCGCACGTTGGTGCCGCGCGCCTCGCGCGTGCGATAGAACCGATCGAAGATGCGCTGGTGCTCGTCGGTCGGGATGCCCGGCCCCTGATCGCCGACCACCAGCCGCAGCACATCACCGACGCGCGTCAGGTACACCGCCACCTCGCCCTTGCCGTACTTGACCGCGTTCTCGAGCAGGTTGAGCAGCAGCAGCGTCATCGCGTTCTCGTCGATCATCGTCGGCGGCAGCTCGTTGTCGATCTTGGTGATCAGCTTGAACCCCTCGCGCTCCAGCCGGTGGCGATACACGTCGAGCGATCGCTCGACCACCTCGGCGAGCTGCCCGAGCTGAAAGTCGTACGCCGCGCGCCCGCGCTCGATGCGCGAGAAGTCGAGCACGTTGTCGATCAGCCGCGAGAGCCGCTCCGATTCGCGCGTGATGATCTCGGCGTACTCGCGCGCCTTGTCGGGCGACTTGAGCTTGCCGAGCGCGAGCAGCTCGGCGAACATGCGGATCAGCGACAGCGGCGTCTTCAGCTCGTGCGACACGTTGGAGATGAAGTCGCTCTTGGCCTGGTTGGCGCGTCGCTCGCGTTGGTTGGCGTAGAGCAGGAACACCGTCCCGGCGAGAATGATGCCGAGCGTGAGCGTGATCAGCAAGTACTCCGATCGGCGGCGCACCCGCTCCTCGGTGTTGATGCTGGCCGCCGGCGCCGGGGTAACCTGCAGCCGCCACAGATAGAGCGTGGTGGGAAACGCCTCTTCGTAGAGAAACTTGCCGGGTTGCCCGACGGGCGCACCGAACACCACCTGGCCGTGATCGTCGCGCACGCAATAGAGCGACTTGCCGGCCAGCGGCCCGAGCACGTCGGGGAACAGCTCCTTGAGCAGGTACTCGAGGCTGATCTTGAGCACGACGTAGTAGGTGCGCTCGGCGTGCTCGCGCTTGATGAACGACATCAGGTAGTCGCGCCCGTCGTACTCCTTGTGCAGGTGCTTGTGCAGATCGGTCTTCAGATCGGCGAGCGGCAGATCGGGCAGGATCTTCTTCACGAACAGCGCGAGGAACGCCTGGGCGTCGACGGTGCGCTTCTTCGACACGTAGCCGCCCGGCAAGAGGTTGAGGTTCTCGTCGAGGATGACGGCCGCCTCGACGGCCGGCGAGACGCGCACGATGTAGCTCCACTGCTTGGCGAAGTCCTGCAGGTGCTCGAGGTCGACGAGATCGAACATCGCGCGATCGGAGTCGATGATGAAGTTGTCGATGCGCTGGCGCGTCTGGTCGCCGAGCAGCCGGTTCGACTCGACCAGCGACAGCTCGCTCTTCTCCGCCAGCTGCGAAGCGTAGCGATAGCTGTATCCGCCGAGCACCACCGCCGCGATCAGGATCACCGGCGCTATGACCGCCAGCGGCGAGATGCCCTTGCCCAACCTCTCCGGCACGAGAAGATCTCTAGCCGATCACAGCCGGCGCATCCAGCGCTGCAGCCGCAGCCGCTCGGCGAGTGGCCGATAGCGCGCCTCGGCGAGCTCCTCGCGCTTGGCTGCCGTCAGCAGCTTGAACACCCGGAAGAACCGCAGCTTCGAGCTCTTGCACGAGCGGTGCGCGAACTTCGCCTGCGCGGTCCCCTGCAGCGCGTCGAGCTCGCGCCCGGCGAACTTCGAGGGCGGCCGCACGTTCATCGCCTCGAGCCCCTTGGGGGGCGCTTTTTCCAGCAATTCGAAGCGCTTGTCGTCCGCCTCGTAGGCGATCGTCTTGACCCGATACAGCGGGATGATCTCGGCTGCCACATCTTTGGGGCTATCACGTCCCAAAAGCCCGCGCAACTCGATCAGCCAAGCCGATGGCGCTTGATGTACTCGACGACCTCGTCGTACTGGCCGCTCTCGTTGGCGTAGGTGGCGAAGTTCTTCGCCGACGAGAACCACTCGAGCGTGGTGGGACGGACCTTCTTGGCGGCCTGCAGCAGATCGGCCGTGGTGATCGGCCGGACCACGCCGGAGCGCATGGTCTCCGCCAGCGCAGTCTCGATCGCGGCGTCGACCAGGTGATCGAGATCGGCGCCGGAGAACAGCTCGGTGACGCGCGCGATCTCGGCGGGATCGAGATCGGGGACGACCGGCTTGCCGCGCAGCTTTAGCTTGAGGATCTCGACGCGCGCGCGCAGATCGGGCGGCGGCACGAACAGCACGTCGCCGAAGCGCCCCGGGCGGCGAAAGGCCGAGTCGACGTCCCACGGCGCGTTGGTGGCGCCCATCACCAGCACGCCATCCGACTGTCCTTGCGCCCCGTCGAGCTCCGAGAGGAATTGGGTGACCAGCGTTCGATAGCTCTCGTGGCGCAGGCCCGAGCGCTTGCCGCCGAGCGCGTCGACCTCGTCGAAGAACAGGATCGCCGGGGCCTTGGCGCGCGCGGTGCGAAACAGCTCGTGCAGCCGCTTCTCCGACTGGCCGAGCCACATGTCGAGCACCTCGTCGATGCCCACCGCGACGAAATGAATGCCCGCCTCCCCGGCGGTGGCGCGCGCCAGGAAGGTCTTGCCGCATCCGGGCGGCCCGTAGAACAGGAGCCCACCGCCCACCTTCTTGCCGAACGCCTGGTACAGGTCGGGCCGCTTGAGCGGATAGAGGATGCGCAGCCGGATCTTCTCCTTGAGCTCGTCGAGGCCGCCGATGTCGGCGAACGACAACGCCGGCTTCTCGACCTCGGCCGCCGGATGATCCGGAACCAGCTTCGGCCCGTCGGCCACCAGCCGGATTCTCGCGCGCGGATCGGCCTGCGCCTTGACGATTCGATCGCGCAGCGCGGCGTCGGCCAGCCCGACCGAGCCGGCCACCGCGTGGTCGTAGCGCGCCAGCGCCTCGGCGTACCGGCCCACCTCGTACAGGCAGCGCGCGGCACCGATCAGCGCCGGCGGATCGTCGGTGGCGCGGGCGAGGATGGCCTCGAGCTGCTCGAGCGACTCGTCGAAGCGCTGCGCCTTCTCGAGCTCGGCGGCGAGTTGGCGCCTGAGCGGCAGGTTCTCGGGCAGGGCCCGCACTGCGTCGGTCAGCGACTCGAGGTCCGTCATGTCAGCTCCGTCTTCGCGAGCGTGAGGGTGAGATCCTCGACCATCTGGTCGATCGCGGCATCGCGTGCGTCGCGCAGGAGCTTGCCGGCGAGCCAATCCTGCCACAGTTGATCGAAGCGGGCCCGTGCCTCGCCGAGCGCGCGACGAACCCGCTCGCGTTCGGCGGGCAGCCGATCGCGGGTCGCGAGCCAGGCCACCCCGACTGCAGCCGCGCCGAGCGACAGCGGCAGGATCGCCGCGGGGCCCATCAGCCGCAACAGCAGCAGCGTCGCGCCGCCGGTAAGCGCCGCCCCCCGCTCGCCGCCGCGCGCGAACGAGCGGCCCGCGTCGGGCGCCTCCATCAAGAGCGCGGCCAGCACCAGCTTGCCGGCCTTCGCGCGCACCAGCTCCGCACCGACGGCTTCGAGCAGCCCGGCCCAGCTGTGCGAGGTCGGACGGCGCGTGGGCAGCACCAGCGTGAGGTTGCGCTGCGCCCGCTCGCCGCGCGGATCGAGCCGCAACGCCTCGCGAAAGCGCGCCCGCGCCCGCAACAGATCGCCCGCCGCGAGGTCCAGGCAGCCGAGGTTGTTCCACGCCGCGGCGTCCGAAGGATCGAGCGCCACCGCCTGTTCGTAGGCGATGCGTGCCAGCCCCTTGTCGCCGGCGTTCGACGCGACGTAGCCGAGCGTGACATGGTTGGATGCCCGGTCGGCGCCCAGCTCGGCCGCTCGCCGGGCCAGCACCAGGCCCTGCTCGTGACGCCCCTGATCCGAATAAAGCTCCGCCAGCGCACGCAGATAGACCGGTTCCTCCGGCGCGATCAACAGCGCGGCCTTGAACGGCGCCTCGGCCTCGTCTCGCTGGCCCGATTCGCGTTGCGCAAATCCGTACAGGTAGTGGGCGTGCGCCGCCTGGGGCGCGCGGGCGATCGCGCGGGCCAGCGAATCGAGCGCTTCGGGATAGCTGCGCAGCCGCAGAAAACACAGCCCCTCGATCTCCAAGGCATCAGAATCATTTGGATTGTCCGCCAGCGCGCGACGCACCTCGAGCAGCGCATCGGCGGGTCGCCCTAGGTCGAGGAGCACCCGGGCACGCCTGCGGATCGCGTCGCTATCGAGCATGTCGTCTCATTCTAGCAATAGTTGGAGATATGACGCCGATGCACTATATAGAACGAACCGTCGGATTTTGTTTGATCCTGCGGTAACGGTATGATAGGTGCTTGTCGCGTAGCAAGCCGGGCAAGGGGCCATCCTCATGGAGGACTTCATCTTCGACGACGATGTGGACGAGGTTGGGGCGGAAGTCGAAGCACACTGCCCCAAATGTAAGGCGGACACTACCCACGTCGTCATCTCGAAGTACGAGGACGAGATTCGACGGGTGCAGTGCAACCCTTGTGGGGACGTGCACGGCTACCGAAAGCCGACAGGCGAGCCCGAAGAAGAGGCGCCCGAGCCGGCTCCAAAGAAGAAAGCGGCCAAGGCCAAGCCGACCTACGAGCAGGTCATGGCCAAGAACAAGAAGCCGCCGAAGGCCTACAATATCAGCGAATATTTCAAGGAAATGGAGATCTTGAGCCATCCCAAGTTCGGGATTGGCTACATCACCGAGAACATCGGGGACGACAAGATCGAGGTCACTTTCCAGATCGACAAGCGGGTCTTGATCCACAACCGCAAGAACCTGACCCTGCCGTTCCTGCGCCCGCTCAATCCGCCCGTGGCCAAGAAGGGCAAGGGCGTCAAGGCGGCTCCGGCTCCCAAGGCCGTCGCGCCTGCCGTCAAGGCGGCGCCCTCGGCGGCGGCCCGTCCGGCGGCCAAGAAGCCGGCGGCCAAGCCGGCCGGCAAGGCGAAGGGCCATGGCCATGGCCATGGGAAGAGCGCAGCCCCGAAGAAGATCAAGTCCCCCGCGCGCGCTGCGGCGAAGAAGCCCGCCAAGTCGAAGCCCGTCAAGAAGCTCAAGAAGTCCCGCTAACTCCGCTCAGGATGAAACGCCGATTACGCCTTCGCGCTCCAGCGCGTCGAGGGCCGCTGCGTCCATCCCCAAGAGCTCGGTGAGCGCCTGGCGGGTGTGCTGGCCGAGCATCGGCGGTGCGGTGCGCACGGCGCCGGGCGTGTCCGAGAGGCGGACCGGCACGCCGGTGACGCGAATCGGGCCGGCCTTGGGGTGCTCGAGCGGGACCACCATGTCGCGCGCCAGGACCTGCGGATGAGCGAGCGCTTCGGCGACGCTGAGGATCGGGCCGCACGGGATGCCGGCACCCTCGCACAGCGCGACCCAGTCGGCGACCGGTCGCGCGGCGACCATCGGATCGAGGATGGTGGCCAGCGCTTCGCGATGGGCGACGCGCGCCTGGTTGGTGGCGTAGCGCGGATCGTCCATGAGCACGGCCAGCGGCGCACCCACCGCCTTGCACAGCGATCGCCACAGGCTGTCGTTGCCTACCGCGATGTTGACGTAGCCGTCGGCCGCGCGGAAGGTCTCGTAGGGCACGATCGAGGGATGCTTGTTGCCGCGCCGCGACGGGACCGCGCCCGTGCCGAAGTGGTTGCCGGCGTGGAAGGTGAGCATCGAGATCTGGCCATCGAGCATCGAGATGTCGACGTGCTGACCGCGGCCGGTGCGCGCCCGCGCGTGGAGCGCGACCAGGATGCCGACCAGGCCATAGAGCCCGGCGGCGAGATCGGCGATCGAGACCCCGGACTTGAGCGGCGGGCCGTCCGGGTCGCCGGTGAGCGACGCCAGCCCGCCCATGCCTTGGATGGCCAGATCGTAGCCGGGCTTGCGGGTCCACTCGGGCAGGCCGGCGTGGCCGAAGCCCGAGATCGAGCAGTAGATCAGGCGCGGATTCTTGGCGTGCAGCGTCGGGTAGTCGAGGCCGAGCTTGCCGAGCGCGCCCGGCCGAAAGTTCTCGAGCAGGATGTCGGCCTTGGCGGCCAGCTCGAGCGCGAGCGCCCGGCCGCGCGGGTGCTTGAAGTCGATCGCCACCGACTCCTTGTTGCGGTTGATCGACATGAAGTAGCAGGACTCATCGTGCAGGAACGGCGGACCGAACGAGCGCGTGTCGTCGCCGCCCTCGGGATGCTCGAGCTTGACCACGCGCGCGCCGAAGTCACCGAGGTACATCGAGCAGTACGGTCCCGATAGAACGCGCGAGAGATCGAACACCAGCAGGTCGTCGAGCGGCAACATGCCGCTTGTGTATCACGGAGCTCGGCGTGGCTGCGGGGCGACCAGCGGCGGGGGCGGCGGCTGGTCGTAGCGAGGCGCGGGCGCGAAGCCGGGGCCAGGGTAGTTCGGCGGCGGCTGTTGCTGCTGATATTGCGGCTGCGGTTGATACTGCTGCGGATAGTAGCCTTGCGGCGGATAGTACTGCGGCTGCGGATAGTAGCCCTGCGGCGGATAGTACTGCTGCGGATAATAGGGCTGCTGTACCGGCTGCTGGTATTGGTACGGCGGATAATACGGCTGCGGATAGTAATAGCCCTGCGGGGGCTGGTAATACCCTTGGGGCGCTGGTTGATAGTACGGCTGCTGCGGATACGAGGGCGCCTGGTAGCCCTGAGGATACGGCTGCAGGATCTGCGGCGGCGGCGGATAGCGATAGTCCGGCGGATAGGGCTGGAGGATCTGCGTTTGCGGCGACCGATAGCCCGACGGATAGGGCTGCAGCACGGGCGGCTCTCTGGTTGCGCTCTTTTCGTTGTCGGCGACGGCGGTGCCGGCGATGGAGGCGGCTCCGGCCAGCACGGTCGAAAGCATCCAGCGGTTCCACCTCGCGCGCATCAGGCTCCTTCTCTCGTGCAAAAAATTGCGTCTCTCATGAGCCGGGCGTTCAATCGAAACATGTCGATGACCGTCAGCTGTGTGGTCTGCGCCCGCGCCTTTCCCCCACAGTTCGCTTTTCAGGTCGCCGTGGTCGACGGCGTGCGGCGCTATTTCTGCCACCTCGACTGCCGTCGCGCCGGGCTTGGCGAGAGCGGCTTTGCAGGGCAGCGAAGAGCGCGCCGTCTCGCCATCTTAAACCAAAAAGGCGGGACCGGAAAGACCACCACGGCCATCAACCTGGCCGCGGGCATCGCCGATCGCGGTTTCGACGTGCTGCTGGTGGACATGGACGCCCAGGGTAACGTGGGAGCTTCGCTTGGGATTCGAGGCGAGCGCAGCCTCTACCACTTGATCACCCAGGACCCGCCCTGCACCTGCGAGGACGTGATCGTGCCGGTGCGCGGGCACCTCGATGTGATCACCTCCGACGCGACGCTGGCGGCGGCCGAGGTGTGGCTGGCGCGCCACGACGGCGCCCGCGATCGGTTCATCGCCGAGCGGCTCGGGCAGCTCAAGAACCGCTACCAGTACATCGTGCTCGACTGCGGGCCGTCGCTGTCGCTGCTCAACCAGAACGCGCTGTCGTTCGCCGACGAGGTGATGATTCCGGTGTCGTGCGACTACCTGGCGCTGGTCGGCGTCAAGCAGGTGCTCAAGACACTCAAGGACATCGACAAGCATCTCGGGCACACCGTGCGCATCGCCGGCGTGGTGCCGACCTTCTTCGACGCGCGTACGCGCCTGGCGCGCGAGGCGGTGAACACCTTGAGCGGGCACTTCAAGGAGCGGCTGTACGAGCCGATTCGCCGCTCGACACGGCTCGCCGAGGCGCCCAGCCACCGTCAGACCATCTTCGAATACGCGCCCGATTCGCCGGGCGCGGAAGACTATCGCAGGCTGGTCGATCGCTTCGTCGCCTCGGCGGCGCGCCCGAACTTGCCGAACACCTCCCCTCCCACCTCAGCGACGACGAACACGAGGGCAGCATGAAGCCGCAGAAGAAACTGGGCCCCTACGCGCAGCGTACGGTGGGTTGCAACGATGTGGAACCCGCCCGCGCGATGGCCAACGATCCGCTCGGCGGCGACGAGATCTTGGAGAAGTTCTATCGCCCGTCGTTTCATGCCGACGCCGAGAGCGCCAGCAACAGCGACCGGGGGCCGGCGAAAAAAGAGAAGCCGACCCACTACAAGGTCGTGTGCATCTCGCTCTACAACGAAGACATCGAGAACCTCGAGGCCCTGGTCGCCGAGCTCAAGCGACGCGGGCACACCAAGGCCAACAAGTCGCAAGTGATCCGCGCAGCGCTCGACCAGATCGATCTCGCGAAGATCCCCAAGGGCTACTAGCCCACCGCGCGCGTCAGCCCGGCCGCGGCCCGACAGCCACGGGTGGGGCCGGAAGTCCCATCTGGGGTTCGGGACCTCGATCTGCCAAGAAATACCTCAATGATTGCGGCAAAGACGAGGGCATGCGACTTGCTTTTGGGAACCTCCATGCGCGTTTTCTTGATCTTGGGTGTGCTGACTTTTGCCGCGTGCGTGGGGGACATCGTTCCATTACCTGAAGGCAATCAGGGTCCTGCTGCCGACATGGCTGGTGGTGGGGGCGGCGGTGGTG
>PNAM01000002.1 GCA_003170275.1 Myxococcales bacterium
CATGAACTGCGACAGCTGCGACGAGCCGAAGTACTCCTTCACCACCGCCGAGACCGGCTTGGCGTTGATCAGGTCGTGCGGCATGAGCGTCTCGATTTCCTGAGACATGCTCATGCGCTCTTTGATCGCGCGCTCCATGCGGACCAGGCCGATGCGGTACTGGTTCTCCATCAGCTCGCCGACCGCGCGAACGCGGCGGTTGCCGAGGTGATCGATGTCGTCGATCGAGCCCTTGCCGTTCTTCAGATCGATGAGGTAGCGAACCGTCTCGAGGATGTCGCGCTTGGTCAGCACGCAATTCTCGAGCGACTCGTCGATCTTGAACTTGTAGTTCAGCTTCAGGCGGCCGACCTTCGAGAGGTCGTAGCGCTCGGGGTTGAAGAACAAGTTGTTGAACAGTGTGAGCGCGGTCTCGGGCGTGGGTGGGTCACCCGGGCGCAGGCGCCGGTAGATCTCCATGATCGCCTCGTCGGGCGTCGCCAGCTTGTCGGCGATCAGCGTGTCGCGCAGGTAGCTGCCGACGTTGAGCCCGTCGATGAACAGCACCTTGAACGAGGTGATGCCGTGATCGCGCAGCTCGTCGAGCTTGGCCTCGGTCACTTCCTCGTTGCACTGCAGGAGCACTTCGCCGGTGTTCTCGTCGATCACGTCGTGCGCGGCGACCTTGCCGACGACTTCGGTCACTTCGGCCGGCAGCTTCTGGACCTTGGAGTCCTGCAGCTTCTTGATGGCGGCCTTGGTGAACTTGCGGTTCTTCTTGACCAGGATCTCGCGCGACTCCGGGTGCCGGATGTCGCGGGTGGCGCGCTGGCCCGGAAGCAGGTCGTACTCGACCGACTTCTCGTACTTCTTGGCCGCCTCGAGGAACACCGTCTCCGTCGAGTAGAAATAGTTGAGCAGCTCTTCGGTCGAGTACCCGAGCGCGCGCAAGAGAACCGTCGCGTGCAGCTTGCGGCGACGGTCGATGCGCACGTGCAGGATGTCCTTCGGGTCGAACTCGAAGTCGAGCCACGAGCCGCGGTACGGGATCACGCGGGCGGAGTACAGTAACTTGCCCGACGAGTGGGTCTTGCCCTTGTCGTGATCGTAGAACACGCCGGGGGAGCGATGCAGCTGGCTCACCACGACGCGCTCGGTACCGTTGATGATGAAGGTACCGTTCTCGGTCATCAGCGGGATCTCGCCGAAGTAGACCTCCTGCTCCTTCACGTCGCGGATCGACTGGGAGCCGGTCTCTTCGTTGGTATCCCAAACGACCAGGCGGATGACCACCTTGATCGGTGCGGCGAAGGTCATGCCGCGCTGGCGGCACTCATCGACGTCGTACTTCGGCTTGTCGAGGTTGTAGGAAACGAACTCGAGCGACGAAGTCTCCGAAAAGTCCTTGATCGGGAAGACGCTCTTGAACACGCCCTGCAGGCCGACGTCTTCGCGCTGGTCCTGGGGAACGTCTTTCTGAAGGAACTTCTCGTACGACTGCTTCTGGATGTCGATGAGGTTCGGAATGTCGATGATCTTGTTGATCTTCGCGTAGTTCTTCCGAACGCGGAAATTGTTCTGGATCACAGAAGCCATTTAGACCCTTTTGAAAAGCGAGAATGGCTCGCCAGGAGACACCTCCCCGGCGAGCCGTTCTACGCGGCCCTTACAACCAGAAACCTATTTGACAAGCGCGTGATCTTCGTGACCTGCGCCCGTACCTACTTGATCTCGACCGCTCCGCCCGCCTCGGTGATCTTCTTCTTGATGCCCTCGGCGTCGTCCTTCGAGACGCCCACCTTGATCTCCTTGGGCGCGCCGTCGACCAGATCCTTGGCCTCCTTGAGGCCGAGGTTGGTGATCTCGCGGATCGCCTTGATCACCTGGATCTTGTTCGAACCCGCGTTCGTCAAGGTCACGGTGAACTCGGTCTGTTCGACCGCGGCGGCGGCGGGAGCGGCGGCAGCGCCACCGGCTGCGGCAACGGCAACCGGAGCAGCCTTGACGCCCCACTTGTCCTCGAGCTTCTTGGTGAGGTCGGCGATCTGCATCACCGTGAGGTTCGAGAGCGAATCGATGATCTGGTCCATATTCACGTCAGCCATTTTCCGTTCTCCCTAATCTTTTGTTACTGAGCGCGCTCTTTGGCGGCCAGCAGGTACATGAAGTTCTGCGCGCCAGCGGAGAGCGTGCGCACGAGGTCGGTTGCAGGAGCCATGAAGGTCGCGAGCAACTTCGCCCGCAGCTCGTCCTTGCCAGGCATCGAAGCGAGGCTCTGGACGCCCTTGAGATCGAGGACGGTTCCCTCGAAGAAGCCGCCCTTGAGGGTGAACTTTTCGATGTCCTTGGAAATCTTGGTCGCCACCTTGGCGGGCGCCGACGGGCTCTCGTACGAGAAGATGATCGCCGTCGGACCTTCGAGGTGCTTGCCCATGCCCTCCATCGCGGTGCCCTTGATGGCGAGCTTGACGAGCGTGTTCTTGTAGACCTTGTACTCGCACTGAACCTTGCGGAACTCGTCGCGCACGGTAGTGATGGTCGGAACGTCGAGGCCGCGATAGTCGGCCAGGACGATCGACGCGGTACGGCCGAGCTTTTCCTTCAGCTCCCCGACCTGGGATTCTTTCGTGGTGCGGTCCATCTACTCTCCTGTCTGGGCAGGCCGGTGCCATCGATTAAGCCTGTACGGCGCCTGCTGTCTCGGACTTCTTCGGACGTATTGTGACTAGGTCTCGACGAACTTCGCCTGGACCTCGTTGATGTCGATGCGGATCGAAGGGCTCATGGTGGTCGACACGGCGATCGACTTCATGTAGCTGCCCTTCGACGAGGACGGCTTGAGCTTCTGGATCAGCTCGAGCAGCGCCCAGCAGTTGTCGCGCAGCTTCTCGGACCCGAACGAGATCTTGCCGATGCGCGCGTGAACCACGCCCGCCTTCTCGGCCTTGAACTCGACGCGGCCACCCTTGAGCTCCTTGACGGCCTTGCCCACGTCGAAGGTCACGGTGCCCACCTTCGGGTTCGGCATCAGGCCACGCGGACCGAGCACGCGACCGAGGCGTCCGACCAGGCCCATCAGGTCCGGAGTCGAAACGGCCGAGTCGAAGTCCAGCCAGTTTTCCTTCTGGATCTTGTCGACCAGGTCCTCGGCGCCGACCAGGTCCGCGCCGGCTTCCTGCGCTTCCTTGGCCTTGTCGCCCTTGGCGAACACGATCACGCGCATGGTCTTGCCGGTGCCGTGCGGCAGGTTCACCGCGCCACGCACCATCTGATCGGCGTGCTTCGGATCGACGCCCAGGCGGATCGCGAGATCCACGCTCTCGTCGAACTTCTCGGAGATCTTCATCTGCGGCAACAGCGAGAACGCCTCCTCGACGGAGTACTTCTTCTCGCGGTCGATCAGCGCCGCAGCCTTCTTGTATTTCTTTCCGCTCGCCATGATTAACCTACGACCTCCAGCCCCATCGACCGCGCCGCACCCTCGATGGTGCGCACGGCGGACTCGAGACTCGTGGTGTTCAGATCGGGCAACTTGAGCTGGGCGATGTCCCGCACCTGCTTCTTGGTTACCTTGCCGACCTTGTTCTTGTTCGGCTGCCCCGAGCCCTTCTCGATGCCGGCCGCCTTCTTGAGCAGGATGGCCGCGGGAGGCGTCTTGGTGATGAAGGTGAAGGACCGATCATTATAGACGGTGATCACCACCGGAATGATCAGGTCGTCCTTGGCCTGCGCCTGGGTCTTGGCGTTGAAGCTCTTGCAGAACTCCATGATATTGACGCCGTGCTGACCGAGCGCAGGACCGACCGGCGGCGACGGATTCGCCTTGCCAGCGGGGACTTGTAACTTGATGAGACCCGTAACCTTCTTCATGACACGCACCCTTGGGGAGCAGCGTTATTGGACTAATTCCTACTAAAATGCAAGGAAAAAACGACCACCGAGGACAACGCGCTCGGTACTTGGCCCGTTCTTTGCGACTTCGTTACGCTTTTTCGACCTGGGCGAAGTCCAGCTCGACGGGCGTGGCGCGGCCGAAGATACTGACGAGGACGCGCACTTTCTGCTTCTCGGGCTTCACCTCTTCGACGATTCCAGAGAAGTTCGAGAAAGGGCCATCGATGACCCTGACGTTCTCGCCTTCCTCGAACGAAATCCGCGGCTTCGGCTTCTGGGCGCCGTCGGTCATCTGCGCGTTGATCTGCACGATGTCCTTCTCGGGGACGGGCGACGGGTTGGTCCCGCCGAGGAAGCCGGTAATCTTCGGCGTGTTCTTCACGAGATGGAAGGTCTCTTCGTTGAGCTCCATCTGGACGAACATGTAGCCCGGGTAGAACTTGCGAGTCGTGGTGCGGCGCTGGCCCTTGACCAGCTCGAGCACCGACTCCGTCGGAATGAGGATCTGCCCGAACTGGGCATCCTTCCCCATCTGCTTGACCCGCTCCTGGAGCGAGAGCCGCGCCTTGTTCTCGTGGCCCGAATACGTGTGGACCACGTACCACTTCATCGACATAGCGCGCTCCGAGGTGTTCTGAACCGATTCCATTTTTTTCGCCCTACCCGTAAATCATTCTGGTGACCCAGGACCAAACGCCGTCGAACACGCCGAGGAGCAGAGAAGCAACGATGGTGGTCACGATGACCACGATGGTCGAGGAGACGGTCTCCTTGCGGGTCGGCCAGGTGACCTTCTTGAGCTCGGTCGTCACTTCCTGGGCGAGCCCGAACAGCTGCTCGTTCTTCCAGGCGATGAGCGTCGCGATCCCCGCCACCAGAAACGCACCCGTGCCGACGGCGAAGCTGTTCGGCTTGCCGAAATAGCTCCACGCCCAGTCACCGCTCTTGGAGAGCAGCCAGGCGAGGATGATGCCGCCGACGGCAAACAATACGTGGGTCCACTTGCGTTCCATCGTTTTCCTCTGCAGGCCAGGAGGGACTCGAACCCCCATCACGCGGATTTGGAGTCCGCTGCTCTACCAATTGGAGCTACTGGCCTAAAGGGGCAAAGCCCCTATTTCGTCTCCCGGTGATCCGTATGCTTCCGGCAACGCGGACAAAACTTGGAGAATTCCAGCTTGTCGGGCGTGGTCCGCTTGTTTTTATTCGTGTTGTAGTTGCGCTCCTTGCAATCCTTGCATTCCAGGGTGACAAGAGCACGATTTCCGCGAGCCATGGTACTTACCTCATTAATGAGAGATTGCTAGTTACCCGGTGCCGGTTACTCGGTGATTGACGTGACGACGCCAGCGCCAACCGTCCG
>PNAM01000001.1 GCA_003170275.1 Myxococcales bacterium
GCTGTTGAGCGGCGTCCTCAGCTCGTGCGACATGTTGGCGAGGAACTCGGATTTGTAGACGCTCGCACGCTGGAGCTCCGCCCCGGCTCGCGCCAGCTCGTCGCGTTGCTGCTCGAGAGACTTTGTCTGTTCCTCGAGCTGGGTGTTGATCTGTTCGAGCTCGGCTTGCTGATTCTCGAGCTGGGTCTGCGAGAGCTGCAACGTGTGGCTCTGCTGTTCGAGCTCCTCGTTGGAGACGCGCAGCTCTTCTTGCTGCGCCTGGAGCTCCTCGCCTTGGCGCTGGGTCTCCTCGAGCAGCTCCTCGAGCCGGCTACGATCCCGGGCCGAGCGGATCGCGATCGCGACCGCCTCCGACACGCGATCGAGGACCTCCAGCTCCGTCGGGTCGACGGTATGCAGAAAACCCAGCTCCGCGACGGCGTGCACCGTGCCGTCGATGCTCGCCGGCGCGATGACCAGCTCGCGGGACTTCGTGCGACCCACCGCGGAGGTGACGCGCAGGTAGTCCTCCGGCAAGTCGCGCAGGTGAACCGCCTGGTTCTGCTTGGCCGCCTGGCCGGTGAGCCCCTCGCCCAATTTCAAGGTCCGCAGGATCGCGCCTGCCTCCGTCGACGGCTCGAGCGCGTGACTCGCGACCTGGCGCAGTCGCTCACCCGGTTCGGTCACGTACACCGCGCCGACCTGGGCGTCCAGGTTCTCCACCAGCACGCCGAGGATCTTCTCACCCAGGGACTCGACCCGCAGGTCGCCCTGCACCTGCGTGTTCAATGCCAGCTGCACCCGGCGCAGCCACGCCTCGGCCTCGCCGGTGCGGAAGTCGCGAGACGCGAGCCACGCGATCAACATCATGGCAAGGAGCACCACCCCCGAGCCGCCGAACGTGACGTAGGTCGACCGCGTCACGCTGTCCTGGTAGCCCGTCGTTCGCTCCTCGAGCAGACGCTCCTCCACCGCGATCATCTCCGCGATCTGGGAGCGACACTGGTCCATCACCGCCTTGCCCCGACCGCTGCGCACGATCTCGAGCGCCGCGTCGGTTTGCCCGGCCCGGTTCTGGGCGATGGTCTGGGCCAGCTCGTCGATCTTTTGGGTCACCGTCGGTGCGAGCGTGTCGAGGGCCCGCTGCTGGGCGGGATTATCCGCGGTCAACCGGCGTAACTCTGCGAGCTCGCCAGACAACGACGTTCGCGCGCGGTTGTAGGGCTCGAGAAAGGACTCGAGCCCGGTGAGCAGGAAGCCGCGCTGGCCGGTCTCGGCATCCTTCAGCTCGGAGAGGAGTAGATTCAGCTGTAGCTGGACCGCGCGTGTGTGGTTGACGGACATCGCGGCGGTAGTGCGAGCCTTCAGCGACTGATAAGACATCCCAGCAATCACGAAAATGGCGATCACCGCCACGACGAACGCGGCGAGCGTCTTACCCGGCAAGACGGCACGCGATCGTCGCCCGACTCGAGTGGACGCGTTCGTGGTTGGTGGCATGATGGGCGGGACCCTACCACGCTGCGCGCAGGCCGCCCGAGCGAGATTGGACGTGATTCTGACAGTCGCCGCGCAACGCCTGCACGCAGTGCGCCCTTATGCACATTGTTGCGACAGCGGGCTCGTGACAGTCTGGTCTCCCGTGAACAAGCCGAGCTCAGCGCAGATGGAGAGGGCCAGGCGATTGCTGGCGCACGAGAGCGCGGCCGGCAGCGCAGACGAGCGTGCTACGACGGCCGCCGGACGAGTCTACGACAAGCTCCAGGTTCACCTGGCTCCCCTGGTGGGCGCCGCCGGTGTCCACTCGCTGTTCGTGCGTAGCGCGAAGTTGGCGCAAGGCGAGTTCACTTGCGTCGCTGAGGCCACCATCCTCGAAGGCTCGACGAAGCTGCGCGAGCGTTTGCAGGCGCAAGATCCCGCCGTCGCCACGGAGTCTGCCGCCGCCCTGTTTGGAACCTTCTTCGCGCTAGTCACTACCTTTATCGGAGAGCGACTTACCACCCAGGTGCTACGCAGCGCCTGGCCGACGAGCGCTTGGCCGACGAGCGCTTGGCTGGCGATCGAAGAGGCAGCACCCAGGGAGCCAAAGAAATGAGCCGCGTACTGATTCGCAAGCTGCCCTCCGGGGTGCCGGGTCTCGACGAGGTATTGGGCGGTGGGATCCCGGAGTTCTCCTTCAATCTGATCGCTGGCGGCCCAGGCGGCGGCAAGACGACCATGGCGCATCAGATCATGTTCGCGAACGCGAGCCCCGAGCGGAAGGCGGTGTACTTCAGCATCATCGGCGAGCCGCCCATCAAGATGCTTCGCTATCAGCAACAGTACTCGTTCTTCGACGCTGCCAAGGTGGGCGACGGCTCGATTCGTTTCATCTACCTCGGACAGCAGGCGCTCGACGGAGGGATGGCGAAGGTGCTGGAAGCCATCGAGCAGGAGATCGAGAAGTCAGATCCGAAATTCGTCGTCGTGGACTCCTTTCGGGCCATGGCGCGAAGCGCGCTCGCCGCCGGGCCGGGAGGCGAGCAGGAGCTGACGAACTTCATGCAGCGCCTCGCGCTGGCGCTCACCGCCTGCGAGGCCACCACCTTCCTCATCGGGGAGTATGCAGACGGCGAGCACGACAGC
>PNAM01000030.1 GCA_003170275.1 Myxococcales bacterium
CAGGTTGGGCGCGCCGTTGGCGTAGGGCACGCCCGCCTTCAAGCAGGCGTACGCGTAGATCGCCGACGGCGAGATGTTGTCGTCGCTCTTGCGCAGCCCCTCTTCGAACTTGGCCAGCGACGAGTGCACGTCGGACGGCTCGCGGTACACCTCGGTCGAGCCGCACCACACCGCCACGCAGCGGTCGAGGCCGTTCTTCTTCTTGAAGCTCTCGATGTCGGCGATCAGCTGATCCGCCAGGTCCATCTTCGACGAGCCCTTCTTGACGTGCGTGCCCGACAGCTTCTTGACGTAGCTCGGCTCGAACACGCCGGCCATCGGCTGGATGGTCTCGAGGAACGGCTTGACCTTCGCCAGATCCTCGTTCGAGAGCACGCCGGCGTGCTTGGCGGACTCGTAGGCGTTGTCTTCGAAGATGTCCCAGCCGCCGAACACCAGATCGTCCAGGCCGGCGAGCGGCACGAACTCGGTGAGCTTGGGCGACCGGTTGTCGGTGCGTTTTCCGAGGCGAATCGTGCCCATCTGGGTCATCGAGCCGATTGGCTTGGCGTGACCCTTGCGGATCGATTCCACGCCCGCGACGAAGGTGGTCGCCACCGCGCCCATGCCCGGCAACAACACGCCGAGCTTGCCCTTGGCCGGTCGAATCTCAGTGCCTTTCTTGATGCCCATCTTGAATTTTCGCTCCTGGGTGCCTTTGGAAAGGGGCACCATAGTTGGACCTCCCACGGACGTCAAGCAAGCGCTTGGCCAACGGAATTCCCGCGTGGTTTCAGCAGCTCCTGTCGAGAATTGGACGCCTTTCCACCTTGATCCGTGGGCCTATCACGTGGTAGATCCAGCCGCTTTCGTAAACGAATCAGGTTTCCAGAGGCCGCCCCGCGTCAGGCCAGTGACGGAAACCGGTGAACCGACGCGTGAAGGAGAACACATGGAAACGATGCAGCAAGCAGCGGGGACCGAGCTCCCCATCACGATGCGCCAGCTTCTCGAGGCGGGCGTCCACTTCGGCCACCAGACCAAGCGCTGGAACCCGAAAATGCGGCCGTTCATCTTCGGCGCGCGCAACGGCATCCACATCATCGATCTGCAGCACACCGTCAAGCTGTTCAACCGCGCGTACAAGTTCGTGGTCGACACCGTCTCGTCCGGCCAGCCGGTGCTGTTCGTCGGCACCAAGAAGCAGGCGCAGGACGTGATCCAGGAAGAGGCCAAGCGCTGCGGCATGTTCCACGTCACCAACCGTTGGCTGGGCGGCACGCTCACCAACTTCAAGACGGTCAAGGGCTCGATCGAGCGCCTGCGCTCCATCGAGAAGATGGCGGAAGACGGCACCTTCGAGCGCCTCAACAAGAAGGAAGTGCTCGGCCTCGAGCGCGAGCGCATCAAGCTCGAGAAGACGCTCGGCGGGATCAAGAACATGGGCGGGCTGCCCGGCGCGGTGTTCATCATCGACCCGAAGAAGGAGCACATCGCGGTCGAGGAAGCACGCAAGCTGGAGATCCCGATCGTCGCCATCACCGACACCAACTGCGACCCGGACCTGATCGACTACGTGATCCCCGGCAACGACGACGCCATCCGCGCCATCAAGCTGTTCACCGGCAAGATCGCGGACGCGTGCATCACCGGCTCGCGCGTCGGCAAGGAGCGCGCGGTGTCCAATCGTGACCGCCGCGAGGAGACCGAGGACAAGCCCGAGACCATCCGCGTTTCGTCGGGCGGCGACGGTCCCAAGGTCGAGATCGCGTCGCGCCACCGCGGCGCGCGCCCCGAGCCCGAGGCTGCCGCGACCCCCGAAGGCGAAAAGAACTAGTCTTCGTTTTTATTAATTCCGCGAAGTTTCTGGAGAACTGAAATGGCCGAGATTACCGCTGCCATGATCAAGGATCTGCGCGAGCGCACCGGCGCCGGCATGTCCGATTGCAAGAAGGCGCTCACCGAGACCGACGCCGACGTGGAGAAGGCGACCGAGTACCTGCGTAAGAAGGGCCTCGCCGCCGCCGCCAAGAAGGGCGGACGGATCGCCACCGAGGGCTCGGTCACCTCGTACATCCACAACGGGCGCGTCGGCGTGCTGCTCGAGGTCAACTGCGAGACCGACTTCGTCGCGCGCACCGACGACTTCAAGATCTTCATCAAGGATGTGGCCATGCACATCGCCGGCGCCTCGCCGGTGCCGCTGGTGGTGGCCGAGGCGGACATGGATCCCGCCACGCTCGACAACGAGCGCGCGATCCGCACCGAGGCGGCCAAGAACCCGAAGCAAGTGCCGGGCGAGAAGCTCAAGGTCATTCCCGAGGCGATGATCCCGAAGGTGGTCGAGGGACAGCTCGCCAAGTGGAAGAAAGACGTGTGCCTGCTCGATCAGGTCTGGGTGCGCGATCCCGAGGGCAAGAAGACGGTCGGCTCGCTGCTCACCGATATCGTCGCCAAGCTGGGCGAGAACATCAAGATTCGCCGCTTCGTCCGTTGGGAGCTCGGCGAGGGTCTCGAGAAGAAGAAGGACGATTTCGCCGCTGAGGTCGCCAAGCAAGCGGGTCTGTAACACCCACACCGGCACTGCAACCCACCCTGCGCTGCGCGCAGGGGCCCAGCAAGGGGAGTAAGCGATGGGAGAGTCGGCTCCAGTAGCGAAGCCCCGTTTCAAGAGAATCCTGCTCAAGCTGTCCGGGGAAGCCCTCATGGGCCCCGGCGGTTTCGGCATCGACCCACCCACGCTCGAGGGCATCGCGTCCGAGATCGCGGAGGTGCGCGCGCTCGGCGTCGAGCTGGCGGTGGTGATCGGCGGCGGCAACATCTTCCGCGGGTTGGCCGCCTCGGCGCACGGCATGGACCGCGCGTCGGCCGACTACATGGGCATGATGGCCACGCTGATGAACTCACTCGCGTTGCAGGACGCGCTCGAGCGCATCAACGTCATCACGCGCGTGCTGTCGGCGATCGAGGTCAAGGAGCTGGCCGAGCCGTACATCCGGCGCCGCGCCATGCGCCACCTCGAGAAGGGGCGCGTGGTGATCTTCGCCGCGGGCACCGGCAACCCGTACTTCACCACCGACACCGCGGCGTCGTTGCGCGCGATGGAGATCCACGCCGAGGTGCTGATGAAGGCCACCAAGGTGGACGGCGTCTACGACAAGGATCCGCACAAGCACACCGACGCGGTGCTGTTCAAGCGCCTGACCTACATCGACGTGCTGCAGCGCAACCTGAAGGTGATGGACTCGACCGCCATCTCCTTGTGTCGCGACAACAAGCTCGCGATCATCGTGTTCGATCTGGGAACTCGGGGTAATATCCGACGGGTCGTCCAAGGCGAGTCCATCGGCACGCTGGTGACGGACGAGGAGAACCGGCCATGGTGAACGACATCATGAAGGATCTGGAGGCTGGCATCGTCAAGGCCCACGACTCGCTCAAGAAGGAGCTCGCCAAGGTGCGCACCGGACGCGCCAGCCTGTCCTTGATCGATGGGGTGCGCGTCGATTACTACGGCACGCCGACGCCGCTCAACCAGGTCGCCTCCTGCTCGACGCCCGATGCACGGCTGATCCAGATCAAGCCGTGGGAGAAGAAGCTGTGCGTGGCGATCGAAGAGGCCGTGCGCAAGGCCGAGCTGGGCGTGAACCCGTCCTCCGACGGCGAAGTGGTGCGCATCCCGATCCCGTCGCTGACCGAAGAGCGTCGCCGCGAGCTGACCAAGGTGGTCAAGCGCATGGGCGAGGACGGCCGCGTTGCGATCCGCAACCTGCGCCGCGACGCCAACGAGATGCTCAAGGAATACCAGAAGAGCGGCGACATCTCGGAAGACGACGAGACGCAGGGCCTCAAGAAGGTGCAGGACGCGATCGACAAGGGGATCGCCAAGGTGGATGAGGTGGCGGCGAAAAAAGAAGCGGAGATCATGGAGGTTTGACCCGCTTCGGCAAGTACGATCTCCTCGCCCTTTTGGCGACGGGCGGAATGGCGGAGATCTGGCTTGCCCGTGTCTCCGGCGCCGCCGGCTTCGAGAAGCTGGTGGTAATCAAGCGGCTGCTCGATCAGCTGGCGGTCAATCCTGAATACGTGGAGATGTTCCTCGACGAGGCGCGCATCAACGCGCGGCTCTCGCACACCAACGTCGTGCAGGTGCTCGAGCTCGGCCAGGTCGAGGGCAAGTACTTCATGGCCATGGAGTACGTGGCCGGGCTGTCGATCGCGCAGGTCGGCAAGAAGTCGACGCAGCGGCTCGGCGATGTGCCGCAGGCGGTGGCGTGCGGGATCGTCGCGCAGGCGTGCGCCGGGCTGCACTTCGCGCACGAACACCGGCTGCCCGACGGCACGCCGCTGGGCATCATCCACCGCGACGTCTCGCCGCAGAACCTGATCTTGACCTTCGAAGGACTGGTGAAGGTGGTCGACTTCGGCATCGCCAAGGCGGAGGGACGGCAGCACCGCACGCGCGCCGGGCTGGTCAAGGGCAAGAGCTCGTACATGTCGCCCGAGCAGTGCCTGGGCCTCGCGCTCGATCGGCGCTCGGACGTGTACGCGCTGGGCATCATCTTGTACGAGCTGGCGACGGCGCGGCGGTTGTTCAAGCGCGCCTCGAGCTACCAGACCTTCGAGGCCATCACCCGCGGCGACATCCCGCCGCCGCGCTCGCTCAACTCGAAGATCGATCGGGGCGTGGAGGCGGTGATCCTGCGCGCGCTCGCCAAGCGGCCCGAAGATCGCTACCCGTCGGCGGGCGAGCTGCAAGAAGAGCTCGAGACGGCGATGCACAAGGCTGCGCTGCGAGGCGCGCGCAGCGATCTCGAGAAGTTCGTCGACCAGACGTTCTCGGCGGAGATGCTCGAGCAGCGCAAGCTGTTGGTGCAGGCGCAAAAAGGCGAGGACCTCGGCGGCACCGACCCGGTGCTGGTCTCCGCCGTCGCCGAGCAGGCCGCGGCCGAGCAGCGCGAGTCGTCGTACGGCGCCGCCGACGACGAAAAGACCTCGGTCGACGAGCTGCCCGCGCTCGGCGAAGACTCGGGCCGCACCCCGCTCGCCCCCGCCGACGCCTACGACGACGGCGACACCCACAAAGGCACGAGCCTCGATCCCACCCGCGACACCGCCCCGAGCCCAACCCTGCGCCAATCCCTCCCGCCCCTGTACTACCTGCTCGCCGTCCTGGGCGCGCTCGCCGTCGCCGCCGCCCTCCTCTGGCTGATCGCCTTCTAACGTTTGAAAAACGTCATCCGCGTTTGCGGGCGGCGTGGAGCAACGGTGCGAGGGCGCGGCCGGTGTGGGAGGCGCGGTTGCGCGCGAGCTCGTCGGGCGTCCCGGCGGCGATCAGGTGGCCGCCTTCGTGCCCACCTTCGGGACCGAGGTCGACCAGCCAGTCGGCACGCCGGATGAAGTCGAGGTTGTGCTCGATGGCGACCACGGTGTGGCCGGCGGCGATCAGCCGGTCGAGCGCGGCGCACAGCACATCGACGTCGGTGCCGTGCAGCCCGGTGGTCGGCTCGTCGAGGAGGAACAGGGTCGCGCCGGCGGCGGAGTCGTGCAGGTGGGCCGCGAGCTTGAGCCGCTGCGATTCGCCGCCGGAGAGCGTGGCGGTCGATTGGCCGAGCGTGAGGTAGCCCAGCCCGACGTCGGCGAACGGCTGCAGCCGCGCGCACAGCTTGCCGTCGAAGGCGAAGCGGTCGAGCGCCTCGGACACGGTGAGCGCCAGGCACTCGAGGATCGACAAACCCTGCCACTTCACGCCGAGCACCTTCTGTTGGAAGCGCTTGCCGTCGCACTTGTCGCAGCTCACCGTCACGTCGGCCAGGAAGTGCATCTCCAGCGTGACCGTCCCCTGCCCCATGCACTCTTCGCAGCGTCCGCCCGCCACGTTGAACGAGAACGCGCCGGCGGCCAGCCCGAGGTGCTGCGCGTCGGCGGTCCGGGCGAAGCGCTGGCGCAGCTCGTCCATCGCCTTCAGGTAGGTCGCGGGGTTGGAGCGCGTCGAGCGGCCGATCGGCGTCTGGTCCACCAACACCACCTCGCCGAACGCCTCGAGCCCGCTCACGCCGCCGCACGGGCCGACGAAATCGACCGGCTTGCCGCGCGCGCGCAGCGCATTGGCGTACAGCACGTCGACGATCAGCGACGACTTGCCCGACCCCGACACGCCGGTCACGCAGCTGAAGCGCCCCACCGGCAGCTCGACGTCGATCTCCTTGAGGTTGTGCGCGCTCGCGCCCTCGATGCGGATCACCTGTTCGGCCGCTCCGCGTGGGTCGCCGCCCGCCTCGACGCGTCGCTCGCGCCCGCGCAGGTACGCGCCGGTCACCGACGCGCGATCGCGCAGCAGCTCGGCGTAGGTGCCGGCAAACACCACCTCACCGCCTCGCGCGCCCGCCGCCGGCCCGAGATCGAGCACGTAATCGGCCTCGCGCATGATCTCCGGATCGTGCTCGACCACCACCACGGTATTGCCGCGACCGGTGAGCTTGCGCAGCACCTTGACCAGCCGATGCGAGTCGCGCGGGTGCAGCCCGATCGACGGCTCGTCGAGCACGTACAGCGTCCCGGTCAGCCGCGCGCCGAGCGCTGACGCGAGGGCGATGCGCTGCGCCTCGCCGCCCGACAGCGTGCGCGCCTGACGCGACAGCGAGAGATACGCGAGCCCGACCTCTTGCAGATAGCCGAGCCGCGACTCGATCTCGACCAAGAGCGGCTGCGCGGTCGCGCGCGCCTGCTTCGACAAGCCCGCCACCACCTCGCGCAGAAACGGTTGCAGCTCGCCGACCGGCAGGGCCTCGAGCTCGGCGATCGAGCGGCCGCCCACCTTCACCGCGCGCGCCTCGGCCTTGAGCCGCGTGCCGTCGCACACCTGGCACGGGTCGTACCCGCGATAGCGCGCGAGCATCACGCGCACGTGCATCTTGTACTTCTTGGTCTCGAGGTAGCGGAAGAACCCGCGCACCCCATACCACTGCCCCTTTTTCCAGCCGCCGGCTTTGTAGTCCGGATCGCCCTCGAGTACCCACTTGCGCTCGGCGGAGTTGAGCTTCTTCCACGGCACGTCGAGCCGCACCTTGTGCTTCTTGCCCTGCTTCAGCAGATCGTCCTGGCACTCGGCGTTCGAGGGCGTCTGGAACGGCACGATCGCGCCGTCGGCGAGCGTCTTGCGCCCGTCGGGGATCACCTTGTCGAGATCGAGGCCGATCACCCGCCCGAAGCCCTGGCAGGTCTCGCAGGCGCCGAGCGGCGAGTTGAACGAGAACAACGGCGGCTCGGGCGCCTTGAGCTGCCGGCCGCACTTCGAGCAGGAGAATCCCTCGTCGAACTTGAGCGGCTCTTCGCGGCCCTCGACGTAGACCTCCGCCCTGCCCTGCCCTTCCTTGAACGCCGCCTGTAGCGCCTCGCACAGCCGCGCGCGATCTTCGAGCGTCGCGCGCGTGCGATCGATGAGCAGCGGCAGCGACCGCAACGTGCGCAGCGACTCCGGGTCCGCCGCGTCGGCATCGATCACCTTGCCGTCGAGGAACAGGCGCCGCCAGCCGGCCTTCTGTTTCTCGACGAAGCAAGCCGCAGCGTCGCCCTTGCCGAGCGGCGCGCGCGCGACCACTTGCACCTTTCGGCATTGCGACCCACCCTGCGCTCCGCGCAGGGGCCCAGCGGCCGCCTTGAGCACCGCCTCGGCCGACGCCTGCGCGGTGTCGCGCGCCACCAGGCTGCCGCAATCGGGGCAATAGACCACGCCCACGCGCGCATACAAGAGGCGCAGGTAGTCCGAGATCTCGGTCACCGTCCCGACGGTGGAGCGCGCATTGCGCACGCCGTTGCGCTGCTCGATGGCGATCGCCGGCGGCACGCCCGTCACCGAGTCCACGTCCGGTCGCTGCATGCGCTCGAGGAACTGCCGCGCGTAGGTCGACATCGACTCCACGTAGCGCCGCTGCCCCTCGGCGTACAACGTGTCGAACGCCAGCGACGACTTCCCCGATCCGGAGACACCTGTCACCACCGTCAGCGCCGCGCGCGGGATCGCCACCCGCACGTTCTTCAAGTTGTGCGTCCGCGCGCCCTCGATGAGGATGTCGCCGCGCTCGCTCAACTACTCTCCGATGCCGTTCTTGGCCTCGGGCGAATAGATCGCCTTGGCGAGCTCGAGCTGCTTGAGCGAGACGCGCACCACCGTGCCCGCCTTGCGCAGCACCGCCTCCTTGAGGAACAGGTGATAGTTCTTCACCCCGCCCTTCTCATCGGGCGGCGTGCCCTGCGCCTTCTTCGACGGCGAGCCCGTCACCAGGCGGATCTTCTCCTGCGGATGCAACACGAAGCCGGGATCGAGCGTGCCGATCGGGTGCGGCCGCTCGTTGGCGTTGCGCGCCACCGTCAGCGCGCAGCCTTGCGCGTTGATCGCATTGGGCCCGGTGTTCTCGAGGAGCAGCCACTCCTCGTTGAGCGCATCGTTGGTCTTCGGGTGGTGCAGCTCGACGATCACGAGGGCCATGGAGTCTCCTACTCGACCGCGAAACCTACCACATGTTATGAGGAGAACCATGCCGAAGCTGAACATCGAGCAAGCGCACGCCCTCCCGCTCGAGGAGCTCAAACGCCGACTGCAGGCGCTCGCGGATCGTTTGTCGGCAAAGTACGGGATCGAAGCGAGCTGGGTCTCGGCGACCGAAGCCAAGGTCAAGCGCATCGGCGTGACCGGCAAGATCACCTGCACCGATACCAAGGTGACGGTGTTCCTCGACCTGTCGTTCGTGCTCTCGCCGCTCAAGGACAAGGTGGAGAATCGCGTGCGGCAGGAGCTGCAGAGCTGTCTCGCGTAGCTACGGCAGCTCGAGCCACACCGCGCCGTCGTCGACGCGCACGGTGCACACCTCTCCGGCGATCACGTCAGCCGGCGAGTCCTCGGCGAAGACCTCGAACACCAGCCCGTGCTGCGAGCAGTCGGTCGCGGTGAACGAGCGGCGCGTGGTGCACTTCTCGCGCGACGCGTTGGCGTGGAACTGACCGCCCACATTGTAGATCGTCACCTGCCGCTCGCCCACGTGCACGACCTTACCCTTGCCCGGCGGCAGCTCTTTCACTTCGGCGACTCGAATCGACGTGGTCATCTGTTCCTCCTGGAAGAACGGAACTTCCGCAAAAACGGAAATTCACGCGCCGCTGCCGGGGACAGGCTCGAATCGTTCGGTGAGGAGCGGGGGAAGCAGGCGCATGTGTCGTCTGCTCGTTCAAGGGGCGTGCCGTCAGCCCGGTTGCTTGGAGCCGCACTCCGCGCAGAACTTCGCGCCCGCGACCATCGGCTTGCCGCACTCCGAGCAGAACGGCTTCTTCTCGGCGAGCGTCGCGCCGCACTCCGCGCAGAACTTGCCGGGCGCCACCTTCGCCTGGCACTTGCCGCAGGTGACCTGCCCCAACCCGCCCTGCGGCCCGCCCGATGCCGGCGCCTGCGGCTGGCCCATGCCTACGTTGCCGCCTGAGCCCTGGTGCATGCCGCCCATCGCCTGCGCCATGCCGAGGCCCACGCCCAGTCCCGCGCCGCCCAGCATCGGATTGCCGCCGCCGCCGTCGCCGCCACCCTTGGCCATGCCTTCGCCCGCGCCCATCATCGCCTTGCCGGCCGCGAACTGCTGATAGTTATTGATGTTGCCGCCCATCATGCGCAGCTGCGCGGCGTCCTTGTACATGGCCTTGAGCGCGGTCTCGTCCTCTTCCTTCATGTCGACGACGAAGTTGCCCAGCTTGACGATGCGCATGCCGTAGCTGATCAGGTGCGGCTTGACGCCCTCGACCACCAGCTGCTCGATCTCTTCGGTGAGCGCGCCCGAGGTGACGTTGAGCAGCGGCAGGTTCTGCTTGACCAGCATCTCGGCGATCTTGTCGCGGATCACCTTGAGCAGCTGCGAGCGGAACCAGCCCTCGAACTCCTCGTCGGTGGCCCAGCTCCGCTGGCCCCACAGCGCGATCGCCTTCATGGGATCGTCGACCTGGATCGAGTAGTCGCCGTGCACGCGGATGCCCACCGCCATACCCGACTTGGGATCTTCAACGT
Source organism: Myxococcales bacterium (assembly GCA_003170275.1). Taxonomy (GTDB): domain Bacteria; phylum Myxococcota_A; class Polyangia; order Palsa-1104; family Palsa-1104; genus PALSA-1104. The sequence goes on from PNAM01000030.1 coordinate 10,025, forward strand.
CGCCGATCGGCCCGCCGAACATCTTCCCGGCGGTCTCGCGCAGCGTCACGAACCACACCTCGGCCTTGAGCACGTTACCGCCGGTGAAGGTGTCGATCAGGCGCGAGAGGAACGGGATGTTCGAGGTCTCGAGCGTGTGCCGCCCGGGCCCGATCTTGCCGCCCTCGACGAACACGCCGTCCTTGTAGAACAGCGCCACCTCGTCCTGCGCGACGGTCAGCTGCGCCTTCATCGGAATGGTCTGGTCAGGCCACTTGTAGACGACCAGATCCTTCGCCTCGTCGGGGCGAGCGATGAACATCTCCTGCGCGCCCTTTTTTACGAAGTCGAAGATGCCCATCGGTTCCTCCCTGTATCGGCTTGCGTTGGGGTGAGGCTGTGAATGATACTATGTGGCCCCAAGAGGCGATAGATCCATGCCATCCGAGCCTGCAGAGCAATCCGTCAAAGCCAGACGCTTCAAGTGCGAAGCGTGCGGCGGCGAGCAGCTCTTCGATGCCACCACCGGAAAGCTGAAGTGTAAGTTCTGTAACGCCGTGCGCGACGTGCCCACTGGCGAGGGCGCGGTCGTCGAGCGCGACATCTTCGAGGGGCTGGCCACCGCGCCGCGCGGGCTCGGGATCTCCGACGGCGGGACCGCGCGCACCGCCAAGTGCCAGGAGTGCGGCGCCAACGTCGCCTTCCCCGACGGGCACACCTCGGCCAAGTGCACCTTCTGCGGCTCGAACAAGGTGCTCGAGCAGGCCGAGAACACCCAGGCGCTGCGCCCCGAGTCGCTGCTGCCGTTCGGCATCGACAAGAAGAAGGCCAACGAGGCGTTCACCAAATGGCTCGGCGGCCTGTGGTTCCGCCCGTCGAACCTGAAGGCGATGGCCAAGGTCCAGGAAGTGGCCGGCGTGTACGTGCCCTTCTGGACCTTCGACGCGCACGTCGAGTCGCACTGGACCGCCGAGGCCGGCTACTACTATTACGTCGACGAGGAATACACCACCACCGAGAACGGCGAAGAGGTCACCAAGACCCGCTCGGTGCAGCACACGCGCTGGGAGAGCGCCTGGGGAACCCGCGCCGACGACTTCGACGACCTGTTGGTGTGCGCCTCGCAAGGTCTTCCCCCCGAGCTGGCCGACCAGCTCAAGACCTTCAACACCCAGGAGCTGGTGCCCTATTCCCCGGGCTTTTTGGCCGGCTGGCGCGCCGAGGAATACGCCATCGACCTGTCGAACGGCTTCGGCACCGCGCAGGTCAAGATGCAAAAAGAGCAGGACTCGCGCTGCGGCTCGGATGTGCCGGGCGACACCCACCGCAACCTGTCGGTCGACAACACCTATTCGGCGGTTACCTTCAAGCACGTGCTGTTGCCCGTGTGGATCGCCGCCTATCGCTACCAGAGCAAGGTGTTCCGCTTTCTGGTGAACGGACAGACCGGCGAAGTGGTCGGCAAGGCGCCGTGGAGCTGGGTCAAGATCACGCTGCTCGTGCTCACGCTGGCGACGATCGCCTTCCTTCTCTATTACTTCTTCGGGCGACACAAATGACGACGGACGTTGTGGGCAAGAAGACCATCCGCGTGGTGGCGGCGGTGGTCGAGCACGAGGGGCACTACCTCATCACGCAGCGGCGCGAATCGGCGGTGCTGGCGCTGTTGTGGGAGTTCCCCGGCGGCAAGGTGGAGGCGGGCGAGAACGACGAGGACGCGCTGCGCCGCGAGCTGCGCGAGCGCCTCGACGCCGAGGCCAAGATCGGCAAGAAGCTGGGCGAGAAGATCCACGAATACGACGGCTATCGGGTGGCGCTCGTGCTCTACGAGGCGATCCTGGTCGAAGGCAAGCCGCTGCACGCCAAGCGAGTCAAAGACTTCCGCTGGGTGGCTTCTTCGGAGTTCGACAAGTACCCCTTCCCCGACGCCGATCAGCAGACCATGGATCAGCTGCTCGGCTTCACCAGAGGTTGAGCCCACCCATGTCCAAGAAGCGTCCCCAGCCGCAGTCGCTCGGCGAGATTACCGCCGGACAGATGAAGAACTCGACGGAGGGCCTCAAGCGCCTCGCGTCGTCGCATCCGTCGATCAAGCACATCCTCGACGTGATCGAGCACCTGCAGGCGCGGCCGTATGCGACCAACGCGGTGATCGGCGGCGAGCCGGGCACCGGCAAGGAGGGCCTCGCGCACACGCTGCACGAGCTCATGCACTCCGACGGCGCGCCGATCGTCAGCGTGTCGACCTCGGGGCGCGATCCCGACGAGCTGGCGCAGGAGCTGTTCGGCACCGCGCCGAGGATCAAGGGCGACCGCCCCACCGACGGGCTGGTGGTCGAAGCGGGCGGCGGCACGCTGGTGCTCGACGAGATCATCGGCATCTCGGCCATGTTGCAGCGGCGCCTGCTGGAGCTGGTCAAGACCGGCCGCTATCATCGCGAAGGCGAAGATCGCGAGCGTCGCACGCAGGTCAACGTGATCGTCATCACCGACGGCAACCTGGCCGCCGAAGTGACCGCCGGACGCTTCCGTCACGACCTGTACCACAAGCTGGCGCGACTCGATTTCATCCTGCCGCCCATCCGCGAGCGTCCCGAAGACATCCCCGCCGCGGCGATCTGGATGGCCAACCGCGTGCTCGCCGATCGCGGGCGAGAGACCAACGTCGACCTCGAGCCCGGACCGGGCGAGGCCGCGCTCGAGGCCGGCACCGTGATCTTCCGGCGCGACGCGATCGAGACCTTGCGGCTGCACCGCTGGCCGGGCAACTTCCGCGAGCTCGAGATCGTCGTCGAGCGCGCGCTGCTGCTCTACTCCGACAACAAGCAGATCACCAGCGCCGACGTCACCCGCGCGTTGGCGGATCCGCGCGGCTGATGTCCCACGAGCTGGTGCTCGAGCAGCTCGACGAGCTGTGCGATCTCGAGGCGACGCGCCTGGCGCGCATCCTCTCGAAGTTCGAGCGCCTGCGCTGGCTCGAGCTGCAAAAGACGCTCACCCGCGCGCTGTGCGACTTCTCCACCTCGGCCGGCGAGGAGCGCCGCACCACCTTGCGCGTGGCCTGTCCCCTCGACGTCAAGGTGCAGAGCGACGACGCCACGTTCATCGGTAGGGCAATCGACGTGAGCGCCGGCGGCATCGGGGTGCACGCCGGCCTTTTGCCCGCGCTCGGCGAACGGGTCACCCTGCTCTACGCCGACGACCCGCCCGGCAGCCACTTCCCGCTCGACATCCCCGGCCACGTGGTCTGGCTGCGCAAGCTCCAGCACGAGCTCGGCCCCGGCTTCGGCGTGGTCTTCCAACCGGAGACCGAGCTGCAGGAGCGTCGCCTCGGCGAGCTGCTCCTGTTCCTCTTGCGCCGCGAACGCGCCGCCCGCAAAACGTAAGCGCCAGGCATTTACAGACGGATGAGCGCGGAGCCCCAGGTGAAGCCGGAGCCGAAGGCGACCAGGCACACCAGCGAGCCGGCCGGCAGGCGGCCTTCTTTTCTGCACTCGTCGAGCGCGAGCGGAATCGACGCCGAGGTGGTGTTGCCGTAGCGCTCGATGTTGGTGACCACCTTGGCCTCGGGCAGCTTGAGCGCGTCGCGCACGTTGTGGATGATGCGCAGGTTCGCCTGGTGCGGCACCAGCAGCGTGAGGTCGGCGAGCGTGACCCCGTTGGCGTCGAGCGCCTCGTTCACCGCCTCTTGCATGCGCGACACCGCGTGCTTGAACACCACGCGCCCGTTCATGCGCGGATAGTGCCGGCCCTCGTCGAGGATCTCCTTGGTGAGCCGCGGCGAATGGCGCGACGAGGGAAACTCGCACCACAGATCTTCGGCATGGGTGCCGTCGACGTGCAGGTGGGTGGACAAGATCGCGTGCGCCTGGTCGTCGCTCGGTCCCACCACCGCCGCGCCAGCCCCGTCGGCGAAGATCACCGTCATGTCGCGCCCGCGGTCGGTGACGTCGAGCCCGGTGGACTGCACCTCCGACGCCACCACCAGCACGTGCTGGTGGACGCCGGCGCGAATGAACGCATCCGCGATCGACAGCCCATACAAGAAGCCGTTGCACTGCTGGCGAACGTCGATGGTGGCCGGCGCCTTGAGCCCGAGCTTGCGCTGGATGAGCACGCCGTTGCCGGGAAAATCGTAATCCGGCGAGAGCGTCGCCGCGATCACCAGGCTCACCTGGCCGGCTGCGATGCCCGCGTCCGCCAACGCGCGCGCGCCCGCTTCGGCGCCCAGATCCGACGAGCCGATGCCCGATCCCTCGGCGATCCAGCGCCGCTCACGGATGCCGGTGCGCTCGACGATCCACTCCTCGGAGGTGTCGATCTTCTGGCACAGCTCCGCGTTGGTGACCACCCGCGCGGGCACGCTCGAGCCGGTGCCCAGAATCCGCGAAAAACGCATTGGTCTGGTGATTATACCAATTAAACGTCGAGGTTTCGCACGTTGAGCGCGTTCTGCTCGATGAACGCCCGCCGCGGCTCGACCTCTTCGCCCATCAGCGTCGAGAAGATGTGCTCGGCCGCGTTGATGTCCTCGGCGTGCACCTCGAGCAGGGTGCGGCGGTTGGGATCCATGGTGGTCTCCCAAAGCTGCTCCGCGTTCATCTCGCCAAGGCCCTTGTAGCGCGAGATCTGCAGGCCCTTCTTGCCCATCGCGTCGAGCTTGGCGCCCAGCGAATCGAGCCGCTCGATCTGCATCGGCTCGGCGCCCTTCTCCTTGGCCTCGAGCTGATACGGCGGCGGCCCGTAGCCGGCAAACTCCGCGGCCAGGCGCCCGAGCTCTTCGTACTCCGGCGAATCGAGCAGCGTGAAGTCGACCACCGTCTGCTTCTTGGCGCCGCCGTAACGCGCCGAGAAGATGATCTTGAACCCGCCGTGCTCGGCGTCCTTGATCAGCTCGGCGCCCTCGACCGACAGCTCCACGTGGAAGCGTTCGAGGTGCGCGCGCATCCGGAAGAGCGCCTTCTCCGTCGAGGCCTGGTCCTTGAAATCCGTCTTGTTGAGCTTCGCCGACGCCACCGCGTCGATCAGGCGCGAGTCGGCCTTCTTCTCGATCTGGTTGAGCACCTGCGTGTAGCGCAACGCTTTCTTACCGAGCGTGCGCAGCGCTGCGCCCTCCACCGTCTGGTTGCCGGTCACCAGCTTGAGCTCGTCGGTGGCGCTGTCGAGCAGGTAGTCCTCGAGCGCCTGCTCGTTCTTGAGATAGCCCTCGCGCTTGCCCTTCTTCACCTTGAACAGCGGCGGCTGCGCGATGTACAGGTGGTGCGCGATCTTGCCCTCGATCTCGCGCTTGATGATCTCCGGATACTGCCGGTAGAAGAAGGTCAGCAGCAGGGTCCGGATGTGGCTCCCGTCGACGTCGGCGTCGGTCATGATGATGATCTTGTGGTAGCGGAGCTTGGTGATGTCCTTGTCCTCGCCGACGCCGCAGCCGAGCGCGGTGATCAGCGTGGCGATCAGCTCCGACGACAGCATCTTGTCGATGCGCGCCTTCTCCACGTTCAAGATCTTGCCGCGCAACGGCAGGATCGCCTGGAACTGCGAGTCGCGTCCCTGCTTGGCCGACCCGCCTGCCGAATCGCCCTCGACGATGAACAGCTCGGCCTTGAACGGATCGCGCTCGCGGCAGTCGGCCAGCTTGCCCGGCAGCGACGACGAATCGAGCGCGCCCTTGCGCTGCACCATGTCGCGCGCCTTGCGGGCCGCTTCGCGCGCGCGCGCCGCCAGCAGACACTTCTCGATGATCTTCTTCGCCTCTTTGGGGTGCTCCTCGAACCAGATCCCCAGCCGATCGTTGACCACCTGCGCGACGATGCCGGTGACCTCCGACGAGACCAGCTTGTCCTTGGGCTGGTTGGAGAACTTGGGATCGGGGTGCTTGACGCTCACGATCGCGGTCAGCCCCTCGGACAGATCCGAGCCCGACAGCCCCTGCTTCACGTCCTTGAGCATGTTGTGGCCGGTCGCGTACGCGTTGACCGTGCGGGTGAGCGCCTGGCGGAAGCCGGTGAGGTGCGCGCCGCCGTCCTTGTTCTTGATGTTGTTGGTGAAGCAGAAAATGTTCTCGTTGTACGAGTCGTTCCACTGGATCGCGATCTCGGCCTCGACCCCTTCCTTGACGTCGACGAAGTGGATCGGCTTGTCGTTCACCACCACCTTCGAGGTGTTCAGGTCCTCGACGAACGAGCCGACGCCGCCGGCGAACTGGAAGTCGTGCTTCCTGGCGCCCGTGGCCGGCCGCTCATCGGTGATCGAGATCGACAGCCCCTTGTTCAGGTACGCCAGCTCGCGCATGCGCTGCGCCAACGTGTCGTACGAGAACTCGGTCAGACGAAACACCTCGGGGTCCGGCTTGAAGGTCACCTTGGTGCCCGAGGTGCGGCCGCTCTCCGAGACCACGCCGGTCTGCTTGAACGGCGTCGAGGGATCGCCCTTGCGATACTCCTGGTAGTAGACCTTGAGGTTCTTGCGGATCTCCAGCTTCACCCACTCCGACAGCGCGTTGACCACCGAGACGCCGACGCCGTGCAGCCCGCCCGAGACCTTGTAGCTGCCGTGATCGAACTTTCCGCCCGCGTGCAGCACGGTCATGATCACTTCCGGCGCGGGGCGGTTCTCGGTCTTGTGGATGTCGACCGGCATGCCGCGGCCGTTGTCTTCGACGGTGACCGAGTTGTCGAAGTGGATGATCACCTCGACGTGCGTGCAGAATCCGGCGAGCGCCTCGTCGACCGAGTTGTCGACCACCTCGTACACCATGTGGTGCAGGCCGGTGCCGTCATCGGTGTCGCCGATGTACATGCCCGGTCGCTTGCGCACCGCTTCGAGGCCTTTGAGAACTTGGATCTTGTCGGCGTTGTAGTCATCGCCGCCCTTCGGCATCACGGTCTCGAGCTCACTCATGGGGGTCCTAAGGTCTAGCATGTAGGAGCCCCCTGCTCAACAGAAATTGCACCAGTAAGTACTTGAAAATCCTTACGTTCTTCGGTGAGCAATACGTGAGCGGGGCTGGTGGTGGTGATGAACGCCTGGCAGGCCACCTCGCGCAAGAACTGGAACAACTGCGCGTTGCGGGTGGGGTCGAGCTCGGAGGACACGTCATCGAGCAGCAGCACCGGCGGATTGCCCAATTTCTCGGTGAGGTATTCGATCTCGGCGATCTTGAGGGCCAGCACGATCGCGCGCAGCTGCCCCTGCGACGCGTACGCGGACGCCTCTTTCCCGTCGAGGATCAGGGTCAGATCGTCGGTGTGCGGGCCGGACGAGGTCGCGCCGCGCGCGCGATCGCGGCGCTGGTCCTTCTCGAGCAGCGCCACCAGCGCGCCGGCGATCTCGCCCGCCGGGAGATCGAGCTCCGAGCGATAGCCGATCTCCAGCACCAGGCCGCCGGTCACGCGCCGGAACGCCTCGGCCACGCGCGCCGCCAGCTCGCCGACGAAGGCGCGCCGGCGCGTCACCAGAGGCACCGCAGCGGCCGCCAGTTGCGCGGAATACACCTCGAGCAGGTCGAGCGCCCCCTGCCCTCCCGGTTCGCGCAACAGCGCGTTGCGGGAGCGCAGCACGCGTTCGTAGGTCTGCGCCTCGGCCAGGTAGCCAGGCACCGCGTTCCAGATCGCGCGATCGAGGAACTTGCGCCGCCCCGCCGGCGCGCCGCGCGGCAGCTTGAGATCTTCGGGCGCGAACAGCACCACGTTGAACCCGCCGAAATAATTCGCCGCGCGCGCGCCCTTGCCGTCGACGCGCGCGCTCTTGTGCCCAGGCGTGAGCTCGACCTCGAGCAGCCGTTCGGTGCCCAGCTTCTCCACGCGCGCACGCACGCGCGCACGGGGCTGGTCGAAGCGGATCAGCTCTTCAGTCTTGGACGCGCGAAACGAACGCAAGGTGCCGAGCAGATACACTGCCTCGAGCAGGTTGGTCTTGCCCTGCCCGTTGTCGCCGGAGAGTACGTTGAAGCGGGGGTGCGGCTCGACGAGGACCTGCTGGAGGTTGCGAAAATCGGTAGCTTCGAGAGCGAGGACTTTCAAATACGCATGGGCATGACGACGCCCAGGTAGGCCTTGCCGTCGGCCGGGCGCACCAGCCCCGGGTCTAGCTCGCCGTTCAGCTCGAGCTTGATCTCGTCGCCTTCCATCTCGCTCAAGAGCTCGATGAAGTACTTGGCGTTGAACCCGATGGTGATCGGCGGGCCGTCGTAGCTGACGTCGAGCTCCTCGTGCGCTTCGCCCAGATCGGGGTTGTCGCTGGCGATCTTGAGCTCGCCCTTCTTCAGCCCGATCTTGATGCCCCAGGTCTTGTCCGAGGACATGATCGAAATACGCTTGAGCGCCTCGAGCGTCGCCAGGCGCGGGCAGACCGCGACCTTGTCGTGCTCCTTCGGGATCACCTGGTCGTACGGCGGGAACTGCGCCTCGATCAGCTTCACCGAGACCGCGGTCTCCTTCACGCGCACGAAGATGTGCCCCTGGTGAATGCCCAGCTCGACCGCCCCGTCGGCGTTCTCGAGCGCGCGCCGGAGCTCCATCAGGCCCTTGCGCGGGATGATGATACCGGCGGCCAGCTTCGGCCCGCCCGGCAGCGGCCGCTCGATCTTCGACAGCCGGTGCCCGTCGGTGGAGACCATGCGCGCGACGATCTTGTCGCCTTGCCCGTCGCACTCGAACAACACCCCGTTGAGGTGGTAGCGGGTCTCGTCGGTGCTGATGGAGAAGAAGGTCTTGGCGATCATGTCGCGCAGCGTGGCCGCGTCGACCTTGCCGAACTTGACCTCGCGATGATTGGGAAGCTTGGGGAAATCGCGATCCGACATCCCGACGACCTTGTATTCGACCTTGCCCGCCTTGATATCCGCGTACTGATTCTCGGTACGGGTCAGGCTCAATACTTCGCCGGGCAGTGACTTGACGATGTCGTGCAGGTGCTTGGCGCCCACCGTGAGGCCGCCTTCCTTCTCGACCTTGCACGGAAGCTCCGCCGTGACCGTGACGTTGAGGTCGGTGGCGGCCACCAACAGCTTGTCCTTACCGTCGGTGCGGAGCAGCACGTTCGCCAAAATCGGCATGGTGCTCTTGCGATCGGAGATCCCCTGGGCCAGGTAGAGCCCTTGGAGGAGCGAGGCCTTCTCGATCTTGAACTCCATCTCGTTGCTCCCGCGTCTGGTGTTTATCTGTATTGATCAAACTATAAGATCAGTAATCTTAATAACGGCTGTGGGAACCTTGATAACCAACCTATCTCGTGAGAATCAACCCGGAAAGTCCTGTGTTTTGAAAGTTGGTAACTTTTTCTAAAGTGCCCTTTATCCCACAGGTAGGCGTTCTCAACACTCAGTCCACAAGCCTCGTCCCCAATCTGATCACAGGCCCTTTGGACAAGGCTTTTGTCTCACATGAGACCCTTTGGAATCAATGCGAAAGGTGCCGCTCCAGCTCCTCGACCGTGTGCCGGGTCTTGGGATCGGTCTGGCACAGCGCTTCGATCTTCCGGCAGGCGGACAACACCGTGGTGTGGTCCTTGCCGCCAAAGCGCTGTCCGAGCTCCGGGTACGACGATTTGCACAGCTTGCGCGCCAGGTACATCGCGATCTGGCGCGGCCGGGCGATCGCCTGGTGCCGCTTGGGGCTCTTTAGATCGGCCATCTTCACGTTGAAATAGTTGGCCACTTCCTTCTGCACCTCATCGACGGTGAGCGAATGGGACGCCTGCGTGAGGAAGTTCTTCAGCGTGTCCTTGGCGAAGTCGATGGTGATCGGTAGGTCCTGCAGCCCCGCGAACGCCGCCACGCGCAACAGGAGGCCCTCCAGCTCGCGCACGTTCGACTTGATGTTGGTGGCCAGGTAGATCGCCACGTCGTCGGGCAGCGGGATGTCGTCGAGCTCCGCCTTCTTCTTGAGGATGGCGATGCGGGTCTCGAGCTCGGGCGGTTGGATGTCGGCGATCAGCCCGTTCTGGAAGCGCGAGCGCAACCGATCCTCGAGGTCCGGGATCTCGTGCGGATACTTGTCGGCGGTGAACACCATCTGCCGGTGCGACTCGAACAACGAGTTGAACGTATGGAAGAATTCCTCCTGCGTTCGATCCTTGCCGGCGAGGAACTGGATGTCGTCCATCAGCAGGACGTCGCACTTCTCGCGGTACCGGTGACGGAACTCGTCGATCTTGCCGTTGCGGATGCAGGTGATGAACTCGTTGATGAACGCTTCGGTCTTTATATAGATGATGCGCCACTGCGGGTGCATCTGACGCAGCCGGTGGCCAATGGCGTGCACCAGGTGGGTCTTGCCGAGGCCGACGCCGCCGTAGATGAACAGCGGGTTGTACTTTCCCGCCGGGAGCTCGGCGACCGCGCGTGAGGCGGCGTGCGCCAGTTGGTTCGAGGGGCCGACGACGAACGCGTCGAAGGTGTACTTGGCGAGCAGATCGTGGGCCGCTTCGGACGCCCGATCGCTCGGCGATTGCTCCGGGCGGACGATCGCCGGCACGGGCAACGACGTCGCCGGCGTGGCGCTCGAGAGCGCGCCCTCCGGGTTGGTCGGCACCTGCGCTTCCGGATGCGTGTCCGGCTCACGGACCTCGAAGATGATCTCGAAGTCCTGGTTGGTCTGCATGCGAATCGCGTCGAGCACGATCGATTGGTAGTTGTCCTGAAACCACTCTTTGATCCACTTGCTGGGGGCGGTCAGCGTGATCCGCTGGCCGTCGATGCCCCTGCACTGGATCGGGCGTAGCCACATCTCGAAGTTGTGCGGTTTGATCCGCCCTTCGAGCGTGCTGAGTGCAGATTCCCAGAGCCCGCCATCCGGCATGTTGCCTCGCTCTTCAGACAAACAAATATCCACAGGTCTATCCACAGTGTGGATAGATCCACCCAAACCGCCTGAGCTTGATGAAATTAGCTACCGATACGTCCTGGGTCCCTATTCGAACGCAGCCCCCGCCCCCGCCCACCCCGGACGAGCGAGTCGATCGTTTATCAAGCGGGTGTTTGACTGGCAAGAGAGAAAAATACCCACAGGCGCAAGCAGCTGAAAGATCTCACAAAAATCAATAACTGCGATCATCCGTCGCAGGCCCGGATCCGAGCGTCCGGAGAGCCGGTTGCAAAACCGCTTGGATCCTGTGGAGAAAATGTCGCTGTTCCGTAACGCGTCGCGCTGGCCCGCGCCCGGCGCGGACTTCCGCGATCGAATCGCAAGGGACGCGCGCCGATCGGCGATCGGGCGCGATCCACGAACGCACCATGCTTTTTTTGCACATGCCTGCTCGTCGAGGGCCCCACTCGCCATCCTTGACACGACCCGGCGCGATTGCTATGAAACCCGCTCTTTCGAAGAGCCAACAGGAGACCAGCCGTGAAGCGCACGTATCAGCCTCATAATAAGCGCCGCAAGCGCACCCATGGGTTTCGCAAGCGCATGCGCACGAAGGGCGGACGCATCACGCTGCAGCGCCGTCGCCGCAAGGGCCGTCGTCGGCTGACCGTGGCGGTCGCCAAGAAATAGCGGCTCGTCGTGGGCCCGCCGTTGCCGCCTTCGCCGTCGAGACAAGGGCTGCCGCGGGCCGAGCGATTGCGGAAGCGCGCGGGTTTTGTGGCGGTCCAGGGCAAGGGCCGCAAGCTTCACACCGATCACTTTCTCGTCTTCGCCTTGCCGCAAAAGACCGCCTCCGTCACCCGCCTGGGCATCACCGTCTCCAAGAAAATCGGGGGAGCCGTCCAGCGGAACCGCGTAAAAAGGCTCGTTCGGGAAGCTTTTCGCCGTCACAAATTGTTGTTTCCACCAGGAATCGATCTGGTGTTCGTGGCCAAGAGAGGCGCTGTCGAGGCGCACTACGACCAGGTGGTCCGGGAGATCGAAAAGCTGTGCTCAAGGCACTTCGCGCGCTGAATGGCTTCTTCGGGGCGGTGCTGCTCCTCCTCGTCGGGGCGTATCGCGCCGTGATCTCGCCGCTGCTCACCGCGCTGTTCGGTCGCGCGTGCCGTTTCGAGCCGAGCTGCTCGGAGTACGCGCAACAGAGCCTCCGTCAATTTGGCCCGCTTCGCGGATCCTGGCGCGCATTGCGCAGGGTTTGTCGCTGTCACCCCTTCCATCCGGGCGGATACGACCCCGTGATTTCCAGCCCGGAGAAATACTAGATGGACAAACGCGTTCTTCTCACCGTCGCCGTCTGCATGGGGATCTTGTTCGTGTGGACCAAGTTCTTCATGCCTACGCCGCCCAAGGATCAGGCGGCGCAGAGCGCGGTGCCGACGACGACGCCGCCGACGACGGGCGTGGCGGCCGCACCAGCGATCGCGCCGGCGGCCGTGCCGACCGCGCCGCGCAAGCCGGGCGAACCGGCCCTGGAAGCGCCGCCCGAGACGAAGAAGCCCGAGCCCGTCGCGGTCGCGCGGCCCGCCGAGATCAAGGATCGCGTCGAGCACGCCGGCCTGTATCGCGCCGAGTTCAGCACGTGGGGCGCGGCGCCGACCTCGTGGACCCTGCTCAACCCGCAATTCAAGGAGACCGTCGCGCTCCCCGACGGCAAGAAGGAGGTCGAGCCGATCGATCTGGTGCGCACGCAGGGCGCGCAGCTCCCCTTCTCCACCACCTTCCCGCAGTCGGATTTCGTCCTGCCGCCCGACGCGGCCTGGAGCCGGCTGCCGACCACCGGCGACGAGCTCGCGTACGCGTGGGAAAACGAGCAGGTCAAGATCGAGAAGCACTTCGTGCTGGTCCCGCTGACCTATCAGCTCAACCTCAAGGTCACCATCGAGAACAAGAGCGACAAGCCGCTGCACGAGCACCTGCAGGTGGTGATGGCCGGCCGGCAGGATCCGAACGTCAAGCCGGGCGGCATGTTCAGCCAGCGCTACATCCAGACCGAGGGGGAGTGCAACCTCAACGGCAAGCTCAAGCACTCCGATCTGCAGAGCCTGCTCAAGAAGCCCGTCGACGAGACCGGACTGGTGCGCTGGATCGGCATCGACGAGAAGTACTTCGTCAGCGCGATCGCCGCGCCGCCCGCCGTCGATCCGAACGAGCAGCGGCGTTGCTGGGTGAACGCCACCTCCGAGGGAATCATCCTGTCGAACTGGCTGTCGGCGGAGCGCAAGATCGAGCCGAAGGCCAAGGCCGAGTACGAGTTCGCCGGCTATCTGGGCCCCAAGTTCCTGCACATGCTCGACGCGGTCACCGTCGGTGGCGTCGATGCCAAGCTGGGCGACGCGGTCAACTACGGCTGGACCGAGGCGATCGCGCGGCCGATGCTGGCGGTGCTCAAGGCCGTGCACATGGCGGTGCCGAACTGGGGCATCGCGATCATCGTGCTCACCATCCTGCTCAAGGCGATCACCTGGTGGCCGACCACCAAGAGCATGAAGTCGATGCGCGAGATGGCCAAGTGCAAGCCGGAGATCGACAAGCTCAAGGCCAAGTTCGGCGAGGACAAGCAGAAGTTCAACGTGGCGGTGATGGCGCTCTACAAGGAGCGCGGGATCAGCCCGCTCGGCGGCTGCCTGCCGATGTTGATCCAGATGCCGATCTACATCGCGCTGTACTCGATGCTCGGCAACTCGGTCGAGCTGTACCGCTCGTCGTTCGTCGGCTGGATCCACGATCTCACCGCGCCCGACCCGTTCTACGTGCTGCCGGTGCTGACCGGCGCGCTGATGTTCGCGCAGCAGCGGTTCTCGCCGACGCCGCCCGATGCGCAGCAGAAGGCCATGATGTACATGATGCCGGTGATGTTCACGGCGTTCAGCATCTTCTTGCCGTCGGGATTGACGGTCTATATTCTCACCAACACCATGCTCACCATGGCGCAGCAGTTGTATTTGAACCGCGGCGACGGGCCGGTGGGACGAGCCGCGCCGGCTGGCAAGCCGGCCAAGGCGTAACGAGGAATCACGATGGCGACCGAAGAAGCTGGTGAAGTGCTCCGCAACATCCTCACCAAGATGGGGTTCGAGGCGGAGGTAGTGGCGCACGAAGACGACGAGCGCATCACGCTCGAGATCAAGGGCCCCGAGACTGCGCTGGTGATCGGCAAGAAGGGCCAGACGCTCGACTCGCTACAGTACCTGGTGAACAAGATCGTCTCGTCGAAGCTGCCCGAAGGCCCCGACGGGCGCTCGGGCGGCAAGCCGATCAACGTCGACGCGGAAGGCTATCGCGGGCGGCGCGCCGAGTCGCTGATCGAGCTCGCGCACCGGCTCGCCGAGAAGGCCAAGCGCACCGGGCACCCGGTCGAGGCCGAGCCGATGAGCCCGGCCGATCGGCGCATCATCCACGTCGCGCTGGCGGAGATGGAAGGCATCACCACGCAGTCCGAAGGTGAGGGCATCTACCGTCACCTGGTGGTGATCCCGCGTAGTGAAGCCAAGTAGGACGCCGGCGCGCGAGACCATCGCCGCCATCGCGACCGGGCTGGGCGGCGGGATCGGGATCGTCCGGTTGTCGGGGCCGCGCGCGGAGCCGATCGTCGCCGGGCTGGTGACGCCGTGGCCGAAGAGCCGGCCGCCGACGCACAAGCTGCACTTCGGGCGCGTGCGCGATCCGGCGAGCGGCGAGATCATCGACGAGGTGTTGGCGTGCGTGATGCGCGCGCCGCGCTCGTACACCGGCGAGGACGTGGCCGAGCTGCACGCGCACGGCGGCGCGCGCATGATGCAGCGGCTGCTCGAGCTGGTGCTGGCGTCGGGCGCGCGCCTGGCCGAGCCTGGCGAGTTCACGCGACGCGCGTTCGAGGCGGGGCGGATCGATCTGACCCGCGCGGAGGCGGTCGCCGAGCTGATCGCGGCGCGTACCGATCGGGCGCTCGCGGCGGCGCGTTCAGTGCACTCGGGTGCGCTCGAGAAGGAGGTGCGCGGCCTGCGCTCCGAGCTGGTGCGCGCGCTCGCCGAGCTCGAAGGCGCGCTCGATTTCCCCGACGAGCAACCGGACGCGCGGCCCGAGGCGGAGAGCGCGCGGGCGGTGTGCGCGCTGGAGACCCGTTTCCTGGCGCTCGCCGCGACCTACCGGAAGTTCGTGCGCGATCGCGCCGAGGTGACGCTGGTGGGGCGCGTGAACGCTGGCAAATCGAGCCTGTTCAACGCGCTGTGCGGCGAGGAGCGCGCGCTCGTCGATGTCGATCCCGGCACCACCCGCGACGTGCTCGAGGCGGAGGTCGAGCTCGGCGGGGCGTGGGTGCGCCTGGTAGATACCGCGGGCGAGCGACTCGACGGTGGCGGCGAAGCGGGGCGCGTCGAAGAGCGCGGGGTGGACCTCGGCCGGCGCCGCCGCGGGCGGGCCGACGCGGTGCTGCTGGTGGTCGATGCGACGATCGGATTTGGCGAAGGTGAGCAGGCGCTCTGGCAGTCGCTGCAAGGTACGCCGCGTCTCTTGGTGTGGAACAAGCGCGATGCCGGCGGGGCGCCGGCCGGGCTTCCCGAGGGCGCGTGCGTCGTCGAGACCTCCGCGTTGACCGGAGAGGGATTGGCCGAGCTGCGCGCGGCGTTGCCGTCGCTGCTGGGGATCGAAGCCGATCACGAGGGCGCGCTCGAGGTGAGCGCACGCCACCGTGAAGCGCTGGTCACCGGTGCGCAGGCGCTGGCGCGCGCGGCCGCGATCCTCTCGGCGGGCGAGCCCTCCGAGGTGGCGGCCGTCGAGCTTCGCGATGCCTTGCACCATCTCGGTAGAATTACGGGAGAAACCGTCGATGCCGAGGTGCTCGACGCGATCTTCGCCCGCTTCTGCCTGGGAAAATGAGCCGCCTGTTCGAGCTCGCCCTCCGCCCGCTGCGGGTCGCGTCGTCGGGTGCGCCGTGCGACGTGATCGTGGTGCTCGGCGCAGCGCTCGCTCCCGGTGGACAGCTGGGTCCGGCGCTGGCCGAGCGTGTCGAAGCCGGCGCGGCCGCCTTTCACCGCGGGCTGGCCGCGAAGATGATCGTCACCGGCGCGCTCGAGGCGACCGCCATGCGCACCCGCGCGGTCGCCCTGGGCGTGCCGTTCGAGGCGATCTTGCTCGAGCACACCGCGCTCACCACCCGGCAGAACGCGCTGTTCTCGTCGACGCTAATGCGCGCGCACGGGTTTCGTCGCGCGCTGATCGCCACCCAGCCGTATCACATGAGACGAGCGATCGCCTCGTTCCGCAGCGTGGGCGTCGAGGCCGAGCCGCTGCTGTTTCCCAGCGAGCGCACCTCGCTCCGCCAGGTCGCGCGAGAATACGGCGCGCTGGTCCTCTACGGCCTGCGCGGATGGCTATAGCAAGGATAGCAGGCGGTCGAGCGCAAGGTGCCGCTCGGCCGCTTCGGCAAGTTGCGAGAGATCGTCGCTGGGGAGACGGGGTAGCGTGCCCAGGATTGGCACCTCGCCGTAGCGCGCGATGGCCACCGGGTTGCTGGGCTCGTCGGGTTCCGCGGGCTCGCGGGTGCGCGACAAGATCACGCCCAGCACGCGCAACCCCCGGCGACGCGCGGCCTCGATCGTCAAGAGCGTGTGGTTCACCGTGCCCAGCGACGGGCGCGCCACGATCACGATGGGCAGCCCGAGCCTTCGCGCGAGGTCGGCCATGTTCCGTCCAGCCCCGAGCGGGACCAGCAGCCCGCCGGCGCCTTCGACGAGGGTCATGTCCGAGCCGCGCGCGATCGTCTCGAACGACTCCAGGATTCGCGTGAGATCGATCGTCGCGCCGGCCGCCAGCGCGGCGACCTCGGGCGAGGCGGGAAGGGCGAACCGATAGGGGCTGACGTCGCCAAGTGGCAGCGGCCGGCCCGTCGCTGCGATCAAGCGCGCGGCGTCGTCGCCGTCTCCGGTCTCGCACGGCTTCATCACGCCGACGGTATGACCGCGCCGTGCGAAGGCGGCGGCCAGGCTGCACGAGACCACCGTCTTGCCGACGCCGGTGTCGGTGCCGGTGATGAACAGCCCCTTCATTGCGACCCACCCTGTCCTGCGGGCAGGGGCCCAGTGGCCCCGCACACCTCGACGATCGACTCGCGCGCGGCGCCCACCAATCGATCGATTTCTTCGTCGGTGATGGAGAGCGGCGGCAGGAGCACGACCACGGGTCCGAGCGGACGCAGGATCACCCCGCGACGACACACCGCCTGGCACACCCGCGCGCCGATCGCCTCGTCATAGTCGTACGGTTCGCGCGTCGCACGATTCCGCACCAGCTCGATGCCGATCATGAACCCGCGCTGGCGCACCTCGAGCACGTGCGCGAGCGGCGCGATGTGCTCGCCCAGGCGCGCCGCCAGCCGGGCGATCTTCGGCTGCATCCGCTCGATCACGCGCTCGCGCACAAACAAGTCGAGCGAGGCGATCCCCGCAGCGCAGGCCAGCGGGTTGCCTGTGTACGTATGTCCATGAAAGAACGTACGTTTATCGGCCTGGGCGCCAAGGAACGCACCGAAGATCTGGTCGGTGACCAGAGTCGCGGCGAGTGGCAGGTAGCCGCCCGAGATGCCCTTGGCGAGGCACAGCAGATCGGGAGAGATCCCTTCCTGCTCGCACGCGAACATCGTGCCGGTGCGGCCGAAGCCGGTCGCGACCTCGTCACAGATGAGCAGCACGTCGTGCGCGCGGCAGAGCTCGCGCGCGGCGCGCAGAAAGCCGGGCGGCTGGAGCAACATGCCCGCAGCGCCTTGCACCAGGGGTTCGATCACCAGCGCGGCGAGCTCGTGGCCATGGGCGGCCAGCGAGTGTTCGAGGGCTTCGAGGGTGGGCGCGACCCGCAAGACGTGGAAGAGCAGCGGATGGAAGATCTCGTGGAAGAGATCGATGCCGCCCACGCTCACCGCACCGACGGTGTCGCCGTGGTACGCGTCGGTGAGCGCGAGGAACTTCCGCTTGTCCGCGCGGCCGCGCTGGCGCTGGTACTGGAACGCGATCTTGAGCGCGACCTCGACCGCGGTCGAGCCGGAGTCGGAGTAGAAGACCTTGCCGAGCCCAGGCGGCGCGATCTTGATCAGGCGTTCGGCGAGCTCGATCGACGGGACGTTCGACAGGCCGAGCAGGGTCGAGTGCGCGACCTTGTCGAGCTGCGCGCGGACTGCGTCGTCGAGCTCGCGCTTGCGATGGCCGTGTATCGAGACCCACAACGAAGAGACGCCGTCGAGATAGCGGCGGCCATCGATGTCGATCAGCTCGTTGCCTTCGGCGCGCTCGATGATCAGCGGCTCGGTCCATTCGCGCATCTGCGTGAATGGATGCCACACGTAGGCCTTGTCCTTGTCCGACAGGTTCATCGAGATTTCACGTGAGACTGGCGCGTTGCGCAGCCAGGGCGTCGAGCGCGCGATCGATCTGCGCGGCGGTGTGCGTCGCCATCAGCGCAAATCGGATGCGCGCAGTCCCCGTGGGCACTGTGGGTGGCCGGATGCCCTGGGCGAAAACGCCCTGGTCGAGCAGCGCCTCGCTCACCCGCATCGCGCGACGCGGGTCGCCGCCGGTGACCTGAAGCGGGACGACGTGGCTGGGCGTCGGGGTGGTGCGCAGGCCGAGCTCGAGGAGCCCGCGGTGGAAGCGGGCGGCGTTCGCGGCGAGGAGCGAGCGTCGGGTCTCGCCCTCCGGCGTTGCCAGCCAATCGATCGCGGCCTGCGCCGCGGCCACCACCGGAACCGGTAGCGCGGTGGTGAACACGAAGCTGCGCGCCCGGTTGGCCAACAGGTCGACGATCGGGCGCCGCGCAGCGACGTAGGCGCCGAACCCGCCGAGCGCCTTTCCGAGGGTGCCCATCTGCACGTCGACCGCGAGGCCCGCGCACAGCCCGACCCCGAATGGGCCTAGCACGCCGACCGCGTGGGCTTCGTCGACGATCAGGAGCGCGGCGTGCTCGCGCGCCAGCTCCGAGAGCTCTGCCAAGGGCGCGAGGTCGCCGTCCATGCTGAACACCGAGTCGGTGAGGATCAGCCGGCGGCGACGGGCCGGCTCGGCGCGCAGCTTTTGTCTGAGGTCGGCAAGATCGGTGTGCTTGTACACGATCACGTTCGCGCGCGCGAGCCGGCAGCCGTCGATCAGGCTGGCGTGGTTGAGCTCGTCGGAGAACACCGAATCCTCGGGCCCTGCCAGCGCCGAGACCAGGCCGACGTTCGCCTGGTACCCGGAGTTGAAGAGTAACGCGGCCTCGGTCGCCTTCCACGCAGCGATCCGGAGCTCGAGCGCGCGGTGCAATTCGAGGTTGCCGACGATCAGCCTCGATGCACCGGCCCCGAAGCCGCCGGTCTCCATCGCGCGCCTGGCGGCGTCGATCAGCAGCGGAGAATCCGCGAGGCCGAGATAGTTGTTCGACGAGAAGTTGATCGCGCGGCGACCATCGACGCCGATCTCTGCGGCTTGCGGCCCATCCACGGCGCGCATGTGGCGTCGCAATCCTGCGTCGTCGAGCGCGCGGAGCTCAGCGAGGATGGTTTCGAGGGGGTCCAGCATCGGCGCGCCGAGGTTAGCGAGTTGCAGACCAATGTCAAACGCGGTTCCAAGACGACGCACTACATATAATGTAGTGGTTCCAGGTTCCACGTGGAACGTTCCACGTGGAACAAAGCTCAGGCGCGGCGAAACTGCTGGAGCCAACGCCTTGCGCTGCCGACCTCGTAGGCCAGCCCTTCGCCGGCGACAAACCCAGCCGGTGTGGCAGTGACCTGGACCTGGTCCCCCGTTCCCATCGCGAGCAGGGCACCCCTGGGGCCAACCAGGTCGGCGCCTTCCCGCACCCATGCGGCGGGGTCCCAGGTTGCGCGCGAGATCGCGACGTCGAAGGTGCGGCCCTGGCGAATCAGCTCGTCGTGACGCGCACAGACCGGCTCGAGGTTGGGGGCGAGCTCGGTCTTCAGGGTCTGAAGAAAGGCGACCTTCTTGCGGACCGATTCGACGCACGTCACCGCGAGGGTCGGGCGTAGGATCGCGAGAACCGCGCCTGGAAAGCCTGCGCCAGAGCCGACGTCTACCAGGCCGGCGGCGTCGCCGAGAAGCGGCGCGACGACCAGGCTGTCGAGGAAGTGGCGATCGACGACCTGCACCGGATCGGTGATCGCGGTCAGGTTGATCTTGCGGTTCCAGAGGAGTAGCAGCTCGAGGTAGCGGCCGAGCTTGGCCACGGTGGGCGCGTCGAGCGAAACGCCGAGGCGCGCCGCACCGTTGACCAGGCGGGACTTTATTGCTGGCTCCATCGCGCGCCAGTATAGTCCAAACCCATGGCTTTCTTGACGGGAGACGCCCTCGCAAGGCTGATTGCGCCGGTGGTGCGCGAGGTGTGCGGCGACGGCGTGGTGCGGGTGACCAGCATGCCGGGCGGCGCTTCTTTACGGCGCTACCATCGCGTCGACGTGGCGGGCGGAAGACCCGAGTCGATCGTGGTGATGGAGACCGGAGATCCGCAGCATTCGGACGAGGTGGTCAAGAGCGCCAAGATCGTGGAGCTCCCGTTCTTGAACGTGCAGCGGTATCTGGCGAAGGGCGGGGTGCCGGTGCCGGCGGTCTATCGATACGATCAGCCGAACGGGTTGGTGTACCTCGAGGATCTGGGCGACGTCACGTTCGAGTCGCGCGTGCAGGGGCCGGACGAGGAGACCCGCCGCCGCTACTACCGGCTCGCCATCGACGAGCTAGTAAAGATGCAGAAGTATTCGACTTTAGAGCAGGATTCGTCATGTATCGCGTTCGGGCGAGGGTTCGATTACGATCTGCTCAAGTGGGAGCTCGACCACTTTCGCGAGTTCGGCATCGAGGCGCAGGGGATCTCGCTGAGCGCCACGGAGCAGACCGAGCTCGATCGGCACTTTCACACCATCGCCGAAAAGCTCGCGGCCGCGCCGCGCGGCTTCGTGCATCGCGACTTTCAGAGTCGCAACTTGATGGTGCAGGACGGCGCCCAGGGTCCGCGCTTGCGGGTGATCGACTTTCAAGACGCGCTGCTCGGGACCGCCGCGTACGATCTGGTCGGGCTGCTTCGCGATAGCTACGTCGCGCTTTCCCCGTCGCTGCTCGAAGAGCTGGTGCGTTATCACGTGGGGCGCGCCGAGCTCGACGAGCGCAGCTTCACCGAGCTGTTTCATCTGCAGACCGTGCAGCGCAAGCTGAAGGACGCGGGCCGGTTCGTGTTCATCGAGCGCGTGAAGAAGATCCCGGGATTCATGCAGCACATCCCCAGTAGCCTCGGCTACGTCGCCCACGCCATGTCCAAGCTGCCCGAGCTCGCTCCGTTGCGCGAGCTCCTGTCCCGCCACTTCGCACCTTTCCGAACCTAACGATCGGTAGAATCTCCTAGAAAATTCCGTATTTTAAGTGACGTTACACGCAACGGCACGGGACTTGACCACGATCATGAACGTCGGCTACGATCTCCGCTCCTAGGATGGCCATCAATCCGGTTCCTTTCGGCAAGTACGAGCTGATCTCCAGGCTGGCCGCCGGGGGAATGGCGGAGATTTTCCTCGCGCGCACCAAATCCATCCAGGGCTTCGAGAAGTACCTCGTGATCAAGAAGATCCTGCGCAACCGGACCAACGATCCGGAGTTCGTGCGCATGTTCCTCGATGAAGCGCGCGTCGCCGCCACCCTCGACCATCCGAACATCGTTCAGATCTACGACGTCGGCTCCGTCGAGAACGAGTACTTCATCGCGATGGAGTATTTGCGCGGCCACAACCTGATCGAGATCGTCCGCGCAGGCGCCAAGCTCGGCTACTCGAAGCCTCCGCTCGAGCACGTGATGTCGATCTTGTCGGGGGTCTGCGCCGGTCTGCACTACGCCCACGACAAGCGAGATTACCAGGGTCGCCCGCTCGAGATCGTTCACCGCGATGTGACGCCGCAGAACGTGGTCGCCAGCTTCGACGGCGCGGTGAAGATCGTCGACTTCGGCATCGCCAAGGCGGCGACGCGCGAGGTGGAGACGCTGGCCGGCACGCTGAAGGGAAAGATCGGCTACATGTCGCCGGAGCAGTGTCGCGGGCAGGGCGTCGATCGCCGCTCGGACCTGTTCGCCGTCGGCATCATCCTGTACGAGCTCACCACCGGTAAGCGGCTCTATCACGAGCGCTCGGATTTCGAGACGCTCAAGAAGATCATCGAAGGCCCGGTCCCATCGCCGCGCGACATCTTGCCGTTCTATCCGGCGGCGCTGAACTCGATCGTCGTGCGCTGCTTGCAGAAGAATCCCGAGGAGCGCTATCAGACCGCACGAGATCTGCACTCCGATCTCGACGCGTTCTCGCGCGACAACCAGCTCGTGACCGGGACGGTTCCGCTGTCGCAGTACATGGAGCGCGTGTTCGCCGACGAGCTCGCGGCGCAGAAGCACGCCGAGGGGTCGGGCCTGGTGTTCTCATCGCAGGCGGCGACCTCGTCGTCGAGCCCGTCGTATCTGGGCGAGACCTCGCGGCGCTCGAGCCAGATCGAGGTGCCGCTGGTCAAGGCGCGGCGCCAGCACATGATCACGCGCGGGCTGCAAGCGCTCGCGGCGGTGCTGTTGGTGGTCGCGGGCGGCGTGTTCGTCTGGTGGCGCACGCGACCCCCGCCGGGAACCGCGCTGCCCGTGGCGCTCGCGCCGGCGACCGTGCCCCCGTCGACGATGCCGGTGGTGCCGGCGCCGGCGGGAACGATCGCGGGCGCGCAACCCGGTGCGGTTCCGGTGCAGCCCGGCGTTGCGGTGGCGGCGCCAGCGCCGATCGCGCCAGGTGCCATTGCGCCGGGCACGGTTCCGATGGCACCGGGCGCGGCTCCGCCGGTGGCTGCGATCGCGCCCGGGATCGGGCCGGCGCGTCCCAAGCCGGTGCCGAAGCCGGGAGATGCCCACCTCACGATCGCTTCCGATCCGCGCTGCGAGGTGCTCGTCGACGGGGTGCCGTTCGGCTCCACGCCGCTCATCGATCTGGCGGTCTCGGCGGGCAAGCACACGGTGATCCTGCTCAACTCGCAGGCGGGCATCAAAGAGATCCAGCGGATCACGCTCTCCACCGGCCAGTTGTGGACGCGCTCGTTCCAGCTCGACGGCGGCAAGATGATTTCGCAGAACGGATTGTCGGCTCGGATGCTCAGCGGTGCGCCGGCTGCGGCCGCAGCTCCCCCTGCGCCGGCGGTGGCCGCGACAGTCGAGCCGAAGAAAGACAGTGCGCCCGGCACCAGGCCCAGGGCGATCGAAGGGAGCGCGTCCGCCCCGCCAGTCGCCGTCGCCGCCCCGGCGCCCAAACCAGCGCCGCCGCCTGCTGCTGCGCCGCCGATCAAGCCGGCCGCACCCGCGCCGCCGCCCGCGCGGACCGTGGCCGGCTTCGTGCTCGACGCGCAGAAGGTAACGGCTCCGACAGCCCACCTGCCCGACGCGGTGACCGATCGCGAGCACGGCAAGAAACTCGTCGGCACCTACAAGATCTGCGTGAACAAGGATGGGCATGTCTACGATGTGTCGACGGTCGCCTCGATCTCGGGCGCGGACGGGTCGATCATGGACACCATCCGGTCGTGGAAGTACAAGCCGCAGACCGGCAACGTCTGTGCAGCGAAAGTATTGAGTTTCCAGGTTCCCTAGCCTTGACCGGTGGAAGGTGGGGGGCTAGACTTCTAGCCTTCCGACGGGTGGAATTTGGCGAAGCAGAGCCTCCTGCTGGTCGACGGGGATACCAAGAGCCTTCGCGTTCTAGAGGTCAGCCTCAAGAAGGCCGGGTTCAACGTCACCACGGCTGTGAACGGTCAAGATGCGCTGTCCAAGGTGGAGACAGCTGCGCCCGATCTGATCATCTCGGACACGAAGATGCCGGAGATGGACGGGTTCGAGCTGGTCGAGAGGCTCAAGCAGAACGTCGACTGGACGGCCATCCCGTTCATCTTCTTGACGGCGCAGAGCGACATCGAGGACAAGATCCGCGGGCTCGAGCTGGGCGTGGAGGACTACCTCACCAAGCCCATCTACATCAAAGAGATCATCACGCGCGTCAAGATCCTGCTGCAGAAGAAGCAGCGGCAGTCGATTGAGGAGAACAAGCGCGGCGAGTCACGCACCAAGTTCGCCGGGCAGCTCGCGGACATGGCGGTGGTCGATCTGATTCAGACCATCGAGATCAGCCGCAAGTCGGGCGTCATCCACTTCAAGCATCCCGATGGCAAGCGCGGGTCGATCTACTTCCGCGCCGGCAAGGTGATCGACGCGGAGCTCGCGCGGCTCACCGGCGAAGATGCGGTGTATCGCTTGCTGGTGTGGGCCGACGGCGAGTTCGAGGTCGAGTTCAAGAACGTCCGGCGCAAGGACGTGATCGAGCTGTCGTCGCAAGGCCTGTTGATGGAGGGCATGCGGCGCGTCGACGAGTGGGGCCGGCTGTGCGAGCAGCTGCCGCCGCTCGAGACCGTGTTCGAGGTCGACTATCGCGAGCTGGCCGAGCGGCTGGCGGAGATTCCCGACGAGATCAACGGGATCCTGCGGCTGTTCGACGGGCGGCGCATGCTGATGGCGGTGGTCGACGATTGTGAGTTCGCCGATCTCGAAGCGCTGAACGTGATCTCGAAGCTGTACTTCGAAGGCCTGGTGTACGACGCCAGCGCCGGCGGCGCGCCGTCGGACGACACCTACGCCGACGAGGCGCCCGAGCTCGAGGGTTGGCTCGCCGAGCCGCACCTGCAGCCGGAGTCCGCAGAAAACCTGGTGCAAGAAGATCTTCCCGCCAACCCCGAGAACGAGCCGCCGGGCGAGAAGCGCGATGCGCCGGACGGCTGGGGCGGGACGTTCGACGAGGCGTCGAGCGCGGAGGGCGCGCCGCCGCACCACCCGCAGAACGGCGATGCACACGTGCTGCCGCAGACCGAGCTGCGCTTTCGCGACACCCTGCGAGAGAGCCGGACCGGTACGCACGAGTCGGTGCCGTCGGTGCCGTCGGTGCACGACACGCTGCCGCCGACGCGCGACACGCTGCCCGGCATGGGCATCGTTCCCGCGTCGGAGCGGCCGACGATCGAGATGCGCGCGCAAGATCTGTCTGCGACGGTGCCGGACCTGACGGCACGCCACGACACCGATCCGGACAACTACGCGCCGGTCGATCCGATGACGGCCGAGGCGGAGCGGCTCGACCGCTCGCTGGCGAACGCGATGGAAGAAGCGCCGCGCTCTTCACAGCAGATGGCCGCGGTGCGGCCGCCGGAGGCGATTCCCGAGTTCGAAGTGCCGACGGATGGCGAAGGCGTGGTGTTGCAGTTTCCCGCACCGCAGCTCTCGCAGCAGCAGGCGGCGCTCGCGCGCGTGACGCTGCGCAAGACGCCGCGCAACGCCGGTACGCAAACACCGAACGATCTGTTGCAGCCGGTGTCGGGGGTGAGCGATCATCATTCGGCGATCGAGCCGTCGGCGGCGTCGATGGAAGAGTCGCCGGTGGTGATCTCCGATACGCTGATGTCGGATCTGTCATCGACGCGGCCGGCCGCGACCGACTCGGTGGACGAGTTCGACGATCCGTCGTCGACCCCGTTGCCGTCGCCGTTGCCGCCCGACAGCGAGTTCGTCGAAGCGGTGCGCATCGGGCTGGAGGTGCGCGCACCGGAGGCGCAGCCGCTCGACGAGGATGAGCTGCAGCAGTCGCCGAGGACCGGACGGGGCGCGAAGATCGCGATCGTGTCGGTGCTGGTGGCCGGGATGGTTTCGATCATCGTCGCGTTCGGCGTGAGCAAAAAGAAACCGATCGACGAGCAGCCGTTGCCGAAGACGGTCGAGGCGCCGAAGCCGGTGACTCCGCCCGAGCCGCCGCCCGTCGCTGAGGTGACGCCGCCGCCGGTTGCGCCGGTCGCGGTCGATCCGGTCAAGCAAGCGGGCGAGTACGGCGCGCTCGTCGACGAAGGGCGCGCGCTGTACAAGAAGGGCCAGACCAAGAAGGCCATTCCGCCGCTCGAGCAGGCGGTCGCGCTCAAGGCCGACGGTGACGACGCGCTCGCGCTCCTCGCGCACTGCTACCTCGATCGCGGCTCATTGAAGAAGGCGCTCGACGCCGCGAACCTGGCGATCGCCGCCAACGCGTCGAACGCCGACGCGTATCTGGTGGTGGGCACCGTGCAGCAAACCCAAGAGCACAAGGCCGAAGCCAAGACCGCCTACCAGACCTACCTCAAGCTGGCGCCGAAGGGCGAGTACGCCGGCGAGATTCGCTCGATCCTTTCTTCGCTCAAGTAATGCTGGTTCTTGGCATCGAGTCGTCTTGCGACGAGACGGCCGCGGCGGTGGTCGAGGACGGGCGCATCGTTCGTTCGGACACCGTGTGGTCGCAGGTGGCGGTGCACCAGGCGTACGGCGGCGTGGTGCCCGAGATCGCGTCGCGCGCGCACGTGGTGAACGTGGTGCCGGTCCTCGAGGCTGCGATCGCGGAGGCGGGGATCACGCTCGACGAGCTCGGCGGGATCGCGGTCACGCGCGGACCGGGGCTGGTCGGCGCGCTGTTGGTCGGCGTACAGGCGGCCAAGGCGATCGCCTACGCGCGCGGGCTGCCGCTGGTCGGCGTGAACCACCTCGAGGGTCATCTGTGCGCGGTGTTCCTCGACACGCCGCGGGTACCGGCGTTCCCGCACCTGGCGCTGCTGGTGTCGGGCGGGCACTCCGAGATCGTGATCGCGCGCGACTTCGGCCGCTACGAGCTGCTCGGCTCGACGCGCGACGACGCGGCAGGCGAGGCGTTCGACAAGGTCGGCAAGATGCTCGGGCTCGGCTATCCGGCGGGGCCGGTGGTCGACCAGCTGGCGCAGACCGGCGATCCGAACGCGGTCAAGCTGCCACGGCCGATGCGCGGCAAGGGCCTCGACTTCAGCTTCAGCGGCATGAAGACCGCGGTGGCGACACACCTGCAACGGAACGGCCTGCCTGTGGGGCAGGCGCTGGCGGATCTGTGCGCGAGCTTTCAAGCGTCGGTGGTCGAGCAGCTGGTTTCGAAGACGATGTTGGCGCTCGAGGCCGAGGGGCTGCAGCAGCTGGTTGTCGCCGGGGGCGTCGCCTGCAACCGTGGGCTGCGCGAGCGGCTCGAGCGCGAGGCGAACGCGCGTGGCTTCGAGCTCTTCGTGCCGCCGCCGAAGCGCTGCACCGACAACGCGGCGATGATCGCGTGCGCGGGGCACCATCGGTTGGCCCGCGGCGAGCGCGCGGATCTGGCGCTCAACGCCACCGCCACGCTGCCGCTCTAACGTGGACGCCCCCGACGCGCGCGCGCTGCTGAAGAAGTACCAACTGCGCGCGAAGAAGAGCTGGGGACAGAACTTTCTCGTCGACGAGCGCGCGTATCAGAAGATCGTCGAGGCGTGCCAGCTCGAGGACGGCGCCCCGGTGGTGGAGATCGGCGCGGGCCTGGGCACGCTCACCTGGCGGTTGGCGCAAAAGGCCACCAAGGTGATCGCCATCGAGCGCGATCGCGACATGGTGGCGATCCTGCGCGAGGAGCTGGGGGCCGTCGAGAACGTGGAGATCGCCGAGGCCAACGCGCTCACCTACGACTACGCCGCGGTCCCGGGGCGACCGGTGGTGGTGGGGAACCTGCCGTACCAGATCGCGTCGCCGATCTTGTTCCGGCTGCTCGATGCGCGCGCCAACCTGCGTCGCATCGTGGTGATGCTGCAGCGCGAGATGGTCGATCGGATCGTCGCGCAGCCGGCCACACCCGCGTACGGCGCGCTGTCGGCGATGGTGCGCATGTATGGCGAGCCGAAGCTGATGGCGAAGGTGCCGGCGGGCGCGTTCGTGCCCGCGCCGCGCGTCGACTCGGCGGTGCTGCGCATCACGCCGTATGCCGAGGGGCGAACGCGCGTGCCGGTGCGCGATGTGGAGTGGTTCAGCCAGGTGGTGCACGGCGCGTTCAACCAGCGCCGCAAGACCCTGCGCAACGCGCTGCGGGCGATGATCGACGACGCGCCGCTCGACGCCGCGCTGGCCGAGGTGGGGATCGACCCGCAGAGGCGGGGCGAGACGCTCTCGGTCGAAGAGTTCGCCCTCCTGGCGGACGCGATCCATACCAAGCGGCATGCCTGAGCTGCCCGAGGTAGAGAACGTGGCGCGGACGTTGCGCCCGCGACTGGTGGGCACGCGCGTGCTCGGCGTCGAGGCGAGCGGCCTCCCGCTGCGGCGCCCGGTCGATCTCGCGCGGCTGCGCGCGGCGTGCAAGAACGCGCGCGTCACCAGCGTGCGGCGGGTCGGCAAGTACCTGCTCTTGGAGCTGTCGTCGGAAAAGGTGGTGCTGGCCCACCTCGGGATGAGCGGGCGGCTGGTGTTCGCGGCCTCGAGCGAGCCGCGCCGGCCGCACACGCACGCGCTGTTCGCGCTCGAGGGTGGGCTCGACCTGCGCTACGTGGATCCGCGGCGCTTCGGCGTGCTCCGGGTGTACGACCTGGCGCAGCTCGAGGCGTCGCCGGAGCTTTCGGTGCTGGGCGTCGATCCGCTCGAGGACGGGTTCAGCGCCGACTATCTACACGAGGCGCTCGCCGGCACGCGTCGCGAGCTCAAGGGGTTCCTGCTCGATCAGGGATGCATCGCCGGGTTGGGCAACATCTATGCATGCGAGGCGATGTTCCTGGCCGGGGTCGCACCGCGCCGCCGCACCAACCGGCTGAGCCGAAACCGCGCGGTCGACTTGCACCGCGCGATCCGCAGCGTGCTCGAAACGGGAATCGCCAACCGCGGCACTTCGTTCTCGGATTACGTGGACGCGGACGGCGAAGCGGGCTCCAACCAGGACGCGCTGTGGGTGTATGGGCGCGAAGGCGAGCCGTGCCGAACGTGTAAGTCATTGATAAAACGAGTAGTTCAAGGAGCCAGGTCGACTTTCTACTGCCCGCGCTGCCAGCGGTAGATCGTTTGTACACGCCGATGCGTTTGGAATCCTCAGAGACATTTACAGAGTGGCGTGGCTTCAGCTACGATCGCGGAGTTCCGAGGCTTGGCGACCGCCAAGGGGAGTAGGGGTGCGGCCTCCGAGGGATGACTCCGACGAGTCGCTGATGCTGCGGTATCGCGACGGAGATGTGAGGGCTTTCGAGGTGTTGGTCACCCGACACCGGAGGCCTGTGTACAATTTTATTTTCCGGTTCGTCCGCGACGCTGCGCAAGCCGAAGATCTGTTGCAGGAGACCTTCCTGCGGCTGATCAAGGGCGCCGACGCCTATGAGAAGCAGGCCAAATTCACGACCTGGCTGTACACCATCGCCCGCAACCTGTGCGTGGACGCGTCGCGACGTGGAAAGCATCGCAAGGCGGCGTCGTTGGACGCGCCTATTAATGGTGAAGAGGATGGAGCGGCGTTGATCGATCTGGTGGCAGGAGGCGGGCCGGCGGTGGACCGTCAGGCCATCAGCCGCGAGCTGGCGGTGCGGATCCGCCGCGCGGTCGAAGCGCTGCCCGACGAGCAACGGGAGATTTTCTTGTTGCGCGAGGTGAACGATCTACAGTTCAACGAGATTGCGGAGATTGTGGGCGTTCCGGAAAACACGGTGAAGAGCAGGATGCGCTATGCCCTCGAGAAATTGCGCGAAGCGCTCGAGGAATATCGCGATCTGGCGCAGGCAGTACAATGAGCGAAGCTACTCAACATATGCCTTCCGATCCGAGCGGTCCGTGCGACCAGCTGATCGACTTTGCGTACGATGAGCTGAGCGGCGCGGAGGCGGACGCGTTCAAGACGCACCTCGAGGGTTGCGCGAAGTGCCAGGCGGATCTGGCGGCGCTCAAGCGGGTGCGCGGCGCGGTCAAGGCCGCGTTGCCGATGGTCGAGCCGTCGGCGGTGGTGACCGGCGCGTTGCACGCCCAGCTGCTACACGCGGCGGCGCAGCGGGCCAGGGGCAAGCCACATTCGGTGGAAGCGCCGCGCGGCAAGATGCTGGCGTTCGTGCGCAAGGTGGTGATGCACCCGGCGTATGCGGCGGCGGCGATGGTGATCCTCGTCGGTGGTGCGGTGGGGATCCAGTGGTCGCGCGGACGCTTGTTGATGCCGGCGCCGGTGGCCGAGGAGACGGTCGCTCCGACGGCTACGCCCGCGCTCGAAGCGCCGGCGGCGGCACCAGCGGCTTCGCCGGCAGGGACATTCTTCGGGAAAGAAGACTCCGCCAAGGGCGCCGCGCCGATGGACAAGAGCGAGCGCGCGTCGGTGGCCAAGGAGTCGGCCAAGCTGGCGGCGCAGCTCGATACGCTGAGCAAGACCGGCAAGGACAGCCTCAACCTCGAGATCGCCGGCAAGGCGATGCCCGTGCATTCGGCCGCGCCGGTGCGGCGCGATTCGTACGGCGACAACAATGGGTTCACCAACACCGTGCCGAGCGCGAAGAAGCGCGCGCTCTCGAATGATCCGGCCAATCCGCTCGCGGGCCTCGACGATCTGACCGTCGAGAAGGACACCCGTTATCACGGAAACGTGGTCGGCGCGCCGGCGAACAAGAACAGCGTGGGGCGCACGATCGCCGCGGGCGGCGAGACGCGCGGGGCCACCGGATCGCCGGGTGCGAACCAGCCCGAGTGGAACGCGCAGACCAGCACGATGGCCGGGAGCGTGACCTCGAAGTCGTCGCCGCCGCCGCCGCCCAAGGCCTCGGCGCCCGCATCGGTCGCTGCCAGCGCCGACCGCGAAGGGAATGACGCGCCGGTCGATAGACCGCGTGCGGAGTACAAATCGCAGCAGCAGGTCGTCGTCGACGGGAAGCTCGCCGGTCCGCGGTCCGGCTCGGGCGGCGCGATCGCGGGGGATGCCAAGCCGCAGGAGCAGAAGCCGGTGATCGCGCTGCCGCGCGCGCCGCAGGGTCAGGCGCAGGGGACGTCGGCGGGCTTGTTGACGCGCAACGCAGAGGGCCTGCGCAAGAAGGCCGACGATCTGGCGGCGAGCGGTCGCTGCGACGAGGCGGTGCGGATGTTCCAGGATCTGGAGAAGAGCTATCCGACCTATCGGATGACGCCGAAAGATCGACTGCCGTACGTCAAGTGCCTGCGCCAGACGGGGCGGTTGCAGCAGGCCTCGGACGAGCTCGATTCGCTCAAGCGCGAAAAGGCGGTCGACAACCGCATGATCCACGACGAAGAGCTGCAGCTCCAGCAGCGGATGCGCGCGCCGGCGCCGAGCAAGCAGATCGCCCAGCCCAAGGCCGCTGAGCCGAAGACTCCCGATCAGCGCCAGGTGCAGGAGGCGCGGCCGGCTAGAGGGAAGGCGAAGAAGGGCGCCGCGGCGGACGCGTACGAGGCGCCCGTGCAGGCGGCGCCGGCCGAGGCGAGCAAGCCAGGCTTTTAGCGAACAGGCCGAGCTGCGGCTGCTCCTCCGGCACGTCCCACCACGGATCGAAACGCTCCCCCAACAGATCGCGCGCGAAGTCCCACGGCCAGCTGCGCCGCGCCTCGGGCGGCAGGTGGCGGTAGCGCGCGATGTAGGCGCGCAAGAACGCGCGGGTGGCCGCGTTGGTGTAGCCGCCGCCGTGCTCGACGAGCGTGCCGAACTCGGGGGCGTAGCGCGCGCGGATCTTGGCCCACAGCTGGTCGCGGCGCACCTTGGCGACGATCGACGCGGCGGCGACTGCGGCGTGCTGCGACTCGCCGTTGTTGAGCGCTTCGAGGTGCGCCCAGGTGGCGGCCAGCGGCTTGAACAGTCGCTCGCCGTCGCACACGATGCGCCGGCAGGTGGGCGCGCGCCGGATCAAGCGCGCGGCGTGCTCCTGCTCGAGGCGATTGAGGCCGTTGTCGCGGCAGCGTCGATCGATCTCGGCGACGTCGATCACCGCGACCGCGACGTGGTCGGCGGCGTCGAGGATGCGCGGCACCAGCGCCAGGCGCGCTTCGTGCGCGTTCGGGCCGGCGAAGCGTTTGGAGTCGGTGACGCCGGCGCGGGTCAACGCCGCGGCCTTGCGCGGGCGCAGCGCCACGCAGGCCATCACCATCGGGCCGAGCACCGGGCCGCGGCCGGCTTCGTCGATGCCGAGGATCAATTCGTCGTGGATGATCATGGCGCGGCCGGCGTTTCCAGCGCCGAGCGTAACACCTCGACCGGCGCCAACACCCGCTCTTCCAGATCGAAGCGCTGCAGCTCGGCCGCCGCGCGCGCGCGATCGAGGTGCTCGCCGAGCGCGCCGTAGAACCGCTCGGCCCAGGCGCGCAGCGGGCCGCGCAGCTCGGCCTCGGCGTGATCGTCCGACCAGGGCGCGTCGCGTTCGAGCGCGCGGCGGATCTCGCGCTCGGACAGCTCGAGCTTGGGGAGCACGCGCGTGAAGAAGTCGTCGACGCGCCCACCGCGCAGAAAGCCGCGCGCGAACGCGCGGAAGCGGCCGTAGACCTGCTCGTCGAGCAGGCGCAGCGCGAGGCGGAAGTCGGCGTCCGGATCGACCGCGCGCACGATCGCCAGCGAGCGCTCGATCTCGCCCTGCACGCGCGCGCGCGACGCGTCGAGCAGCACGCCCAGCCGCTCGTCGAGCAGGCCGAGCAGGAAGTCGCGATCGGCCGGCGCCGCTTCGTTGGAGCCGAACG
The DNA here is from genome assembly GCA_003170275.1 of Myxococcales bacterium. Classification (GTDB taxonomy): domain Bacteria; phylum Myxococcota_A; class Polyangia; order Palsa-1104; family Palsa-1104; genus PALSA-1104. The sequence continues at coordinate 42,400 of PNAM01000030.1, forward strand.
CCCAGCGGCGCGGGCGGACGAAGTCGAGCACCTCGCGCGCGCAGGCGGCATACACCGCCTCGGCCGCTTCGGCGAGCCGGTGCCGTTCGCTGCGCAGAAAATCGTTCTCGAAACGGGTCGCGTCTTCGCGCACCGCGGTGAGCGCCGTGCCCAGGCCTTCCAGGCGGTTGGTGGCGAGCAGCGCGCTGCCGAGCTGGTGGGCGCGATCGAGCAGCGCGCGCAGGCGCACGGTCGCCGCGTCGCGCTGGATCGCCCGCGCGCGCGAGAAGAAGCGCTCTTCGAGCGTGCGCTCGAGCGTGGCGTAGTTGGAGCTGGTGAGCAGCGCGGGGTCCTTGACCTTGCGCCCGTCGAGCGCCTGCTTGGCGGCGAACGGCACCACCGTCTCGAGGATCTCCCCGAGCGCGCTCTTCACGTGCTTGATGATCTGCGCCAGCTCTTCGGGCGTGCAGCGATCGATCTTGTTGAGCACGCCGAGGATCTTCTTGCCTTCACCCTTGATCTTCTCGAGGGCCGTCCCTTCGGTCGCCTTGGCCGCCTGGTCGACGGTGAACAGCCACACCACCGCGTCCGCCTCGGCGATGAAGCGGCGCGCGGTCTCTTCGTGCTCGGGATGGATCGAGTTGAGCCCCGGCGTGTCGACCACGTTGACCCGCTGCAAGGTCTCGAGGGGATAGAGCACCTCGACCACGCGGATGCGGCGCGCCTCCTCGGCGTTGAGCCCGCGCAAGAGCGCCGGCACGTCCTTCCACGCCACGTCGCGCGCGGTGTCGTCGAGATAGACCACGCGACCTTTGCGCTCGACGCCGTACTTGAGCACGTTGATGGTCGCGGTGGTCGGCGTGATGCCCATCGGCGCGACCTCCTCGCCGAGCAGCGCGTTGACGAAGGTCGACTTGCCCGAGTTGAACTCGCCCATCACCGTGACCAGCAGCGGGCGATCGATGGTCTCGACCAGCCGTCCCGCTTCGGGGCTCAGCTCGGCCAGCTCGCGCGTGCGCGAGAAGTGACGGTGGGTGAGCTTGAGCAGCGAGTACAGCTCGCGCGGCGTGGCGTCGCGCTCGGCGCGATAGACGTCGGCCAGCCGGGCGCGCGGGCGCGGATCGTTGGGCGCGAGCTGCGCCGCACGCCGCAGCGAAGCCGCCGCCACCGACGGCAGCCCGCGATCGAGCGCGATCTTGGCGACGGCCAGGCGGGTCTCGAGGGTGTCGGCGGCGCCGAGCGCCTGGTCGGCGAGGCTGGTGGCGCGCTCGAGATCGCCTGACGCCGCAGCTTGTAGCGCGCTGGCGGCCAAGGCGTCGGGATGATCCGGGCGATCGGCGAGCAGCGCGGCGGCGTAGGTGGCGGCGCGCGCGGCCAGATCGGCACGCAGCGCCACGTGCAGCGCCTCTTCGAGCACCGGGCGGCGATCGAACAACAAGCGCGCCGAGCCCGAGCCGGCCGCGGTGGCGACCAGCGCGCGATCGAACGCTTGCAACGCGCCGTCGAACGAGCCGCCTTGCGCCAGCACGCGGCCGAGCACGACCAGGATGTCGGCGCGATCGGGCGCGCGCTCGAGCGCACGCAGGACCTGCTCGTGCGCCGCGGGCGCGTTGCCTTCCGCCAGCGCCAGGCGTGCCAGGCCCAGCCGCGCGGAGATCTCGGCGTCGCCGCCCGCCGGCAACGCGCGCTCGTACACCGCGCGCGCCTCGGCCGGGCGCTTGGCACGTTCGTACAGATCGCCGAGCGCGCCGAGCGCATTCGGATCGGGATTCGGCCCCTCGGCGCCGCGCTCCAGGCACACGCGCGCCGCGTCGAGATCACCGCGCCGATACAACGCGCGCCCCAGCAGCCCAACCGCCTCCGGATCGTCGGGCAGCGACGCGGCCGCCTTGCGCAGCTCGCGCACCGCCTTGTCGAAGCGCTGCGATTGCAGATACACCGCGCCGAGCCCGCGATAGACCTCGCCGCGAAGCGTCGGATCGCCCACGCCCAGATCGAGCGCGCTGCGATACGCGTCCGACGCCGCCTCCACGTCGCCGCACCGCCGGTACAATTCGCCGAGCGCGACCTTGGCCTCGGCGAATCCGCCGCGCACCATCGCCGCGCGGGTGAGCGCCGCGATCGCCTCGTCGTCGTCGCCGCGCTTGCCGTACGCGAGCCCGAGCAGGTAGCTGGCGCGCGCGTGCTCCGGACGCAGATCGGTGGCCAGCGACAGCTCGTGGATCGCCGCGTCCAGGTCCCCGCGATCGAGGTACGCCGCGCCCAGCTCGACGTGCGCGCGCACGTCGTCGGGCGTGATCAGGTCGCCGATTTGGTCGGCGAGCCGGTCGAGTCTGTCGAAGATCCCCACAGTTTTTCGCGCAGCGCCTCCAGGCGCGTTTCGATGCCGGTCAGCCGACTGAGCTGCTGGTCCACTTCCGTGACGCGCACCTCGACGTCCACGCCCTGCGCGCGCCGCTCGGCGAGCGCGCGATCGAGCACCTCGGAGATCCCGCGGTGCAGCGTGTCGCCCGCCGCGGTCACGAAGTCGGCCAGCCGGCCCTGAAAGTCCTCGATGATCTGATCGAACTTGGGACCGACGGTGAGCGCCGCCTTGTCGATCACCTCGGGCACGCCCTTCTTGGCCTGCGCCTTGACCGCGCCCGAGACCCGCTCCTTGACCAACACCGCCAGGATCGGCGCGGCGAGCGTGAGCAGCCCGCCGACCAGCGTGTTGACGAACAGGAAGATCCCGGTGCCCAGCGCGCCGAGCGCGAACACACCCACGTCGTACTTGAGCGAGTCGACCTCGAGATCGATGCGCGTGTCGGCCGGCCCGAGCTCGCGCGACAAGATGGCCATCGCCTCGGCGACGTTCTCGTTGGTGACCTGGATGATCTCCTCGGCAAGCTTCTCGAGCAGCGCGGCGATCTTCTCGCCCTCGGCCTCCGCCCAATCCTTCCAGGTGTCCTGCACGAACGACTGCAGGTACTTCTTCACGTCCTCGGCGTTGGCCTTGTCGATCTCCTCGGGCAGCCGCGCCTTGAGCTCGTCGACGAACTCCTCGAGATCGAGCCGCATGCCCGCGCTGATCGCCGAGGCCGAGGCGCGAATCTTTCCGTGGTGCGCCTTCAGGTGCGCGCGCGTCCCGTCGAGCTGCGTGCGCACGCGCGCGATGCGCTCCTCGAGCTCCTCGAGCGCGAGCCCGAGCGAGCGCTTCTTGATGCCCAGGTTCTGCTTCAGGTACCCGCAGGTGCGCAGCCCGTCGCCCACCGCGTTGTCGAGGAGCACGCGCCCGCGCTCATCGGCCAAATATTTTCCGAGGTACTGGCGAAGCGGCGCCAGCCCAGACGTCTCCTGCACTTTCGGATCTTTGTCCAGAGCGCGCTTGGCCGAGAGCGGGAAGATCACCGGCTCGTCGACGATCTTGGCCAGGTTCTCGCGGCAATAGGCGAGCGCCTGCTCGCGCTCCTCGGGCGACAGCAGATCGATCTTGCCGAGCACGAAGATCAGCTTGTCCTTGGAGCGCTTGAGGATGCGCTGCTCGAGGAACGCGCGCTCGGACTGCTTGAGCACCTGCGCCCCGTCGAGCAGCAACAGCACCGCGTCGGCGCGCGGGATGTAGCTGTAGGTGATCTCGGCGCGCTGCTCGTTGATGTCGTTGACGCCGGGCGTGTCCACCAGCGTGACCTTGTCCTTCAAGATCTCGGCGGGCCAACCGATCTCGACGTACTTGACGTGCGAGACCTCCTTGCCCTCGATGGTCACCCAATCGCCGAGCGCCTTCGGGTCGACCTTCTTGGTCTTGTCGTCGTTCAGATAGGCCGTCGCGGTCGGCTTGTCGGAATACACCAGGTGGTTGATGGTCGCGGTAGTCGGCGTGATCCCGGCCGGCAGGATCGCCGCGCCGCACAGCGCGTTGACGAACGTCGACTTGCCGTGGTTGAACTCGCCCAGCACCACCAGCGCGAACCGCTCCTCGTCGAGCTTGGGGATGCGCGACTTGTCGAGCTCCCTGGCGAGCGTCTCCATGCCCAGATCGGCCGCCAGCTTCGAGGTGTCCTCCAGCGCGCCGATGAGCGAGCGCTTGATCTCGAGGTGCTCGCCCGAAATGGCGCTCACTTGATCACCTCGGCGACCTTGGCGTCGCACTCGGCGGTGCTGGTGCCGCCTTCCTGCTTGGTCAGGCCCTTGTAGTACGCGCTCTCGGCGAACAGCCGCAGCGCCTCGATGCGCTTGTGCACCGACGGATCCTCGGGATGGGTCTTGGCGAGCGCCGCCTCGGAGGCGTCGAGCGCGCGCGTGCACAGAAGGCCGGCGCGGTCGCAGGTGATCTCCCCGCGCTTGGCCCAGCCGGAGAGCGCCATCACCGCGGGCGTGACCGCCCACTTCACGAACCGGCTGGCGAAGTGGGTCAGGTAATAGAGCGAGGTGGCGTAGACCACGTGGTTGTTCTGCACGTGGCCGAGCTGGTGGCCGATCACGTGGATCAGCTCCGGCTCGGTGAGCCCGTCGATGCGCGCCTGGCTGAGCACCACGTACGCTTCTTCATTGGTGCCGAAGGTGTGCGCCGCGCCGATCGCCAGCTGGGGCGCTACATATAATGTAGGCGCGACGATGTGCAGGGTCTCGGCGCAGTGCAGCGCGATCGCGTGCAGCCTGGGCGATTGGACCGGCGAGACCTTGGTCGCGCCGCCCAGGATCTCCTCGCGCGCTTGCGAGTTCCACATGCGCACCGAGGCCTCGACCGACACGCGCACCGGCCGCAGCCGATCGAGCGTCCGCAGCACGCGCAGGTCACCGCCGTAGGCGTACGCCGCGCCCTCTCGCGCCTGCGCCTCGCGAGCCCCTTTGCGGCGCTCCACGTAGCGCTGGAAGTCGAGGTCCACCTTGGGCATTTCCGTCACCATAACACTCCGTAATACGGTGACGGAACTGCTTTTCCGTCGGCTACTTCTGCGGGGTGGCGGGATCGTTGGTGGTGCCCGAGGCGGTGGTGGTAGTGCCGCCGGAGGATTCCTTGGCGCCGCCGCCGCACGCCGACATCGCCAGACAGAAAGCCAGGGCCACGAGCTTGTTCATTGGAGCCTCCGCGTTCCGTTCGTTTTAAGAACGGGCGGCGGGCTGTCAATCTCTGTCAATCAGGTCGCGCTCTTCTTCTTCCAGTCCTCGATCCAGCGGCGGGTGACCTTGGCGGCGATCTCGTACGAGTCGCGCATCTGCTCCATCATGTACTTCTCGATCTTGCCGCCGAGCAGCGGCACGCCCACCTTCACCTCGCCCTTGAACTCGCGGCGGCAGCGCTTGCCGCCGTCGAGCGGCGTGACCGAGTACTTGCCGGCCATGTTGAAGCGATCCTTGAACATCGCGGTCTCGATCTTGATGTCCATGACGTTGGTTGCCCAGTCGAGGTGATCGATCTCGGTGTAGCCGGTGCTCTTGATGATCGACTGCAAGAAGCCCGGAATCGGCGTGGTCGGTTCGAGCATCTGGATGCGGTGGAAGCGCTTGCCGTCGTCCTCCTGCTTGACGACCTTGTATTCCTTCATCTTCAGCTCGCCGAACATGTCCTTGTTGAACTCCGGCGACAGGAAGATCTTCCAGTAGTTGGCGACGTCGACGTCGAACTCGTGCGAAAAGTTGAAGTTCATGCCGGCAAACTAGCGGACGATCGCCCGAAGATCAACGGCTAGCGATCGGCGGCCTCGGCGCCGCGCAGGGTCATGCAGGTGCTCGACGCGCGGGCCACCAACGAGCCCTTCGCGTCGAACACGTCGCACTCGACCACGCCGATGGTCTTGCCCGGCTTGACCATCTTCGCCTCCGCCCGCAGGGTGTCGTTCCACACCGGCTTGAAGAAGTTGATCTTCAGCTCCAGCGTCGTGAAGCTCTCGCCCTCTTTCAAGAGCGCGCTGTACGCCATGCCCATCGCGGCGTCGGTTACGTCGCACAGGATGCCGCCGTGCAAGGTGCCCATCGGGTTGGCGTGCCGCGGCTCGGCCTCGAACAGCACGGTCGCCCGGCCTGGCTCGACCGCCGTCACGCGAAAGCCGATCAACTGAGCGATCGGCGGCGGCGGGAGCTCGCCGGTGATCAGCTTCTGGATGCGCTCGAGTCCGGTCATGACGGTAGGATGCGCCCTCTCAGCCGTTGGTTGGCCAGACGCCGTGGCTGCGGAACCACTTCGGCGTCAGGTACAGGCCGCGCGCGGGGAAGCGCGGCGAGCCGGCGGCGGTCTCGACCAGGTGACCGTCGCGCCACATCGCTTCCCAATTCTCCGGCTCGAACTCGCGCAGGTGATGCCCGCGCACGAAGTGATCGGCGCCGCGCTGCTCGACGAAGACGAACAAGATCCGCGCGCACTTGTCGACCGGATTGGAGCGCGCGCTGACCACGCCGAGCTTGACCCGCTCGATCACCTGATCGCCGCGCACCGGCACGCTCTTGATCTCGGCGGCCGGGTGATCGCTGGCCATGCCGGGCACCTTGGCGCCGGTCATGAGCCGCTCGACGCCGTCGCCGACGCGCCCTTTGTGGCGCCGCGCGCCCTTCACCGGGATGCGCCGGCCGCGCGCCGCCCGGGCGCGTTCGAGCAGCGCCTCGAGCGCGTGCTCGGGTAGGGCGTACTCCGCGTCCGGCACCGGCTGGCCGAGCGCGTGCGCCGCCGCGCGCAACGCCTCCGATCGCCCCGGGTACGCGCCCTCCGCGATCACGCGCCACACGCGCAAGAGATCGCTCGCGTGATGTCGCAGCGCTTCGACGAACCGATCCGGCGCGCCGGCGATGCGTGACGTCAGGAGCGCGGTCACCAGCCCAGGCGGCGCATCCAGCGGATACGCTCCGTCGGTGGCCAACAGACGGCGTCGTTCCTCGTCGGAGAACGCCGCCACCAGCCGTTCGAGCTTCACGTCCTCAGCCTATCCGCTCAGCCGAACTTGGCCAAGATTCCTTCGCGGTGGAACCAGCGCGCCGCCAAGCGCAACAAGATCGCATCGACCCACAACATCACCACCGCGGTGCCCAGCCAGAAGCGCCAGCCGAGCAGGATGCCGCGCGCCAGCTGCACCAGCACCGCGCCCAGGATCGGCAGCACCAGCAGCGACGAGAACTGATGTGCGGCGCGGGGATCGCGCACGCGCGCCGAGACCAGCACGGTCAGCGTGTTGGATCCGAACGCGAGCAGCGGCGCGACCAGCAGCACGGCGATCAACCACTCCGCGTTGGGCGGCGCCACCGCGCGGCCCTCGGGCGGCAGGTAGGTGCGCAAGAGCGCGCAGGTGACGCCGAAGGTGGTCCAGGTCGCCAACAGCGCCGGTAGGAACGCGGCCAGGCACTTGCCCGTCAACAGCTCACCGACGCGAATCGGCGTGGCCAGCACCGGCTCGAGCGTGCGCAGCTGCTTCTCGCCGACCACGCTGTACGCGGAGATCAGCGCGGGGATGATCGCCGGCACCGCCAGGAACACGCCGAGGAGCTGCTTCATGAGCACGAACAACATCACCTGGCGAGGCAGCAGATGCGCCGGCGCCTGGCCGAGCAGCGGCTGTACGTCGGACGCGGTGATCTCGGCGCGCGCGGTGGTCAACGCCGCGAACACCGCGCCCATGCACAAGAACAGCGGCAGCGCGGCGGTCGAGACCAACAGAAAGCGGTTCTCGCGCAGCTCGCGCCATTCGCGCTTGAGCACGATCCAGGTGCGCCTCACGAAGCGCTCCCGGGGGCGAGCAGCTCGAAGTAGCGCGCCTCGAGCGTGCCGCGCTCGGGCCGCACGTAGACGATGCCGGCGCCCGCCTCGACCAGCGCGCGCACGATCGCCGGATGGTGCGCCTCGTCGCTGGCAAACGAGAGCACCGGCCCGCTCGCCAGCACGTCGACGCCCGCCAGGCGCGCCACCAACGGAACGAACGGCGCCGCGTCGGCGGTCAGCGTGATCGCGGTGCGTCCTTCGGAGTGCTTCACGTTCTCGACCGCCAGCACGCGCCCGCGCAGGAACGCCACGCGATCGCACAGCCGCTCCGCCTCGTCGAGGTGATGCGTGCACAGCACCACGGTGCGATTCTGCGCCACGCACTCGCGGATCAGGTCGCGCACGGTGCGCGTCGATTCCGGATCCAGCCCCGAGGTCGGCTCGTCCAGGAAGAGCAGCTCCGGCTCGTGCACCAGCGCGCGCGCCAGCGCCAGCTTCTGCCGCATCCCCGTGGAGAACCCACCCACCGGCTGATCTCGCCGATCCCACAGATCGAAGCGCTTGAGCCACGGCTCGATCCGCGCGCGCGCCACCCGCTCGCGCAGATCGTACAGCTCGGCGAAGAACAACAGGTTCTCCATCGCCGAGAGCCGCGGGTACAGCCCCGGCACCTCGGTGAGCAGGCCGACCTTCTTGCGGATCGCGTCGTCCTCACGGCCGAGCACGTGGCCGCACACCTCGGCCTGCCCGCCCGACGGCTCGAGCAGCGCGGTGAGCAGGCGCACCGTGGTGGTCTTGCCGGCGCCGTTGGGCCCGAGCAGCGCCAGCGCCGAGCCGCGCGGCACCTCGAGCGAAAGATCTTCGACCGCCACGGCCGCGCCGAAGCGCTTGGCGAGCCCGCGCGCGGCGATCGCCAACGTCACTTCTCGGCTCCGATGGTCGCCAGATCGACGGCCGACTTCTTGCGCACCAGCAGCACCGCGACCACGCCGATCGCCACCGCGAACCACAACGTGCACAAGCGCGTCACGAACGTGGCGGCGGTCGCGCGCGGTCGCGCCACGCCGTGCGCCAGGCTCACCAGCAGGCCCACCATGCCGCCCTCCTGCACCAGGAGACCGCCCGGCAAGAACGACAACGCGCCCGCGATGGTCATCGCCGCGTAGATGAACGTGCACAGCCGCAGCGACGCCTCCGCTCCCGGAAAGCCGCGCAGCACCACCCAGAACGCGACGCACTCGGCGGACCACGCCGCGAGCGACAGCGCGGTCGCCAGCGTGAGCGGCAGCGGCCGGACCAGCTCGGCCATCGCGCTGTAAAACTCGCGCAACTTGGGTGCCGCGCGCCCGACGGCCGGCAGCCGCGCCGCCAGATCGATCACCCAGTGCGCCAGCGTACGCGAAGAAGCGAACACCAGGAATAGCGCCACCAATCCGACCGCCGCGTAGAGCAGCCGCATCCCGCCGCCCAGCACGCCGACGCCGCCCAGCGCGAGCGCCGTCAGCGCGATCAGATCGGTGACCCGCTCGGCGACCACGATCGGCGCGGTGCGCGCCATCGGAATGCCGTGCGTCTCGCGCAACAGGAACGACTTGAGCACCTCGCCGACCTTGCCGGGCGTGACCGTCAGCGAAAATCCGGCGAGAAAGATCTTCAGCGAATCGCCGAGCGGAATGCGTATCTCGAGGCGCCGCAAGTACAGCTCCCACTTGGCGAAGCGCAGGGCGTAGTTGAGCGACGCCAGCCCGAGCGCCGCCGCCGCCGCGCGCCACGAGAACGCCGCCAGCTCGGCGCCCACGTCGCGCGCCCCGACGTAGCAGGCGATCGCCACGTACACCGCCGCGCCACCCGCCGCCGACAGCGTGAGCGCGCGTCCGAGCGATCCCCGCCGCGCCGCGCTCAAGCCCGCGGGCGCTGCGCTTTGGTCGATCCCGCCAGGTGCGCCGCCGCGATCATCGGGCCGCGCGAGTACTGCTCGAACAGCTTGCCCCAATGGGTCGAGCGCCGCCACTGCTCGAAGATCTTCTTGTCGTTGAACGGCCAGCGAAAGTAGTCGTGATAGACCTCGGACGCGGCGATGAACACGTTCACCAGCGGCGTGTGAAAGAACAGCTTCTGGAAGCGCTTGAGCGGCCCGAACCAGATCAGATCGCCGCCGCCCAGCCGCACCAGGTTCTTGCCCACCTTGAACTTCCAGTTCTCGCGCGAGATGTCCTCACCGACGATCTCGATGTTCTCCATCCGTCCGTTGCCGAGCCCATCGTCGTCGGCGAAGCGGATGTAATCGAGCGTCATCGGATCGAAGCCCATCATCTTCGCCGCCACCGCGTCGATGGCCACCTGGTCCTCGGACGCCAGCATGTAGTCCTTGATCACCGGATACATGGTGCGCGGCCCCGGCCCGTTGCCGGCGGTCGTCCCGTCCATGATCGCGAACAGCCCGGAGTGGATCTCCTTCTGGATCGCCAGCAGATCGACCAGCGTCTCGTGGATCCACGAGTGCGTGTAGTGACGATGCAGGTTGAGCAACCCGCCGAACGCGTTCTTCATGGCGCCGGTGGTGGTGGTGTAGATGTGGCACTTCATGGTCGGCAGATGGACGATGTTCTTGTCGAAGAAATAATCCGGGACCTGGATGCCCTCGGGAAAGATCTTGTCGAGCACGCGCATGCGCGCCTTGGGCTGGTAGGTCACCCACTTGATGTCCTCTTCCTTGAAGTTGAACAGGACCGGGATGTCGTACGCCTTGAAGATCGGCACGTAGTGGTTCAGGTCTTCGCCCTTGAACGCGTCGGTGACGACCGTCTTGTTCTGCACGCACGAGATGTCGGGGAACCCCAGCTTGCGCAGCGCCAGGATGGTGCCCTCGAGCTGCCACGGCGTGGTGTTGGCCGCCGGGAACGGGTAGTGCCAGGAGATATTGTCCTTTAGAATGGTCGTATGACCGGGGGCGAGCGCCTGTTTCATGCCGCCGAGCTCGCAGACGCGCTGCACGTCTTCGAGAATGGTTTCGGGCCGCACCTTGATGACCGCGACCGTGCTGCGCTTTGCCATGCGTGGAATCTACCTCGCCTTTGGGGGGAGTCAAACGATCAACGCGCCCGTCGGCGATTTGTTCCCGGTCGCATGTTGACAGTGTAAACAATCGGAGGTTTGATCCAGCCGATGAACCGTCCCGCGTGTCTCTTGTTGCTGATCTTGCTGCCCGGAGCCGGCTGTAGCGATCCCTTGCCGTGCGCGTCCGGCAACCCCGAGGCCGGCTACACGCTGGCCGGCGCCGGCATCACGGTCGAGGTCACGCGCAGCCCGTATCGCTACTTGGTCAAGGACGCCACCGGCGCGGTCGTGCTCAGCTCCGCCGGCGCGGGCAAGAAGGACGGTTACGGCACGGTCGGCTGGACCAACGGCCAGCTGTTCTGGGGCAACAACGTCTCGCCCGGCTACTTCACCTTCGACACCAACCTGGAGCCGTGGCGCGACGACTGGACCGTGGTCGCGGCGTCGCAGCCGAACGCGACCTCGCTCGAGATCACGCTCGCGCAAGCCGGCGATCCGGCGTGCATCCACCAGGTGTACTCGCTGCGCGCGTCCACGCTGCGCGTCGAGACCCGCTACGATGGCAAGCAGGCGCCGCGCGCGTGGTCGGTCGGCTTCTCGACCCCGCCCGACGAAGCGTTCCTCGGCTTCGGCGAGCGCTACAACCAGGTCGATCAACGCGGGCTCACGCTCTACTCGTGGGCCGAAGAGGGCGGCTTGGGCCGCGCCGAGAACGTGCCCAAGGGACCGACCAACCCGTGGCCGAGCGGCGAGACCATGACCTATTACCCGGTGCCGTTCTTCCTCTCGTCGAAGGGCTACGGCTTCTGGCTCGACTCGACCTGGCGCAACGAGTTCAACCTGGCCAGCGAGCGCGCCGATGCGTGGCGCGTGTGGGACATCGGCCCGACGCTGGCGTACGAGGTCTACGTGCCGATCCCCGCCGACACGCGGCCGTGGCCACAGCAGATCGTCGATCTGTTCACCGCCACCACCGGCCGGCCGATGATCCCGCCCGACTGGTCGTTCGGCCCGCGCCGGCGCATCAACCGCAACGCGATGGTCGGTGGCGTGCTCGAGACGCAGGCCATGCGCACGGCCGGCCTGGCGCTCACCTCCGCCGACGACGCGCTGCACTTTCTGCCCGCCGGCTCCGAGATCGGCAACGAGGCCGACATCGCCGCGTGGACCCAGGCCAACCAGGCGCTCGGCGTGCGCGCCATCGGCTACTACAACCCGTACGTCTCGAAAGATCCGAGCGCGCTCGATGCGCTCGCCGCGCAGGGCCTCGCCAACAATTGGTTCCTGCGCACTGCCGACGGCTCGCCCTCGGTGGTGTGGCTGATCAGCGGCAGCTTTCTCAACCTGTACACCTACGACGTGACCAACGCGGACGCGGTCGGAAGCTTCACCTCGCAATTCCAGCACGCCTTCGATCTCGGCTACTCCGGCTGGATGTACGACTTCGGCGAATACGTGCAGCCCGACGTGGTCGCCTCGAACGGCATGACCGGCGAGCAGTTTCACAACCTGTTCCCGGTGCTCTACGACAAGGCGGGCCACGACGCGCTCGAGGCCGGCCCGCACAAGGGCGACTGGTACTTCTTCGCGCGCTCCGGCTACACCGGCTCCTCGCAGTACGTGCCGGTGGTGTGGTCGGGCGATCCCGACGCCAGCTTCGACGACGCCAACGGCTTGCCGGCGATGGTGCGCGCCGGGGTCAACATGGGCCTGTCGGGCGTGCCGCACTGGGGCTCGGACATCGGCGGCTACAAGTGCTCGGGCGGCGGCTACGCGTCGGCCGACGGCGAGCTGCTCACCCGCTGGATCGAGTTCGGCGCGCTCGGCTCGGACATGCACGACGAGGACTCGTGCGCGGCGGCGCCCGACACCGGCATGAAGGCGACCATCTGGTCCTCGACGGACGCCCAGGCGGCGTGGAAGACCTACGCGCGCCTGCACACGCGCTTGTTCCCCTATCTGCGCTCGCTCGCCGACGATGCCCACGCCACCGGCGCGCCGACCATGCGCGCGATGTTCTTCGAGCATCCCGAGCCCGAGTTCGCCTCCGTCGACGACACCTATTACCTCGGTCCGGCGCTGCTGGTCGCGCCGGTGGTGCAGCGCGGCGCGCGAACCCGCACGGTTCACTTTCCGGCCGGCCACTACCTCGACTTCCAGGCGCCGCCGGTCTTGCGCACCGGCCCCGCGCAGCTCGAGATCGACGCCCCGCTCGATCGCCTGCCGCTGTTCTTGCGCGAAGGCCAGCTGGTGCCGCTGCTCGATCCGACCATCGACACGCTTGCCGAGGAGAACGATCCGATCATCATCGGACCGGCCGACGTGGCGACCGTCTACGACGTGGTCGGCTTGCTCACGCCCTCGGCGGGCCACGCCGCGTTCGCGCTCTCCGACGGGGGCAAGCTCGCCGCCACCTGGTCCGGCGCGTTCCAGCCGCCGTCTTCGCCGCAGGCTGTCAGCGAAGCCGAGCTCGGCACCTGCGCCGCCTGCTGGCTCATGGACTCGCTGCCCGCCCTCCTGCCCGACCGGGTGATCCGCGTGCGGGTGAGCGCGAGCGGCGACGTCACCGCCGGCGGCCTGGCGCTCTCGGCGCAGTCGGCGCGCCGGATCCGCTGGGACCTATATCTGGTCGAGCCTTGACGCCCCCCGCCCCCGCGGGCTAGCGTGGGAGGTCATGGCGCAGAAAAAGCCTACCATTCTCGTCGCTGACGACGATCCGCAGATCCTCACCATGCTCGGCATTCGCTTGTCCAAGCGCGGCTACCAGGTCTTGGAGGCCGCCGACGGTCTGCAGTGCCTCTCCAAGGCGCGCCAGCACAAGCCCGACGTCGTGCTGCTCGACGTGATGATGCCCGGCAAGAACGGCTGGGAAGTGGCCAAGGAGCTGCGCTCCGACGAGACGCTGCGCGACGTGGGCATCGTCATGCTGACCGCCATCGGCGAGCGCGTGAACGAGATGACCTCGCCGCTCTACGGCGCCGATGCCTACGTCGACAAGCCCTTCGACTTCGAAGATCTGGAAAAGAAGATCAAGAAGGTCCTGGACGACCGCGCCAAAAAGTCCTGACGTCGCCGCTCACCCCCGATCTGTTGCTCGGACTCCCCGCGCACCTGCGTGAGCGCCGCGAGCTTGCGCCGCTCTTGTACGGCAAGCTCGCCGCCCACGACCGGCTCGACGCGCTCTCCCCCGAGGCGCGCACGATCGGCAAGCGCGCGTACCTCGGCTCGCTGGCGCGCAACCTGCGCATCCTCGGCCGCGCGCAGGAGATCCTCGACGGGGCCGAGGCCGCGGGCCTGCCGATCCTGCCGTACAAAGGCGTGCTGTTCGCCGAGGCGCTCTACGGAGATCCCGCGCTGCGCCCGATGGTCGATCTCGATCTGCTGGTGCGGCCGGCCGACGTCGATCGCGCCGGGACGCTGATGCGCGCGCTAGGCTTCCGGCGCACCTTCGCCGATCAGCCGCGCTTTTCCCCGCACCACGCGCACGACGTCTCGTTCACCGACGAGCACGACGCCGATCTGGTGGTCGAGGTGCACTACCGCCTGTACCACGAGCTCGGCGCCGACGCGACGGTCGAGCCGCTGTTCGAGCGCGCCACCTCGACGATCTTGTTCGGCCGGCCTCGGCGCGTGCCCGCGTGGGACGATCACCTGCTCGCGGTCGCGGTGCACGCCGCCACGCACGCGTTCGGCGATCAACCGATGTGGCCGTTCGACGTTGCGCTGCTGCTCGCGCGCTCGGGCGGCTTCGAGCGCGCGCTCGACGAGGCCGGGCGCCGCCGCGCCGGGGCGCCGTTCCGCGCCGCGCTGCGCCTGGCCGCGCGCCTGTTGCCGTCGCTGGTGGCCGCTCCCCCTGCGCGCCCCGGCGATCGCGTCCGCGACCTCCTGCTGGCGCAGATCCTCGGCCCCGATCCGCTGGCCGCGCCGCCCGAGCGCGTGCGCTCGCTGCTCGCCCGCGCGGTGCTCACCGAACGCCCGCGCGACGCCGCGCGCGAGGTCGTGCGCAAGGCCGGCCTCAGGGCCGAAGAAGCCGCCGCCTGGTTGCGAGGCCGAGCAGCGCCACGCCCAGAATGAGCAGCCACGAGATCGGCGTCGTGCGGCCGCCCAGCGCCATCGAGCAGCCCGAGCTCGCGCCGTTGCCTTCGCTGGTCATCCCGCTTCCACCGCCGCCGCCGGGCGCGTAGACCGCGGCGCCGCCGACGATCACGTTGTTCCCGCCGCCCGGATTCGGATTCATCGGGTCGGGCGTCGGATTGGGATCTGGAGTCATCGGATCGGGCGTCTTGTTGCACACGTCGTCGACGCCGATCGGCTGCGCGACGCAGCCCGCGGTGCAATGGTCGATCTCCACCTTGCCGCTCACGCAGCGCACCGCCTCGGTCTTGTCGGTGGTGCAGTTGAAGTGATCGTACGCGTCGTTGCAGGTGCAGCTGCCGCCCAGCATCTCCATGTACTGGCACCACTGCCAGTGCACGCCCGGGTCGGTGTGGTTGTCCGCGCCGCCGTAATTCGAGTCGGTCTCGCAGGTGTCGAGCGCCAGCGAGCAGGGCGGCGACGACTCGGCGATGGCGTTGCCGTTCGGCACCTGGTAGTGCCCGAAGATGTGCTGGCGATCGAGCGGGATGCTCCAGCGCGAGCGGATGCTCTTCACCAGTGCCGCGCTCTTTAGATACAGCGCGGTCTGGTACCCGTTCGGGTCGGCCGCGGTGCCGACGTGCTCGATGCCGACCGAGTGCTTGTTCACGTCGTAGTTTCCCGCGTGCCAGGTGGTGTCGGTCTCCGGCCGGAACTGCCCCACGCGCGAGCCGTCCGCGTCGACGATGTAGTGCACCGACTTGCCGGCGTCGTTCTGCAGCGTGGCCACGCTCCCCGCCCAGCCGCCCTCGGTGTCGTGAATCACGATCGAGTTCACCGCCGCGTTGCCGTCGGGACGGCCGATGTCGCACTTGTTGGTGCAGCTGGTGGTGAACCAGAGCGCGCCGGGGAAATCGGGCGTGCCGTTGGCCGCCTCGCGGAACACCGACGGCGCCGGCAGCGCGACCTCCGGATGCGCGTCGATGATCACCTGCTCACCGCCGCGCGCCGGGAAGGATCCGCCCGCGCGCAGCACTTCCAGCACGTCGGCCGCGTACTCTTCCCGCGCGCCCACGCCGCTCATGCCGGACAGCTCCTCGAGCGCCGCCTGCCAGCTATTCAGATCGCCGGCGTGCGCGCCACTCTGCCGGCCGAGCTCCGCCAACACGCGCGCGCCGGCCTCGGTGCCCAGATCGGTGTCGATGCGCAGCGCGGTCTCGTCCGTGCCCATCAGCTCGGCGCCGCGCTGAAGCGTGTTGAGCTTGCCATGACGCAGCTCGAGCACGCCGCCCACCGGCACGTCGTCGCCGATCTGCAGCACGCGCACGCGGTCGAGGAGCAGGCCTCCTTCGACGGCCGCGATCGACAACATCAGATCGCGCGACACGCCGTTGCGCGCCGCCGCCTGTTCGACGCTCTGGGCCACTGGACCCGATGGCGCGCGAGGCGCCACGCTCGAGCACCCCCCCACCATCGTCAAGATCAAAGCCAGGCGAGTCGTCATGGGCGCCCGGTAGTGCATGGACCATGCTACCCGAAAATCGTCCGTTTCTTCAACGAAGTCCAGATGTAGGGCGGGGTAGGTTGGTACCCGCGGTCCGCAGATCTGCAACCTCGAGTCAGCGTCTCCAGGTCGTCCGGAAGAGTGCGTCGCAAATGGGGAAGGTGATGTTGAAGTTGTGTCTGGTCATGAGCGCGAGGTCGTGGTGCGCGGTGTGATGGCGCCGCAGCACGCGCACGATCCCGAGCCGCCCGATGAACGACTGCGGGTTCAGGTGATAGGAGAAGTGCAGCCACTCGTAGGTGAGGAAGTAGCCGACCAGCGTGGCGACGAACAGCCGCGCCACGTTCTCGCCGGCCAGCAGGTACACGCCGGCGCCGAGCGGCAGCGCCATCCCGCCGAAGAAGAACGCGATCATGTACCAGGGGAACAGCACCATCTTCACGTCGCGAAAATGGTCGTAGCTCATCGCTTCGTGCGTGAAGAAGTGATGGTGTTGCAGCGTGTGGCGCTTGAAGATCAGCCCGAGCCCGGCGCGACGGTGGTGCATCGGGCCGCGATGACCGAAGTATTCGCCTGCGTTCGCGATCAGGAACGCCAGTGGCACTACCAAAAGCTCGCGCCATGAGGGTGAGCGCACGCCCCAGAGCGTGCCGGCGAGGATCGCGATCGAGACCGTGCTGGTGAACAGAAAATGGCCGATGCCCGAGTAGCGCGGCCCGATCTCGTCGGCGCGATAGGTCGCGCGAAACGCCGCGACTTCCGGATTCACGCGGCCGCGCTCGCGGGCGGCGCGACGGCCTTCTTGCGATAGATCAACGCGATCATCACCGAGAGCAGGAGGATGCCCAGCACGTTCGCGCCGGCGTCGACGCCGAGCAGGCCGCGCGGTCCGTAGTTGTGGTGAAAGCGCGTGTCGATCCAGCCGACGTACATGATCGCGAAGTTCCCCGCCGACGTGAACAGCGTGTACTGCGTCGACGCCGCCGGACCGGCCTTGCCGATCGCCTCCAGCACCACGGCCGAGAACGCCGCGTAGCACAAGCCGCTGATGAGCAGATAGAAGGTCACGCCCACCGCATAGGTATTGGGCGTCAGCGGCGCGAACGCCATGATGATCCCGCACACCGCGGTGAGGCCGCCGGAGATCAGGTACATGAGGCGCCGGTTGATGCGATCGCACAAAAAGCCGCCGGCCAGCGCCCCGCCTGCGCTCACCAGCCCGTTGATCGGACCATTGATGAACGCGACCATCCCCGGCGAGGCGTGATAGTCGGGCGCGAGCGCCGCGAAATAGTTGAGCAGCGCCGCCGAGCCGACCGGCGAGATGCAGAACAGAATTCCGGTCCAGCCGGGTCGCGACTTCGCCACCCGCCAGACGTCGCGGATCATGTGGCCGAACAGCTCGTTCAAGGTGTGCTTGACGCGTTCTGCTTCCTTGAAGGTGAGCGCTACCAGCGACGGCGCGATCATCAACAACGCGAGCGCTCCGCCCACGACCACGGGTGGAAACTCGTACTTCTCGGCCATCGAGAGCGTAAGCCACGCACCAAGCGCGCCGCCGGTGAGGTTGCCGGTGTTGAGGTAGCCTGCCGCCTGCCCGCGCAGCTCGTTGGGCAGCGTCGATGCGAGCAGCCCGCCGTTGCAGCTCCCGACCAGCCCGCTGATCAGCTGCCCGGCGAACACGAAGCTCACGTACGCGCCGACCTTGTCGGGCAGCGGCATCATCAGCGCCGCCCACAGGCACAGCGCGCCGACCACCGAGACGATCACCAACCAATGTTTTCGCTTGGGCCCGATGTCGATGATCGGCGCGTAGAGGAACTGCAACACCGGCGCGAGCATCAGCGCGGTTCCATACCAGCCGATGGTCTCGACGGAGATGCCCGCCTTGCGCGTGAAATAGGGCAGCGTCGTGGCCACGAATCCACCGACGATTCCGTACGGCATGCCGGTGAGCATGAACAGCCAGGGCGGCGGATGTTTCGGTGTGCTCGGGTTGTCGGAAGTCATTGATTGATGCCATCATTACTCTGGCCGCGGCCCGATGAGCAACAACAAGGATCCCAAAGGTGTCTCCCGCCGGGAGCTGTTGACCTTCTGGCGCAAGCCGTTGGCCGAGCTCGCGCGCAAACCGGCGCCCCCCGTGCCCAGGCTGCGTGCCGCGCCGCTGCGCCCGCCCGGCATGATGCACGAGCTGATGCTGGTCGACGCGTGCATCCGCTGCGGCAAGTGCGTCGAGGCCTGCCCGGCCGACGCGATCCATCCGCTGCCCGGAGGCTTCGGCGACAAGGCCGAGGGGACGCCGTTCATCGACGCGCGCAAGCGGCCGTGCGTGTTGTGCACCGGGCTACAGTGCACGCACGTGTGCCCATCGGGCGCGCTGCTCCCCGTCTACGTCAACAACGACGTCACCATGGGCACCGCGGTCCTCGACGAGCTGCGCTGTGTGGCCCATCACGGCCAGGCGTGCGACGTGTGCTTCAAGGCGTGCCCGGTGCCCGGCGCGATCGTGATCGACACCCTGGGCCGCGTCACCGTCGAGGCTGCCACGTGCGTCGGCTGCGGCCTGTGCGAGCACGTTTGCCCGACGGAGCCGACCTCGATCCGCGTGGTCCCGCGCGATTAGGCTAAACTGGGCGCGTGGGAATCGGGATCGTCGAGGCCTTGTCCCATCCGCACGTGTGCGCGTGCGACTGCCACCAGACGCTCACGCTGAAAGAGCGCACGCAGGGCATCCGCGCGATGTACCGCTTCGACGACGCGCTGCGCGGCTGGGGCTACGTGCCGCTCTACGAGCCCGGCGCCGACGGCTTGTACCGCGCCGCCCAGGCGAAGAACGACGCGAGCTATCGCGGGATCGCGGTGCGCGACGAGGAGTGCATCTTCCGCCGGCTGGTCGGGTTCGCCGTGCACGAGCTCATCCACGCGCTCGACGGGGACGTGACCCGCGCGAACTACGGCATGCCGTTCGGCCTGCCCTACGGCGTGCCTGCCGAGGTGCCGCCCGGCGACGAGAAGGCATGGCTCGATCGCTTCAACCGCTCCGAGGCGCGCGCGTGGGTCGGCGTCGCACCGCTCGCGCTGGCGCTGTACGACATCGGCTGGACGGTGCGCACCGCGCGCGACGTCGGCACCTACGGGTTCGCCGGCGGCAACGCGCTGGTCGACGTGCCGCCCGGCTTTCGCGCGGTGCCGCACTACGATCGCGTGCACCACGCGGCGCGCTACTATGCGCTCGCCCGTCGCATCGAGGACGACGAGCGCGCCTGGTTCTCGGACGCGCGGTTGGCCGAGTTGGTCGCCCGCGTGCACGAAGCCGAGGAGCTCGGCCGAAAAAAGCGCAAAGGCGAATATCCTCCGCCCGAAGAATTGGCCGCGCTCGCGCCGCGCAAGATCGGTCGCAACGATCTGTGCGGGTGTGGCTCGGGCAAGAAGTGGAAGAAGTGCTGCGGTCTGAAAGGCGCCGACCCGAGCTAGGCTTGCGTGACGCCGCGCATGGTGGCCTGCAGCTGCTCGATGCCCTTCTTGAGATAGCCATCGGCGATCTTGGACGCGCCCTCGCCGTCCTTCGAGGCGATCGCCTTGAGCAGATCGCGGTGGTGCTTGCGCACGGTGGCCGGCGGCGGATTGAACTGCGCGAAGAACGGCGCGTAGTTGAGCACCGCCGGCCGCATGGTGTTGATGAGCAGCTTCATCACCGCGTTCTTGGCGGCGTTGGTCAGCCCGACGTAGAACTCGAAGTCGAGCTTGAGCAGATCTCCGACGTCGATGGTCGAGTCGCCCGCCTTCTCGACGATCGCCTCGAGCGCCTTGTAGTCGTCCTCGCCGCCGCGCTCGGCGGCCAACCGCGCGCTCTCGCGCCCGAACCAGCGCCGGAAGTCGAGCACGTCGGTGAGCACCGCCAGGTTCGGCGTCCCGCCATCGCGGTGAGGTGGGATCAGGTGCGAGATCAGCTCGACGCCCGCGGTCTGCATGAAATCGAGCACACGCGTGCCGTCGCCCTGGCGGGTCTTGACCAGGCCCAGGTGCTCGAGCGACTTGATCGCCTCGCGCAGCGACGCGCGGTTGACGCCCAGCTCTTCGGCCAGCTTGCGCTCGGGAGGTAGCTTGTCACCGACGGCATACTCGCCGCGCAGGATGAGCCCGCGAAGCTGTTGGACGATCTCTTCCGCTACCCTGGGCTTGCCGACAGGTCTAAACATCGGACCACCAATCTACCTCAATTTGCTTGGGAAATACCAGCCGGGGCGGGGGCAACTTGAAATCCGGTAGGTCCACCCATTATAATGGATGACGTACCGATGCGACGCCTGACCCCTGCCCTTTTTGCGCTGTGCCTGATTGCCGGTTGCACCGGACGCGACGCCGTGCGCGATGCAGGCGATTCTACTCGTAGTCTCGTCCGGGTGGATCTGTCCTACACGCACACCGCCGGAACCGCCGCCGCCGAAGTTCGCTTCGACGCGCAGGCTCACTTCGTTCGTTACCGATCGTTCGATCCGGCGGGTGTCCCGACCATGCTCGGGTTCACCGACTACGACGGCATCCCGCTCGACAGCTGCCGCAGCTTCGACGGCACCGCTGCCCTCGACGAGGCGCTCGGCGCCGACGGCACCACGCACGGCTTGCCCGCCGAGGTCGCGCTGCTCGACGCGGGCCGCATCGATGTGCGCGGTCCGGCCGATCGCGCTGCGCTCCAGCCCGCGCACTATCCCGAGCTCTTGCCGTTCGTCTCCGGTGTGGTCTATGGTGGCGACGACACCCACCCGATCGCGCTCGGCCTCGGCCAGAGCTATCAGGTCTCGGGCGAAGGCGGCGAAGAGGTCGGCCCGTTCGCCGCGACGGTCACTGCGCCGCGCAGCTTCCCGACGCTGGTGCTGGAGGCGCTGCGCCGCGGCAGCGACTTCGACGTGCGCTGGGCCAAGGAGGCCGAGACCGAGCCGACCGAAGCGTTGCTGCTCGAGGTGAAGTGGTCGTCGCGTCAGGGCGGCAGCCGCGCGGTGCGCTGCCGCGTGCGCGACGACGGCGAATTCTCGGTCGCGCGCGAATCGTTCGAGCTCTTGCCGGCGGGCAACGCCTTGACCGGCGGCACGGTCACCGCCACCCGGCTTCAGCGCGGCACACTGGCGGCGCCGGGCGTCGGACGCGGCGAATTCTCCGTCGAGCTTCGAGACGTGGCGCCGCTTCAGGTCACTCCATGACCTCGCCGGACGGCAGCTCCGCCGCCGGCACCCAGAACTTGCGAAAGCATTTGCGCTCCACCCTCGACGTAGCGGTCTCTGTCTCCGACGCCACCAACAAGGTCAACGGCACACTTCATTTCGACACACAGGATGTTTCCGTCGGCGGTGCGTTCGTCCGCTCCGATCTGCTGTTCGAGATCGGCGAGGAGCTGGCGCTCGCGTTCGCGCTGCCGTCGGGTCACAAGATCCAGGCACGCGGCAAGGTCGTGCGCGTGGCGCGCGACAGCGGCGATGACGGCACCGCCGCTGGAATGGGCATCCAATTCGTAGCTCTCCCCGACGCCGACCGCGACGCCATCCTGGCGTTGGTCACCCGAGGCTCCCATGGCTGAGACGATCGAAGAGGTCTCGTACAATTACGAAGACGAAGGCAAGCTCGTCCGCAAGGAGATCAAGAAGGAGATCCTCACCAAGGGCGCTTGGGCGACGGTGATGTTCCTGTATCAGGAGCTCGACCGGAAGACCGAGGCCTGGGGTCCGCCGAAGGTCTCGATCGTCCGCTTCAAGAAATCGGGCGGGGTCTATCGCAAGCAGTCGAGCTTCAACATTTCGTCGGAGAAGCAGGCGCGCCAGATCGTCGGCGTGATCGAGAAGTGGTACGCCGAGGTCGGCCCGCAGTCCACCGCCGAGGGCGCCACCACCGAGACCGAACCGACCGACGACGAGTAGCCCGCCCTTAGCCCGCCCTACTTCTTCTTGAACCAACCGCTGCCTTTTTCCTTTTCGCGACGCATCGCGAGCAGGCGCAGCTCGCGCTCGGCTTCCAGCAGGCGGTTGTCGATGTCGATGGCCCTCTTGAAGGCGTTCGAGGCGCGGTCGAGATCCTTCTCCTCTTTCAGCGCCAGCCCGAGGAAGTAGAACGCGCGCGCGCATTTCGGCGACAGCTTGGTGGCTTCGAGAAAGCGCGCCTTGGCGTCTGCATAGGTGACTTGCGCTGCACACACGCGCGCCCAGGTGAGCCAGGCCAGGTGCTCGCCCTCTTGCGGATTGCCGCTCACCGCCTGCTCCAGCTCGAGGATCGCGCCCGGCAGATCGTTCTTGCGCAAGAGGATCTCGCCGCGACGGAAGGCCATCTCGGCCTCCAGCATCTTCATCGCCTTGGCGTGCGCCTCGGGCGACTCGCCGTTGGCCGGCTTGGACATGGTCTTCTTGTACTCTTCGCGCTGCGCGTCGTCGTACAGCGTGCCGTACGCCTCGGACACCCGCCGGAAGATCTTCTCCACCTCGGGACGCATGGCCTCGAGCCCGAGCGACGTGAGCCGATCGGGGTGGTAGCGCTTGGCGGCCTCGAAGTAGGCCTGTTTCACTTGATCGCGCGTCGCGGTTTCCGGCAGCCCCAGCACCGAGAACAGGGTCTCGCCCTCGACCACCTTGGCCTTGGACTCGATCGCCTTGCGCATCGCCGCCGGATCGTTGGTGATGTTCGGCAACAGGTGCGCGCCCGAGTCGAGGACCGGCGAGCCGCGCACCGGCGTCGGCACCGAGCGCGCCGGAATCACGCCGGGCGGTGGACCGGCGGCGGGCGATGGATAGGTTCCGGACGACATGCGCGGCGCAGCCACCGGTTGGGGGCGGGTCGGCAACGGCGCGGGCGCCGGCGTGGTGCTGCGTGCCACCGGAATGGTGCCTTGCGAGGGCGTCTCGGGGCGGCGACGCAGGCGAGGCACCTCTTCGGCGCCCTTCACGTCGAGCGCTTCGGTGACGTAGAACGCGTACACCAGCGCGTGAACCGGTTGCACCGGCTGCCCGGCGGCAGTGACCAGATCGGCCACCGTCCAGTAGCCCTTGCGCAACAGGTCAGCGACCTTGGAGTCTTCGGGCCCGACGCCGTAGCGCGCCACCGCGTTCTCGTCGATCACGCACTTGATCGCGCGTCCCTCGAGCAGGAACAGCGCCGCGGAGAGCCGCTCCGCGTTCCAGGCGCTGCGCACGCCCTGGTAGATCGCGCGCGCCGGATGAATGCGCAGCGAGTCGTGCCCCTCGAGCCCCTGCTGGTGCTCGCCCGGCCCAAAGCTGAACTGGCCTTCGTTGAGGAAGAACAGCCGGTGCAGCTTGCGTCGCACTTGCGCCTTCAAGGCCAGCCGCATGTGGTCGGTGGTGACCAGCTTCTTCTCCACCAGCCACTCGCCGTACTTCATGCCCTTGGGCGGCGGCTCGGCGAGCGTGCGCTTGTGGGTCTCCTCGTCGATGATGCCCATCTCGACCAGCACCTTGCCGAGCAGCTCCGCCGAACCGGGCAGGCTCACCGAGACCGGGAAGCCGTCGCGCACGAACACCTCGTGCTTGCCGACGCGCGTCTCGAGCCGCAGGGTGCCGGTGGCCTTGCCATGGTGAAGCTGGTGGAGCAACAGCGGAAGCGGCTCGTCCTGCAGGCGGCCGTTGAGCTTGGCGTCGCTCACCGCCGCGCCCCGCGGACCAGATAGACCAGGGCGCCCGCGACCACGGCCGCGACCGCGAGGCCGGTCATGAAGGGGTCTGCTTCGAACAGAGGGATGGCGAATGCGAGGCTCATCGTACGACCGATACGATTGTCGTAGCACAACGGATGGGTCGTCAACGAGGGAATCAGTTCGCGTCGCCGACCCGGTCACCCGCGAAGGTCGACGGAACCGCGGCCTTGCCACCCGCGACCGTGAAGGTCCAGGTCCAGGTGCCTTCGGCCACGCGATCCGACTGGTGGTCCATGCTCGGCTTGAGCGTCGACACATCGTACAGCTCGGCCTTGCCGCCGTCGACCATCACGCCATCGAAGGTGATCGCCTCGATCGCGGCGGTGACCGCGGCGGCGAGCAGGCCGATTGCGCCGGTGCAGAGCATGGACGCCTCGCTCGGGCTGATGAACCCGCCGAGGCCGTCGGAGAGGGTCTGACCGAACGAGCCGCATGGGACCAGGTTGGTGAGCGCGCCCTTGAGATCCGTCGCGCCGCCGAACTGGCCGAACAGCAGCGGACCGGCGGCCTGCAGGAGCAGATCGCCGATCGGCAGCATGAAGCTGCCCGCGCCCACGGTCAGGTCGGCATCGGCGACCGGCGCATTGGCGTGCGGGGTGATCGCGCCTGGGGTCGACACCTTCTTGGCGTTGGTGAACGCGACCACGGTCTGCTGGCCCAGCAAGGTGAAACCGACGCCGGAGAGCTGCTGCTCGATGGCCACCACGCCGTTGACCGGCTTGTGGACCGTCAGCTCGTCGTGGATCACGATCTTCTGCGAGAGCTCGAAGAGGCCCTGGATGAGGTTGGCAACCTGGTCGACCACCGGATAGCCGTTGTAGAGGTTCTGGATGATCAGGTCGTCGAGCAGCCCGGCCAGCGCCTGGGTGAGAAAGCTCGGCACCTTGTTGAGGATGTCCGAGAGGTACGGAATGTTGGCGCCTTCGACGATCTTGAGGATCGCGTCGCCGGGGTGGTCGTGCAGCTCGGCCAGGCCGCCCAGCGCGGGGCCGATCACGCCGGGGAGCACGCCGTTCTGCGTGAAGTCGAGCGGCGCGGTGACGTCGTACATGCCCGAGTAGTTGGCGGTCGGCGCGGGCGCGGGCGGCGTGCCCGGACCGTCGGGGTTGGGCCCGGTCGTGGGGCCGGAGGGCGTGGGGCCGGGACCCGAGTCCTTCATGCCGCCCGTCGCGGCCCCATCACAGCCTGCGGTGGCTATCGCAAACGCAGTCAGGGTCGCAAACACGGACATCTTGAGGGTGGGTCGCATCGGCTCCTCCTTGGGTGCCGGGCGGCATTGCCAGCAGGGTGCCAATGTAGGTAAATAGTAAAATTAGGTACTTGGCTCGACCAGTGGGAACGGGTGTGTCCGGGTCGGACGATGTAGGCAGGGTCAGTTGACCCTACGCGTCACCGGGCGCGTATCGTGTATAACCGACGGCGATGCCTGGCATCGGGCTGATCAGCAACCCGCAGTCGCGCGCGAACCTGCGCGATCCGTCCAAGGCGCGCAAGCTGGGCTATCTGATCGGCAGCCACGGAACGGCCGAGGCCACGCGCTCGCTCGACGACCTCTATCGCGTGTGCGAGGAGTTCAAGAAGGAGCGCATCGAGATCCTCGGGATCTCGGGCGGGGACGGCACCATGCACCACACGCTCACCGCGATGATCCGCACCTACGGCGAGCAACCGATGCCGCTGGTGGCGATCTTGCGCGGCGGGACCATGAACACGATCGCCAACTCGCTCGGCATCAAGGGCGAGGCGCCGCGCCTGCTGTTCGAGCTGGTCGACAAGCACCGTCGCGGGCTGGGGGCCGAGCTGCAGATCTTCGAGCAGGAGGTGCTGCAGATCGGCGACAAGTACGGGTTCATCTTCGGCAACGGGATCATCTACAACTTCCTGCACGAGTACTACGCGACCGGCAAGCCCTCGCCGTCGACGGCGACCAAGCTGATCGCCGCGGCCGCGGCGTCGACGATGATCTCGGGCGATCTGGCGCGGCGCATCTACCGGCGCTTCCACGCGCGGGTGGTGGCGGACGGGGACACCTGGGCGTGCGAGGACTTCATCACCGTCGCCGCGGCGGTGGTGGAGCAGATCGGGCTGGGGTTCAAGCCGTTCTATCGCTGCAACGAGCAGCCCGGCCGGTTCGCGGTGCTGGGGATCCACACCAACGCGTTCGGCTTCGTCTCCGATCTGCCGCGCATCCTCGCCGGGCGGCCGATGCGGCGCGACAAGGTGATCGACCAGGTGGCCTCGGAGATCGTGTTCACCTCGCTGGAGAGCGACAAGCTCGAGTACATCATCGACGGCGACACCTACGTGGGCGACGAGACGCTCACGCTCAAGACCGGGCCGCGGCTGCGCTTCGTCCGCCTGACCGGAGAGGCGACCGACGAAGTGGCGGTGCCGAGCCAGGTTTGATACAATGATGCTCGGCCATGTCCACGTCCTATCCCATGCGGAGCGTACGCGTGCGGTTCTCCGGCGAGACCAATATCGGGCTCAAGCGCGCGCATAACGAAGACAGCTTCCTGCTCCCCGACGAGGAACGCGTCGCGCTGGTGGCCGACGGCATGGGCGGGCACGCCTCGGGCGAGGTGGCGTCCAAGATGGCGGTGGACACGGTGGCAGAGCATTTCAAGGCCACCACCGACGACGGCGAGATCACCTGGCCGTACAAGCTCGACCACTCGGATCGCTACGAGGCCAACCGGCTGATCAACGGGATCAAGCTGGCCAACCTGAAGATCTACGACCGCGCGCAGAAGGATGAGGGCTGCCACGGCATGGGCACCACCATCGTCGCCACCATGTTCCTCGACGACAAGGTGCTGATCGGGCACGTGGGCGACAGCCGCGTGTATCGCTTCCGCGACGGGCAACTGGTGCAGCTCACCGAGGACCACTCGCTGCTCAACGACTACATCAAGATGAAGCGGTTATCGTCCGATGAGGCGGGAAAGTTTCCGCACAAGAACGTGATCGTGCGCGCGCTCGGCATGAAGGAATCGGTGCAGGTCGATCTGCTGTCCGATCCGCTGCGGCTCGGCGACGTGTACCTGATGTGCTCGGACGGGCTGTCGGGCATGATCGACGACGCGGGGATCGGCTACATCCTGCAGGACGAGAATGATCTCGACGCTGCCTGCGAGCGGCTGATCCAGACCGCCAACCGCAACGGCGGCGTCGACAACATCACCTGCGTGCTGGCGCGGATGGAGCCGCTGTAGCCGCCGACAGCGACGGTGGCGTCGCCGTCGGCGCACACCTTGGTTCTAGCTGGACGCGCTGAGGAGCTGGAGGCCGACCACCGCCGACCAGATCCACGAGCCGACGATCATGAACAGGCCGATGAAGAAGAAGAAGAAGCACATCACGACGCCCGCGCCGAACAGGGCGAGCTGCTTGGTGCCGGTCGAGCTCTGGCCGCAGTAGATCGAGCCCAGGCCCGGCAGGATCAGGTTCAGGACCATTCCGTTGATGCCGCGCGGATTGGCGGGGGGACCTACGGGACTATCGGCCATCTGTTTCTCCCAGGGTGAAGACGCCGCGCGGGGTGACGATGGCGTCGGTGAGCGAGCGATCGCAACGGGCGCCCGGCCAGAGTACCACGCGCTCGAGACGTAGGTCGGGCGCGATCTCGGCGTCCTTCCCGACTACAACGTGCGGTCCGACGATCGCATTCCGGCCGATGCTGGCGCCGGCGGAGAGGCGGTAGGGCGGGCGGAGCTGCGCGGTCGGATCGACGCGCGCGGTCGCATCGGCGCCGGTGAGCGGGCCGGGCGGATGGCGCAAGCGCGCGCGGCCATCGAGCGCGTTCCAGTTGCCCTGCAGGTAGCGCGCGGGCGTGGAGTGCTCGTGAAAGTAGCCGTCGTAGAGGTAGCCTTCGATGCGCTCGCCGTCGGTGAGCGCGGGCAGGTACGCCTGGCGGATGGAGTCGGATTCGCCCTCGGGCGGCAGGCGGGCGACCAGCTGCGGCGAGAGCACGTGCACGCCGGTGAACATGCACACGTGCGCGCCGGGCGTGCCGGTACCGATGATGCGGGTGACTCGCCCGTCGCCGGCGACCTCGATCGCGCCCCAGTTGGCGGCGTCGGGCGTCTCGCGCACGACCATCGTCGCCGAGGCGCCGGTGGCGCGGTGGCGCGCGAGCACCTCGGTCAGATCGACATCGATCAAGATCTTGCCGTTGACCACCAGGAACGGCTCCCGGCCGCCGTCGGTGAGGAAGTCGGCGATGCGCCGGATGCCGCCGCCGGTGCCGAGGATGGTGGTCTCGCGCGAGTAGCGGATGTTCACGCCGAGCGCGCTGCCGTCGCCCAGCTCCGCCTCGATCAGCTCGCCGCGGTGGTGCAGGTTGATCGCTAGCTCGCGCACGCCGTGTCCGGCGAGCAGGGCGACCGCATAGCGGATGAGCGGGAGGTCGCACACCGGCAGCATCGGCTTGGGGCGCTCGTCGGAGAGCGAGCCGAGGCGCGTGCCCAGCCCGGCGGCGAGGATGAGCGCGCGGGTCACGGCTCCTCCCAGGCGGCGAAGCGGCGGTCGTCGACCGCGCCGCACGCCTTCGCGTAGAACGGTTTGGGGCCGATCCAGGCGATCACGCCGGCGTCCGGCAGGCCGCGCACATCGAGGAGGCAGGGAAGGAGGAGCGCCTCGCCGAGGCCCTTGCCGCGGTGCGCGGGGAGCGTGCCGGCGGGGCCGAACCAGCCGAGGCCGCGGTTGTTGCCGTCGGCGGCGGCGAAGGCGACCGGCTCCTCGTCGTGGAAGGCGACGTGCACCGCGCTGCGCGGGCCGTCGAGCGAGCGCGCCACCTCGTGGGCCCACACCGGCGCGAACGCCGCTTCGACGAAGCGCAACAGGCGCTCGCGATCGGCGGCGGCGGCGCGGCGAACCTGATAGCCGCCCGAGCGGGCGCGGTCGGCGGCGGCACGCGCGCGCTCGTCGCTGACCAGCGGGTTGGCGCCGTCGAGACCGGGGGCGCGAATGTTCTCCACCTGGGCGAGCGCGCGGAAGCCGCGCTGCTCGAGGAACGCGCGCGCGGCGGCGTAACGCACATCGACGCCGGGCGAGAGGTAGTTGCCGGGGTGATCGAAGAGGCGCAGCTTGCCCGCCGGGGTGCGCACCTCGTCGAGGAGCGCCGAGGCCACGCCGCGTCGTCGCGCGTCGGGCGCGACCGCGAGCAGCTTGACCCAGCGTCCGGCGGTGGCGATCACGCCGACCAGCTGGTCGCCCTCCCACGCGCCGAGCGTGTGGCCCGCGCGCGCGCCGTTCGATCCGAACAGCTTTTCGGCCGCGACCACCTCGATGCGATCGTGGGGCAGCGACGAGGCGAGCAGCCGGATGGCCTCGGCCAGCGCGTCCTCCGCGAGCGGTGCGATGCGCACGGCCAAAGCGTAGCACGGCGCGATCCGAGCATGAATTCTGCTAGATTCGCTCGATGCGTCTAGCGGTGCTGGGGACTGGATATGTCGGGCTCGTCGCGGGGGCCGGGTTCGCCGATTTCGGCAACGAGGTGACGTGCGTCGACATCGATGCCGAGAAGGTGGCGCGCCTGCGCCGCGACTAGCTGCCGATCTATGAGCCGGGGCTGGAGCTGCTGGTCAAGCGCAACGTCGACGAGGGGCGGGTCACGTTCACCACCGAGATCGCCGAGGCGGTGCGCGGCGCGGAGATCGTGTTCCTCGCGGTCGGCACGCCGTCGGCGCACGACGGGTCGGCCGACCCCAAGGACGTCAAGGCGGTGATGGCGACCGCGCGGGAGTCGGGCGGCTCGCTCGAGATCCTCGAGGCGGTGCACCGGGTGAACGAGCGGCAGAAGGCGGTGTTGGCGGAGAAGATCATCCGCCACTTCGGCGGGGACCTGGCCGGCAAGCGGATCGCGCTGTGGGCCTGTCGTTCAAGCCTGGCACCGACGACACGCGCGAGGCGCCGTCGGGGGTGATCATCGACAAGCTGCTCGCCGCCGGCGCCTGAGGTGCACGCGCACGACCCGGTGGCCAACGAGTCGACGCGGCGCCAATTCTCGGCGGCCGGCGAGCGGGTCAAGCTGTTCGAGGGAAACTGCGACGCGGCCGATGGCGCGCACGCGCTCGCGCTGCTCACCGAGTGGCACCAGTTTCGCCGGCCCGAACTTCAAGCGGCTGCGCGAGCTGTTGCGCGAGCCGGTGCTGTTCGACGGCCGCAATGTCTGGGAACCAAACGAAGTTCGCGCGCTTGGCTTCCACTACTAGGGGGATCGGTCGATAAAACGGTTGCGCGTTTATAGTGTTTTGACATACGATATATTTGCTAACAATTATCGACGTCACCGGGAGGGACCCCATGCGTGCATCGCTCTTCGGCATCCTCGCAGTCTTCGCAGTCGGTTGCAGCAGTGGCGCACCGTCGGTAGAGAGCGGCACCTCTGCCGAGAAGCTCGCGCCGTGCGTCGGTGTGCAGTGCGGCGCCAACGAGTTCAGCCGCTATTGGAAGTTGGACCCGGTGGAGCTGGCGCAGGAATGGGGCCGCCCCGAGCTCGCGCCGCAGATCGAGGAGCTGGCGCGCGCGGCCAAGGAAAAACTGGCGGGCGCGCCGAGCTTCAGCGACGCGCAGAACATCATGGACCACCTGTACGCGCAGATCGACACGCTCGCCGCCCATTAGCCCCAACCGCCTTTCTTCCTTATACTTGAGTCGTGGCCCTGGACCGCACGATGCGGGCGCGCAACGACCTCGACTGGCTGCCGCCGTCGTTCAAGGCGATCCGCTGGACCGTGGCCGGCACCTTGTGGACCGGAATGGCCGGGCTACTCGGCGGCGCGCTGATGTTCGCCAAGCCGGGGCTGTTCATCTACGGCAAGGGGATCGCGGTGCTGTTCGCCGGCGGGTACTACGCGGGCGACAAGGCGGCGCGCGCGGTCTTGCGCAGCCGGCTGTCGCGGTTGGCGCACGGGCGGCTCGATCTGTCGCGCCTGAAGCGCGAGGCGGACGGCGAGCTGGTGCACGTTCGCGGGCGGGTCAAGGCGCGCCAGGCGATCACCGGGCTGCTCGACGGGCGGCAGGCGGTGTACCGGCGCGTGGTGTTCGCGATGGGCGCCGAGCGCTGGGTTCACGAGGCGGGCGAGGACTTCCACCTGGTCGACGAGACTGGCGAGCGGGTGTTGATCGAAGTCGGTGACGCGCGGCTGATCGCGGTGGACGGCAAGCGCGGGCGCGTCGAGGGCGAGCTCGCGCGGCAGGTTTTCGAGTTGACGCTCGAGCCGCAATCGCGCAACCGCACCGACGGGATCCGGATCAGCCGCAAGGACAAGGGCGCGATCAGCTGCGGCGAGGTGCTGGTGCAGGAGGGCGACGAGGTCGAGGTGGTCGGGTATAAGAACCGCAGCGTCGATCTGACCGTCGAATCGCGGCTCGAGCGCGACATCCCGATGCGCGCCACCCTGCGCGCCGGAAAAGACCTCCCGCTGCTGATCTCCCCCGTCCGCTAAAAAGTTAAAAAGTTAAGTCCGCTCGCTATCTGTTATCTTGGCTGGATTTCCGTTATTGCGGCGGGATTGGCGGGCGATGCTGAGGAGGGTGAGGGCGGCGCCGCCTTCGAGGAGCGCGATCGCGATCCAGCCGGCGAGGCTGCGCTTGCCCTGCGCGTCGGTCCAGTCGAGCGCCCACCAGTCGAGGCGCAGGCGGCGCCAGCCGTCGGAGAGATCGGCGGGGAGCGGGTGGATGGTCTTCCAGGGGGCGTCGCGATCGAGATCGGGATCGTCGTGCCACCAGTGGCGCAGCATCCACACGTGGCCGCGCAAGGGAGAGAATTCGGGGATGTAGTGGCCGTGCGACAGGTTCTCCTGGAACCAACCGGGCGCGCCGGTTTGATCCTTCACCGCGATCAACAAGCGGATGTAGTGATCCCAGTAGAACGCAGCGCCGAGGAGCTGCACGCTCAGCCCGAGGCCGAGCACCAGCCCCAGGCCGCACTGGCGCAGTCGCACGCGTCCGCGCGCGAGCGCTTCGGGCAGCCACGGAAACACCAGCAGCATGGCCAGCGGCGTGAGCGCGGTCAGGTGGCGCGGGCCCCAACAGTAGTCCGCGTGCCAGTGACGAAACTTGGCGTTGAACAGCGTGGTGACGGCGATCATCGAGAGCACGAACAGGGTCTCGGCGCGGCGGCGGCGCCACGCGGTGGACACCCCGAACAGCGCGAGCACCAACGGCGGCGAGTAGAGAAAGACGCTCTTTCCCGAAGACAGAAAGAAGCCGTACAGGCCGGCCAGCAGATCCCCGGAGAACACGCCGTCCTTGATCTGGTAGCCGGAGTCGAGGAGCGATCCGGTCTTCAAGTGGTTGTGCCACAGCGCGACCGCGACCAGCTCCGCGAACACCAGCATCGCCAATGGCAGCGCGCGCCACAGGCGATCGAGATCGCCCGCGCGGCGCCGGCGATCGATCACGTACGCGGCGACGAACGGCAGCAGCAACACGTAGACCAGCTTGGAGTTGAGGAGCAGGCCGCCCGCCATCGCCAGCCAGCCCAGGCCCGCCGGGGTCACGCCCTCGCCCTGATCGAGCGTGCGCTCGACGAGCCATAGGAGTAGCAGCGTCTGCAGCGCCTCGGAGTAGGGCGCGCGCGCGTAGATGAAGCAGAACGTGCACAAGCCGGTGGCTCCGGTCCCGAGCAGCGCCCAACGCAGCGACGCGCCGCGCTTGCGCAACAGGTGGAACAGCAGCGCCATCGCGCCGGCCATCAGCAGCGCCGGTGAGACGTGCGAGGTGAACGCGTAGATCGCGCGCTCGGGCACCGACTCGATCTGGTGCATCACCTTGTAGGCGAGATAGCTCGGGATCATCGCCACCACGTTGCCGAGCGGGAACACGCCGTACTTGCGTCCCTCGCGGTGCGCGTAGAACCACGGCGGCCCGCCCTCGGTGTGCACGTCGAGCGACCAGCGATCCACCAGCGCTTGCGTGGTGTCGTAGGTGACGTGCGCGTCGGCCCAGGGCGGCTCGCGGCTGGTGCACGCGAGGAACACCAGCGCGAAGAAGACGAAGATGCGGAAGGTCATTCCAACGGCAGCCCCAGCCGCTGGCGGATCCACGCGATCACCTCCCGGCCCTTGTGCAGCGAGATGCGCGGCACCTGCACGGTGGTTGCGCCGAAGATCAGCTGCGTCAAGCCCATCGGCTGCTTGACCACGTTGGTGCACTCGCTCCAGGGAATGCGCGTGCCGTTGCGCAGCGTCAGGTGGTCCCGATCGAGCGTGCGCGGCCAGGCGCGCGTGGACATCCACAACAAGAGCGCGAGGATGCCGAGGGTCGGCAGGCCGAGGACGATCATCAGGAAGTAGTAGAACCAGCCGATCTTCACCTCGACTCGTTCCGCCATGTTGGCGCCGAGCCTACCAGATCGTGCTATTTTCGGAACCTTCGATGAGTGAGCGCCCCGCGCGAACGGTCAACGATGGCGCTGAGTGCGCGGCCCGTGGGGCCGTGCCCTTCGTGGCGGCGAAGACGCCATGAAGCTTTCTGCAACGTTGCGGGGGAAGACGTACACCTTCCGCGATCTGAACGACGTCCTCGCGAAAGCGAACGAGGAGAAGTCGGGGGACAAGCTGGCGGGCGTCGCCGCCGAGACCGCGACCGAGCGGGTGGCGGCCAAGCTGGTGCTGTCGGAGGTGACGCTGGCGGAGCTGCGCGAGCACCCGGCGGTGCCGTACGAGAAGGACGCGGTCACGCGGCTGATCCAGGACGATCTGAGCCTGCCGATCTACGAGACCGTGCGCTCGTGGACGGTCTCGCGGCTGCGCGAGCACGTGCTCGACTCCAACGTGACCGGCCCGGACCTGTTGCGGCTGTCGCGCGGGCTGACCAGCGAGATGATCGCGGCGTGCGCCAAGGTGATGTCGAACCTCGATCTGATCGTCGGCGCGCGCAAGATCCGCGTGGTGGTGCACGCCAACAACACGCTCGGGCTCGAGGGCCGGCTCGGCGTGCGCCTGCAGCCCAACCATCCCTCCGACGACGTCGACGGAATCCTCGCTTCGCTCAAGGAGGGGCTCTCGTTCGGCGTCGGCGATGCGGTGGTGGGCATCAACCCGGTCACCGACAACCCGGCGCAGACGCAGAAGATCCTCGACGCGACCTGGCGCTTTCTGCACGAGTGGAAGGTGCCCACGCAGAACTGCTGCCTGGCGCACGTGACCACGCAGATGAAGGCGCTCGAGAAGGGCGCCAAGCTCGACCTCATGTTCCAGTCGATCGCCGGCACCGAGCTCGCGATGACCTCGTTTGGCGTGACCATCCCGCTGCTCCAGGAAGCGTGGGACATGACCAAGAAGCTCGGGCAGGCGACCGGGCCGCACGTCATGTACTTCGAGACCGGGCAGGGCTCGGCGCTCTCGGCCGACGCGCACCACGGGGTCGATCAACAGACGCTCGAGGCGCGCAACTACGGCCTGGCGCGCCACTTCAGCCCGTTCTTGGTGAACACCGTCGTGGGCTTCATCGGTCCGGAATATCTGTACGATGCCCGGCAGATCACGCGTGCCGGATTGGAAGATCATTTCTGCGGCAAGCTCCACGGCATTCCCATGGGTTGCGACGCTTGTTACACCAACCATGCGGACGCGGATCAGAACGATCTCGAGAACCTCGAGGTCCTGTTGACCACGGCGGGCTGCAACTTCTTCATGGGCTTGCCGATGGGCGACGACATCATGCTCAACTATCAATCCACCAGCTTCCACGATGATGCGACCCTGCGGCAGCTACTTGGTCTGCGGCCTGCACCAGAGATGGAATCGTGGCTCGAAACGATGGGATTGATGAGGGATGGGAAGCTCACCGACCGGGCGGGCGACCCGAGCATCTTCGGATGAGGCGCCAGGCGATCATCGCAGCGTGCGTCTCGGTGGCGATGGGGTGCGCCGCTGCCGCTGTGACCGAGCAGCCGGGTGGCTCGTCGATCGCGGTGAATCGCCGGCGCGTCGATGGGCCGCGGCTCAAGGTCCCCGAGGTGGAGCTGTTCTTCAAGGGAGAGCAGCCGTTCGCGCGGCGCGGCCGTCCGGGCGAATGCCCGGGAGTCAATTGTGAAGAATGGTCGCTCGGTGACGTGACCAAGGGCGAGATGGCGTTCTCGCCGGACAAGCGCAAGTTCGCGTACGTGCGCGCCAAGGCGACCGCGTCGAACGCCAAGACGGTGCAGCCGCCGCACGTGTTGGTGCGCAACATCGCGGGCGATCCGATCAACGAGTTTCCGCTGTACCGGCCGGGCAAGCCGGACGAGCTGATCTGGCTCGACAACCATCGACTCGG
Source organism: Myxococcales bacterium (assembly GCA_003170275.1). Classification (GTDB taxonomy): domain Bacteria; phylum Myxococcota_A; class Polyangia; order Palsa-1104; family Palsa-1104; genus PALSA-1104. The sequence continues at coordinate 77,641 of PNAM01000030.1, forward strand.
CTACCTGACGCCGCCCGAGCAGCCGGCCGCCGGCAAGAAAGGACCGCCCGCGGCGGTCTACGTGGTGCACGACATCAATACCGGCGAGGTGCTGGCGGCGCGCTCGGGGCTCGAGTTCGTGTGGGGCCCGAGCCGCAAGCACGTCGCGTTCGTGACCGGCAATACCGGCCGGCAGCAGGTGGTGGTCGACGGGCAGAACGTCTGGCCGCGCGCGGGTGCGTCGCGCATCCATGGGCAGCCGGTGTGGTCGCCGGATGGTCACGGCCTGGCGTTCACCGACGACACCGCGGCCGGGCCGCGCCTGGTGGTGCTGGTCGAGTTCGACGATGCGCAGGGCGATCTGACCTGGAACATCCCGCGCGAGGCGGTCGGCCCGAGCCTGCGCGTCTTCTGGGCCGGCGACAACAAGGTCGTGATCGGCGAGACCGCGCTGCGGCCGCGCTTCGCCGCCGACTGGAAACGCCTGCAATAGCGTCGCGCTCTCCCGCTTTACCTTCGGTCGTGTGATATCGTCGAAGGAACGGGGGCCTACATGCATCGAGCGCTGGTGGTCGTCTGTCTGCTCGCGGGGCTCGCCCGCGCGGAGCCCGACGAGAAGACCGAGCGGGCACGGGCGCACGTCAAGGCGGCGATCGCCTATTACGACGAGGGCAAGTACGAGGATTCCGCCAAGGAGATGGCGACCGCGTACGAGCTCAAGCCGCTGGCGGACCTGCAGTACAACCTGGCGCAGTGCTTCGAACGGCTGAACCGCCTCGACGAGGCGGCCGCGGCCTACGAGCGGTATCTCGCCGGCAAGGCCGACGCGCCGGATCGCAAGCAGGTGCAGACGCGCATCGAGGTCCTGCGTGAGCGCGCGCGCGCCGAGTCGTCGGGCAAGCCGCCGCCGGCGCCGCTGGTGCAGGAGAAGGTCGTGCTCAAGACCATCATCGTCTACAAAGAAGTGCCGCCGCCGCCCGGGCGCGCGGCGCGTTGGGCGGCGTATGGCTTGTTCGGCCTGGCGGTCGCCGCGGTGGCGTCGGGGGTCGCGTTCGCGGTGCTCGCGCAGCAGGCGTCCGACGGCGTGTCGAAAGGCGGCAACGCGGCGACGCCGGGGCCGTACGACGCAGTGCGCGGCATCGAGGACGGCGGCAAGACCGACGTGATCGTGAGCGGGGTCAGCTTCGGCGTGGCCGGCCTCGCGCTGGGCGGCGGGCTGGCGATGTACTTCATCGGGCGCAAGATCGATCGCGAGGCGCCCAAGTACACGCTCGCGCCGAGCTTCGGACCGACGGGCGGCGGCCTGGTCGTCGCGGGTCGCTTCTGATGCGCCCTTCGACGTTGCTCGGGATCACCGGGGCCGCATCATTAATGATGCTCGCGGGATGCTACAGCCCGTCACCGCCCGATGGCGCGTACACCTGCTCGACGGTGGATTCGTCGTGCCCGTCGGGATATCACTGCACCTGCGGGCTGTGCGTGAAGAAGGATGCCGCCGCCGCGTGCTCGTTCAAGGTCACGTTCGACGGGCAGCCCGCGGACGGCAAGCTCGACGTGATCGAGCACCAGCCGTTCGCGGTCACGCTGCAGGCGCTCGACGGCAAGGGCGCACCGGCCAGCGGGTTCGGCGGCACCGTGAAGCTCGCGTCGTCGTGGGGCGACGTGTCGCCGACCACCGTGCCGCTCAAGAACGGCGCCGCCAGCGTGATGGTCCAGCTCAATCGCGAGACGCTCTCGCCGTCGGTGGCCACGCTCACTGCGTCGTTCGTCGGCGGGTCGAAGGGCGCCAGCCCGGGCGTCAACGTCAAGGCGCCGCCGTTCGCCGTCGACGCCACCGAGCTCGACCCGCCGTTTGGCTGGGCCACCCTCGTCGCCGCCGAGCCCAGCGTCACCAAGGTGGGGAGCATCTACAACATGTATTTCGTCGGGCAGAGCCTCGGCAAGGGCGGCTTCGGGCTGGCCACCTCGACCGATGGGCTGACCTACACGCCCCTGACCGATCCGGTTTTGCAGTCGCCGGTGAGCGATCTGATCTACTCACCGTCGGTGTTCGCCAACGGCACGCTGATGGCCTACGCCCTGGGCGCCAATATCGCGCTGGCCTCGTCGACCAACGGCAGCGCTTTCAGCACGGCGAGCCCGTCGGTGCTCGGCACCTCGCAGTGCTCGTACTGCACCAAGCAGGTGACCTTCCCGCAGGTGTTGCCCGACGCTCTGGCCGACGTTCCCGATGGTGGCGCGCCGCCCTACCTGATGTTCTTCTCGGCCATCCGCGCCGACGGCGCCGTGTCGATCGGGCGCGCGTCGTCGCCGGATGGGATGAGCTGGCAGGCCGAGCCGGCGCCGATCTTGTCGGGCGATCTGAGCGGCGAGGCGGTGCTCTTGTCGCCGCGCGTACTGATCGACGGCACTGTGTACAAGATGTGGTACTCGTTCGCGCGCAAGATCGACGTCAAGCTGTGCATCGGCACCGGCCAGGGCACCTGCCCGGCTACCTTCTCGTGCGTCGCGGGCGTGTGCGCGCCGACCGACACGCTCGATGCGTTCTCCACCTTCTGCGAGGCCGGCACCACCATCTCGATCGGCTACGCGACCTCCAACGACGGCTTCTTCTGGGTCAAGTCGATCTACAACCCGGTCCTCGACGTGGACGTGGTGGGCGGCGGGGTGCGCGCGCTGCTCGCCTCCTCGGTGCTCCCCACCGACGGGGTGAGCGCGGAGAACGGCGTGACCTTGTACTACTCGAGCTTCCGGCGCCTCAGCGCGATCAACAACCGCTGCCTGCCGAACGGGATCAAGCGGGCTACCCGTCAGTAACTGATTCGTGTTAGATCACCGGGCGATGCAATCTCTCATCGACCGGCAGCGAGTGGAGCAGCTGGTGCGCTCCACGCTCGCGGAGCTGGGAGACAAGCGGCCGGCGCAGACCGACCCGTCGCAGACGGTCCTGCTCAAGCCGGATCGCGGCGTCAACCTGGGCGCGGCGTTCGATGCCGACGCGATGAAGGCGATGCTGGCCTCGACGCCGGCGCGCATCGGGGTGGGACGCGCCGGCACGCGCTACAAGACCAACACGCTCTTGAAGTTTCGCGCCGATCACGCGGCCGCCAAGGACGCGGTCTTGTCAGAGGTGGATGCCAAGCTGGTCGCCAAGTTGGGCCTCCTCGAGATCACCACGCGCGCGCCGAACAAGCAGCTGTTCCTGCAGCGGCCCGACGCCGGACGTGCGCTCTCCGACGAGGGACGCGCGCTGTTGGCCGAAAAGTGCGTAAAGGGTCCGCAGCTCCAGGTGTGCTACGGCGACGGGCTGTCGGCGGCGGCGCTCAACGCGCACCTCGAGGCGTTCCACGCCGCGCTCACGCGCGAGCTCGCGCAGCGCGGCATCAAGACCGGCACGCCGCTGTTCGTGCGCCGCTCGCGCGTCAAGGTGATGGACGAGATCGCGCGGCTGCTCGACGCCGAGGCGTGCGTGTTCACCTGCGGCGAGCGGCCCGGCCTGGGCTTTTCCGATTCGATGAGCGCGTACTACATCTACCGGCCTCACGGCAAAGAGGGCGGCGCGACCGATGCCGATCGCGAAGTGGTCTCGAACATCAACCCCCGCGGCTTCGAGCCGGTGCGGGCGGCGGCCGTGGTCGCTGAAAACTGTGCGCGCGTCCTGCGCGACAAGAAATCGGGCGTGATCCTATGAGTGCGGCGAAGTTCACGTGTCCGGTGTGTGGGTTTGCCGAGCTGCCGGAGTCGCACCTCGATCCGACCGGCTCGCCGACCTATTCGATCTGCCCGTGCTGCGGCGTGCACTTCGGCGCCGACGACGTGGAGGCGACGCACGAGGATCTGCGCCGGGCGTGGATCGCCGGCGGCGCCGAGTGGTGGTCGATGAACGAGCACGCGCCGCCCGGTTGGAACGCCGACGCGCAGCTCAAGGCGGCCTTTCCGGATGCGCCGCGAAACTGACCGCGACAAGCTGATCGATCTCGAACCGCTGGTCCCGCGGGTGCTGGCGGTGCGCACCATTCCGCGGGTCGACGATCAGCTCGCCGCCGAGTGGAAGCTGCCCGACGGGCTGCGCGCGGTGGGCATGTTGACGTGCTCATCGGACGATGCGCTGTACGTCGCGCTCGACGAGGGCACCAAGGCGGCGCCGGTGCAGGTGGTGTACGCGCGCTCGTTCTATGCCGGATCGTCGTATCCGTCGGGGCCGTTGTCGGGCGAGGCGATCGGCATGTACGCCGGGCGCGATCCCGACGAGATCGCCGCGGCCCTGCAGGCGTGCCTGCGCTCGCTCGCGGAGGACGCGTGGTTCTACGCGGCCGATGCGCGCAAGCAGCTGGCGTTCTTTCCGCACGTGGTGCGCTCGACGGGGAGCTACCTGTCGCGACTGGCGGGGATCGCCGCGGGCGCGCCGATGGCGTACCTGATCGCGCCGCCGCTCGAGTCGATGATCGGGCTCGACGCGGCGCTCAAGGCGGCGCCGGTGCGCCTGGCGAAATGGTTCGGGCCGCCGTCGGAGACCAACTACGGCGGCGGCTATCTGGTGGGTGAGCTGCCGGCGTGCGAAGCGGCGGCGCTGGCGTTCGCCGCGGCGGTGGTCGACGTGTCGCGCGCGCCCACCGACGCGCATCGCGCCGCGCGAGCTGCCGGCGAGTCGCTCGGCGCCCGCCCGCGCGGACCGGCGGGTGCCGGCCGCTTCAAGGTGCTGGCCACCGGCGAGCGGCTCAGCGAAAAGCCGGAGCACCTGACCCACCTGCGCGACGACGAATCGCTGGTCGGCAAGGATCACCCGCGGCTCCTGTTGCGCGGCAAGCTCGATACGTTGCAAGGCCTGCTCCTCGACGCGCAGTGCGCGGCCGATGCCGACGAGGCGCGCGGCCTGGTGGGCGAGCTCGGCGAGGCGCTCGAGCTGGCGCGCGCGCTGGTGGGCGCCGAGGTGACCGATCAGCCGCTGGCGCCGTGGAAGCTCGGCGGGCTCGATCCGGCGGAGCTGCGCTACGCCTCGCACCACACCCACGAGCTGTTCGGCGTGCCGTTCATGTTCCCGTCGGTGCGGCAGGGTCCGGTGGTGGCCAAGCTGTACACCGCGCGCGCCTATTGCCGCGAGGCCGAGCTGGCGCTGTACGGCGCGTTTCCCGGCGAGGCCGAGCGTCCCGATCTGAAGCTGGCGCTCAATCGATTGTCGTCGGCGCTCTACCTCATGACGGTCAAGTACCTGGCCGGACGGTTCGGCGGCCACGACCGCCAGCACATGGGTCCAGTCAAGGGCTGGAAGCCGCCCAAAGATCCGTCTAAGCTGCGTCCCCAGAAGTGACGATGACATGACACGCCGCAGCCACCAGGCCGACAAGCTGGCCAAGCTGTACGACGCGGAGATCCTTCCCATCTGGTCGCAGCGCTTCGGCAAGCTGCTGCTGCGCGATCTGGCGCTGCCGCCCAAGGCGATGGTGCTCGACGTGGGCTGCGGCACCGGCTATCCGTCGCTCGAGATCCTGCGCAAGCTCGACGATCAGGGGCGCATCATCGCCATCGATTCCTCGTCGCCGATGCTCGACGAGGCGCGCGCCAAGGCCGGCGCGTTGTCGGGCAAGCGGATCTTCTTTCGCTCGGAGAACGCGCTGCCCCGCCTGTCGTTCACCGACGACGTGTACGACCTGGTGGTGTGCAACGCGGGCCTGCAGGAGTTCGAAGATCCAGAGGCGGTGATCCGCGATTTTTCGCGCGTCTCGAAGCCCAACGGGCGGGTGGTGGTGACCATGCCGCTGGCCGGCACCTACGGCGAGTTCTTCGACATCTTCCGCGAGGTGCTGGTCAAGCAGGACCGGCAGGACGCGATCGATCGCCTCGACGCGTATCTCAGCCGCTTCCCGCCGCTCGAGCAGGCCAAGGCGTGGTTCGAGGACGCGGGGCTCACCAGCGTCACCGCCGACTACGACACCTTCACGCTGCTGTTCCGCTCCAGCCGGGAGTTCTTCTTCGCGCCGATCATCGAGTACGGGCCGTTGTCGGATTGGAAGGCGATCGCCGGCAAGGGCGAACAGATGCAGAAGGTGTTTTGGGAGTGTAAGGCGTCCATCGACTCGTACTTCCCGGGCGGCAAGACCGGCTCGAGCTTTGCGGTGACGGTGGTGGCCGGCTGCGTGCGCGGCCGCAAGCACACCGCCGAGGAGGGCAAGCTGCTCCTCGATCACGACTCGCTCGACGAGGACGACCAGCCGACCGGCGAGGTGGAGCTGGTCACCGGCGAGATCGAGATCGTCGAGACCGGCAAGAAAGAGCTCGAGGCCGACGAGCTCGAGGACGACGAGGACGACAAGGAACCGATCTTGTAGCGATGGACCGCGCCGCCTACGAAGCGCTCTGTCGCGAGCTCCTCGATCACGATCGCCGCTACTACGTCGACAACGCGCCGACCGTCAGTGATCAGGACTACGACCGGCTGTTCGCCAGGCTGAAGGACTTCGAAGCTGCGCACCCCGCGGACCTGCTGTCGTGGTCACCGACGCAGCGCGTAGGTCACACGCCGACATCAACGTTTCCCAAGCTCGTGCGCGACGTGCCGATGCTCTCGCTCGACAACACCTACGACGAGGCCGAGCTGACCGCGTTCCACGAGCGGGTGAAGAAGGGGCTCGCCGGGGAAGAGCCGGCCTACGTGGTGGAGCCGAAGATCGACGGCATCAGCATGGAGCTCAAGTACGTCGAGGGGAAGTTTCGGCTGGGCGCGACGCGCGGCGACGGGACCATCGGCGAGGACGTGACGCAGAACCTGCGCACCATCCGCGCGCTGCCGCTGGTCCTGTCGGAGCCGGTCACCGTCGACGTGCGCGGCGAGGTGTACATGGAGCGCGCCGGCTTCGAGAAGATCAACGCCGAGCGCGTGGCGGCGGGCGAGGAGCCGTGGAAGAATCCGCGGAACTCGACGGGCGGCTCGCTCAAGCTGATGGATCCGCGCGAGGCGGCGCGCCGGCCGATGAAGCTGCTCACCTACGAGGTGGTGGGCGACGGGCCGGCCAAGACCCACTTTCAGCTGCTGGAGTGGATGAAGCACCTCGGGCTGCCGGTCTCGACGGACATCACGCGGGTCGAGTCGCTGCCCGCGTTGATCGAGGCGGTCAACGGCTGGGCGTCACGGCGCCTGTCGCTGCCGTTCGCCATCGACGGCGTGGTGATCAAGGTGGATCGCATCGCGCAGCGGCGTGAGCTGGGCGCGACCTCGCGCGCGCCGCGCTGGGCGATCGCGTTCAAGTTTCCCGCCGAGCAGGCGGTGACCAGGCTGCAGTGGGTCGAGGTCAACGTCGGGCGCACCGGCGCGATCACGCCGCTCGGGCACTTCGATCCGGTCGAGCTCGGCGGAACCACCGTCAAGCGCGCGTCGTTCTTCAACTGGAACCAGATCCGCCGGCTCGACGTGGCGGTGGGCGACAAGGTGCTGATCGAGAAGGCGGGCGAGATCATCCCGTACGTGATCACCGTGGTGGAGCGCGGCGCCGATCGGCAGCCGATCGCCGAGCCCACCGAGTGCCCGTCGTGCGCCACCCGGCTCGAGCGCGAAGAGGGGCAGGTGGCGCTGTACTGTCCCAACCGCTTCGGCTGCCCGGTGCAGCGCGCGCGCTCGATCGGCTTCTTCTGCGCGCGTGACGCGATGAACATCGAGAACCTCGGGCCGTCGACGGTGTACCAGCTGTGCGAGACCGGCCTGGTCAAGGACGTGGCCGATCTGTACGACCTGACCGTCGAGCAGCTGGTCGAGCTCGAGCGCATGGGCGAGAAGAGCGCCGAGAACGTGGTGCAGGCGATCGCGAATTCGAAGAAGACCGCCACGCTGTCGCGCCTGCTGATCGGCCTGGGGATGCCCGGGATCGGCGAGGTGTGGGCGCGCGCGGTGGCCGAGCACTATCGCGAGCTCGCGTCGCTGATGAAGGCCACGCCCGAGGAGATCAAGGCCGCGCTCCTGGCGCTGCACGGCTTCGGGGAGGAGCGCGCGCAGAAGGTGTCGGCGTTCTTCGCCGAGCCGCGCAACCGCGTGGTGATCGAGAAGCTGCAGGCGCGCGGCGTCTCGCCGAGCGAGCCGCGCATCGAGCGCATCGGGCCGCTCGCGGGGCTGCGCTTGTGCGTGACCGGCACGCTGACCCGGCCGCGCTCCGAGATTCAGGCGACCATCGAGGCCGCCGGCGGCACGTTCGAAAAAAGCGTCAAGAAGGGCACGCACTATCTGGTCGCGGGCGCAGACGTGGGCGCGACCAAGCTCAAGGACGCGCAGAAGAAGGGCACGCGCGTGATCGACGAGCCCACCTTCGAGCGGCTAGCGCGCGGTGAGGACATTGGAAACGGCTGACGCGCCGCGCAAATCCTTTACATCCAGATCGCGCGGCCTAGAACCACACACATGGGTCTAGGGGTCGAGTTCGACGACCGGATCGCAGCGCTGCGGGTGTCGTTCGTACAATCGTTGCGCGAGCTGGTCATGCGCTTTCAGGCGTCGGTCGCGCGGCTCGAGATGGCGCGGGAGCCCAACGTGGGCGAGATCGAGCGGTCGCGCATGCGCGAGATCGCCCACCGGCTGGCCGGCTCGGGTGGGCTCTACGGGCTCGAGGCGGTGACCGTCTGGGGTCGCACCAGCGAAAAGCTCGCCCAACACGGCACGATCCACGATCTCCGTCGCGCCGGCGCCGAGCTCGGCGAGCTGGTCGCCGGCATCCGCTAGTTTAGTAGCGCGGGATCTTCGGATCGATCTCGAGCGACCAGCGATCGATGCCGCCCGCGAGCGAGGCTACCGAGTGGCCGGCGCGCTCGAGCAGCGCTGCGGCGTTGAGGCTGCGGATGCCGTGGTGGCAATAGGCGACCACCAGCGCGCCGTCGGGCGGGGTGATCTCGTCGTGGCGATCGACCAGCTCGGCGAGCGGGACCAGCACGTGCGTGCCCGGGAGCGCGGCGACTTCGTGCTCCCACGGCTGGCGCACGTCGACCAGGTAGACCGGCTCGCCGGCGGTGAGCTTGGCCTGAAGCGCGCGCACGCTGATCTGATCGGGCATACCAGGCTCCTCAGTTCATGATGCGCGGCGGTGAGCGCGGCGGCGGCGCGAGGGCTCGGAGCTGCTGCGCGATCTCGTCGGAGGGCGCGAGCACCTGGATGCGCTCGAGCACGCCGTGCAGTCGTTCGCCGTCGCCCGCCGCGGCGTAGATGCCGCGCAGGTTGTTGAGCATGCGCGCCAGGATCAGCCGCTTCTCCAGCGGCTCGAGCAGCCGCGGGTCCGGATCGCGCGACTCGCCTGTGGCCTGCGCGTGCAGCGCGCGCAGCCGCTCGCGATCGCACAGCGCGCCGGTGAACGGATCGAGGAACAGCGGGCCGTGCGGGCCGGCGGTGCGCACCAGGAAGTGGCCGGGAAAGCCGACGCCGTGCGCGGTGATGCCCGCGCGCCGCCCGACCTCGAGGATCACCACCGCGAGCGTGATCGGGATGCCGGTGCGGCGATCGAGCACCTCGTTGAGGAAGCTGTTGCGCGGGTCGTAGTAGTCGCCGTCGTTGCCGGCGAAGCCGAGATCGTCGTGCAGCATGCGCGTCACGCGCCGCAGCGGCGGCTCGTTGGCGGCGTTGGCCTCGTCGAGGAGCAGGCGGGCGCGCTCGCCGAGCTGGTCGAGCTGCTCGAGGTAGCGTGGGATGTCCAGCTCGGGATATTCCGGCTCGGCGATCAGCAGCGCCGCCTGCGCCAGATCGAGGTCCGCCTCGGAGCGCGTGACGACGTGCGAAAAGAGCGCGAGATCTGCAGCCGGCATACGCGCGGAGGATAGTATGCTGAGGGCATGCCGGGGAAAGATCCCGACCACTGGTTGTACCGATTGTCGCCCGAGGAGTGGCTGAGCGCCGCCGAGGGAGAGCTGGTGCGCGCGCGGCAGGCGCTGGCCAACAAGCAACATCGTCAAGGCGTGGCGGGGGCGCGGCGCGCGGCGGGCATGGCGTGGAACGCGGTGCTGTACCTGTCCGTCGACGACGCCTACGGGCGCAGCTACATGGACCATCTCAAGGCGCTCGGCGAGGACGCGACCATTCCGGATACCGTGCGGCGCGTGTCGCTGGCGCTGGTGGGCGCGCCGCTGCAAACCCAGATCGTGCAGCTCGGCCCGGGCGACACGTCGCTGGCGGACGCCGCCGAGGTGATCGTCGCGCACGCGCGCGAGCGGGTCGCGCCCACCGCCTCGGCGTGACCGCCGGCGCGTGACGGAATCAGGCCTCGTCCTCCAATCCCCTTGCGACGGAGGCGAGTGATGAGACGACTGGCGGTCTGCTCACCGGGGTTTGCTTCGTGGGGTGCCTGGATTTTCCGCTCGGCGAGACTCCCCCATCGCCCTTTCTTCCCACTGTAACCCCACACCTGATCGAGAGTCCCTCGTTCTTCCCGACGGTGACCGCGTCGCGGCCCCCGCCGGCGGTGAGCGGCGGGACGCTGTTGGTCACGCGCGGGGGGTTGGCGATCGCGGCCGATCCGGATCTCGATCTGCTGTTCATCATCGATCTGCAGACCTTCGTTCGGCGCGCGGTGGTGCTCGAGGCGGGTGACGAGCCGGGGCGATTGGCCGAGGATGCGGCCGGGCGTGTGCACGTGGCGCTGCGCTCCGGCGGCGCGCTGGTCACGATCGATCCGGCGACCGCGACGATCCTGACGCGGCGCTCGGTGTGCCCGGCGCCGCGCGGCGTGGCCTACGAAGCGCAGCGCGATCTGTTGCACGTGGCTTGCGCCGGCGGCGAGCTGGTCTCGCTGCCCGCCGCCGGCGGCGCGCCGGTGCGCACGGTGCAGCTCGATCGCGATCTGCGCGACGTGATCGTGCAGGGCGATCGCCTGTTCGTCAGCCGCTTCCGCTCGGCGGAGCTGCTCAGCCTGAGCGCGACCGGCGCGGTGACCGTACGTCATCGCCCGCTGGCGCTCAGCTCGTCGCTGTTGCGCAACGGCGATCGCTTCGCGCCGGCGGTGGCGTGGCGCACCGTGCTCGCGCCGGACGGCACGATCGTGATGTTGCACCAGCGCGGCGTGCAGACGGTGGTCGCGACCACGCAAGCGATCAGCGGGCCCGCGCCCGAGCCGCCGCCGCCGCCGATCTTGGGCGGGGGCGGGCGCGACAGCGACTACGGCGGCGCGGCGCCGGGTGTGGGCGTGGGCGAGACCGTCCCGTGTACCAGCGCGATCGTGCACGCGGCGCTCTCGACGTTCACCATCACCGCGCCAAACGTGTCGATCCCGCCCGGCGCGTCGGATCCGGGGAGCGCAATCCCGGGCGCGGTGCTGGCGGTCGACGTGGCCTTTCGCGGCGACGGCGGCAAGCTCGCGGTGGCCTCCGCCGGCAACTCGCGGCTGACCAGCTTCCCGTCGGTGGTAGAGCTGGACGCGGTGGGCACCGGCGGCTGCGCGGCGGCGCGAAATGTCGGGTTTGCGCCGGCGCAGGTGGTGGCCGTCGCCTATGACCTGGGCGGGCGGCTGGTGGTGCAGACCCGCTCGCCGGCCATGCTGTGGCAGCCGGCCGACGACGCGCACGGCGAGAACGCGCTGCTGTTGTCGAGCGCGGCGACCGAGGACACGGGGCACACCATCTTCCACTCCAACTCGGGCTTGGGGATCGCCTGCGCGTCCTGCCATCCGGAGGGCGGCGACGATGGGCGGGTGTGGGCCTTCGACTTCGGCGCGCGCCGCACGCAAGCGCTGCGCGGCGGCATCCTGGCCACCGCACCGTTCCACTGGAACGGCGATCAGAAGGACATCCCGGCGCTGGTGCACGAGGTGTTCGTCGGGCGCATGGGCGGGCCGGCGCTCGACCCGCGTCAGGTGGCCACGCTCTCCGGCTGGCTGGACAAGATCCCGGCGCTGCCGAATGGCGCCGCGGCCGACGCACCGGCGGCGCTGCGCGGGCGCGCGCTGTTCGAGAGCCCCGAGGTGGCCTGCGCGAGCTGCCACTCGGGCGCGCGATTCACCAACAACCAGACCCTCGACGTCGGCACCGGTGGCGCGTTCCAGGTGCCGTCGCTGCTGGGCGTGGCGGCGCGCGCGCCGTACCTGCACGACGGGTGCGCGGCGACGCTGCACGATCGCTTCGGCGCGTGCGGCGGCTCGCAACACGGCGGCACCGCGCAGCTCTCGTCGTCGCAGATCGACGACCTGGTGGCCTACCTCGAGACCCTCTAGCGCGCGACGTAGACCAGCGGATAGCGAATCTCTTTCGGCCCACTCTCGAACTGCGGAAAGATCCACGACTCCACGCGCTGGCGCACGCACTCGCGCAGCCCCGCCGAAGCGAGCTCGGTCTCGAAGCCGGCGTGCGTGACCTCGCCGGTCTCGGCGATCGACAGCGACACGAACGCCTTGTCGCTGCGCGCCGCCCCGGTGCGCGCGTCCAGCTCGTAGCACGCGCTGAGCGTGGCCACGCGCTCGCGGATCACGCGCACCAGCAGGTCGTCCGGCAGCGGAGACGCCTGGGCCGACGAGCACAAGGCGACGAACGCCACAGTCGCAAACACGGTTCGACAGCACATGGCATCGTTCGATTGCCAGCGCGATGCCAACGGTGAAACCGCGTCGAGCGCGCGGCGAGGGCGCTCGCGGGGAGAGATCGGGGAAGGCGCGTTCCGCTCAGCCGGCGCCGAGCAGTCCCTTCGGGCCGGTGAGCTCGCGGTAACCGGTGCCGTGCCAGGCGTCGAGCTCCTTGGCGCGCAGGATGGGAAACGGGTGCGTTCGATACAAGGTGAGCAGCACCTTGTAGGCCTTGTTCAAGGTGGAGCGATCGGTGTCCTCGTAGGCGCGGATCTGGCGCATGAACTCGTTCTGGTCCATCTCGCCGTACAGCCGGCTGGCGCCGCCGGCCAGCTTCATGAACGTGCGGATGCACGGATCGAGGTCTTGCACGCACAAGAGGCCCGCGCGATCGGCGGTCAGCTCGGCCTTGCGGAACCATTCGTAGAGCGCGATCACCAGCCCCTGGCCGAGCAGCGTGCCGATCCCGAGGGTGAGCTGGCCGATCAGCGCCATGATCGCGGCGATGTTCTTGGCCAGCATGGTGTACAGGACGTGGTCGGCCTTGATGTGCCCGAGCTCGTGCGCGAGCACGAAGAAGCGCTCTTCGTCGTCGAGCATGTCGACCAGGCCGGAGGTGAGCACGATGAACGGCTTGGTGTGCCCGAAGGTGTAGGCGTTGGGCACCGGATCGACGTGGATGTACAGCTCGGGCTCGTCGATCTCGAGGATCTTGCAGCCCCACTCGAGCGAGCGGTAGAGGCGGCCGAACATGCCCTTGGTGACGCGCACGTTGCCGGCCATGTTGTCGAGGTAGTAGAGGCGCTCGAAGCCGTACTCCATGATCTTGGAGACCACCAGATCGAGGCCGGGCACCGAGCGCAGCCCGTCGGTGGCGGTAACGTCCAAGGGGTGCTGGAAGTCGGCAGCCTGCAGCCCCGGATAGGTCCTGAGCTTACGGCGCTTGGGTTCGGTCATGGACGCGCATACTATCATCCACCCATGCGACAGGTCTGGATCACGAAGGCAGGTGCACCCGAGGTGCTCGAAGTCCGCGAAGCGCCCGATCCGATCGTCAAGGACGGCGAGGTGCGCATCCGCGTCAAGAACGCGGGGATCAACTTCGCGGATCTGTCGGCGCGGCAGGGGACCTACCCCGATGCGCCGAAGATTCCCTGCGTGGTCGGGTACGAGGTCTCGGGGGTGATCGATCAGGTGGGCGAGGGCGCGCCGTTCAAGGTCGGCGACCGCGTGTTCGGCATGCCGCGCTTCGGCGGCTACTCCGACACGGTGGTGCTGCCCGCCGCGCAGGCGTTCCACATGCCGGCGAAGATGACCTTCGAAGAGGCGGCGGCGCTGCCGGTGACCTACCTGACCGCGCACCACATGATGCTGTTCATCGGCACGGTGCGGCCGGGGATGAAGGTGCTGATCCATTCGGCGGCGGGCGGCGTGGGGCTGGCGGCGATCCAGCTGGCGCGCGCCAACCGGATGGAGATCTTCGGCGCGGCGTCGCCTGCCAAGCACGAGTTCCTGCGCGGCGAGGGCGTGGCGCATCCGATCGATGCCACCGGCGACGTGACGCGCCAGGTGCGCGAGGCGCTGGGCGAGGCGCCGGGGCTCGATCTGGTGCTCGATCCCGTCGGTGGGCGATCGTGGACCGAGGGCTATCAGCTGTTGCAGTCGACCGGGCGGCTGGTGGCGTTCGGCGTGTCGTCGATGTCGACCGGCAAGACGCGCAACCTGATCAGCGCGCTGGGAATGCTGCTGGGGATGAAGTGGTACAACCCGATCTCGCTGATGAACGCCAACAAGACGGTGCAGGGCGTGAACATGGGTCACCTGTTCGATCGGCTGGATCTGTTGCGGCCGCAGTTCGAGGCGCTGCTCGCCATGTACGAGCGCGGCGAGATCAAGCCGCACGTCGATCGCACCTTCCCCTTCGCCGAGGCGGCGGCGGCGCACCACTGGCTGCACGATCGCAAGGCCAAGGGCAAGGTGCTGCTCACGCCATGAGGGCGCTCGCGCTCCTGTTGTGCCTGGGCGCGACCGCGTTCGCCGGAAAGCTCGACGAGATCCGCGCGCGTGGCAAGCTGGTGGTGAGCGTGAAGAACGAGGGGCCGGCGTCGCCCGAGCTGCACAAGGATCCGGCGCACTTTCAGAAGCGCGGCTACGAGCTCGAGCTGGCGCACGCGCTGGCGGCCAAGATCCTCGGCGATGCGTCGAAGCTCGAGCTCAAGCTGATGCCGAAGAAGACGCGGCTGGCGGCGCTGATGGACGACCACGTTGATCTGGCGATCTCGATGTTCGCGATCCCGCTCGACCGATCTGCCGCGCAGGTCGATTTCTCGCAGCCGTACTTCGTCGGCGGGCTGGCGCTGTTGTTGAAGGGCGACAGCAAGCTCGTCAAGCTGGAAGATCTCGACGGCAAGAAGGTGGCGGCGGTGGACCAGACGGCCAACGATCCGGCGCCGGAGTGGAATCGCGCGATCGCCAGGCGCGGGCTGCACGCGACGCTTCAGCGCTATCCCACGTTCGCGCTGGCGGCGCAGGCGGTCGAGTCGGGCAGGGCCGACGCGCTGCTCAGCCACGACGCGAACATCCGCGCGTGGGTCGAGGCGAAGCCGTCGTTCAAGATGATGGCGGGGCTGATCACGCGCGAGGAGATCGGCGTGGCGGTGAAGCGGGGCAACGCGGATCTGTTGGCGGTGGTCAACGCGGTGGTGGAGGAGCTGCGCAAGAGCGGGCAGCTCGAGGCGTGGGCCAAGAAGTGGAAGCTGCCGTACCTGCTCTAGCTAGACCACGCCGACGATCGTGCCGTCGTCGGTGAGATCGATCTGCGCCGCCTGCGGGATCTTGGGCAGGCCGGGCATGGTGAGGATCTCGCCGGTGAGCGGCACCAGGAAGCCGGCCCCGGCGGCGATGCGCACCTCGCGCACGGTCATGTCGAAGTCGCGCGGGCGGCCGACGCGCGTGGCGTCGTCGGAGAGCGACAGGTGGGTCTTGGCCATGCAGATGGGCAGCTCGCCGAAGCCGAGCTTCACCGCGCGATCGAGCTGCGATTTGGCCGCGCTGGTGAAGTTGACGTTGTCGGCGCCGTAGATCGCGCGCGCGATCTTGGTCATCTTGTCGGCCGGCGGATCGCTCAGCTCGTAGAGGAAGGTGGGCTTGGGCGTGGCCGCGCGCGCCTTGGCGACGATGCGCTCGGCCAGCTTGAGCGCGCCTTCGCCGCCGTGCGCGTAGATGTCGGCGCGGCCGGCCTCGACGCCGTCGGTGCGCAGCTGGTCGATCACGTGGTCGAGCTCACCCGCGGTGTCGCCGGCGCGCACGTTGAGCGCGACGATCGGCTCCAGGCCGAACCGGCGCACGCTGTCGATGTGCTTGTCGAGGTTGGCCATGCCGCGCACCAGCGCATCGTGGTTCTCCTTGCCCGACTCGGCCGCCGGCACGCCGCCGTGGAACTTGAGCGCGCGCAAGGTCGCCACCAGCACCACCGCGTGGGGAAAGATGCCCGCCGCGCGGCACTTGATGTCGAGGAACTTCTCGGCGCCCAGGTCGAACCCGAAGCCCGCCTCGGTGAACACCACGTCGGCGCGGCGCATCGCCAGGCGCGTCGCCACCAGGCTGTTGCAGCCGTGCGCGATGTTGCCGAATGGCCCGCCGTGCACCAGCGCCGGCGCACCCTCGGTGGTCTGCACCACGTTGGGCAACAGCGCGTCGCGCAACAGCGCCGCCATGGCGCCCTCGGCCTTCAGATCGCGCGCGTACACCGGCGTGCCCTCGCGCGAGAAGCCCAGCAGCATGCGCCCGAGCCGCACCTTCAGATCGGCGTAGTCGCGCGCCAGGCACAAGATGGCCATCACCTCGCTGGCGGCGGTGATGTCGAAGCCGTCCTCCCGCGGCACGCCCATCGCCTTGCCGCCCAGACCGATCACCGTGCGGCGGAGGAAGCGATCGTTCATGTCCATCACGCGATGCAAGGTCATCTGGCGCGGATCGAGCTGCACGCCGGAGGTGGACGACTGGAAATAGATGCTGTTGTCGGCCAGCGCGGCGAGCAGGTTGTGCGCCGAGGTCACCGCGTGCAGATCGCCGGTGAAGTGCAGGTTGATGCGCTCCGACGGCACGAGCTGCGAGCGCCCGCCGCCGGTGCCGCCGCCCTTGGCGCCGAACACCGGTCCCAGCGACGGCTCGCGCAGCGCGCACGCGGCCTTGATGCCCAGGCGCCGCGCGGCCTGCGTGAGCCCGATGGTGCAGGTGGTCTTGCCTTCGCCCGCCGGCGTCGGGCTGATCGCCGAGACCAGCACCAGGCGCGCAGTCAGCGGATCGTCGCGGAAGGCCACCTCCGCGCTCACCTTGGCGACGCCCGGTCCCCACGCCTGCACGTCGCAGGAAGCAAATCCCAGATCGGCCGCCACGTCCTCAATCGCTCGCATGCGCGGCATTGTACACTCGCGTCGTGCTGCTCTCGGAATCACCGCGCCTTCAGCCGGCGCACTACCGGATCCTGGCGCTGGCGTTCCTCGGGTGGATGTTCGATTTCTACGATCTGATCCTGTACACGTTCCTGACGCGCTTCATCAGCGCCGATCTGGGGCTCACCAAGCTCGACCACGCGCGCGCTCTCGGCATCTCGTTCACCGCGACCGCCGTCGGTGGGATCGCCTGCGGCTTTCTGGCCGATCGCTACGGGCGGCGCACGGTGGTGAGCTGGACGATCTTGTTGTACTCGGCGGGCAGCCTCTTGTCCGGGCTGTCGACGGGGCGGCAGATGCTGTTCCTCGCGCGCGGGCTCACCGGCATGGGCGTCGGCGGCGAATGGGCCGCGGGTCACGCGCTGGTCGCCGAGACCTTCCCGCCGCACAGCCGCGGGCGGGCCGGCGCGATCTTGCAGACCGGCGCGCCGGTGGGCGTCGGGCTGGCGGCGCTGGTCGGCACGCTGCTCGCGCCGCGCATCGGCTGGCGCGCGTGCCTGATCTATTCCAGCGCGACCGCGCTGCTGGCGTTCGTCGCGAGGCGCGGGCTGCCGGAGAGCGATCTGTGGTTGCGGCAAGGCACGCGCAGCTTCGCGGCCGGGCTCGATCGGCTGATCTACGGCGATCTGGCCAAGCGCTTCTACCTCGCGCTCCTGTTGTGCACGGTCAACGGCGCGTCTTATTGGCTCACCTACTCGTGGCTGCCGGAGTACCTGCGCAGCCGCGGGCTCGGCCTCGCGCAGTCGGGCGCCTGGCTGGGCGTGGTGGTGGGCGGCGAGATCGTCGGCTACGTGGTGTACGGATGGTTCTCCGATCACCTGGGGCGGCGCCCGGCGTTCGTGCTTTTCGCGCTGACCATGGCGACGGGGCTGTTGCCGCTCACCATCTTCTGGGATCGCTTTGCGGCCACGCCGTCGCTGCTGCTCGGCGCGATGCTGCTGGTGGGCATCGGCACCGGCACGTGGAGCAACTTCGGGCCCATGCTGGCCGAGCTGTTCCCGACCCAGGTGCGCAACAGCGCGATGTCGAGCGTGCTCAACGTGTCGCGCGGCGCGCAGTTCGGAGCGCCGGTGCTGATCACGCTGCTCGAGCCGCGCTATGGGTTGTCGGCGGGGATCGGGCTGGCCGCCGGATTCGCCGTCGCTGCCGCGGCGCTCATCTGGACGCTGCCGGAGACCCGCGCGCGCACCATCTCAGCGTGAGGTGACGCGCACCACGAACGAGTCGTCGTAGATCGTCGCGTCGTCTGGCGACTCCTCTTCGCAATCGATCAAGATCGCCGTCGATCCGCGATACAGCTCGATCGAGCCTTCGCGCAGCTTGCAGCGCACCAGCGTGACCACCGCGCCGTCGGAGGCTTGCACCGCCGGCTGCCCGTCGTCGCCGAGGTACTCGTTCTCGATCCCGAGGTAGCTCGCGCGCATCACCAACAGGCCGGCGTCGTACTTGTGGTGCAGCACCTCGCTGCGCTGAAGGTGGCGCGCGGGCGGAAAGACCGAGTGCGTCGCCGTTGCGCTCACGCGCGGCGTAAAGCGCAGCAAGCGATCGCTGCGCAGGTAGAACGCCTGCCGGCCGGCGTCGAGCGTGAGCCGGGGAATGCGCGCGACCATTCGCCCGCCGGCGTCGAACAGCCAGATGCCGGCCGGTTCGTGGCGCGAGTCTTCCGGCTGGATCGCCGCCCGCCCGCCCGCCGCGCCGAGGAGCTCGGCCGGACAGGCGAGGGGCACGTGACGGACGAGCGCACCTGCGCCGTCGAGGAACAGCAGGTCGCGCCCGGCGGCGATCACCGTGGCGTCGCCAAGCGTCAGGGACTCGAGCCGCTGAAAGCCGGGGCGCTGCGCCAGGGTGCTGCCGTCGTCGCGGATCCACACCCACGCCTCGCCGCAGGCGATCACGCCGCCGGGCACGCGCCGAAGGTGCGCGGGGCGCTCGGGCAACAGCACGCGCCACGGCTCGCCCGAGGTCGGCAGATCGATCGCCAGCACGCCCTGCTCGCGGCGCAGATAGTTGTAGAAGCTGAGCCACAGCTGGTCGCCCTCGTGCTGCACCGCCGACGGCCCATGCCCCCAGCGAAAGCGCGACTCGCGCAACGGGTGCAGCCCCCACGCGCCCTTGCTGGTGAGCACCCACACCAGGCCCGACGCGGGCTCGACGGAGCGCACCTCCTGGAACCACGGGATCGCGCGATCCTCGCGCGTGCCGTCGAGATCGATCCAGCGCAGCTCGTCGCACTGCACCTCCGCGCGCTCGCGCAGGCCGCGAAAAGTGAGCAAGAAGCCGTCGAGCACGCACAGCCGCGCCAGCAGCTCGTCCGAATCGCGCGGGCGCGCCTCGAGCCGAACGGGCGGCGCCGCGTCGGCGGGCCACGCGGGGCGGACGCCAGGGTCGGAGGCGGCGGGCGCCAGCGGGAACGCCACGTGATGCTCGTGCGCGTGCAGCCAGCCGAGCGCGGTCGCTTCGGACCACGCCTCGGGCGCCGACGCGAGCTGGGTGTGGCCGCTGCGCGCCAGCCGGCCGCTCGCCTCGAAGATCCACAGCGACGCAAGCGCGCGTGCCTGGCGATGTCCGGCGAGCGCGAAATTCCCGGGTCGGCCGTGCGCCGGCGGCACGATCGCGACCGTGTCGTGCTCGCCCGTTTCGAGCGTGGCCAGCCGCGTGGTCTCGCCGCCGCGATGAAGATCGATCTCGTGCTGCTCGATCGGCGCCTGGTGATCGCGCCAGTGCACGACGAACGCGCCGTCGTCGAGCGCGAGAAGCCCGCCCATCGAAAAGCCCGCCGGGAACGCCAGCACGTTCTCGCATTCCTCGAGCGCGCAGACGCCGCTCGCCAGGGAGCACGCGATCGCCTGCTCGGCGAGAGCGCGCGCCCAGCGCAGCTCGGTGAAGCGCCGCCCCTCGGCCATCGGCAGCGCGGTCTCCGCCTGTTGCTGGAGGCAGTGCCGCGCGAGCTCGCCGAGCAGGCCGTCCGGCAGCGCGACCTCGCTCACCAGCGGCTCGATCCCCGCCGCGTCGCCCGCTTCGATCGCCGCGAGGAACGGCGCGCTCTCGTCGCTGCGCGCCAGCGTGAGCGTCAAGGCCGGCGCGCCCTCGCCGGCATCGGCCGGCCCGGTCCAGCGCAGCCCGTGCGCATCGACCGTCCAGCCGATCGGCTCGGCGGGATCGGTCGGCGCGAGATGAACCTCGAGGGACATGCGCGGTACAGTTTAGCATCGCGCGTGCTAGGTTCCGCGCATGAGCGAGCGTCAGCCGTCATGACCGCCGTGGAGCTGCTGTTCAAGCTGTGGTCGCCCATCTACGATCGGCCGATCTTCCAGCGCACGTTCTATCGCCGCATCCACGCGCGGCTGCTCGAGTCCCTCGACGGACCGGCGCCCTCGCGCGTGCTCGACCTCGGCTGCGGCACCGCGCAGCTCACCAACGATCTGCAGCGCCGCTGGCCGGCCGCGCTGGTGATGGGCGCCGATCTCTCCGAGGGCATGCTGACCGCCGCGCAGTCCCGCCTGGGCGCCGCCGCGCCGCAGCTGGTGCGCGCCAACGTGTACGCGCTGCCGTTCGCCGACGACAGCCTCGACCTGGTCACCTCCAGCATCTCGTACCACTGGTACGTCGAGCCGCGCCGCGCGCTCGCCCAGGTGCACCGCGTGCTTCGGCCGGGCGGCCGCTTCGCCCTGGCCACCATCTCGTCGCTGCTCACCACCCGCCGCCTGCCGCGCATGCGGGTCGCCACGCTCGACGCCACGCGCGCCGATCTGGTCGCCGCCGGCTTCGCCGTGATCTCGACGCAGCGCATGTTCCCCACGCTGGTGCCGGCGGTCAGCATCCTCGTCGGCGAGAAGCGATGAATCCTTCCGCGCTCGTGCTGCTGGCGTCGGTCAGCCGGCTGCACATCGTGGCCATCGCCGCGCTCGGCACCTTCACCTTCGGCTGGCTGTTCTCGGGCCAGCACCTGTGGTTGCTCTCGGGAGTTTGCGCGCTCGACTGGTTCCTGGTGAACCTGCTCAACCGCGTGGTCGATCTGAAGGAGGACGCCGCCAACGGCATCACCGGCACCGCGTTCGTCGCGCGCCATCGCCGCGCGATCCTGGCGCTCGGCTTCGGCCTGCTGGCGGCGTCGCTCGGGCTGGTCCACCCGCTGTTCCCGTCGGTGACGCCGCTGCGGCTCGCCTTTCACGCGCTCGGCTTCGCCTACAACTGGCCGCTCTTCCCCGGCGGACGGCGCATCAAGCAGCTGTACTTCTGGAAGAACACCGCCTCCGCCACCGGCTTCATGCTGACGGTGTTCGGCTATCCGCTCGCTGCCGCCGGTCACGCGCAGCTCGGGCTTCGCGGCATCGGCGCGGCCGCCGCGTTCTTCTTTCTGTTCGAGCTCAGCTACGAGGTGATCTACGATCTGCGCGACGCGCCCGGCGACGCCGGCGCCGGCGTGCGCACCTACCCGGTGGTGCACGGCCAGGGCGGCGCGCTGCGCATCATCGACGGGCTGATCGTCGCGTCGCTGGTCGCGCTGGTGGCGGGGTATGCGACGAGCGCCTTGCCCTGGCGCGTGTTCATCATGGTGGTCGCGCCGGTGCTGCAGCTGGTGATGTACAAGCGTGCGGTCAAGCGCGGCCTCACCTCGGCCGATTGCATCGGGCTCACCTGGCTCGGCGCGGGGTTGCTGTTCAGCTATCACCTGTGGGTGGCCGCCGGGTTGCCCGGGGTGCAGGGCTGATGCGCTGGCTCGAGCTCGCGTGCGCGGCGATCGTCGCCACCTACGTCTACCTGCGGCTCGCGCGCGCGCCGCTGCACGAGCCGATCCTGCGCCGGCTCGGTCTGTTGATGGTGGCCAGCTTCCTCGGCGAGGACTCGGTGATCCGCGCGTACGGCTTCTACGGCTACAGCCCGAAGTGGGACCTGTTCCTCGATCGCGTGCCGCTGATGATCATCCTGATCTGGCCGGTGGTGATCGACTCGTCGTGGACGCTGGCGCATCGGCTGACCGGCGGCCACCGTCGCTGGCTGCCGTGGGTGGCGGGCGCGTTCGTGCTCGCCGATGCGTCGCTGATCGAGCCGATCGCGGTGCGCGCGCAGCTGTGGGCGTGGAGCGAGCCGGGCCTGTTCGCGGTGCCGCCGATCGGGATCCTCGGCTGGGCGTTCTTCGCCTGGGCGGCAATCGCGCTCTACGAACGCGCCGGGCTGTGGACGCTGCTGCTCGCGCCGCTGGTCACGCACGCGCTCTTGCTCGCGTCGTGGTGGGGCGGGCTGCGCTGGGTGAGCGGATCGATCGCGCCGTGGCACGCGGCGATCGCGGCGTGGGCGCTGCTCGTGCCGCTGGCGGTCTGGTTGTGGGCGCGCAATCTGCGCCGGCGCGTGCCGCTCCGCGATCTGATCGTGCGCGTTCCCGGAGCGCTGTTCTTCTTCGTGCTGCTCGCGCTCTACGGTCGCTCGCTGCCGCCGCTGGTCGCCTACACGTTCGCGTTCGTGCCGCCGTATCTGGCGCTGTTGCGAGTCGCTCCGTGAGGTGGCTCGCGCTGGTGGCGCTGGTGGCGGGATGCGGCAGCGAGACGCCACCGCCGCCGGCAGATCTGGCGCTCCCCGACGGCGACGGCGCGCCGTTCGATCTGGCGCCGACCGACGCGGGCCCTGGCGATCTCGGCGCCGGCACTTCGAAGGGCAAGGCCACGCTCGCCGCAGACGCTCGCCACCGTGCCGCTCGAGTTCGCGCAGGCGCTCGCGCTCGAAGGGACCGGCCGGCTCGGCGACGGGCGGCTGCTCAACATCGGCGGCTCGTGCGCGTGCGCGTCGGGGATGACCAGCTGCTACATCGTGCTCGACCCGGTGAAATATCCGTGGGGCATCGGCGCGGGCTCGCGCGCCCTGGTTCCTGTACGTGCCGGAGCTCGACGGGGTGCAGATGCCCGCCTCGTACGGCTTCGTGCACGACGGCTGCCTGTCGGCCGACGACGTGGGCGGCGGCATCGTGGGCGCGCACCTCGATTTCTTCGCCGCCGAGAAGTCGAGCTACCTGGTGCTCGACGGGATGCTCAAGCTCTCGTCGGTGACGCTCTTCACCCCGTCGCCGCGCTGCCCCTAGCTCCGGCAGGCCCGGCGCTTAGATCGGCTGCATGAGCAACCGCCCGGAAAAGCGCAACGACCGCGCGCACGAGCCGGCGCGTCAACCGCCCGAGCCGGCGCCCGAGTCGGCGCCCGAGCCGGCGCCCGACCATCCGTCGCCCGGCGACAAGCCCGACGACCTGGTGCACGGCGAAGGCGACGGCGGCCTCGACGGCTTCAAATAGCCGGTTGAAAGCGCCCGTCGCGCCAGCGCCAGGTGGCGACGTGGTGCACGTCGTGCGGCGGGCCGTAGCTGCCGCCCTCCCGCCACGCGCGGTGGTTCCGTCGGTGGTGATGCGCAAGAGCCCGGGCGCGGCCAGCTCCACCTGCGCGTGCGAGCGCTCCATCGGCGCGACGCCGCAGAAGCGGTCGACCTCGTCGTCGGCGCGCAGCAGCACCTCGAGCGAGCGAGCGCGCGCGCGTAGCAGCGTCCACTCGCCGAGCGTTCCGCAGCGGCCCATGTTGCGCACCTGCATCGCCAGCTCCGCGTGCGCCCCGCCGGTCGCGGGCAGCGCCGCGAGCGCGCGCACCTCGGTGTGCAGAGCGGCCGTCGAGTGGGCTTCGCCGCAGCCGAGCTCGCGCCAGGCCAGCGGCCGTCCGTCGGCCGACAACACGATCACGCCGAGGCGCGCCGACGCGAGCGCGGTCTCCTCGCCCGGCGCATCGTCGAGATCGGCGTGCAGCACGCGCACCGGATCGGGATGCGCGCACCTCGGCGGCAGCGACGAGCCCGGGTGCGCCGCGCGCCGCGCGTCCTCGAGCTGCGCCTCGGGCGGCTCGGCCGCGAGCGCGAGCGACGACAGGAGCAGCATCAGCAGCCACGCGCGAGGCATGGTCTGTTTAGCGCGTGGGGCCCCCCGCATGGATTGCAACTCTTCAGACCTCTTCGCAAATCCGCCGCGCTGCAGCGCGGGGTCCGCACCCCTCAGTTGGGAAAAAATTCGTGGGCTACCACCCCCATCCTGAGACCATAGAATCGAGGAAAATCAGAGACTTACGTCAGGGCATCGTTTGTGCTACCTAAAGTTTGCAGGAGGAGTTGGGCATGGTGCGAACCGACGAGCGCCGACGTCACGCGCGGTATCCCTTCGAGAGACATCTCGAGGTGCGTGCGCCTGCGCCGCATGGTCGCATGGTGGTGCGCGCCAACGACATCAGCGCGGGCGGATTCTCCTTCGTGACCGAGGCCGATCTGCAGGTGGGCGATCACCTGGTGCTCGGGCTGCGCCACGACGATGACTTTCTGGTCGAGGCCACGGTGCGCAGCGTGCGCCGGCAGGGCGAGCAGTTCATCGTCGGCGCGGAACGCCAGGGCGGCGACTAACTGTAGGGCACCCAGCCTTGGTTGCGATGGCCGAAGTCGAAGGTCTGGGGGTGCAGGAGCTCGGCGAGGATTTCGAGCGAATCGACCAGGCGCGGGCCGGGGCGGTTGAAGTACTGGTTGCCATCGGCGACGTAGACCCGGCCGTCGCGCACCGCGCGCAGGGTGGACCAGCCGGGGTTGCCTGCGAGGGTGGGCATCTCGACGAGCGTGCGCGGAATGTCGAAGCCGCACGGCATCGCGATGATCACGTCGGGATCGCGCGCGACCAGCTCGGCCCAGGTCATGGCCGGCGCGTGCTTGCCCGCCTCGCCGAATAGCGATCGCCCGCCGGCGCGCTCGCACAAGGTCGGCATCCAGTTGCCCGCCGACATGAGCGGATCGATCCACTCGATGCACGCCACCGTGCGCACCGGCAGCCCGTGCGCGCGCGCCGCTACAGCGTCGATGCGCGCCAGCGACTCCGCGATCAGCCGCTCGCCACGCTCGGGCACCTGCAGCGCCGCCGCCACCTTGCGCACGTCGCTCCACACGTCGTCGAGCGCGTTGGGCTCGAGCGAGACGATGCGCGGCTTCGACGAGACCAGCTGGCACACCGCCTCCTCGACATCGCGCAGGCTCACCGCGCACACCTCGCACTGCTCCTGCGTGATGATCACGTCGGGGCGCACCTGGTCGAGCAGCTCGGGCTTGACCCGATACACCGACAGCGCCGAGCGCAAGATCTCTTTGACGCGCTGGTCGATCTGCGCGCTCGAGCCGTCGACGGGAAACTTGGGCTCGGTGAGCACCGGCAGCCGGCTCACCGACGGCGGAAAATCGCACTCGTGCGAGCGGCCGACCAGCAGCGGCTCACAGCCGAGCGCGCACACGATCTCGGTCGAGGAGGCGATCAGGGAGGCGACGCGGAGCATGGGTTACTTTACACTGCGAACATGGGCGTGGTGGCATGGCTCGAGCGGCTGATCGGCATCGATACGCACAACCCGGGCGGGGATGAGCGCGCGCTGGCGCGGCTGCTCGCTGAGGCGCTGGCGGCGCACACGCCCGACGCGCTGGAGCTGGTCGAGGTGCCGCGCTCCGGCGCGACCGGCGCGTACCTGTTCGCGCGCTGGGGGACGCCGCGCGTGCTAATCAACGCGCACCTCGATACCGTGCCGCCCAACGCCGGCTGGCAGGGCAACCCGTTTCAAGCGCGGCGCACCGCCGAGCACGTGATCGGGCTGGGCGCGTGCGACACCAAGGGCGCGATCGCGGCAGTACTGGCGGCGCTCGAAGGCGGCCGGCCGCACGACGTGGCGCTGCTGTTCTCCGGCGACGAGGAGCACACCGGCACCTGCGTGCGAAAATTTCTCTCCAGTCCGGCGGCGGGCGGGATCGAGCGCGCGATCGCCTGCGAGCCGACCGGCTGCCGCGTCGGCACACGGCATCGCGGAATCCTCGCGCTCGAGGCCAAGCTGGCCGGCGCGGGTGGACACTCGTCGCGCGCCGACGAGCTGCCGGCGCCGCTCGCCGATCTGGCGCGGGTCGCGGTGGCGTGGGCCGATTGGGGCGTGCGCCAGCGCGAGGTGGGGCCGTTCGATTTTCGCGGCATGTGCCTGAACATCGCCAAGCTCGACGGCGGCATCGCCTTCAATGTCGTGCCCGACGGCGCGTGCCTGACCGCTTCGTTGCGCCCGCCGCCCGGCTCCGACGTGGCCGCGGTCAAGGCCGAGCTGTTCGCGCTCGCGCGCGCGGTGGCGCCGTCGGTGGCGTTGGCCGCGCCGGTCGAGAACGCGCCGTTCCACACGCGCGAGCTGGCGCCGTTCGAGCAGCACCTCGGCGAGCTGGCGCGCGCGCCGATCGATCTCGGCTTCTGGACCGAGGCGGCCATGTTCGCGGGCGCGGGCATCGACGCGGTGGTGTTCGGGCCGGGCTCGATCGCGCACGCGCACGCGCCCGACGAGCGGGTACCGATCGCCGATCTCGAAAAAGCGTGCGCGATCTTCGGGCGGCTGTTTGCGGGTCGGGCGGGGCATGGAGCCGGCTGACGTCGTCCTCAGGTTCCTCGAGAGCGTCGGGCGGCGCTCGGAGGCCGAGTTCTACCTCGGGCTGTTCCGCGCCGAGCCCAAGGAGCAGTTCGCCGCCATCTCGGTCGACGCCAACGTCGCGCGGCACGCCTGGGAAGCGGTGGTGCTCGATCTCAAGTTCCTCGCCGCGCTCGGGCTGATGCCGGTGGTGGTGCTCGGGCTGTTCGAGCCCACCGACGCCGAGGAGCACGGCGCGCGCATCCGCCGCCGCCTGGAGAAGGGCGCGGTCGCGGCGCAGCTGATCGCCGTCGAACAGTCGAGCGAGCCGGCGCAGCTCGCCGAGGCGATCACGCTCCTGGCGCGCGCGGGGACGGTTCCCATCCTCACCTTCGGGCCGCCGATGCTCGCGCTGACGGTCGAAGATCGCTTCGCGCGCATGGGCGCGCTGCTCGCCGCGCTGCGCACCCGCAAGCTGATCTTCCTGCACCGCCCGGGTGGCCTGCGCCAGAAGGGTGAGCTGGTGCAGCTAGCCAACCTGACTACCGATTTCTCGTCGCTGCAGGGATCGAAGGAGCTGTCGCGCAAGGAGCGCGCGATGGTGACCCAGTCGCGGCGCCTGATCCTCGAGCTGGTGCCGCACAAGCTGCTGGTGGCGATCACCTCGCCGTTCAACCTGTTCCGCGAGCTGTTCACCACCAAGGGCGCTGGCACGCTGCTCCGTCGCGGCGCGGTGCTGTCACGCCGCGACGGCCTCGCCGGGATCGATCGCGACCAGCTGCGCGCGCTCTTGATCTCGGCGTTCGGCCGCCCGCCCGTCGACGAATTCTTCGACCGCCCGGTCTCGCAGGTCTATGTCGAAGAGAACCTGCGCGGCGCCGCGCTGCTCCTCGACACGCCGCTCGGCGCGTACCTCACCAAGTTCGCCGTCGACCGCGAGGCGCAAGGCGAAGGCATGGGCCGCGATCTGTGGGCGCTGATCGCCGCCGATCACCCGACCGTGTTCTGGCGCGCCCGCGCGCACAACCCGGTCGTCGCCTGGTACGACCAGCTGTGCGACGGCATGGTGCGTCTGCCCGATTGGAACGTGTACTGGAAGGGCCTCCCGTCGGACCGCATCCCCGCCGCGATCGCCTTCGCGCTCGCTCAGCCGGTCGATATTCCCTAGCCATCCTTTCGGTTCTGACGTGAATCTGAAAAGTCGCGCCAAAATCGATCTCGCGACAGCAGGGAAACTAGACCACCATCGCCAGGCCGTACAGCACCAGCCCCAACGCGAACAGCAAGGCGGTACGCACGTTCATGCGCCGGTCTAGTGCAATGCGCGTTCCTCGTCGCTGCCAAGCGATCTTGCCGGGTTGCGCGCAGGTCGCACTCAGAAATCCGAGTGACCCGTGCTAGGCTAGCGACATGTTCCGCCGCTGGTTCCCGCGCCGCGGCCGCGTGTTGGCGGTCAAGTGGGGCTACAACCCGAACTCGTCGTCGTTGGGCGTCGACGTCACGTTCCTGCTGTTCGGCATGGCTGCGGTGGCGTTCCTGACGCCGATCATCTCGCTGTTCCTGCGCTCGCGGAGACGAACGCTCGAAGCGAAGAAGAGCTAGCCTAGCCGACGAAGGTGAGGATGTGGTTCCAGGCGGGGCGGGAGCGGTTGTCGAGGACCAGCGGCATGTGGCCGGGGTCGAAGGGGAGGCCGGTCGAGCGCCCGACGACCTCGATGCGCGCGTGGCGGATCGGGCGCAACAGGCCGCGCACGTCGGCGGCAGGTGACATGAAGCGATCGCCGGCGCCGACGATGGCGAGGATCGGGGTTCGCACCAGGGGGAGCGCGTCGTAGTAGCGGAACCCGTCGGCGCCGATCCAATCAGGCCGGCGCCAGGTGCGCGCGAAGTCGAGCACGAAGCCGCGCGACTCGTCGTCGGTGCCATAGTTGAAGCGGCGGATCGGTAGGTAGCCGTACGCGAGCGTGAACGCGCGCATGAGCTCGATCAGCGAGCCCTTGCCGAGCCAACCGAGCGGCCGCTCGCGCCAGGTCGGATTGCACACGTTGCAGGCCATCAGCACCAGCCCGTCGAGCGCGGTCGCGGGGTGACGCGCCAGGTGCGCGAGCGTGACGTGGCCGAACAGGCTGTGGCCGATCGCGTAGAGCGGCAGGCCGGGGAAGCGCGCGCGCGCAAAGCCGAGCAGCGCGGGCACGTCCTGCTCCACCAGATCGTCGTAGCGCCAGTCGCCGCCCTCGGTCGGCCGCGGGCCCGACTTGCCGTGGCCGCGCAGATCGGGCCACACCACCGCGATCCCCGCCGCCGCCAGATGCGAGACCAGCCCCTCGCCGCGCGGTCGATCCATCGTGCGCCGATCGACCATCATGGCGTGGCCCACCACCGCGACGGCGCGCGGCGCGGGCGGCAAGATCACCTCGCCGCGCAGCACCCAGCCATCACGACAGGCCACCTCGAACGGCTCGCTGGTCAGCACGCGCGTCAGTTTTGCCTGTCCTTTCGATTGCCTGCAAGTACACCCCTTGACACCGTCTGTAGTTCAGTTATGAACTTTCAAAGAGTTCTGAAAGTTCGAACATGCGAACCCACGCCGACCTGGTCGTCACCGCGATGCGCCTGGAACGAGCCGCCGAAGCGGGGCCCGCGCCGGCGCAGACCGCGCAACGCCTGCAGGCGCTGAAGCTGCTGGTGGGCGACGTGGTGGCGCGCGTCGAGGCCGCGCTGCCCGGGCTGGCCGACGGTGGACCCGGGGTGGCGGCGCAGGCGGCGCGCCATCTGCTCGCCGCGGGCGGCAAGCGCGTGCGGCCGTTGCTGGTGGTGCTCGCGGCGCGCGCCGCCGGCGGGACGCGCTCGGGCACGCTCGCCGAGGAGTCGTTGGCGCAGGCCGCCGAGCTGGTGCACGCCGCGACGCTGTTGCACGACGACGTGCTCGACGACGGGCGCACCCGGCGCGGGATGCCCGCCGCGCGCATGCTGTGGGGCAACGCCGCGTCGGTGCTGGGCGGCGACTTTCTGCTGGTGCGCGCGCTCGAGCTGACCGCGGCCGCCGGCGTTCCGCACGCGCTCGACGAGCTGCTCGGGGCCATCGGCCGCATGATCGACGGCGAGGCGCTGCAGCTCGAGCACCGCGGGCGCGCCGATCTCGACGTGGCCGGCTATCGCGAGGTGGTCGACGGCAAGACCGCGTCGCTGTTCGCGTGGTGCGGCAAAGCGGGCGCCCGGCTGGCGCACGCGTCCGAGCCGCTGGTGGCCGCGCTCGGCCAGTACGGGCTGCACCTCGGCCGCGCGTTCCAGATCGTCGACGACGTGCTCGACGTCGAGGGCGATCCGCGCGCGCTCGGCAAGAGCGTGCTGGTCGATCTGCACGAGGGCAAGCTGACGCTGCCGGTGCTCTACGCGCTGGACGCGACGCCGGCGCTGCGCGGCCTCTTGTCCGACTGCGCCGGCGTGGACGCGCCCGAGTCGCTGGTCGACGCGGTGGTCGAGGCGGTCCATGCCTCGCAGGCAGCGCGACGTGCGCGCGCCGATGCGGTGCGCGAGACCGGGTTGGCGCAAGCGGCGCTCGACGGGCTGGCAGCCTCGCCGTTCCGCGAAGCGCTCATCTACATCGCGCGCGAGCTGTGCGCGCGGGTGGCCTGAGGAGGCATCATGTTCCCGTCGCTGAGATCGTTCGTCGAGAAGCTGGAAGCGAGCGGCGAGCTGGTGCGCATCCGGCGCGAGTGCGATCCGCGGCTCGAGATCGCGGCGATCGCCGACCGGACCATGAAGCTGCCCAGGGGCGGCCCGGCGCTGCTGTTCGAAGCGGTACGCGGCTCGCGCTGGCCACTGTTGATGAACGCGTTTGGCTCCGAGCGGCGCATGGCGATGGCGCTCGGCGTCGAGCGCATCGACGAGCACGCGCAGGCGCTCGCCGACCTGCTCGGCGCGCAGCTCCCGGGGACCCTCTGGGAGAAGCTCAAGATGCTGCCCAAGCTCGCGCGCATCGCCACCTCGCTGCCTAAGAAGGTGAGCGGCGCCGCGCCGTGCCAGGAGGTGGTCGAGCACGCGCCCGATCTGCGCACGCTGCCGATCCTCACCTGCTGGCCCGCCGATGGC
>PNAM01000113.1 GCA_003170275.1 Myxococcales bacterium
CACGCCGCGCGCCGGCCTGCCGAGATCCACCAGGACGAAGTTTCCCTGCGACGGCGTCACGCCGAGGCCGAGCTTGCCCAGCGCCGCCTCGAGGAGCGGCAGCTGGCCGGCGTTGTTCTCTTGCGAGCGCTGAAGGTGCGCCAGGTCGTCGAGCGCCGCGCGCGCGGNNCAATCCGCCCGTCGTCGAGCGCCGCGCGCGCGGCCGCCTGTCCCGCGCTGTTGACGTTGAACGGCAGCCGCACGCGATGCAGGTGCCCGATCAGCTCTTCGGACCCGACCGCATAGCCGACGCGCAGGCCGGCCAGCCCGTAGATCTTCGAGAACGTGCGCAACGTGATCAGCCGCTCGCGCTCGGCGAGGAGCTCGATCGCGTCCGGGTAGTCCGCCGCGCGCGCGTATTCGAAATAGGCCTCGTCGACGGCCAGCACCAGGTGCGCGGGCAGCGCGCGCACGAAGCGTTGGAACGCCGCACGATTGGCGTACACGCCGGTCGGATTGTTCGGATTCGCCAGGAACACCAGCTTGGTCTTCGGCCCCACCGCGGCGACCAGCGCGTCGAGATCGTAGGCGAAGCCGGGCCCGTTCGGCACCTCGCGAAACGGCCGCCGGTGCGCCTCCGCGCTCAGCCGATAGCAGGCGAACGAGGTCGCCGGCGACAGCACCTCCTCGTCCAGCTCGCAGAAGGTCTGCACGCACAGATCGATGAGCTCGTTGGAGCCCGAGCCGATCACCAGCTGCCCCGGCCGCACCTTCAGCTTGGCGGCGAGCTTCTCGCGCAGGTAGAACGAGCCGCCGTCGGGATACAGGTTGGCGTGACGCAGCGCGAGCGTCGCCGCCTCGATCGCCCGCGGCGACGGGCCGAGCGGATTCTCGTTGGACGCCAGCTTGATCGCGCCCTCTTTGGGCCACGCCTGCCCGAGCTCGCGCTCGAGCTCCTCGAGCGGCTTGCCCGGCTCGTACGGCGCGATCGCGCGGATGTGCGGCGAGACCAACGGCTCTTTCATTGCGCCGGCCCGTCGGCAGGCGCGTCGACGCGCGGATACGAGCCGAGCACCTTGACGTGCTCGCACGCGCCCGCGAGCGCCTTGATCGCGCGCGCCACCGGAGCGTCGCTGACGTGCCCCTCGAGATCGACGAAGAACACATAGTCCCAGGCGCGCTTGCGCGACGGCCGCGACTCGATGCGCGTCAGGTTGATGCCGTTCACCGCCAGCGGCTCGAGCACCTTGTACAGCACGCCCGCCTGGTCCTTCACCGACAGCATGAGCGAGGTCTTGTCGCGCCCGGTGCGCACCGCCGGCTCCCGGCCGATCACCAAGAAGCGCGTCTCGTTGTTGACCTCGTCCTCGATCTTGGCCTTCACCACGCGCAGATCGTACAGGTGCCCGGCGAGCTCCGAGGCGACCGCGGCGGCGACCGGATCGTCCTTGGCCAGCCGCGCCGCCAGCGCCGTCGAGGCCACCTCGATCAGCGCGGTCTTGTTGGCCGGCAGGTTCGCGCTCAGCCAGCCGCGGCACTGCGCGAGCGCCTGCGGGTGCGAGTACACCTTCTGGATCCCGTCGAGCGTGCCGTTGCGCGACAGGAGGCAGTGGCTCACGCGCAGCACGATCTCGGCCGAGATGGTGAGCCCCGAGTCCATGAACATGTCGAGCGTGGAGTTGACCACGCCCTCGGTCGAGTTCTCGATCGGCACCACGCCGAGATCGGCGAGGCCCCGCTCGACCTCGGCGAACACGCCGGCGATGGTCGCCGCCGGCACGTAGCGCGCCGACAGCCCGAAGCGCGTGCGCGCCGCCATGTGCGTGAAGGTCGCTTCGGGCCCGAAGAACGCCACGCGCAGCGGGTGCTCGAGCGACAGGCACGCGCTGATGATCTCGGAGAACACCGCGCGCACCGCCTCGGTCGGGAACGGCCCCGCGTTGGCGTCCTGCAGCCGCTCGACGATCTGCCGCTCGCGATCGGGCACGTAGAACTGCCCGCCGGTCGCGGACTTGAGCGCGCCCACCTCCTTGACCAGGCGGGCCCGCTCGTTCAACAGCCCGAGCAGTTGGTCGTCGAGAGCATCGATGCTTTGGCGCAGCTCGGGGAGTTTCGGCACAACGCGTCAGAGCATACTTCTCGCCCGCCCCCTGTTCAAACGATAACGCCTGCTATAGTTTGCGTGGGACATGGAGCACGGCGCAGATCTTCTCTCGAAGGGCTACCTGGTGGCATTCGCGACGGTGTTCGTCGGCGGGTTTCTCACCAGCCTGACGCCCTGCGTGTACCCGATGATCTCGATCACCGTGAGCCTGTTCGGCGGGCGCGGCAGCGATGTCTCCCGCTCGCGCGCGATGGCGCTGGCCGCGGCCTACGTGGCCGGCATCGGCGTGATGTACACCGGGCTGGGCGTGTCGTTCGCGCTCGCCGGCCGCGCGTTCGGCACGTTCATGGGCAGCCCGTACGTGATGGTGCCGATCGCGGTGCTGTTCCTGATCATGGCGGCGTCGATGTTCGGCGCGTTCGAGCTGGCGCTGCCCACCAGCCTGCAGACGCGCCTGTCGGGCGTGGGCGGCAAGGGCTTTGGCGGCGCGTTCGCGATGGGCCTGGTGGGCGGGATCATCGCGGCACCGTGCACCGGCCCGGTGCTCGCGTCGGTGCTCGCCTACGTCGCCACCACGCGCTCGGTGGCGATCGGCGGCAGCCTGTTGTTCACCTACGCGCTCGGCATGGGCGTGCTGTTCTTCTTGATCGCGGCGTTCGCCGTCTCCTTGCCCAAGTCGGGCGGCTGGATGGAAGCGGTCAAGAGCATCTTCGGGATCATCATGGCGGTGGCCGCGCTGTACTTCTTGCGCAACGTGATCCCGCCGCTCGCCGCCTACGGCGTACGATCGAACGGCTTCCTCGCCTCGCACATCGTCGCCATCGTGGCGGGCGTGGCGCTCGGAGGCATCCACCTGACCTTTCACGACAACGCGATGGCGAAGTTGCGCAAGGCGCTGGGCGTGGGCGCGATCATCATCGGCGGCTTCGGGATCATCGCCTACGTCCTGACCCCCAGGGCCGCGCTCGCCGGCGGCAAGAAGCTCGAGTGGATGAAGGGCGAAGCGGCGGGCGTCGCGGCGGCCAAGGCGGCCCACAAGCCGGCGCTGCTCGATTTCTACGCCGACTGGTGCCTGCCCTGCAAAGAGATGGAGCTCAAGACCTTCGACGACGAAGCGGTCTCGGCCGAGCTCGGCCGCCTGCAGCTGGTCAAGGTCGACTGCACCTCCGACGAGGATCCGATCGTGGTCGAGGTGAAGAAGCGCTACGGCGCCGACACGCTGCCGACCCTCGTGCTGCTCGACTCCGACGGCAAGACGGTGCAGACGATCCACAAGGCCATCGAAGCCAAGGAGTTGTTGCCGCTGCTCGAGCAGCTGAAGTAGTCTCCCCCCGGATGCGGTTCGCGGTGACAGGGGTGGGCGTGGTCTCGCCAATCGGCGTGAACGAAGAGTCGTTCTTCGCCGCGCTGGAGAGCGGGCAATCGGGGGTGACCGTCGACGAGGAAGGCGTCAAGGCGGGCTTCCCGCTGTCGGCGCGCATCGGCGAGTTCGGCGCGCGCCAGCACATCGCGGTCGGGCAGCTGCGCCGGATGCCGCGGCTCACCCAGCTCACCGTGGTCGCCGCCAAGCAGGCGCTCGCCGAGGCCAAGCCGCCCTACGACTCGACGCGCACCGGCGTGGTGCTCGGCACCGGGCTGGGAACGCTCGACGAGACCATGTCGTTCGTCTCGGGTTACGTGGCCGATGGGCCCGAGGCGGCCTCGCCGATGACCTTTCCGGTCTCGGTGATGAACGCCGCCGCCGGTCAGCTGGCGGTCGAGTGCAAGCTGCGCGGCGTGAACTCGACGGTGAACCACCGCGATCACTCGCCCCTGTCGGCGCTGGCGATGGGCTGCGACATGCTCGAGCTCGGCCGCGCCGACGCGCTGCTCGTCGGTGGCGTGGATGAGCTGTCGACGCCCGTGCACCACGCGTACCTGCGCATGGGCGGCATGTCGCGCACCGCGATGCGCCCGTACGATCTCGAGCGCGACGGGCTGGTGGCGGGCGAGGCGGTGGGCCTGTTGTGCCTCGAGCGCGAGGAAGACGCGCTCAAGCGCGGCGCGCACATTCGCGCGGTGATCACCGGCCGCGGCGAGAGCGGCGACGAGCGCCCGCGCGTGGGCTGGGGCGCGCGCGACAACCTGGCTGGCTTTGCGCACGCCGGCCGCGCGGTCGCCGGCGCGGTGGCGACACGCGGCGCCGATCGCGTGAGCTACGTCGCGGGCAGCGGCAACGGCACCAACCTCGACGATCGCGAGCTCGCGGCGCTGCGCGACGGTCTCGGCGGCCGGCTGCCGCTCACCTCGTCGATCCTGGCGCAGACCGGCGAGTCGTTCTCGTCGGGAATCTTGCGCGTGCTCTCGGCGATCTACGCGCTCGAGCGCCAGGCGGTCCCCGGCACGCTCGGCCTGTCGCGCGCGGCCTCGCCCGACGACACGTCGCTGGTGCGCACCTGGCGCGCCGCCTCGATCGAAGCCGTCCTGGTCCCTTCCTTCGCCCAGGGTGGCGCCAACCTGGCGCTGCTCTTCGAACGCCGCTAATTCACGGTGACGAGCTCGGAGGCGTCTCGGCCGCAGTAGCCGGCTTCGAGATCGTACTTCGAGGCGCACAGGGGGCAGATCTTGCCGGAGCCGCCGACCAGGTGATCGGCGAACGTCTCGACGTGCAGGCTGCCCTCGGCGCCACCGCCGCCGTGACTCGCGTGCCACAGCGGGAGCGGGACCAGCTCTTCGGCGTCCATCGGGCAGAACCGCATCCCGCCTTCGAACGCGCGCCGGCAGCGCGGGCACTTGCCACCGCGACCCTCGACGTGACCCGCGCGGCCGCCGAGCGCGACCAGCCGCGTGGCGTCGGCGGGACAGAACTGCGTGCCCGCAGCGTACGCGCGACGGCACGCCGGGCAGCTCATCGAGAGGCTGCCCGTTCGAACCTGCGGCGCAGGCGTGGCACGTCGTCGCAACCACACCCAGAGCAACCGCGCGGTCGTCGCAAGGACGAGGACGAACACCGCTCCCCAGATCCATGCGCTAGAAAAAGGTAACGCGCGCATCGTGTCCCAATCCTCAGGATAGCAACTATGGGCGCACCGGGTCAATCGTGCTAGATTGCCGGCCAGATCGCGCCGATGCCTTCGAACAACGCGTTATTGCTGGGGAACAAGCGAACTGAGCGTTCCGGTGGCGGGCGCCGGTGGCTGCGACGATTGGGGCTGTTCGCGTTGGCGATGGTGGTTCTGCTGCCGATCCTCTACCTGGTGTTCCTGCGCTGGACGCGAATCGACGCGCCGCGAATCGACGCGCAGGTGCGCAAGGCGGCCGAGCTGCCGGTCGAGATCAAGGGGCAGCGCGCAACCCTCGGCGCGAGCTGGATGTCGCGTGAGCGCGGCGTCTGGGAGGAGCACCTCGAGGGCGAGCCGTACGCGCTCGGCTACGCGCAGGCGCGCCTCGGCAGCCGGCTGCTGCTCGAACAGGAGGACTACATGTTCTCCGAGATGAACCACTACGTGCCGTCGAAGGTCGCGCTGTTCCTGATTCGCGTGGGCGTGCGGCTCAAGTTCCGCCACGTCGCGGACTACCTGCCCGCCGAGCGGCAGGAAGAGATCGCCGGGCTCGCCGCCGGGTCGATCGATCGCCACTCCGACTTTCTGCCCACCTACCACCGGCTGGTCTTCTATCACGCGCTGCACGACATCACGCAGGGCCTGGAGCACTCGCCGCTGCTCGGCTGCTCGGCGTTCGCGGCGGCCGGATCGGCGACGTCCAACGGGCACCTGATCATCGGACGCAACTTCGACTTCGAGGGGCCGGAGATCTTCGACCGCGAAAAGTCGGTGCTGTTCTTCAAGCCCAAGGGGCGCATCCCGTTCGCGTCGGTGGCGTGGACCGGCATGTCGGGCGTGGTCACGGGCGTGAACGCCGAAGGCATCTACGTCTCGATCAACGCCGCGCGCACCGAGGACAAGGGCAAGGACGGGATGCCGGTGGAGATCCTGGTGCGGCAGATCCTCGAGGAGGCGCACACGCTCGACGAGGCCATCGCGCTGGTCAAGAAGACGCCGGTGATGGTGCCCGACTTCTACCTGCTCGGTGACGGCAAGAGCGGCGAGTCGGCGGTCGTCGAGCGCTCGCCGACGCGCGCCGAGGTGCGCCGCTCCAAAGACGTCACCCTGCTCACCAACCACGCGCTGCAGCCCGCGTTCGCCGGCGACGCCGAGAACGATCGCCTCAAGCGCTACATGACCTCGGGCGCGCGCTTCCGCCGGCTCGAGGAGCTGACCAAGAAATGGCACGGGCAGATCGATCCGAAGAAGGCGCTCGAGATCTTGCGCGACAAGCACGGCGCGGGCGGCGAGACGCTCGGGCTCGGCAATCGCAACACGCTCGACGCGATCATCGCCACGCACTCGGTGATCGTCGACGCGACGAACCTGGTCTTGTGGGTCGGCGAGGGGCCGCACTGCCTCGGCAAGTACCGCGCGTTCGATCTGCGCAAGGAGCTGCTTTCAGAAGATCGGCCGGCGCCGGCCGACCTGCCCGAGGATCCGATCGCGCAGACCGACGAGTATCGCGCCTACGTGCTGGCGAGCGCGTCGCTCAAGGCCGCCGAGCGGCTGGTCGGCGAGAAGGAGCCCGAGCGCGCGATCGAAGAGGCGCGCAAGGCCGAAGCGCTCGAGGAGCTGATGCCCGAGCCGCACCGGTTGCTCGGCGACGCGCTCAAGGCGCGCGGCGATCGCGACGGAGCGCGCAAGGAATATCAGCGCTTCCTCGAGCTGAGCCCGCCCTATCTGAAGGACATCGAAGAGGTAAAGGGAATTCTAGGAACGCTCTAGCTACTTCTTCGACGACCAGGCCAGCAAGGCGACGACGATTCCGGCGACCGCGATCACCACGCCGACGATCAGCGCGATCATGCCGGCCGACATGCCGCTCTTGGCGGGTACCATCTGGTCGCCCGGCGCGGTGTCGACGCGCGCGGTGCCCGAGCGCTGCACCGGCATCGGCGTGGCGACCGGCTTAGCGACCGCCGCGGGCGTCGGCGCAGCGACGGCCGTGCCGGTCTCGCCGGCGATCACGCGCGCCAGATCGATGCGCAGCTCGGCGGTGTCCTTATAGCGCTTGTCGCGGTTCTTCTCGACCAGCTTGAGGATGATCTGGTCCATCAGCGGCGGAATGTTGGCGCCCGGCTTCAGCTTCGACGGCGGCGGCGGCACGGTCTTGAGGTGCGCGGTGATCATCTCGCCCGGCGTCTTCGACGGAAACGGCAGATGGCCGATCATCATCTCGTACGACATGATCCCGAGCGCATACAGGTCGCTGCGCCCGTCGAGCTGCGCGCCCATGAGCTGCTCGGGCGACATGTACTCGAGCGTGCCGAGCGTCTGCCCGGCGGCCGTCAGCGCCGGCCCCGACTGCTGCAGCCCGTCGCCCGAGACGATCTTGGCGATGCCGAAGTCGAGCACCTTGACGAAGTCGGGCGTCGGCCGCGGCTCGAGGTAGATGTTCTCCGGCTTGATGTCGCGGTGCACGATCCCCTGCGTGTGCGCCTCGCCGAGCGAATCGGCGATCCCGTCCATCACGCGCGCCATGCGGATCGGCTCGATCGAGCCGTCCTTCTTCAGAACCGCGTGCAGCGACTCGCCCTGCAGCATCTCCATCGCCAGGTACATCACACCTTCGGGCGTCTGATCGAAGTCGTACACCTGCACGGTGTGCGGCGCGCGCAGCGCCGACGACGCCTGCGCCTCGCGCTTGAAGCGGCCGATCACCTGCGCGTCCTTGGCCATGCGCGCATGCAACACCTTGAGCGCGACGGTGCGGCCCATGCCGGTCTGCTTGGCGCGATAGACCGCGCCGAATCCGCCTTCACCGATCTTCTGCTCGACCTGGTAGCGATTGTTGAGCAGCTTGCCGGTGAGATCGCCTTCGAAGGCCTCCTGATGTTTGGCGACCGGCGCGGGCGTCTTGGCCGCCACCGGCGCGGGCGTCTTGGCTGCGACCGGCGGCATCGAGTTGGGCGCGATGGTCTGATCGAAGGCGACGTTGGGCACAGGCTTCTTCACCGCCGGCGTGGCCGGTCCGGACGATCCCTGAAACATGGTCTTCGCGCCGGTGCGCACCGAGGCCTGCGGAATCACCGCGCCGGGCTGCTGCGTGCCACAGCCACCGCAAAACCGCGCGCCGGCCTCGAGCGGCGCTCCGCACTTCACGCAAGGATTACCTGCTGGGCTCATTCATCACCCTCGCTCAAAAGCTCCTCGACCAGATCCACCCTCATCCCAAAGTTGTACCCCGGGAGGCTACGAGATACCACCTGTGTCGCCGACCTACCCGACCCGTCCCCGGTTGCCTCGGCATACCCGCCGGTGTTGACCGCGACCACATGTCCCGCGCCGTTGAAGATCGGGCTGCCCGACGTGCCGCCCGAGGTGAACGCGCTGTGCTGGATCAGCCGCGTCTGCTTGACGTCGCCGACGCGGCCGTCGAGCGTGGTGATGCGCCCGATAACGCCTTCGACGAAGGTCGCCTCGGGCGCGGACACGTCCGCGAGCCGGCCGGGAAAGCCGTAGGTGTACATCTGATCGCCGGTGCCGAGCGCCTGGTACTCGGCGGGCGCCGCCAGGGTCACCGACGCAGGCAGCTTGCCGTCGATCTTGAGCCAACCCACGTCCGGGGTGATGCCGCCGCCGGCCGCGAAGAAGCCGGCCACGCGCTTCATGCGCTCGACCGCGAAGCGCACGTTGGGGTGGCCGTTCTGCACCACCCAGATCGAGCCGCCGCGCTTCTTGTAGTCCTCGGCCGCCACCACGCAGTGCGCGTTCGAGACCAGCCGATCGGGCTTGATCGCGAACGCGGTGCAGAAGCCTTCTTCCTGGACCGCGGTCTTCACCGTCACCAGGAAGATCGCGTCGTGGTTGGCGCGCGCGATTCCGGACCCGCCCGCGCCGCCGGAACGCGCCAGGCGCGTGTTCATCTCGTCGAGCTTCTTCTGCAGCTCGACGCGCTCCTTGTCTCCGGCCGCGCGCTGCTGCTCCATCACCTTGACCATCTCGCGCTTGAGCGCGACGTCGGCCGGCGGGCGCAGGCTGTACGCCACCACCACGCCGGCGAGCGTCAGGAACAGCGCGACGCCGAGCCCGATGGCGATGGTCTGCAGGCGCCGCGAGGTGCCCTTCACGCGCGCCATCGCCTGATCGATCATCAGCGCGACGGTGCGCGCGCCGACCTTGGTGCCGTGCGGCAAGGCTGTCGGCGCTGATCCTTTCTTGAACATGGTGGGCGGGACGGTGGCCGCTTGCGGGCCGTCGTAGGCGATTCGACAGCGCGGCCCACCGTCGCCGAACTCGAGCTCGGTGCCCGGCGAGACCAAGGTGCGCGGCGCGGTCGGGCGGCCGGCGATGCGCGTGCCGTTGGCCGAGCCGAGATCGTAGACGAACAGCGAGTGGCCCTCGCGGCGCAGCTCGGCGTGGCGCGACGACGCGTCGCGGTCCTGCTCGGGATCGAAGGCCACGTCGTTGGAGGGGTGGCGACCGAAGCGCAGGACGGGGGGATCGTCGAACTCGAACCGCCGTCCGGTTCGCGCGCCGGAGACGATCTCCACCACGACCTTCACCGCACCTGTCCGGTTGTCGTCGGCGCAGCGACCGTTCCCGGCACCGCCGGATGTGCAGCCGCGGGATCCGGCACCGCATCCGCGGTCTTGGACGGGGGCGCGTCTTCGAAGCTCGCTTCGCACAGCTCGCCCGCGACCACGTCCACCATGCGCGTAGAGTCGGGCGCGCCCTGGCCGCGCAGCGACAGCGTGTGATGCCCGGGCCGCAGGCGCACGCGCACCGACGGCAGGGACGCGACCTCGTCCACCGACGACTGCGCGGAGGACGCGGTGCGAATGCCGGTGTCGCGCCCGTCGGCCAGCACGCTCAACCCGGCCTGCGGTGCGCGCACGTGGCAGGTCACGCCGTTCTTGTAGATCACCGCGCCGGTGAGCACCGAGCCGAGCACCAGCCCGAACACCACCGCCATCGACACCAGCTCGGCGGTCGGGTTGCGCCGCTGCATCCGCCGCTGCGGAACCATGTGCGCGCCCGACGGCGACAACAACTGTTGCGTCGGCGGATCCTCGGCGGGCTGCGCGGGCTGCTCGGGATCGATCTTCCAGAGCTGATACGTCAGCGCGTCCGCATCGGTCGGCGGCGGCACGGCCTCGCCGCCCACGTAGGCGACGATCACCGAGATGTTGTCCGGCCCGCCCGCGCCGTTGGCCATCTCGATGAGGATGCGCGCGGTCTCTTCCGGATCGTCGCACGCGCCCATCACCGCGCCGATCTCCTCGTCGGTGACTACGCCCACCAAGCCGTCCGAGCAAACCATGAAGCGATCGCCGCGGCG
The DNA here is from genome assembly GCA_003170275.1 of Myxococcales bacterium. Lineage (GTDB taxonomy): Bacteria > Myxococcota_A > Polyangia > Palsa-1104 > Palsa-1104 > PALSA-1104. The sequence continues at coordinate 10,451 of PNAM01000113.1, forward strand.
CAGCTCGACCTGCGAGAGCTGCACCTCGACCTCTTCCTGCACGCCGAGCGCTTGCAAGATCACGTTCGAGTGCTCGAAGAACTTGGCCTGCTCCGGCGTGATGTGGCCGGTCTCGAGGAGCTGGTTGACCAGCGACTGATCGCGCGTCACCTGCGTGAAGTGGCCGGCGCGCCACACGTATGCGCGGCTGTCGCCCACCTGCGCGACCAGCGCGCATTTCTCCTGCAGCAGCACCGCGGTCATGGTGGTGCCCATGCCCGAGCGCGCCAGGTTCTGCCGCGCCTCGCGGAAGATCTCCGAGTTGGCGTCCTTGGCCGCCATGCGCAGCTTGCGCCCGAGGCTGGTGCGCGCGTCGTCGGTCACCCCGTCGGGTGGCGCGGCGCCCGCTTCGGCGAGCATGGTGGTGGCGATGCTCTCCACCGCCATGTTCGAGGCCACCTCGCCTGCGGCCGCGCCGCCCATGCCGTCGCACACCACGCACAGCGTGCCCTTGCCGACCAGGCGGTGCCGGCGCAGGCTGTCGCCGTCGCGGTTGTTGTCGTCGAGCCGCACGACCAGGAAGCTGTCCTCGTTGTGCTCACGCACCAGGCCCACGTCGGTGCGCCCGACCAGCTCCAGCTCGACCGTCGGCGCGCCGCTACCCTCCGGCTTGGGCGCTTCGGCAGGCATTTCGTCGGCGGCCACGTTACGGCTCGAACCGCATCAGTTGGTCTCCCAGGCGCAGCACGTCGCCCGCCTTGAGCTCGCGATCGCCGCGAATACGCAGGAACGTCCCGTTCGACGAATTGAGGTCTTCGAGCCGCGTCTTGGGGCCCACTCGCTTCACCGCGGCGTGCCGGCGCGACATGAACTCGTCGTCGGGAAACGTGACGTCGCCCTCTTCACGCCCGAGCACCAGCTCGGGACGCACCAGGTGCCACACGTCGCGCGTGGTGCCGGCGACCGTGAGCTGGCGCAGCCGTCCCCACGCCTCGCGCGGCGACGAGCCGAAGAAGCGCACGCCGTGCTCGACCAGGCTCGGCGGATCGCGCTCCTCGGGCGCCAGCGGCTCGAAGCGCAAGAGCTCCTTGCCGACGAGGAACTGATCGCCGGGCGCCAGATCGGTCGCGCCGTGCACGCGAATGTAAACACCGTTCACCGTATCGATCGGCCGCAGCATCACCTTGCCCTGCTGCGTGAGCAGCCGCACGTGGCGCGGCGCCAGGTACGGATCCTCGGCGAAGTTGAGGCTGCCCTCGGTGCGGCCGATGTCGAAGGTCTCGCCCACCACGTCCACCGACGCGCCGTCGGAGCCGTCGCGCTTGACCGCGATCAGCGTGCCGAACTTCTCGGCCGCCGCCGTCTTGGGGCCGTCGCCTTCGACCAGCGTGTCGGGCTTGTAGGCCTCGATCACCGCCTTCTTCTCCGCTTGCGCGGGCTGCGCCGACATGCGCGCCTGCGAGAGCGCGCGCACCGCGGCGGCCATCTCGGGCGTGGGCGCCATGGTCTTGGCCATGGCGTCCTCGTTCCCGGCTCGCGCCACCGCTTGCTGTAGATGAGAGGGGGCGCGCGGCAGCCCGGCCGGCGGGGTCGGATTGACCTGCGCCACCGTCGAGGCCTGGCCCATGCCGGCGCCGCCCGCGGCCTGGGCGCCAAGGCGCTGGCCGCAGTGCTGGCAGAACGAAAAGCCCGACGGGGTCTGCTTGCCGCACGCCGGACAGTTGAGCTTGCCGGCTGGCCCTGCTGCGACCGCCGCGGGCGACGGCGCATCCGCCATCATGGTCGACGCGGTGGCAGCCGGCGCAGCCGCCTTGGACGCCAGCGACGTGCCGCACATCTTGCAGAAGTTCATTCCCGGCGGATTCGCGGTGCCGCACGCGCTGCACACCGCGCCGCCGCCCACGGGCACGGCTGCCTGCGCTTTCGACGGGGATGGCGCCGGCGTCGGCTCCAGTCGATGGCCGCAATCCTGGCAAAACAGCGAACCTTCCCGGTTTACCTTCCCGCAGTGACTGCAACGTGGCATCGCGCGCGTGACCTCGAAAGTCCTACCAACGGGTGATTCGGCCGAAGACTAATAGACGGCACCCCTAACTCTGGGCTAAAAGCGAGGGCCGCGAGTAATCGGACCATGAAAATAACAAGACTGTCCAGTGGGATCAAGGTATTGGGCCTATTCAGGGGCCTTTCATTTCTTTTGTGTGCAGGGGCGTGGACCGCGGCCTGCGCCCCGGTGGTCGCGCAAGCCCCCTTTCCGGCGCGTGCCGATACGGTGGAACCGGGGGATCTGCTCGGGCCGTTCAGCGGGCGGGTGGTGGACGCGGCGACCGGAAAGCCGGTCTCGGGCGCGGTGGTCTACGCCGCCTGGGGCTTCGAGACCGGGCACGGGCTGACCGCGCCGGCCGGCTCCTCCGCAACGTCGGTCGAGACCGACAGCGACGGCCACTACGAGATCCCGCACCTGGAGGCGCTGCCCGGCGGACGCACGCGCATCCAGCGCTTCACGCTGCTGGTCTACAAGCGCGGGTTCATCACCTATCGATCGGATCGCCGCTTCGAAGACTTCAGCGTGCGCCACGACTTCTCGCAGTCGAACAACCTGGCCAAGCTGGACCGCGTGGCGCCCGGGCTGTCGCACATCAAGCACGTGCGCTTTGCCGGCGGGGGCGGCGCGCTTCGGCGGGCGATGGCCGGCGAGATCGTGCAGGCCAGCCTGGAGCTGGGCGGCGCGGCGTCGGTCGAGCCGGGCCAGCCGCAAAAGCCGCCGCTGGACGCGTCGCCGCTGCTCTCGCTCGACGAGCTGCGCGCGGTCACTTCCTTCGAGGGCGACTTCACCGTCGAGCGGCTGGCCGATCTGCCGCAGACGTCGACCTACGACTCCAAGCACTTTCGCGCGACGGGAAAGGCCGAGTCGTTCGACGCGGCGATCCGTGTCTGGAAGCTGAGCACGCCCGATGCGGCGGAGGCGCGCTACGCCACGCTGCTCAAGGAGGTGCCGCACGCCGAGCCGCGCGACGAGGTCGGCGACCAGTCGATGCGCGGCCACGACGGTAAGATCCTCGCGGCGGCGACGCTCGACAAGGAGCACGGCCTGGTGATCGAGCTGACCTGCGGCGTCGAGCTGTGCCGCGACGGAGATCAGGCGGTGGCGCTGGTGCGCCGCGTGCTGGCGCGCGCGCAGCGGATCGGCGTGGCCGAAGAGGGCGAGAAGGCCGAGCCCGAGAAGATCGAAAAGACCGAGCCCGAGACCAAGCCGGAGCCCAAAGAGCCGGAGAACGACAATCCCTTCCGCCTGCGTCCGCCGGAGCTCAAACACCGATGAACCCTTCCTTGCGCCGAAGGCGGCGTTCCATCGCGGGAGCGATGATGCCGATGTTGCTGGTCTTCTCGCTGTTGGCCGCACGACCGGCGCTCGCCTGGGAATCGGTGACCCACGCCGGCCTCACCGAGCGGGCCGCGCTCGCCGGATCGCTGCACCGCCGCCTCGGCGAGCGGCTTGGACGGGCGCTCGGGCTGTATGAGCCGCTCACGCTGCACCGCGGCTCGCAAGACGATCGCGAGCTGTTGCGCCGGCTGGCGCTGATCGATCCGGAGGGCGGCTACGCGCCCGACGAGGGCAAGCAGACCGCGCTGGGCTGGCTGACCGCCGGTGCGGTGGTCGAAGGCGTCCCCGCCGCGCGCGCGCGCCATCACTTCTTCGATCCCTCCGACGGCGCCGGGCTGCACGACGAGCACGATCTGGCGCTGCGCACGCGCGTGAGCGACGTGTCGAGCGGCATCGGCTCGCTGCGCGGCGTGTTCACCGGGTCGACGTTCGACGGCTCGGGCCAGGCGGCGCCGGCATGGATCGCTGCGCGCGACAACGAATGGGGCCTGCAGCGCTTCCTCGACGAGCGCGAGCGCGCGGCGTCGGCGCGCCTGCCGTCGGAGCGCGAGGATGCGCTGGTGCGCGCGCTGGTGGCCGCCGGCGCGATCTTGCATGTGATCGAGGACGCGGGCGATCCGGCCTACGTGCGCAACGACTATCGCGTGGCGCTCGAAGCGCGCGGCGGCGAGCTCGAGCACTTCGCGGCGACGCAGTACGGCCGCATCGCGCTGCCCGAAGCGTCGGGCGATCCGGTCGTGCGCGCGCGGATCGCCGAGCTGTTCCACGACGGCGGCGGCGGCGGGCTGGCCGATCGCACGCAGCGGCGTTTCTTCTCGCCGGGCACCCTACCCTCCACCGGTGAGACCCGCTATCCGCAGCCGACCGCGGTGCCCGGCGCGAACGCGACCGGCTACGCCGCCGGCGATGCGGTGCCGCACCTGGCGGCCTGGCGTCGCACCCCGCGCGGGATCGAGTGGTTCCTCGACGAGCGCTGCCAACGCGACTACGCCGCAGCGCTGCTCCCCGAGACCGCGCGCTACGCCAGCGCGGCGCTCGATCTGCTGTTCCGCGGCCGCCTCGAGATCGCGCGCGAGAGCGACGGCGACCTCTCGGTCACCAACCGCGAGCTCGGCCTGGGCGCGGGCGAGCTGTCGATCTACGCCGACGACGCGGCCGGTCAGCGCAAGCGCGTCTATCAACAGAAGGTGACCGGCGCGGCCGAGGGCGATCGCCTGGCGCAGCTCGCGCGCCCCGCCGCCATGCGCCGCCTGACCGCCGTCTTCCGCGGCGTGGACCAGGCCGGCGAGCCGCTGGTGGTCGTCGAGGACGTCCCGATCAAGTAGGCGCGGGAAGGACCGCGGGGGACAGGTCGTATGTTCCCCCCATGAGTGACGTCTACCGCAGCGTGACCAATCGTTCTCTCGGCGACAACCTGATCGACTCCGTCAAGGGCATGCTGGTGGGCGCCGTCCTGTTCGCGGTCGCCTTTCCGCTCTTGTGGTGGAACGAGGGGCGCACCGACATCTCCGGCGTGGCAAAGAAAGCGGTGGTCGTGAGCGCCACCGCCACCTCGAGCACCGGCGAGGGCAAGCTGGTCTCGATCACCGGCGAGCTCAAGCCCGACGGCACGCTGGCCGATCCGGACTTCCTCAAGCCCGGCGCGTGGACGCGCTTGCGCCGCGAGGTCGAGCAGTTCGCGTGGGTCGAGAGCAAGGCGACCAAGACCGAGAAGAAGCTCGGCGGCGGCTCGCAGGAGATCACCACCTACACGTACGATCAGAAGTGGACGCAGAGCCCGCGCGACGCGGACGACTTCGCGCATCCGGAGGGGCACGCGAATCCCAAGCTCGACGTCAGCGGCCGCACCTTCTATGCGCCGCACGCGAACGTCGGCCTGTACGGGTTCGCACCCGAGGACATCGAGCTGCCGCCCGCGCGCCCGATCACGCTGACCGCCGAGCTGCTCGCGTCGTCGGCGTTCAAGAAGACCGGCGACTACCTGTACCGCGGCAAGGGCTCGGCCGACGCGCCCAGGCTCGGCGACGTGCGCGTCTCGTTCAGCGCGCTCGAGAGCGGCCGGCGCGTCACGGCGTACGGCCAGCGCCAGGGCACCTCGATCGTGCCCTACCTGCACGAGGGCAAGGACAAGCTCTACCGCGTGGTCGACGGCACGCACGAAGAGGCGATCGCCACGCTGCACGGCGAGCACACCACCACCACCTGGATCCTGCGCCTGGTCGGCTTCCTGTTCATGTGGTTCGGCATGGCGCTGGTGCTCGGTCCGATCAACGCCGTGCTCGACATCGTGCCTTTCATCGGCTCGACCGGCCGCGCGCTCACTGGGGTCGCGCTGTTCCCGATCGCGCTGGTGCTCTCGGGCATCACCGTGCTGACCGCGATCGTCGCGCACAACCCGATCCTGCTGCTGTTCGTCGTCGCCGCGGTGATCGGCGGCGCGGCGTTCTTCATCCAGCGAAGAGCCACGGCAAAGAAAGCGCGCGGCGCGGTCAAGATGGCCGCCTAGATCACGCGGAGTTTGTGGCGGGTGCGGGCGCGTTTGAGGAGGGATTCGGAGGTGGGGGTGGGGTGGGCGGCGTGCAGCAGCGAGGCTAGGTTGAAGGCGCCGTCGACGTCGCCCTCTTCGAGGCGGGCGGTGGCGTCGGTGAGCCAGAGCGCGAGGGTGGGGGGCGAGGCGGCGCGGGCCTGTTCGGCGTAGCCCTCGGCGGGACGGCCGGCTTCGGACGCCGCGCGGGCGGCTTCGGCGTAACGCTCGAGGCGGCGCACCGGATCGCGCGTGACTCTCGCAGCGCTCGCGTACGAGCCTTCCGCCTCGGCGAAGCGGCGCGCGCGACGGTGCAGCCCGCCGAGCAGCTCCCAGGCCACACCCGCGGCGGGATCGGCCTTCACCGCCTCGGCCAGCGCGTCCTCGGCGCGCACGTCGTCGCCCTCGTCGAACGCCAGCTCGGCCTCTTCGATGCGCCACTCGGCCGATCCGGGATCCGCCTTGAGCGACACACGCACCCGCTTGCGCGCCACCTCTGGCTCGAGCGCGTCGCCGCTCTCGAACACGTCCTTCCACTCGCCGTCGCGATCGACCATCAGCCCTTCGCGCGCCACCACCGCGTGCAGCCAGCGCTCGACGTCCGAGCCCACCAGCACGCGATCGCCCAGCTCGTCGCGCTCGAAGAGGCGCCCGTCGCCGTCGAGATCGATGGGCACGCCGAGCGCCTCGCCGAGCACCAGGAACCGCTCGTCGATGGGCTGCAGCCCGGCGCCCGGCTCGATCACGAACGCGCCGAGGAACAGCCGCAGCCCGTCCCACGATCGATAGAGCTCGCGCAGCTCCGCCGGCAGCTTGCATCCCAAGCGCCGCTCGGCCGCGTCGACGGCGCCCGGCTGCGCGGGATCGCCCAGCTCGTGCACGCCGTCCGCGTAGCGCCGGATCTCGGCGCGGAAACGATCGAAGAACATCGTCGCGCTACGGCGGGGCCGCGCGACAAGGCACGTACGAAGGCGCGCGCTTGAGCTTGTGCTCGGCGTCCTTGAGCGAGCGCGCCACCTGCGGGTTGCCCTTGGCATCCGCCGGCGCGATCTCGAACGCCTTGCACATCGCCCACGCGCAATCGAGCCAGTCGCGGCGCGCGCACGTATCGCTGCCGAAGTGCACCATCGCGGGCTCGAGCTTGTTGGCCAGCGTGACGCGCGCCGGCGAGCCGTCGCTGATGTCGCCGAGAAACTTGAACGCGCTCTCGAGCCCCTTGCGATCGCCGATGCCCAGCGCGCCGGTCGCCGACGCGAGCGCGCGATCGTCCTCGGCGCCGTGCGCGGCGATCTGCCGGTAGTGGCGCACGTCGGCGTTGGCGGGATCGAGCTCGTACGCCAGGTCGAGCTCGGCCTTGGCCTCGGGATACTTGCGCTCGCCGTACAGCTTCTTGCCGGCGGCGAGGTGCGCGTCGGCCTGCTTGTTGATCCGCGCGATCGCGTCGCGCCCCGACGCCTGCACCGGCGGCACCTTGCGCACCAGGAAGATCACCGCGAGCAACAAGATGAGGAAGGTCGCGCCCGCGCCGCCGAGCAGCGCGTACAGGTGCAGCCGCGGCATGCCCGGCTCGACGGAGCGGGTCGAGCCGTACTCGTTGCCTTCGCAGCGAAAGTTGAGATCGCCGAAGCGCACGATGTCGCCCGGGTTGACGCCCGCGCGGCCGATCTTGCGGCCGTTGACATAGGTGCCGTTGGACGAGCCGAGGTCCTCGACCTCCATCTTGCCGGCCTCGCGGATCACGCGTGCGTGGCGACGCGACAGCGATGGATCGTCGTACACCAGATCGTTGTCGACCGCGCGCCCGACGCTGAGGATGCCGGGAGCCAGGCTGTACACGCGCCCGTCGTACGGCCCGCCCTCGGCCACCAGACGCATCCCCGCGCCGTGCGTGACGGGCATCGGTGTGGGCACAGGACCCGGCGGCGGCAGCGCCGGCGCGCCGTCGGTGGNNGCTCCGAGATGCGCACGCCGTTGATCAACACGCCGTTCGACGAGCCCTCGTCGATGATGCACGGCCGGCCGTTGGCGATCACGATCTTGGCGTGACGCCGCGAGACGCTCGCCGACGGCAGCACGAGCTGTCGATCGGTGTCGCGGCCGATGCCCAGCTCACCGTCGGCGAGCTCGAAGTGGCCGATCTCGCGGCCGTCGCGATCGAGCGCGCTAACCCGCCACATCGCTCGCTAACGAAGCAACGATCACGCGCGGAACGTCGACGGAGGAGCTCCTTCGGCCCACGCCGGAATATGCCCGGTGGCGGAGAACCGCCCGCCCGCGGCGTCCGGCTTGAACACGAAGACCGGCTGGATCGCCGGCGCCTCTCCCTGGCCGTGGCCGGGCGTCACCTCGCTGATCTCACCGACGCGGGTCTCGCCGTCGGCGGTGCGGGTGAGGTGGATGATCACGTGGATCCCGCGGCCGATCTCGTCGTTGAGCACCGCAGACGACGGCGCTTCGGGGGCCAGCCGCGCCATCGACTCGAGCCGCGCTGCCGCGTCGCGGGGTGAGCCGGCCTGCACCGCGCACAGCGCACCGTCGGCGCCGCCGGAGAGCGCGGAGAGCAGCTCGAGCGCCTCGGCCCCGCGCACGTCGCCTACCACCAACCGTTCGGGCTTGAGCCGGAGCGCGTAGGTGATCGCGCTGCGCGCCTGCTGCCCCCGCCCGATCAGCGACACCCACAAGCTGGGCGCGTCGCCGAGATCCAGCTCCTCGGACTCCTCGACGCTGACCACGCGCTCGCCGNNACCGCGCGCACCAGCGCCGACAGGACCGTCGAGCGTCCGCTTCCGGCCGGGCCCGAGACCATGATGTTGCGCCGTCCCTTGAGCGCGAGCTCGACGAAATCGGCCATCCCCTGCGACAACATCCCTTCGCCGACCAGATCGGCGATGTGCGCCAGGTTGCGGCGCGGCCGCCGGATGGTGATCGCCGGACCACGCGCCGCGAGCGGCGGCAGCGCGGCAGTGAGCAAGAACCCACCGTCGATGCGCGCCTCGACCAGCGCACCATTTGCACGCGCCGCCGACAGCTCCGCCTGACGACCGGCGCGCGCGAGCAGCCGCTCGACCGCGCGCGTGACCGCTTCCGGCGACGAGAACCACTTGGGCCCGAGCTGCATCTGCCCGCCACGGTCGACGTAGATGCGATCGTGGCGCGGGATCGCGACCTCGCGCACCGTGTCGTCGTGCATCAGCTCTTCGAGCGGGCCGATGCCCACCGTCTCGGCGACCACATCTTTGAGCAGCGCTTCGGTGTCGACGCCCGGCGGCAGCGATCCGTCCGAGCTGAGCTGCTCGAGCAGATCGGCCGCGGCGCTCTCGGCGCGCGCCCAGATGTCCTCTTCTTGCGTCGCGTCGACGCTGCCCGAGTCCGGCCCCAGGCTGGCGGCCAGACGCGTCGACAGCTCGCGCATCACCTCCGAGAGCTTGCCCCGCTTGCTCTCGTCTACTGAAGGCGCAGGCGCGGCTATTGGCTTGCGCACAGGTGCGGGCGCCGGCGCCGGACGCGCGGGTGCAGGCGCGGGCGCGGGACGGGCCATGGCCGGCGGCGGGCTCGGCGCGGTCATGTTGGCGGCGGCCGGGTTGGATCGCTGCGCCGGACGCGGCTGCGCCGCAAGATCCGCACGAGACGCGGGCTGCGGAGCTGGTGCGGGACGCGCGGGCTGCGCCAACGAAGCGGGACGCACTAAAGCCGGCTGCACCGGCGGAAGCGGCGCGGGCTGCACCGAGGGCGGCGGCGCCGAAGGCCGCGGCGGACGTGCCGGTGGCGCCTCGGGCGGCGGCGGCGTCTCGTCTTCATGCGCGGGCGACGCGACCTGCTCGTCGCTGTCGTCGCCGGCGCCCGACTCGGCCTCGTAGTCCTGCTGCGGCGCGCGGCGCGGCGGCGGCGGCGGAACGGTCGGCTGCTTGCGCGGTGCCGGCGGATTGGTGACCTGCTCCTCGGCGTCGCGGCCGGCGCCGGGCTGCAACTCTTCGATACTGAGGATGAAGTCCCCGATGTAGATCTTGTCCGAGCCCTTGACCACCAGCGGGCTGGTGATCTTGCGACCGTTGACGTAGGTGCCGTTGGTGCTCTTCAGATCGACGATGATGAACTTGCCGTCTTTGAGCACGATTCGCGAGTGCCGCTTGGAGACGTTGCCTTTGGGCAAGATGATGTCGTTGCCCTGAACGCGACCGATCGTCACCTCGGGCTTGTCAAACTCGAGGCGCTTCTGCTCGCCACCCTTTTCATTCACAACGATCGCGAACATGTAACCGTCTCCTGAGGGGCAGGTGACTACGGTAACCCGCCGTAACTCTACGAAAGAAGTAGAGGAGGGGTCAAGTTAATTGCGTCTTTGGCTCTCCACCCGTTGCGCCGATTCCTGCGACGAGCCGAATAGCTGGGCCAGGTCATCGCCGAACACCGTCCACACCGCCGTACAGGCGATGAGCGCGAAGCAAATTCGGATGACCCATTCCCGGACGCGGTAGTCCATCAATTGCGCGCACCGTATCACATATGATAGCGAAGGCGGATGAGCCGAATCCTGACCGCCCTGTTCCTTTTGTCCGGCAGCGCGCTCGCCCATGAGGCGGGCAGGTATTATGTGGTGGTGCGCGGGGTCGACGAGGCGCAAGGCGTCTCGAGCGGCCTGACCGCCGAGCTCAAGGCGTTATTCACCGCCGAGCTCAAGAAGCACCCCGAGTTCACGCTCGAGCCGCCCGCCGGGCTGCCCACCGATCCCGAGGCGATGGACGAGGAGCTCAAGAAGCGCAAGATCAAGGCGCTCGAGGTGACGCTCAAGGTGCTGGGCGTGACGCGCGAGATCAATCCGCCCAAGGAGGGCAAGCAGTACCGCGTGCTGGTGCGCGGCATCAAGCTGGCGGTCTTCGGCGACGTGCTGCCCACCAAGGTGATGGCGATCGGCGGTGACGGGGAGTCGCAGGCAGGCGCCGAGGTCGGCAAGACCGCGGACCTCGACAAGGAAGGCAAGGCGCTGCTGCTCGACGTCTCCAAGGAAGCCATCAAGCAAGCGGTCGACATGACCGTGAACAAGTTGAACCTGGCGGGAAAGCCCGAGAAGGCGCCGTCGAGGAAAAAGAAAGCCGGTTAGTTGATCGGGGGCGGACCGGGGCAGCCGTAGACGACCTGGACCTTGGTGCTCGGGTTGGTCTTGAGCGCATCGCACGCGCTGCCGTGCAGGGTCACCGAGTCGTTCAGGTCGTCGTAGGTGTAGCCGTTCATCGCATCGAGCGGCACCGACACGCCGTTCGACCACACGTAGAGCAGCGACGGGTCGGGCGCCTGCTGCGACATCTTGAAGGTGCACGAGACGATGCCGCCGGCGATCGCGTCGAAGGCCTGCTTGAGCTCGGCCGGCGAGTTGGTCTGGTAGTACTTGGTGGCGTTCGGGCGCGCGGTGTGGCCCGCGTCGGCCCAGGCGTTGAGCAGCGTCGGGTCGGAGGCGGTGCCGTCGCCCACGCCGATCACGTAGGTCTTCACCGACGGGGTCGCGTTGTAGAGCGCGGCGATCTTGCCGGCCACGTCGACGTCGTTGCAATTGGGCAGCCCGTCGGTGGCGAGCACCACCACGTTGTCGCGGTTGAGGTCGTTGAGCAGGCCCTGGGTGCGCACCTTGTCGAGCGTGGCGGCGGTCGGCGTGTTGCCCGCCGGCCCGCCGGCGTTGACCTTGGACATGATCGTCGAACCGTTGGCTGCCGCGAGCGGCGTGATGTCGCCCGCGCCGCAGTTGCCGTCGTCGGAGAAGATGCTGGCGCCGAGCCGCATCTGGCTGTCGTAGGTGGTCACCAGGCCTTGTAGCGCGGCCTTCAAGTCGCTCCACTTGGTGGTGGCCGAGCCGCCGCCGATCGAGTCGTTCATCGATCCGGATCGGTCGAGCACCAGCATGACGTTCGGCGGAACGCGCGCCAACGCGAACTGCATGCCGCCGCAGCTCGCGTCGCCCGGGCCCATGTCGACGGGCGGGGGGAGCGGCGTCGGGGTCGGGGTCGGGGCGGGCGTGGGGTCATCGGCCTTCTTGGCCGGACCGGCGTCGGGAAGCCCGTTGAACTCGGCGCCGCACCCAAAAGCCAGCAGCATGGTCGTCGCGATCAGGATCGTCTTGCGCATGTCGAGCCTCCTAGCGAGCGGCGAGCCACACGTCGGCTGATGTGCGGCAAGGACTTCGCGGCCGGCTGGGGACAGTCGACCCGAGGGTGAGGTACCCGGTGGGTCCTGCTGACGACAGCACTGGGCAGCTGGGGACGAAAGTCCCGGAAATTCGACACTGGAAGGGCTCGAAACCTAGCCATTACAGCGATTTATCGAATACTCCCGGGATGGTATGTTGGTTGCTGTCCAAGCCCTTCCAGAAGATGAGAGAGACCTCTACCCTGCTCTGCTGCCTGGCCCTCGTGTTGTGCGCGGGGAGCGCTCTCGGGCAGGAGTCGGTGCCGGGGCGGGTGCTGGTGCGCTACCGGACCGCGCGTCCGTTGGCGGCGCGCGGGGTCCGGCGGATCTCTCCGGACACCCATCTGATCGCGGCCGATGCGCGCGAGCTCGCTGCGCTGAAGCGCGACCCGGACGTGATCTACGCCGAGCCCGATTACGTGCGCCATCGCATGGGCGCGCCGGTCACGCCCAACGACCCAATGTACGAGTTCCAGTGGGGGCTGCCGATGGTGCGCGCGCCGCAGGCCTGGAGCCGCACCACCGGATCGGCGACGCTCACCATTGCGGTGATCGACTCGGGGATCTTGCCGCACCCCGATCTGCAAGACCGGTTGGTGGCGGGCTACGACTTCATCGCCGACCCGACCAACGCCAACGACGGCGACGGGCGCGACGCCGATCCGACCGACACCGGCGACGCCTCGGAGACCTCGTCGGCGCTGCACGGCATGCACGTGGCCGGGATCCTCGGCGCGGCGTCCAACAACGGCGTCGGCGTGACCGGCCTCGACTGGGCGTGCCGCATCCAGCCGGTGCGCGCGCTCGGCATTCAGCACGGCACGGGCGTGGACTCGGACATCGCCGACGCGATCCGCTGGGCGGCCGGCCTGCACGTCGAGGGCGTGCCGGACAACGCCACGCCCGCCGACGTCATCAACATGAGCTTCGGCGGCAAGGGCGCGTCCAGCACCATGCAGGCGGCGATCAACGACGCTCTGGCGCGTGGCGCGGTGGTGGTGGCGGCGGCCGGCAACCTGGCGTACGACGCGGGCGGCGACTCGCCGGCCGGGCTCGACGGCGTGATCACCGTCGGTGGCGTGGATCCCACCGGGCAGATCGCGTCGTACTCCAACTTCGGCCGGGTGGTGTCGCTGATGGCGCCCGGTGGCGTGCTGCTCACCGATGCGATGGGCAACTCCGAGGGGATCTTGTCGACCCTCGAGCTGCCGGGCACAGGCTACACCTACGCGTATTACGCCGGCACCTCGCAGGCGACGCCGTTCGTCTCCGCGGCGGTCGCGCTCATGAAGTCGGTGTATCCCTCGATGACGCCGGCCGAAGCGAAGAAGCTCTTGATGGCGAGCGCCGATCCGGCCTCGCGTTGCGCCAACCCGACCGACCCGAGCGCGCCCGGCTGCGGCGCCGGCCTGCTGGATGTGGACGCGGCGGTGGTGCTCGCCTCGACGCAGTCGCAGTGCGTGCCGGGCTGCGGCGACGGGCTGGTGTGCAGCGCCAACCAATGTGTGAGCGCGTCGTCGATCGCGGGCGGCGTGACCGGTGAGACCAACGTGACCTACGGCGGCTGCTCGGCGACGGGCCGCACGCCTGGCGACGACGCGCTTTGCCTCGCCGCCGCGCTGATGGTCGCTCTTGTGCTGAGCCGACGCTCTCGGGTATAAGTCCGCGAATGCCCAAGGTCACTTTCGAGCGCGAAGAGATCGTCGTGGAGGCCAAGCCCGGGCAGACCTTGCTCGAGGTCGCAGGCGAGGCCGGCATCGACGTCTTTCGCGGCATGTGGCCGGCGTTGCACTGCAATCGCGTCAAGGGCTGGTGCAATCGCTGCAAGGTGTGGGTCAAACCCGAGTCGCCCTCGGCAGTGAATCCGCCGACCGGCGCGGAGCGCTCGGCGCTGCGCATCAACGGACGCGTGAGCGGGACGCAGCGGCTCGCCTGCCAGGTGAAGCTCGCGGGCGACGTGATCGTGCACACGCGCTCGGGCGGCCCCGAGGTCAAGACCAACATGGTGTGGGAAGCGTCGACCGAGCCGTCGAAGTGGAAGGAGCGCTGGGAGAAGCGCCACGACAAGAAGGAAAAGGACGAGCCGGAAGAGGATTCCACCGAGGCGAAGGAAGCGTAATTGCGCCGCGTGGCCGTCACCGGCCTGGGCGCGGTCACGGCGCTCGGCCCCGACGTCGCATCGCTCGAGCGCGGGCTGCGCGCCGGCACCTGCGGGGTGGTCGAGTGCACGAAGTTCTCTACGGTGGGGTATCGCTCGAGCCTGGCCGGGCAGGCGCCCGAGCCGACGCCGCCGGTCGATCCGGAGCTGATCGCCAACGTGTCGCGGCCGGATCGCTTCGGGCTGCAGGCGGCGTTCGAGGCGGTGAAGATGGCCGGGCTCGAGGCCCACGAGCTCGAGCGCGCGGCGCTGGTGTTCGGCACCGGGACGGGCGGCGCGGGGATCACCGAGGAATACTTTCGCCTGTTCGTGAAGGACGGAGCGCCGCCGGCGTCGATGTTGGTGTCGCATCAGCCGGCGTCGGTGACCGATCTGGTGGCGCGCCACCTCGGGGTGCACGGGCCGCGCACCACCCTCATGACCGCCTGCTCGTCGTCGGCGACCGCGATCGGGTACGCGGCGGATCGCATCCGGCTCGGACACGTGGACGTCGCGCTGGCGGGCGGCGCCGAGGGCTTGTGCCGGCTCACCTACGCCGGGTTCAACTCGTTGCGCGCGACCTCGCCCGATCACTGCCGGCCGTTCGACGCGGATCGCAAGGGGCTCAACCTCGGCGAAGGCGCGGCGGTGCTGGTGCTCGAAGACTACGAGCGGGCACGCGCGCGCGGCGCGACCATCTACGCGGTGCTCGCCGGCTACGGGATCACCGCCGACGCGCACCACATGACCGCGCCGCACCCCGACGGCGACGGCGCGGCGCGCGCGATGAACGCTGCGCTCGACGACGCCGGGCTCTCGGCGGACGCGGTCGGCTACATCAACGCGCACGGCACCGCGACGCCGCACAACGACTCGGCCGAGACCGCCGCGATCAAGACCGTGCTCGGCGCGCGCGCGCCCAGGGTGCCGGTGTCCAGCATCAAGTCGATGGTCGGCCACACGCTCGGCGCGGCCGGCGCGATCGAAGCGGTCGCCTCGGTGCTCACGCTCCATCGCAACTTCATCCCACCGACGGTAAACCTGCGCACGCCTGACCCGGCGTTCGGCCTCGACTTCGTGCCCGACCGCGCGCGCGAGTTGGCGGTCGAGGTGGTGATCTCCAACAGCTTCGCGTTCGGCGGCAACAACACCGCGCTGGCGTTTACGCGCGCATGAGCCCCCAGCGCGCGGGGCTGGCCCTCGGCCTTGGCCTTGGCCTTGGGATGTCCGCGCTGTTTGCCACCGGCCTCTGGGCGGCCGAGCCGTCCAAGATCCAGCAGCTGCTCTCGCTCAGGGAGCAGACGCGCGCGCAGGTGTGCAAGACGCTCGCGCCCGCCAAGATCGACCCCAACGTCGCGTACCAGAAGATCAAGCCGGTCGAGCGGATCTCGAATCCCGAGCGTTGGCCGGGGCTGTTCTATTTTCGCGGCGAGAAGCTGATGATGATCTACGTCAGCGGCCCATCGAAGGCGTTCCTCGACGGGATGGACGCCAAGCAGATCGGCGCCGAGCTCGGCCCGGGCCATCCGCTGCCCTCGCGCGCGGGGAAGACCTCCAACCAGCACGTCTATCCCGAAAAGGGCTTCGCCTTCTCCGAAGAGAACGGCAAGATCGACTTCTTCGAGATCTTCCCGCCGATGACCCTCGCGCAATATCTCGACGGCGTCTACCAGCCGGTCGGTCGGTTCGTAAAGTAACTAGGGGACGGCGAGCGTGGCGGTCGCGGCGGGGAACACATCTATCATTAGATAGGCGCGCACCATCGCCGGGACGGTCTTGCCGGTGATCGGGACCGAGACGGTTGCGTATTGGCCGCCGGCGGTGGTGGTGTTCTGGGTGGTGAGGCCGTAGTCGAGCGTGACCGCTTTTCCGGTGACGGCGTCGACCAGCAGGACCGACGCGATGTGATCCGCGGGTTTCAGCGCGCTGCCGGCGAGCGTGGCGGTGACCGCGTCGGCGGTGGCAGCGAAGGTCACCGCGCCAACGTCGCTGGCGAGCGGCGCCGAGGCCGCGTCGGAGCGCACCAGCTGTGCGGCGCCGGAGACCGTCAGCACGTCGGTCTGCGGGTTGCACAGGCCAAGCTTCTGCAGGAACAGGCCGTACAGCGCGATGAAGCCGCACACCGTCGAGCCGGTCATGCGCAACGGGCCGCTCGCGCTGCCGTCGGCGCCGAGCTGCGCGGCCATACGGAAGGTGCGGAACGGGATCACCGCGCTGGTCACCTCCACGCTCACGCCGTCCTGGTTCGCGAGCGTGATGAAGCCGCCGGCGTAGCTAACGTCGAGCGGGAACAGCGCGCGCGTGGCCGGATCGATCTCCGTGCGGTTCTCGTCGGCGGCGAGCTTGGCGCCGGCCATCCACGCGATCGCGTGGCCACCCGTTCCCTCGACGGTGCCGACCAGGTAGTGCAGCGAGTCGAAGCCGATCTGGTTGTAGCTCGGCAACAGCGTCGGCAGCGGCAACGCCAGCCGCTTGACCTCCCAGACACCGTTCGGGATCGGCAGCGCGTACGGCGCGGGATCCGCCGCCGCGATCATCGCGCGAAACGAAAGCGTCGCCGTGCCGCCGGGGGTGCCGCCGGAGAGCTTGAGGCCGGTGCGATCGAGACCGATCAGATACGGCGCGCTCACGGTCACACCGATGGTGCCGTCGGCGGCGGGTGCCAGCGGCGTGTTGGGCGTGACGGTGAGGAAGCGGCCGTTGCCCGCAACCTCGGTGGTGGTGTCGGCGGGCGGATCGAAGGTGACCTGCGCGGCGGTCGGATCGAGCACCGCCAGCATGTCGTTGCCCGCCTTGCGCACCACCAGCGAGAGCACGATCGGCTGGTTGGGATCGAGGCTGGCGGGCGTCGCCGGGCGCTGCGAGCCGAACTCGGTGGTGTACAAGAGCAGCGCGCCGTCGGCGGGCAGCGGCGCGGCGCTGAAGGGGGCGCAGCGTGGGTCGGCCTTGCCCTCGGGACGCAGGCAATAGTCGTACGGAATGCTGAACACCTCGCCGCTCTCGCCGGCGATGTAGATCGCGTCCTTGCCGAGCGCGGGCGAAGCGTTCACGTCGTTGCGGTCGTCGGCGATCAGCGCGATCGACCAGCGCAGCGTCCCGTCTTTGTTGATCACGTACATGCGCCCGTCGCCCGAGCCGAAGTAGCTGTTGCCCAGGCCGTCCACCGACGGCGACGAGCGGATCGGATCGCGCGTGTCGAACGCCCAGCGCTGCGCGCCGCTGTTCGGATCGAGCGCGTACAACGTGCCGTCGGCCGACGCCTGCAGCACGGTCCCGTCGGGCAGCCGCGCCGGGCTGGCGTAGATGTGGTCGCGCGTGCCGAACTCCCAGCGCACCGCGCCGGTCTTGGCGTCGTAGGCGCGCACGAACCCGTCGAACCCGCCGACCACCAGCGTGCCGTCGGGCGTGAGCATCGGGCTGGCCGCGATGCTGCCGACGCCGACGAACTTGTCCCACACGCCCTCGCCCTGGTCGTCGAAGGCGAACAGGTTCGAGCCGAGGAACTCGACCACGTTGTTGTTGCCGACGTAGAAGTTGCCGGTGCGCGGATCTACCACCGGCAGCGACCAGGTCTGATCGGGCACGCGATGCCGGTCGAGGATCTCGCCGCTCTTGCGATCCACGCCGTAGACGAACCAGTTGTCGTTGGGCACGTAGAGCTTGCCGCCCGGCGAGATGCCGACGTTGCCCTCGAACCAGTTGATCAGCGCCGCGTTGACGCTCGGCGGATCGGCCGGCGTGGTCCACACCCGAGCGCCGGTCTTGGCGTCGAGCGCGCGCAGCATGCCGTCGCCCGAGCCGAAGTAGACGCGCCCCGAGTCGTCGAGCAGCGCGGCCGAGTCGATGATCTCGCCGGTGAGCAGCTGCCACTTCACGGTGCCGTCGGGAGCGAGCGCGTAGAACGTGCGATCGGCCGAGCCGATGTAGATCGTGCCGTCCGCGCCGACGACTGGCGAGCTGAAGATGCCCTTGCCGGTATGGAAGTCGAAGAACGTGCCGCCGGTGAGCGTGGGCATCACGTCGCTCGCGCCGTCCTGCGCCGCGTTGCCGCGAAATTTCGGCCACGGGCTGCCGTGCTGCAGCGGGAGCGACGGATCGCTCGAGCAGCCCGCGACGAGCACGACCAGGAGCGCCTGACAGGTGCGATTCATGGCGCGCTCATAGCACATCCACGGCCGGCGGGAGGAGCTCGCCGACGTCGCCCTCGAGCCGCAGGGTGGCGAGCTGATCGTGATCGGTGGGGCCGCGATTGATGATCACGTACGGCACGCCGCGCTGGAGCGGGCCGAGCGGGATCGAGGCGGCCGGATGCACCGACAAGGTCGAGCCGAGCGCCAGCACCAGATCGCAGCGCGCGGCCTCGTCGAACGCGCGCGCGAGCACCTCGGGGCGCAGCTGCTGGCCGAAGCTGATGGTGGCGAACTTGAGCCAGTTGCCGCACGACGCGCAGGTCGGCGTGGCGCGATGGGCCGCAAAGTAGTCGAGCGCCGGGCGCGGTAGGGAGCGCTCGCCGCAGCCGATGCACTCGACCTGGCGGTTGGTGCCGTGCACCTCGACCAGCTTGGCTTCGCTCGATCCGGCGGCCTGGTGCAGGCCGTCGATGTTCTGCGTGACCACGGCCTGCAGCCTCCCCTTCCGTTCCAGGGCGACGATCGCGTGGTGCGTGGCGTTGGGCTGCGCGCCCAGAAAGCTCTGCGCACCCTCGAGCTTGTACTCCCAATACTCGACGCGTTTTACTTCCGAGGCGCGAAATTCGTCGAAGTACACGGGCTGCCTTTTGGTCCAGACGCCCCCCGGCCCGCGGAAGTCGGGAATGCCGGAGCCGGTCGAGATGCCGGCGCCGGTGAACACCAGAACGCGGCGCGCGGCGCCGAGGAGCTGAACGAGCGTGGACATGAGCCGGGTTGGAATGATGCCACGAACCGTGATCGCGGCGCTGCTCGCGTGCGGCTGCAACCACTCGGCGTTGTCGACGGCGGACGGCGGAGGCGGCGACGGCGGTGCGGGAGATGGGGGCGCGTGTACCAGCACGGTGACGCCCGCCGCGGGGATCGTGATGACCGATCGTGGCGCCGTGCAGGGCGCGAGGGAGGTCGACACCTGGGCGTACAAGGGCATCCCGTACGTGGCGCCGCCGGTGGGCGCGCTGCGCTTCCGCCCGCCCGTCGAGCACGCGTGCTGGCCGAACGCGCTCGATGCCACCAACTTCGGCAACCAATGCCTGCAGCTCGACGCCAACGGGATGCCGCTCGGCGACGAGGATTGCCTCACGCTCAACGTGTGGACGCCGTCGGCCACGGGCGCCCCGCTGCCGGTGCTGCTGTTCATTCACGGCGGCGGCAACACCCAGGGCGCCAGCTCGGTGGTGACCTCGGGCGTGGCGATCTACGACGCCGAGTACGTGGCCGCGCACGGCCCGGCGGTGGTGGTGACCATCAACTACCGTCTCGGGGTGATGGGCTTTTTAGCGCACCCGTCGCTCGACGCCGAGAGCGACAAGAAGATCTCGGGCAACTACGGCATCTTCGATCAGATCGCCGCGCTCGCGTGGGTGCAGCGCAACATCGCGGCGTTCGGCGGCGACCCCAAGCGCGTGCTGCTGTTCGGCGAATCGGCGGGCGCGGTCGACACCTGCGTCCACCTGGCGTCGCCGCTGTCGGCGGGGTTGTTCTCGGCGGCGCTCATGGAGTCGGGCGGCTGCGGCGATCAGCCGCTCGCCACCGTCGAGCAGGACGGAGCGGCGGCGGTCGACAAGGCAGGCTGCACCGCGGCCGCCGACATCCCGGCGTGCCTACGCGCGCTCGGTGGAGCGGCCCTGGTCCAGGCTGCGCCCGGCGTGGTGTCGGTCACCGGGCTCGAGACCGGGATCAAGTACGCGCCGAACGTCGACGGCTATCTGCTCGCCGATTCGCCGCTCAACCTGATCCTGGCCGGCAAGCACAACCACGTCCCGTTCGTGGTGGGCGCCAACTCGGACGAGACCTCCAAGTACGCCCCGGCGGTGGCGGACGCGCAGGCGTACACCGACCTCTTGCACACGCAGTTCGGCACCGTGCTCGGCGATCTGGTGCTGCAGCAATATCCGGCCGCCGGGTTCGCCACCGCGCGCAAGGCGTACATCGCGGTCACCACCGACGCGCGCTTCGTCTGCCCGTCGCGCAAGATCGCGCGCAGCGTGAGCGCGCAACAGACCCAGCCAGCCTACCGCTACTTCTTCACCCACGCGCTCGACGCCGCGCCGGCGCTGCAGCCGCTCGGCGCCTGGCACGGCCTCGAGCTCCTGTGGGTGTTCCACCACCTCGACGTCGGCAACTACCCGGCCAGCGCCGCCGAGAGCGCGCTCTCCGACGCGATGATCGGCTACTGGACCCGCTTCGCCGGAGCCGGCGACCCCAACGGCGCGGGCGCGCCCAACTGGCCCGTCTACGACGCGACCAGCGATCCGGCGCTCGCGCTCGACGACACCATCGCCGCGATCACCGGCGTGCGCACCGCCAACTGCAACTTCTGGGACTCGCTCACGCCGTAAGGGCTACTGCAGCGGGTGGCGCGTGAAGAAGTCCCACATGGCGTCGGTGGCGGAGAGATCGGTGGTGGTGTTGCCGAGGCCGGGGATGGGCAAGCCGCCCGGCCAGGTGTGCCCGCCGTTGTCGACGGTGCACAGGATCACCTCGGCGCCGCCGTCGCACTGCTTGTAGGTCGCGCAGTGCGAGTCGCCCTTGCGAAAGCTCTCGAACGGCGAGTCGGTGCACTTGTCGCGCAGCGCCCAGTCGCTGAACGACTGCTCGACGCCGATGAAGCCCATCTGCGGCGAGCCGCCGTACGGCACCAGCGGATCGGCGGTGCCGTGGAAGTGCATGACCGAGATCGGGCGCTTGGGCGCGCAGGTCGTGAGGCCGTTGACGCCCGCGACCGGCGCGACCGCCGCGATGCGATCGGCGAGCTCGCAGGCCAGCCGGTGCGACAGGAACCCGCCGTTGCTCATGCCGGTGGCGAACACGCGCGCGGGATCGACGCACAGATCGAGCTCGAGCTTGTCGATCATCGCGCCGACGAAGCCCACGTCGTCGACCATGCTGTCGTTGGCGGGCGAGCAGCAGGCGCCCGCGTTCCAGCTCGCCGGGTTGCCGGTACCTTGCGGATGCACCGCGATGAAGCCCACCGCATCGCCCTTCTCGTTGGTCTTGGCGAGCAGCTCTTCCTGCGCCGAGTTCGAGGTCAGGCCGTGGAAGTTGAGCACCACCGGCATCGGCGTGGCCGGATTGTACGAGGCTGGCACGTGCACGTCGAAGGTGCGGTCCACGCCGCCAAAGCTGATCTTCCAGGTGGCGTCGAGCGGCTGCGCCAGCTTGCCGTCACAGCTCACCACCTGCGGCAGATCCGCGCCGCCGCCGCCGCCTGCGTCACCCACGCCGGCGCCCGGCTGTCCGGAATCGTCGCCGGCGCCGCCGCCACCCACGGGACCGGCGGCCTGCTTGGAGTCAGAGCACGCCGCGAGCGCGACGACGACCACCAGCGACGCGACCGACGCGAGTCTCTTTCCCATGCGGCACCTCTTTCGATCTCGAAGGTTGGAAACCGGCCAGGTTCGCCTCGACCAGCGGCCCGAGGATCTCGGCGAGCGGCCGCGCCTTGGGCGCGCTGGCGAAGTGCAGCGCGGCGCCCAGATACGACGCCATCAGCGAGCGCGCGACGATCTCCGCGTTCGCCGCGCGCAACAGCCGGGCGGCGATCGCCTGACGCGCGTCCTCGATCATCAGCTCGTAGACCTCGTCGAACAAGCGCGCGGACTCGCCGCCGACGTCGGGATTCTCGAGCGTGGCCGCCAGCACCGCGCGGCTGAGCGGCTTGGACGCGCCCGCCTGCGCGCCGAGCGTCAGCGTGGTGGCGCGCAGCGCGTCGAGCGGCGAGCCGCCCGCTTGCAGCACGCTCGCGCGGGCCCGCTTGGCTGCGCGCGTCTGGCTGCGCACCAGCTCGGTCACCACCGCGTCCTTGGTCGCGAAGTGGATGAAGAAGGTGCCCTTGGCCACCCCTGCCCGCTCGGCGATCTGCGCCACCGTGGTCTCGTGGTAGCCCCTGGCGGCGAACAGCTCCGCGGCCGCGGCGAAGATGCGGCGGCGGGTCTCGACGGCGCGCTGTTCGCGATTGGAGCTCTCGGCGACCACTTGGCGGTGACCTTAGGTCAGTGACCGCTGGTCAGTCAAGCGGGAAACGAACAACATCCGCTACAGTGACCGTCTAGATGGACGCGCGCGACGCAGTGGTGATCGGCGCCGGCCCCAACGGGCTCGCCGCCGCGGTGGCGCTGGCCCAGGCCGGCCTGTCGGTGCTGGTCCTCGAGGCGCAAGCGACGCTCGGCGGCGGCGCCCGCACGGCCGAGCTCACCCGCCCCGGCTTTCGTCACGACGTGTGCTCGGCGATCCATCCGACCGCGCTGGTCTCGCCGTTCTTCCGCACCCTGCCGCTCGAGCAGCACGGGGTCGAGTGGGTCTACTCCGACGCCGCGGTCGCCCATCCCCTGCCCGACGGCACGGCCGCGATCCTCGAGCAGTCGATCGATCGCATGGCCGAGACGCTCGGGCCCGACGACGGCGCGGCCTGGCGCGCGCTGCTCGGGCCGCTGGCCGCGAACGCCGGCGAGCTGTTCCCCGAGCTGCTCGGCCCGCTCCAGCTCCCGCCGCGCCATCCGCTCTTGATGGCGCGCTTCGGGCTCTCCGCGTTCCGCTCCGCCGCCGGGCTCGCGTACGGCGAATTCACCGGCGAGCCGGCGCGCGCGCTGTTCGCCGGCTGCGCGGCCCACTCGTTCCTGCCGCTGGAGAAGCCCTTCTCCGCCGCGTTCGGGCTGGTGCTCGCGCTCACCGGCCACGCGGTCGGCTGGCCGTGCGCGCGCGGCGGCTCGCAGGCGATCGCCGACGCGCTGGCGTCGATCCTGCGCGCGCACGGCGGCGAGATCGTCCTCGGCCAACCGGTGACCTCGCTCGACGAGGTGCCGCGCGCGCGCGCGTATCTGTTCGATACCAGCCCGCGCGCGATGGCGCGCATCGCCGGCGATCGGCTTCCGTTGCGGTTTCGCCGCCGCCTCGAACGGTTTCGTCACGGGCCGGGCGCGTTCAAGATCGACTACGCGCTCGACGGCCCGATCCCGTGGACCGCCGCCGCCTGCAGCCGCGCCGCCACCGTGCACGTGTGTGGCACGATGGAAGAGGTGGCCGCCTCGGAGCGCGCCGCGTGGACCGATACGCCCGCGGAGAAACCGTTCCTTCTGGTCGCGCAACAGAGCCTGTTCGATCGCACGCGCGCGCCCGACGGCCAACACACCGGCTGGGTCTACTGCCACGTGCCTTCCGGCTGCACCGTCGACATGACCGATCGCATCGAAGCGCAGCTCGAGCGCTTTGCGCCAGGCTTCCGCGACCGCATCCTTGCGCGCGCCGTGCGCACGCCCGCCGACTTCGAGCGCTACAACGCCAACTTCATCGGTGGCGACATCGCCGGCGGCGCCAACGACATCACCCAACTGTTCACGCGCCCGGTCGCGCGGCTCAGCCCGTACACCACGCCCAACCCGAGCCTCTACCTGTGCTCCAGCTCGACGCCACCCGGCGGCGGCGTGCACGGCATGTGCGGCTTTCACGCGGCGCGCGCCGCTCTCACGCGCGTCTTCGGGATATAGTGCGCGCCATGATGACCCCCGAAAAGATCCTCCAGGTCGGCATGGGATTCTGGTCCTCGCGAACGTTGTTGGCGGCCGTCGAGCTGGGCCTGTTCAGCGAGCTCGCGAAGAAGCCCGCCACCCTCACGGACCTGTCCTCGAAGCTCGAGCTGCACCCGCGCGGCGCGCGCGATTTCCTCGACGCGCTGGTGGCGCTCGGCTTCCTCGCCCGCACCGACGGCGTCTACCGCAACTCGGCAGAGGCCGACCTGTTCCTCGATCGCGCCAAGCCGTCGTACGTCGGCGGGATCCTCGAGATGGCCAGCCGGCGGCTGTACCTGGCCTGGAACGAGCTGCCCGCCGCGCTGCGCACCGGTCAGCTTCAGGATCCGGCCAAGCTGGAGACTGGCGCGGCGAACCCGTTCGACTCGCTCTACGCCGATACCGCGCGGCTCGAGAGTTTCCTCGGCGCGATGACCGGGATCAGCCATGGCGCCAACCTGGTGATCGCCGGCAAGGTGCCGTGGAAATCCTACAAGAGCTTCGTCGACGTGGGCACGGCGCAGGGCGACCTGGCGGTGCAGATCACGCTGGCCAATCCGCACCTCGAGGGCATGGGCTTCGATCTCCCGCAGGTCCGGCCGGTGTTCCAGAAATACGCGGAGGGCTGCGGCGCAGGCGCGCGGCTCAAGTTCGTGCAGGGCGATTTCTTCAAGGAGGAGCTGCCCAAGGCCGATGTGGTGCTGATGGGTCACATCCTGCACGACTGGGATCTCGAGACGAAGAAGATGCTGATTCGCAAGGCGTTCACTGCACTGCCGGCGGGCGGCTCGCTGGTCGTCTACGAATCGTTGATCGACGACGATCGCTCGCAGGCCGCCTTCGGGTTGCTGATGAGCCTCAACATGCTGATCGAGACGCCCGGCGGGTTCGACTACACCGGCGCCGATTGCAGCGGCTGGATGAAGGAGGCTGGGTTTCGCGAGACGAGGGTCGAGCACCTGATCGGCCCCGACTCGATGGTCGTCGGCGTCAAGTAGCGCGCCGCGAGCTCCCTAGTGGATGAGCTTGAACATGCGCGCGATGCGGATCCAGCCCTCGGGCTCGCCTGACGACCACCAGATGACCATCGCCTTGCCCTTGATCAGCTCGAACGGGACGAAGCCCCAGAAGCGCGAGTCGTGCGAGTTGTCGCGGTTGTCGCCCATGACGAAGACCGAGTTGGGCGGCACCAGCTGCGCCTTGTACGAGTGCACCTGGCCGTTGCGATCGTAGATGGTCGTGTACTCGTTGCCCTCGACCGCCTCGGTCCACTCCTCGCAGCGGTCCTCTTCCCACTTGGCGGTCTCTTCCTTGTAGTCCTCGTACTTGCAGTCGCCGTCGACGTGGTGGCGCGAGACCGCCTGGTCGTTCACGTACAGCTGGTTGTCGCGCACCTCGACGGTATCGCCCTCGACGGCGACGATGCGCTTGATGAAGTCCTTGTCCGGCTCCTTCGGGTAGATGAAGACGATCACCTCGCCGCGCCGCGGCTTGCGATAGGTCATCCCGAACTTGATGTTGGTCCACGGCACGCGGATGCCGTAGATGAACTTGTTGACGAAGATGTGATCGCCCACCTGCAGCGTCGGGATCATCGAGCCCGACGGGATCTTGAACGCCTCGACCACGAACGCGCGCAGGAACAGCGCGATCAGCACCGCCACCGCGATCGACTCGGTGTACTCGCGCACCGTCGACTTGCGCGCGAACGGCAGGTAGTCGTCGAGCGCGCGATCGAGCGCGTTGAGCGCGCCGGGCAGGTCGTCCCAGTGCTTGTCGTTGGCCGCGCCGTCGAGCTGCCCGACCGCCTCGCGCACCGCGACCGCGCCCTTCTCGGTGATGCGATGCGCGTACTTGCGCAGGCCCCTGCGCGCCTCGCGTAAAAGGAGCCGCGCTTCTTTGAGCGCCCGGCGCCGCTTACGCCACGTCTGATACGCCTCGAACATGGATTTACCTTCTTAGCATGGGACGGGGGACGGTGCCTTTTAGTCCACCTTCAGGACGGCCAGGAACGCCTCTTGCGGGATCTCGACGTTGCCCACCTGCTTCATGCGCTTCTTGCCCTCTTTTTGCCGCTCGAGGAGCTTGCGCTTGCGCGAGATGTCGCCGCCGTAGCACTTGGCGGTCACGTTCTTGCGCAGCGCCTTGACGGTGGTGCGCGCGATCACCTTGGTGCCGATCGCCGCCTGGATGGCGACCTCGAACTGCTGCTGCGGGATGAGCTCCTTCATCTTCACGCACAGATCGTGGCCGCGGTTGAACGAGCGATCCCGGTGGCTGATGATCGAGAGCGCGTCGACCCGCTCGCCGTTGACCAGCAGATCGAGCCGGATCAGATCCGACGCCTGGTACGCCTTGACCTCGTAGTCGAGGCTGGCGTAGCCGCGGGAGACGGTCTTCATCTTGTCGTAGAAGCCGAACACCACCTCGGCGAGCGGCAGGTCGTAGCGGATGAGAACGCGGTTGTCGCCGGCGTAGTCGAGCCCGCTCTGCACGCCGCGCCGCTCCTGGCACAGCGTGATGATGTTGCCCACGTACTCCTGCGGCGTGTGGATCACCGCGGCGATGATCGGCTCCTCGATGTGATCGATGCGCCCGGCGTCGGGCAGCGCGGCCGGGTTGTCGATGATCAAGAGGTCGCCCGAGGTGGTCTTCACCTGGTAGCGCACCGTCGGCGCGGTGACGATCAGATCGAGGTTGTACTCGCGCTCGAGCCGCTCCTGCACGATCTCCATGTGCAGCAGGCCGAGGAAGCCGCAGCGAAAGCCGAAGCCGAGCGCCAGCGAGGTCTCGAAGTCGTAGGTGAACGACGAGTCGTTGAGCGCCAGCTTCTCCAGCGCGTCGCGCAATTCGGTGTAGCGCGCCGAGTCGGTGGGAAACAGGCCCGCGAACACCATCGGCTTGGTCAGCTTGAACCCGGGCAGCGCGGGCGCCGGCCGATCGGCTTCGGTGATGGTGTCGCCGATCTTGGTGTCCGCGACCTGCTTGATGTTGGCGATCACGAAGCCGACCTCGCCGACGCTCAGATCGTCGAGCTCGACGGGGAACGGGGTGAACGAGCCGACCGAGATCACCTCGAAGTCCTTGTTGGTCGCGAGCAGGCGGATCTTCAGGCCCTTCTTCATGGTGCCCTGCTTGACCCGCACCAGCGCGATCACTCCTTTATAGGTGTCGTACCAGCTGTCGAAGATGAGCGCCTGCAGCGGCGCGTCGGGATCGCCCTGGGGCGGCGGCACGCGCTTGACCACCGCCTCGAGCACTTCGTGGATGCCAACGCCGGTCTTGGCCGAGGCCAGCACCACGTCGGTGGTGTCGAGCCCGATCACGTCCTCGATCTGCTTCTTGACGCCTTCCGGATCGGCCGACGGCAGATCGATCTTGTTGAGCACCGGCACGATCTCGAGGTGGTTGTCGAGCGCCAGGTAGACGTTGGCGAGCGTCTGCGCCTCGACGCCCTGCGCCGCATCGACCACCAGCAGCGCGCCTTCGCACGCGCCGAGCGCGCGGGACACCTCGTAGCCGAAGTCCACGTGGCCGGGTGTATCGATCAGGTTGAGCAGGTAGTCCTGCCCGTTGTCCGCCTTGTAGTGCAGCCGGACCGACTGCGCCTTGATGGTGATGCCGCGCTCCCGCTCGAGGTCCATCTTGTCGAGGAACTGCTCCTTGCGCTCGCGCTCGGCCAGCGCGCCGGTGGCATCGAGGATGCGGTCGGCCAGCGTCGACTTTCCGTGGTCGATGTGCGCGATGATGGAGAAGTTACGAATGAAGCGTGGATCTGCGGGCATACGGAGACGCGAGGTATAGACTACTTAGCCGCGATCATCGATCAAAAAGCGACTGCTGGCCGGGCAGTTGATCCTTGTACTCTTTGAGGACCAACTCGATGCCCTGACGGATGTACTCAGCGACTGGAACCTTGGTCTTGGCGTTCAGCTGTTTCAACGCCGCGTCCTGTTCCGGCGTGATGTAGACCGTGGTCGAAATCTTCTTACGACTCATGTTGCCATCAGCATAAATGACATTACGTGTATCGTCAAACGACGGCTTGCGTAACCCCCCGTCCTTGCGCTACGTTTGCGATCCATGAACCGAATGATCCTGCTGTCGCTCGCCCTGGGGTTCGCGGCGTGCGCGTCTACCGAAGAGAAGAAAGAAACCACCACCGCCGCCACCACCTCGGGCGACAAGTCGGTGCAGCCGGTGCCGAGCCAGGCCAGCCACTGCGACACGGGCGGCAAGCACGTGATCGAGCTGGACATGAACAGGGATCAAAAGGCGGACGTGTGGAAGGTCTATCACGCGTCGATGGAGAACGGCGCCAAGGTCGAGGTCCTCGAGTGCAAGGAGGTGGACCTCAACTTCGACGGCAAGAAGGACATCTGGGTCTTCTACGACGATCAGGGGAACATCAAAGAGGAGCAGTTCGACCTCGACTTCGACGGCAAGATCGACATGTGGACCTATCGCCAGCTCGGCAAGATCATCCGCCAGGAGCTGGACGTGAACTACGACGGCAAGACCGACATCTGGAAGTACTACGAGGGCGAGAAGCTCGCGCGCATCGAGCGCTCATCGAACCGCAACGGCAAGGTCGATGTGTGGGAGTATTACGCGGGCGGCAAGCTCGACCGGATCGGCTATGACACGACCGGCGCCGGCGTCGTCGATCGTTGGGACAAGGCGCCGGAAGATGCCGCGCCCGCCGCACCCGGCGCCGAGACCACGCCCGCGTCGAACCCCGGGACGCCTGCCGCCAAGCCGGCCACGCCGGCGCTGAACCAGCCGACCGGCGAGGCCAACAAGCCGGTCGAAGCCGCGCCTGCGCCCGCGGCCGGCACCCCAAAAAAGAAAACGAAGTAGCCAACGATGATTCGCGCGGCGCTGTGCCTCCTGGTGCTGGCGGCGGGCTGCGGCTCGTCCGCGGTTGATCCGAACGTCGATCGCCTCTCCGATCTCGAGGCGGCGCTGCGCGGAATCGATCGCGCGGTGGGCGTCACGACCGCGTTCGTGTTCACCGGGATCGTCGACACTACTCAGCCGGCAGAGACCATCGCCTCGGCGATCGGCCAGCGCTTCATGTCCGAGACGGGCGGCTGCGCGACGGTCACCATCGCCGGCACCATGGTCGATGTGGATCTGGGCGGCGGCTGTACGCTCGCGTCGACCAACCAGGTCTACAAGGGCACCGTGCACGCCGAGGCGCAAAAACCGACCGGCGAGGTGGTGATACCGCTCACCCTCACGCTGACCGTCGATGCGCAGCCGCTCACGGGCAGCCTGGAGATCTCCACCACCGACGGCAACGTGTTCAGCTACAAGTCCGACCTCACGGTCAACACGGTGGTGCACGTGGTGACGCCGGTGCTGCAGGCGGGCATCGGCGCGTTCGGCTCGAGCATCGACGTGATGGGCACGATCGTCGGCAAGAGCGTGCCCACCGCGCCGGGCCTCACGCTGATGACCACCGGCGTTCATCAGCGCTTCGCCGGCTGCTATCCCGACGACGGCATCGCGGTGATCAGCGCAGCGATGGTGAACGAGACCATCACCTTCGCCTCGGATACGCCGCAGACCGGGAACGTGATGGTGGCGAGCGGCATCACGCCGATCGTCAGCACCCTGCCCACCCGGCCCGGCTGCCCGCAGATGTGATTACGGCTTCGAGGTGCCGCTGCGACCGTACTTGTCCTCGAGGCGCACCACGTCGTTCAGCTCGGTGGTGGAGACCTCGACGATCTCGCAGTCTTCGATCGCGGTCATGCGATGGCGCAACAGCGGCGTGATGTGGAACGGCACGCGCGGGGTGAGCTCGGTGATCTTGGGCGGCTCGCCGTCCTGGTAGTGCTCGAACGCCATGCGCCCCGAGAGCACCATCACCGTCTCGTCTTTGACGTGGTGGTACTGGAGCGACAGGCTGTGCCCCTTCTTGATGAACAAGATCTTGCCGACGTAGCGGTCGGTCTCCGCCCAGATCATCTCGTTGCCCCACGGCTTGTCGACGGTGCGGGTCATGCTCTCCCTCCGGGCTCGCACGAGCCGGGCTTCGATCCGCGGGCCCTACGGGCCTCGCTCACGTTCACTCGCTCGCGCTCGTTCACTAGCGGAAGATCCATTTCATGAGCTTGAGGGTTTGTTTGTAGACCTTGTCGGAGTACGGATACCACCACAGCTCACGCTTGAGCGCCAGGCGATCGTAGTTCACGTGCCGCTGCTGGCAGAGATCGCGCAGCCCGCGATCCGAGTGCGTGTGGCCGATGCCCGACTGTTTGACGCCGCCCCACGGAGTCTCGGGCGCACCGTAGGTGAGCAGGCAGTCGTTGACCATCACCGTGCCGGCCTCGATGCGCTCGGCGAGCCGGCGGCCCTTTTGCCGATCGTCGGTGAACACGTACGCGGCGAGCCCGAGGTGCGAATCGTTGGACAAGCGCACCGCCTCCTCCTCGTCGGCGACCTTCATGATCGGCATGACCGGCCCGAAGATCTCCTTGCGCATGATCTCCATGTCCTGCTTGCAACCGGTCACCACCGTCGGCTCGAACTGCAGGCCCTGCCCCTTGCGCACGCCGCCAGTGCGGATGGTGGCGCCGTCGGCGACCGCCGACTTCAAGCGCTCCTCGACGATCTCCACCTGGCGGTCCCAGGTCATCGAGCCGGTGTCGAGCGTGGCCTCGCCCGCCGGATCGCCCTGCCGCAGCTTCTGCGTCTGCGCGATGATCTTCTCCACCAACTCGTCGTGCACCGCCTCGAGCGCGTAGACCCGCTCGACCGACACGCAAACCTGGCCCTGGTTGGCGAACGCGCCCCACACCAGCGCGCGCGCGGTGCGCTCGACGTCGGCATCGGCGCACACGATCGCCGGCGCCTTGCCGCCCAGCTCGAGCGTGCACGGGATCAGCCGCTCGCCGCACGCGGCCGCGACCTTCTTCCCGGTGGTGGTCGAGCCGGTGAAGATGCAGTAGTCGATGCCCGACTCGATCAGCGCCGCGCCCGCCGGGCCGCGGCCGGTCACCACCTGGAACAGATCGGGCGGCAAGCCGGCGGCGTCGTACAGCTCCTTGCACTTGAGCGCGATCAGCGGCGCGATGTCCGAGGGCTTGAGCACTACGCCGTTGCCGGCGAGCAGCGCCATCACCAGCTCACCCGCCGGGATGCCGAACGGGAAGTTCCACGGCGCGATGATCCCCACCACGCCGCGCGGTACATAATGAAGGTAGCTCGCGCGGGTCTTGATCAGGTGCAGCGAGATCGACTCGGGCGAGAGGATCTTGGGCGCGCGCTTGCAAAAGTAGGTGGCGAGGTCGGCGATCAGCATCACCTCCATCGACAGCGCCTCAGCGCGTGTCTTGCCGCCCTCCTTCGAGATCAGATCGCACAGCTCGGGCGCGCGGCGCACGACCAGATCGCGAAAGCGCGCCACGCGGTCGCAGCGCTCGCGCACCGGCAGCGCGCCCCAGCCCACCTGCGCGCCGCGCGCACGCTCGACCGCGGCCTTGACCTCGGCGGCGGTCATGTCGGGGACCTCGCCGAGCACTTCGCCGTTGGCCGGGTTGCGCGAGACGATTCGATCCTTGCGTGCGATGTCGGAGCTCTGCAGTGCGCCCATCCCGGGAGGATAGCGCAATCGCGATCAAAACCGCAGCAGCTCGAACTGGGGCGGCGGCGTGCGGAACTGGCGCTGCTGCAGATCGATGTCGCCCGAGGGATTGATAGGGAACGGGCTCACCTCGTTGGGACGGATCAGGCGCGGGCCGCTGACCGCGGCGACCTTCGACGGCGCGACCTGGGCGGCGCGCAGCAGGTCGACCAGCCGCTTGTCATTGCAACCCACCCTGCGCCCTGCGCAGGGGCCCAGTTGCGTGCGCAGGTACGCGGCGCCGCCTTCGTCGAGCGCGCGACGCATCGCCGCCTGCGCGCACGCGCGATCGCCGCGGCTGTCGCACACGCGCGCTTGATCCGCGTGGGCGCGCGCGCGGGTGCGCCACTCGGACGGATGGGTCGCCACCACCTCGGCGCGATGAAA
The DNA here is from genome assembly GCA_003170275.1 of Myxococcales bacterium. Taxonomy (GTDB): domain Bacteria; phylum Myxococcota_A; class Polyangia; order Palsa-1104; family Palsa-1104; genus PALSA-1104. Next base: position 42,364 of record PNAM01000113.1, read on the forward strand.
GAGCGCGTCGGCGCGCGCGACGTCGCCCTTGTCGAAGTACGCCCAGCCGAGCCGGAGCAGCAGCTCGCCGCGCGCCTTGCCGTCGGCGGCGGCCTCGAGCGTGGCTACAGCCTCGTCGCGCCGGCCGGAATCGAGCTGGCGGCTGCCGAGCTCGAGGATCGCGTCGCGGTCGAGCGGATCGATCGCCAGCGCCTCGCGTGCGGCGGCGATCGCCTCGTCGTGCCGGCCGAGACGCGCCAGCGCTGCGCTCACCCGGCCGCGCAGAAAGGCGCTGCGCGGCAGCTCGGCCGCATAGGCGCGCCAGGCCTCGAGCCCGTCGGTGGTCTTGCCGCTCACCACCAGGTGCTCGGCCAGATACCCGCGCGCGAGCAGGAAGCCGGGGCGCTTCTCCAGCGCGGCCCGGAGCACCTTCAGGCCCGCCTCGGGCGATTGATAGCGCGTCACCAACCAGTAGCGGCCCAGCCAGAACAGCGGCTGGAACGAACCGTCCGCGCGCACCTTGATCAGCGCCTGCACCGCCTGCGCGTCCTCGCCCGAGATCGCCAGCGCCAGACCGAGCGCGGCCCACGCCGCCTGAAACGCAGGGTCGGCCTGCACCGCGGTGCGGCACGCTTTAATCGCGCGCGCCAGGTCGCCGGTGGCGATCACGGTCGGCGTGTCGATCGAGATCGGCTGCTGGATCAGCACCGCGTAACACTCGCCGTAGCTGGCCAGCGCCGCGGCGGAGGTCGTCTCCGGCCCGCTGTTCGCAGGTGCCTCGACGCCAGCCGCTCTTGCCGCCGCTTCCGACAGCGCGCGCCCACCCGCCTCGACGGCCGCCGGCAGCGCCGCGGGCAACACCACGTGGCGCGCCCGCAAGGCGCCCTCGACGCTCACCCCGCCGACGTCGAGCGTCCACGCGCCTGCGGCACCGGACAGCCGGCCGGTGACCAGCGCGGACGCGCCGAGGATCGAGCGCAGCTTGCGCGCCTCGTCCGACTTGTCGAGCGCCTGCGGATCGATCCGGTGACGCTCGGCGGCGCGCAAGATCTGCTTGGCGTGGAGCTCGGCGCCGGGCAGCCGATTGGACGCCTCGGCCTGGATCAAGAGGCCGAGCTCGATCAGCTGCGGCGAATCGCCGCAGGGCGGCGCGATCGCCACCACCGGCGCCCCGAGGGCCCGGGACGCTGCGCACACCAGCCCGACAAAGACGAGCGTTCTCATCACTCGAGCATACAAGCTCAGCTCTCCTGACACCACGGTGGCAGGAGCGCTGCCGCATCCTTTCGCCATGACCAACGAATTCGAGCTGCGACCGGTCGGTCCCTTTTCCTGGGCGGCGGCGATCGACGTGCTGCACCACTGGGCGCCGGTCCGACGCTTTCTGCACGGGGACGGCGAGGTGCGGCTGACCTTTCCGCTCGACGGCGATTTTCAGCCGGTGGCCGTCGCGCTGCGCGAGCACGACGGTGGGTTGCGCGGCCGCGTCGCCGGCACCACGCGCATCGGCGCGGTCGCGCGGCAGGTCGCGCGCATGTTCTCGCTCGATCACGACGGCAGCGACTTCGCGCGGGTCGGCGAACGCGATCCCGCGCTCGCGCCGATCGTGCGCACGCTCGCCGGGCTGCGGCCTGTCTGCTTCTCGTCGCCGTACGAGGCGGCGGCGTGGGCGGTGCTCTCGCAGCGCATCAGCATGGAGCAGGCGGCGGCGCTCGAGGAACGGCTGCTCGAAGCGCACGGCGCGACCGTCACTCTCGACGGCGCGCAGGTGCGCTGCTTCCCGCCACCCGATCGCCTGCGGCGGATCGCGTCGTTCCCCGGCCTGACGGCGGAGAAGATCGTCCGGCTGCACGCGGTCGCCGACGCCGCGCGCGACGGCCTGCTCGACGCCGATCGCCTCCGCGCGCTGGGCGACGATCGCGCCCCCGAGGCCCTGCGCACGATCCGTGGGATCGGTCCGTTCTGGGCGGCGGGCATCTACCTGCGCGCGGGCGGGATCGTCGACGTATTTCCGCACGAGCCGCGCGCGCTGGCTGCGCTCGGCCGGCTGCACGGGCTCGGCGGGCAGCCCGATGCCGCGACGGTGGCGCGCCTCACCGACGCGTATCGACCGTTCCGAATGTGGGTGTGCTTCCTGTTGCGCGTCGCGGCCGCGCGCGAGCTGTTGCCCGCCGAGGTTAGTGGGCAGCGGGAAGCGACAGCGCCGCGCCCCAGGCGGCGAGCTGCTCGCGCGCGTTGATCGCGGGAAGCCGTTCGGCGACCAGCGCCTCGCGCCGCGCCGGATCGTCCACCATCAATTGCAGCGCGAGGAAGAAGCGCTGCCCCGGATCGGCGATCGTGCGACGCAACGCCAGCAGCTCCTGTTCGCGCCGGTCGGCGATCAGTACCGCGGCCAGCCGATCGGCCGACTCGCCGTGCCGCTCGCGCGCCTTGGCCAGCATCTTGGCAAACCGCTCGCCCGCGCCGAACACGCGCTGGCAGTGCTCGAGCACGCGATGGGTCGCGGCGAGCTCGAGCCGCGGAAACAGCTCGCTCAGCATCGCCAGGTGATCGAGCGGCCGGCTCTCGCGCACCAGCTCGAGCGACTGGCCGAGCCGCCGGTGATCGCACGTCTCGTCGAACGGATCGAACGCCAGGTGCGGGCGACGAAAGGTCAGCTGCGGCAGCGCCGCCTCTTCGCGGTAGGTGCGCACCACCAGGCTCACCGACGGGCGGTCGAGGTGAAACACCGAATGGATGAGCTGGCCGCCGGCGCGGATGGCCCGCGTCGCGCCGCGCCCAAGGAGCTCGGTCGAGAGCGCGTGGAGCTGCCCGAGCCTAAAGCCCGCGCCGGCACGCAGCTGCTCGTCGAAGCGATAGGCGGTCTGCAGGCTCGAGCCTTCGAGCAGGTGGAACGCGCCGGAGAACGCGTGCTGGTGGATCGCGGTGGTGCCCTCGGCCCAGAACAGCGCTTCGATGTAGAAGCGCGGCGCGGTGAACACCGCCAGCGACGGATGACCCCAATCGGGATCGAACGGGCGCTGCGCCGGCAGGCGGTCCAGGCGCTGAAATTGGCGCAGGATCTCCAGCCAGTCGACGTGCTCACACGGCGGGCGCTCGGCCAGCGCTTCGGCGGCCACGTCGGCAAATGCGGCCGCGTCGTGATCGAGCGCCGACCAATGGGCCGCCACCCGCGCGCCCAGCTCCGCGAAAAAGTCCACGCGCGACTATACGACGAGCCGACCGCGGCCGGACCTACATCCGCACTGGGCGAAGTTCTTGCTCAACTGTTACACGCCGCTAACGCGCGCGAGACGGGCGCGAAGCGTGAGGTGGCTATCGTAGACCTCATGAGCACGCCCCGATTGCTCTCCCGGCTCGACGCCGCCGACTGTCACGTCCTCCACTGGATCGCGCGGCGCCGCGCGCCGTCGCTGGTGCGCATCATGCGCGTGGTCACGCGCACCGGCGACGCGCTGTTCATCGCCGCGGCGCTGGCCGTCGCGGTGGCGTGCAGGCCGGGGCGCACCTCTGCGCTGATCACGCTCTCGACGCTGGCGGCGCTGGCGGCGTTCTGGTGCATCAAGCGCCTGGTCCGCCGCAGCCGCCCCGAGCTGCACGTGCTCATGGCCGCGCCGGACCGCTTCTCGATGCCCTCCGGCCACGCCACCTGCGCCTGGGCGCTCGCGGTGGCCTGCTCGATCCTGCTGCCGGCGGCAGCGCTGCCGATCTGCGGCTGGGCGATCGCGGTCTCGCTCTCGCGGGTCGTGCTGGCGGTGCACTATCCCTTCGACGTGCTCGCCGGATCGGCGCTCGGATCGGCGGCTGCGCTGGTGGTGGTCGGCCTGCTCGGTTGATCTCAAGGGCCCGGCGAACATAGGCTGCAAACGCAGATTTCTCCATACTGGAGATCGGTCGCGTCGGTGCAGCCGGCCGGGCAGGCGGAGTGGCAGATCGGCGGCTCGATGCTCTTGCAGGTTCCGGTCGCCAGATCGCACGACGTGAAGAAGCCGGGGCAGTCCGCGTCGTCGACACACGAGCAGGGCGCATCCGGGCCGACGCACGAGCGATGACACACGCCGGTGGTCGAGGTGCCGATCGTGAGCTGACAATCGTTCCGGCAAACCTTCAACTGGCCTTCGCAGTAGGCGTTGGCGCCGCACTGGTCGTCGGCGGTGCACGCCACGGGAACGGCGCACTTGCTGGCGGAGACGCAGCCATTCGAGCAGCAGGTCTGATCCGGGCTCGGGAAGGCCTCGACATAGCCTGCGCGGCACGAGGGCGTGAGCGCGGCGCAGCTCCCGGCGCATTGGCTCCCCGACTTGACGCACGTGGAGGGCCCGTCCTCGCACTTGACGAAATGGTTCGTGCACCCCGAGTTGTCGCACGGCAGGTCCCCGCTGTAGAGCGCGTAACAGTCCGGCCGCGCGTCGCAGGTCGGTCCGTCGGAGAGCTCCGAGCAGGCGAGCTGCCCGCACCCGGCGGAGCAAGCGGCTCCGTGCGATTCGCCTCTCGGCAGGCAGGAGAAAAAGCTCGTGCCGCCGTTGCAGCTCGGGCAACCAACGGCCTCGCAGCCGGGGATCGCCTGGCAGCTCACGGCGTCGGTCGCCGACGCGCACGCCGCGCCGAGATCGCCCGCGCCGCCAAGACGGAGCCCGTCGCCATTACAGGCGGCGAACATTAGAGGAAGGATTGGGAGGAGGTGCCAACGAGCCACGCGCGCGCTCACTTTCTTGGAGCAAGCGGCAAGAGCAATGAACATGCCGGGCACGGGTCCGCGAATTTCGCGGGCTTCTCGCCGGGCGCCGGCGAAAATCTGAGCCCGGGCCACGAAAAATGGACCAGAAGGTCTGCTGGTGGCTCCTCGGTGAGTCGAACACCGAACCTTACGCGTATTATCGATCCGTCGACGGTGAATTTTTCATTTCGCGTGCCGCTCGACCTGAACGACTGATTCTCATTCGGCTATTTCTGACACTCGAAATAGAAACCCGTCTCGTGCCACCCGTGTACCAAGCTCCTCAACACCCCCAATGCTTCCACACCTGACGCCCTGGCTAGGCTCCGCGTTCCTCCAGGTCGAATAGCGCTATCACGTCGATCCTAAATGCCTTGCAGAGCCGTTCAAGCGTGTGCAGCGTTGCGTTCACCGAACCCTCTTCGAGCTTCTGGTAGTGCCGTGGGTTCATGCGCGCCGCCTCGGCAGCGCGCTCCTGCGTCCAGCCGATCCGCGCGCGCTCACGTCGCAGCGCATGCGCTAGCCTGACTGGAAGTCGCGGGGCGGAACGGGCCACCTCGCCGAGGCTATTGGGAGCCCGCCTTGGCGGCCACGCCACATATGGCGTATCATCAGGCCGGGGAGGATCAGATGCGCAGCACTAGCGGGACACTGGCCTTACTCGCGATCCTTGCCTCGACCGCCCCTCTTCACGCCGCTGAAGACGCGAAGGCCGCAGAGGCAATCGCGGGCACTTATTCGGGTCAGGCACACCAATCGTTTCGCGCCAAGAACGGGCCGAACATCACCGCCGACAAGCAGATTACGATCAGCATTGCGGACGACGGCCAAGTGGTGTGGAGAGGGTTTTCGTATATGCAGATTGGCGAGGAGGCGCAGCCGTACAGTTGCTGGAATTCGGGAAGGGGGCGGGTGCAGTCGGAAGGGGGGGACCGTTACACGATCTCCACCGAGACGACGGAGGTTTCGTCCGGACCCGTCGAATCCACCTTCGACGTGTGGAAGTGCGGCTCTGTCCACGTGTCTCTAAACAAGAACTGGAATGCCGAGCTTCGAGGATGCAACCGGCTTGGTAGCAGCGAAAGCGTTGCCGACGCGAGGATTGCGCAGGCGGTCTGCCGTGACAGCCATGATTTTGGCGAGTTCAGGCGCGGCACCTTCAAGGCGAAGCGCGGCGGCGAACTCTCAATGACCGTTGTGGTTGCGAACCCTGCCAAAATGCATTTTCGGCGCGTAAGTGACTCGTTCGTAGTCTCCGCTCCCTTTCGCGGCGAGTTCACTGGGGGTGAATCGCCAACACCGGGCGCACAACAATCGGCCGGCGTACAGCCGACTGCCGAACTCGAAGCAAGTGCCGACCTAAAGAAGGCCGACATCATCGATGGAATGTCGCACGTCAAGGAGCGGGTAGCGCAGTGCTACGATCGGTTTCAACAGGCAGGACTGGCGGCCGTGACAGTGACCATTGATCCAGGTGGCAAGACCGCGGACGCCACGGTGATGGGCAGCTTCAAGGGTACGCCCACCGGCGATTGTGTTCGTGAGGCCGTCTTGGCCGCGACGTTCAAGAGGTTCAAGGGAGCGCCCAAGGTCATCAACTATCCGTTCCTGCTCCGTTGAGAGCCACGCGCAAGGAACGCAACGGAGAACCATTGACTTCGGACAGACGGTCCAGTTGTCTACCCTGATTTTCCTCCTTTCCTTGAAACTCCAAATTTTGGACCTCTTGGAGGACGCCTTGGGACGTTGGGGAAGCTGCGGCACACCGCCGCATTGCTTCCCGAGCCGTACACGGTCTACGATAACGGGCGGGATACCAGAAAGGGGGCCGAATGCGTCGTCAGTACATCGCACTCGCGGCACTACTCGCGCTTGCTAGCTGCAAGTCTGAGGCTGAGAGGCAAAAAGAGGTGGCCGAGGCCAAGCAGAAGCAGGATGAGGAGATCGACAAGCGAGCCCGGGCCATCGCGCAAGAGATGGCTAAGAAGATCGAAGCCGACGAGGAGAAGAAGCGCGGTGAACAGGTCGAGCAGATCAAGGCGGACGAGGAGAAGAAGCGGACTGAGGAAGTGCAGCAGGCGGCAGCGCAGCGGCGTGCAGCCGTGGACGCCGCGCGCCTGAATTTGGTTCAGAACCCGGCTCGCTTCTTCCAGGCGTCGGACGCTCGGTTCCTCGACAAGGGTATTATCAACTCCTACCGCCACCTGACGACGATCACCTTGGCGAATCGCTCCCCGTTCTCCGTATCAGGCATTCAGGGCAAGGTGGATTTCTACGACGCGACGAACAACCTGATGGCCACGATCCCCGTCACTCTCAGAGGCGCGTTGGGTCCAGGATCCTCGATGATTTTCAGCGAACAGCAGGGCAATCTGACGGGCGGGACTGTGCAGCTATCGGGGAAGGTCGGTAGGGCGACTTTTGCGGTGACGAAGGTGCTAGTTGCGCCCCTCGCCATCGATCCGTCGGCGACACAAAAGCAGGCCGACGAGGCATTTAGGAAAGCGATGGAAGCGGCAGCGGCGAAGAAAGCGGAAGGCGAGCAGATCAACTAAATCTGGCTACGAGTGCTGGATAGGGCGAGAGTCGATCGCGCGCTTGATTACTCGCTGAACCGTCGTGTGATGCCAACGGCCCCCGGATTTCGTCGGTAGGCGTTCCTCTCTCAGCGCTGCCGCAATGGCGCGCACGCTCAGGCCGTTCGACCGGAGGGCCATGATGCGCTCCACGCTGGCCCTCTCCCCTTCGACTGGCTCGACCAGACAGTGGCCGGACTCATCCGTGTGATCGGTGTATCGCCACCCGAGCGCGGCGCCGCCCATCCTGACCCCCCGGCTTCGGAGGTGGGCCAGCGCGGCACGAATTCGGAGTCCGATGACAGCTCTCTCGTACTGCGCGACGGCATCGACAATGTGCCGCATTAGCTGGGCCTCGGGACCGTCGCCGATGCCTGTCCCGTCGGCGGACTCCACCTTGCCACCCGTCCGCGCTGCCAGCCGCTCGACCATGGCCGCCACGATCACGTCGCGCGCCAGGCGGTCCCGTCGGGCAACGATCAAGACTGCACCCTTGCCCAGCCCGGCGACGACTTCCAACGCGGCCAGAAGACCCGGGCGCTCGTCCAAGGGAGCCGCACCGCTGATCCCAACGTCCGAGAACGTTTCGACCAGCTGCGCGCCACAGCGGGCGGCCCATGCAATCAAAGCCCCCGTCTGGACAGCGGGCGAGTTCGGCTGATCGTCCGTCGAGGCGCGAACGTAGCCGACGGCGCAAATGACATTTCCCATGGCTCCGAGAGTAGCGGATTGCTCTCCGTCTGTACACAGGTCCACTTGGATCTGTGTACAACAATCATTTGCCTGGCTGCGCGGAGCCGCGTTCCTGAAGGGGGCAACGACGACCCGGTATTGTCGATTTTCTAACGATTATGTTTGGTTGCGAATTCAAATACCGGATTGCGGGTAATTGTAGACTGCAACTCCTCTCTCGGATGCGCCCTAGTACCTACATACACATCCAATTCCCTCTAAATAGAAACATAACCCGGTATCCCGGTACGGGAATGGTACTCCCCTTTAGGTTACGGTCACTTTCCCTGTGACCGGGTGGACAAGAGGATCCTCGCCGCGATCCTGGAGCCTTTTGGCCGCCATCAACGCGCGTGCTGTAGGCGTGTCCGCCTGCCGCCTTCGAGCGTCAGCGAGCCAACGTATGGCAATCATTGGTCGACGTTTTTGACACAAGTTGGAAAAGGCCCTGGTCAGGGCAAACCAACTTGGAGTCAAACATGCTGTTCCTCGCCCGGCACAAATTCCTCTCTGCTCTCGCACTTGCTGAACTCACTCAGAAGGCGCTCGCGAAGATCGTCGGCGTAGACGGGCCCGTCCTCAGCAAGATGTCCCGCCGTCACCTTCCGGTCTACCCAGCGCTCGTCGAGCGACTTGTGAGCGCCCTTGGTATTGCGTCCATCGACGAGATCGCCGTTCGCTACGTCGCCGCTGATGGCGCGACCGCGCCAACTGAAAGGCGATAGGTGCCGCGTGGAAACCTTCCTCACTGGACTCTACGGCACCATCCCCTGCGGACTCGTCACGCTTTGGAACGGCAGAACCAAGGCCAGCTTCCATACCCCCAGCATCGCCAGAGCAGCGAAAGAGGCGTTGAACTGGGACGGCGCCGGTGACGACGCATATTTTGGCGTCGGCCTGCGCCGCGCCGACCTTGGCGCCTCCAAGCGTGGCGGCAAGATCGATGTCGTGGCCATGCCGGGATTCTCCATCGACGTCGACTACGGGACCACTGGCCACAAGGCGTCCAATTGCCCGCCGGACCTGAGCGCCGCGTGCGAGGTGTTGGCCGCCATCGGCTTGGACCCCACTCTCGTGGTGAACTCCGGAGGGGGTTTGCACGCCTACTACCTCTTCATGGACGCCGCTGACAATCCGTGCGTGGAACCAATGCTCGACCTGGCGGCAGTGAGCGTGTTCGAGCGCGCACTGGCCGCGCTACAGTCACGCGCAATCAGTTACGCGGCGGGAAAAGGCTGGCACGTCGACAACACCGCGACGGTTGATCGCGTGCTGCGCGTGCCGGGCACACGCAACCACAAGGACCCCGCCAATCTACGGCCCGTCGTTGTCGCCTCCACAGATGGTCCGCGGTACGAGTACCAAGCTCTCGTCGCCAGTCTAGGCGCGGCGGCAGCGCCCACCGCCCCCTCTCAGCCACGGGCGACCAACGCTTGCCGCGCCCTCCTCGCCAGCCTGTGCGTACCGGCAGTCTCACCACCAGCGACCGACGCGGGCCGCGACCCCGCTCGGGCGATCCCGCTCAAGGATGTCCGCGACCACCTCTCCAAAGTGAAAAACCAACACCAAGCCCGCGTTGAGTCGCTACTCGCGGGGGCGAGCATTGCCAATGCCGATCGGGACACGACCATGCAAGCGCTGACGGGCGTTGTCGCCGCCATTGCGCCGCACAATGACCCCACGGAACTGGTCGAATTGTTCCGCCAATCGGTGGCAGTGTGGGCAGCGGAGCCGGGTGCAACCCTCTCCGTCGACGAGGAACTGAGCAAGGTACTCGACAAGATTGCGCGCAATCAGGCCAACATCCGTCCGAAGCTTGACGCTCAGCGCGCCGACGACGCGGAAACTCTCCGCTCGCTGAACGAGGCGGCCAAGCAAAGTCAGCCGGTACCCTGGATTGTGCAAAGGGGGTCGACCTACCACGTGCGACAGACCGACGATGCGTTTCGGCCGTACTCGGAACCGGAAATTCAGACGGCCATCAACACGGATCTGAAACCGCACGTGAAACTCACGCTCGACCTTCCGCCCACCGCCACGGGCCTCCAACGTTCGCGACCGCTGAAGACCCATGAGGTAGTCGAGCGCTACGGCGTGATCGCCAAAGAGGTGCGCGCCGACATGACGATTGACAGGAGCTGCTACGACCACGTGAACGGTGTTTTTCATGAGGCAGTTTGCCCACGACGACCGCTTGTCGCGCGATGCCACGCCGGTGTGCACACCTGGCTGGAATTGCTGGGCGGCCTCCGCAAAGAAAAACTTCTCGACTGGGTGGCAACCGTTGACCGGCTCGAAAGTCCGACCTCGGCGCTTATCCTAGTCGGTCCTCCCGGCGCCGGAAAGACGCTGCTCGCGTATGGCCTCTCCCGCAGGTGGACTACGGGCAAGCCGACCGACCTTGAATCCGTTTTTGAGCAGTTCAATGACGGTCTACAGCAGTGCCCTCTCCTCCTCGCCGACGAGGATGTCAGGGTGAACTCCACGGACATCAGAAGACTCACCGGAGGGGACAGTGCGACGCTACGCCGAAAATACCAGAACTCGGCGCCCGTGCGCGGCTGTCTGCGCGTAATCATCGCCACCAATAGCGAGGCTCGGCTTGGTTTTGACGAGGACTTGTCGGGGGACGACGCCCAAGCCATTTCAGAGAGGTTCCTTATCGTCCGCGTGCCGCAAGCAGCGGCCGACTACCTCGTTGGCATCGGTGGCAGGGCTGCTACACATACCTGGGTCGCCGGTGACGAAATCGCGGAGCACGCGCTTTGGTTGTCGAACAGTCGACAGATCGTGCCGGGTTCCCGTTTCCTGGTTCAGGGTGATGCCGGACAACTCGCCGCCCAGCTCACCGTCCGGAGCGGCGTGAATTCCCACGTAGCAGAATGGTTGGCGAAACACCTCAATAGGCCCAGCCCGGCCATTGGAGCCAGTGCAGCCGTCCGCGTCGGTGGTGGTCACTATCTCATCAACACAAACGTGGTCGCGGAATACTGGGACCAATACATCCGCAGCACCGCCAAGGTCCCATCAACCAAGCGCATCGGACTAGCGCTCAAGGAGCTGCACCATCGTGAGACGCGCGTAGACGGGGTGCGCTGCCACGACATCAACGTCGACCTCGTCCTACTCGCGGCGGGGGAACTTCAGATCGGCGATCTGGACGAAATGCGACGCCGCGTCAACGCGCCAATAGATGCCGACACGGTGCTCAGTCAGCCGCGCAGTGAGCGGGAAGAAATGGAGGACGCCCTCCACACCGCCGCCGGAGGTGGCAAATGACCATGCCCCCGAGCGACCTTCTTGTACGAGAGTTCAAGCGCGAGTTTCGCGCCTCCCTTCGCTGGCGTAGCGCGCATGTGGCGTCATTCCGCGCGGCCGGGGAGCGATTCACCCTCGTGCACGGTGGCTTGTTCGACTGGAGCAAGTTCGCGTCGCACCTCCGCGTCCGACTGTTTTTCATCTATCAGGATAGATTTTGGGTGGTCCTGCGCACGTCCACTGGGAGGGTGAAAAAGGTCGTGGGACACGGCAGGACACGTGCGCAGGCCGTGGACGAGACTGCCCGGCACATCAGCAGCTGGAGGCGTATGGAAGATGAACTTGGGTGGCGGGTCCTGTGAGCGCCGCCTTCGACCAATTGGCATTCTCGATCGCTCTAGAACGCCTCTTCAAAGATGAAGAGAATCGATCACTTGAGATTTTGCTCACCCGCGTGATCGCCGCACAGAGCAATATGAACATGGACTCGGGCGCAAGAAAGCAGGATGAATGCCTAGAAAACGAGACGAAGAAAACAGGGTCATCGGACCGACGTGGATTCCCAGCCGGGAGCGTTGGCGAGTCGTCATCATCACGCCAGAAGCGGTTGACCCGCGAGAAAGAACGCGAACGCGACATTTTAGAGAAGAGGCTGACGCGAACGAAGTAGCCGACGACCAGCGCCTCACGCTCCTGCGCTTCGAGAGCACGACCGTCGGGCAGGCCATCGACGCGTACCGGGAGTATCTGGTGGTGAAAGGGACCGGCTCGCAAAGCTACGACGAGACCACGCGGCGCCTGAAGCTCTTTTTCCCCAACCACCTGCTCACCATCGCCCGCGTCACGCCCGACCGCTGCAAGGATTACTACGAGGTGTTTCGCGCGCGCGAGAAGATCGGCAAGGGGGGAAAGGTCGTCGGCACGATCTCGGTCGCCTACCACCGCGGCGCGCTCATCAACGCGCGCTCGTTCCTCGCCTGGTGCATGGAAAGGGGCTGGCTCGTGTCCAACCCGCTGGCGAACGTCAAAGGCGTCGGCCGGCGCTCGCGCGGCAAGATGCAGCACACCGGCAACGAGTCCCACAAGCTCTACACGTACCTCCTGCCGCGCGCACAGGCGGGCGATGAGGCGGCGATCGGCGTGCTGCTCGCGGTGCTGCTCACCTTGCGATCGAGCGACCTGACGCGGCGAGTGGTACGGGACGTCGACCAGAACGCAACCGTGCTGCGCATCTTGGAGGGCAAGACGGACGCGTCGAACCGGCCGCGCACCTTGCCGACCGTTCTACAGCCCGCGATGGCCAAGTTGGTGGAGGGTCGCGAGCCGTTCGCCCCACTCTTCTGGACGCCCTACACCGCGGATGGGCACCACACGCGCCGCTGGCTCGAAGAGGCCATGGTGCGCTTCTGCAAGGCCGCCGGGGTGCCCTACGTGTGCCCGCACGCGCTCAAGGGCACGGGCGGGACGATCTTGGCCAAAAAGGGCGAGCACGCCGACACGATCGCCGAGTACCTATCGCACGAGCAGGTGACGACGACCGTGCGCCACTACATCGCGCCCGGCGCGCTCGAAGACGCGCAGGCTGAGCGAGCGTTCCAGGTGATCTCGGGCGGGAAGAAAAAGTGACAACTCGGAGCCTGCGCAGGTGCAAAGGTTCTGCGTATCGAGTGTCATTTCGAGTGACGATTCAAAAACCGCTCTTGTAAGTCCAGGTGGCTCCTCGGTGAGTCGAACACCGAACCTTACGCGTATGAAGCGTCTGCTCTAACCAGTTGAGCTAAGGAGCCTCGAGGCCGCAAATTGCTATCACCCCGGATCGGGGCTGTCAACGCTCGCCGCTGGTCCAACCCCCGAAATCGCACGGCGGTGATAAGATCGTGGTCCCGTGCGTGCGCTCCTCGTCGTGGTGATGATGCTCGGCCCCGTGGCGATCGCACACGCCGACGACGCCGACACGCAGGCCGCGCGGCGGCACTTCGAGCGCGCGGCGCTGTTGTACGAGCAGGAGCGCTACGAGGAGGCGATCGGCGAGTTTCAGACGGCGCGCGAGATCAAGCCGGTGCCGGCGTTCGACTACAACATCGGCAAGTGCTTCGATCGACTCGAGCGCTGGAAGGAGGCCGCCGATGCGTACGAGCGCTACCTGGGCGCGCAGCCGGACGCGGCCGGAGCGACGGAGCTCACCGCGCGTGTGGCGCTGTTGCGCGCGCGCCAGCGGGCCGAGGCAGAGTCGCCGAAGAAGAAGCCAGGTGAATCCCCGACGGTGGTGACCACGCCGCCCGCGCTGATCGCGGGAGTGCCGGCTGCCCGCGCGCGGCCGATCTACAAGCGCGCGTGGTTTTGGGGGGCGGTGGTCGGCGGCGTGGCGGCGGTCGCGCTGGGCGTCGGGCTGGGCGTCGGGCTGAGCGGCGGCGGCGACGGGTCGCACGCGATCGCAGACGTGCGCTTTTGACGCGCGCCTCGTTCGTCGTGGCGGTGTTGGTCGCGGGGTGCGGCGGCGCGGTCGATCCGTGCGCGGGGAAGTCGGGCGTGTGCATCGGCGTGCACCTCGACAGCACGGTCGTGCCGCTCGATCAGCTCGAGATCTCGGTCGATCGGCCGAGCGTCCAGTCGCAGCGCACGCCGTCGTCGCCCGCGCAGCTCGACCTGCCGGTTCGTTTCGCGATCCTGTTGCCGGCGGGGACCAGCGGGACGGTGCAGCTCTCCATCGACGGGCTCTCGTCGGGTGAGCGGCGCGCGCACGCGGCCACCGAGGTCGTGCTGCCGCCGTCGGGAACGGCTGAAATCTCGCTCACGCTGAGCGCCGCGAGCGGCGACGGCGGCGCGCTCGATCTCGCAGGCGCGCAAGATCTGGCGCCGGCCGATCTCGCGGGCGCAGACCTCGCAGGCGTCGATCTCGCGGGCATCGACCTCGCCCCTCCGGTCGATCTCGCCGGCCAGACGACGGTCACCGTCACCGTGCTCGGCGACGGCACCGGCACGCTCGACGTCGACGGCGTGGCGTGCAACGGCGGCTGCGTTCGCGCGGTGACGATCGGCGGCATGGCCGTGCTGCAGGCCACGCCCACCGGAACCTCGGTGTTCGGCGGCTGGAGCGGCGCCTGCAGCGGCGTCAACACGCTGTGCAACCTGGTCGTGCCCGCCGCGCGCAGCGTCAGCGCCACGTTCAAGCGCTCGAGCTACGACCTGACCGTCGCGCGCGTCGAGATGAGCGGCGGCGGCGGCACCTCGGTCCCGTCGCTGGCGGGCGTCGCGTGCGGGCCCAACTGCCTGACCTACCCGGCCGGCGCCACGCTCATGATCACCGAGACGCCCAACGGCGGCTCGAGCTTTCTCGGCTGGGGCGGCGACTTCTGCAGGGGCAGCGGCACGACCTGCAACCTGACCATGAGCTCCGATCACCTGGTCACCGAGAGCTTCAGCGCCGGCGCGGTCAACTACGCGTTCGTCACCTCGTCCGGCTACAACATCTCGAGCCTGATGAGCGGCACCAGCGGCGTGCTCGCCGCCGCCGATGCGCTCTGCCAGGGGAGCGCGACCGCCGGCGGGCTCCCGTCGTCCACCTACAAGGCGTGGCTCTCGGTCGGCGCCACCGACGCGATCTCACGCTTTGCCGGCGCGCGCGCCTGGGTGCGGCCCGACGGCATGCCGTTCGCCGACACGCTCGCAGGCCTGGCCTCGGGACAGATCTTCTACCCGCTCGCGATCGACGAGCAGGGCGGCCAGAGCTCGCGCAGCACCTGGACCGGAACCAACGCGCAAGGCACCGCGAGCGGCGTCAACTGCACCGACTTCACCGTCTCCGCCGCGACCGGATTCACCACCATCGGCGACCCGCGCGCGGGCGGCGCGCTCTTCAGCGCGTACTTCACCACCAACTGCAGCCTCACCTACGCGCTCTACTGCCTCGGGACGACCAGCAGCGCGGCGCTCGGCTACACGTTCGCCGGCCGGCGCGCGTTCGTGTCGAGCGGCACCATGATCGGCTCGGCCGGCGTGGCCACGGGCGACGCGCTGTGCAGCAGCGAAGCGGGCCTCGCCAGCCTGGCCGGCACCTTCAGGGCCTTTCTCGACACCGCCGCCCTACCGGCCCGTTCGCGCTTCGACACCAGCCTCGCTCCGTGGGTGCGGGCGGACGGCACCCTGCTCTCGGTGAGCGCGGCGACCTTCGATCCGCTGAGCGTGTCTCAGCTCGCCCCGCTGAGCCAGCACGCGGACGGTAACTATCTGACATCCCTTGATCTTGCTTGGATCGGAGGGCCGGGTCAGCGCTGCGCGGACTGGACCAGCGCAGCCGGCAACGGGCTGGTCGGACCGGCCGCCGAGCTCGCGCAGATCTCATCGACGGACAGCTGCTCGACCAGCCATCCGGTGTTCTGCCTACAGCAGTAGCCGTTTGACCCCGAATGCAGTGTCACGGTACTCATACACTATGATGAAGCGTGGCTACGTCCTGGGGGCCCTGTTTCTCGTAGCGTCGTGCAGCAACAACGCAGCGCCGGGCGGTGGCGACGGCGGCGGCGGCGGAATTCCGCCGGACATGGCCGCGATGGTCCCCTCGGAGGGCGGCGTGGTCACCGTCGGTGACTCGGTGACCCTGGTATCGACCAGCTTCACGTTGAATCCGGGCGACGAGGTCTTCAAGTGCCAGGACTTCGCGAACCCGTTCAACGGCAGCGACGTGGACATCAAGGAATGGGACTCGCACATGACGCCCGGCTCGCACCACCTGCTGGCGTTCTACAAGGCCAACGCGACGGACGTGCCGCTCGCCGACTGCAATCCGCTGCAGTTCGGGCCGGTGGCGTTCGGCGCACAGATCCCCGACGCTTCGCTGGTCTTCCCGGCGACCATCGGCTCGCTCTTGCAGGGGACCAATGGCTTCCACGTACAGATGCACTACCTCAACACCACCATGCAGCCGTTCGACGTGCACGTCACGGTGACCATGCACAAGGCCATGCCGGGCGAGGTCACGCAGCACGCGGGCATCTACTTCATGAACAACGCGTCGGGCATCCACGTGAAGGCGGGCGCGACCGAGGACATCACCGCGTCGTACACCTTCAAGCAGCCGGTGAACCTGCTCTCCGCGTTTGCACATATGCACAAGTTCTCGAACTCGATGACCGCCACCATCGGCGGCCAGCCGCTCTACAACACCACTTCGTGGGACAACTCGACGGTCACGCTGCTGTCGCCAGCGATGCCGGTGGCGGTCGGGACCACCGTCACCTGGACCTGCAACGTCACCAACACCACCGGGGGTCTGCTCACCTTCGGAGAGTCCGCGATCAACAACGACATGTGTATCTTCGAGGGGTACTACTACCCGGTCCCGGCCGGTCAGAGCGACCCGACCATCTCCAGCATGCAGTAGCGCCGCAGCGACCTAGAGCACTTCCGGATTGAGCGGGTGCGCCGGGCGTCGGCCGGCGAACAGGTCGGCGATGCTCTGCGCGGCGGTCTCGGCCATGCGCGCCCGCGCCTTGCGTGCGGCCGAGCCGATGTGCGGCAGCAGGATCGCGCGCGGGATCGCCGACAGGCGCTGCGGAATGCGCGGCTCGTCCTCGAACACGTCGAGGCCGACGCCGCCCAGGTGACCACGCTCGAGCGCCCCGATGAGCGCGCCCTCGTCGAGGATCGCGCCGCGCGCGGTGTTGATCAGGATCGCCTCGGGCTTCATGCGCTGAAGCGCGCGGGCGTCGATCAGGTGGCGCGTCGCGGGCGCAAGCGGGCAGTGCACGGACACCACGTCGGCCGAGGCGAGCAGCGTCTCGAGCGGCACGTGGCGCGCGCCGAGCGCCGCCTCCACCTCGGGCGCGACCGGTCTGGGCGCGGCATAGACGATGCGCATGCCGAACGCCCGCGCGCGCGTCGCGACCGCCTGCCCGATCCGCCCCAGCCCGATCAAGCCCAGCTCGGCACCGTCGAGATCGAGCCCGATCAGCTGCTCGGGCTCCCAGCCGCGCCACTGGCCCGAGCGCGCGACCGCCATCGCCTCGCCGAGTCGCCGCGCGGCCGCGAGCAGGAGCGCCATCGTCAGATCGGCGGTCGCTTCGGTGAGCACGCCCGGTGTGTTGGTCACCAGCACCTTCCGGCGCGTGGCCGCCGGCACGTCGATGTTGTCGTAGCCGACTGCGTAGTTGGCGACGATGCGCAGGCGCGGCGCGGCGTCGAGGAGCGCCTGGTCCACGCGCACCGAGAGCAGCGGCAACAGCGCGTCGGCGTCGGCCAGCGCCGCGCGCAGCTCCACCGGATCGAGAACCGCCCGATCGGCCGCGGGCGCGATGATCTGATGGCCCGCGAGGATCTCCGAGAGGCGCCCGGGAAGCCGCGCGCTGATGACGATCTTGGCCAACGCTACGGGGCGAGCGGGAGGGAATGCACCAGCTCGGCGGCGTGCGCGCGGAAGTCCTTGCCGCCCACTTCCCAGCCCTTCTGGCTGAAGTAGCGCTTGGTGCCGCGCGAGGCGCCCGAGAGCTCCAGGCAGAAGTCGAAGCCCTTCTCGGAGCAGGCGGCCGCGCGGTAGGCGACGCGCTCCTTCTCCTTGGTCTGCGGATACAAGAGCGTCGCCTTGCCGTCGCCCGCGGGCTCGTAGCGGAACAGCTCGAAGCTGCCGCGCCACGAGGAGGTCTGCTGGAAGATGCCGAGCGGCTCCTCGGTGATGGCGACGAACAGCTGGATGGTGTCGGTCTCACTCTTGGGCACGTGGTCGACCCACAAGCGGTCATAGACCAGCTTCTGCCCGCGATCGGCCGACGCCGCATCCGGGGAGTGCCACCAGCGCCACACGAAATACGCCGCGATCACCAGAATGATGAAAAACAGGAGCTTCTTCACCGGCAGCCTCCAGTCCCATGATACGCCGAAAAAGGCCCAACCTTTCTAATGCGGTGCGTCGCTTGACTGGTCGGGCCGCTGGCGCTAGGGTGCGCCCCGACGTAGATGAAGTGCCGTAAATGAAGTGCCTGAATTGTGACATTCCAAATCGCGGGGGCGCGACGCAGTGCAAGCGTTGCGGCGTGCCGCTGCCACGCACGTGCGCGGGTTGCGGCGATCCGCTGCCCGAGGTCGGGCAGGGCGAGTCGCTGTGCATCAACTGCCGCACCGAGCGGGTGCCGGCCGCGCTGGGCGCCGAGCTCGACGAGGACGATCTCGAAGAAGTGAAAGAAGAGGACGGGCCGCCGGTCTATCCGATCACGCCGCGCTTCGTCGGACGCAAGCTGTTGTGCGAGCGCTTGATCGGCGCGCTCGAGGCGGTGCAGCAGCGCAACGAGCTGGCGTTCATCGCGCTGACCGGACCGCCGGGCGTGGGCAAGACGCGGCTGTCGCTCGAGATCGGGCGGCTGATCCAGGAGAAGCTGCCCGAGACGCGCGTGCTGCAGGCGGTGTGCGGCGGGTTGGGCGCGCCGCCGTACGCGGTGTTCCAGCGTTTTCTGCGCGAGCGCTTCGGCATCACCGAGGGGGTGCTGCCGCACGCGGCGCGCGAGCGCATCTCGGCGGCGGTGGCCGAGCTCCTGCCGGCCTCGCGCGCCACCGAGGTCGCGCACCTGCTCGGCCAGCTGATCGATTTTCCGTTTCCCGACAGCCCGGTGGTCGAGCCGCTCTCCGAAACCCCGACGCAGCTCGAGGCGCGCACCTTCATCGCGCTGCGCCGCTTCGTGCAGGCGGACGCGGCGCGCCGGCCGCTGGTGCTCTTGCTCGACGACATCCAGCGCGCGTCGCCCGAGACGGTGAACCTGGCGCACTACCTGGCCGCCGGGCTGGCCTCCTCGCCGGTGGCGATCGTGGTGGTCGGGCGCCCCACCCTGTTCGAGCAGCACCCGACCTTCGGCGACGGCGACGTCTCGCTCGAGCGCATCGAGATGGAGGCGCTCTCCGAGGACGAAGCGTCGGAGCTGTTCACCGAGCTGGTGCGCCCCGCGGGCGAGCCGCCCAAGGCGCTCCTCGAGCACGCGCGCACGCGCATGGACGGCGGGCCGCGCGCGCTGGTCGAGCTGGTGCGCTATCTCCTCGAGGTGGGCGTGATCGCCGACCCGAAGGGCCTGGGCCAGTGGAAGTTCGACTTCGACCGCGGCAAGGACGTGGCGCTGCCCAACTCGCTCGAGGGCATCCTGACCGCGCGCCTGCGCGTGATGGACGCGGGCGAGCGCAACCTCCTCGAGAAGGCGGCGGCGTGCGGCGAGGCGTTCTGGTCGGACGCGCTGGTGGCGCTGGTGCGCGCGGCGGCGCTCGATCTGGGGAGCGGGCGCGGCGATCCCGACGGGCCGACGCTGGGCGAGATCGCGGCCGCCGGCGATCGCACGCGGCACGAGGTCGAGGCGTCGCTCAAGGTGCTCGAGCGGCGCGGCCTGCTCCTCGAGCAGGCGCACTCGTCGATCCCGGGCGAGAACGAGTATCGCTTCGCCTATCCGCCGTGGTGGGACGTGGTCTACGAGGGCATCGACGTGGCCGCGCGGCAGCGTTACCACCGGCTGATCGCGCAGTGGCTCGAGCTCCGGCCCGAGGGGCGCGGCGAAGAGGCGCAGGAAGAGATCGGCCGCCACCTCGAGCGCGCGGGGGACGGCGAAGGCGCGGCGCTGCGCTATCGTCGCGCGGCCGACGCGGCGCGCGTGCGCTTCTTCAACGACAAGGCGACGCGGCTGTACGCGGCGGCGCTCGGCTGTCTCGGGCAGCACGATCTGGCCAGCCGCATCCACCTGTGGCACGACCTGGGCTCGGTGTTCCAGCTCAAGGGCGAGCACGATTCGGCGCTCGGCGCGTTCGAGCGCATGCTGCGCCTGGCGTGGGTGGTCGCGTCGCGCACCAAGGCGGCGGTGGCGTTCAACAAGATGGGGCGCATCTACCGCCAGAAGGGCGACCTGCCGATCGCGCTCGAGTACCTGGAGCGCGGGCTCGAGCTGTTCGAGCAGGCGGGCGACACGCGCGGCATCGCCGGATCGCTCGACGACATCGGGCAGGTCCTGTGGATGCTGTCGCGCTACGACGAGGCGCTCGATCGCTCGGCGGCGGCGCTGGAGACGCGGCGGCGGCTCGGCGACAAGCGCTCGATCGCGACCTCGCTGCTCAACATCGGGCACATCGAGCGGCACCGCGGCCTGTTCGACGAGGCGGAGGCGTGCTACCGCGAGGCGATGGAGATCCGCGTCGCGCTCAACGATCGCGCCGGGATCGCCGGCGTGGGCAACGGGCTGGGCGTGCTGGCGTTTCAGCGCGGCGACACCGAGAGCGCGCGGCTCGAGTGGGAAAAAGCGCTCGAGCTGGCCGAGTCGATCGGTGCGCTGCCGCTGCAGGCCACGCTGCTCAACCACCTCGGCGAGGCGGCGCGCGCGCTCGGGCATCGTGGCGAGGCGCGCACGCGCTTCGAGGCGGCCGAGGCGCTGGCGCGCGACCTCGACGACCGGCGGCTGTTGTCCGAGTCGCTGCGCAACCTCGGGCTGCTCGATCTGGCGGCCGGCGATCGCGCGCACGCGCTCGAGAAGTGCAACCAGGCGCTCGAGATCGCCAACGCCGCCGGCATTCGCGTCGACGTGGGGCGCGCGCTGCTCGCGCTCGGCGAGGTCAACGCGGCCACCCTGTTCGACGACACCTCGGGCGAGGCCGTGCATCGCTCCGAAGAGTTCTTTGCCCGCGGCGTCGCGCTGTTCCGCGAGATCGGCAACGAGGCGGAGCTCGCCATCGGCCTGGAGCGCTTCGGCAAGTACCGCCTCGAGCGAGGCATGAACGACGAGGGGCGCGCGCTGCTCAGCGAGGCGCAGGTCATCTTCACCCGCCTCGGCATGAAGGCCGAGGTGCTGCGTCGCATGATGGGCGAGCTATAATTTCGCCGGGGTTCCGCGAGTGGCTGCTCACGCAAGGCGTACCGGAGGCCCATCTGGCCGCGTACGCCAAGGCGGCCGAGCGCATCGCCGCGCTGGCGGGCGAGGGGCCGGTGTACCCCAAGCACGTCGACGAGGCGGTCCGTCGCGACGAGGCGGCCGGCGCCACGCCCAAGGCGCTCGCCAACCTGCAGCGCATCGGCGCGCTGGTGATCGACTTCCAGGCGGCTCGAGCCAACGCGAGCGCCGAGGTCAAGATCGAGAGCGTGCGCTGCGCCGGTTGCGGCACCTCACAGCCGCCGTCGGCGAGCGGCAACTGCGTCAAGTGCGGCAAGGCGCTCCCGCGCGTCACGTTCTCGCCGCTGGCCGGCGGCAAGCGGCGCTGCGGCGCGTGCGGCGGCGCGATCAGCTACAGCGACGGGCAGAGCACTGGCGCGGGCGGCGGCGGCGCGGGTGCGATCGCGGGCGCGACGGGCGGATACTTCATCGGCTTCTCCGGTGCGCTCACGATCATGTTCGGCCTGATGGCGCTGGGCAGCGTGGTCGCGCTGTTCAGCGTGCGATTTCGCTGCGACTCCTGCTGGGAGGTCTGGCCCGCGCGGCTGCTGCACGGCGACGAACGCCGCGCGATGGCCAAGCAGCGGCTGATCTATCTGGTGGTGGCGATCGGCCTGGGCGTGCTGTCGGCCGGATTCGGCATCGTCTGGTGGTTGCTCGCGCCCAGGCACATCATGTTGGAGGCGCCGCACCACCGTCCGGGCCACTAACGACCGTCGCTGCTATACTTTCGTGATGAGTCAGTTCACCCCGCTCAGCGCGCTCGCAGGCGGCGCCCTGATCGCGCTCGGCCTGAGCGGCATGCTGCTCGGCACCGGCCGCATCGCCGGCATCAGCGGCGTGTTCTCCGGCGTGCTGCGCGGCGCGCGCTGCGACTTTCTGTGGCGCGTGATGTTCGTGGCCGGCATGTTGGCCGGCGGCGTCGTGCTCTCGCGGCTGCGCCCCGATTGGTTCGACCGCGACGTGCCGCCCTACCCGCTCGCGCTCACCGCGCTGGCCGGCGTGCTGATCGGCGTCGGCACGCGCATGTCGAACGGCTGCACCAGCGGTCACGGGCTGTGCGGCAACAGCCGGCTGTCGCGCCGCTCGATCGTCGCCACCCTCACGTTCATGGCCACCGGCATCGCCACCAGCGTGGCGGCCCACCACTTCATGGGAAAGACGCACTGATGCGCTGGTTGTGGTCGTTCGCTTGCGGCCTGGTGTTCTCCGCCGGCATCTGTGTCTCGGGAATGGTGCGACCGTCGAAGGTGCTCGCCTTCCTCGACGTGACCGGCGACTGGGACCCGTCGCTCATGTTCGTGATGGGCAGCGCGATCGTGGTCTACGCGATCGCCTGGCGGCTGGCGCGCGCGCGCACCACGCCGTGGCTCGGCGGCGCCTTTCCCGCCCCGGCGCCGAAGACGCTCGATGCGCGCCTGATCGGCGGCGCGGCGCTGTTCGGCGTCGGCTGGGGCTTGAGCGGCCTGTGCCCCGGGCCGATGATCATCTCGACCGTCACCATGCGCTACTCGCTGGTCGCGCTGGCCGGCACGATCGTTGGCATGTACGCCTACATGCTCGTCGACCCCAAGTACGGCCGCGTCGACGAAGCTAGCGCCGCCCCGCCGCCCCCAGGTCCGGCGGATTCTGCCGGCGCTCCAGGTGCGTGAGCGCCTGTTTGGCGAGATCGCGGATCTCGACCGAGTCGTGGCCCGACGCGACGAACTCCAGGTACGAGCGCGCCTCGTCGCCGCCGATCGCCGCCAGCGCGTCGAGCACCTTCGGTAGATCCGACAGATCGCGGAAGCGCGCCACCTCGGTGAGCGGCCGCACCGCGCGCTTGTCGCCGATCTCCTGCAGCGCGCCGATCGCGCGGTCGCGCGTGTCGTGGTCCTCGCTCTTGAGCAGCTTGACCAGCGACGGCACCGCCGCCGGCTCCTTGCGCTCGCCCGCCGCGCGCATCGCCTCCTCGCGCAGATCCTCGTCGGCGCCGTCGAGCGCGGCGACCAGCGCGCTCGCGTCGCCCGAGGCCAGGCGCACGCGCGCGCCCACGCCCTTGACCACGTCTTCGACCGCGCGCAGCGTATGCGCGCGCCACGCCACCTGCGCATCGCCGCGCTTGCCCACCTCGTAGACGTGCTCGGCCACCGCGGTCTGCTCGAACGAGAGCGCGCCCACCTCGGCGCCGATCGGTTGCAGGCGGGCGGTCACCAGCGCGCGCATCACGCCCTTCTTCGCTGCGGCGTCCTCGGCGCCTTCGGTGCGCACCTCGACGCGCAGCTTGTAGTTGCGCTTCGCGTTGCCGGTTCCACCATCGCTGACACGCAGGCCGCCGGTCTTGCCGATGGTGTCGGAGGCGCGCGCGGTCAACGCCGCCAGATCGAGCCCGACCTGATCGGGCGCGGGCGTCTTGTCGGTCACCGCGACGTCGACCACCTCGGGCGGACCCGACGCAGCCGGCGCGCTCTTCTTGCAACCCACCGCGCACACGGCGAGGAAGAGACACGCGAGACGGGGCATCGTCGACATCATACGCGAAGGCGCGAACGTACGCTGCGCGCGAGCGCGTCGAGGATCGCCAGCGCCCGCGCGCGCCGGCCGGGCACGCGCCGCGGCAGCTCGGCCACCGCCAGCACGTCGCGCGCACGGCACAACCCCGCGCCCGAGCCCGGCGCGTCGCCTGCGTGCACCCAGCGCGGGCCGAGCCGCGCGATCAGGCGGTGCAGCGTGAACCCATCCGGCGAGCGGACCAGCACCACGTCGCCCAGCGCCGGCTTGCCCGCGCGCGCGGTCACCGTCGCGCCCGCCAGCACGGTCGGCGCCATCGATCCGGTGAGCACGCGCACCGAGACCGGCTTTCGCGCGTGAAGGCTCGCCTCGAGCGTCGCCGGCGCCTCGACCACGCGCGCCTACAGGCGCTTGAGCATGATCAAGAGATCGTCGCCCGGCTTGTAGAAGTCGGGCAGCCGCGCGACCACCGGGTAGGCGAGCCGCTCGTAGAACGCGTGCGCGGCGCCGTAGTTCTCCAGTTGCGAGGTCTCCACGCGCACCAGCCGCGCGCCGATCTCGCGCAGCTCCTGCTCCATGCGCTGCGTGAGCGCGCGCGCCACGCCGCAGCCGCGCGCGTCGGGGTGCGTGGCGATCCAATACAGATCCCAGGTGCCCTCGGTCATCGGCGTCGGGCCGTAGCAGATGTACCCCGCCAGGCGGCCGTTCACCTCCGCGATCAGCGCGCGATACTCGCCGCCCGGCTCAGCGAGCGCCGCGTCGATCAGCTCGAGCGCGACCGACACCTCGTCCTTCGAGAACAGGCCGTCCTGAGCCACCAGCAGCGACAGCGCCGGCCGATCGGTCGGCTGCAGCCGCCGGATGTGGGGCGCCCGCTCCGTTGCTGCCGGCTGCGAGAGGATCGTCGAAGGTAGCTGGGTGGACATGATGCTCACTTTCCGCATGGCGCGCCAGCGCGGCGCGGCAGATGCGTTCGATCAGTTCTGCATAGCCGATGCCGGCGAACGACGCGGCGCGCGAGACGCCGGCTCCGTCGGAGAGGTCACAGTTGGGATTGACGTCGATGACGTACGGCACGCCGTCGGCGCCGAGTCGCAGATCGACGCGCGCGTAATCGCGCAGCTCGAGGCACGCGAACGCCGCGCGCGCCGCCGCCTCGCACCGCGCGCGCACCGCGGCGTCGAGCGGCATGGCCCGCACCGAGCGGGTGCCGGCGTACTCGTCCGAGCTCGCGTCCCACTTGGCGTCGTACGAGACGATGCGCGGCTTGTGCGCCGGCATGGCCGAGAAATCGATCTCGTGCATCGGCAGCACCTCGGGCGGCGCACCCGGCACGGCTACCAGCGACACGTACAGCTCGCGTCCCTCGATGTAGCGCTCGACCAGCGCGGGCTGGCGGTGCGCGCGATGCACCTCGGCCACCTGCGACTCGAGCTCGGCGCGGCTGTGCACCACCGAGTGGCGCGAGATGCCGACCGAGGCGTCCTCGCGGGTCGGCTTGACGATCAGCGGGAACGGCGGCGCCGCCTCGACGAACGCGCCCTCCTCGACGGTGATCGCCGCCGGCGTCGGCACGCCGTGAGCGACCAGGATGCGCTTGGTCAGATCCTTGCGCAGCGCCAGCCCGAGCGCTTGCGGGCCCGAGCCGCTGTAGGCGAGGCCTTGCAGATCGAGCAGCGCAGGCAGCACCGCCTCGTGGCGCGCGTCGCCGCCGAGCGATTCGCACAGGTTGAACACCAGATCGGGCGCGCGCTCGACGAGCGTCTCGAGCGTGCGCAGCGCGGCCCGCGCACCGTCGCCGCCCGGCACCGCCAGCGTCGTGACCTCATGCCCGCGGCTGGCCAGCGCGCCGGCCACGTCCCGCGCCGCGTTCACCACATCGGCGCGCGACGCAAACGTCGGGTCATCCGATCGACCGGCAGCGCTTCGCCCCTCTACCTCAAAATCGCAATTGTGGACGACCACGACGCGCAACCGGGACAAATGAACCATCTAGTCGCATCCCCGGCAACAACGCGCCGGTTGCAGGATGCTCATGGCCGTTATTCTACGGGTGCGGATCGAGAAAGCAACGTTTGAATACGTCGGCCGGCTCCTCGACGACGACCCGTCCGGTCGCGCGCGCAAAGGCGGCCGCGAACGGTAGGAGCGTCTCGACCAGCGCGATCGGCCGGCCCGCCTCGGCGCTCAACGAGGTGGCGCGCGTGCCGGCGAGGCCGCACGGGACGATCAGCTCGAAGGCGTCGAGCGCGGTCGACACGTTGAGCGCCACGCCGTGGATCGCCACCCGACGGTGGACGTGCACGCCGAACGCCGCCAGCTTGGTCCGGTCCGCGCACCACACGCCCGGGCAGTCGCGGCGAAACGCGGCCTGCACGCCATGCGCCGCAGCCACGGCGATCGCCGCCTCGGCCATCGCCTGCACGTGCGCCACGACGCCGGTCGCCAGTCGCATCACCGGATAGGCGACCAGCTGGCCGGGGCCGTGGTAGGTCACGTCGCCGCCGCGAGTCGAGCGCTGCAACGTGACGCCGCGCGCCGCCAGCGCCGCTTCGGAGGCGAGCACGTGCGCCGGCCGGGCGCCGCGGCCGAGCGTGATCACCGGGTCGTGCTCGAGGAGCAGCAGCGTCTCGGCGGCCGGATCACCGTCGAGGATGCGTCGCCGCAGCGCCTCTTGCAGCTCGGCCGCGGCCGCGTAACCGACCCGCCCCAGCCACACCACCCGCAACGGCGCCATCAGCCTTCGGTGAGCTCGCTGAACAGCTCGAGATCGAGGTAGTCGATCGGCAGGTTCACGCGCCGCACGCCCAGCCCCTTGCTGATGCACAGCGCCGCCAGCGACTGCCCGTCGTGCACCACCACGCCGGCGCCGGCCTTGAGCTCGGCCAGCCCTTCGGCCGCCGCGCGCCCGCCGGCCAGCAGCAGCCCCTCGTCGTAGCCGCGCGCCGCCAGGCCCGCACGCAGCTCGCCGACGGCGCGGCGGTGGATCTCGGCCTCGCCCGGCCGCATCGCGATCAGCGTCTTGACGGTAGCCACGCCGAGCGCCTTCTGCCCGCCGTAGTACGCGACGCCGTCGCCGCGTCGCACCAGCTCGACGCCGCTGAACCCGAGCTTGTCGAGCAGCGCGCAGCCGAGCGCCTCGAACGCCGGCGGGCTGAGCCGCTGGACGCGCCGGCACACCGCGTGGAGCGTGGCTTCGCGCAGGCGCGCGGCCTTGTCGGCCAGCTCGCGCTCGAGCGGCACCAGCTCCTGGTCGAGCTTGCGATCGGCCAGCGCGTAATGTCCGCCACCCAGCCCTCGCACGCGGGCGCGCAGCCCGTCGGCCTCGCGATCGCGCGCCTCGCGCACCAGGGCGGCGCGCAGCTGGCGCACCAGCTCGGGGTGGGCCAGCTTGCCGTCGACCAGGTGGCGATTGAGCGCCACGTCGGCGAGCTGCCGGACGTGCATCGGCCGCCCGTCGGAGTTGCGCAGCACCTCGAGCGCCGCCTCGATCACGCCGCCGCCCGCCGACACGGTCCTCGACGGCGCCGCCGATTGCGACTGTTGCTGCGACTGCTGTTGCGGCCGCTGCTGTGCGACGTCGCGCGCGGCCATCTGCTCGCGCGGGGGCTGCCCCTGATGCGACGGTCCTGGTCCCTGCGGACGCGCCTCGCGATCGCGCGGCTGATCGCGACCGCCCCGGCCGCGATCGCGCCCGCCGCGACGATGCCGCGGTCGATCCTCGCCGATGCGCCGGCCCTGAATCTCCGGGCGCAGCGTACGGTCTTCTTCGCCGCGCGTCGATTCCTCGGCGCCCATCGACGGCGCCAGCAGCGGGCCGCTCGGGAGATCGAAATCCTCCGCCTCCGAGTCGCCGCCCGCCTCCTCCGCCTCGTCGCCGACGCGACCGGCAGCCGCGCCGTCGTCTTCCATCAACAGCTCCGAGTCGGGCGCCGTTGCGCGCGAAGGCCGCTCCTCGACGGCCTTGGCGACCATCTCCGCCGGCTCCGTCTCGCCATCCTCATCGTCAGTGGCCGGGAGCTCCGCGGCCGCGTCGACCGGCGCCTTGCCTGCCTTCTTCTCGCCGCCCCGACGCCCGCGTCCGCCACGGCGGCTGCGACGCCGCGCGCGCTTCTCCTCGCCGGCCTCCGGCGCACCCTTGGCGTCCGCCTTCTCGTCCGTCGCCTCGACCGGCGCTTCGTCACCAGCGGCCTCGACCGCCTCCGGCTCGACGGCCTCTTCGGTCTCCGGCTCGCCCTCCTCGCCCGCTGGCGCCGCGCCTGCCTCGAGCGGCGCGCCCGCAGCGCCACGCTTGCCGCGTCCGCCGCGTCGCCCGCGCCGGCGCCGCCCCTTGCGCTCGCCTTCCGGCTTGCCTGGCTCGGCGTCATCGTCGCCGGCCGGCGCGGCCTTCGCCTCGCCATTGGTCGGCTCCGCCGCCTCGCCGTTGGCAGGATACGGTTGCGGCGGGTAGGCGCGCAGCCCGTAGACGCCGTCGCGCACCACGATCAGCGACGCGGTCTTGTCGGCACCCTTCTCCATCGCATCGTGGAGCCGGAGCTCCATGGTGCCCTCGGGATCGCGCCCAACCACCGACAACAAATTATGCTTGAGCGCCGACTGAGCCAACTGCTTGGTCGACAGCGGCTTGCCTTCGCGCTTCAGCACTTCAATCGCAGCTTCCAGAAAGGTCATGTCGGGCCCTGTGTTACCACACCCGGCAAAAAATTTGCGGGCTCCATCCACCGCCTGTACTGATGAACAGACACAGTCGGCGTGTCAGCGACGACTCGGCAGCCCGGATCGGCCGGCGCCGCGCGGCGATCCGACCGGCACGGAGCTTGAGATGCCTTGGCACCCAGGAGCTAAGACCATGTGGATCGGGCGGCGGATCGGTGTGCTGATGGGCGGGCTGTCGAGCGAGCGGGAGCTGTCGCTCAAGACCGGCGACGCGGTCCACGCCGCGCTGGTCGAGCGCGGACACGAGGCGGTCAAGGTGTTCGTCGACCGCGATCTCGATCTGGTGCTGCGCGCGCAGCGCATCGACATCGCGTTTCTGGCCCTGCACGGGCGCTACGGCGAGGACGGCTGCGTTCAGGGGCTGCTCGAGCTCCTGGGCATCCCCTATACCGGATCGAGCGTGCTCGCCTCGGCGCTGGCGATGGACAAGCTCAAGGCCAAGGAGCTGTTCCGCCTGCACAACCTGCCTACACCCTCCTACTATGTGCATCGCCGCGGTGAGGGTCCGGCGGTGGAGCAGCACGGCACGTTCGGCTATCCGGCGGTGGTCAAGCCGCGCGCCGAAGGATCGTCGCTCGGCGTGCGTCACGTCGGTTCCGAGGACGAGCTCGCCGCCGCCGTCGAGGACGCGCTGCGCTTCGACGACGACGCGCTGGTCGAGCGCTACGTCGACGGCGTGGAGCTGCACGTGGCGCTGCTCGGCCAGTCGGACGGCGTGCGCGCGATCGGCGCGATCGAGGTCTCTCCTCACGGCGACAGCCGCCGCGCCGGCGCGATCTTCGACTTCGCGTCGCGGCACGGCAAGAAGAACGCCGCCCAGCTCTACGCGCCGCCGCGCTTGTCGGCCGAGCGCCTGCGCGGCGCGATCACGCTCGCCGAGCGCGCCGCCTGTGCGCTGGAGTGCTCGGGGCTGGTCGAGGTCGACGTGGTGATCTCCGACCGCGGCAACGAATACGTCCTCGAGGTGGACACGCTGCCGTCGCTGTCGCCGGCCAGCCTGTTGCCCAAGATCGCGCACGCGGCCGGCATCGAGTTCACGCAGCTGATCGAGCAGGTGCTGTTCGAGGCGCGCGTGCACGGCGGCGGCCGGCAAGGCGCCAGCCGGGTGCGGCGCGCGCACGAGGTTGGGCCCGCGCGGCAGCTCCCGTCGGAGCCTCACTAGTCGTGCGCACGGTCCTCGCCGCGGCGCTGCTGACCGCCGGCGTGGTCTTGACCGCGGGCGCCTATCGCACCGCGCGCACCCCGCTCGCCGAACCGCTCGCGCGCGCCACCGAGCGCGCCCTCTCGCTGCCCGCCGGCGTGGTGACCATCGCCGACGCGCACCTCGAGCTGCCCGCTTCGTTGCGCATCCACGACGCGCGCATCGGCCCCTTCCGCATCGGCGATCTGGCGCTGGCCATCGATCCGGTCGCGGTGCTCTACGGCGAAGGTCGCCTGCGTCACGGCCGCATCACGCTGCACGACGTATGCTTGCCGCACCTGTCGGCCGGCGAGATCGGGCTCGAGATCGAGTCGGGACGCCTGGAGCGATTCGCCTTCGCGTCGACGAGCCTCGACGCGGGCGGGCGCACGCTCACGTCGCTGACCGGCACCGCCGCACGGCTGTCGTCGGGCGAGGGCCAGGGCTGGCGGCTGCGCGCGGCGCGGCCCGGGCTGGTGGTGAGCGGCCGGTTCGCCGCCGGCGAGCTCGAAGGACGCGCCGAGCTCGATCACCTGTCGCTCGCCTGGCTCGACGGCCCCGATCGCCGCGCGCTCGAGCACGCGCACGCCAGCGGCATCCTGGCGGTGCGCGCCGGCCCCGACGGCATCTGGACGCGCGGGCAGCTCACGCTCGCCGAGCTGACCCTCGATCATCCGGCGATCGCGCGCCGCCCGGTCGGCCCGCTGACCGTCTCGCTCGACGGCGACGCGCGCTTCGCCGAAGGCACGTTGACCATCGAGAAGCTGGACGTCACCGAAGGTCCGATCGCGATCACCCTCACCGGCGTCGCGTCGCTCGGCGGCTTCGACGTCGAGGCCGAGCTCGGGCGCATCGGCTGCGCGCGCCTGCTCGAGGCGCTCCCGCGCGATCTGGTGCCGGCGCTCGATGGCCTCACCCTCGACGGCAAGCTGGCGGTGCGCGCGCGCATCGAAGGCGCGCTCGATCGGCTCGCCGAGCTGCGCCTGGGCGTCGAGCTCGACAACGGCTGCCGGGTGGCCGGCGATCCGCCGCTCGCCGACGCACACTCGCTGGCCATCGGCGCCGGCCCGGTCGTCCTGCGCGCGCTCGACGCGAGCGGCGCGCCGCGCCCGTTCCTGCTCGGCTCGGCCAACCCCGCCTTCCGCAACCTCTCGTCGCTCAAGCCCGAGCTCTTGCGCGCGTTCCTCGCCTCCGAGGACGGGCGCTTCTTCCAGCACCACGGCTTCGATCTCGAGATGATCCGCCGCGCGCTCGCCGCCGATCTGGGCCTCGGGCGCTTCGACCGCGGCGCGTCGACCATCTCGCAACAGACAGTCAAGAACCTGTTCCTCTCGGGCGAGCGCACCGCCGCGCGCAAGCTCGAGGAGCTGGTGCTCACCTGGCGCCTGGAGCAGCTGGTGCCCAAGCGCCGCATCCTCGAGCTGTACCTGAACCTGGCCGAGCTCGGGCCCGGCGTGTACGGCGTCGGCGAAGCGGCCGAGCGCTACTTCGGCAAGGAGATCGAAGAGGTCTCCGCCGACGAGGCCGCGCAGCTCGCCGCCCTGCTCCCCGCCCCACGCCGCGGCATGGACCCCGCCTGGCACAAGCGCTACGAAGCGCTGATCGCGCGCCTGCCGTCGGAGAAGGTGACCATCCCCGAAGCCGGCGACGGTCCTGCGGCTTCGGTCAAGCTCACACGCCGATGAACAGGCGGTTGCCGAAGTTGCGCTCGAGCTTGGCCGAGAAGATCTTCTGCGCCGCCGAGTCGATGTCGTAGGCGACGCGCTTGAACTCGAACACGCGCTTCTCGGTGTCGTAGATGGTGTAGCTGGCGCGGTTGTCGTAGTCGCGCGGCTGGCCGACCGAGCCGACGCTGATGATGTACTTGTGGCCCGGGCGCAGCTCGAACTTCTGCGCGACCACCTCGTGCACGTCGTCCTGCGAGAGCGCGAACGACTTGCACAAGTGCGAGTGGCCGATGAACGTCACGTCGCCCAGCCGCGCCCACTCGGGCAGGCAGCGCGCCGCCTGCTCGGGCGCGAAGATGTATTCGAACTCTTCGATGTTCACCGGCGAGCCGTGCACGAAGGCGACCACGTGGTCGTGCTTGTTCTTCCCCTGGCCCTGGCCGTTTCCGTTGGGCTGCGCGTCCGCACCGCCCTCGCGCACCTCGTACGGCAGCGTCTGCAGCCAGCGCATGTTCTCGGGGCTGAGGATCGACGCGTGCAGGTCGAGCGCCTGGCGCGCGGCGTCGTAGTAGTAGCTGTAGTCCATGCGGCCGGCGACCGCCGCGTCGTGGTTGCCGAGGATGGTGAACGCCGCCACGTCGCGCACCATGTCGCAGCATTCGTTCGGATTCGCGCCGTAGCCGACCGTGTCGCCGAGGCACACGTACTTGTCCACTCCCTCGCGCTTGAAAGCGCCAAGGACGGCGGTCAGTGCCTCCACGTTTGCGTGGGTATCCGAGAAGATCCCGATTCTCATCCGAATTGCCTACCCAATCTTATCGCCACTAGCCCTCTCCCGGCAAGCTGCTCTTGGGAACAGGCGAGGTATTTTCGTCCGGCGCGCCGGCGTGATGCGCTGGACGAAGAGCGGGAATGTCGGTGGCTGTGAGCAAATCCTGCTCGTCGCCGAGGTCGTCGATCTCTTCGAGCTCGTTGGGATCGAGCTCGATCGCGCCCGATCCGCCGCCTTCGAGCGCCTCGTAGAAGCGCCGCGAGAAGCCGCGCACCACCGTCTGCTCCGACGAGCTCTTGCCGCGCCGGACCTTCTCGTCGGCGGCCTTGACGTCGGCGCTCATCGACAGCGCGCGCGCCGCCACCTGCGCGATCATGTTGTCGCGGCCGGCAGCGAGCATCTCGATCGGCGAGCGCATCCCGCGCGCGGCCACGTGCGCCAGCGCGTGCACGATGCGATCGCGACGCTCGTCGTCGACCTCGCGCAGGCGCGCCGCGAGCGGCATCACGCACTGCGCGCCCACGTCGCCGAGAGCGCGCGCGATCTCGCCCCAGATCTCGGTGGGCTCGGCAAGCAGCAGCCTCACCAGCGCGTCGACTCCGGGCGGGCTCTTGAGGCTGCCCAGCGCCAACGCGCAGCCCTGCCGCATGAACGACTTCTTCGACTTGAGCCCCTCGATCAGCCACTTCTCGGCAGGCGCGCCAAAGCTCACCACCGCCGGCAGGACCAGGTTGGCCTCGCCGCGCGGCATGCGTCGAATCACCGAGAACAGCGACGGCAACGTCTGCGCCTCGCGCCGCTCGCACAGGATCACCGCCGCCTCGCGCCGCAGCTCCTTGCGCTCGAGCAGCGCGACCAGCTCGGCGGTGCCGAGCGCGCGCAGATCGACGCCCTTGCCGGTGCCGGCACGCGCGCGGCGCACCGTGGCTGCGGCAAGTTGTCGCACCTGATCGTCGACCACCACGCCGGCCAGCGCGCACTCGCGCAGCAGCAGATCCCAGTTCTCAGCCTCCTCGGCGGCCGATAGATCGTTGGGCTTGGAGCGCGCGGAGACCTCGGAGAAGCGCTTGACCTGGATCGCCAGCAGCTCCTGCCACGACGGCAGCGGCGAGGTGTACTCCTTCGCGGTGCGCTCGACCAGCGGACGCGAGACCGCGATCCCGACATCGAGCGCGCGGTGGATCACACGCGCGCGCACCGAGCGCCAGCGCACCAGCGGGATCGATCGGATCTCGAGCAGGTAGGCCTCGGCGCTCGGCTCGGACCAGCGCGCCACCGCCGCCAGCGCCGAGAGCACCGCGGCCGGCTTCTCGAGCGACTCGTGCTGCTCGTCGGGTAGATCGACCGGCGTGCGGCCCAGCCGATCGTAGCCGTTCTGGAACAGCATGCCGCGCGCGCGCTCGAAGCTGCGGCTCTGGGGCGCCAGCCGATCGAGCGCATCCTTGGCCTCGGCCACCAGCCGGCGCACGTTCTCCTCGAGCTGCGCGACCACCTCGTGCGAGATCACCGGCAGGTACTGCGAATCGTACAGCTCGATGGAGAGCGAGGTCTTGCGCGCCAGCGCGTCGAGCACCACGCGGTGCGCCGCGCGCGCGATGTCGAGCGGCACGGTCAAGACGCGGTGATCGTCGAGCGCGTGGCGCTTGCCGTCGCCGTTGCCGTTCGAACGCACCTGCGGTGCGACCAGCGTGACCGCGATGATCGGGTAGCTCGGTAGGCGGTGCAGCTGCACGCGCAGCTCGAGCGTGCCCGGGCTCGCGCCGATGAACGACTCGAGCGCCGGCGTCGGGAGCGCCGCGCACACCAGCACCTTGTCGTCGACCAGCAGCGCCGACGGCCCCTCACGACCGGCGATCCAGCGCTCGATCATCGCCGAGCGCGGATCGGGCACGTGCATGCGCACGCGCGTGTGACTCTCGTCGTCGGACGTGTCGATGGCGACCGGCGCGGTGACCGGCTCCACCGGTACGGCGGCCACCGCTTGACGCTGAGGCGCGATGCGCGGCTGGGTGGCCTCGCGATCGCTGTTGCCCGACGGCGCGGGCGGCGCGGGCTTCACCACCGGCGCGGAGATCGGGGTCATGCCGCGGAACGCCTCGGCGGTGGGCGCCGGCGCCAGCACCGCGCGCAGCCCCGCCGCCCCGAACACCACCGGGGTCTCGAGCACGTAGAACGGCGGCGGTTGGGCGTCGGCGGCCAGCGCCTGGTACAGCTGCGCGCGCTCCTCGAGCTCGCGATGGCGCATTCCGTCGGGCAGCACCAGCACCAGGCGCGGGGTCTCCAGGTCGTGGTACAGCACCGGCACCTGCACGTCCGCCGACGCCGAGCACGAGGTGCAGCGAATCTGGTTCAAGCGCCCCTCGAGCAGCCGCGCCACCGCGTCGCGATCGCCCGTATCTACCGCACGATAGACCTCGGCGCGGAACCGCTCGCCACAGGGACAGACATACACGATGGGCTCGCGCCGGGTCCGACTACTGTCCCCGGCATAGACGCGAATTCCCACGACGCTCCACTATTACATCCTGTGGCGCGCGCGTAAAGGACAACGTAGAGTGCCGCCGATGACCTCCGAGACGCCACAGGTCCCGACTGAGATTGAGACTTTTGTCGCCGCTGCGCGCGAGTACGTGCGCCGCGCGATCGGCATCGAGCTGGACGGGACCGACACGTCGCTGGCGTTCATCGATCACTACGTGGACAAGACGGTCGGCGTCGGCCCGCTCGACGACCAGGTGCTCAAGCTGGTGGCCGGCGCGATCGGCGCGTATTTCGGCCAGGTGGCGATCGGACGCTTCGGCGGCCACTGGGTGGTCGAGGGGGACGATCCGGCGCGCTGGCGCGTCGAGCTCGAGCCGGTCGAGCTGCGCTTCTTCCCGGTGGGCATGGCCGCCGAGGCGCTGCGCCAGGACGAGGTCCCCGGCTACGACTCGTCCTTCGTCACGCGCCAGAGCCTGATGGCGCTGCTCGGCGAAGCGCTCGCCACCGCCCCGCCCGTCGACGAGCACTACTACTACTCGCTCACCGGCCGCCTCGAGACCCTCGAGCACGCGGTCGAGATCCTGGTCGAGTTCGAGCGCCGCCGCAGCGAGGCAGCCCCCAAACCCAACTAGCACTACTGCGGGCGCGGGGAGACCAGGACGTTGCCGTGGAGCGCGGTCAGCTCGAGCTGCGGGCCGCCGCCGAGGAACTCGCCGCGCACGTCGCGCGGGGTGACCTTGCCGACCAGCTGGAAGCTGGACTTCACCTTTAGGCTGGCGCGGGCAGCGATGGTGAACGGCACGCGCTCGAGCTCGAGCCGCACGTCGCCGTCCATGGCGGTCAATTCGTAACGGCCGCCGGCGCGCACGGTGCCGATGAACACGATGCCGCCCGCCGTCGACAAGAGGCGCACCACCGGCGTGCGCACGTCGCGCGCGGTGATCTGCCCGTCGACCACGTTGGCCTCGAGCACGTCGCCGTCGACGGTGTCGAGCTCGAGATCGCCGGTCACGCCATGCGCGTCCACGTCGCCGGTGATCGACGACAACCGCTGCCGGCCGAAGTCGGCGTTGGTGTGCACCTTGCCCTTGATGTCGCGCGCGCGCACTTCCCCGCGCTTGGATGCCAGCTCGGCGCCGGCGCGGAATCCGTTGGCCTCGAGGTCGCCGTTCCAGGTGCGCGCCTGCACCGTCACGCCGCGCGGCGCGTCGATCGACAGATCGATGCCGCCGCCCTCGGCGCTCGCCGGCGGCAGCCCGCGGAAGGTCTCGCCGACGCGCACGCCGGTGCGGATGCGCACCCGGCCGTTGTTCATCTCCACGTTGACGCGCAGCCGCTCGAGCGAGGCCACGTTGGGCGCGTGCTTGTGCGAATGGATGCGCACCTCGGGCTTGTCCCAGCCGTTGATGATCAGCTTGCCCATCGGCTGCTCGATGATCAGCGCTTCTTGTTGCGGCGCCGGCATGTAGACGAAGTTGTCCTCGGTCTCCTCGGCCAGCGCCACCGTCCCCAGCGACGCGATCACGAACGCGCCCACCGTCGCGGCGACCCTCATCATCTCAGCACCGGCCGATCGAGCAGCTGCGCCTGGACGAAATCGATCTGCTGGCCATAGGCCGCGAACAGCAACTCCTCGGCGTCGGGATCGGCCGGCTGCGCGCGCGCCACCGAGCGGCACTTCTCGACCGCCGCCTCGAGCGTCGCGTGCGCGGCGTCGTACTTCTGCCTGCGCGCCGCGGGCCAGTCCTTGCGCACGTTGTCCGAGACCATGCGCAGCTTGTCGAGCGCGCGCTGGTACTGCGCCTCGGCGCCGCGGAACTCGGTCTCGGCCTGCGCGATCAGCTGGTCATCCGAGGGCGACGGCGCCGCCGCGCGGTGGTGACGCAACCAGAAGCCGACGCCGACCAACATCACCGCCAGCGACGCCGGGGCCAGCACCCAACCGAGCCGGAAGCGCCGCCGCGGCTCGGGCGTGCTGCCCAGCCTGGCAGCCAGCTGCGCCCAGCCATCGCCGCCTCCCACCGAGGGAGCCGGCAGCGGCGGATCGGCCGACTGCGCCGACAGCGCCGTGCGCAGCGCGCCCAGCTCGCCGAAGGTCTGCCGGCAGTCCGCGCAACCGTCGACGTGCCCGCGCACCCGCGCCGCTTCCCGTCCGCCCAGATCGCCGTCGAGCAGCGCCGAAAGCTTTTCCGCGCTGCACTTCATGCGTGCTCCAGACCGGGCTGCAGGTCGCGCAGCTTCTTTTGCATCTGGGCGCGCGCCTTGTGCAACTGCGACTTGGAGGTGCCCACGCGGCAGCCGAGGATCACCGCGATCTCGTCATGCTGTAGCCCCTCGACGTCGTGCAGCACCAACACCGCGCGATAGCCCGCCGGCAGCTCGCCGAGCGCCTCGTTGAGCCGCGCGCGCAGGCGCGGGTCGCAGAAGTCCGGCTCGCCCTGCCCAGGCGGCGACGGCAGCTGCAGCAGCTCCTCTTCGGACACGTTGCGCCGCGCGCGATTCTGGCTGCGCGTGGCGTGCGAGAGCGCCGCGTTCACCGCCAGCCGGTACATCCAGGTCGAGAGCTGCGAGTCGCCGCGAAACTTCTCGAGCCCGCGGAACGCGCGCAGGAACACGTCCTGGGTCAGCTCCTCGGCGTCCTGCGCACCGACGATGCGCGCGATCAGCGCGAACACCCGCCGCCGGTAGCGCTCGTACAGCTCGTGCATCGCCGGGCGCTCGCCGCGGCGACACGCCGCCACCAGCGTGGCCTCGTCGATAGTCGAGGAAGTGCCCGGAGTTACGGCCTTCTCTCGCGCCGGCATCCCGGCCGTCATGCTGAGCGGCTTGGTCATCGCTTGCGTGGGTGAGAAGCTCACTCTCCTTGTGACCCGCCCCGCCCCCGGGGGGTTGCTCAGCCTTATAGAATGATCTCGCGCGACTGGCTAGCGACTTGGGCTAAGGTCTTCCGCGCATGCGGCTGGTGGTGCTCGCCTGTTTCTTCCTCTCCGGGGCCTCGGGCCTGGTGTTCGAGGAGGTATGGACGCGCGAGCTGACGCTGGTGTTCGGCTCGACAACGCTGGCGCTCTCGACGGTGCTGTCGGTGTTCATGGGCGGGCTCGCGCTCGGCAGCCGGCTGGGCGGGCGGTTCGCCGACAAGATCGCCGATCGCCTGGGCGCGTACGCGCTGGCCGAAGCGGGCGTCGGGCTGTACGCCCTCGGCGTGCCGATCCTCCTGCGCGCGTACCCGGCGCTCAACGCCGCGCTCTATCGGGTGCTCGGCTCCAACGCGGTGGGCCTGTCGCTCGGCCGCTTCGTCGCCGCGTCGCTGCTCTTGCTCGTTCCCACCACGCTCATGGGCGCCACCCTGCCGATCCTGTCGCGCCACTTCGTCGGCAAGGATCAAAAGACCTCGAGCATCGGCACCACCGTCGGCACGCTCTACGCGATCAACACCTTCGGCGCGGTGGTCGGCACCTTCGTCGGCGGCTTCTACCTGTTGCCCGACGCCGGCGTGCTCGCCACCAACTACACCGCCGCCGCGACCAACCTGTCGCTCGCGCTGCTGGTGCTGCTGGTGCGGCGCCGCGCGCAACGTCCGCCCGTCGAGAGCTCGCTGCCCGACGTGCGTCCGGTGGTCGAGCCGCCGGTCGATCCGTCGCCGTTCGTCGCCACCGAAGCGCAGCGCCGGCTCGCGCTGTACGCGTTCGCGATCTCGGGCGCGGTGGCGATGGTCTACCAGGTGCTGTGGACCCGCTCCCTGGCGATCGTCATCGGCTCGTCGGTGTACTCGTTCACGCTGATCCTGCTGGCGTTCCTGATCGGGCTGGGCGCGGGCGCGGCCTTGATCGCACGCGTGGCCAGTCGCTCGCGCCATCCGCTCGAGTGGCTGGCCGGCGTGCACCTGGGCGTCGCGGCGATGATCCTGGTCTCGTACGTGGTCATGGACAAGCTGCCCGCGGCGTTCCTGGCGCTCTTGCGTGGCAATGCCATGAGCGTCGACGGGATCATCTTCTGCCAGTTCCTGCTCGCCGCGCTGGCGGTGCTGCCCGCCACGTTGTGCATGGGCGGCGTGCTGCCGCTGACGATCCGCATCTACGCGTCGGGCGCCGATCGGGTGGGTCGCGACGTGGGCACCGCCTACTCGGTCAACACGCTGGGCGCGATCCTCGGCTCGTTCGCCGCCGGGTTCGTCGTGCTGCCGGTGCTCGGGCTGCAGCGCGGGCTCGGCATGGGCGCGCTGGTCACCGTCGGGCTGGCCTCGGCGCTCCTGCTCGCCGGCCGGCGCAGCGCGCGTCGCGTGGGCCTGGCCGTCGCGTTTCCGGTGCTGGCGGTGCTGGCGACGATGTTGGTGCCACGCTGGAGCCTGACCCATTTTTCCGCCGGCCTGTTCCGCGTCTCGATCGCCAAGGAGATCATCGAGTCGCAGAAGTGGGCGCTGCCGACGCTCGAGTACTACCACGACGGGATCGCCACCACGGTCAGCGTCGAGCGCTGGGGCAAGACCGTCGCGCTCAAGAACAACGGCAAGGTCGACGCCTCGAACGGCGACGACATGGCCACGCAGATCATGGTCGGCCTGATGCCGTTCGTCTTCCATCCCACCGCGCTGCACAAGCCGCCCCGCGCCGCCGTGATCGGCTACGGCTCGGGCGTGACCATCGGCGCGGTGACCCAGTTTCCCATCGCGCACGCCGACGTGGTCGAGCTCGAGCCGGCGGTGGTCGAGGCCGGCACGCGCTTCTTTGGGCCGTACAACCATCATCCAGAAGCGGATCCGCGCGTGCGCATCATCATCGGCGACGGGCGCAACTTCCTCACGCAGGCCCCCTCGGAGGACAAGTACGACGTGATCATCAGCGAGCCGTCGAACCCGTGGATCACCGGCGTGTCCAACCTGTTCACCGTCGACTACTGGCGCATGGCGCGCGGCCGGCTCGCCGACGACGGCGTGTTCTGCCAGTGGGCGCAGCTCTACGAGATGTCGTCGAAGAACATCAAGACCATCCTGCGCAGCTTCTCCGAGGTGTTCCCGTACACCTATGTATTCTCCGCCGAGGACCTGAGCTCGGATGTGATCATGGTCGCGTCCAACCATCCGCTCACGCTCGATCTCGCGCAGCTGCGCAAGAACTTCGCCGACCCGACGTTGAACAAGGAGCTCAAGCGCGGCGGCATCTCGTCGGCGGAAGACCTGATCGCGCAGCTCCTCTTGACGCCCGACGAGATTCCCGCGTTCACCGCAGGATCGCCCATCAACACCGACGACAACGCGCTGATCGAGTTCAACGCGCCGCGCGACCTGTTGGGCTCGACGCGCACCGCCGATCCGTACCTCGCGCGCGTGTACGCCAACGAATGGCCGTACGGGCGCTTCGATCGCTACCTGGTGCTGGGCGCGGGCGCGCAGCGCGGCGACGACGAGCTCAAACTGGCGCGCTCGCTCCTGGCGCACGGCAAGCGTTCCGCCGCGGAGCGTTTTCTGCGCGCCGCAAAACGCCACGGCGCGCCGCCCGGCACGCCGATCGAGCGGCTGGTCAACGCGCTCGGCGAACGCAACGTCGAGGACCGCGAGATCCCGCTGACCAACGGCGATCCGGCGCTCGAGGACTCGGGCATGTCCACGCTCGAGCCGCCGCGCCTGCCCAAGGGCGTGGCCGAGACCGAGCGCCCGCGCATCGAGAAGGACTACGCGAAGGTCGCCAAGGCCGTGCACGTGCGCGCCTGGGCCCACGCGCTGATGGCGCTCAAGAGCTGGCCGGAGAAATACGTCGACGAAGGCGGCCCCGATCTCGAGCTGCTGCTCGGCTACCTGCTCTACAAAGCCGACCTCGCCGACGAAGCGGTCGATCGCCTGAAGCCGCTGACCGAAGAGAAAGGCTTCCTCGAGAAACGCCCGGCGCTCCTCTATTACCTCGCGCGCGCGGAATACGGCGCCGCGATCTTCGAGCCCGCCGTGCGCAACATGGAACGCTACCTGTCGTCGCGCAACGCGCCCTGATTCATCTAGCCGGGCCGGCGCCCATTCTCGTGCGACGCATCATCATGCGGTCCACTGCGGGAAAATCACCGACCTTGCGCCGTTCCGCATCGAGCTGGCCCTGCAGTTGGTCTCGCTCGGCCTGGAGAACCTTGGTCTGTGCTTCGACCTGAGCCGTGAGCACTCTCCGCTGTTCCTCTGCCTCTGCTCGCAGCCGCGCCTGTTCAACGCCACGATTGCAAGCTCCGATCAGGACCACCAACGTGAGCGAGAGAAACAGCCGCATCTAGACAAAGGATCCACGCGCCCCCGCGAAAACGCAACCGACACCGCGCGCTGCGGAGTCAGGAGTGGAAGAAGCGGGACAGCACCGGCGCCATGTTGTCGACGGTGTCGGCGTCCCACGCGCCGCCGTCGATCTTCTTGCCGGTGGGTTTGCCGCCGGTGTCGAGCTGGAAGAACACCGGGATGGCCGGCGCCGCGATGCCCGCGCCGGCGAGTTGCGCGTCCCATGCGTCGGAGTCGAGCTTGATGATGTACGTGCCCTTGAACGCGTCGATCATCTTCGGGTTGTCGAGCGAGTGTTTGAGCGTGTTGCACGGCCCGCACCAGGTGGCGGAGACGTAGGCGAACGGCTTCAGGTGCTGCGCCGCCGCCTTGCCGGCTTCGCCGACCAACAGTGCCTTCAGCTCGCCCTGGGCCGGCTTGAGCTCGTTGAGCGCGACGGCAGGCACGACGACCGGCGCGGGAGCGGAGCCGCTCGCGCCCGGCGGTGGCTCCGACTTCACGCACCCACCGGCGAGCACCAGGACCAGGGCGAGCCGCAGCATTACTTCAGCAGCGCCTTGGCGGCGTTGATCGCGGCGTCGTAGTTCGGCTCGGTGCCGACCACCGGCACGTACTCGACGTGCTTGACGGTGTCGTCCTTGTCGAGCACGAACACCGCGCGAACCAGCAGGCGGCGCCCCGGCTCGAGCACGCCGTAGTTCTCGCCGAACTGCGCGCTGCGATGATCGGACGCCGTGCGTACGGCGGTGATCCCGGCCGCGCCGCACCAGCGCTTCTGCGCGAACGGCAGATCCATCGAAACGGTGAGGATGTCGACGCCCGGGATCTTGGCGGCCTCGGTGTTGAAGCGGCGGGTCTCGGTGTCGCATACGCCGGTGTCGAGCGACGGCAGCGCGCTCAAGATGCGCACCTTGCCGGTGGTGTCCTTGAGCGTGATCGGCTTCATGTCGTTGCCGATCAGCGTGAAGTCGGGGGCCTTCTGGCCGACCTTGACCTCGTTGCCGGCCAGCTCGACTTCCTTGTCGCCCCACTTGATGTTGGTCTTGCGCGTGGTCATGGATTCTCCTTGGGTGATTTCAGACGCTCCCGATCGATCAGCTTTTCGTAGAGCCGGCGCACGAACGGATTGGCGGCCGACTCGAGGTCGTGGTTCTCGGTCATCGCCGCCGCGCTGGTCAACAGGCGCGCGTCGTCGAGGCGACCGCGCAGCGCGACCAGGAGCGCAGTCTCGCGCAGCCGCTCCGCGAGCTGCTCGCGGTAGGCCGGCGTGAGCGCCTGATCGGCGGCGCGCGCGATCGCGCGGTCGAGCTGCTCGGAGCGCGCCATCGGGTCGACCAGCAGCTTGCTGGTGGTGATTTCCCCGATCTCGAGATCGAGCGTCTCGAGCGATTCCTTGGGCGGGATCCAGGTGGACACCTCGACCAGCGCGTGCAGGCCGGCCACCTTGGCCTGCGCCTCGTCGAGGGACAGCAGCGGCGCGAGCTCGAGCGCCGGATGCCGTTCGGGCCGCTCGGCGGGACCGAGCGACAGTCGCGCGCCCCCGAACTCGGGCGGCGGCACGCGACCGGCCGCGAGCGTGCGCTGGTAGGCCTGCTCGATCAGCCAGCGGACGTGAGCGGCGGGTGCTTCGGCCACCACCAGGCGCGTGTCGTCGACCACCTTGCGCACGTGCTGGCGCCATTCCTTCTTGCCCACCGTGCCGACGCTGAAGCCGATCAGGCCGCGGGTCTCGGAGAGCTCGGACTGGAACACGTCGAACGCGCCGCCTGAACCGGCGCGCACCAGCCACACGATGCGCTCGCCGCGCCCGTCGATCATCGACAGCAGCGACGGCGGCTCGGCCTCGCCGGCATACGGGCCATGCACTCGGAACTCGCGCTTGCCGGGCGCCGGCACCTTGGCGCCGCGCGTGCGCAACAGGTGCAGCCCACGACGCGCGGGCTTGGCCAGCGACTTGTCGGCCGCTTCGGCCAGCCGGGTCAGGCGTCCGGCATCGCCGCGCGCCACCAGCACCGCGACCAGCCGCTCGACCTCGACCGCCGACAGCGCCGACGGCAGGAGGTCCACGCCTCCCTCGACGAACGCGCGCGCCGGCGAGGGCAGCGCGGCGACATCCTGCTCTTCGGCTGCCACGGCCGGCGCAATATAGGTCAGTAGAGGACGTAGCTCAAGCCGAGGGCGACCGAAAACGGCGCGGCCGTTGGCAAATAATCGTAGGTGCCGACGATCGTGACCGCCGCCTTGCCGAGCCACACGTCGATGCCCAGGCGCACCCCGCCGGTCCCGAACACCGGCGGCGGCGCGCACACGCCGTTCGACTCGCGCCCCACGCCCTGACGTCCGACGCCGCCGTGCAGCTCGAGGAACGGCGCCAACCACGACGACGACTTGCCGTTGGCGAAGTCCACCCGCAGGCCGCCGGTCCCGATCACCGCGTTGGGGCGGCGATCGCGGCCGCAGGCGGTGTACTCCTCGCCCGCCAAGATCCCCTGCGCCGCCGCGGTCAGCGACAACGGCTTCCACACGCGCACGCCGAGCTCGAGCGTGGTCGCGAACATGGTCACCGCGCCGCCCGCATCGCTGGCGCCGCCCACGCCCTCGGTCAGCGCCGCGCGCAGCCGCCAGCGCGGCGGATCGGGCGGCGGCGCGAGCCCCTGCGCCGACGCTCGAAGCGAGAGCAGCATCAACCAGGCCGCGAGCAGGCGCAC
The DNA here is from genome assembly GCA_003170275.1 of Myxococcales bacterium. Classification (GTDB taxonomy): domain Bacteria; phylum Myxococcota_A; class Polyangia; order Palsa-1104; family Palsa-1104; genus PALSA-1104. The sequence continues at coordinate 85,765 of PNAM01000113.1, forward strand.
CCCGCTAACGTCGCCCCGCTCGAGACGCTCGTCAAGCATACGGAACGTGAACCGGCGTGGCGAGCGTGGTATCTCATGACCAGATGCAGGCCCCGCGCCCCGATCGGCCGTTCCGGCACGCGCTCGGCATCGCGCTGCGCTCGACGCTCGCAGGCGCGATCGTGGCTGCGCTGATGGACGTGGCGATCTCGAGCTCGCGCGCCTCCGGAGCGATCCCGGGACTGGCGATGGCGCGCGCGCTCGAGGCGATGATCGGGCTGTACGGCGCGCTTGGCCTGTTGTTGGGCCTCGCCGCAGGCGTCGTCGCGGGCGGAATCTCCGCCACGCTTCCGGCCGGCGCGCTGCGTACGTGGCGCGCGGGACTGCGCGACGAGGCGAACGATCACGCGCAGGCGGCCGGCATCCTCGCCGCGGCCGGCGCGCTCGGCCTCGAGTGCATCCTGGTGCTGTTCTACGCGCTGGCGATCGGCCAGGAGATGTCCAACAAGCGCAACGGCGCGCTCACCACCGCCATGGTCGCCGGCGCGTGCGTGCCGCTGGTGGCGCTCGCCTGGTTCCCGATCTACCGCGCGTGCCGTGTGCTGGTGCGCGTGCTGCCGAAGCCGCGCGCGCTGGTGGTGCTGGCCGCGCTGGCGGCGCTGGTGCTGCTCGGGCTCACGCTGGCGCTGTTCTCGGTCGATTGGCGGATCATCGACTTCGGGCCGGGCGAATCGCTGCTGCTGTTCGCGATCGCGTCGGCCGCGTTCGCCGCGTTCGCCACGTTCTTCGGGGGCGCGCGCGGCACCCGCCTCCGCCAGCGGCTCTCCCCGGGCAGCCGGCGCTTGATCTCGGCGGGCGTGGCCGTCGCGGTGGCGCTGTGCTTGATCGTCACCTGGGTGAGCTTCGGCGACGAGCCGCGCTCGCTCGAGCTGGTCTCGCAGCAGTCGATGGGCGCCAAGGTGCTGTTCCGCATTGCGCGCGTGCTGGCCGATCGTGACCACGACGGTTACGCCGGGCGGCTGGGCGGCGGCGACTGCAACGATCACGATCCGAAGATCCACCCCGGCGCCGAGGACATCCCGGGCAACCGGATCGACGAGGACTGCGACGGGGTCGACGCGCCGGTGGTGCTCTCGCACCATACCGACGAGGCGGTCTCGCAAGCAGCGCAGAAGATGAATTGGAAGGGCAACATCCTGGTGATCACCATCGACACGCTGCGCGCGGATCGGGTGAACGAGCACACCATGCCGCGGCTGTCGGCCTTAGCCAAGAGCGCGGTGCGCTTCAGTCGCGCCTACGCGCAGGCGCCCAACACGCCGCGCTCGTTCCCGTCGTTCCTCACCTCGCGCTACCCGTCGGAGGTGAAGTGGGTGCGCATGAACATGAACTTCCCGCCGATCGCCGACGGGCCGCAGAACACCACCTTCTTCGAGGCGCTGAAGCAGGCCGGCCTGCGCACCATCGGCGTGTTCTCGCACTTCTACCTCAAGCCCGAGAACGGGATCGCGCGCGGCTTCGATCAGTGGGACGACGAGGGCGCGCTCACGCTGCACGACTCGAACACCGACATCGCCGCGCCGCGCATCACCCCGCGCGTGATCGCGCAGCTCACGGCGCTCGGCAAGTCGCACCAACGGTTCGCGTTGTGGACGCACTACTTCGAGCCGCACAGCCGCTACATGGAGCACGACGAGTTTCCCTCGCACTCGTCCGGCCTCAAGGGGCTCGAGGAGAAATACGACGGCGAGGTCTCGTTCGTCGACAAGCACCTCGGCCAGGTGCTCGACGCGCTCGACGCCGCCGGCCTGGCCAAGGACACCGTGGTGGTGGTGTTCTCGGATCATGGCGAGGCGTTCGGGGAGCACAAGTTCGGCGGCGAGCGCATGTACTTCCACGGGCAGACGCTCTACGACGAGCTGCTGCACGTTCCTTTGATCATCCGTGTGCCGGGCGTCACGCCGCGCGTCGCCGACGATCCGGTCATGCTGGTCGATCTCGGCCCCACCCTCCTCGATCTGGTCAAGGGCACGCGCCCGCCCAACTTCCACGGCCGCTCGCTGTTGCCGGCGATCCTCGGCGAGCCGCTCCCCGCCCAGCCGGTCTATGCGGAGCTCTTGCCGACCCCCTCGTGGAATCACCTCTGGCGGGTTATCATCGAAGGGGACCTGAAGCTGATCCACAAGATCTCGGAGAACACCATCGAGCTCTACGATCTACGGAAGGATCCGACCGAGCAGACCAACCTGGCGCCGGACGATCCGCGCACGGCGAAGCTGCAGAACACCCTGCGCACCTACCTGCGAGCGGAGCACTAGACATGGGGCACGGAAAACCGGTCACACCGCTCGTCACCGTCGACGTGATCGTCGAGCTGGACGGCGGCGTGGTGCTCATCGAGCGCAAGAACCCGCCGCCGGGCTGGGCGCTGCCGGGCGGGTTCGTCGACGCCGGCGAGGCGCTGTCGCACGCCGCCCTGCGCGAGGCCAAGGAAGAGATCTCGCTCGACCTCGAGCTGGTCGAGCAGTTCTTCGCCTACTCCGATCCCAAGCGCGATCCGCGCGGGCCGACCGTCTCGGTGGCGTTCCTGTGCCGCGCCCCGGCCGGCGCCAAACCGCGCGCCGCCGACGACGCCAAGAACGTGCGCATCTTTCCGCTCGCCGAGCTGCCGGCGCTGGCCTTCGATCACGCCACCATCCTCGACGATTACCGGCGCTACAAGGCCACCGGCCAGCGCCCGGGGCCCAGCCGATGAGCGAACCCGTGGTCTTCGAGCCGCTCACCGATCGCGACCGCCAGGAGCTGTTGCGCATCTCGCGCGCCACCCTGCGCGAGCACCTCACCACCGGCTATCTGCCGCCGGGCTCGCCGCACCGCTCGACGCTGCTGCAGCCGGCGGGCGCCTTCGTCACCGTGTTCGTCGGCGGCGAGCTGCGCGGCTGCATGGGCCGCGTGGAGGCCGACCAGCCGCTCTATCTGGTGATCGAGGAGCTCACCGTGGCCGCCTCCACGCGTGACTCGCGCTTCGAGCCGGTGCGGGTGGAGGAGATGAAGGATACGCGCCTGTCGGTCTCGGTGCTCTCGCGCGTTCAGCCGGCGCGCGCCGAGGAGATCGAGATCGGCAAGCACGGCCTGGTGATCACGCGCGGCCCGCGCCGCGGCCTGTTGCTGCCGCAAGTCGCCGTCGAGCACGCCTTCACCGTCGAGCAGTTCCTCGACGAGACCTGCAAGAAGGCGGGTCTGCCGTCCGGCGCGTGGAAAGAGCCCGGCACCACGCTCGAGTCGTTCACCGCCGACGTGTTCAAGGAGCGGGACTAGAAACCGGCGCCGGTGCCGCGGTCGCCGGCGTTCTTCTGGCGGCGCTTGTTGTTGACGCGCTTGAGGCCGTCTTCGGCCTGCGCCTTCCACTTGGGCAGGCGGTGCGCCCAGCCCTGCTGCGGCTGCGCGGCGATCACGGCCTGGTACTCGCGCTCCGCCTGATCGAGGTTGTCGCTGATGCGCTGCGCGTCGCCCAGCAGCAGATGATTCTGCGGGAACGCGCCGGCCAGCGAGACCGCCCTGGCGAGCAGCTTGACGCCCTCTTCGTGATCGCCCACCGAGGTCGGCGGCTCGGGCGCCTGCGCGTACACCGAGCCGAGCAGGCGCAGCGGGCCGGCGTGGTCGAACTTCTCGTCGGCGGCGACCGCCTTCTTGGCGGCGTCGAGCACCAGCGGCACCAGATCCTTGGCCTTGAGCTTCTTGACGTACGCATACTGCCCGGTGCAGGTCGCCAGGAAGTACTGCCCCTCGACGCGCTTGTCGTCGAGCGCGACCGCCTGCTTGGAGACCTCGATGCCCTTCTGCGCGTACTCCTCGCGCCGCTCGTCGTCCTGGTACTCGTCGCCCAGCCAGGCGTACGCGCGCGCCATCCGCCAGATGGTCTCGTAGCTCTTCTCCTTGAGGATCGCCTTCTCGAGCGCCTTGAGGCTGTTGTGCATGCCCTCGGCGGTCTGCTTCTTGTACTCGGCGTCGGCAAACTGCAGCAGCGCCGCCGCATCGGCCGGCAGGTCGGCGTCCTTGACGGTCGCCTGGACCTGCGGATGCTCGGCCGGCCGGGTCGGCGGGCAGCCCGCCAGCCCCATCGCCAGCAAGAGCGCGAGCGCTCCCCCCCACGCGCGCCTCACTTGGCGATCTTCGAATACTTCTTCATCGCCGCATCATAAGCCGTCTTGTCGGGCGGCCCGAACTTCTGGATGTCGAGCGCCTTGCACACCTCGGCGCCCTTCGGATCGGAGCACATGCCGAGCAGCATCTTGGCGAACGCGTCGCGCTCGGCCGGCGTGCTGTTCTTGTTGAACGCCACCACCGGCATCGGCGGCAGCGCGGGCGAGGTCCACACCACCTTGACGGTCGGATACGGCGAGCTCGGGCTCTTCAGCCACTCGACCTCCTCGTCGGACAGCAGCGCCGCGTCGGCCTTGCCGCCGCTGACCGCCTTGACCGCTTTGAGCATGCTGACCGTCTTCTGTAGCGTGAAGTCCTTGGCGTCGAATTTTCCGTCGAAGACGATGCGGGTGAGGAACTTCGGCTCCTGCAAGTGGGTCGACGCGATGATCTTTCCCTTCAGATCCGCCGGCCCCTTGATCGCCGCGTCGGTGGTCACCAGGTTGAGATGGCCGAGCGACTGGTTCTTGCCGAACACGGTGCCGATGATCGACAGACCCTCGAGCTTCTGCAACTCGAGAAACTGATCCGGATCGATCAAGCCGATCCCAGGCTTCTTGTCCGCCAGGAACTTCTTGAAGTCCGCGTCCGGCTCCGGGAAGAAGTCACCGTTCGCCGAGCCCTTGGGCCACCCGAGCGCGCCCTCGATGTGCTCGAGGAATTTCTGGATGTACGGGGCAGCCTGCTGGCTCGTCCCGCCAACCCCCGCGTGCTCGATCACGAAATCGTGCGACCCGGCCCGGGCGATCCCGGCCGAAAGCGCAACGATTGTGACGCACGTGAAAACTCTGGTCATGTCTGCTCCCTCTCCTTCGATGGTGCGACGGCGAGTTTTATTCCAATTCGCCGCGGCGAGGTCAATACGTAAACTTGGCCTTGGCGAAGACCTCGCTCGCGCCCGCCGCCGGGTCGCCGAACTTGGTGTTGCGATCGCCGAGGAAGATGAACGCCCCGACCGACAGCTCGGTCGCGTCCCACACCGCCCACGCGACCTGCGGGAAGATGACGGCGGTGAACTTGGGCTCGCCGCCGTGCGCCGGATCGTTCTCGTCCGCGTGCGGCAGCTTGAACGCGCCGAACAGGCGCAGGAGGAGCGCGTCGGAGAAGAACTTGAGGTCCGCGCCGACCACCAGATAGTCGCCGATGCGCGACTCCACGCGCGGCAGCCCGCCCTTGGTCGACGGCACATACGACTGCACGCCGGCGCCGAACTCGTCGATGAACCCGTGCACGTACTGCAGGTTCCCGTACACGAACTTGTTGAACGAGTAGTCCACGCCCGCGGTCAGCTTGAAGAACGGCGTCGACGGCACGACCGTCCCGCGCATGGCCTCGGGGTAGCCGATCTTGATGCGAAAGTCGTCGGGCCCGTTCGCTCCCTGCGTGAACGTGATCGGATCGTGCCCGCCCGAGGTGTCGTTGTAGAGCCCGTAGGTAATCTTCTGCGGGAAGAACACCGCGCCTTCGACCCAGTAGCCGAGCCCGTGCAGCTTCTCGATCGACCCGGCGATGTCGGCGCCGATTACGTCCATCTTGGGCCACATCACCAGCACGTCGACCACGCCGTTGGGCTTGTTGACGGTGAACGACGGCGACGGGATGTCGAAGCGCCCGTGATAGTACGAGAGCGACACGTCCTGCCCGAGCAGGCGTCCGGCCAGCCGCAGGCCGAACTGCGAGTTCTCGATCGTCGGATCGGGCTGCATGGTGTAGACGTTGACCACGTTCGGCGGCATCGCCTGCGCCAGCCCGACCAGCGTGTTGCGGATCGCCTCTTCCTGCACCGGCGCCGGGCGATCGACCTGCGTGAGCGCGAGCGGCGCGGTGCGCGGGAGCTGCGCGGGGCGGAAGATCGGCACCCACACCGCGGTGATGATGATGTCGCGCCACGGGTTGTAGTCGACGCGGATCATCTGGTTGGCGAGCGCCTTGCCGAACAGGATCGGGTCGGAGAGATCTTGCGAGTTGAGGTTGTTGGTCGGGTTGAACTTGTCCGCGGAGCCCCACACCACCACCTGCCGCCCGATGCGCAGATCGACGTGCGGGATCAAATGATAGATGTCCACGTACGCCGCGTGCGCCTCGAGGCGATAGGGATCCACCTGCTCGTGCAGCGTCTCGGCGTTGATGTCGTTGACGTCCGAGTAGCCGTACCAGACGAAGTCGACGTCGGCGACCGCCTTGACCTTGGAGGCGATGGTCAGCGAGAGCTGCGCCTTGATCAGGTTCTCGTTGCGCGAAAATCCGTACTTGAGCAGCCGCTGCTGCGACGGGTACGGCGCCACCACGCTGGGCGCAGGCACCTCCTCGCCGGCCAGCCGGTAGCGGATGTCGGCGGAGATCTGCCCGCCGAACTTGAAGTCCACCAGATCGGCGCGCGCCGTTCCCCCGAGCGCAGCCACCAACACGATCCCCCCTGTGAAGGCTCTCATATCAATTGCCGCGGATGAGCGACCGTTGGGTGAACAGATCATCCGACAATCCCGAGTTCAGCTTGGTGGACGTGAAGACGATCTCCGAGGTGTGATCGTTGCGGCGGTGGTCGGTGATGATCACCTTGCCCGGGTTCCAGTGCTCCGAGCCGTCCTTCTTGTAGTCCTCGCGCAGCTGCGTCTTGAGCTTCTTGCCCGAGCCGTCGAGATACTCCATCTTGAGCGGCCCGTAGAAGGTCTTGTCGATGACCATCTTGATGTGCGGGAACTCCAGATCCTTGCCCGCCTTCTGCGTCAGATCGAGCGTATAGGTCTTGTCGTCCTGCGCGATCAGCTTGGCGTCGTAGGTGGGCGCGAACGAGGTCTGCGACATGTCCTCGAACGAAAAGTCCGAGCCCATGAAGGTCTGGTTCTTGATGTGCGTGCCCATGCGCCGCACGCGCTGAAAGCCGGGCAGAAAGACGTACATGGTCTCGGCGTTCTCGACCAGCACGCCCATCCCCTTGACGTCGCCGGGCGCGGTGAAGCGCACCAGCCGCTTGTCGGGATTCTTCTGGAAGGTGGTGAACCCGTACTCGCGCGAGGTCCCGTCGGGCGTCTTGACCAGCAGCTTGGACTCGAACACCCCGTCGGTGAACGCGTTGAGCTGCTTGTCCACCTTGCCGAGCAGCTCGGGACCGGACGGATCGCCGGCCCAGGCCAACGAGGGAGCGAGAAGCAACAGAAAGGACAACCGGTACATGGAGCCTCCTTACGGCTTGGGACCTCGAGCCGACCCGAATTTATTCAGTAGTGCGGGAACGAGCAAGCATGTGAAGAGCGCCGCCAGGAACATCGACGCCCCGGCCAACGTGCCGAACAGGCGCATCACCGGCGAGCGGCCCAGCGAGAGCACCACGAAACCGAGCGAGACCAGCACGATCGACACCACCATCACCGGACCGACCGAGCGCGACACCTCGTCGGCCGGCTGGCTGCGCAGGTACCACAGGTAGTGCATGGCGAAGTCCGAGCCCGCGCCGGTGGCGATGCCGGCCACCAGCGAGGTGCCGAGATCGATGTGCAGGTGCAACAGGCCCATCACGCCGAAGATCACCACCATCGTCAACAGCGACGGCAGCATGCACACGAACGCGCGCGTGAACGAGCGGAACAGGCCGATCAGCATGAGCAGCACGGCGACGATCGAGACCAGCAGGCTGCGGATCTGGTTGCGCTCGACCGAGCGGGAGAACCCGCGATCGAGGATCGGCTCGCCGGCGATGCGCGCGCGCAGCGGCACGGTGGTCAGCGTGGGGGGCGCAGGCAGGAACAGATCGTCGAGCACCGGCTCGAGCTGCTTGACCAGGATCGGATCGGGCTTGCCGTCGGGCGGCGTGACCCCGGCGGTGACGAGCACCTGCGGCATGGCGCGCGACACCGCCAGGTTGCGCTGCGCATCGGCGATCCGCGAGCCGAGCGCCGCGACCGCCAGCGCGCCCTCCTCCGGCGACGGCGCCGCCGAGGCGAGCGCTGCCTTCCAATCGCCCAAACGGCCGAAGATCATCTGCACCAGCTTGACGCGATCTTCCTCTTTGAGAGGCGGCGCTTCGTCGGAGTCGAAGAACGCGCGCGCGACCTTGGCCCTCATCGCGCTCCACTCTTCGTCGGCGTCGCCGGGCGCGGCGATCAGCCTCATGGTCTTGTGCAGCCGCTCGCGATCGGCGGGATCGCGGCCGGTCACCGCGCGGATGATGAAGCCCACCCGATCGGCGACGTCGTCGGCGGTGGGCATGCCCGGCCGCGCGCGCAGCCCCTTCTTCGCGTAGGCCTCCAGCGCGTCGACCACCGGCACCGCGTCGCCGCGCACGCGCACGTGCATCAGCGCCGCCTGGCGGCCGGTCGCGATCAGCGAGCCCATGCCCGCCTCGCCCTCGATGAAGAAGTACAGGTTGCTCGCCTGCGCGGCCGTCGAGGGCATCCGGTTGCCGCCGCCCATCACGTCGTTGACCAGCCGCAGCGGCTGCAAGATCGACTGGATCTGGGTCACGCCCGGCAGCGCGCGCGTGAAGTCCTCCAGGCGCCCGAGCTCGCGCAGGGTCGCCGGATCGTCGAGATCTCCATCGACAGCGATCTGCACGAAGTGCGCGCCGCCGAAGCGATCCTCGAGGAAGCGCTCGGCCAGCCACGGCTCGGAGCCGACGCGAAAGAACGCGCGCGGCTCCATGCGCACGTCGACGCGAAAAGTGGGCGCGAACAGCCCGACCGCGATCCCCGTCGCGCCCGCGATCACCAGCACGCGGTGGCGGCGCGACCAGTGCCAGATCGCGACCAGCCATTCGCCGATCACTCCGACGGTGCGGTGCGGCCTGGAATCGCGCGGCCACAGCGCGACCACCGCCGGCACCAGCGTGAGCGACGTGAGCCAGCAGATCAGCACGCCCATGCCGCAGGCGATGCCGAACGCGCGCATCGGCCGCACGTCGGTGGCGACGAACGAGAAGAAGCCGACCGCGGTGGTGCCGGCGGCGATCAAGAGCGGCGGGCCGACGATCGACAGCGACTCGCGGATCGCCGCGTCGGCCGAACGATCGGCGCGCAACAGATAGTAGCGTCCCAGCACGTGCACCGCGTACGACGATCCCGATGCGAACAAGATCACCGGGAGCGTCGACGAGGCGACGGTGAACTTCTCGCCCCACAGCCCCATCCCGCCCAGCACCACCAGCACCGCGAACGCCACCGACGCGACGGTGAGCACCACGCCCACCGGATCGCGGAACGTCATCACCACCACCAGCAAGAGCACCATCAGCGCGATCGGCGACAGGCGCCAGACGTCGGCTTGCGCCTCCTCGTAGATGCTGCGACCGGCGAACGGCGCGCCGCCGAAGAACACCGTGAGCGGCGCGAGCTCCTGCTCGGCCACCGCGCGCAAGCGGGTGGTCACCTGGCGATCGCTGATGCCCTCGGCGAGAAACACCAGAATCAGCGCGGCGCGGCCGTCCTTGGACACCATGTTGCCGACGATGTGCTCGCGCGACAGCACCTTCGCGCGCAGCGCCTGGTGCTCCTCCTCGTTGGCCGGCACCTTCGGGACCAACTGCGCGATCTCGGCGCCGGCCGGACCGGGCACCACGTCGGCCACCACCGCCATCGAGGTCACGCGGTCGACGCCGCTGGTGTTCTTGATCGCCTCGGAGACGTTCTTCAGCTTGCCCATCGTGTCGGGCGCGAACATGTCAGTGCCAGGCGGCGCCTCCACGCCGATCAGCGCCACGCGCAGCCCGCCGAAGCGATGCGCGACGTCGCGGAACAGCTGCACGTCGGGATCGGTGGTCGGCAGAAAGACGAGGAGATCCTCCTCCTCCTTCAGCCGCGTGAGCCCGTAGATCGCGAGCAGCGCCACGACAGCGAACAGGAACACCACGGTCTTCGGCCGCCGGATCGGCAGCCCCGCCAGGTCACTCACTGTCCCCCTTCCCCGCGCACATCGCTCCCGCGAAACTAACACGCGGAGGCTACTTGAGGAAGGTTGCTGCCTTGGCGGTTTCGATGCAGCGGAAGGCCTCGGACTCGGACAGGACCTGGTGCGCGAGCAGCAGCTCGAACTCCTTGCGCAGCGTGGTGCCGAGCAGGTACGTCCCGTCGGTGTTGACGGTGGTGCGCACGCCCGCCTTGCGGAACTTGGCGAAGATCTCCCTGACCTCGTCGATGCCGGTGACCGCATGGGTGCGGATGTTGGACGAGGGGCACAGCTCGAGCACGATGCCGCGCTCGACCAGCTTGCGCATCGCCTCTTCGCTCTGCGCCGCCGCGATCCCGTGCCCGATGCGCGCCGGCTGCAGCTTCTCGATCACCGCCAGCACGCCCTCGACGCCGGTGAGCGAGGTCTCGCCGGTGTGCACGGTCGTGCCCAGCCCCGCCGCGCGCGCCCGCGCGTACAGATCGCGATAGCGCTCCACGTCGCCGCCGAACTCGAGCGTGTGCTTCTCCGGCCCGGCCAGGTCGATGCCGATCACGCCCTGGTTGCGGTACTTCTCCGCCTTCTTGACGATGATCTCGTTCAGCTCGTAGTCGAACTCGCGCGCGAGACAGAAGATCAGCCCGGCGCGGATGCCGTACGCCAGGCACGCGCGATCCATCCCGCGGATCGCCGCGGCGATGATGTAGTCGAGGTCGCGCTCGCCGCCCAGGTTGCGCTTCATCGGGTTGAAGCGCAGCTCGATGCTCGAGACGCGCGAGGAGCGGTACTCCTTGCCGATGATCTCGTAGACCGAGCGCTCGATCGCCGACGGCGACGACTGAATCTTCTCGGTCCACTGGTGCATGATGTCGAGGTAGTCGCCGAGCGAGGTCACCTTCTTCGGATCGGCGTAGACCAGGTCGCAAAAATCCCAGTACGACTTGACCGGCAGCTTGAAGCCCAGGTCGTGCGCGATCGCCCACAACACGTGCGGCGCCACCGCGCCACCGACGTGAATGTGCAGATCGGTCAGCTCGGTGCGTGGATCCATGACGGTCTATCCTCCGACGCGGCGTCTGCGAGGCGGCTCGCGATTGAGGTGCGCCTTGAGCTCCTGGCCCGGCTGGAACGCGACGGTCACGGTCTCGGGGATCACGATCGGCTGGCCGGTCTGCGGGTTGCGCCCGCCGCGCGCGACGCGCTTCTTCTTGGTGAAGGTGCCGAAGCCGGGATACGTGAAGCGCGGCCCGCTCGCGCGCCGCGGCACGCGCGTCTCGACGAAGTAGCTGGCGATCTCGGTGAACACCGCGTCGACCAGCACGCCGACCGCCTTCTTGTTCAGCGGCGCCAGGCCGGGCGTGCTCGCCACTCGCTTGATCAATTCTTGCTTGGTCATCTGCCACCCCGGCGGATCGTCAGTTTTGCCGTTCGCGATCTACCGTGTCAAGGCTTCAGGCGAGCTTGAACAGCGCGCGCGCCTCGGCCACCGTCGCCACCTTGCGGCCGCGCTGTTTGCAGAGCTCGGCTGCGCGCGCCACCAGCGGCGCCGATCCTTCGGCCAGCACGCCCTTGTCGAGGTAGATGTTGTCCTCGAGGCCGACGCGCGCGTTGCCGCCCCAGGTGATCGCCAGGTCGGCCATGGTCATCTGATGGCGGCCGATGCCGGCCACGCCCCAGGTGCACTCGACGCCGAGCTCCGGGATGCGGTCGACGAGGAACTGCAGGTTTCGCTCGCTGGCCGACAGCGCGCCCTGAACGCCGAGCACGAACTGCAGGTGCAGCGGCGCGTGCAAGAGCTTGTCCTTGAGCAGCTTGGCGGCGATGTCCAGGTGCCCGGCATCGTAGACCTCGACCTCGGGCGCGGCGCCGTGCCTGGCGATGCGCTGCGCCATCTCGACGGTGTCGGCGGCCTTGTTCATGAACACGTCGTCGCCGAAGTTGATGGTGCCCACGTTGAGCGTGGCCATGTCGGGCGCGTCCTCGCCGGTGCAGCCGAGCGGACCGGCGCGCTCGGCCACGCTCATGCCCACCGCGCCGCCCGTCGACGTTTGGATGATCACGCCGCCCAGCTCGCGGGTCGCCTTGCGGATGGCGCGGATCGCCGAGCGAAAGCGCTCGGTGTCCTGCGACGCGTTGCCCTGCTCGTCGCGCGCGTGCAGGTGGATCACGGTCGCGCCTGCCTTCACGCAGCGCGCGGCGTCGGCGCCCAGCTCCTCGGCGGTGAGCGGCAGGTGCGGATTCTGCGCGCGCGTGGTCTCGGCGCCGACGATCGCGGCGGTCAAGATGCACGGCTGCGGACGCCCGCCGGCCAACGGCTGCCGGCGCGATTCCCTGGGCACCACACAGGTGCCGCGCGCGCGACACACCACCTCGGGCGGCGCGAGAAGATCCGCCGCCGACGCGGAGTGGCCGTGGGCGGGCGCGATCACCTTGCGCGCTTCGAACTCCATCTTGAGCGAGGTGTTTCCCCAGCCGACGATGCGCCCCTCGGCCTCGATGAAATCGCCCGCGCGCACCGGCTTCAAGAACTCGACCGAGTCGTAGGCGCGGAACAGCCCCTCGTCGCCATCGGCGCGAATGCACAGCTCGGTGGCCACGTCGCCGAACAGCTGCAGCAGCTTGGCGCCGTCGACCAACTCCCCGGCATAGTGCGCGTCGTGGCTGCCGATCCGGACCCGGATGACAGATTTCATGAGCGGCGTTTTATCACGTAACCATCGGGAATTTCGATTTCCCGGGCGATTCGGGCTAAAGTTACGATATGGCAGAGCCTTCGACCGGCGCACGTCGCGCCGCCGTGGTGTGCCGCCACCCTGCGACCTTGCGCCAGCTGGCGCAGTCTCTCGGTGTGGCCGGGCTCGCCATGCGCCAGGCGATCGGCCCTGCGTTCTTGCCGCGCACCGCCAAGGGCGAGTTCGAGGTGGTGGTGCTCGATCTCGACATCGATCCGGACGCGCCTCCGACGACGCTCATCGACGCGGTGGTCGCGGCCTGTCCGGGCACGCCGGTGGTGGCGATCGCCGGCGTCAATCCGCGCCATCGCCTGGTGCAGGCGCTCAGCGCAGCGACGGTGACGGCGATCGTGCCGAAGCTCGGCACCTGGCTCGAGTCGGCCGCCGGCGCGCAGATCGCCGAAGGCGCCGACGAACAGGAGCTGGGCGTGGCGCTGCGTCGCCTGATCAACCCGACGCCGATCCCGCAAGGTCCCCTGCCCTATCTACTGGCCGCGACGCCCATCGAGGAGCGCGTGGTGGGCTCGTCGCAAGAGAAGGACTCGGTGCTCGGCGAGGTCATGCACTACGCCGAGCGGTTCGGGCTCTCCGACGAGAAGCTGCGACGCATCGAGGTGATCGCCGACGAGCTGTTGCTCAACGCGATCTACGACGCGCCGCGAGACGACCAGGGTCAGGCCAAGTACGCGACGCTCGATCGCCGCACGCCGGTGTCGCTCGGGGCGCAGGCGCAGGTCCGGCTGCGCTTCGGCTGCGACGGGCGCAGCTTCGTGGTGTCGGTCTCGGACCGCTTCGGCGCGCTCACCCGAACGATCCTGGCCAACCACATCGCGCGCGTCCTCGAGGCGCGCGGACCGCGGCCGCGAGGCGGCACGGGCGGCGCCGGGCTGGGGCTGGTGCTGTGCTTCACCTCGTCCAACCAGCTGATCGTGCACGGCAGCGCGGGCCGGTTCACCGAGGTGACCTCGGTGGTGCACGTCGCCGGGTCGAACCGGGCGGCGATGGCGCGCGGCAGCGCCCTCCATATTTTCTTGTAGTTAGGTTCATTTTAGCGATACAATATGTGAAGCGGAGTACAAATGACCTCTTCGAACGTGTTCCCCCTGAAGTCCCGCGGGGCGGCGCTCGTGTCCAAGCATGGACCGACCTGTCGCCGAGTCGCCCAATCCCTGGGCGCCGCGGGCCTGCAGGTGCGGACCACACCGTTCCCGTCGGAGCTACCGATCCAGGATCTGTCGGATGTGGCCGCGCTGCTGGTGGACCTCGACGTGTCGCCGGCGGATCCGCCGGCCGTGCTGATCAACGAAGCGCGCCAGGCCTATCCTTCGACCATCATCCTCGCGGTCGCGGGCATCAACGCGCGCAGCCGGCTGATCGACGCGCTGTGCGAGACCGACGTGAACCACGTGGTGCCCAAGCGCGGCGCGCTGACGCTGCCGCGCGGCGGGATGCCGGTGCTCGGTAGCCTCGAGGGGCCCGACGAGCATGACCTGTTCGCGGCGGTGCGGCGGCTGATTGAGGGGCCGGGATCGGTGGGCGTGTCGCCGTACCTGCTCGCGGGCGCACCGATTCACGAGGTGCTGGTCCACACCACCGAGGACAAGGACGAGGCGCTCAACCAGATCGTCGCGTTCGCAGAGTCGATGGACCTCGGCGGCGAGAAGCTGCGGCGTGTGGAGCTCGCCACCGAAGAGCTGCTCATGAACGCGCTGTACGATGCGCCGCGCGATGAGGGCGGCGCGGCGCGCAACGCGCATCTCGATCGCCGGCTGAGCGTGGCGCTCGGCGCCGAGGAGACCGTCGCCATGCGCTACGGCTGTGACGGGCAGACCATCGCGATCTCGGTGTCGGATCCGTTCGGCTCGCTGTCCAAGCGGGCGGTCACCGAGCGGCTGCGCAAGGTCACCGACGGTGTGCCGCGGCCGCAGCCGGGCGTGGCGGGCGCGGGGCTGGGGCTGGTGATGACCTACTCGGTGGCGAACCAGTTGATCTTCAGTGTCTCGCCCGGTAGGCTGACCGAGGTTACTGCGGTACTCCACGTGGCTGGCACCAACCGGGCGGCGCAGGAACGGGGTACCGCCGTACACTTCTACATCGTGTAGGCAAGGGGCTGCGGGCGGGTGGATGGTTCAATTCGATAAAAAGAAGCTCAACGACGGCAGCCTCCACGTGACCATCTCGGGCAAGATCGACGAGAAGTTCGACGGAGGGCCGGTGGTCGAGGCGGCGGGCGGCAACGGCTCGACGGGCAAGGTGGTTATCCACCTGGGCGGCATTCGCTCGATCTCGTCGCTCGGCGTGCGCGCGTTCGAGATGTTCATTTCGTCGCTGGCGCAGCGCGAGATCGTGATGATCCACGTCTCCCCCGCCATCGCGTCGCAGATGACCATGATCCCCAACCTGTGCCACGACGCGATCATCGAATCCGCCAAGCTGCCCTTCGCCTGCCCCAGCTGCGGCGCCGAGAAATCCCACTCGATTCCCTGGCGCGCCCAGGCCAACGTCGAGCACGCTCCCAAGTGCGCCTGCGGCACCACCATGGAGCTCGACGGCCTCCCCGAACAATACCTCCCCTCGTAACACAGCTGAGATGGTGGAGAAGGACCCCTACCTCTTAAGTAGCGTGGAGAGGATGTAGGAGGCTACCTGGGAGGGTTTGGTGCCGGGGCCGAAGCCGGCGTCGAAGCCGAGCTCGCGGGCGAGCTTGTGATCGATGCGCGGGCCGCCGAGCAGGAAGAGCAGGTTGCGCTGGCCGGATTTCTTGGCAAGGTCGATCAGCTGGCGCGAGTTGTCGATGTGCAGATCGCGCTGGGTCATGATCTGCGAGACCAGGATGGCGTCGGCGGACAGCTCCTTCGCGCGCGTCAGCAGCGCCAGGTTGTCGACCTGGGCGCCCAGGTTGTAGGCGTCGATCCACGGGTACGCCTCGAGGCCCTTGTCGCCGGCGTAGCCCTTCATGTTGAGGATCGCGTCGATGCCGACGGTGTGCGCGTCGGAGCCGGTGCACGCGCCGACCACCACCAGCTTGCGGCCGATCTTCTCGTGGATGAGGTGGTTGATCTCCTTGAAGCCCCACGCCGGCAGCTCGACCTCGGGCACGACGATCTGCGCGAAGTCGAGCGGCACGTCCGCGTTGCCGTAGGCGACGAAGAACGAGAACTCGTTGCCGGCCGACTCCATGGTCGCCACCACCACGTTCTTCAGCCCCAGCCCCTCGCAGAACAGCCGCGCGGCTTCCTTGGCGCGTCCCGACACCGCCACTGGCAGCGTGAACGAGAGCTGGATGCGCCCGTCGTCCTTGCGATCGCCGTACGGCCGGATCGGCTGCGGCGTCTTCTTCGCGCTCACAACTGCACCTTGCCCTCGAGCACGTCGAGGATCGGATTGAAATAGTCGGCGCGCTTGTCGATCACGCCGACCAGGCCGCGCCCGCCCGTCTCCGGCCGCTTGACGTCGGCAAACGCGCCGCGCGCGATCGCCGAGAACATGCCCTCCCCCGCCACCTCGCGCAGAAGATCGCGCGCCTCGCCGAGCACCAGCCGCGCGCGCGCCACGATCCGCCCGTCCGGATTCCAGCGGATCTCCTCCGACAGGTGCCGCGCGGCGTTGAACACGTAGTCGGCGCCGCGCAGCGCGACGAAGCGGTCCTGCAACAGCGGCGTGTGGATCGACTCGGTCATCATGCCGAGCAGCTCGATCGATTGCTCCGTCGCCACGCCCACCAGATCGTACAGCCCGTCGACGCGGTGCGACCAGAAGATGTCGCCGGTCTTGTGCTTGGTGGCCGGCATCCACTTGATCGGATGGCGCGGGAAGATCTGCCGCACCAGCTGCGCCTGCGCGATCTCCATCAAGAACGAGTCCTCGATCGACTTGTCGATCTCGAACGCGTGCCCCAGCCCCATCAGCTCGTCGGGCAGCCCGGCGTTGTGTGCGAACGACTCGTTGATGAACTGCGACGCCAACACGGTGTGCGCCTTCTCCACCGCGTCGGCGGTGGTGAGGTAGTTGTCCTCGCCCGTGTTGATGACGATCCCCGCGCGCGCGATCATGCGCCGCGAAAAATACTGATCGCACAACGTGCGCCGCGGGTTGATGTCGCGGAACAAGATCCCGTACATCGCGTCGTTGAGCAGCATGTCCAGCCGCTCGACCGCCGCCAGGTACGCGATCTCCGACATGCACAGGCCCGAGGAATAGTTCACCTGCTGCAGGTAGCGCCCGAGCTTCTCCTGCTCGTCGTCGAGCGCCGCGCGCACGATCTTGAAGTTCTCCTGCGTCGCCCAGGTGCCGCCGAAGCCCTCGGTGGTGGCGCCGTACGGGACGTAGTCGATCAGGGACTGAGCAGTCGAGCGGATCACCGCAATGATGTCCGCGCCCGCCTGCGACGCCGCGCGCGCCTGATCGGCGTCGTCGTAGATGTTGCCGGTGGCGACGATCAAATACTTCCACGGCGTCGGCCCGGTGCCGAGCCGCTTGCGATCGCTCTCGCGCCTGTGCCGCGCGCGATCGATGCGCGCCATCGCCTCGTCCGTATGCGGCTGCAGCGCGCGCCGGATCGCGTCGGGCGCCGGGCCGCCTTCGCCATCGTCGAGCGTGGCGGCGTAGGCGAGCTGCTCCGCCGCCTGTTGCGGGTCGGCCGCCCCCCGGGCGAGCGCCCTGCCTAGATAGGTGGCGATCCCCCGCCCGCCCAGGCCGTCCTTCAAATAGCGATCGACGCAGGTGTTCACCAGCGGAACTCCGTCGCCGTCGGCGCCATCCACGCCATACGCGCGCAACACCGTCCGTTCGATGGAAACCGTGGTGTGGCGATGGATGAAATCCTGGACGCCCTGCGCAATGC
This sequence comes from Myxococcales bacterium, assembly GCA_003170275.1. Classification (GTDB taxonomy): domain Bacteria; phylum Myxococcota_A; class Polyangia; order Palsa-1104; family Palsa-1104; genus PALSA-1104. Next base: position 103,399 of record PNAM01000113.1, read on the forward strand.
GCGCCGCCAAGGTCCGGCACTCGGCGACGACTGCGTCATCTATCGGAAGCGGATACATCGCCGGTGAATCTACTTCCCGCCTTGCACCCGACGCAAGCTCGGCTAGCCTGTCTCCTCGATGAGGGACACCAGTCTGGAGTCGGTGCTCGAGCACCTGAACGAGCACTACCGGGCCGTGAACCGGTCCAAGTTCGACGACGTGCTGCCCGACACCTATCGGATCGAGTTCAATCCGTACCTCAGGCGCCTCACCGGACGCATCACCTACTCGATGCGGCTGATCGAGATCTCGCTCTATCACTATCGGCAGTACGGCTACGCTGACGCGCTGGCGACGCTCGAGCACGAGATGCTGCACCTGTACCTGCACATGCTCGGTCGCCCGTCCGGCCACAACAACCTGTTCAAGCAGGCCGCCAAGACGATGGGCATCCGCGTGTTCCACGACAACGTCTACCCGAAGAACCGCACGCCGCGGCACCGCTACGTCTTCGAGTGCCCGCGCTGCTCGCGCATGGTGTTTCGCCGTCGCCACCGGGCCGCCAATCCGCTCGCCTGCGGCATCTGCTGCCGCGAGCACGCCGGCGGCGCCTGGGACAACCGCTTCCAGCTCCAGCTGATCGAGAAGGTGAAGTTCGCCTAACCCGAATTGCGGGCGACGCCGAGCTTGTCGAGCTCGGCCATCACCACCTGCAGATCGGACCACACCTCGCGCTTGGCGCTCGGGTTGCGCAACAGGTACGCCGGGTGGAACGTGGGCATCAGTGCGATCCCCTCGTAGCTCTGGAAGGTTCCGCGCAGCCGGCTGATCGGCGCGTCGGAGCGCAGCAAGCACTGCGCGGCGAACTTGCCCAGGCACACGATGATCTTCGGCTTTATCGACGCGAGCTGGCGCTTGAGGAACGGCTCGCACGCGGCGATCTCGTCCGGCTCGGGATTGCGATTGCCCGGCGGCCGGCACTTGATGATGTTGCAGATGTAGACGTCTTCGCGCTGAAGGCCCATCGCCTGGATCATCTTGGTGAGCAGCTGGCCAGCCGCGCCGACGAACGGCTCGCCGCTGGCATCCTCGTCGGCGCCCGGCGCCTCGCCGACGAACGCCAACGCGGCGGCGGGATTTCCCACGCCGAAGACGATGTTCTTGCGCCCGCCCGACAGCTTGCATCGCGTGCAATCGCCCAGGTCCTCACGGATCGCAATCAATCCGCTCGCGTCTGCGTTCGCCGTCACATTCGCGTTGCCCCTTCCTTGCGCCGAAGGCGAGGGGCCATCGGGGGCCCGATGCACGCGCCCCACGCCCCGCGGCACGCCCGCCACGTTCCCCCGCTCCAACCACGCCACGTGCTCTTTGACCTGCCGCGCGATCGCCAGCAGCTCGTCTCTGTCATTCATGCGAGCTTCAACCCCGCCTTCGGCAACAGCGCCACCACGCGATCGAGGATCCGATCCGCCACCTGATCCTTCGTCAACAGCGGCAATCGCTCGACTCCCTCCGCGCCCACCAGGAGCACGCGGTTGGTATCGGTGCCGAAACCCGAGCCCGCCTCGGTCACGTCGTTGGCGACCAGCAGATCGCAGCCCTTCTTGCGACGCTTCTCGACGGCGCGCTTCTCGACGTCGTCGGTCTCGGCGGCGAAACCGACCAGCACCGGCCGGCGGAACTTGTACGCGCGTCCCGGTAGCTCGGCCAGGATGTCCGGATTCGGCTCGAGATCGATGGTCGGCGCGGCGCCCAGCTTCTCCTTCTTGAGCTTCTTCTTGGCCACCGTCTTGGGACGGTAGTCGGCGACCGCCGCGGTCATGACGATGGCGGTCTGCCCATCGGCGCGCGCCATCACCGCGTCGCGCATCTGCGCCGCGCTCTCCACGTCGATGCGCTCGCACCCGGCCGGCGTCTGCAGCGCGGTCGGCCCGGCCACCAGCACCACCCGCGCCCCGCGTCGCACCGCCGCGCGCGCCACCGCGAAGCCCATCTTTCCCGTCGAGCGGTTGCCGACGAAGCGCACCGGATCGATCGCCTCGTAGGTCGGCCCGGCCGCCACCAGCACGGTCTGCCCGACCAGATCGCGCGGCCCGAGCGCACGCACGCACGCGGCGAGCACCTCGGCCGGCTCGGACATGCGCCCCGATCCGACCCAGCCGCAGGCCAGCTCGCCGGTGCCCGGCCCGACGGTGTGTGCGCCGCGCTCGACCAGCGTCTGGAGGTTCTTCTGCGTCGCCGGGTGGTTCCACATGTTGACGTTCATCGCCGGCGCGACCAGCAACGGCGCGCGGCAGGCCAGCGCCACGGTGGTCGCCAGATCATCGGCCATCCCGTGCGCCAGCCGCGCCAGGATGTCGCCGGTCGCCGGCGCGATCACCAACAGCTCGGCCCAGTCGGCGAGCTCGATGTGCCCGATGGTCGACTCCTGCTGCAGATCGAACGTGTCGGTGGCCACCGGATGTTGCGAGAGCGCCTGCAGGGTAAGCGGCGTGATGAACTTCTGCGCCGCTTTGGTCATGACCACGCGCACCTCGGCGCCGGCCTTGATGCACAAGCGCACCAGCTCGGCGGCCTTGTAGGCGGCGATTCCGCCAGAGACCGCGATCACGATGCGTCGCCCGGAAAGCGCGTCCGTCTCGTCGGTGGCCATGGAATTCAACGTAGCACGAATCAGTACAGATGAAAGGAATGGCGCAGCACCGCGAACAGGCGCCACGACGGCGCGCCGGCATCGCCCACCAGCCCGGCGCCGGCTCCCACGTCGACGGCGAGCGCGCCCAACGCCGCGCGTAACCCGCCGCGAAATTCGGCCGGGCGCGTGCCGTCGGAAGGACCGACCGCGCCGGCGAACTCGGCCACCAGCCCGCCCGAGAACCGGCCGCGCTCGACCAGCGCGAGCGACGCGCCGCCCAGCCAGGTGAGCTCGTCGCCGAAGGTGGTCTCGAACAGCGTGCGCTCGGGCGCGAACCGCACGCCGAGCGCGGCGCAAAACAAGAACCGCCCGTAGCGGAAATCGGCCAGCAGCCGCGGCTCGAAGGTCACGCCGTCGGTGGCGGCGAACTGCGACTGGCCGCCGAGCGGCACGGTCACCTGCACGAGCACGGCCACGTGCATGCCCTGCCGCGCGGGGTCGCCGATGAACGCCGCCTTCAGCCGCATGCGCAGATCGCCGCCCGCGGTGGTGGCCAGCGGCGCGTCGTCGGCGGAGGTACCGCGCAGTCGATCCCCGTCGGCGTAGAGCACGGCGGGCACGCCCAGGCCGATGGCGAAGCGTTTCCAGAAGCCGGCCTCGAGGCCGACGTCGCTGACCAGCTGATCGTGCACCGGTCGGGCGATCACCTCGCCGCCGAGCTGGGTCGACAGCTTGAGCGGGTCGCGCTGCAGGCTGAGCGAGACCACCCACGAGAGCTGGGCGAAGGGCGTGACCTCGGCCGCTTCGCCGCCGAAGAGGGTGAGCGGGCCGATGCCGGGGGAGAAGCGATCGGCGGCGATGCCGGTGGAGTTGGCGTCGGCGTGGGCGAGGTGCGTGAGCGTGAGCGTGAACGCGAGCAGGAACGTGAACGGAACAGAGCGCGGGCGGCTCACGACTCGGCTTCGGCGTAGATCTTGGCGGCGGCGACGTGGCCGTAGCGCAGCGCCTTGAGTCGTAGCCGGAGCAGGCGGAACAGCGTCTCGGCGCGCGTCTCGCCGTCGGCGCGCGCGCGCTGCGCCAGCTTGCGCATGGCCGGCGCGGCCTCTTGCGGATGGAACTGGAACGCGCGCGTGAACAGCATGTCGGGCGGCGTCACCACGTTGGCCACCAGCCGCGCCTCGAGCAGCTGGCCCTCGGCGATCCCGGGCAGCTTGCGCCGCTCGACCACCTCGAACGCGTTGCCGGCGAGCAGGTCGTCGACCAGGATCGCGCCGTCCTTGAGCTCGCGCACCTCGAACAGGCTGCGGTGCGACCGCGACAGCGCGTGCGCCCACTTGCCGTCGAGATCGGTGATCCGATCCTCGGCCAAAAAGCGCTCCGCCGGCAGGCGCCCGTCGTCGCCCGGCCGCTCGAGCGCGAACCACTCGAGGAACGCGGTGGTGCGCTCCTCGTACAAGAAATCGTCGTCGAACACCTTGCCGGCCAGCTCGCTCCACTCCTCGCGCGCCTTGACCAGCGCCGCCTCGTCGCGCGCCGCAAAGGCGATCAGCTTGTCGAGGATCTGCGAGAGCATCAGCGCGCCGATTCGATCAGCGTCATGAACCGGTCGAACAGGTACGCCGCGTCGTGCGGACCGGGCGAGGCCTCGGGGTGATACTGCACGCTGAACGCGGGGCGCCCCGGCAGGCGCATGCCCTCGACGGTGCCGTCGTTCAGGTTCACGTGCGACAGCTCGGCCTTGCCCGCGAGCGAGCCGACATCGACGGCGAAGCCGTGGTTCTGCGAGGTGATCTCGACCTTGCGCGTGGCCAGGTCCATGACCGGCTGGTTGGCGCCGTGGTGCCCGAACTTGAGCTTGTAGGTCTTGCCGCCGAGCGCCAACCCGAGGATCTGATGGCCGAGACAGATGCCGAACAGCGGCACGCGCTGGTCGAGGAGCTCCTTGCACGCGGTGACCGCGTAGGTGACCGCCGCCGGATCGCCCGGGCCGTTGGAGAGGAACACGCCGTCGGGGCGCAGGCCGATCACCTCGGCGGCCGGCGTGGTGGCCGGGACCACCGTGACCTTGCAGCCGGCGTCGACCAGCTGGCGCAGGATGTTGGTCTTGATGCCGAAGTCGTACGCCACCACGTGCTTGTCGGGCGCGCGCCGGGCCGCGCCGCCACCCAGCCGCCACACGCCTTCGGAGTGGCCGTAGCGCTTGGGCGCGGTCACCTCGCGCACCAGGTCGCGGCCCTCCAGGCCGGGCGTGGCGCGCACCGCTTCGACCAGCGCCCTGTCCGAGAGCCGGTTGGGATCGGCGGTGGTCAACAGGCCGCGCATCGAGCCACCGTCGCGCAGCCGGTGCGTGAGCGCGCGCGTGTCCACGCCCTCGATGCCCGGCACGCCCGCCTTCGCCAGCACCTCGTCGAGCGAGGCCTGCGAGCGCCAATTCGAGACCAGCGGCGACAGCTCGCGCACCACGAAGCCGGACGCGCGCGGCCTGGCCGACTCCAGATCCTCGGCGTTCCAGCCGACGTTGCCGATCTGCGGGGCGGTCATCAGCACGATCTGCCCGCGGTACGAGGGATCGCTGACCACCTCTTCGTAGCCGGTGATCGCGGTGTTGAACACCACCTCGCCCGCCGCGCCCGGATCGTCCACGCGCGCGCCGAACGGCTTGCCGTAGGCGACCGTCCCGTCCTCGAGCGCCAGCCGCGCGACGTCGTTCATCCGCTCGCTCCGGGCTCGAGCACGATCTTGCCGCCGACGATCGTGTGGGTCACCCGCCCGCGCAGGTCCCAGCCGTGAAACGGGGTGTTGCGCGACTTCGAGCGCAACAGCGCGCGGTCGACCTTGTAGCGGTGCTCCACGTCGATGATCACCAGGTCGCCCACCCGCCCGCGCTCGAGGGTGCCTACCGGCAGATCGAAGCAGCGCGCCGCGCCCGAGGTCAGCTTGCGCACCAGCTCGGGCAGCGTGAGCACCTTCTCGTCGACCAGCCTGAGCGACAGGCCGAGCGCGGTCTCCAGCCCGATCATGCCGAACGCGGCCTGGTCGAACTCGACGTCCTTCTCCTGCGCGGCGTGCGGCGCGTGATCGGTGGCGATGCAGTCGATGGTGCCGTCGGCCAGGCCCTCCTTGAGCGCCGCGATGTCCTCGTCGGTGCGCAAGGGCGGCGCGCACTTGGTGGAGGTGTCGTAGCCGCAGCAGGCCGCGTCGGTGAGCGTGAAGTGGTGCGGCGTCACCTCGCAGGTCACCGGCAGCCCGCGCTTCTTGGCCTCGCGCACCGCCCGCACCGACGCCGCGGTCGAGATGTGCGCGACGTGGTAGCGCGCCCCGGTCCAGGCCACCAGCTCCAGGTCGCGCACCACCATCACCGCCTCGGCGGCGGGTGGTTGGCCGCGCAGCCCGGCGCGCGTCGCGTGCACGCCCTCGTTCATCACCCCGCCGGCGGCCAGGTTCAGGTCCTCGGCGTGCTGCACCACCACCAGCCCGAAGGTGCGCGCGTACTCGAGCGCGCGACGCATCAGGTCGGCGTTCATCACCGGCTTGCCGTCGTCGGACACGGCGACGATGCCGGCATCCTTCATCTCGCCCACCTCGGCCAGCGACTCGCCCTTGAGCCCCTTGGAGATGGCGCCCACCGGATGCACCCGCACTGCACCGACCTCGCGCGCGCGGCGCACGATCAGGTCGGTGACCGAGCGGCAGTCATTGACCGGGTTGGTGTTGGGCATGCAACAGATGGTGGTGAATCCGCCCGCCGCCGCGGCCAGCGTGCCCGAGGCGATGTCTTCTTTGTACTCGTGGCCGGGCTCGCGCAGGTGCACGTGCAGATCGACGAAGCCGGGCGTAACGATCTTGCCGGCGCAGTCGATCACCCGCGCGCCCGGCGCAGTCGCCCCCGGCTCGACGGCCGCGATGGCGCCGTCCTTGATCAAGATGTCGGTGGTCCGGTCGAGGTCGTGAGCGGGGTCGATCACCCGCCCGCCCTTGAGCACCAGCGGCATTGTCACGGGCACTTGTGTACCAGAATCTCAGGTCACGCGCACCACCGAAGCACCGAGCGCGCGCACCAGATCGGCGGCGGCCGCTTCGACCTCGGCGGCGTCCTTCGATTCGAGCGTGACCTTGACCTTGTAGTCGCTCGCGTCGAGCTTGGGATAGCTGCCCACCTGCACCTGGTACGTCGCGACGATGCGGTCCAGCTGCGCGGCGATGCGCCCCTCTTCGTCCGAGGTGAACACGCACTTCAGGTGGAACGGCTGGCCGCGAAACTGCTCTCGAATCGACTTGAACTTTCGCCTGAAGATCTCTGGAATCCCTGGCAAAACGTACACGTTCTTCAGCGCGATCACCGGCCAGGTCGGGTGGTCTCCGTGGACCAGGTGAACGCCCTCTGGCACGTCCGCCATGCGCAGGTTGCGCTCCTCGAGCTTGTCGCCGTAGTAGTCGCGCAACAGCTTCTCGAGCTCCGGGTGGCGCATCAGCTTCTGCCCGAACGCGCGCGCCACGCCGTCCATGGTCAGGTCGTCGTGGGTCGGCCCCACGCCGCCCGAGGTGAACACGTGGTCGAAGCGGCCGGCGAAGTCGCGCACCGTGTCCGAGATCTCGTCGAGCACGTCGGGGATGACGATCACGCGCCTGAGCGCCACGCCGAGCTCACGCAGCTCTTCGGTGAGGAAGCGGGCGTTCTCGTCCACCACCTTGCCCGACAGGATCTCGTCGCCGATGAGGATGATCCCTGCGGTGGCCATCGCCTGGAGTCTATGCGAGCCCCTTCGAATGTGATAGCTGTCTGGCTCGTGAAATCGCCGTCCGATTTGCCCGATCTGGTGGAACGGCGGGAGTTGCTGGATGCGCAGGGGATCACCAGGGCGCTCAAGCGCATCGCCCACGAGATCGCCGAGCGCAACGCGGGCGAGAAGCTGGTGCTGGTGGGCATTCGCACGGCCGGCGTGCCGCTCGCCGCGCGGTTGGCCAAGTTCGTCGCCGAGGCGGGCGAGCTGGAGACGCCCGAGCTGGGCGCCATCGACATCACGCTCTATCGCGACGACGTGTTCGAGGGGTTGCCCAAGCCCGAGGTGGGCGTGACCGAGATGCCCGGCCACTCGATCGAAGGCAAGACCCTGGTCCTCGTCGACGACGTGCTCTACACCGGCCGCACCATCCGCGCCGCGCTCGACGCGCTGATGGACTATGGGCGCCCGCGCCGCGTGCAGCTCGCGGTGCTGGTGGATCGCGGCCATCGCGAGCTGCCCATCCACGCCGATTACGTCGGGACCACGGTGCAGACCACGCGGCGCGAATCGGTCAAGGTGACGCTCTCGGAGCTGGGCCAGCCCGACCGGGTGGTCTTGCGGGAGAAGAGATCGTGACCGGCGCTCCGTTCGCGCACCGGCACCTGCTCGGCATCGAGGATCTGTCCGCCGAAGAGATCGTGCGGGTGCTCGATCTCGCGGAGACCTTCGTGGAGATCTCCGAGCGGCCGATCAAGAAGGTGCCGACCCTGCGCGGCAAGACGGTGATCAACCTGTTCATGGAGCCGTCGACCCGCACGCGCACCTCGTTCGAGATCGCCGCCAAGCGATTGTCGGCCGACGCGATCAACATCAGCGGCTCGACCTCGTCGACCACCAAGGGCGAGACCCTGCTCGACACCGCGCGCAACCTCCAGGCGATGGCGCCCGACGTGATCGTGATCCGCCACTCGTCGTCGGGGGCGCCCCACTTCATCGCCAAGCACGTGGGCGCCGCGGTGATCAACGCCGGCGACGGCACGCACGAGCACCCGACGCAGGCACTGCTCGACTGCGCGACCATCCGCAAGCACAAGGGCAAGATCGCGGGCCTGACCATCGCCATCTGCGGCGACATCGCGCACTCGCGGGTGGCGCGCTCGGACCTGTTGGCGCTCACCAAGCTGGGCGCCAAAGTGCGGCTCTCGGGGCCGCGCACCATGCTGCCGGCGGGCGTCGAGCAGCTGGGCGCCGAGGTGCACCCGCGGATCGAGTCGGCGGTGGCCGACGCCGACGTGGTGATGATGCTGCGCATCCAGCAGGAGCGGCTCGACCACGGAGCGACAAAGACCAGCCTGTTCCCCAACACGCGCGAGTACAGCCGCTACTTCGGCCTCGGCAATCGCGTGGCGGCGATGCTCAAGCCCGACGCGATCATCATGCACCCGGGCCCGATCAACCGCGGCGTCGAGCTCGACCCGGGGATCGCCGACGGCGCGCGATCGGTGATCCTCGACCAGGTCACCTACGGCGTGGCGGTGCGGATGGCGCTGTTGTACCTGCTCGGCGGCGGCACGCGCCCCGAAGAATAGCAGCGGCTAATACGCGAGGTAGATCCGCGTCGAGCGGTTCTTGAGCTGCAGGTGCACGACCTTGTGCACCGCGATGGTCTCGCCGGTGAGCGGCGAGTGCAGCGCCAGGTGATGCTCGCCCGGCTGCAGGTCGATGCGCTCTTCGTTGGGGCAGTCGCGGCCGGTGTCGAGGCCATCGACGTAGATGCGCAGGCCCGCGGTCTCGCAGTGCACCTTGAGGCCGGCCGGACCGGCGACCTCGGGCGGCAGCGTGGCGGGGACGAGCGGGAACTCTAGGTTACGGCCGCCGGCATCGAGCATGAACGGCTGCTCGACCAACTGGCGGCCCTCGGCGACCACGGTGACCCGGTGCGGACCGGCGGGCAGCGAGACCTCGAGCGGGGACTGACCGCGCAGCGCCCCGTCGACAAACACGCGCGCGCCGGACGGGTCGGTAGTCACCGCGAACGGCTGCCCATCGGCCAGCTGCACGCGGCGCTCGAGCGAGCGCGCGCGCCCGGGCCAGAACGCACGGGTGGTCATCGGCCCGCGCGCCGGCCGCTGTAGCCACCAGGCGGCACCCAGGCCGAGGACCAGCACCGGCGCGGCCAGGGCCAGCGCGAGCCGCAAGCGCGCCACCTCCGGACGTCGTAGCGCGGCGAGCGGCAGCGTCGGCGGCGACGGCAGCGGCGCGGGCTGCGGCAGCGGGACCGGCTCGGGCGCGCGTAGCTGGAGCGGCTGCTCTTGGCTGGCGATCGCTGGCTCGACGCGCGTGTCCGGCGCGCTCTCGTCGAGCAGCGTGGTCGGCAGGCGATCGAACTCGGACGACTCCCAGTCGAGCGGCGCGTCGCCGACCGGCGGCAACACCACACTCGGCGGCGGCGGATCCGACGCTCGCGACGTGGGCACCAGGTAGCGCGCGACGAAGCTGCCGAGCAAGCGCCGCGCGGCCGCGCGATCGACCAGCGGCAGGAGCGTCTCGCGCAGCTCGCCCATCGACGGACAGCGCCGCGCGGGATCGGCCTCGAGCGCGCGCTGTACGAGCTCCGCGATCGCCGGCTCCGAGCGCGTTCCGACCAGCAGCTGCAGGAGCGCGCCGAACGAATAGACGTCGGCCGCCGTGGTGAACGACCCGCCGCCGGCGACCTCGGGCGCGAGGAACTCCGCCGGCAGCCGCGCGGTGTCCCAGCCGGTCTGCAACAGCGCGCCGTACAGGCCCACGTCGACCAGACGCGCCTCGCCTTCGGAGTCGATGACCACCGTGCGCGGCCCGAGGCCGAGGTGCAGCACCCCGCCCGGCTCGAGATCGATGCGGCCGTGCGCGTAGAGCAGCCCCTCGGCGACATCGAGCGCGATGCCCAGCACGCAGGGAAACGGCAGCCGCTCGCCAGCGGCCTTCAAGAGCTCGACCAGCAGCCCGAGCTCGACGCCGCGCACCAGATCCGCGACCAGGTAGTAGCGCCCGCGATCGACGTCGATCTCCTGCAGGCGCACCAGCCGATCCCCGCGCAGCTCGACGGCGCGCGAGGCGGCGCGCACCAGCCGCTCGAGGAACGTGGCATCGGCGCCGAGCTCCTCGTGCAGTCGCTGCACCGAGAACTCCTTTTCGAAACCACCGATGCCGTAGACGCGCGCGCGGTAGGTCTCGCCGAGGGGGCCGGACCCGAGCCGTTCGAGGCAATGGTAGCGGCCGAGGCACAGCTCGCCGGTCGGCGTCATCGGCGCGCACCCTAGCACGCGCGCGCGGGCGGATCAGCGGGCCGCGGACATCGTGGCGCGAGACACAGAATTCTCACGGGAGATCTTGCGGGCGGCGCGCCCGAGCAGGCCGGCGATCGGATCGTCGGCGTAAAACGTGAACTCGTCCCACGCCGCCGGCCGGCTGCGATAGGCGAACAACCACGGGCCGATACCGGCAACCCGCGCGCGCCCGGCGGTGCGCAGCCAGCTGCCGTAGACGCGCGCGCGATCGGCCGCGGCGTGGCCGAGCTCGCCCACCACCAGCGGCTTGCCTGCGCACGCGGCGATCCGTTGATGCTCTTCGATCCACGCGCAGCCCGCCTCGGCCTCGGCGCCCGCCACGATGCCGTACTTCTGCGGATAGAAATGACACGAGGCGAGATCCACGTCGGGACACGCGAGGTAGCGCGTGAATGAGCCGCCGTTGTCCGGCGCGAACAGGTGCGCGCCGCCCACGCGCCGCCAGAAGCGCTCGTCGTACTCGTCGAACGAGGCCTCTTCGCCTTCGTCGCCGACCGACACCAGCTGGCGCGGCGCGGCCTCTTTTACCGTCGCTGCGGCGAACGCGACCCAGGCGGCGAGCGAGCCCGGCCCGTCGACCGGCAGGCCGCGCCCGCGAGGCTCGTTCATCAGCTCCCACGCGAGCACGGTCGGATCGTCGCAGTAGAGCAGGCCCGTGAGCGGGTTGTGGCGGCGCACGATCGTGCCCACATGCTGCGCGTAGTGATCGCGCAGGCGCGCGTCGGTGAAGAAGCGCGTATCTCCCTCGCGCGCGCCGGCGACGCCGTTCCATGCGAGCCATTGCCGCGCGCCGCCGTACGCGTTCCAGTGGTTGCACAGCGGCAAGATCAGCCGCAGGCCGTGCGCGCGCGCCCGCTCGATCACGCGATCGAGCCCGGCCAGGCCGACCGCGGAGTAGCGCAGCCGCTCGCGCTGGATGCCGGTGTCGGCCTTGTTGGGATCGTCGTTGAACGCCCACGCGCGCACCACCGCCACGCCGATCGCCGCGCACGCCGCGAGCGTCTCGTCGACCAGATCGAGCCGGCCGCGCGCCGCCTCCTCCTGGAGGTAATAGGCGTTGACCAGCACGAAGCGGAACGGCCGCTCCCCCTCGAGCAATCGCCCCTGCGACGCGCGAACGAAGTCCACTGCCCTTTATGTTAACCTGCGTCGAGTCCATGAGCGAGCTTACGGACGTGCTCGATGCTTCGCCGGCCGACGCGGCCAAGTGGCGCTACGTGCGCCGCCGCTCGTTCGCGGTGATGATGGGCCACGGCTATCGCGAGGTGCAGCCCGCGCCGCTCGAGCCGGCGGGGACCAGCGCGCGTTCCGGGGCGGGCGGGACCTTGTCGCTGGCCGACGGCACCGAGCTGCGCCCCGATCCGATGGCCTCGATCGCGCGCACCTTTTTGGCCGAGCGCGAGCCCGAAGGCTTCGCGCGCTGGATGACCGCGGGCAATGCGTTCGACCCCGAGCCGCTGGGCGCGTTGCGCTGGCGCGCGTGGCACGCGGTGAGCGGCCTGGTGCTCGGCGCGACCGATCCGGCGGCCGACGCCGAGATCGCCGCGTTGTGCCTGACGCTCGCGGCCGACGTGGGGTTCAAGGATCATCAGGTGGTGCTCGGCACGCTGGGCGATCCTGCGGATCTGGCGCGCTTCATCGAAGCCACCATCGAGCTTCGCACGCTGCGCTGCGCGGACTGCAAGGCGTCGGGCGCGCCGCTGCGCTTCCTCACCTGCGAGGACGAGGGCTGCCGCGCGCTGACCGCTTCGGCGCCCCGGCTGCGCGATTTCATCGGCGTGGCGAGCCTCAAGCACCACGAGGCAGTGCTGGCGACGCTCGAGGCGAGCGGCTTCGTGGTGCACGACGACCCGCGGCTCGGCTTCGGCGCCGGCCGTTACAACCGCACGCTCGTCGAGCTGCGCGCGCGCACCGCGAGCGGCGCGTTGATCACGGTGGCGCGCGGCGGCCGGCGCGACGGGCTGCTGCACGCGCTCGGCGGGCGCGCCATGCCCGCGGTGGGCGTCACACTCGGCATCGCGCGCGCCGCCGCCTGCACCCCCGGCGAAGGCGAGACCTACGAGGCAGCGATCGAAGTGTTCATCGCAGCGCGCGGCGCCGGCGCCCGCGCCTGGGCGCTCAAGCAGGCAGCCGCCGAGCGCGCGCGCGGCTTCCGCGTCGACGTCGATCTGCGCGAGGTGGGCTGGGCCGATCAGCTCCAGCGCGCCGAGCGCGTGCACGCGCGCGTGGTGCTGGTGGTAGGCGACGTCGAGCGAAAAAAGGGCGAGGTCGCGATCCGCGATATGCATACGCGAGAGACGCGGCATATTCCGGAGGAGACGCTGTCTGCGGAGCTCAAGCGGCTGTTGCGGTAGCGCGGTAGCGCGGTAGCGCGTTAGCGCGGGAGCGCGGCAGGCGGGAGCGCGGCAGGCTTGGGAAGTGCGGGCACGCGGGTTCCGGATTTGCCAAGAGGGGTGGGTGGGTAGGTGGTTCGGGCGGGGATGGTGGGCTGTGCCGCGGGCAGGTTGTGCGGGGCGGCGGGTTT
>PNAM01000106.1 GCA_003170275.1 Myxococcales bacterium
GCGCGGGCCCTGGGTGAGGTGGAGCGGATCGAAGGCGGGGCGAAGGCCGGGGGGGAGGGTGAGCACGCGCTCGAGGAGCTCCGCCTTGGTGATGTAGATTTCTTCGCGGCGACCCTGGCCTATGTTCTTGCGCAGGACCAGCTCGCCGGCGGCGCCCGAGCGGCGCGAGATCTCCTGCACCTCGCGCGAGATCGCGGCGATCAGGCGCGTGCACAACACGCGCGGCTCGTCATGCTCGCGCAGCGGCTGCCCGTCGAGCGTGGCGGCGGTCATCGCCTCGCGCAGCGCGGGCAGNNAATGCCGGCCATAACCGCGACCCCATCGTCGAGGCGATCCAGGCACAGGCCGCCGAGCTCGATGGGCTCGCCGCCGCCGGGCTGGCCGTGATCGTTGAGCGCCAGCAGCGTGGCGCGCGGCTCGTCGCCGTCGACCACCTCGAGGCGATAGCCCGGGCCGGCGGTGGGCGTGCGGCGCAGGCTGAGCACCGTGCGGTAGGCGCCGACCAGCACCTCGCTGAGGAACAACCGATCGAGGCGCACGTCCTGCACGCTCTCCTTGCGCGACAGCCAGCTCGGTGCGGACAGGCGCGCGTCGACACCGGTGCACAGCTGGCCGACGCGCCGCAGCTTGCCCCACTCGTGCGTCGACGGAATGGCCAGCGCCACCACCGCGTCCACGCCGAACGGGGTCTTGAGCGCGGCCTGCGCGCCGTAGCTCTCCTCGCCCGCGAGCAGGCGCAGCGCGATCCCGGTGGGCGGCACGTCGTGGTTGAGCAGCAAGGTCTCGAGCGCGCGGAACGCCGACGCCCGCGCCTCGTCGACGGCGGTCTCGGCGCCCGAGCGCTGCTCGCCCGCGCGCTCGCCAAGCAACACGCGCTCGCCCTCGATCATCCCGCGCGTGGTCTCGAGGATGCGCACCGCCACCTCGGCGACGCGGTTGGAGCTCGACGACATGAAGGCGGTCATCGAGAGCTTGACGGTGTCGACCATCGCGTCGAAGCGCGCGCGCTCGCGGCGGGTGGTCTCGTCGAGCTGCGAGGTCTTCTCCAGCGCGGCGTCGATCGCGCGCTGCGCGTGCAAGAGCGCCACCCCGCACGTCACGACCCCGCGCGTCAGCGCCAGGAAGTCCAATTCGTAGGGGAACGGCGACGAGTCTCCATACACAAGGAGAGGGGGCTCGTGCAGCGGGTCCACGAGCCAAGGCACAGAGCAAACCGCGCGCCAAGGGCGACCCCCGCGGGATCCGGGGCTTTGGCGGAACCCTCCCTGGTGCGCGCACGCCCAACCGGGAAAAATTTCCCCAGGAGGGAAACCTGCTACCTCGGCGCCGCGCAGCAGCGGAAACCGGTCGAGTAGTCGTGATAGGTGAGCTCATGCGCCGAGGTGACGTAGCGGCAGCCCTGGCCGTTGATCTCGGCGTCGCCGTAGAAGCCGCCGCGGAACCGGCCGTGGCCCTTGGCGTCGGCGGGGTCCGAGCCCCACTCGTGCAGGTTGCCGACGCAGTCGTACAGGCCGAAGGCCGAGGCGCACTTCGGGTAGCTGCCGCTCGGCGCCAGGCCGCCGTCCCACTGGTTGAGCTTGGGGTCGTTGAACTCGGCGTAGGTCCACAGCGCCGCGTTCGAGCCGAAGAACAGCGCGACGCTCGAGCCTTTGCCTTCGTTGCAGTCGCCGGCGATGTGGGTCTTGCCGCCGTACGGATAGTAGTTGGCGGTCGGATCCCCGCCCGAGCAGCCCTGCGCGAACTCGGCGGCGCTGCACAACCGCTTGCCCGCGCTCTGGCACGCCTGGCTCGCCTGCACCTGCGAGATGTAGCCTTGCGGCACCGCGCCCGCGGCGTTCTTGGCGCGCAGGGTCAGGCCGTCGACCACCACGTAGGGGGAGTGCGGCGTCTCGTTGCCGGACGGGTCCAGCTCGACGACAAAGGCCTCGTAGCGATCGATGCACACGCCGCCGTCGGCGAGCGGCACGAGCGCCATCTCCGACGGGCAGGGGCCCGACGGCGCCAGGTCGACGGCCGGCGCCACGGAGCCGTCGAGCGCGCCGCCGTCAACCGACGCGCTCAGGTCCGCGGCCGACGACGCGGCGTCGCAACCGGCGACCAGCAGGGCGAACGCGCAGGCCAGGCGCATTCGACGATGGTAGCACGCGTCAGCGGACGAAGGAGGGCACCAGCAGGCGCAGCCCCGCGCGCTTGGCTGCTTCGGCGACGGGCGGCTCGAGCGCCGCGGCCAGCTTGAGCCGCGCCTCGTGCAGGCGCCAGGCGATGGTGCCGCTCGGACAGTCGAGCACCACGCCGGCCTGCTCGTGGGTCAGGCCCTGCAGCGCCACCAGCACCACCGTCGAGCGCATGGGCGCCGACAGGCGGTCGAGCGCGGCGATCAGCCGGCCGTAGATCTGGCGCAGCTCGGCGGCGCGGCGCGGATCGCCGGACGCGTCCACCTGCACGGCGAGCGCGACGCGCGGGTCGTCCATGCTGGTGGTGCGGCGCCGCTTGTTGGCGCGTTGCAGGTTGAGCGACAGGTTCACGCCGATGCGATAGATCCAGGTGTAGAACTCCGACGCGGCGCGGAACTCGGGCAGCCGCCGGTAGGCGCGCAAGAAGGTCTCTTGCGCGATGTCCTCGGCGTCGTCGGCGTCGCCGGTCAGGTGCAGCGCGAGCGCATGGATGCGCGGACGGTAGCGCCGGGTCAGCTCGGCGAAGGCGTCGGCGTCGCCGGCCCGCGCGCGCGCGACCAGCTCTGCAGGCGTGGGCATGTCCATTAGACCCCGGAGGCGACTGCCTCCTTGGATCTTACGGTGCAACCGCGCGATCTCACCCCGGGTTACGGGCGTCCGTGTCGGATGAAGGCATACGTGATCGACAGGGCGGAGCCGCGGAAGCGCTGAAACGACGCCGCCCTGGCCGCTCGCGCGATGCAGTCGCCGGTGGCGCTACCCGCCAGCGCGCCGCGCACTTCGGCCGACGACACCGCGCCGTCGGGCGCGATGACGAGCGCCACCATCACCGGCCCGCGCGCGTCGGCCTGCGCGAAGCACGTCTCGATGCGCGGCTGGACAGACTGAAAGCCGCGCGTCAGCTCCGTCCGCCCGAGGTGGTCGGGCAGCTCCGCTTCCGACGGTGCGGGTGCGCGTTGGACGGGCGCGTCGTCATGGCTCGCCTGCTCGAGCAGGGCGGTCAGCTCGTCCGGAGCGCTCTTCGGTGGAGGTGCGACGGGCGCGACGGGCGCGAGCTGGCCGACGGACCTGCGAACGGCAGGGGTCCGACTTGCGGCCCGACTCACCGGGCGGGGCGGGGAAGCGGGCGGCTCGATGGGCGAACGCGGCGCCTGCGCGACGAGCTCGGCGTGCGCGAGCGGCGTCACCACGGGCTGCGGCGTGGTTCGCGGTGGGAGGTGGGGCTGTGCGATCGGGACCGCCGGCGCCGGGCGCCGGGTCAGCACCGCCAGCACCGTGCCGCTCAAGGCGAGCACGCTGGCGATCACCACCGCCCAGATCCAGGCGGGCATCGGCGCCGGCCGCGGCATCAAGATCGGCATCGACAGCGCCGGCGAGAACGTCGGCACGGCCGTCGCGCCCGGATCTTCGGGCGGGCTCGTGGCGAGCGCGAGGCGCGCCATCGCCTGGATGTCGATCAGCCCCGAGCCCTCACCGCTCGTCACGCTCGGCCTCAGTGCTTGCCGCGGCTGGACGGCGATCGATTGGAGCTGGTCGAGCGAGAACAGCTGCGAGGCATCGTTGCGCTCGCCGACGAGCTTGGGTGCGACGTCGGTGATCTCGTCGTCGCTGCGAACCAGGATCGTGTGTTGGCACTTCTTGCAGCGAATCTTGACCAGCTTGCCGCGCACCTTCTCGTCGGCAATCGAGTAGCGGGTGGAACAGTGGTCGCAAAGGATGCGCATGCGTGAGGCTCCTACTGCTTGGACACCTCACGCGGGCGCTTCCTTTGGCGGGTGCTACTTGCCCATGAGTGCCTTGGCCTTGGCTGCGGTCGCCGGATCCATCTTCTGCTGGGCTTCCTGGCACTCCTTGCCGTGCGCCATGGCGTAGTTGAGCACCATGCACTGCTGCACGTTGGGGGGCAGCTCCTTGCAACCGGCGAGGAACTTGTCCTTGGGCGGCATGCTGTTGGTGGTCTTGCCGCCCGGCGGGCCGCTCTTCGCCATGGCCTTCATCATGCCTTCGAAGGCGTTGTAGGCCTGCTCGCACGCAGTCCCGCCCTTGGCGTCGGCGGCGGCGTTGAGCGCGGCGGCGAGCGCCTTGGCGGGATCGCCCGGCAGCGCGGCGACCGACGAGCCCGGCGCACCTGGCGTCGCGGGAGCGGCCGGCGCAACGGCCGGAGTAGGCGCGGGCGCGGGCGTGGGCGTTGCGGCTGCAGCGACCGGGGCTGCCGGCTTCGCCTCTTCCTTCTTCTCGTCGCAGCCCAGAGCCACTGCTGCCATGACAAGGACCATCCCCAGTCGCATCGTTCGATTCATGCAGGCTCCTCCGTCGGTATGAGCGGCGCGCGCCGCCGGGGCAGCATAACAGACTCCGTCGGGAAGCCTAAGAATCCGCCACGATCGCCAGCGGACGGGCGGCACGATCGAGCACCTCGGCCGTCGGGATCTCTTCGCCGCTGACCGCGCCCAGCTCGACGAACTTGCGCGCCGAGACCAGCACGCGCGTCTCGAGCGACCCCACCGCTTTGTTGTACGCATCGACGGTGTGGTCGAGGCCCTTGCGGATGGAGAGAAAGTGGCCGGCGAGCGTGCGCACGCGATCGTACAGATCGCGTCCGAGCGCGCTGATGCGCTCGGCGTTCTCGGCGATTCGATCCTGGCGCCAACCGTAGGCCACCGCGCGCAGCAGCGCGATCAAGGTCGTCGGCGTGGCGAGGATCACCTGCTGCCCGGCGCCCAGCTCGATCAAGGATGGATCCGATTCGAGCGCGGCCGAGAAGAAGCTCTCGCCCGGCAGGAACAGCACCACGAACTCGGGCGTGGGCTCGAACTGCGACCAGTAGCCCTTGCCGGCGAGCTGCGTCAGGTGGGTGCGGATCTGGCGCGCGTGATCCGCCAGGCGTGCGCGCCGGGTCGGCTCGTCGGGCGCCTCGAGCGAGGCCAGATAGGCCTCGAGCGGCGCCTTGGAATCGATGACCACGTTCTTTCCGCCCGGAAGGCGCACCACCAGATCGGGTCGCAATCGGCCGTCGTCGGTCGCGACCTGCTCGTGGAAGTCGCAGTGATCGAGCATGCCGGCGATCTCGACCACGCGCTTGAGCTGCATCTCGCCCCAACGCCCGCGCACGTTGGGCGTGCGCAGCGCGCGCGACAGCTGATGGGTCTCGCGATGGAGCGTCGCCACCTGTTGGCTGAGCGCGGCGTAGGCGCCGGCGCGCAGCTGCTCCAGCTCGCGTACGTGCTCATCGACCCGCTCGAGCGACTCGGTGAGCGGCTGGACCGTCGCGTCGAGCGTCTCGCGGCTGGCCTCCTGGCTCTCGCGCAACGCCTCGACGCTGAGCGCCTGCAACGCCTCGCGCAGCTTGGGCTCGGCACGCCGTTCGGCCTCGAGCGTGGCCGACAGTCGCGCCGCCTCGAGCCGGGCGCAGTGCAGCAATCGGGCGGTTCCGACCAGCAGGATCCCGAGGAGGAACGCGACTACGGCGAGCGTCACGGTGAGCATGATCGGAGCCTACGAGGGGGGTGTGACATTCCAGGGCGTGGGGTATGCTGGCCGTTGGTGAAGCCGACCGATCGACTGCTCGACCTGATGGCGTTCTTCCTGAAGACGCGCCGCATGGTCACGTTCGACGAGCTGCGCGACGCGTTTGCCGAGGACTATGGCGAGGGCTCGGACGCGGCGGTCAAGCGCAAGTGGGAGCGCGACAAGGCGGACCTCCTGGCGCTCGGCCTGCCGCTCAAGTACGTGGCGCCGGACGACGACGAGGACGACGGCGAAGGGGGCTACCTGGTCGACCGCGACAAGGCGTATCTGCCCGAGCTCGCGCTCACCCCCGACGAGACCGCGGTCCTGTACCTGGCCGGGCTGTCGCTGTCGGCCGAGCCGAGCTTTCCGTACCGTGAGGCGCTCTCGATCGCGCTCGCCAAGATGCAGCTTCGGGTCAACGCCAGCTCACCCAATAATAATGATGACGAAGCGGCGCTGCAGGGGCGCGTGCTGATCGACGTGGCCGAGCGCACCGCCGATGGCGCGGTGGCGGCGCGGCTGCAACAGCTCGAGGACGCGATCACGCGGCGCAAGCGCGTGACCTTCGAGTACCACGCGCGCTCGAGCGGCGCGGTCAGCGCGCGCAGCGTCGATCCGTATGGGCTGTTCTGCCGGCAGGGGTGGTGGGCGCTGGTCGGCCACTCGGCGGAGCGCAAAGCGGTGCGCGTGTTCCTGGTGCATCGGATGCGCGATCTGGCGGTGAACGCCAAGCAGCCGGGCACGCCCGACTTCGAGATGCCGACGGATTTTCGCTTGTCCGAGCACAGCCGCACGCCTGCCTGGGGCTACGACGTGGCCGATCCCGTGCTGGTCACGCTCGAGGTGCGCGAGGAGTTCGCGTGGCTGGCGGAGAACGAGCTGCGCACGACCGGCGAGCCGGGCGTGGGCGGCTGGCGGCGCTTCTCGGTGGAGACCACCAATCCGGACGCGCTGGTCTCGTGGGTGCTGCAGCTCGGCGCCAAGGCGCGCGTGGTCGGCCCCGACGAGGTGCGCGCGCGCATCCGCTCGGCGCTGCAGACCGCGCTCGCGCAGGCCGGCACTTGACGCCTGACGGCGCAAGGAAGGGGGATGTGAAGCAGAAGATCCAGCGCCTGCTGCTAGTGATCTCCTACGTGCAGCGCAACAAGGGCGCCAAGGTCGCCGACGTGGCGCGCGTGGTCGGCATGACGACCGAGGAGCTCAAAGCCAGCGTGCCGGCGCTGAGCATGATCGGGCGGCCGCCGTTTCAGCCGGACGATCTGATCGACATCTCGATCGATGGGCAGGATCGGATGTACGTGTACCTGGACCAGGCGCTCGGCAAGCCGTTGCGCTTGACGCAGCAGGAGTGGCTGGCGCTGGCGATCGCGCTGCAGACGCTGGGCGGCTCCGGCGCGGGGCACTACGCGGAGACCGCGCAGGCGATCCTCGGCAAGCTCAAGGGGCTGCTCGCCAACGGCGAGGGCGCGGCCGAGCTCGAGCGCCAGTTCGCGATCGAGGGCGAAGATCGCGCGGTGCAGGTGGTGGAGAAGTTTCGCGTGCTCGAGCGCGGGCTCGAGGAGGGGCGGCGGGTGGAGATCGTGTACTACACCGCCAGCCGCGGCGAGCTGAGCACCCGGCGGCTCGATCCGTATGCGCTCATCCAGTTTCTCGGATCGTGGTACGCGGTCGGGCACGACGATCATCGCAACGAGGTGCGTATCTTCAAGGTGGAGCGCATCCGCGAGGCGCGGCTGACCGAGGAGCGCTTCGAGCGGCCGGCCGATTTTCGCGCCGACAAGTACGCGCGCAGCCGTATGCTGGTCGGCCCGCTCGGCGGCGTGGCGCGCATTCGCTTTCCGGCGGCGCTCGCGCAGGTGATCGCCGAGGAGCACCCGCCCGAGCGCGTGCACGCGCAGCCCGACGGCGGCGTCGAGCTCGAGCTCGAGTACCACCATCCCGAATGGGTGGCGGGCTGGGTGCTGTCGTTCGCCGGCGCCGCGCAGGTGCTCGGGCCGGACGAGGTGCGCGCGGCGGTGGCGGCGCGCTGCACCGAAGCGCTCGCGCACTACCCCGACTAGAACGGCAGTTTCAGTTGGTTGGGGTTCTTGGCCGGTTTGCTCGCGGGTGGAGGGGGCGACGGGCGCGGACCGCCCAGCTTGTCGGCGATGCCGGAGAAGCGCCGGATCTGACGTGCGACGCCGGCGTCGAACAGTGGGCGGTGACCGAGCAGCACCACCGAGCGACGGCTGCGCGTGACCGCGGTGTACAGCAGCTCGCGCGTGAGGAGCGCCAGATCCTCGTCGGGCAGCACCACCGCCACGTGGTCGAACTCCGAGCCCTGGCTCTTGTGGATGGTCATGGCGTACGAGAGCTGGATCTGCGGGCGCAGGGCGTCGAGGTGGAACACCGCGTAGCCGCCGGGGCGGCGTGGGAACACCACCATGGTCAGCGGATGTCCGGCGGCGCGCGGCGAGTCGCCCATGCTCACGCGCATGACCAGCCCCTGATCGCCGTTGAACAGCCCGCGCGCGTAGTCGTTGTGCAGCATGAGCACCGGCTCGCCGGGGTACAGCGGGTGGCGCGCGTCGGCCGGGGCGTCGCCGATCGCGTGCGCATGCGCGAGTGCCTTGCGGTGCAAGAGGGCGTTCAGGTGTGCCGCGCCGGTGGACGCATACTCGCTGCGGGTGACGCACAGGATCCGGAAGCGCTCGAAATGGTCGAACAGGCGATCGAGATCGCGACGGTCGGCCTCGTCGAAGCCTTCCGGTCCGAGCCGATACGGCCGGCGCCACAGCTCGTCGAAGCCGTCGAGCCCGTGCACGCGCTCACGGAACCAGCGCTCGACGAAGGCCGCGCGCGAGCCGTCGAGCGTCTCGACCTTTTCGAACGCCAGCTCGGCCGCGCTCGCGCGCAGGGTGGTCCCGGTGGGCGTGACGCCGGCCTGGATCTCGCGCGCCACCGACAAGACGTTGCGACCCGCTGGATCGACCGGATCCATCCGGTAGCTCTCGGTGAGCCGCACGCCGCTCGGCACGCAGGGCAATAAATCGCGGAACACCGCGCCGGCGTCCACCGAGGGGAGCTGGTCGGCGTCGCCGAGCACGATCAGGATCGCGTCGTCGCGCACCGAGCGCGCCAGCTGGTCCATGAGATACAGGTCGATCATCGAGCCCTCGTCGACGATCACGACGCGCTCGGACAGGCGGTTGTTCTCGTGGTGCGAAAAGCGGCTGCCGCGCGGCGAATAGCCGAGCAGCCGGTGCAGCGTGCGGGCCTCGGGGCAGGTGATCGCGCGATCGATCGGCGCGGGATCGACGATCGACGCCAGGCTGCGCTCGATCGACTCGCGCATGCGGAACGCGGCCTTGCCGGTGGGCGCGGCCAGCGCGACGCTCTCGAGCGGAACGTCGAGGCGCGCGAGCACACGCAAGATCGAAGCGACGATCGAGGTCTTGCCGGTCCCGGGCCCGCCGGAGATCACCGTCAGCCGGCCGGCGAGCGCCGAACAGACCGCGCGCTGCTGCTCGGCGGACAGCTCGACCGTCTTTCCGCGCTGCACCGCCGGGCGCGCCAGCACGTCGGCCAGCGCGCGGTCGATCAGGTCCGGCGCCGCGAGGCTGGCCGTCCCCAGCCGTGGCTTCAGCGCAGCGACCAGGCGATCCTCACAGGACAGCATGCGTTGGTGGTAGAGCCATCCACCGTCGACGATCAGCGGCTTGTAGTCGCCGGGCGCGCCCACCAGCGGCACCAGCGCCGGATGCGCGAGCAGCGCGATCGCGCGCTCGAGCCCCGCGTCGGCGCCGCCGAGCGCGCGGTACAGCGGGGCCAGGTAGGTGGCGCGTTCCGGGTCCGCGAGTGGGAGCCGCGTGGATCCCTGATGCACGCTGACCATCGATGCGAGCACAAGCACCAGCAGCGCTCGTTCGTCTTCCGGCCCAAGGCCGCGCGCGTAGCTGACCAGCTCCCACGCGAGGAACAGCGACTCCTCGCCGAGATCGTGCTCGCGGGCGGGCGGCTTGAGCTCGCGCGGAAAGCGTGCGGCGTCGGCGCCGCTGACCAGCAGCCGGGCGGTGCCGAGCGGGCTGAGGCCGCCGGGCTTCATCTGCTCCCCTGATCGAGCGGCTGACCGCGCACGAGGCGCTGCTCCCACTCGCACACGTCGGCCCAGCCCGGCTTGTGGAACTGCACGCCGGCGCGCTCGTCGCCCGGCATCATCCCGCGCAGAAAGCAGAACACCATCCCGCCGAAGCGCGCTTCGTAGGCGGCCGCGTCGTGGATGCGCAGCATCTTGACCAGCGCCAGCGAGTACAGCTGCGCCTGCAACTGATAGTGCTCCTCGACGTGCTCGGCGAGCTCGGCCGGCGCCCAGCCGGTGAGGAGATCGCTCTTCCAGTCGCCGAAGTAGACCTTGCCCGCGTGCTCGAAGACCAGATCGACGAAGCCCTTGATGAAGCCGCGCCCGATCTCGAGGCGCGACGTGGTCGCGAGCTGCTCGGTCAGGCGCGGATGCGCGGCTTCCGGGTAGGGATAGAGAAACTCCATCTCGCGCAGCACGCGATCGGTGCCGCACAGACCGTCCGGAAGACGCTCCGGGCCGAGCACGAGCGGGGCGGTGAGCGCGGCGTGCACCAGCCGCTGGCTGTGTAGGAGGTGGCGCGGCTCGCGATCGTGATGACGAAGCGCATCGGCAAACAGAGTGCGAACCGGCGGAAGGACGCGCCAGGCGTCGAACGCGGGCGCGGCTTCGAAGGTGGTCAGGTCGACCGTTTCGAGCAGCTCGTGCAGGAAGATGCCGGTGGCCGCGCCGCCGGGCAACTCGTCCTCGGGGAGCTCGGACCGGACCAGCGCCGGCGGCTCCGCGGCGAAGTCCTCTGGCCCGAGCTCGGCCGCGCGCGCCAGCGACTGCTTCATCCGCGTGTAGGACGTGATGGTGAAGCCGGCGTGCGTCTTGCGCAGCGCCGCCAGCTCGCTCGAGGGTGCCAGCCGGCTGGTGAGCGCCGCCGGCGGCCGCCAGCCGTGTAGCGGCGATTCGCTGCTCGCGACCGCCCGCAGCCCGGCGGGCTTGGCGAGATGGATCGGCTCGACCGCAAACAGCGATGAGGATGGGACGGCGGCACGCACGCGCGCGAGCTGCGGATTGAGGTGCGCGTAGCAGCCCGCCGGCTCGACGCTTCCGTCGGGGAAGTAGGGCAGGTACAGCCTGGCCTTGGCGCGGGTGAGCGCCACGTACAACAGGCGTTGGTCCTCGCCGTCGGTCTCGGCCTTGATCGCGGCAGCGACGGTGGACGGCAGGTTGCGGTTGCCCATCCACGCCAGCCGGCGGCCGTACTGGTGGTACACGCGCACCGCATCGGCGCGGGTCCACAGCCCGCCGTACAGGAACACCACGTCGGCCTCGAGGCCCTTGGCCTTGTGCATGGTCATGATCTGCACGGCCTTCCGTTCGCTCTCCAGGCGCTGCACGTTGCCGTCGACGCCCTCGGGCGCCGCTTTCTTCTCCTCGAACTGGGTGAGCTGCAGGATCAGCTCGCGCAGGGTGGCGCGGTTGCGATGCGCCTGCTCGAGCAGCAGCTCAAACAGGTGCTGGTAGTTGGTGAGCTCGCGCTCCCCGTCGTCGGCGAACAGCGTGCGGCGCAGCACGCCCGAGTCCTCGAGGATGTGCGTGAACAGCCGATCGTATTCCTTGTCGTCGGCGAGCGCCTTCCAGTCGAGCAGCCGCTGGACCAGCGGGTGCGTGCCGGGCAGCCCGCGGCTGTTCTCCAGCTCCGCCAGGGTGAGCGCGAAGAACGGCGTCAACCAGGCCTTGAGCCGTCGCGACAGGCTGTGCGGGTCGTCGATCGCGCCCAACAGATCGCGGACGTGGTGTGCCTCGTCCGTCTGGAACAGGCCGTCCTGCTTGTAGTACGCGTGCGCGATCCCGGCCTGGCGCAGCGCGTTTCCCACCTCATAGCCCTCGTTGGCCGTGCGCGTGAGCACGAAGATCTCGCTCGGCTCGATCGGCCTGCGCATGCCGTCGTGCTGGAGCTGCAGGCTGCCCGCGACGATCGAACGAATCTCGCGCGCGATCTGCGCCGCGATCGCCTCGCGCGCCTCGGGCTGATTCGGCGCTTTGGGCGTGCCGTCCTTCTTTCGCTCGCCGGTGTGCTGCAGCTCGTAGAGCACCACCGGCGCGGCTGGCTGTCCGTCCCGGTCGAGCAGCGTGCGCTCGGGGCGGCCGCAGCGCACGGGCGAGTCGTAGCGAATCGGGCCGGTGAAGAACGGCTCCGCCACGCGCTGGTCGAGGATCTCGTTGTAGGCGCGGATCAGCGCGTCGGTGGAGCGGAAGTTCTCCTCGAGCGGCGCCACCACGCCGCCGCCCTCCACGACCCGCGCGCGTGCCTCGAGGTAGGTCTGCACGTCCGCGCCGCGGAAGCCGTAGATCGCCTGTTTGGGGTCGCCGATGAGATACAGCGGCCGCAACTCCGTACCGGCGCCCGACTGAAAGAAGATGCGCTCGAAGATCTGCCACTGGATGCCGTCGGTGTCCTGGAACTCGTCGATCAGCGCGACCCGATAGCGATCGCGGAGCAGCTGCACCAGCCCCTCGGCCTCCGGCGCGGCGAGGCTCTCGGCGACCAGCGACAGCATGTCCTGGAAATCGAAGAAGCCGGTCTCGCGCTTCTGGCGGCTCAGCCGTTCGCGCACCAGCGGCAGGAAGGACTGCGCGAGCGCGGCCTCCCAGGGAACCAGCTTGGCCAAGATCGCCGCGACCGCCGCGTGCTGCGCGATCGGCGCAAAGTCTTCCTCTTGCAGCGCGGCGAGGAGCTGCGCGGTGTCGCGGTCCTGGGCCCAGACCGCGACCGGGCCGGCGAGCTGCAGGAGCTTGGCATCGCGCGCGGCCGGTCCGGCCTGGAACGCGTCGAGCGCGGCCTCGAGTCCGGCGCGGTCGAAGACCGGAAGCAGCGCGCACTGTTTGGTGTGGCACTGGAGCAGCATCTCGGCGAGCCCGTCGACGGGCGTGGCGGTCGCGTCGTCGCGCAGCCACACGGTCAGGAACTGGCTGAGCGCGGGATCGCGCGCGAAGCTGTGGCGCAGCGCCTCCTTGAATGCGCGCTGGAACGCGGCCTTCTCGTCGACCTGGCGCTGCTCGAACAGCCGGCGGTTGGCGAACGCGTGCTCGGTCAAGACCCGCTGGCAGAACGCGTGGATGGTCGAGATGTTGGCGCGGTCGAAGCCGAACAGCGCGCTCTCGAGCCGCTCGCGGGCCGCGTCGTCGATCGCCCAGCAGCTCTCGTCCGGATCCTGTTCCGACGGAAAGTCGCCGAGCAGCTCCTTGATCTTGCCGCGCACGCGCTGAGTCAGCTCGGCGGTCGCTTTTTCGGTGAAGGTGACCACCAGGATCTGATCGATGCGCGTGCCGTGCAGGATCAGCTCGATCACCAGATGCTCGAGCGTGTAGGTCTTGCCCGTGCCGGCCGACGCCTCGATCACCGCGTGGTGGTTCGCCGGCAGCGCGCCGAGGATGGCCGGCTTCCGGTAGTAGCGGGTGGTCATCGTCGGGCCTTCGCGCGCGCGGGCGCAGCGGGCGGGTCGAGAATGGGCCCGAAGCGCCGCGCCGCCATGGTGCGCGCGCGTTCCTCGTCGGGCGCCGGGAACTGCTCGGGGTTCGGCACCGGTCCGAACTTCGACGAGTAGAAGGTGTCCTTCTCGCGCAGCTTCTCGATCTGCTCGACGAAGGTGCTGTCCGGCTTGAGCGCCTGTTGAAAGACCGCCTCGCACGGAAATAGATAATCGTGAGGACCGGACAACAGATCTTCGAGCACCCCGGTTAGCCAGCCGCGCGCGTGATCGCGGTCGAGCGCCCGGAAGGGCTGCTCATGGAGATGGTTCCCCTTCTCCGGATCGACGTTGGCGATCAAGCCGCTGTATGCCGCGAGCGGAATGCCCGCAGCCGTTTGCACCGCATAGTCGAGAAACGCGCGCAGGCACTCCTTGTTGTTTCGTACGGTGGTCTCGACCCGGGTGCCCATCTTCGCGTTGATCAGGAACAGCGATCCGACCGGATGGGCGAGCACCGTCTCGGTCTTGCCGTGCAGGCGCACCTCGAAGCGACGGCCGCCGGCCTCGACGGGCAGCACCAGCGGATCGAGCAGCCAGTCGACCCGCGCGTGCTCTTCGGCGCCGCCGAAGCGGAGGGTACGCGCGCCGGTGGGCTGACCCTTGGCCAGGTCTTGATAGAGCGCACGCCAACCGCGCAGCACGCGCAGGTGCGCCTGGCGCTCGGCGGCGCCGAAGGCTCCGGTCGGCATGGCGCCGACCAGCTCGGCCCGTCGCTGAAACCCGTCGTACGTCTGCACCAGCGTGGCGTCCTCGGGCACCGCGCCGCCCTCGCCGAGCGATCGCAGGAACGCCGAACGCAGCCCTACCATTAGATCCATGCGCGAGGTGATGAACGCTTCGTCGGCGCGCGCGGCGAGGTCCTCGTCGTCCTCGTCGCGCATGCCGAGCCGGTAGCGCGCCGCGCCCTGCAGCGGGCACTCGAGGAACTTGCGCAGCGCCGAGATGCGCAGCCGCACCACCTGCACCCCCGCGTCGGCCGACAACGGCGGCGGCGGACACAGCCCGAGCTGCTCGCCGAGCGCCGCGAACGCGTCCGGCGCGAGCGACGCGCGCAGCTCGCCGAGGTCGGGCAGCCGCTCGCTTGGTCCGACCTGATCGCGCAGGCTGCGCCCGAGCGCACGCGCCCGCTCCTCGCGCTCCGCCGGCAACGAGGCGAACAGCGTGTGCGGGTCCTCGTGGCGTCGCAGCGGAAAGCGCCGGTACACCCGCTCGTCGAGCGCCTGGCGCGTGCGGTAGCCGCGCTCGAGCATCTGCTGCAGCTCCACCACCACCGACGAGGGCGCGAGCGGATCGCCGGTGAGCGTCTCGCGCGACACGTACGACAGGTACAGGCGCTGGCGGGTGCACAAGAGCGCCTCGAGGAACATGTACTTGTCTTTTTCGCGCGGCCCGACGTCGCCAGGTTGCGGCCGCACCAGCCGGAGGTCGAGGTGGTCGACGCTCGAGCCGGCGGGAAATTGTCCCTCGCCGAGGCCGGCCAGGAACATCACCTTGAACGGGATCGCGCGCATGGGCACGAACGAAGCGACCACTACACCGTCGGCCAGATACTGCCCGCGGCTGGCTTGCAGCCCACCGAGCGCAGCCTTGGCCAGCTCGTACGGGATTCGATACGAGACCTCGCGGCCGCCCAGGTCCAGCTCCTCGAGCCCCTGCAAGGCGCGCAGGCACTTGCCGAGCACGCGCTCGTCGTCGTCGGTGGGCGCGCCGATCACGCTGGTGATCAGACCGCGCAGAAAGGTGATCCAGTCGGGCAGGGCGAGCTTGGCACGGGCGGCGAACCGCGAATCCGCGATCAGTGAGCGGATGAGCAGCGCGAAGCCGGCCGCGCTCGGCACGCTGGACTGCGGATAGGACTCGGGCACGTACGCTTCGCCGCCGAGCTCGAAGGTGGGCGCGTCCTCGATCGGTCCCGCGCCGCGCCCGCTCATGAACCCGCCGAGCGCGAGGCGCCGCATGCCCTGGTCCCAGTTGAGGATGTCGCGTTCGATGTAGGTGTCCGCGTGGTCCTGGTGATCGGCGCCGTGCACGATGCCGAGCGCGTCGCACCAGCCGAGCCACTCGTCGGTGGTGGCGTCGGGGAAGCGGCACATTACCGCCGGGTGGGTGGCCAACTTGAGCAGCTCCTGCCGTCCGAACTCGCCGAGCGGCAGCGCGAGCAGGAGCTCGATCGCCTCGACCACCCGGCTGTGCGCGCCGAGCGGCAGATCGACGATCGCGTGCGGCAGCTCGTACATCTCCTGAAACACCGCCTGAAGGTGCGTCTGGTATACGTCCTTGCGCGAAGCCGGCAGGATGATCCCGATCTCGTTGAAGCGCAGCGACGGGTCGGCCTGCACCAGCTTCCAGATCTCGCTGGCCAGGATCTCCGCCTCGCGCCGGATGCCCGGACAGGCGAGGATCTGCACGCTCGGGTCGGCCGGCAGGTCCGGATCGGGCAGGGTGCGCTCGGGCTCGCGCACCAGGATGTCGCGCTGCAGCTCGGTGAGGAGAGTGAGCCCGCCCGCCGTCGGATCCTCGAACAGCGGCTGAAAGTCGCAATCGGAAAGCTCGTTGAGGAGCCGCACGTTCTCGCGCCCGGGCCGGCCCCACAGCCGCAAGGCCGGCGTATCGCCCGGGGTGCTCTCGAGATGAAATGGGTCCTCATTGCCAGGCGCGCCCAGATCGACGCCGCGCTCGGCCCGCCGGGGAAACCGCTCGGGATCGCGCACCGCCTTGTGCTGCACGTCCTCCCAGAACTCCATGCACGGGTTGAGCGTGTAGACGTACAGCTCGGTGCGCGAGGCGAGCACCTGCAAGATCTGTTGAAACACCCGCGCCACGTACGAGATGCCGAACACGTGCAGCGCCGGCGGCAGCTCGAGCTGCGCCGGCTGCACGCGCTGAAAGCACGCGCCGAGGGTGAGCCATTCCCTGCCGGCCCGGGCTGCCAGCGCCTTCCACAGCCGTCGCTGCCAGCGCTCGACCTCGCGCAGCGACGGGGACGCGTCGTCTGCAAGCGCCGAGCGATCGCGCAGCCAGCCGTCGAGCATCTCTGGCCGCGAGAGCGTGTACTCGTCGAACAGCACCGAGAGCTGGCGCGCGAGCTGGAACCGGCGCAGGTCGATCGCGTCCGCCCCTTCGCCCGCCTTCAGGTAGCCGCGCACCTCCGCGAGATCCGGATCCGCCAGGAACGCGTCGTCGTGGAACAGCGCCAGCAGAAAACCCTCGAGGCGGGACGCGTCGATCAGGCGGATCGCCGAGCCGGTGGGTTGCGAGCGCTCGATCAGCTCGCCGACGAAGCGACGCAGGTAGCGCACCTGCAGATTCGCGGCGATCCCGGTGGCGCGCGCGAGCTCGAGCTTGACCCAGGTCTCGACGTTTCCGTTCGGGACCACCAGGTGCGTCGGCTCGAGCGGGCTGGCGCACTGCGCGTCGACGTTCGCGCGCAGCGCGTCGAGCAGCCGTTCGGTCTGGTTCGAGTAGGTGAGGTGGATCATCGAGCCTTGCAGAAACCCTACTCCCTGGGTGTGACATTGGGAGTCTTGATTTGGGAACGCCGCCTTCATTAATGATACATGCCTGGCATGCCGTACCTCTTCGAGACGGACGAGCACGCGGCGCTGCGCCTGCAAATCCGCCGCTTTGCGGAGCGCGAGATCGCGCCGCACGCGCACGCCTGGGACGAGGCCGCGGAGTTTCCGCGCTCGCTCTATCCGGCCGCCGCCGAAGCGGGGCTGCTGGGGCTCGGTTATCCGGCGGCGCTCGGCGGCTCGGGCGGCGATCTGTCGCACGGGATCGTCGGGTTCGAGGAGCTGGTGCTGGCCGGCAAGTCGGTGGGCGTCAAGGTCGGACTGGGAACGCACGGCATCGCGCTGCCGCCCATCCTGGCGCTCGGCACCGACGAGCAGAAACGACGCTTCGTGCCGCCGGTGCTGCGCGGCGAGAAGGTGGCGGCGCTGGCGATCACCGGGCCGGGCTGTGGATCGGACGTCGCCGCGGTCGCAACCCGGGCGCGGCGAGACGGCGATCATTACGTGGTCGACGGCGCCAAGACCTTCATCAGCTCGGGGTGCCGCGCCGATTTCGTCACCACCGCGGTGCGCACCGGGGGGCCGGGCCACGGTGGGCTCTCGCTGTTGGTGATCGAGCGCGGGACGCCGGGCTTCACGGTCTCGAAGAAGCTCGAAAAAATGGGCTGGTGGGCCTCGGACACCGCCGAGCTGTCGTTCGACGGCTGTCGCGTGCCGGTGGCCAACCGCATCGGCGACGAGGGGCAGGGCTTTTACGCGATCGTCGCCAACTTCGTCAGCGAGCGGCTGTTCCTCGCCGGGCAGTGCGTCTCGGTCGCCGAGCTCGCCTATCGCGAGGCGGTCGCCTACGCGCGCGAGCGACACGCGTTCGGCAAGCCGCTGGCCGGCTTCCAGGTGACGCGCCACAAGCTGGCCGACATGGCCACGCGGCTGGCCGCGGCGCGCGCGCTAACCGGCGAGGTGGTGGCGCGCTACCTGCGCGGCGAGAAGACCCCGTCGCTGGCGGCGATGGCCAAGAACGCCGGCACCGATATGTGCAGCTACGTGTGCGACGAGGCCGTGCAGATCCACGGCGGCGCGGGCTACCTGCGCGGCACCGTCGTCGAGCGCCTGTACCGCGACGCGCGGCTCTATCCGATCGGCGGCGGGACGCGCGAGATCATGAACGAGATCATCGCCAAGACGGAGGGATACTGATGCAACTCGAGCTACAGGAGCAGGTCGCGCTGGTGCGCATGGACGCGGGCAAGGCCAACGCCATCTCGCCGGCGTTCCTCGACGCGATGAACCGGCTGCTCGACGAGATCGAGCGCTCGCCGGCGCAGGCGATCGTGCTCACCGGCACCGGCAAGGCGTTCTCGGCGGGGCTCGCGCTGCCGCTCCTGATCGAGCTCGATCGGCCGCACATGACCACGTTCATCGACAGCTTCAACCGCACGATGGTGCGGCTGTTCGACGTGACGCGGCCGATGGTGGCGGCGGTCAACGGGCACGCGATCGCGGGCGGCTGCGTGCTGGCGATGCAGGCCGACTATCGCCTGATCACCGACGCGCCGTGCAAGATCGGGCTGAACGAGGTGGTGCTCGGCATCGGGCTGCCGACGGTGGTGGTGGAGACCTTGCGCTGCCAGGTGCCGCCGGCGTCGCTGCTGCCGATCGCTCTCGAGGGGCGCCTGTTTGCGCCCGCGGAGGCGCTCGCGCTCGGGCTGGTGCACGAGGTGGTGCCGGAGGCGCGCCTGCTCGAGCGCGCGATGGAGAAGGCGCGCGAGCTGGCGGCGCTGCCGGCGAGCGCGGTGCGCCAGGTCAAGGCGTCGCTGCGCAGCCACGTGTCGGGCGTGGTGCATCGCGCGAGCGCCGACGATACGCGCGGCTGGGTGCAGACCTGGTTCTCCGACGAGGGACAGCAGCGATTGCGCGCTGCCGTGGCACGCCTCAAGGGCTGAGGGTGATCAGCGGTAGACGATGCAAGCGGCGCGGAATCCAGACGTCGATTCGTTGACGGTCATGGAGGCGGAGTTCCCCTGAGCCATCTTGTTCTCGCCGGTGATGATGACCCCATCACATCCGTGGCGGGCGGCTTCCTCGCGCAACACCCCGATTAGCTCGAAGTCGCCGGCGCCGCTGAAGTTGCTCGCCTTGCTCGAGGTGATGAGGCCGGTCTCGACGAACGGCCTGGTTGGCCGGCTGGCGGTGAACATCTCGACTTCCGAGCCCGGCCTCGCCTGGACCGGGTGGGGCGGCTCGTTGAGCGGCATGAACCCGATCACCGTCCCGCAACCGCTCATGGCGCAGAATAACCA
Source organism: Myxococcales bacterium (assembly GCA_003170275.1). Taxonomy (GTDB): domain Bacteria; phylum Myxococcota_A; class Polyangia; order Palsa-1104; family Palsa-1104; genus PALSA-1104. The sequence continues at coordinate 19,078 of PNAM01000106.1, forward strand.
CACGATCGCACGCTTCATGGGCTCTCCGATTTACGGCGGACCCGGAATGGTCAGGCCATCCATTCCAGCGGCCGCCGCGGCACTTTGGCTTTTCTTGAAATATTCGGTCTTCCGAAGCTCGGACTCTCTGTTCGCGGCCGACTTGATGCACCCCTGCCAATACGACTCCCACTGCGCGCGCACCTCTTTCGTGCCGCGAGGCGCGTCGGACGTCAGATAGGACAGCTTGGACAGCCGCCGCCCGATGCTGTCGTCGGGCTCGACCAGGGTCATCGTGTCGACGTTGAACAAATAGACCTTGCCGCTGCGGAAATCGGCGCTCGACTGCGCGCACCACTCGCGATAGCCAACCTCGGGAGAGCCCTGCACCAGCGAGTGGGTCCCAGGCGCGATGTGGGCGACGGTGAAGCTGTGCGGAAGGACTTGCCCGAGCGCGTGCCCATTCTCCAGGATCACCGTCAGCGCTTGCGAGGAAATCAGGGAGTCGAGCGGCGGGTCGCGGATCAGCACGACGGTGCTGTCTTCCGGTGACGGCGCGACCAGCGTAATGGGTTGGGCGAGCTCCGCGAACGTCGGTGGGACGTCCTTCATCATGGCGTTGATCGCGCAGCCCGAGGCGCACCACAGGGCCGCCGCCGCCAGGTACCAATGGGAGCTCAATCGGTTTCTCCTGCCGCCGGTGGCGCCTTGCCCTTGCTCTTGCTCTTGCTCGTGCACACGTACACGCGACCGTCGCAGCGTACGCGGGCGGTGGAGAAGTAGACGTGGCTCACCAGGCGGGCTTCGCAGGAAGAGTCGTACACGCCGTCTCCGCCGTGCGCCGCGGCGGCCTCGACGAGGTTCTGTTTGGAATCGGCGAACACGGTTCCGATCACCTCGTAGTTGCAATCCGGTTTGCCCAGATCGATGAGGCGCAGCTCGGCGACCGGTCTCGGCGGCCGCTCCGGGCCGGGTAGCCGTGGCGCATAGGCGAGGACCGCCGATGCACAGCCGGCGCTCCCGCACGCGAGGAGGCAGAGGATGGGCAGCGCACGGCACATGGCGGACAACTGTCACACGTCGCCAGGACCCGTGCAAGGTCTCCGAAAATCGAATACCCACCGTGCGCGGTCGAGCGGTAACTCGATGGAATCGCTCGTGGCCGTCGGGGTCTCGTTCTTGCTAACGCAAACCCCGTGGGACTCGCCTCAGCCCTCTCGTTCCTGATCGTCTCCGCCGTCGCGACGCGAAACGCTGCGCCGCTGCCGGCGCGCGCGCCGGTGATCAGCCAGCGCTTTCCCAACGGTCGAACGCCCGGCTACCAGGGCGACAGCCGCTGTGGCCCCGCCAACATGGCGATGATCGCGCGCGGCTTTCACCGCCGGCCCAACCTCTCGGACGCCGCGCTCATCGAGACCCTCGACCGGCTGGATGATGGCCTCGAGAATCACGCGACCACGCCGGCCGGCATCGTGCGCATGGCGTCGGCGCTGCGCCTGCGGGCGCGAGTCCACAGCGGATTCGACGGCCTCTGGCTGCGCCGCGTGCTGCGTCGCGGCGGCCTGGTGGTCGCGCTCGGCAGGCCGCGCTTCTTGCCCCCGTCGGAAGCGCACACGGGCGGTCACTTCGTCAGCGTCGTCGGGATCAGCAAGAACGGAAATTTCATCATCAACGATCCCTATCGCCGGCGCTCCAGACGCGGCCAGCGATATCGCGTGCCCGAGCTGACGCTCGCCTCGTTCGTCCGCCACAAGCCAAACGGAACCCTGTTCGCGATCGACCGCCGCCCGTCCCGCAGCTGACGCTACTTGCTGTTTCTACCTTGTAAAGTCAGTTTGTAGGTTCGAATTTTCAAGGTATGATGATCGGGCATGTTCAAGCGTTCGCGTCATCTGAAGGCGGTCGTTGGGCTGCTCGAGCGACACCGGGTGGTGGCGCTGGTAGGGGCCAGACAGGTCGGCAAGTCCACCCTCGCTCGCCAGATCGCAGCGCAGCGGCCGCACAGCCTGTTCCTCGATCTGGAGGATCCACGCGACCTGGCGCGGCTGGCGGATCCGATGTTGGCGCTCGGAGACCGCCGCGGTCTGGTGGTGCTCGACGAGATCCAGCGCAGCCCCGAGCTATTTCCGGCCCTGCGGGTGCTGGCGGATCGGGCGCACGGGCCCCGCTTTTTGGTTCTGGGAGGCGCCTCCGCCGCTCTCCTCAAACAAGCCTCGGAGTCCCTCGCCGGCCGGATTGTCTTCCACGACCTCGCCGGACTGGACCTCGACGAAGTCGGCGCGGCAAGGGCCGAAGCGCTGTGGCTGCGCGGCGGATTTCCGCGTTCGTTCACCGCCCGCTCCAACCGCGCCAGCGCGGAGTGGCGGCGTGGCTTCGTTCGCACCTTTCTCGAACGCGACCTGCCGCAGCTCGGCGTGTCGGTGCCATCCGCCACGATGGGACGCTTCTGGGCCATGCTCGCCCACTGCCACGGACAGACGCTCAACTCGTCGGAGCTCGGCCGCTCCCTGGGCGTCTCGGACACCACCATCCGCCACTACGCCGACCAACTGGCGGCCACGTTCGTCGTCCGCCTGCTGCCGCCCTGGCACGAGAACCTGAGCAAGCGCCAGGTGAAGGCGCCGAAGATCTACATCGCCGACAGCGGCCTGTTGCACACGCTCTTGGACATCGAGGACAAGGTCGACCTCGAACGCCATCCGAAGCTGGGAGCCTCCTGGGAAGGGTTCTGCATCGCCCAAGCCGTCGCCCGCCTGGGAGCGCGGCCCGAGGAGTGCTACTTCTGGGCGACCCATGGGGGCGCCGAGATCGACCTGGTCGTGGTCCGCGGCCGCCGCCGCCGCGGCTTCGAGATCAAGCGCACTTCGATGCCCTCGGTGACGCCCTCGATGCGAACGGCGCTCGTCGACCTGAAGCTCGACTCGATCGACGTGATCCACGCGGGCGCCGAAACCTTCCCGCTCGCCACGAAGATCCGTGCGCTCGCGCTGGCCCGGCTGCTGCAAGATCTAAAGCCGCTGTGAACCGACGGACGCCGCCGATGGTACCATCGCCGCCATGCCGACCTACGCGATCACCGGGAGCTCGGGCTACGTCGGGACGCGCATGACGCGCTGGCTGCTCGAGGCCAGTCCCGACAATCGCATCATCGGCTTCGATGTCCGGCCGCCCAGAGTCGACTCTGACCGGCTCGAGTTCCATACGCTCGACGTGCGCGATCCCAAGATCGGCCAGGTGCTCGAGGGGCGCGGCGTGATCTCGCTGCTGCACTTCGCGTTCATCCTCGACCCGCTGTACGACGAGAAGGAGATGCGCGACATCGATCTGGGCGGCACGCGCAACGTGTTCGAGGCGGTGCTGCGCGCCAAGATCGGCCATCTGGTCGCCACCTCGTCGACGACCGCGTACGGCGCGCTGCCCGACAACCCGGTGCCGCTGCGCGAGTCGGACGAGACGCGCGCGCAGGAGGGGTTCATCTACGCGCACGACAAGCGGCTGATGGACCAGATGCTGCGCGAGTTCCAGACCCAGCATCCCGAGGTCAAGGTGTGCGTGATCCGCCCGTGCATCGTGCTCGGGCCGAACGTGTCGAACTACATCGCGGCCAGCATGCTCAACCAGCCGATCGCCACGCTGCTCGACGGCAAAGATCCGCCGATGCAGTTCATCCACGAGGACGATCTGGTGCGCCTGGTGGCGACCTGCATCGAGCAGAAGGCGCAGGGCGTGTACAACGCGGTGGGCGGCGGCACCATGACCACTCGCGAGGCGGCGCGGCTGCAGGGCAAGCGCACGCTCAAGGTGCCGTTCGGCGCCATGTACGGGATCTTGTGGGGCGTGCGGCGGCTCAAGGTGCTCGGCTTCAACATGCCGCCCGGCATCCTCGAGTTCTTCCGCAACCCGTGGGTGGCGTCGGGTGAGAAGGCCACGCGCGAGCTCGGCTTCACGTCGCAGTACTCGACGCAACAGTGCTTCGAGATCCTGCTCTCGCGCAAGACGGAGGTGCTGCGCGGCTTCAAGGCGCAGATGAAGGCGCGGGGCAAGCGCTAGTGGAGTTTTTCTCCTTCCACCTGATGCCGTGGCCGCACCTGCCCGACGACTGGGAGAAGACGCACGACTCGGCGTGGGTGTGGGCGCCCAACGCGTTCTACGATCCGGAAAGAGGGCACGGGCTCTACAACCGCTACCTCGACGAGCTCGAGTACGCGGAGGCGCTCGGCTTCGACGGCGTGTGCGTCAACGAGCACCACCAGAACGCGTACGGCAACATGCCGTCGCCCAACTTGATCGCGGCGATCCTGGCGCGCAGCACCAAGCGCGTGAAGATCGCGGTAGTGGGCAACGCGCTGCCGCTCTACAACCCGCCGACGCGCGTGGCCGAGGAGTGGGCCATGCTGGACGTGATCTCGGGCGGGCGGCTGATCTGCGGCATGGTGATCGGCGGCGGGCCGGAGTACTTCAGCTTCAACATCAACCCGACCTACGCGCGCGAGATGTTCTACGAGGCGCACGATCTGATCCTGCAGGCGTGGACGCAGCCCGGGCCGTCGGAGTTCTACGGCAAGTTCTGGAAGCTGCGCTACGTGAACCCGTGGCCGCGGCCGCTGCAGAAGCCGCACCCGCCGATCTGGATCCCTGGCGCGGGCTCGCTCGAGACCATGCAGTACGTGGCCAAGCGGCGCTACGCGTACATGGGCATTCCGTATTTTCACATGGACGTGTTCAAGAAGAACTTCGCCTTCTTTCGCGAGTGCTGCGAGAAGGAGGGCTACACCGCCGAGCCGCGGCAGATGGGCCTGCTCGCGCCCATCTACGTTGCCGAGACCGACGAGCAGGCGCGCGCCGAGTACGAGCCGCATCTTTGGTACTTCATCAAGAAGCTGCTGCCCGGCCTGTTGATGTCGCCGCCCGGCTACACCTCGGCGAAGTCGTCGCTCAAGATCTTCGAGGCCATCAAGCAGAAGCAGTTCATGCTCTCGTGCGAGACCTGGGCCGACATCGAGCGCGGCGACTTTGCGCTGGTCGGCTCGGCCAAGACGGTGCGCGACAAGATCATCCATCACCAGAAGGAGCTGGGCGCGGGCAACGTGCTGGCGCTGCTGCAGCTGGCTACGCTGCCGGCGGATCTCACGCGGCGCAACATGGAGCTGTTCGCGCGCGAGGTGATGCCTTCCGTGCGCGCCGAGTTCGCCGGGAGGCTCTGAGATCATCGATGGAAGAGACGCACATCACCGTTGGTGGCTCGAAGGTGAAGCTCTTGCGCGGCGGCAAGGGCGAGCCGCTCCTCTATCTGCACTCGGCGGCGGGCGAGACGCTGTGGCTGCCGTTTCACGAGCTGCTCGCGCAGCACTACGAGGTGTTCGCGCCCGCGCACCCGGGCTTCGACAGCTCCGACGGGCTCGACAAGATCGATTCGATCGAGGACCTGGCGTTCCACTACCTCGACTTCCTCGACGTGATGGGCTGGCCGAAGGTCAAGGTGATGGGGCTGTCGATGGGCGGCTGGATCGGCGCCGAGCTGGCGACGCGCTGGTCGTCGCGGCTCGAAAAGCTGGTGCTGGTGGACTCGGCCGGGCTGCACCTGCCGGACGCGCCGGCGCAGCCGATGTGGGAGGTGATGCGCGATCCGGCGGCGCTGCGGCGGCTCTTGTTCTACGATCCGAATTCGCCGCTCGCGCAGATGCTGGTGATGCCGCTCGAGGACACACCGGAGTCGATGCTGCTGTTGCGCCTCAAGGCCGCCGAGGCGTCGGCGCGCGTGGGCTGGAATCCGTATTGGCACAACCCGAAGCTGCCCGGGCGGCTGCACCGCATTGCCGTGCCGACGCTGGTGGTGTGGGGCGAGCACGACCGGCTGATTCCGCTCGCGCACGGCAGGGCGTTCACCGCCGGCATTCGCGGCGCGCGCCTGCAGGTGATCCCCAACTGCGGGCACCTGCCGATCTTCGAGGCGCCCGAGGCGCTGGTCGCCCACACGCTCGACTTTCTGCGTGGCTGAGCCGGTCGCGATGCCGCCGGCGCTGTTCGTCGGGCGCGCCGCCGAGCTCGAGCGCTTCGCACGCGTCGCCGATTCGCTGCGCCTGGCGCTGGTGTACGGCGTGGAGGGGATCGGCAAGACCGCGTTCCTGCTGCGCGCGGCGCGCGATCTGGCGGCGCGCAAGGGGGCGCGGCTGGTGTACCTGCCGTGCCGCGCGGGTGAGAGCGCGGTGAGCTGGGCGACGGCGCTGCTCGAGCAGCTCGGCTCGGCGCGCCGATCGGATCCGATCGAGGCCCTGGTCGCCGAGGCGCAGGCGGCGCCGATCGTCGCCTGCCTGGACGACGTGCACCTGGTGACCGACCGCAGCCTCGTCGACGCGCTGGTGCACCTGGCCGAGCGCCAGCTGCCGCTGTGGCTGGGCGTGGCGTCGCGTCAGGCGCTGCCGGTGTCGCCGGTGCAGGTCGATCATCTGGTGGTGCGGCTCGAGGGACTGCCGCCCGACGAGGCGCGGTCGCTGTGGCAGGGGCTCGCCGAGCTGTACGGCGCGCCGCTCATCGAGCTCGGAGCGCTGCAGCTCGGGCCGGTGAGCCCGCTGTCGCTCAAGCGCGCGTTCGCCAGCCAGCGCTGGGACGCGCCGCCCGACACGGATCCGCTCGGCCTTTCAGCGCTTCCGCCCGACGAGCGCGCGCTGCTCGATCAGGCGTGCGCGTTCCGCCGGCCGACGCCGCTGCCGGTGCTCGAGACGGTGCTCGGGCGCGGCGAGCTGCGGCGGGTCGCCGATCGGCTGGCGGCGCGCTTTCTCGTCGAGTGGCAGGCGGGCGGCGTGCTCGCGGTGCCCAACGTGGTGCGCGAGGTGGTGGCGCCGGGCGTTCAGGAACACGCGCGCTGCGTGCGCCAGCTGCGCGGCGCGCACGGGCCGGGCGACGAGCTCGAGCTCCTGTATCACGCGGTCGCGTGCGGCGAGCTGGCGCTGGCGCTCGAGATCCTGCAGCGCTACGCGATCGAGCTGGGCCGCGTGCCGCCCGGCAGCGCGGTCGCCGAGCGGCACCTGGCCGAGGCCATCGATCGCCTGCCGCCGTCGCTGCCGCTGCCGGCTGGCGTGCGCCTGTTGCGCGCGCGCATCCGGGCGCGGCAGGGCAACCCCGCGCAGGCCTGCGACGAGATCGCGCCGCTGGTCGCGGAGGAGCCGCTCGCCGGGCTCGACCTGGGCGCGATCGCGGTGGCGCTCGGGCGCATCGATCTGGCCATCCCGGCGCTCACGCGCGTGGTGCACGACGAGCGGCTCGGACCGCTGATCCGCATCCTGGCGCTCGGCACGCTGGCGGGCGCGCACCGGCATCGTGGCGCGATCAGCGCGGCCTGGCGCGTACTCGAAGATCACCGCTCGCTGTTCGTGCAGGGCGGCGTGATCGGCGCCGGCATCCGCGCGTGGGCGCAGGCGATCCTGGCGCACGAGTGCGAGGATTATCCGCGCGCGTGGACCGCGCTCGAGGCCGCGCGCCGGGCGCTGGTCGAGAGCGCACCAATTCTGCCGAGCCTGCCGGTGCTCGCGTCGGTGGAGGGCGCGGTGGCGGCGGCGCTCGGACGGCCGAGCCCGCCGGTGGCGCCGGGCGAGCTGTTCGACGAGACGCCGTTCTTTCGCTACAGCGCGCGGCTGTTGCGCGTCGAGGAGCTGTGGCGGCGCGGCGAGGTGCGCGAGGCGGCGCTGCTCGCCGAGGCGCTGGTGGGAGAGGCGGCGGCGATCGGCTATCCGGCGGTGGAGTACGGCGCGATCGCGCTGTTGGTGGAGGCGGAGCGCATCCTCGGCCGTTTGCGCCCGGCGATGGCGCGCGTCGAGGCGGCGATGCCGGTGGCGGCGCGCATCGCCTTGCGCGCGCACCTGCGCCTCGAGGCGGCCGAGGCGCGGCTGTTCCTCGCCTCGGGCGAGCTGCCGCGCGCGCGCGATGCGGCGTTCCGCGCCGACGAGGTGCGCGATGCGCCGGGCACGCGCGCGCGCTTGAAGGCTGCCGGGCTGCTGGCGGCGGCGGGCGACGGGCGGCGCGTGCGCAAGCGGTCCGAGCGGCAGGCGGCCGACGGGCCCTATGGGTTCGACGCCGTCGAGTGGCGGCTGGCCGGCTGCGAGATCTTGTTGTGGGAAGGGCGCCTCGCGGCCGCCGCGGAGGAGGCCGACGCGGTTCGTGCGGCGGCGGAGGAGGGCGGCTGGCGGCTGCTCGCTTGTCGCGCGAAGCTGGCGCGCGCCGAGGCCGCGTACCGATCGGGCGATCTCGCCGACGCGGAGCGGCTGCAGGCGGCGGCGTTCGCGGTGGCCGATGCGCAGGGGTACGCGGCCGAGCGGCTGTGGGCGCAGCTGCTCGGCGCCGGCCTTCAGCGCATGCGCGGCGACGACGCGGCCGCCAACGCCGCGCTCGAGGACGCGCGCGCGCGGGCCGGCGAGAGCGGTTTTCGCGTCGAGGAAGAGGCGGCGCGCATCGGGCTGCGCCGCGGCGGGCGCAAGGAGCCGGAGCGCGGCGCGGGCTCACAGGACGCGCCGGGCGTGCGGCTGGCGCGGCGGTTGGCGTTGGCCGAGGCGCCGCGGCTCAAGCTGCGCGACGCGGCAGGCGTGCGCTTCTTGACGCCCGGGCTGCTCGAGGAGCTCGACGGCGAGCGCTACGGGCTGTTCATCGATCTGGTGCGCCGGCGCGTCAAGGTCGCGCGCCGCACGATCGATCTCTCGCGCCGCGGCTCGCTGCTCGACCTGGTGCGCGTGCTGGCCGAGCGGCCGGGCGTGCGCGTGCCAGTCGAGCGCCTCACGCGCGAAACCTGGGGCGTCGACTACCACCCCATGCGCCACCACAGCCGCGTCACCATGGCCGTCTCCCGCCTGCGCTCCCTGATCGGCCCCAAGCTCCTCGAAGGCGGCCCCGACGGCTACCGCCTCACCGACGCCGACCCCTGGGCCGTCGTAGAACCCCGCTGAGCTAGCCGGCGGAGAAGGAGACGGGGTAGCGGGCGGTGACGACGCCGCGCGGGGGCGGGAAGCGCCAGCGCAGCGCGTGTTGGCGCATGCACTCGCCGGCGCTCTTGAGATTGGCGGAGGCTTTTTCGACGATCACGCCGAGCAGCGAGCCGTCGGCGCTGATCGAGAACTGCAGCACGACCTCGCCGTACGGGTTGGGCTCCTTGGACGCGCACGCGTCGAGCTCGTCGCCGTGCGAGTCGACGATCTGCTGCACCACGCGCGGGTCGATGCCCGACGGGCCCGAGTCCGCCGCCGAGCCCTTCTTCTTCGACGGCGCGCGCGCCTGCGAGCCGCTCGACGACGACGCCGGCAGCGCGACCGTGATCTTGACGTCGAAGCCGCCCGCGTTGTCCGAGACCTTCAGATCGTTGATCGCCAGCACCAGCAACCCCGAGCTCTCGACGGTGAACTTCTTGTGCGCGCCGACGATGAACCCGTGCTGCCCGATCTCGCCGATCAGCGCAGCGTGATCGCACCCGGGGCAGCCGCGAAAGCCCGGCTGGTTGAACTGGATCTTGGTCTGGATGGTCGGGATTCCGTTCGGCCCCGCCACGCGCTCCGGATGCTTGATCGCCGACGGCTGCACCTTGCCGGTCGCGTTCACCTCGACCTCTTCACCCTCGGCGAGCGGCACCACCAGATAGCCCGCGCCCGAGGTCTTGGCGTTGCGCGCCAGATCGGCCATCTGCTGATCGGCCGGCACGTGGAACGCGTAGCTGCGCACGGGCGTGTTGTCCGGCAGCGCCTCCACCCGGATGGTCAGCGAGTGACCGCCCACGCCGGTGATGGTTCGCGTGCCCGGCTTGAGCAGCTCGCGCGTCTTGACCAGCTTGTCGCCCAGCTTGCGCTCGCCCGAAGGCCCCGGCCCGTCGTAGTCGTAGAGGATGAAGTTGGCGAAGTCGTCGGTGTCGAGGAACGCGCGGTCGAGCACCACGCCGTAATCCCACTTCGGCACCAGCTGCCCCGGGATCGGATAGGTGCGCACCACGTGCTCGCCGATCTCGACGCGCACGAACGGATCCACCGGCGCGCCGTTCTTGACGTCGGCGGTCATCGAGCCCGCCGAGCCGCACAAGTTCGGGATCGCGCGCAGTCCCGGCAGCGACAGGCACGCCAGATCCGAGAGGTGCGCGTTCGAGGTCGGGTGATCGTGCTTGGGGATCTTCGCCGCCTCGATCTTGGCGGAGACGATGGTGAGCCGCACGTTCGACGCGCCGGCGGGCGAGGCCCAGGCCAGCCCGGACAGCACCACGGTGGGGAGCAGTTGGCGGATGCGCATCCGGGCATTTTACCCCAGCGCGCGGCCGCCGCGGAGCGAGATGTTGGTGACGACGGTTCCAGCCGGCGTCTCATGGTGTACGCTCCCTGCCGGGAGGATTCGATGGGCGGACAGGCGGAGCTGAGCGGGCCGGACCTGACCAAGGGCGTGCCGTTTGCTTCGGTGAGCGACGGCGGCATGCTGCTCGGCCAGGCCAACGGCGAGGCGGTGCTGCTGGTCCGCCGCGGCGAGCAGATGTACGCCGTCGGTGCCACCTGCAGCCATTACTCGGGTCCGCTCGCCGAGGGCCTGCTGGTGCGCGACGAGATCCGCTGCCCGTGGCACCACGCGTGCTTCAGCCTGAAGACCGGCGAAGCGCTGGCCGCGCCCGCGCTCAACCCGATCCCCTGCTATCGCGTCGAGCGGCGCGGCGAGCTGGTGGTGCTCGGCGCCAAGATCGATCCGCCGCAGAAAGATCTGCCGACCACCGTGCTGCCGGCCTCGGTGGTGATCGTCGGCGCCGGCGCGGCGGGCAACGCGGCGGCCGAGATGCTGCGGCGCGAAGGCTACCCCGGCAAGATCGTCCTGATCGGAGCGGAAGACGCGCTGCCGGTCGATCGCCCCAACCTGTCCAAGGATTATCTGGCCGGCTCGGCGCCCGAAGAGTGGATCCCACTGCGCAGCCGCGACTTCTACAAGGAGCAGGGCATCGAGCTGCGGCTCGGCCAGCGCGTCACCGCGCTCGACACCAAGACGCGCAAGCTGACCCTCTCCGACGGCACCTCGCTCCCCTACGGCGCGCTTCTGTTGGCCACCGGCGCGGCGGTCAACCAGCTGTCGATCCCCGGCGCCGACGGCGCGAACGTGCACTACCTGCGCTCGCTCGCCGACAGCCGCGCGATCATCGCCAAGCTCGGCCAGTCCAAGCGCGCGGTGGTGATCGGCGCCAGCTTCATCGGGCTCGAGGTCGCCGCGTCGCTGCGCCAGCGCAAGCTCGAGGTCCACGTGGTCGGGCCCGAGACGCGCCCGCTCGAACGCGTGCTCGGACCGGAGCTCGGCGACTTCGTGCGCGCGCTGCACGAGGAGCACGGCGTGACGTTCCATCTTGGCTGCAAGCCCGCATCGATCGACGCGCGCGGCGTGACGCTCGACGACGGAACGGTCGTGCCGGCAGATCTGGTGGTGGTCGGCGTAGGCGTGCATCCCGAGCTCGCGCTCGCAGAGCAGGCCGGCCTCACGATCGACCGCGGAGTGGTCGTGAGCGAGTACCTGGAGACCAGCGCGCCGGCGGTGTACGCGGCCGGCGACATCGCGCGCTGGCCCGATCCGCATTCGGGCGGCAAGATCCGCGTCGAGCATTGGGTGGTCGCCGAGCGGCAGGGCCAGGTGGCGGCGCGCAACATCCTCGGCAAGCGCGAGCGCTTTCGCGCGGTGCCGTTCTTCTGGAGCCAGCACTACGACGTGCAGGTCACCTACCTCGGCCACGCGGAGAAGTGGGACGCGATCGAGATCGCCGGCAGCCTCAAGGACAAGAGCTGCCTGGTGGCGTACCGCGCAGGCGGCAAGATCGTGGCGATGGCCAGCATCTTCCGCGATCAGGAATCGCTGCGCGCCGAAGCGGCGATGGAGCGCGGCGATCACAAGGCGCTCGAAAAGCTGCTGGCCGACGCGCGAGCGTGATGGCGAAGAAGCGCGAGCGGTATCACCACGGGAACCTGCGGCCGGCGCTGCTCAAGGCGGCGCTGGCGTTGATCGAGAAGCGCGGCGCCGACGGGTGGACCCTGCGCGAGGTGGCGCGACGCGCCGGCGTGAGTCACGCGGCGCCGTACCGTCACTTCAAGAGCAAGGAGGCGCTGCTCGCCGCGGTGGCGGAGGATGGCTTTCGCGCGCTGGTCGAGCGCATCGACGCCGCGCACGCAACCAACACCGGCACGCCGCTCGAACGGCTCGAGGTCGAGGGCAAGGTGCTGCTCGAGTTCGCGCTCGAGGAGTCGCCGCGCTATCGCATCATGTTCGGCCCGCACGCGCCGCCGCGCGCTGAGTTCCCGTCGCTGGCCGCGGCCGCCGAGGAGGTCTTTCGCCGTCTCGCCGCAGCCGTCGAGATCTGCCAGCGAGAGGGCGTGCTGCGCGCCGACGTGTCGCCGGTGCTGGCCTCGATCACCTTCTGGACCTCGATCCACGGGCTGGCGGATCTGCTGCTCAACCACCAGCTCGCCGCGTTCGACAAAGATCCGGCGCAGGCGGCCGCGGTCGGGCGCACCGTCGCGCGGCTGGTCTACGAGGGCCTGGCGGCGCCTGCCCGTGTGCTACCGTAATTTCGTGAACCGGCTCCGCACAGGTTGGCTCGTGGCGCTGCTCTTGCTCGCGTGCGCGACCGCGGAGGCGCGCAAGTTCCGCGTCGGCAAGGGCACGCGCCAACTGGTGCTGGTCACCGCGGAGTCGTGGAACGCGCCCGCCGGCAAGCTCGAACGCTGGGAGCGCGGCGCGACTGGCCCGTGGAAAAAAGTGGGCGAGCCGATCGACGTGGCGCTCGGCAAGAACGGCCTCGGTTGGGGCCTCGGGCTGCAAGCTGACGACTTCTCGATGGAGCGCATCGGCCCGCTCAAGCAGGAGGGCGACGGCCGTGCGCCCGCCGGCGCGTTCAAGCTCGAGGAGAGCACCGGCTACGCGCCTGCGCCACCGGCGGGCGCCACGCTGAAATATCGCCAGGCCACCGACACGCTACGCTGCGTGGACGATCCGAAGAGCAAGCTCTACAACCAGCTGGTCGACGAGAAGACCGAGCCCAAGACCTGGGTGAGCGCCGAGGACATGCACCGCGCCGACGCGCTGTACACCTGGACCATCGTGGTCGAGCACAACCGCAAGCCGGTGGTGCCGGGGCAGGGGAGCTGCATCTTCTTGCACGCCGCCGCGACGCCGATGGCGAGCACAGTCGGCTGCACCGCGATGGCGCTGCCCGCGCTCGAGACGCTGTTCGCCTGGCTCAAGGCCGACGCGCAGCCGCTGCTCGTGCAGCTCCCGAAGAAGGAATACGAGCAGCTCGGCGACGAGTGGAAGCTACCGGGTCGCTGACGACTTGGCGCGGAAGTGGTGCGTGACCGGCACCCACGAGAGCAGCTCCATCTCCGCGTCGGTCGCGCCGTCGGTCCAGTTGTTGATCACCATCGGCAGGTTCTTCGCCGACGGTGTGTCGCTCACCACGCCCAGGTGATCCGGGCCCTCCCTCGACGGGAAGGTGTCGAAGAACACGATGTCGCCCGGCAGGTAGCGCGTGCCCTTGGGCAGCGTGATGAAGTGGCGCTGGAACCACGGCAGGATCGTGTGCACCCGCCGGTGATTGATGCTGGCGTCGACCTTCTCCACCATCGGGTAGGCCTTGGGCGCGCGCAGGATGTCCTCGTGCACCTCCTTCTGCAGATCGATGCCCGCGTTGCGCAGCGCGCGGATCACCGTGTCGGAGCACACACCCTCGGTGCGCGGCACGTCGCCGTTCGGATACGGGATCGAGACGTAGCGCTCGATGTAGCGCGCGCCGTTGTGCAGGAGCTTCTTGGCGCCGAGCAGGATGTCGAGCCGATCGACGATGCCGTCGCCGTCGCGATCTTCACCGCGCGGCGGCGCGCCGGTGACCACGCGCGCTTCCGGCGCGACGATCTTCGCCAGCTCGGCCGCGTCCTCGGGACGCAGGCGGCCCTCACCGACGGGGCTGGGCGCGCCTTCGCCGGCGGGCAGGAGCGGATACGCCTTGACCGGATCGTCCGCGTCGTAGAGCGTGAGCACCCGATGCGCGGCGTCGATGCGCACCCAGGTCTGCGCGCGCGTCACGCCGAGCGGGATCACCGTCGAGACCTGGGCGGCGAGCTCGGGGTAGATGCCGCGATCGGGCAGCGCCGCGGCGAGCGAAGCGAGGGCGTAGAGGAGGAGCGCGGGCATCGCCATCATTGTACGACCTACGGGACGACGATCACCCCGATGCGCACCAGGTTCGGCCGCGTCGCCAGCGCGCCTGCGGCCATCGCCGTCGCGCAGGTGGTCTGCTCGATGTGGGCGAGCCGCACCTCATGTACGCCCGAGGTCATCGGCGCGGTCACCGTGAACGGCGCGGCGGTCGCCGAGACGCCCGGGTACACGCCCGGGCTCGAGTCGGACAGGCAGCCCTGATCGGTGGTGTCCACGCCGAATACCAGCTGCGCGCTGCACAACGGGCAGCTCGACTGCACCCACATCTTGAACGTCGCCACCGCGTTGAATACCTGCCCCGGCGTCGCCACAACCACTGGGCTGGTGCCGTCGAGCTTGATGTCGGTGGCCAGGTAGCCGGCCTTCGACTGCTGCGTGGCGTCGACCAGGTACGCGTCGCTGGTGGTCGGGCCCTGGCCGTTGGAGTTGACGCCGAAGTAACGCAGCATCGAGGTGGCGCCGATCGCCAGGCCGGCCACCGGCGAGACCGCGTGCGGCGAGCTCAGCGACGGCGCCGCGCCGTCGGTGGTGTAGTAGATGGTGGTGGTCGGATCGGTGGCGGCCAGCGTGACCGCCAGCGGCAGCGAGTAACTCGACGCCCACAACGCCGGCGCCGGCGAGGGCGACGAGTAGACCGGCGGGCCGAGCCCGGCGAGATCGGTCGGTGGCGAGAGATCGGGCAGGCTGGCGAGATCGCGCGTGGTCGCCAGATCCGCCGCCGCATCGACGTCTCCCGCCGCGACCGCCAGGTCCGGCGCATCGCCGCCATGAATCACCGGCGCGGCGCATCCCGCGACCAGCAGCGCGGCGATCGCGATCGGCCTCAGAGGCACAGCGGACAGCCGAGTGGGCAGGTGCCGTGGTTCTCGTCGACGCCGGCGCAGCGCGGGCCGCTCGACGGTCCGGGTCCCTGCACCTCGCAGCACAGCTGCGCCGACGGGCAGCACACCAGGCCGCAGCAGAACGTGTTCGCCCCGCACGGCTTCTGCATGTTGCACACCGCCTGCGCCATGGTGCACGTGCCGCCTTCGCAAAACGGGTGCGTGCCGGTGCAGGTGACGCCGCACCCGCCGCAGTTCAGGATATCGTTCGCCTGGTTCACGCAGCGCGCGTCGCAGCAGAGAAAGCCCATGCCGCACGCCGCGTCGCACCCGCCCGCGTGGCTTCCGTCGGTGACAGCCGACAGATCGGCACCCGCCAGGTCCGTCGTGCCGGCCGGAAGACCGCTCGACGAGCACCCCGAAAGCGCGAGCCAGAAGATGATCGCCGCGCGTGAGAGCATGCCACCTCCCAGCCAGATCGTACCATGTTACCTTGCGCCGATGCAGCTCTCCGCACCGGTCGAGGCCTGGCGATCGCGCGGCCGCAGCGTGCGCGCGCTGGGCATGAACGTGTTCGTCGCCTCGCACAACGACCAGGCGCCCGGCACGCCGCTGGTGCTCCTGCACGGCTTTCCCACCTCGTCGTACGACTTTCGCCACGTGTTCGATTCGTTCGGCAAGCAGCGGCGCGTGGTCACGCTCGATCTGCCGGGCTTCGGCTTCTCCGACAAGCCGCCCGGCTTCAGCTACTCGCTGTTCGAGCAGGCCGACGTGGTCGAGCTGGTGCTGGGCGAGCTCGGCGTCACGCGCGCGCACCTGTTGGCGCACGACATGGGCACCAGCGTCACCACCGAGCTGCTCGCGCGCCGCGCCGCGCACCTGCTGCACTTCGAGGTGGCCTCGGTGACGCTCATGAACGGCAGCGTGCACATCGCGCTGTCGCACCTGACGCCGTCGCAGAAGCTGTTGCGCATTCCGCGGCTCGGCGCGCTGTTCGCACGGCTGGCGCGCTTCTCCACCTTCCGCCTGCAGATGCGCCGCATCCTCGGCCGCAAGGACGCGGTCTCCGACGACGAGCTGCGCGATCTGTTCGCGCTCATGCGCCTCGACGACGGGCACCTGCGCCTGCCGCGCACCATCGGCTACGTCGACGAGCGGCGCCGCTTCGGCCGGCGCTGGATCGGCGCGCTCGAGACGCTCGACGTCCCGTCGCTGATCTTGTGGGGCTGCCGCGATCCGGTGGCGGTTGTAGCGATCGCCGAGAAGCTGGCGCGCGAGACGCCGACCGCGCGCTTCGTGCGCATGGAAGAGCTCGGCCACTACCCGCAGCTCGAAGATCCCGCCCGCGTCGTCCACGAGGTCGAAGCGTTCCTCGGCTCGCTTGCGTCGCCTGCCTAACTTCGTTACAAAACCGGCATGCTCGATTCCTTCAAGACCAAGGGGACGCTGACCGTCGGCAACACCATGTGGGGCCTGTATCGCCTCTACGGCCTGTCGAAGGACAAGCAGAAGCTCGATCGCATCCCGTTCTCGCTGCGCATCCTGCTCGAGAACCTGTTGCGCAACGAGGACGGGCGCACGGTCCGGCGCGAGGACATCGAGGCGCTCCTCGAATACAACCCGAAGGCGACGCCCGAGCGCGAGATCGCGTTCCGCCCGGCGCGCGTGCTGTTGCAGGACTTCACCGGCGTGCCGGCGGTGGTGGATCTGGCGGCCATGCGCGACGCGATCAGCCGCATGGGCGGCGACCCCAACAAGATCAATCCGCTGGCGCCGATGGACCTGGTCATCGATCACTCGGTGCAGGTCGACAAGTTCGCCTCCAGCCAGTCGCTGCGGCTCAACACCGATCTCGAGTACCTGCGCAACAAGGAGCGCTACACGCTGTTGCGCTGGGGGCAGCAGGCGTTCCGCGGCTTCCGCGTGGTACCGCCCGGTACCGGCATCTGTCACCAGGTGAACCTGGAGTACCTGGCNNGAGGCGGCGATGCTCGGCCAGCCGGTGTCGATGCTCATCCCGCAGGTGATCGGCTTCCGCCTGAAGGGCACGCTGCGCGAGGGCGCGACCGCCACCGACGCCGTGCTCACCGTCACGCAGATGCTGCGCAAGAAGGGCGTGGTCGGAAAGTTCGTCGAGTTCTTCGGCCCGGGCATCGCCGCGCTGGCGCTCCCCGATCGCGCGACCATCGCCAACATGGCGCCCGAGTATGGCGCCACCATGGGCTTCTTCCCCGTCGACGCGGAGACCCTCTCGTACCTGCGCTTCTCGGGCCGCGATCCCAACCTGGTCACGCTGGTCGAGGCGTACAACAAGGAGCAGGGGCTGTTCCTCACCAAGGACACGCCCGAGCCCGAGTTCGCCGACACGGTGGAGCTCGATCTCGCCGAGGTCGAGCCGTCGCTGGCCGGCCCCAAGCGGCCGCAGGATCGCGTGCCGCTGTCGCAGGCCAAGAAGGTCTACCGTCGCTCGCTGCTCGAGATGATCGAGAAGGGCGCGAAGATGGATCAGATGTACGTCAACCGCTGGCTCGGCGAAGGCGGCAGCCCGGCGATTCCGCCGAAAGATCTGCTCGAGCCGGAGATGGCCAAGCTGGTGACCAAGGTGCCGGTGTGCCAGGGGTCGACGACCTATCAGCTCGGGCACGGCGCGGTGGTGATCGCGGCGATCACCTCGTGCACCAACACCTCGAACCCGGCGGTGATGCTCGGCGCCGGGCTGGTGGCGAAGAAGGCGGTCGAGCGCGGCCTGCAGACGCAGCCGTGGGTGAAGACCTCGCTGGCGCCCGGCTCGCGCGTGGTGACGGAGTACCTGAAGGAATCGGGGCTGACGCCGTTCCTCGAGGCGCTCGGCTTCCACACGGTCGGCTATGGATGCACCACCTGCATCGGCAACTCGGGCCCGCTGCCCGATCAGATCAGCGACGCGATTGCCAAGGGCGATCTGGTGGTGGCGAGCGTGCTGTCGGGCAATCGCAACTTCGAAGGGCGCATCAACTCGCTGGTGCGCATGAACTTCCTCGCGTCGCCGATGCTGGTGGTGGCCTACGCGCTGGCCGGCGAGATGGATGTGGACTTGCAAAAAGATCCGGTCGGCCTCGATCGCAACGGCGACCCGGTCTACTTGAAGGACATCTGGCCGTCGAACGAAGAAGTGCGCGACGCGATCCGCACCTCGGTCAAGGCCGAGCAGTACAAGACCGAGTACGCCAAGGTGTTCGACGGCGACGCACCCTGGCAGCGCCTCGAATCACCGACGGGCCAGATCTTCAAGTGGGAGCCCGACTCGACCTACGTGCGCAATCCGCCGTTCTTCCAGGACGTGCCCAAGGAGCCGGGGCCGCTCGCCGACATCAAGGGCGCGCGCTGCCTGGCGCTGCTCGGCGATTCGGTGACCACCGATCACATCTCGCCGGCGGGATCGATCGCCAAGAACGGACCGGCGGCGCAGTACCTCACCTCGCACGGCGTCAAGGTCGAGGACTTCAACTCGTACGGCGCGCGCCGCGGCAACCACGAGGTGATGATGCGCGGCACGTTCGCCAACATCCGCCTGAAGAACCTGCTCGCGCCCGGCACCGAAGGCGGCGTGACGCTGCACCTGCCCGACGGCAAGCAGGCCAGCATCTACGACGCGGCCATGCAGTACGAACAAGAGGGCGTGCCGTCGATCGTGATCGCCGGCGCGGAGTACGGCACCGGCTCGTCGCGCGATTGGGCGGCCAAGGGGCCGCGGCTGCTCGGCGTCAAGGCGGTGATCGCCAAGAGCTTCGAGCGCATCCACCGGTCCAACCTGATCGGCATGGGTGTCTTGCCGGTGCAGTTCCAGGAGGGGCAGGACGCGACCACGCTCGGGCTGTCGGGGCGCGAGACCTTCGAGATCACCGGCGTGGCCGAGGGCATCACGCCGGGCAAGAAGCTCACCGTCACGGCCACCAGCGACGAGGGCCAGGGCCCGGCGAAGAGCCAGAGCTTCACGGTGGTGTGCCGCATCGATACGCCGAACGAGGTCGACTACTACAAGCACGGCGGCATCCTGGTGTACGTGCTGCGCCAGCTCCTAAAGAAGTAGCCCGCATGGATCTGCGCTCGCTGAAGCTGCACCTGATCGACCGGCACGTGCGGCTGGTGCTGGTCGACGCGACCGGTGAGCACGGCTGCGATCTCGAGGGCGAGCGCTACGAGCGCGTCGAGGCGGCGGCGGCGCCGTTGTTGGCGGCGATCGAGAGCCAGCTGGGCGGCGCGTGCCATCTGGCGTTGCGCGCGATCTCGATCGATCCGATCGCGCGCGTGGTGCGCGTGTCGCTCGAGGACCGGCAGGCGCGTCGCTTCGACGGCGCTGAGTACGAGCGGCTGACCGGCGGGTTGGCGCAGCTGGCGCGCGTGGCGGTCAACGAAGCGCGGCCGCGCAATCCGAATTTTCGCGGCACGCCGTCGGACGCGGGCTTCTGGCAGGACGTGTACGCGACGCGCCACGACGGCTTCGAGCTCGGCCGCGCGGCGCCGCCGCTCGAGCGCTGGTTCGCCGCGCATCCGCCCGCCGGGCTGACGGTGCTCAACGTGGGCTGCGGTCGCGGCCACGACGCGCGCATGCTGGCGCGCCTGGGCGGGGACGTGGTGGCGGTCGATTTCGTCCCCGAGGTGATCGCCGAGGCGCAGGCGCTGGCGGTTCGCGACGGCGTGCGCGTGGACTTCCGCGTGCGCGATCTGTTCCAGCTCCCCAACGATCCGGAGCGCTACGCGCTCTCCGTCGAGCACTGCGCGTTCTGCGCGATCGATCCCGCGCGCCGCGAAGAATACGTCCGCGTGATCACCGAGCTCCTCAGCCCCGGCGCCACCTGGGTCGGCCTCTTCTGGTCGCACGGCCGTCCCGGCGGTCCCCCCTTCACCATCTCCCGCCCCGACCTCGAACGCCTCCTCGCCCCCCACTTCATCATCGACCACCTCGAAGTCCCCGCCGACTCCGTCGCCCTCCGCCACACCCAGGAGCTCCTCCTCTCCTGCCACAAACGCTAGGCTAGGGGACGTCGAGGAGAGCGATTTCGGTGGAGGGGTGGGGGAGGCCGGATTCGAGGAGCAGGCGGTACTTGCCGGGGGGGACGGTCCAGGTGAGGCGCTGGGCGTAGAGGTAGCCCGGACGATTGTCGCCGAGCTGGGCCTCGGTGATTTCGGTGGGGACGGCGGGCTCGGGTTTTTTCCATTCGCGCGGCGGCGCGGGGATGCGTTGGAGGAGCCAGCGCGTCTTGGGCGGCGCGGTGGGCGCGGCGCGATCGATCTTCATCCACACTTCGACGCCGGTGCGGGTCGGGTTGCGCAGCGCCACCAGCTTACCCCACGGCACCTTCACGTCGAGGCGGCGGCTCTGCTTGAGCAGCTCCTCGAGCCAGGCGTCGGCCACGTCCTGCTTGCCGCGCACCACGTTGTAGTTGTGGTAGCAGGTCACCACGTCCGGCTTGACGAGCGTCGGCCGCGCGACCACCGGCGCGTCTTTGGGCGGCGGCACGCCCGTCCCCGCCGCCACGCACGCGCTCAGCATCGACGCGGTCTCGACCGCGTGCATCGGCGGATAGCGGTGCGACACGAACCAGCGCCACTTCCAGTCCGGCGGGTCGGGCACGAACGTGAATTCGCGAAACGCCGGCCGCTTGTCCCGCTCGTCGAGCATCAGGAAGCGATCCCACACGGTGCCCGGGTGCACCTTGAGCTCGCCGTAGAGCTGCCGCTTCTCCCACAACGGCGGCGCCAGCGCGTCGAGCAGCACCACCGCGCGCGGGTGCAGCTTGAGCTCGCCCGGCAGGTGCCCGACCGCGCGAATCAGCCGGTTGGAGCGGTCGACGTAGTACCAGAACTCGACGCGGTGGGGCAGGTTGTCGTGAACGAAGACGAAGTCCTCCGGCCCGGTGCGCTTGGCGACCTCCATCGCGAACAGCTGCTTGGAATAGTCCGCGTTGTAACCGGGCAGCCCGTGCGTGCCCATCATCACGCGGCTCTCGAGCAGGTTCGCGTAGGCGTGCCGCGTCTCGACGGCGAAGTAGACCAGCAGCGCGCCGCTCACCGCCGCCAGCGCGATCGGCCGCCCGAAGCGCGCCAGCAAGCGGCGTAGATCGCCCGCCAGATCGACCACCGCGAGCGTCAGGAACGAGGAGAACCAGAACACGCGATACAGGTGCAGCGACGAGCCCTCGGCGAACGCGCAGATGTACAGCACGTTGATGGCGAAAAAGGTCAGCACCGCCTGATCGCGTTTGCGCGCGCGCCCGGTGAGCAGCCGGAAGGCGAACAGGCCCAGCCACACGAAGCCGAGCGCCACCAGCGGCCAGCCGTACAAGATCTGCAGCCACAGCGAATGGCGCTCGAAGATGAACGCGGCCGACGCGTTGTGGCGCATCTGAAACGACGAGAAGAAGTCGGCCCACATGCCCTGCTTCCACAGAAAGACGAAGTGGAACGCCATCGTCGAGACGCCCATCGCCGCGGTCGCGCCGAACCAGATCCACGCCGCGCGCCAGCGGCCGGTCTTCTTGCCCCAGCCGAGCACCATGCAGCCGTGCAGGAACGCCTGCAGGTACGCCTCCCAGAACAGCATCCCGCCGACGAATTGCGCCGCCAGCGCGATCAGGAGCCACCGGCGCGACGGCTGCTCCGTGTACGAGAGATACGCGTGGCAGGTGAGCAGCGAGCACGCCATCGCCGGGAACATCGCGTCGGTGAGGATGCTGAACGACCACACGATCGGCAGCCCGACCCATACCGCGACCGCGAGCAGCGCCGCCTCGCGCGACCACCACCTGCGCACCAGCGCGAACAGCGCCCAGATCAACAACAGGCCGGTCGCCACCGGCAGCGTGGTCGGCGTCCACAGATGATCGCCGAGCAGCAGCGTCCATGCGCCGAGCACGTGGTGGTAGCCGATCGGGTGGTGGAAGTAATAGTCGTTCCACGGCGGCACGTCGTACCCGGCGTGGGTCGCCGGCGTGACCAGGTGCTGCCGGAACGTGGTGCGCACACGCATCATGTACTCGGCCTCGTGATGGCCCATGTGGCCCCACAAGACCGGATGCGCGATGCCGAACGACGAGTAGCCGAGGTACAGGGCCAAGAGCGCGGCCAGCCCCACGCGCACGGGCCACAGTCGCTTTGTCGCCGGCGGCTCCATCAAACGGAAGGCAAGATCTACAACCCGCCGAGCTTGAACGGCGTGAGCGGCAGCGGCTCGAGCTGGTCGGCGCCTTCACGCAAGCGATAGAAACGATCCATCGCCACGTTTGCAAAGCGCTGCGTCTTGCCGGTGGTCGGCCAGGTGACCTGGACGGCGCGGACCGCGGTCGCGCGTCCGAGGCCGAGCTCGCGCCGGAAGGGCGAGCTGCCGAAGCTCGATCCGCTCGACACCGTCGAGAAGATCTCGCGCGTGCCGCTCCCGGTCTCGACCGTGAGCTGGATGCGCGCGCCGATGGCCGCGCGGTTGGTCTTGGTGCCTTCGAGCTGCAGCTTGATCCAGTGGTTTGCGTTCCCCGGATTCTCGAACAGCGCGTTGCGCGCGACGTCGCCGGTGAACGCGCCGCCCATGACCGCGTAGATGTCCTGATCGCCGTCCTCGTCGAGATCGCCGAACGCGATGCCATGGCCCTTCTGCAGGTGGCCGAAGCCGCCGGCGGTGGTCACGTCCTGAAAGCGCTTGCCCTCGGCGTTGCGGAACATGCGGTTGGGCACGATCACCTCGTAGCTCGGGTTGCCGGTGCCGAGATAGAAGTCGAGCCAGCCGTCGTTGTCGAGGTCGCCGTAGTTGCAGCCCATCGGCTGCAGGATCTTGTCGAGCCCGACCAGCGCGCTCACGTCGCTGAAGGTGCCGTCGTGGTTGTTGTGGTAGAGGACCGAGGTGGCCTTGGGCACCGACGGCGGCTTCTGCCCCAGGTAGGACGCGGCGGTGAGGCCCGCGCCTTCGTACACGCCGAGGTTCGAGGGCGAGTCGCCGACGAACAGGTCCTCCCAGCCATCGTTGTCGTAGTCCCACACCCAGGTCGGGAAGCTGAAGATCGGCGCGCCCACGCCGGCCTTCTTGGTGACGTTGGAGAAGCGCAGGTCGCCGTCATTGTGAAGCATGACGTTGGCCTCCATCAGGTTCGACAGGTAGAGGTCCATCTTGCCGTCGTTGTCGAAGTCGCCCGCGACCACGCCCTTGAAGTAGCCGACCAGGTCGACGCCCGCCTGCGCGGCCACGTCGGTGAACGTGCCGTTGCCGTTGTTGTGGTAGAGCGCACACGGGTGGCGCTTGAAGCTGGGCACGCCCGGGGGATGGTCGTGCTGCGCGTCGGTGGCGAGCGTCAGGTAGCTCCACAGCCCGCCGAGCGTGAAGGTCTCGCGGCCGACGAACAGGTCGACGAAGCCGTCGTTGTCGAAGTCGGCCCACACCACCGCTTGCGTGGGATGGAACGCGAGCAGCCCGGCGGCCACCGTGACGTCGGTGAAGTGGCCATGGCCGTCGTTGTGCAAGAGCGACATCGGCAGGTTGCCCCACGGGCCGGCCCACGCGCCGCGCGGGATGAGGATGTCCAGCGCGCCGTCGTTGTCGTAGTCGGTCTGGACGATGTTGAGCCCGCCGGTGATCCCCTCGAGCCCCGCGTCCTTGGTGCGGTCGGTGAAGGTCCCGTCGGCGTTGTTGTGGAAGAAGTGAATCTGACCGTGATCGGACAGCATCATGCGTGAGACCACCACGTCGAGGTGACCGTCGCCGTCGAAGTCGTCGAGGATGACCCCGCCCGCGGCCCCCTCGAGATCGAGCCCGACCTTGCCCGCGACCTGCGGAAAGCGCGGCAGGTCGTGCTCGGAAGCGAAGGCGCTGGGCGGGATCAGCCACCTTGGCGGGACCTTGTCGGGGTACTCGCCGGACGTCATGTACGTGACGTTGAGGAGCCAGCGCGCGTTGAGGTCGTCGGGGAATTTCTCCAGCAGCGCGAGGTACTCCTTCATCGCGTTGCGCGCGCCGTCCTGAAGCTTGTGCACGCCCGCGCCGGCGAGCGGGAACAGGCACGAGTCGCCGTTGTGCATCGCGATGCAGTTCTGCTGCTCGCCGAGGCGCAACCAGGCGATCGCCAGCTGGCGCTGCAGCGCATGCTGGAACGTCGCGTCGAACAGCTCCGGGTGCGCGCTCGCCGCCTCGCGCACGCGCAGAAAGCCGTCCACCGCGCCCTGCGACTCACCCTTCTGGAGCGCTTTTTCGGCCGCCCTGGCCTCGAGCAGCACGCGGCTCCGATCGTCGGGCGGGTCCTTGATCTCGGTGAAGTAGCGCGCCAGCGGGGCGTAGATCGGCACCTGCTCGCTGTACACCCGGTTGGGATCGACGCCGAGCGCGAGCTCCTTGAGCCGATCGGCCATCGCGCGCGTGCCGTCGTAGCGCACCGGATCGGTCTTGGTGACCGACAGCCCGAACACGGTCGCGCGCAGCACCAGCGTGGTCGCCGCCAGTACCAGGCAGGTGACCAGGAGGAAGGCCCTCAGTTTTCGTCTTTTGGCCATGAACGCCAGAAGAGTACCGGCTCTTCCGCTGCCCGTCCTCTGCTAATCCTCGAAGGTCTCGATCTTCGGTTTCGCCTGCTCGCCGTCCTCGAAGGGCTCGATCTTCGGCCGGGTGCTCTTCGGGCCCGGCGGCGTGGCGACGTGCGTCTTGCTCGACGAATGGTGCGTCGCTGCCGGCGGCGCGTGCTCGGGGAGCTCGGGCGCGGGCTTCTCCGGCAGCGGCGCGATCGCGGCTTGCGCGGCCGAGCCGAGATCGGGCGCCTCGAGCTCTGGCGACGGCGTGACGCTCACCGTCTTGTCGGAATTCGCCGCCGAGCGTCGCGACAGCGGACCCACCGCGACCAGCGCACCGACCGCGCCCACCGCCAGCGTGAGCCCCACCGCGATCATCACCACGCGCCGCCCGCCGCGGAACCGGCTGCCGCCCGAGCGCGATCCCGAACGCTCGAGCGCGCTCGGCGTGCCCGGGCTGGTCGCGCCCTTGGCGATCAGCGCCGCCGAGTGGGACCGCGAGCTCGACGACGGCGTGCGCGGCGCGGACATCCCGTCGGGCACCTCCTCGCGCGCCTGCGGCGGGAAGGTGCTGCTCATCCACTCCGCCATGTGCTCGATCGAGAAGCGCGCGGTCTGCAGGTACTCGTCGAGATCGCGCGCCATCGATGCGGCGCGCTTGTAACGGTTCGACCGCTCGCGCTCGAGCGCGTGCATCACCACCTTGTCGAGGTCGGGCGGCACCCACGAGGCGACGCGCGACGGCGGCGGGATGGCCATCGACTTGACGCGCGTCAGCGTGTCGAAATCGTTCTGCCCCTTGAACAGCCGCCGCCCGATCAGCATCTCGTACAGCACCACACCCGCCGAGAACACATCCGACTCGGGCCCCGGCGAGCCGCCGCTCACCTGCTCGGGCGACATGTACGCGATCTTGCCCTTGAGCGTCCCCGAGGCCGTCTCCTCGCGCACCACGAACATCGCCTTGGCGATGCCGAAGTCGACCAGCTTCACCTGGCCGTCGTAGCCGATCATGATGTTCTGCGGCGAAACGTCGCGGTGCACGATCGGCTGCGCGGCGCCGCGATCGTCGGTGTGGTCGTGCGCGTGCGCCAGCCCGCGACAGGTCTCGCGCGCCACGAACGCCGCCACCTCGGGCGGCAGGTGGCGCCGATCCGGATTCTGCTTGGCCAGGTAGCGCAGCACGTGGAGCAGGTCCTTGCCCTTGACGTACTCCATCGCCATGAAGTACTCGCCGTCGACCTCGCCGAGCTCGTACACGTGCGCGATGTTGGGGTGCGTGAGCTGCGCCGCGATCTTGGCCTCGTTGATGAACATCGCGACGAAGTTCGGATCGTCGTTGTACGGCTGCAGGATGCGCTTGACCACCGCGGTGCGCTCGAAGCCGGCCGCGCCGGTGCGCTGCGCGCGATACACATCGGCCATGCCTCCGCGCCCGAGGTGCGCCGTGAGGATGTAGTTCCCGAAGCGCTGGGGCTGAAACGCCGGCACCGGCTCGAAGTCTAGCAGACCCGCAACAAAGGAATGGCGCTTACGGCGTGACCACCATGACCGTCTTGAAGGTCGGCTTGGCGGGGTTGGTCAGGTCGATGGTCCACACCTCGATCGGCGCGGTGGTGAGGTCGCCGGTGGCGTTGTCCCAGCTCAGGTGGCTCGACGTGCCCTCGAGATCGATGGTGCCGCCCGCGGCGAGCGCGCTGGCGCCGGTGGTGAAGCCGTTCGGGCCCACGTTGACGATCAACTGTCCGCTGGCGCTCATGCGCTGCAGCACCGCGGCCAGCGCCGAGCCGGTCGGCTGCACGCCGCCGGCGAGCCCGGCGATGCAGAGCGACAGCGCGTAGGTCGCGTCGTAGGCGTTGGCGACGAACGCGGTGTCGGCGGGATCGGTGCCGAACTGATTCTTGTAGGTGCTGGCGAACGATTCGTACACCACGCCCGTCGGCGTCGCCGGCCCGGTGCCGC
This sequence comes from Myxococcales bacterium, assembly GCA_003170275.1. Taxonomy (GTDB): domain Bacteria; phylum Myxococcota_A; class Polyangia; order Palsa-1104; family Palsa-1104; genus PALSA-1104. The sequence continues at coordinate 45,558 of PNAM01000106.1, forward strand.
TCACCCGCGCCAGCACGCTCGGGTCCGGGTTGAGCAGCAGGTCCGAGCCCTTGGCGCCGTCGGTGAAAAGAAACTTGGTCGCGGCCAGGTTGGGCCCGCCGCCCGAGAGCGCGGCCACCAGCACCTGCGCGTCGGTGTCGGCGACGATCACCGAGTAGTCTGGCGTATCGTCGGCCAGCTTGCCGACCGTGACCGCCGGGTCGGAGCCTTCTTCGTACTTCACCGTCGAGACCGGCGCTGTGCCCGAGGCCTTGGTCCACGAGTCGATGAACGCGCCGTCGAGGCCGAGGCCGTAGGCCGAATCGGCGTAGGCGATGTTGACGCGTGGCACCGGCGACGGCGACGGCGGGATCATGATGATCTGCGCCAACACCTTCGACTGCAGGTTGTCGCTCGCGGCGGTGCGCCACAGAAGGCCGTTGTCGTCGGCGTTGGTGAGCGTGGGAGAGGTCGCCGACGGGGAGATCAAGAGAATGTCGTTGGCCTTGGCCAGATCGATCACCGCCTTGGTGTCGCCGCTGGTGGTCGGGCCGACCGCGCCGACGATGTGGTACTGCGTGATCGCCCTCTGGATCGCGCGCTCGGGCACGCCGTCGCCGGCGGTGTCGCACAACACCATGCCGATGGGCTTTTGCCCGACGGTGTTCACCTCGTTGATCGCCAGCATGGCCGCGTTGGCCATCTCGGTGTCCTTGTCCCCCGCGGCGCCGCTCAGTCGGAACAGCCCGGCCACCATCACCGTCGTGCCGTCCGGCTTGGCGCCCACCAATCCCGCGGTGCACAGCCGCTCCTCGGGGAGCGCGCCGACGCACAGGTGATCGCTGGTGCAATAGAACTGGCTGCCTCCGTCGACCTGGTGCCCCGCGCAGTCGGGGTCCTTGGTGCACTCGTCGAAGTTGAGCGCGACCGAGCAGCCGCCCCACAGCACGCACGCGCACAGCAGCAACCTCAAAACCGTCCCCCCGCCACCAGCCCGCCGCCGCCCGGCGCGAGCCACGGCCCAAGCGCGACGTGGGACGTCGTCTCGGCGCCCGTCCCCGTCCCCGTCCGATGAAAGCCGCGATAGAGGAAGTAGGCGGTCACCCCGACGGCCGCCGCGCCCACCGCGTACAGCAGATCGGCGCCCAGCGCCTGGGCCTGCGCCGCGTCGCGCAGCTGGCGCTTGTCGACCTCGCTCGCGCTCGCGGAGAAATCACCGTGCAGCGACAGCGCGTTCAGCGACAGGCCGAGCGCCGTCGACAGCGCGGCCACGCCCACCAGCCCCAGGCTCAGCGCGATCACGCGATCGCGACGCCGCGTGCGATCGACCGCGTGCTGCCGCTCGGCCACCGGATCGACGGGCGGCGGCTCGACCTTGGCGGGTGCCTCGACGTGCGCCGGCGGCTCGTTCCTGGGCGGCTCGTTGCGGGGCGGCGGCTCGTTCTTGGGCGGCGCCTTGTGCTGCGGCACCATCAGCACCGCCAGGCGCGCCTCGGCCTTGGCCTTCAGCTTGGGATCGGCGTCCTCGGCCGCGGCGTACTTGGCAAACGCGTCGGCCGCCTTCTCGCTGTCGCCCAGCCGGTCGTAGGCCTTGGCCAGGTTGTAGAGCAGCGCCGTGACCGGCTGCATCTTGAACGCGCGCTCGAGCAGCTCCACGGCGCGCTGGTACTCGCCCGCGTGGTAGGCCTGCGCGGCGTCGGAGGCCAGCTTCTCGACCGGGTTGCGCTTCTCGGCGTGCGCGTGCACCGCGACGACGAGCACGAGCGCTGCGACGAGACGGGCCACGTCGTCGAGCGTATGGCCGCGGAGCCATGTATGTCAATGCATAGGGGAACGGGTTGCCGACGGCAGTCGCTTCGGCGATGATGGGACGATGAGATCGGCGCGCCGCATCGCGTGGGTCGCGCTGGGAGTCGCCGTTTCGGCAGCCGGCTGCGGCTTCCGTCAGCTCGGCAACGGCGACGGCGGCGCGGGGGACGGAGGAGGGTGCGGCGATCCGCCCGCCGGCCTTGTGGCGTGCTCGATGACCAAGGCGCGCGGCTTCGAGCCGCTCGGCGACGCCAGCTCCTACTCACACGGCTCCAGCCTGGCGCCGGCCGGGCTCGAGACCGCGGCGGTGTGGGAGGTCGCCGGCTCGACCGCGGCCGCGCCCGGCAAGCTGTACTTCGCGCTGATCGACGTCAAGGGCGCGGTCGGCAACACCAAGCTGCTCGTCGACGGCGGCGTCGACCCGGTGCTGTTGCGCGTGAACGACCAGCTCACGCTGTTCTGGCGCCAGGCCGACACCATCTACATGCAGCGCCTCGACGACACCGGCATGCTCCTCAACCAGGTGCCGGCGACCATCCTCAGCGGCACCACCGACGCGTTCTCGGTGGCGTGGAACGGCTCGGAGTTCGGCATGGTGCTCTCCGGCGCCAACAGCGACATGTATCAGGTGTATTGGCTGCGCGTGAGCATCGACGGCCTTGTGGTCGCCGGGCCGACCAAGTTGCCGCAGGGTGGCATCAACTCGATCCAGCCGGCGCTGGTGTGGACCGGCTGCGAATACGCTGTGGCCTGGACCGACACGCGGCCGGGCACGCCGGCGATCTACTACGCGCGCTTCGCCGCCGACTTCACCCGCAACAGCGACGATCTCATGCTCTCGGCGGCGGGCATGCGCGGCTCGTATCCGACGGTCGCCGCGCAAGACACCGGCGGCGTGGTGGTGTGCTACGAGCAGCTGGTGACCGCCAGCAACCAGGAGATCTTCTGCGCGCGCCTCGACGGAAGCGGCGTCACCAACACGCAGCAGCTCTCGAGCACGCCCGATCCGTCGCAGAACCCGCACGCGGTCGCGCACGGCCAGAACGTGTGGGTGCTGTGGGACGACTACCAGCCGGCGGCGAGCGTGCCCAACGTGGTGTGGCAGTTCCTCGACGCGAGCGGCATGCCGCTGTTGGCCGCGCCGCGCGTCGATCCGGACGTCAACGCCGGCGGCTGGCGCGGCCACGGCTACTACAAGGAGAGCGACGCGCTCTACTTCGTGCAGTACTACGGCGATCCGCAGACCAACGCGTTCAGCGCGCAGATCGTCACGGAGAACTGTTATTAACGTCTGCGTCTATTGCGCGTCGAGCTGGGGCGCGTCGCCGGTGTACGCCGCCGCGGCCCGCGAGCTCGGGGCGGCGCTGGTGCGGCGCGGCCACGGGCTGGTGTACGGCGGCGGCAGCGTCGGGCTGATGGGCGCTGTAGCCGACGCGGTGCTGCACGCCGGCGGGCGCGTGATCGGCGTGATCCCACAGCCGATGGTCGATCGCGAGCTGGCGCATCGCGGGCTCACCGAGCTGCACGTGGTCGCCACCATGCACGAGCGCAAGCAGCTCATGCACGATCACGCGGGCGCGTTCATCGCGCTGCCGGGCGGGTTCGGCACCTTCGACGAGCTGTTCGAGACGCTCACCTGGGCGCAGCTCGGCCTGCACGGGAAGCCGTGCGGTCTCCTCGACGTCGACGGCTACTACCAGCCGCTGGTGGCGATGCTCGACAACGGCGTGCGCGCCCAGCTCCTGCGCCCCGAGCATCGCGCGATGCTCCTGCACGACACCTCCCCCGACGCGCTCCTCGACCGCTTCGCCACCTACCAGCCCCCCTCGGTCCCCAAGTGGATCAGCCGCGGCGAGGAGTAGCGGTGGGCTGGCGCCAGGCGCGCCACACGCCGAGGGCGCACAGGCCGAGCGAGATCAGCGCGAGCAGGCAGCCCCACAACAGGTAGTGGCCGCCGAGCGCTTCGGCTACGCGCGAGATGTCCGAGGAGCGCCGCGCGCCGTCCACCTCCGCCGAGGCGCTGAACAGGTAGTCGATGCGCGTCACCGTGTCGAGCGCGAGCAGCACGCCGATGCCCTGCGCGAGCAGGAGGCGGCGATCGGGCGTCGAGCGCCAGGCCATGTAGCCGAACCCGAGCGCAAGCAGCGGCATGGCGATCACGCCCGCCGGCGAGCGCACCCAGATCGCCACCGAGATCACCAGCGCGCCGGCGAGGAACGCGAGCAGGCCGCGCGCGCGCCGGCCGCCGTGCGCGAACGCCAGGATCGACGCGCCGGCTACCGGCGGCGCGAGCAGGCCGCCCATCGCCACCAGCGCGTCGCGCCAGCCGACCGAGACCGCGGTGTGCGCCAGGCCGGAGCCGTCGCCGAAGATCTCCAGCTTGACGAAGTGCCCGCCCAGGATCAGCGCGGTGAGCCCGTGCCCCATCTCGTGCACCCAGGTCGCCAGCAGCGTGAACGGATAGAGGATCTCGCGGCCGAACGGCACCAGCCGCTGGAACACCAGGATCAGCACCACCGCGGTGACCAGTGCCCGGCGCGGCGTGCGGGTCGGCGGATTACTGGGCCCCTGCGCGGAGCGCAGAGTGGGTTGCGATGACGACGCCATACTACAGAATACGCGCAAACCCCCGCAAAGTTGTCCTGCAATGTCGTACAAGAGATGACGTGATCATCGACGCGATCCTCCCCGCGCTCGACGAGGAGCAGGCGCTTCCCGGCGTGCTGGTCGAGCTCGCGCGCACCTGCGTCAGGAACGTGGTGGTGGTCGACAACGGCTCGCGCGATCGCACGCGTGAGGTGGCGCGCGCGGGCGGTGCGATCGTGGTGGACGAGCCGCACCGCGGCTACGGCGCGGCCTGCCTGCGCGGGATCGCCGAGTGCCGGGCCTCGGCGCCGCGGCCCGACGCGTTGGTGTTCCTCGATGCCGACGGCGCCGACGATCCGGCCGAGCTCGCCGAGCTGATCCTACCGCTCGAACGCGGCCAGGCCGATCTGGTGCTCGGCTCGCGCGTGCTCGAGCCGGGCCGCGTCGAGCCGGGCGCGCTCACGCCGCAGGCGCGCGCCGGCAACCTGGTCGCAACGCGCATGATCCGCCTGCTCTACGGCGTGCGGCACACCGACCTCGGCCCCTTTCGCGCGATCCGCTTCGAAGCGCTCGAGCGGCTGCAGATGACGGACCTCGACTGGGGCTGGACCGCCGAGATGCAGGTCAAGGCGATCCGGCGCGGCCTGCGCATCGTCGAAGTGCCGGTGAGCTGGCGGCGGCGGCGCGGCGGCAAGTCGAAGATCTCGGGCACGCTCAAGGGCGTGATCGGCGCCGGCTACAAGATCCTCACCACCATCGCCCGGCACGCGCGCGATTAAGGGGCCGATTACGGCGACGCGGGCAGGCCGGTCAGCTTTTCGCTCACTTGCCACAGCTGCCGCGCGATCTCCGGATCCTGCGAGCGGCGCGACGACTGGCGCGGCTTGCAATCGATGAAATATTTTCCGCTCACGCCTTCCACCTCGGGCGACGAGGCCAGGTAGATCGACGTGCGCGCGCCCTTGTCGACGCTGCGCAGAAACGGCTTGCCGAGCTTCATGAGCACGCGGAACCAGCGCGACCCGTCGCCCTGGCCGAAGTTGGACGCCACCACTCCGGGGTGCAGGCTGTTGACGGTCACGCCCGTGCCCTCGAGCCGGCGCGCCAGCTCGTAGGTGAAGTACAGGTTGGCGAGCTTGGAGTCGCAGTAGACGCGGATGCCGGCGTAGCCCTTGTCGTGGTTCAGATCGTCGAAGTCGAGCTTGCCGCCCTTGTGGCCAGCCGACGAGACGTTGACGATGCGCGCCGGCGCCGAAGCCTGGAGCAGCTCGAGCAGGAGGTTGGTGAGCAGGAAGTAGCCGAGGTGGTTGGTGGCGAAGGTGGCCTCGATCCCGTCGACGGTGGTGCGCCGCTCCATGAGGATCGCGCCGGCGTTGTTGACCAGCACGTCGAGCCGCGCGTGGCGCGCCTTGAAGTCGGCCGCCAACTTGCGGATCGACTCCTGCGACGATAGATCGGCCAGCATCACCTCGACCTTGGCGCCGGGCGTCTTGGCGAGGATCTCCGCGACCGCGGCCTCGGCCTTCTGCGGATCGCGGCACACCAGGGTCAGCTCGAACCCACGCTCGGCCAGCGCGACCGCGGTCACCTTGCCGATGCCGGTCGAGGCGCCGGTGATCATGCACGTCTTTCCCGAGCCGGAAGCTTCGTTCATCTTCCCATGATGCCAGAACCTGGCTCAACGCTGGAAATCTCCCGCCCGCTGCCGATATATTTGATATGGCAGTGCCGAAATCCACCTCGTCTCTCGACCTTCCGTCGGTCCTCTTCGAAGCCGACCAGACGATGCGCGAGGCCTTGCTCTCCGATCCCGACTTTGCCGAGGTGCAGAGGTCGTTTGTCAGCGCCGACCCGCCGCCCAAGCGGCTGCGCCGCCAGCTTCTCGAGCGCACCTCGCGGATCACACCGCGCATGGCGCCCGGCTTGTACCGGCTGATCGCCGAGTCGGCCGGCGCGCTCGGCCTCGATGCCAAGCAGATCGACGTGTTCTGCTTTCAGGATCCCGACATCAAGGCGTTCGCGCTGCCGCCAGACCGCCGGCGGCTCACGCTCGCGTTTGCCAACGGCACGCTCGAGCGGCTGACCGATGGCGAGCTGCGCTTCGTGATCGGCCACGAGCTCGGTCACGCGCTCTCCAACCACCTCGAGCTCAACGCCGAGTTCATCCGCGGCGACCAGCGGCTGGCGCCCATCCACAAGATGCGCTTCTTCGCCTGGCTGCGGTACGCCGAGCTGTCGGCGGATCGGCTGGGCATGCTCGCGTGCGGCGACTTCGACACCGCGATCCGCGCGCTGTTCAAGATGACCTCGGGGCTGTGCGATCCGCGCTTTCTGCAGCACCTGCCGGAGGCGGCGGCGCAGTACACCGTGCTCGAGGCCGAGACGATGGAGAGCTTCGAGGAGGACTGGTTCTCGACCCACCCCTACAGTCCGCTCAGGATGCGCGCGCTCGGCCTGTTCTCGCAGTCGCGACGCTACCACGAGCTCACCCGCAAGCCGTCCTCCAGGGCGCTGCTCTCGGAAGCCCAGCTCGAGCGACAGGTGGCCGAGGTCATCGAGCTCATGAACCCCACCTTCCTCCACCGGCGCTCGCCGCGCCTGAAGGAGGCGCAGCGCTTCATCGAGCTCGCGTGCCAGGTGATGCGCGGCGACGAGCCGATCGACTGCCTGGACGAGCTGTCCGAGCCGCTCAAGGTCGGCCTGTCGGCGGTCCGGCGCCAGAAGATCGTCGAGGATGTGGTCTCGGTCGCGCTCTCGAAAGATCAGCCGTCGGATCAGCAGCATGACCTGCTCGAGGAGGTCGCCGGGAGGCTCCAGGTCGACCGCACCTTCGTCGACGCCGCGATCGCGCGCCTGCTGCGAGGCCTCGACTAGCCTGGTCGCCCGATGGCTACCGAGAGGCGAGGCGTGCAACGCTTGCGCGCCTCGTGTCCTGGCGCATTGTCACATTGCACATTGTCACATTACACGTTGCACATTGTCACAAGGGAACGGGCGTGTCAGTCTGGTCGCGGCCCAATGTGAACAACCCAAGCCCAGAGCAGATGGACAGGGCCAGGCGATTGCTGGCGCACGAGGGCGCGGCTGGAAGCGTAGAGGAGTGCGCCCAGGCCGCGGGCCGGGTCTACGACAAGCTCCATGCGCACCTGGCTCCGCTGGTGGGCGCCGCCGGGGTCCAGGCGCTGCTCGCCCGCAGCGCAAAGCTGGCGCAGGGCGAGTTCGCTTGCCTGTCCGTCGCCGTCGTCGAGGACTCGACCAGGCTGCGCGACTGCTTGCGGTCGCAAGATCCCACCGTCGCCGCGGAGTCCGCCGCGGCGCTTTTTGCAACCTTCTTTGCGCTCATCACGGTCTTCATCGGAGAGCGGCTCACGACCCAGGTACTACGAACGGCGTGGCCGACGATCGAAGAGCTGGCGCGCACGGAGAACGAGAAATGAGCGACCGCGTGCTGATTCGCAAGCTGCCATCCGGGGTGCCGGGCCTCGACGAGGTCTTGGGCGGCGGGGTTCCGGAGTTTTCCTTCAATCTGATCGCCGGCGGCCCTGGTAGCGGCAAGACGACCATGGCGCATCAGATCATGTTCGCGAACGCCAGCCCCGAGCGGAAGGCCGTGTACTTCAGCATCATCGGCGAGCCGCCGATCAAGATGCTCCGCTATCAGCAACAGTACGAGTTCTTCGACGCTGCCAGGGTAGGCGATGGCTCGGTTCGGTTCGTCTACCTCGGCCAGCAGGCGCTCGATGGCGGGATGGCGAAGGTGCTGGAGGCCATCGAGCAGGAGCTCGAGAGGTCGAATCCGCAGATCGTCGTGGTGGACTCCTTTCGAGCCATGGCGCGAAGCGCGCTCGCCTCCGGGCCGGGCGGCGAGTTGGAGCTGACCAACTTCATGCAGCGCCTCGCGCTCACGCTCACCAGCTGCGAGGCCACCACCTTCCTCATCGGCGAGTATTCGGACGGCGAGCACGACAGCGCGGTGTTCACGGTGGCCGACGGGCTGCTGTGGCTCTACCAGGCCATCGATCGCAACTCGGTCGTGCGCAAGTTGCACGTGATGAAGATGCGCGGCCAGGGGCAGATCCCCGGGTTGCACACGGCCCGCATTGCGGATACCGGCTACAGCGTGTTTCCGCGACTCCTCAAGCCGGCGGAGGTCATCACCGAGCACCCCCTCAAACATCGCCTCTCGACCGGAGTGCCGGCCCTCGACGAGTTGATGGGAGGCGGCATCCCGGGCGGGTACTCGGTGCTGATCGCCGGTCCTTCCGGCTCGGGCAAGACGGTGCTCTCCAATCAGTTCATCATCGAGGGAGTCGAGCGCGGCGAGAAGGGGATCGTCGCCATCTTCGAGAAGCGCCCCAACGACTATCTGCAGACCACGCCGCGCGGGGAGGAATTCGAGAAGCTGGTCGGCGAGAAGAAGCTCGAAGTCATCTATCTGCGCCCGCTCGATCTCTCGATCGACGAGACCCTCTTGGAGATCCAGAATGCCGTGCGTCGGCTCGGCGCGAAACGGGCGGTGATCGATTCGCTGTCCGGCTTGGAGCTGGCGCTCGCGCCCACGTTCCGCGAGGATTTCCGTGAATCGCTGTATCGAATGATGGGAGCGCTAACCGGCCTCGGCGTCACGGTCATGGCGACGGTCGAGCTGGCGGACTCCTTCACCGATCTGCGATTCAGCCCGCAGGGCGTCGCGTTTCTCACCGACGCGATCATCATCCAGCGCTATCTCGAGATCGACGGGCAGCTCAAGCGCGCGCTGGCGGTCGTCAAGGTGCGCTCCAGCCAGCACTCCAAAGATCTGAGAGAGTACGAGATCTCGTCGGACGGCGGGATCGTCGTTGGCGGGGTGCTGCGAGGGTACGAAGGCCTGCTCACCGGGCGACCAAGCGGCGAGAGGGAAAAATGATGACCAAACAGGAGCACGACGCGAGCGTCGATCTGATCGCGAAGCAAACGATGATCGCCGATCAGCGCGAAGCGAACCAGCAGATGGTCAGCGTCGCGATTCGGGCGCAGGAGAGCGAGGAACGCTATCGCACCCTGTTCGACCTGTGTCCGGTGGCCGTCTATTCCTGCGATTCCTCGGGCGTGATCCAGAAATTCAACCGCCACGCCGCGGAGCTGTGGGGCCGCGAGCCGGTCCTGGGGGACGCCGACGAGCGGTTCTGTGGCTCGCTCAAGATGTTCCTTCCGGATGGCCGGTTCATGCCCCACGAGCAGTGTCCGATGGCCGAGGTGCTGAACGGCAAGCTCTCCGAGGTGCGCAACGCGGAGGTGCTCATCGAGCGGCCCGACGGCACGCGGGTCACCGTGGTGGTGAACATCCGCCCGCTGAAGAACCAACGCGGAGAGATCACGTCCGCGATCAATTGCTTCCACGACATCACCGAGCGGAAGCAAGCCGAGAATCAGCTGGGCGATTCACTGACTAAAGAACGCGAGATGGCGGAGTTTCGGGAGCTGTTCATCGGCATCCTCGGGCACGACCTGCGTAACCCGCTCTCGTCGGTCGTCACGTCCGCTGCCCTGTTGCTCCGGCGCGACCGCCTCAACGCTCAAGACGCCGAGACGGTCGCGCGCATCATCCGCTCGAGCCAACGGATGACCCAGATGATCACCCAGCTGCTCGGGCTGACGCAAGCTCGGCTGGGCGGCGGGCTGCCGATCGAGCCGCGGCCGACCGATCTGCGCGAAGTCTGCCGCAACGTCGTCGAGGAGTTCGAGACCATCATCGAGCTGGAGGTCGAGGGCGACCTGAGCGGCACCTGGGACACGGATCGCCTGGCGGAAGCGCTCTCCAACCTCGCCGGGAACGCGCTCGAGTACGCCGCCCCGGGAACGGCCGTGCGGGTCGAGGCGCACGGCGATGGAGCGGAGGTGATCGTCGAGATCAGCAACCAGGGCGAGCCCATTCCGGCGGAGGTGCTCCCGTTCATCTTCGAGCCGTTCCGCCGCGCCCAACCGCGCGAGAAGTCGGCGACCGGGCATCTCGGGCTCGGCCTCTACATCGCGCGCGAGATCGTGCTCTCGCACGGTGGCACGCTCGAGGCGCGTTCGCTCGGCGGGACGACTACCTTTGCGATGCGTCTGCCACGCTGTCCGCCGGTAGGCTAGCCGATGCCGTTCTTGCGCAGCATGTCGAGGATGTAGTCGCGAATCGAGCTGCCTTCTTCGGCGGCGCGCGCCTTGAGCTGACGATGCGTCAGGATCGGCAGGTTGACGGCCAGTCGCGCCTGCGGATCGAGGTGCTCGTCGACGCGGATCGGCGTCGCCTTCAGCGCTCGTGCCCCCTTGCTTCCGCTCCGCTTCGATCTCGCCATCATGCGCTCCCGAAACTCTCCGACGCCGGCGCGGCTTTCACGACAATTGCGAACGTAGGGACTGCGCGATATTGGACAAGAGACAGTCGAACCCGACCATTTCTATTGTGTTAAAAATCTATCGGATGTACAAAAGTTCAAATGCACCATCGCTTTCTATGCTCCCACATCCTGGATGTGGGGGGAAGAAAAATATGACCCGCCGAGATCCCGATGAGCTCATGACGCCGTCCGATGCGGCGCGGATCCTCGGCCTCTCGTCGGACTCGGTGCGCTCGCTCAGCGACAGCGGTCGCCTGGCGACGCTGCGGACCGTGAGCGGTCGCCGCTTGTTCCGGCGCGCCGACGTGGAGAAGCTGGCGGCCGATCGCGCCGACACCAAGCGCCCGCGTAAGAAGTAGCCAAACCACCGCGCTCGGCGCGGGCTCTCGCGACTCAGGCGTCGCGGTTCTTGACGAACTCGCTCTTCAGCTCGCCGCGCAGCCGCCGGGTCCAGTCGCCCGCGTCCTTGACGTGGCGTCCCTCGGGCAGCGACCCGAGATAGCTCGCCAGCCGCCGGCAGCCGGCCTCGACCGAGCCCTTTGCCTCCTCGCGCGCGGCGGCGAGCAGCGCGGAGAAGTACGCGTCGTCGACCATGTCGGTCTCGAGAATTCCGGCGGTCTCGTCGAGCGTGAGTGCGCGCACGAAGTCTTCCGCCGCCTCCACGTTGCGATCGAGCTGCACGTAGGCGGTCGCGCGGTCGACGAAGTGCTCGGGGTCGTCGGCCTCCTCGGCGATCGCCCGCGTCGACTCGGCTACCGCCTCGTCGTACTTGCCGTCCTGGATCAGCTTCGACGCGAACGACCTGCCGTATTGACCGGACATACCCATAGCGCGGAGGATACACACGGATGGCCCTCTCGTCGACGCGCATGGAGTATCGCATCAGCTTGAACAACCTCGACCGCGGCGTGGAGCGCTCGGAGACGGTGATCCTGGCGCTGCACCCGTCGGAGACGCTCGAGCACCTGACGCTGCGCGTGCTCGCGTGGTGCCTGTTCTGGGAGGAGGGGTTGGCCTTCGGACCGGGGCTGTCGACGCCCGAGGCGGCCGATCTATGGACGCATGATCTGACCGGGCGGTTGACCACCTGGATCGAGGTCGGGTCGGCGACCGGCGAGCGGGTCAAGAAGGTGCTGCAGCACCACAACGGCGCCGGCGTGCAGGTGCTGTTCGCCGACGTGCGGCGGCGCGAGGAGCTGGTCGCCGAGCTGACCGGCTGGAAGCGCGCGGCGGAGATCGGCCTGTGGACCGTCGACGGACAGCTGGTGCGCGAGCTCGCGGCGCGCCAGGAGCGGCGTCACAAGTGGGCCGTCACCTACGTGGGAGAGCACTTCTACGTCGATGTCGAGGGCGTGGGGAGTATGGATGGAGCGGTGACGCGCTAACTTAGCCGCTACGCCAGATTCAACGGCCGCAATCCCTCGCCGAAGCGCACCAGCAAGCTCGACTTCAGCACGTTCTCGATCTTCCCGCGCCCGTGCTCCGGGTGCACGATGATCTCGCCCGCCTTGTAGCGCGCCTTGGGATCGAACGGCTTGGGATCGACCGCGTCCGCCAGCTCCTTCTTGAGCGCCATCTTCGCATCCTGGCGCTTCTGCATCTCGCGCTCTTCGGGGCTCGATCCGCGCCGCGCGCCGGAGCCCATCATCTCGCCGCCGCCCATCGGACCGTTCTCACCGGCATGGCGCGCGCGCGCGGGAGGCTCGTTGCGATAGCCGTGGCGGCTGTGGCACACCACGCAGATCACCTGCTTGGGCACGTCGCCGACCATGGCCACGATGTGGTGCTCGCGCATCTCTTTGCACTTGCCGCACCACGACTCCAGCTCGGAGCCCACCGACAGCTTGCTGCTCGGCGCGCCGCGCTGGGGCACGATCGACTTGGGTGGCTGGCGCTGCTCGAGGAACGGGATCGAGCCGGCGTCGCGGGCCGCTTCGGTCTTGGCGCCGGACATGCGGCGGGTCAGGAACGAGGCCGAGCGGCGCAGGTCGGTCAACCGGCGGCCGAGGCCGCGCTCGACGGTGTCCCGGTCCTTGGGCTCGCCCAGCGACGCGATCAGATCGCGGTAGCGCTTCGAGAGCTCCTCCACCCTGAGCCCCATCGCGAGCTGGCGGGCGTCTTCACCCGACTCGAGCGCCATGTCCACTTCGTTGATTCCGCTGAGCACTTCTTCGTTCAATTGGTCGTGCAGGGCTTTCTGGGCGTCATCCATACGGCCGCGAAGATACCCGATTCCCTGCCGCTGTCGAGGGGGCTTATTTGCAGGCGGTTTCGCACTATCATTAGATGAACCGTGGGCAAGCCCGACGACGATCGCGAGGTGGCGCGCGCCGTGACGCTCGCGCGCTGGCTCGACGATCGCTATCTCGATCCGGTTATCGGCTTTCTATTGCCCGGCGTGGGCGATCTGGCGATGTCGGGAGCGGGGCTGTACGTGGTGTGGGTCGCGTTGCGCAAGCGGCTGCCGGCGATCGTGATCGCGCGCATGCTGCTTAACTTGGGCATCGATGGGCTGGTCGGCGCGATCCCGATCGCGGGCGATCTGTTCGACTTCGTCTGGAAGGCGAACAACAAGAACGTCGCGCTCCTGCAGGCGCGGCACGCGACGCGCACGTCGAGCGCCGGCGATTGGCTGGCGGTGCTCGGTGCCGCGGCGTTGGTGGCGGTCGCGCTCGCGCTGCCGGTGGTCGCGCTGTACTGGATCTGGGTGAATATGTGGCCTCGCTAGCGCGTCCGACCGGTATGCGAACTCTCGCGGTCGTGCTGGTCGTTGGGCTCGCGCTGGTCGCCCTCGCGCCGTCGGCGCACGCCGCGCCGCTCTCTGAAGACGACAAGATCGAAGCGCTGATCCGCACGGTGGATCAGCTCAAGGGCGCGACCTTCGTGCGTAACGGCTCGACCTACGACTGCCACGACGCCGCCAAGCACATGCGCGACAAGTGGAAGTGGAAGAAGGACGTGATCCACTCGGCGCGCGACTTCATCGTGGTCGCGGCCAGCTTCTCCACGCAGACCGGCAAGCCGTACCTGATCCGCTGGCAGGACGGGCGCGAGCTGAAGAGCGCCGAGTTTCTCGCCACGGAGCTGCGGAAGCTCGAAGCGCCTTGATGTGCTAAAACCGACGCACTTTGACCCTACGCACCAAAGTCTCGCTGGTGCTCTCCGGCCTGCTGGTCCTGTGCATCGGGGCCACGGGCGCGATCCTGCTCTACGACTCGGCGCAGCACACCCGCCGCGAGCTGCGCTCCAAGCACCAGCTGCTCGCCGAGAATCGCGCGTTCGCGCTGCATGACAACTTCGACATCCTGGTGCTCGAGCTGACGCGCCTGGCCGAGCTGCCGCAGATCGATCTCGCGGACAAGAACCCGCTGCCCGAATCGCAGCTGCTGGCGAGCGCGCACCAGAACTCGATCCTCTACAACACCGCGGTGCTGCTGATCTCCGCCGACGGAACCTGCGTCGAGGTCACGCCCAACCAGCCGCAGTACAAGTCGCAGCGCTACGGCGATCGCGCGTGGTTCCAGCTCGCCAAGAGCGGCGCCAACGGGCCGTTCTTTCGCGTCACCGACGAGCCGGTGCTCGGACGCACGCTCAAGATCGTAGCGCCGATCATCCGCCACAAGCAGTTCCAGGGCGCGCTGGTCGGCATGATCGCGCTCGACGAGGCCAACCTGATCACGCCGGCGCTGCGCGACGATCTGCCGCCGCACACCGAGGCGCTGCTGGTGGACGACACCGGGCGGGTGGTGTTTCCGTCGGATCGCGTGCGCGCCACGCCGTCGAGCGATTGGGACACGGTGATCAAGAAGGCCGGGCGCGGTGAGACCGGAACGTTCAGCGGGCAGGCCGAAGGCGAGAAGTCGCTGTTCGCCTATGCGCCGGTCAAGGCGGCGACTGGCTTCTCGGTGGTGTTCCGCTGGCCGTGGTCGGCGCTCGACGGCGAGCTGCGGCGCGAGGCGTGGGCGGTGGTGGGGATCCTGGTGGTGGGCATCGTGCTGGCCGGGCTGACCGGGCTGTTCCTGGCCGCGCTGTTGACCCGCCGGCTCGACGCGGCGGAGAAAGCGCTCGTCGAGGCGGAGCGCTTCGCCGCCATGGGCAAGACCTCGGCGGCGATCGCGCACGAGCTGAAGAACTCGCTCAACGGGCTGGGCATGGCCGTCGATCTGATCATCGAGGATCCGACCAACGCGGCGCGCATCGGCCGGCTGCGGCCGCAGGTGGTGTCGGAGATCACGCGCCTGCGCGACGTGATCGACTCGTTGCTCTCGTTCTCGCGCACGCCGCGGATCGCCCGCGCGCCGGAAGATCTGACGCTGGTGATCCACCGCGCGGTCGAGCTGCTGGTCGACGTGATCGTCGATCGCGGCGCCAAGGTCACCGTCGACACGCCGGCCTCGATCGAGCTGTCCTGCGACGGGCACAAGATCCAGGGCGTGGTGATGAACCTGGTCAAGAACGCGGTCGAGGCCGGCAAGCACGTGCGCATCTCGGCGTCGACGCAGGACGGCGAGGCGGTGGTCGAGGTCGCCGACGACGGCCCCGGGCTCTCCGACGAAGCGCGCCGCCACCTGTTCGAGCCGTTCTTCACCACCAAGCCTAACGGCACCGGCCTCGGCCTGCCCACCTCGTTGCGCTACGTCCAGGCGCACGGCGGCAAGCTCGAGGCGTTGACCGCCGCCGATCTGGGCGGCGCGCTGCTGCGCATGCGCCTGCCGAAGGAAGCCCAAGCATGAGCGTGAGCCGATGAAAGCGTCCGTTCTGGTGATCGACGACGAGAAGACCTTTCGCATCGTCGCCGAGGAGGCGCTCTCGTCGGAGGGCATGGACGTCACGACCGCGGCGTCGGGCGAGGCCGGGCTGCGCGCGTTCCGCGCCGATCCGTTCGATCTGGTGATCCTCGACAAGAACCTGCCCGACCACGACGGCGGCAAGCTGCTCGAGGTGCTGGTGCGCGAGTCCAAGGAGCGCGGCACCGACACGCTGGTGGTGATGGCTACCGCGTACGCGGATCTCGCCAGCGCGGTGCAGGCGGTCAAGGTGGGCGCGTTCGATTACCTGTCCAAGCCGCTGCAGCTTCCCGAGCTGCTGGTCACCGTCAAGAAGGCGCTCGAGGCGCGCCGTCTGCGCACGCAGGTACGCCAGCTCGAGGGACGCGCGCAGGCCGCGCTCGGCGTGTTCCAGCCCGGCACCTCTGCGGCGATGCGCCAGGTGATCGAGATGGTCGACAAGGTCGCGCAGGCGGTCGACACCACCGTGCTCATCCAGGGCGAGTCGGGCACTGGCAAGGAGCTGGTCGCCAACCTGATCCATCGACGCACGCCGGGGCGCGCGGAGCAGCCGTTCGTCGAGATCAACTGCGCGTCGCTGCCGGAGAACCTGCTCGAGTCGGAGCTGTTCGGCTATGAGCGCGGCGCGTTCACCGACGCCAAGGGGCAGAAGCGCGGCCTGTTTGAAGCGGCTGATCTCGGCACGCTGTTCCTCGACGAGGTGGCCGAGACCTCGCCGGGCACGCAGGCCAAGCTGCTCAAGGTGCTCGAGGACCACACCTTCCGGCGCCTGGGAGGCGTGCGCGATCTGACGGTCAACGTGCGCGTGGTGGCGGCGACCAACAAGGACCTCGCGGCGGAGGTCAAGCGCGGGGTGTTCCGCCTGGACCTGTACCACCGCCTCGACGTGTTCCACCTGCGCATGCCGCCGCTCCGCGATCGGCGCGACGACGTGATGCCGCTGGCGCGCCATTTTCTCGCCGCGTTCGCCGCGCGCATGCGCAAGTCCGCGCGCTCGTTCGCGCCGGAGACCGAGCGCATCCTGTGCGCGTACGACTATCCGGGCAACGTGCGCGAGCTCAAGAACCTGATCGAGCGCGCGGTGATCCTCTCCGGCGCCGACGTGATCGATCCCGCGTGCATCGTGCTGTCGGGATCGTCCGCCACCGCCGCGCCGCAGTTCTTCGGCATCGAGCTCGGCGCCGACGGCAAGCCCCCCTCCCTCGACGCGCTCGAGCGCGCCTATATAGCCCGCCTGCTCGCCTTCACCCAGGGCAACCGCACCCAGGTCGCCCGCCTCCTCGGCGTCTCCTACCCCACCGTCGCCAAAAAGATCGCCGACTACCACCTCGACTAGCCGCTACAAGTTCCTTTCACCCCCCTACAAGAAACTTTCACCCCCGATAACAAGCGGACTTAACTTTTTAACTTGTTTGCCGCGAAACCATTTGGGTTTTCGAGAAAGTTAAATAGTTAAGTCCGCTTGTTATCGGGGGCACGGCGATTGCTGGGGTGGGGGCGGCCAATCATGTTGGAAGCCCTGATCGATCTTGCCGTGAAGCGCCGGGTGGCGACGCTGGTGTTGTCGGTCGTGTTCGTGTTGTTTGGGATTCACACGTTTTCGAAGCTCAAGATCGAGGCGTTCCCGGACGTCACCAACGTGCAGGTCATGGTGATCACGCTCTTTCCGGGCCAGGCGGCCGAGGAGGTCGAGAAGCAGGTCACCATCCCGGTCGAGCGCGCGCTCAACGGCACGCCCAACGTGCTGGTGCAGCGCTCGATCACCTCGTTCGGCCTGTCGCAGGTGATCGTCACCTTCGAGGACGGCGTGGACATCTACTTCGCGCGCCACCAGGTCGCCGAGCGGCTCACCGAGGCCGAGGTGCCCGAGGGCATCACGCCCGGGCTCGGCCCCAACGACACTCCCGTCGGGCAAGTCTATCAGTACACGCTCGAGAGCGATCACCACTCGCCGTCGGAGCTGCGCGGCTGGCAGGACTGGGTGGTCGAGAAGCAGCTCAAGCGTGTGGCCGGCGTCGCGGACGTGGTCTCGTTCGGCGGCTATCAGAAGGAATATCACGTGCTCGCCGACCCGTTGCGCCTGCGCAACAACGGGCTGTCGCTCAAGGACCTGATGGAGGCGGTGTCCTCCTCCAACGGCGCCACCTCGGGCGGCTACGTGCAGCACGGCGAGAGCGAGTTCGTGGTGCGTGGCCGCGGCTATCTGCGCAACAAGAACGACATCGAGAAGATCGTGGTGCGCGTGCAGAACGGTACGCCGGTGCTGGTGCGCAACGTCGCGACCGTGGTCGAAGGATTCATCCCGCGGCGCGGCGCGGTGGCTCGCAACGAGGCGATCGACTCGATCGAAGGCACCATCCTGCTGCGCCGCGGCGAGAACCCCAAGGACGTGCTCACGGCGGTGCACGAGGCGGTCGACGAGATCAACAAGGACGTGCTGCCCAAGGGCATGCGCATCGTCCCCTTCTACGATCGCACCCGCCTGGTCGACACCACGCTCAAGACCGTCTCGCACAACATGATGGAGGGCGCCGCGCTGGTGGCCGTCGTGCTGTGGCTGTTCTTGCGCGCGATTTCCGGCTCGATCGCGGTGGCGGTGACCATGCCGCTGGCGCTTTTGACCGCGTTCGTCGGCCTCTATTATGCTGGCGTTCCTGCCAATCTATTGTCCATGGGGGCGATCGACTTCGGCATCTTGCTCGACGGCGCGGTGATCCTCGTCGAGAACGCCTACCGCCACCTGGCCGAGGAGCAACCGCCGCCCGAAGAGGTGCCCAACGTGGTGGCGCGCGCCGCCAAGGAGGTGGTACGCCCGACGCTGTTCTCCATGTCGATCATCGCCGCGGCGATGATGCCGATCTTCACTCTCGAGCGCGTCGAAGGCCGCATCTTCCGGCCGGTCGCGCTCACCTACGCGTTCGCGCTGTTCGGCGCGCTGCTGTTCACGCTCACGCTGGTCCCGGCCTTCACCACCATCCTGCTCAAGCATCGCAAGGTGAAGGAGGCCGAGCCGGCGTTCCTGATCTTCCTGCGGGACCGCTACCTGTCGGCGCTTCGCTGGGCGCTCAAGCACCCCGCCTACACTGCGCTGGCGGCGCTGCCGATCCTGGTGCTCGCGCTGGCGATCGTGCCCAAGCTCGGCTCGGAGTTCCTGCCCGAGATGAACGAGGGCGACATCCACATCACCGTCACCCAGCCGAGCGCGGTGTCGCTCGAGCGCGGCGCGCAGGTGCTGCACGACACGCGCATGGCGCTGCTCAAGTTCCCCGAGGTCAAGGACGTGCTCACCGAGCAGGGCCACCCCGAGGACGGCACCGACGACGAGGCACCCAACCAGGCCGAGACCTTCGTGATCATGAAGGCCGAGAAGGACTGGCACACCGGCCGCAGCAAGGAGCAGATCGTCGAGGAGATGCGCAAGGAGCTCGAGAAGCGGCCGGGCGTCGACTACAACTTCTCGCAGCCGATCAAGGACCGCGTCGAGGAGTCGATCTCGGGCATCCGCGGGCAGATCGTAGTCAAGATCTACGGCAGCGATCTGACGCTCATGCAGGAGCGGCTCGAGCAGATCAAGAACATCCTCACCGACGTGCGCGGCTCGCGCGACGTCGACGTCTACCGCGCGGGCTCGGCGGTGCACGTGGTGGCGGACATCGATCGTGACGCCACCGCGCGCGTCGGCGTCGCAGTGCGCGACGTGGAGGACGTGATCGAGACCGCGTACGGCGGCCGCGTCGCCACCTCGATGTGGGAAGACGAGCGCAAGGTGCCGGTGCGGATCAAGCTGCCCACCCCGTCGTCGGGCGACACCTTCTCGGTTGGCCGCCTGGAGATCCCCACCGACAAGCTGCGCTTGCCGCTGTCGTCGCTGGCGCACGTGCACGTCGATCTCGGCCGCACCCAGATCAACCGCGAGCAGGGCGGGCGCTTCCTGGCGCTCAAGTGCAACATCGAGGGGCGCGACATGGGCTCGTTCGTCGAGGAGGCGCAGCGCCGCGTCAAGAAGGACGTGCACCTGCCCGAGGGCTATTTCCTCACTTGGGGCGGCGAGTTCGAGAACCAGCGGCGCGCGATGAAGCGGCTGATGGTGATCGTGCCGATCTCGGTCTTGGTGATCTTCTTCCTCTTGTTCATGACCTTCCGCGCCACGCTTCCGGCGGTGGTGGTGCTGCTCGACGTGCCGTTCGCCACCGTCGGCGGCGTGTTCGCGCTCTATCTCACGCACACGGTGTTGTCGGTGTCGGCGGCGGTCGGCTTCATCACGTTGTTCGGCGTGGCGGTGATGGACGGAGTGCTCTTGGTGACCTACATCATTCAGGCGCGACAGAAACACGCGGAGACCGGCGGCGACGACGCGCAGGACGCGATCCTGCGGGCGGTCTCGCAGCGGCTCCGTCCGGTGCTCATGACCGCCATGCTGGCCTCGCTCGGCCTTCTGCCGGCGGCCCTGTCGCACGCGATCGGCTCCGACACGCAGCGGCCGTTCGCCATCGTCATCATCGGCGGGCTGATGTCCTCGACGCTCTTGACGCTGCTGCTCTTGCCGACGCTGTACGAGCTGACCGATCGGCTGTTCGGTGAAGGCCGCAAGCGTCGCCGCGACCTCAAGACCACCGCCCGGTTGGGCGAGGAGGAATCGTGAGCCGCGTCGTGTCGATGACGATCGCGCTGTGCGTCGCGCGCGTCGCACTGGCCCAGAACGGGTCGCCGCTGCTCTCGATGGATCAGGCGGTGGCGATCGCGCTCACCCGCAACCACGACGCGATCGCCGCGCGGCTCGACATCGACACCGCGCAGCTCGATCGCGTGCAGGCGGGGCTCTATCCCAACCCGATCTTCAGCTACACGCTCGGCAACGTGGTGCTCGGCCCGGCGAACCCGCAGGGCACTCCGCCCACGGTGATCGATCCGGGGGCGTTCGGTCAGACGGTGCACTCGCTCGGCCTCAGCGAGGTGATCGACGTGTGGGCCAAGCGCAACGCGCGCCTGCGCGCAGCCGATCGCTCGATCGAGCACAAGAGGCTCCAGGTGCAGGACGCGCTGCGCGAGATCGTCTTTGCGGTGCGCTCCGCCTTTGCCGACGTGCTGCGCGAGCAGTCCGAGTACTCGCTCGCCAAGGAGACGCGCGCCCGCTACGACGAGACGGTGCGGCTGTCGCGCGCGCGCTTTGCCGCCGGGGACATCTCCGAGGCCGAGCTGAAGAAGGTCGAGCTCGAGGGGCTGCGCTATCAGAACGGCGAGATCGACGCCGAGATGGAGCTCGATCTGGCGCGCCAGAAGCTGGCCGCGTTGCTCAGCCTGGGCGAAGCCGCGCAGCTGCCCATGCTCGAGGCCGAGGCGCTGCCCGATGCCAAGCGCACCCCGTACGTGGTCGCGAAGCTGATCGATCAGGCGCTCGCCGATCGGCCCGACGTGCAAGCCGCGCGCGTCGCCAAGCTGCTCAGCGAATCGACGCTCGCGCAAGCGCGCCGCGAGGCGTTCCCCGACATCTCGCTCGGGCTCACCTTCACGCACTCGGAGTTCACCGTCTCGGGCGACAACCCCAACTCGCTGGCGCTCTCGCTGTCGCTGCCGATCCCCACCTTCGATCGCAACCAGGCGAACATCGGACGCGCGCAGGTCGACATCCGGCGCGCCGAGAACGACGCCAAGCGCCTGGTGATCGTCGTGCAGCACGAGGTCGCCGACGCCGCGCGCAAGGCGCTGCGCTCGGACCGGCTGCTCGACGCGTTCGAGGGCGGCATGCTCGACCGCGCCGACAGCTCGCTGCGCGTGGCGGAGAAGTCCTACAAGGCGGGTGCGGTGTCGCTGCTCGAGCTGCTCGAGGCGCAGCGCACCTATCTCGAAACGCGCGCGCAATACCTGCACGCGCTGCACGACTACCGGCAGGCGGTGATCGACGTGCTACACGCCGTCGGCGCCGTTGATAGAGGTGCGAAGTGAGGAGCGAAGTGATGCGTGTGTGGTGGTGTGCGATCCTGATCATGGGCGGCTGCTCGTCGGGCGGCGGTACCGAAGCGCCGGGCGGTGGCGGCGGCGAGCACGCCAAGGACTTCATCAAGATCGAGCCGGGCAGCCCGCACCTCGACTTCATCAAGATCGAGCCGGTGACGGAGAGCGATGCGGCCACCGCGGTGTCGTTGACCGGCAAGGTCACCTTCGACGAGGATCACACGCAGCGCGTGGCCTCGCCGATCGACGGGCGCGTGATCGCGCTGCTGGTGAAGCCGGGCGACAAGGTCCGGGCGGGCCAGGCGCTCGTCGAGCTCTCCTCGCCCAACGTCGGACAGCTGCAGGCCGACGCGCAGAAGGCGCTACAGGACCTGAGCGTGCAGACCAAGGCGGTCGAGCGCGTGCACAAGCTGCAGGCGGACGGCGCGATCTCGGAGAAGGAGGTCGCGCAGGCCGAGGCCGACTTCAAGAAGGCGAAGAGCGACGTCGCGCGTACCACCGCGCAGCTCAAGTCGCTCGGCGTCTCCGCCTCCGATCCGGCGGTGAGCGTTGCGCTGCGCGCGCAGATCAACGGCGTGCTGGTGGAGCGCAACGTGCTGGTCGGTCAGGAGGTGCGCGCCGATGCCGCGATGCCGCTGATGACCATCACTAGCCTGGAGACGGTGTGGGTGATAGCGGACGCGTATGAGCAGGACCTGAGCCTGGTGCAGGACGGCGCCGGCGTGAGCCTGCACGTGCCCGCCTATCCGGGCGAGGCGTTCCCCGGCGTGGTGTCGCACATCGGCGACGTGGTCGACAAGGACACGCGCACGGTGAAGATCCGCTGCTCGGCGCCCAACAAAGATCACCGCCTCAAGCCCGAGATGTTCGCCAAGGTCGATCTGCAGAACAAGACCGGCAAGAAGGTGGTGGTGATCCCGTCCAAGGCCGTGATCAACGACGGCGAGCTCACCAAGGTGATCGTCGCCACCGAAGGCAACGTGTTCCGCGGCCGCAAGATCGACGTCGGCCCCGAGGTCGACGGCAAGATCCGCGTCCTGAGCGGCCTCCAGGCCGGCGAAAAAATCGTCACCGACGGCGCCATCTTCCTAAAACGCGAAATCGAAACGAATTAGGGACGGTGCTACGGTTGGGGATGCTTGGCGGCATGTTTCGCGGCGCCTGGTCGATAGGCTACGAGATCTTGCGGCTGGTGCTGCGGCGGCCGGTGTTTGGTGTGATGGTGGTGCCGATCGATGGGGATGGGCGGTTGGTGCTGATGCGGCGGCGTGACACCGGGACCTGGGGGCTGCCGGGCGGGATGGCGGAGTGGGGCGAGCGCGTCGAGGAGACGGCCGCGCGCGAGCTGCGTGAGGAGACCGGCTACTGCGTGCGACGCGTGGGACGGCTGGTCGGCGTGTACTCCGATCCGGCGCGCGATCCGCGCATGCACTCGATCTGCGCGGTGCTCGAGGCCGAGGTCGAGCCGACCGCGGACACGCCGCTCAATCCGCTCGAGACCATCGAGGTGCGCGCGTTTGCGCTCGACGCGCTGCCCGCGGAGCTGGCGTTCGACACGCTGCGCATCGTCGACGACTGGCGCGCCCGAAAGCCGGCGGTGGTGGCCTGATGAAGCGCGCGCTGTTGGCGCTGGCGCTGCTCGCCGGTTGCCATCCGCCGGCGGCGCGCACCGTCTCGAGCTCGTCGTCGCAAGCGGGCGGCGGCGAGCCGCGCGCGGGCGAGGTGGCGTCGAACATCGTGCGCGGCGACTACGCGGGATCGGCCGCGTGCCAGAAGTGCCACGCCGCGATCTACGCCGATTGGTCGCGCGCGCCGATGCACAACATGACGCGCGTGCTGGGCGCGGCGACCGTCGTGCACGCGCCGTTCGCCGGCGAGCAGTTCCGCTTCAAGGACGACGTCGTGACCATGGAGCGCCACGACGGCCAGCGCTACATGCGCCTCGCTAGTCGGGACAAGGACACGCAGGTCTATCGCGTCACCAAGGTGATCGGCGGGCACCACCGAGAAGACTTCGCGGGCGTCGAGATCACCGACGAGCCGGGCCGCCCGCCCGCGCCCGGCGCGCACGAGCACGTGCTGCCCGCCACCTACATGATCAACGCCGGCGCCTGGCGCTACAAAGGCTACTCGGTCATGACGCCCGAGCGCCCCGGCTTGCGCGCGGGCGCCATCTGGTCGCGCGCCTGCATCTTCTGCCACAACACCGAGCCGTATCTCTCGGACATCCTCGGCGCGCTGGCCGGCCCGTCGACGCCCGCCTATCAAGGCGAGGTGGTCGACTCCATCTTGCCCGACGCGCGCCGCTGGTCGTTCCGCATCACCGACGAGCCTGCGCTGGCGCGCGCGCTCGCCGACGAGGTGGCGTTTCTGCGCAAGCGGCGCCCGGCCGTCGACGCGCACCCGATCGCCGAGGTGCTCGCGCAAGCGGTGAAGACCACGCGCGCGTCGTTCGACGAGCCGCAGTTGGTCGAGGTGGGAATCGGCTGCGAGTCGTGCCACGGCGGCAGCCGCGAGCACGTGCGTCACGTCGGTGTTACGCCCAGCTACGAGCCGCGCGCCGCGTTCTTGCAGGTGGTCGCGCCCGCCGCGTCGCCCTCGCCGTCGCCGGATGATCTGCGCGCGCAGCAGATCAACCGCATCTGCGCCCGCTGCCATCAGGTGCTGTTCACCAAGTACCCGTGGACCTGGGAGGGCGCGCCGCGCAACGCCGATCCCGGCGGCAGCAACATCAACTCCGGCGAGGGGCGCGACTTCCTGCTCGGCGGCTGCGCGAGCCGCATGAGCTGCGTCACCTGTCACGATCCGCACGCGCCCGACAACCAGCGGCGCATGCTCGAGCTCGAGGGCGCCAAGGGCTCGGCGATCTGCCAGAAGTGCCATCCGCAGTACACCACGCCCGAGGCGGTGCGCGCGCACACGCACCACGATCCGGCCGGCGCCGGCGGGCAGTGCCTGAGCTGTCACATGCCCAAGAAGAACATGTCGCTCGAGAATCGCCTGACGCGCTATCACCGCATCGGCTCGCCCACCGACGCGGCGCGCGTCGAGAAGGACCGCCCGCTCGAGTGCGCGCTGTGCCACGCCGACAAGACCGTCGCGCAGCTGGTGGACACGATGGAGTCGTGGTGGAACAAGAAGTACGATCGCGCGGCGCTGCGCACGCTCTACGGCTCGCTCGACGCCAACGTCGTGCGCGCCACGCTGCAGGTGGGCAAGGCGCACGAGCAGGCCGCCGCGCTGACGCTGGCCGGCGAGGCGCGCGATCGCGACGCGCTCCCGTTGGTCGTCGCGCAGCTCACGCACCCCTATCCGATCGTGCGCTACTTCGCGGTGCGCGCGCTCGAGGCGATCCTCGGCCACGACGTGGCGATCGATCTGTTCCGCGACGACGCGCTCATCCGCGCCGACGGTGAGAAACTGCTCGGGCGGCCATTGGGGCCTGGCGCGCCGTCACCTGCCCCAGTAGGTGCCCCCGATGGGGAGGAATAGGATCCGGTTGGCCTGCGCGCCCATCGCGGCGTAGAGCAGCTTGGGCGGCTCGTCCATCGGCTCGTCGGTGAGGCGGAAGGTCGCCCAGTGGATCGGCACCAGCTCGCGCGCGCCCAGCTCGTGGAACGCGCGCGCGGTCTCCTCCGGCGCCATGTGTTGCGGGTGCATGAACCAGCGCGGCTCGTACGCGCCGATCGGCAGCATTGCGTAGTCGATGCCGGGATAGCGCTTGCCCACCTCGGGGAACGCGGCCGGATAGCCGGTGTCGCCGGCGAAATAGAAGCGCTGCCCGCCGGCGTCGATCACGTAGCCGCCCCACAGCGACTGGTTCTGATCGGTGGCGGTGCGCTGCGACCAGTGCTGCGCGGGCACCAGGTGCACCGTCGCCGCGCCGCCGTTGCGGCCGTGCACCTCGGTCGACTCCCACCAGTCCAGCTCGGTCACCTGGTCGAGCCCGCGCGCGCGGAACCAGCGCCCCAGCCCGATCGGCACCACGTAGTGCACCGACGGCCCGAGCGCGCGCACGCTCTCTTCGTCCAGGTGATCGCGGTGGCTGTGCGAGATCACCACCAGATC
Organism: Myxococcales bacterium; assembly: GCA_003170275.1. Taxonomy (GTDB): domain Bacteria; phylum Myxococcota_A; class Polyangia; order Palsa-1104; family Palsa-1104; genus PALSA-1104. Next base: position 71,101 of record PNAM01000106.1, read on the forward strand.
GATCAGCGGCAGATCTTTTCTCGCCACACCCGGCGCCGCGAAGCGTTGAAACAGCCCGCCGGTGTCGTCGCCGAAGTGCGGATCGGTGAGCATCGACAGCCCGCCCGCCTGGATCAGCACCGTCGCGTGTCCGATCCAGGTGATCGAGAGCTGCTTGCCGGCGTTCTCGCGCAGCCTCTTGCCGTCGTTCTCGACGAACGGCGCGCGAAAGCCGCTGGGCGTCGGGTCGTGCGGCTGAAGGCGCCACTTGAGCACGTCGCGCACGCCAGTGCGCTTGGGCCACTCGCCGGGGTTCTCGAACTGGCCGTCGTGCCACTCGGGCGACTGCGGATATTGCGGATGCAACGGCGCGTGCCCGGCGCAAGCGGCGAGGAGGCAGGCGATCGGAAGCGCGCGGCTCAAACGTGGTGTTCGGCGGCCAGCGGCTGCGTGTCGTGGAATTTCGTGTAGTCGATCTGCATCTTGCCGTTCGGCAGCGGGCTCATGATGTCGACGAAGCGGTGATTCCAGACGATCTCGTCGGCGAAATAAGTGTGACGCGCATGGACCTGCTGGGCAAACGTTTCGTCGATGCCGATGATCGACACCATGAACGTCGCGTTCGCCTCCTGGAGTTGCGCGGTGGTCTGCCCATACAGCGGGCTGTCGGGCGTCACCTGGTGCAGCGCCGTCCAGCTCAGCGCGAAGATCGCCGTGCTCGGCCGCGCCAGCTTCAGGTCGACCATGCGGCGGACGACCTCGCCTTCCTTGGTGACCTCGCGACGCAGCATCACCAGCCGCATCTGCGCCTCGACCACCTGGTTGCCGCGCTCGTTGGCCACGCGCAGGGTCAGCGACTGCACGCCGTCGCGGTTCGACATGGTCAGCACGCGCGAGAAGACGATGCGCGCGGTCGGCCGCGAGAACTTGGCGAACATCAGGCCGGTGGCCATGGCCATCGACAACATGCCGACCAGCGCTTCGACGGTGACCAGCGCGTTGGCGTAGATCGACTGCGGCACCATCTTGCCGTAGCCGATGGTGGCCATGGTCTGCACGCTGAAGAAGAACGAATCGAGGAACGAGCGGCTCTTCGCGTTCTCGATCGCGTCGGGATCGAGCAGGTAGAGCAGGGCGAAGACGGTGTTGATCGAGACGTAGACCGCCAGCAGCGTCAGGATCAGCCGGGTCCACGAGATGGTCAGCATGTGGTGGTACACGTCGCTCAGCGGGCGCTGCTTGAGCCCGATGCTCTCGACGCTGTCTCGGATGTTGCGCGGGCGCGAATCGACAGGCTGCGGCACGACGACACTATATCGTGTCGGGAGCGAAAATCAGCCGGTGAGCGCCAGACAAAAAGCCGCTGCTCCCAGGATGGCGAGCAGGACCCACGGCAGGTTTCGGGCTCCACCTTGCGTCCTCATGCGACCGGGTAATCGCAAGGTACGCGCCACCCCGAAGGCCGGAAAATGAACGAATTCGTTAATAATTACCGACGTGCAACCGAGCGTAGGCGGGGGGAATCCGGAGGGTGCCGGGGACAACTGACCCCAGGCTGGACCTGCTACGACGTAGTGGGCGGCGCGAGGTCGTCGCGGATGAACTCGATGCGGCGCGGAACCTTGTAGGGCGCCAGGTTCTTCGCGCAGTGATCGATCAACTCCTCGGCGCCGCACTTGCCGAGCACCACCACGCTGGCGACCATCATCGGGCCACCGAGCGGGTCGGTGATCACGCGCACCGTGGCGCTCTGCACCTTGGGGAACGACTCGAGGCAGCCCTGCACCTCGCCGAGCGCCACCCGCTTGCCGTCGACCTTGACCAGCTGGTCCTCGCGGCCGGAGAGAAAGATGCGCCCGCTCTTGTCGATGCTGCCGAGATCGCCGGTGCGCAGCCAGCCCGCGCCGTCGAAGCCGCCCACCGGCACGTCGCCGTTGCGGCCGCGTCCGACGCCCGCGCCGATCGCGCTGCGCGCGCACGCCTTGGAGCGAACCCACATCGGACCTTCGCCCGACGCGGACAACGCCTTGGCGCCGGTGCCGACCTTGATCTCCACGCCGTCGATCGCCTTGCCGACCGAGCCGGCCGCCGAGGACTTCCCATGGCCCAGCCGCTCGCACGCGACCAGCCCGGTCTCGGTGGTGTGATAGACCGGCAGGATGCGCACGCCCCAGCGGGTCTTGAACGACTCCGCGGTCGCTTCGGGCAGCGTCGAGCCGCCCGACAGGTAGCGCGCGCGCTTGATCTTGAGCGCCTTGGCGGTCGGCAGCTTGGCCAGCCCGGCGTATAGCGCGGGCGTGCCGGGCAGCATGTCGATCTCCTGCTCGCGCAACAGCTTGACGATGCGCTTGGGCGCCACCTCGTCCTCGAGGTAGAGCGTCGCGCCGAAGCGCAGCGCGAGCGCGAGCCCGAGATCGAAGCCGTACGCGTGATACAGCGGCACAGTGGTGAGGATGCGATCTTCGGGCGTCACGTCGAGCGCTTTGGCGATGTTGACCGCGCCGGCCTCGAGGTTCTCGTCGGTACGCAACAGACCCTTGGGGTCGCCCTGCGAATCGTTGGTGAACAGCACCACCGCGGCCTTGGGCGGCGTCTCCGAGGTCTGCTTGTAGATGGAGCAGGTGAGCAGCGTGCCCTGCAGGCGACGGCGCGACTCGAGCGCCTCGCCGTTGGCACCGCGCGCGCGCTCGTCTTCCTTCATCGCGCCCGGCTGCTGCTGCGTCTCGACGCCGCCGCGCGGGCGGGTGATCAGCGCGCGCAACGGCGCGTGCGTGAGGATGAGCGAGAGGTCACGCGTGCCGGTGGTGGGATCGAGCGGGACCACCGTCGCGCCGATCTTCGACAGCGCGAGCGTGAGGATGGCGAAGTCGGGCACGTTGCCGAGCATCAGGCCCACCCAGTGGCCCTTGGCGATGCCCATCGCGCCGAACTCCTGCACGCGCCGCTCGACGCGATGCGAGAGCCCGCGCCAGGAGAGGTACGTGTCGCGGTAGACGAGCGCCTTCGCGCTTCCGCGCGTGTGCGTCGCCTCAGTCAACCACTTGTGCAGCAACGTTCCTCCTCTTCCGGCGTGACCCAGCTTAGAGTATTAACACCGTGATGTGCAAGCGGTACCCACGACTGTCCGCCGTCGCCCTGTGGGGGCTGACGTGGTCCGCCTGTGGCGATCGCGTCCTCCCGCGGCCCGCCGAGCCGGCCCAGAAACCCGCCGAGCTGCCCCCCGACGCCAAGGGCCGCCTCGATCTATACGTGCGCGAGGATCTCGACGCCGAGCTGGCCTACAGCCCGACGCTGGCCACCTGGCTGGGCATGCACGGCTACGACGACCGCATCGACGACGTGCGCGCCGAGGCGCAGGTCCGCGAGGCGCTGCGCTGCAAGGGCGTGCTCGAGCACACCCGCGCCCTCGACGACCGGGAGCTCGACGCGCTGCGGCGTCTGGACAAGCAGCTCCTCGAGCGGCGCTGCCAGCACACGCTGCTCGAGCTCACCGAGCTGCGGCCGCTCGAGCGCAACCCGCTCGCCTACGTGGACCTGGCGCAGAGCGCGGTCGCCGAGCTGGTGGCGGAGGATCAGGTGCCGCTGCCCGATCGTGCGCGCGCGCTCACCGCGCGGCTGTGGAAGATCCGCCCGCTGCTCGACGAAGCGCGCCGCAACCTGCGTTCGACCGCGCCCGAGCTGGCGGTGCGCAAGGCGGTCGAGTTGGCGCAGAGCGCGCGCTCGTTTCTCGTCGAGACGCTGCCCAAGGCGGTGCAGCTGTCCGACCCCAAGCTGATGGATGACTTTCGCGCCGCCAACGGCGACGCGTCGCGCGCGCTCGACGACTTCGCCGGCTGGTTGCAGAAGGATCTGCAGCCGCGCGCGCGTGGTGAGTTCGCGCTCGGACGCGATCGATTCATGGAGCGCCTGCGGCTGTCCGAGGCGCTCGATCCCGAGGTCACCGCCGAGCAGCTGCTGGCGCTCGGCGAGCGCGAGCTGAAGGAGTCGCGCCGTCGCTACGACGACGCGGTCAAGCAGCTCCAGGTGGGCAAGCCCGCCGTCGACGTGAGCAAGTTGATCGAGGACGATCACGGCAAGCCCGACGATCTGCAGCGCGAGGCGCAGGCCGCGGTCGAGGCGATGGTCGCGTGGGTGCGCAACAACAAGCTGGTCACGCTGCCCAATCCCGAGCGCCCGAGGGTCGTCGATATGCCGCCGGCGCAGTGGGGCTTCGCGCAGCTCAGCATCGCCGGCCCGCTCGACCGGCCGCGCGACGCGTACCTGTACATCGATCCGATCGACAAGAGCTGGCCCGACCGCCGCAAGCAGGAGCACCTGAAGGCGTTCAACCGCTCGGTGATGGCGCTGACGCTGATGCACGAGGTGCTCGGCCACTTTCTGCAGCAGGAGCGCGACCGCCGCGCGCCGACCACCATGCAGAAGATCGCGCTGGCCGGCACGCTGGTCGAGGGCTGGCCGCACTACGTCGAGCGCATGATGGTGGAGCAGGGGTATGGCGGCGGCGATCCCAAGCTGCGCATCGCCGTCGAGCGCTCGGTGCTGCTGCGCGCCGGGCGGTTGGTAGCGGCGGTCAAGCTGCACGCGTTCGGCGCCAAGCTCGACGACGTCACCAAGCTGCTCATCGACGAAGCGCTGCTCGAGGACTACCAGGCGCGCCGCGAGGCCGAACGCGCCGCGCTGGAGCCGATGGTGCTGGTGGATACGCTCGGCCGCCTCCAGATCGAAAAGCTGCGCGACGACTGGCGCGCAGCCAACGCAGGCGCCCCGCTCGGCGCCTTCCACGACGCCCTGCTCGGCCACGGCTCCATCCCCGTCGCCACCATCGCCAAGCTCAGATAACGGACAACAAGCGCGCAGATAACGGATAACGAGCGGACTTAACTTTTTAACTTGTTTAGCGGGTGGCGAGGCGGGTGCCGCTGACGGTGCCGTCGCCGTGGAAGTAGCCGGCGAGAATCTCTTCGGCGACCTGGTGCGCCTTCTTGTGCCAGTTCTCGCCGTTGCCGACCAGCACCGCGACGGCGATCTCGGGCCGCTCGGCGGGTGCGAAGCCGACGAACCACGAGTACGCCAGATACGGAGCCGCGCGGTTGAGCGAGCCGGTCTTGCCGGCGACCGCGACGCCCGGCAACAGCGGCCGGCCGGTGCGCTTGTCGTGGAAGCCGAGCCGCGCGGTGCCGTACTGCGTGGTGCCGACCATCATGCGGGTGACCTCGCGCGCGGTGTCCTCGGAGATCACGCGGCGCTCGGGCGCGCCCTCGGGGCGGAAGCTGTCGCCGGCGCGATCGACCACGCGGTCGATGATGCGCAAGGGCGGGGTGACGCCGCCGCGCGCCAGGGTCGCCGCCAGGTACGCGCCGTGGAGCGGCGAGAGCGTGGTGTTCCAGAAGCCGGCCGCGGTGCGCGCGAACTCGAGCCCGTTGGTGCGCGGCACCGAGGCCTGCGACGCTTCGACCGGCATGGCGAACGGCAGCGCCTCGCCGAAGCCGAACCCGCGCGCGATTCGCTGAAGGCCGATCGGATCGAGATGATCGTGCGCGAGCCGCGCGATGATCGCGTTCTGCGACTTGGCCAGGCCGAACGCCAGCGAGTTGCACGCCGAGTCCAGCCTCGGATTCGCCGTCAGGTTGGACGCCTCCACCGAGTGCACGCCGTCGTGGTAGCAGACGGTGGTGTCGGCCGAGAGCCCGCCCTCGATCAGCGCGGAGGCCGTCACCAGCTTGAAGATCGACGCGGCGGGCGCCCAGGATTTGAGCGTCAGGTCGGCGGCGGTCATGCGCGGCTCGGCGGTCGAGTGGCCGGCCAGCGCCAGCACGCGCCCGTCGTCGACCGACAGCACCACCGCGGCGGCGTAGGGCGCAGGATAGGCGGCGATCGCGCGCTCGGCCTGGCGCTGCACCGACGGGTCGAGCGTGAGCTCGAGGCGTCCACCGTCGCGCATCACCTCGACGAAGCCGTCGGCGTCGGCCTGCACGCGCTGCCAGTCTAGCTCGCCTTTGGTGCGCGAATGCGCGGGCGGGCGGGGCAGGGCTGCAGCGATCGCGGCGGGCGCCGCCGAGGCGAGCTGCCCGCCGCGCATCATGGAAAGGATCGCGAGCGCCGCGAGCGAGAGGAAACACAGAGTGGTGGTGAGCTTGCGACCGGTCTGCAATTGCCTAAGCATATCGACCTCTTGACTGGCTTGTAACCAATCGTACGACATGTAGGTTGATGTAGCAAAATTTTGCAGCTTTTAATGGTTGGGTGCTGACGCGCACAGGTATTTCCGGCTAACATCGACGGCTCTTATGACCAATGTCCGGTCGAAGACCGTCGTCACGGTCATCTCCAAGATCTCCGAGCGCCCGGTCGGCAAGGACGCCTGCCTGGTGGTGATCTACGGGCTCGAGCTGGGTCGAAAGTTCAACCTCGAGACGGCCAACGTGATCATCGGCCGCTCGTCGAAGAGCGAGATCCAGATCGATCAGGAGTCGGTGTCGCGCAACCACGCCAAGATCATCAACACCGGCAAGTCGATCATCCTGCGCGATCTCGGCTCGACCAACGGCACCTACGTCAACGATCAGCTCATCGACGAGTACGTGCTGCGCGACGGCGACTTCCTCAAGATCGGGCGCACGATCTTCAAGTTCCTCTCGGGCGGCAACATCGAGAACGCCTACCACGAGGAGATCTACCGGCTCACCACCGTCGACGGGCTGACGCAGATCTTCAACCGGCGCTATTTCCTCGAGCAGCTCGATCGCGAAGTGTCGCGCGCCAAGCGTTATCGTCGCGAGCTGTCGCTGATCCTGTTCGACATCGATCACTTCAAGCAGATCAACGACACCTTTGGGCACCTCGCCGGCGACTACGTGCTCAAGCAGCTGGCGACGGTGGTCAAGGGCAAGATCCGACGCGAGGACATCCTGGCGCGCTACGGCGGCGAGGAGTTCGCCATCGTGCTGCCGGAGATCGACAACACCAACTCCAGCGCGTTCGCCGACAAGGTGCGCAAGATCGTCGAGAAGGCGCCGTTCAAGTTCGAGGACACCAAGATCTCGGTGACCGTCTCGGTGGGCGTCGGCACCTGCGTCGAGGCCGACGATGCCGCGGCGCTGATCAAGCGCACCGACGAGAAATTGTACGAAGCGAAGAACGCCGGACGGAATTGCGTCCGCGGGTAGCGCTCGCGTTCGGCCTTGCGTTCGCCGCGTGCAGCACGCCCGATCACGAAGCGCCGCAGGATCTCGCGGTCTCGCTCGATCTGGCCATCGGGCCGCGCGGGCCGAACGATCACCCGCCCGAGCCGCTGCTGGTCTCGCACGGCGGGCCGGTGCTGAAGGCGATGGAGCTGTGGACGGTGGTGTGGGCGGGCGAAGAGGATCTCGGCGCGCAGCTCGATCAATTCCACGCGTGGATGTTCGGATCCGATGCGTGGAAGGCGTTGGCGCAGTATGGCGTGGGGCCGGGCAAGGCGATGGGCGTCATCGACATTACCGACACGCCGGCGCCCGCCACCGTCGACGACATCGCGTTTCAGCTGTACACCAACAAGCTCACCGCGCAGCCGAAGTACGCGGCCAATGCGAACACGGTGTTCGCGTTCGTCCTGCCGGTGGGCACCGTGCTGACCGTCGGCGGCTATCCGGGCTCGTGCACCGAGTTTCGCGGCTATCACTACGAGACCAACGCGGGGTTGCCGTACATCGCGCTGCCGCAGTGCCAGGACAACGATGGGCTGTCGGCGTTCGACATCCTGACCACGGTCGCGACGCACGAGGCGGGCGAGACCGCTACCGATCCGCGGCCGTTCGTCGCGCCTGCGTGGGTGAACGCCGATTACGGCAGCTACGGCGAGGTCGGGGACTTGTGCACCGCGCTCAACGTCAAGCTGCCGGCGCCGGGGCGCGCGCCCGACGACGCGGGAGTCGGTGGCTACTTCGTGCAGCGCCTGTACTCGAACGAGGCCGCCAGGTTGGGCAACGTCGATCCTTGCGTGCCGGCGCCGGCAGGAGTGGCGTACTTCGGCGTTGCGGTCGATCCGTTCAACATCGACGTCAGCACGCTCGGCCCGCACCTCGCGCACCTCGAGCCGTTCGCGTTCGGCGGCGCCGGCGCGCTGAGCTGGAGCCTGCCGGACTGGACCACGCCGCTCCACTTCGATCCGAGCGAAGGCAGCGCCATGCCAGGCGAAACCATTCCGCTCACCATCACCGTCACCGCTCCGCTCAACTCCGGCAGCTACGTCTTCCCGCTCCGTGCCACCAACGCCAACGGCGACCAGAACCTCTGGTTCTTCTCCCTCGACGTCCGTTAAAGCGGATAACAAGCGGACTTAACTTTTTAACTTTTGTTCGCAACTTCTGATCCGCCGTCCCGATAACCGTCGAGGAGGTGCGGACATGAACCGATACACCCGCCTGGACGCTCCCGGCGCCGTCGTGCACGTAGTCTCGCGATTCGTCAATCGTGAGTTCCGCCTGAAACGGCCGGAGGAACGCGCGGAATACCTCGACCGCGTTGCCAGCGCTCTCTTGCTCTCGGATTGGACCCCCGTCGCGTACGTCCTGATGAGCTCGCATGTTCACTGGGCGCTGATCGCGGGCGTACGGGCCTCGGCCTCCTTCATCCAGCCCCTTCACTCCGGCTTCGCGCGCTGGCTCAACCGTCGCCAGCAGCGGCTCGGCCCGTTGTTCGCCGGGCGCCATTCGACGATTATCTGCGACGAGAGACATGCCGTGCGGCTGCTGGCCTACCTGCACAACAATCCCGTGCGAGGCGGCGTAGTACGCGATGCCGCGGATTCGACCTGGTCGAGCCATCTGGACTACGTGGGAGAGCGGCGTCCGCCGAGTTGGCTCGACGTCGCGGCGGGGATGCGCCTGGGCGGATTCGAGCCGTCGAACGCGGGACGCATCGCTTTCGCAGAGTTCGTCGGATCGCGCAGAACTGTCCCTCGTACGGTCGAATTTTCAGATGACGCGCTCCCCGAGCTGCGCTCCCGCTGTCGGCGGGTCAGCGGCGCGCCTGCGGAGATCTCGTCGCAGCGGTTGGTGACCGGCGCCGTCGGCCGGGTCGAGATCGTGGCCGGTGCGGGAACCAGGGTCCGCCCCCGATGGCCCGGGAACCCGGCAGCGCTGGTCGAGGCGGTTGCGAGCCAATTGGGAATTGATCCAGTGCGCATGAGCACGCGTGACCGGCATCGTGACGTCACGGAGGCTCGGCGACTCGCGATTGTGACGTGGCGGGATTTCCTGGGTCGGGGGCAGGGCGAAATGAGCGATGCGCTTGGCATTTCGGCGCCTGCCGCGAGCCACTTATTTCGGCGCGCCAGCCTCGACCTCCGGCAGACAGCGAGTCGGCTCGGACGCGAGCTCTGGGACCGGGCCGCCCAAACAAGTTAAAAAGTTAAGTCCGCTTGTTATCCGTGTTAGCGGCGGCCGCCGGGGATTACGGTGAAGGCGCGGCGCATGCGCTCGCGGCGGAGTGGCTCGAGGCCGGCTTTGAGCAGCGAGGATTCGGGGCAGCGCTTGAGGCCGGTCTCGAACGTGGCCATCGCCTCGTCGGCGCGATCGAGCGCGTCGAGGATCGCGGCCTTCTCGTAGTACAGGTCCTCGAGCAGCCAGTCGTCGTCGGGCCCCATGTGGCGGAAGGCGCGCTCGACCGCCTTGAGCGCATCCGGGTAGCGCTCGAGATCGGCCAGCACCGCCGCGCGGACGTAATGCGCCTCGGCGGCCCGCGGCGCGCGACGCACCGCCATCTCGGCCGCCGCCAGCGCCGCCGGATCGTCGTCGAGCGACGAGAGGATCTGCGATTTCAAGATCCACGCCTCGGGCTCGGACGGCCGCGCCCGCAGCGCGCGGTTCACGTACTCGTTCGCTTCCCACAAGTCGCCGGCGCCTTCATAGCCGCCGAGCAACGCGCGGGCCATCTCCATGCAGTCGTCGAACTCGTCGTGCCGCATTACTCCCCAAAGGTACCACTCGTGCTATCAGTTGCCCAGCGACCATGAAAAACGCGAGAGGGATTTGCCTTGCAGTGATGCTCGTCGCTTGTTCCATCGGCAGACAACCAGCGCACGCCTCACCCGTGCTCTCGAACGACAAGCACCTGGTGACCAAGAACGGCAGCGCGATGGGCACCGAGGTGCGCATCTCGATCTACACGGACGACGACGAAGGCGCGCTCAAGGCCGCCGACGCCGCGTTCGCCGAGATCCAGCGCCTCGAGGCGCTGATGACCACCTGGCGCGCCGACAGCGAGATCTCGCGCGTGAACGCCGCCGCGGGCTCGGGGCCGGTCAAGATCTCCGACGAGTCGCTCGAGGTGATCGAGATGGCGCAGCGCTCGTCGGAGCTCTCCGGCGGCGCGTTCGACATCAGCTTCAACGCGATGCACGGGCTGTGGAAGTTCGACGAAGATCTGGAGAAGAAGGTTCCACCCGCCGCCGAGATCAGAAAGCGCATGGCGCTCATCGACTACCGGCAGATCAAGGTCGACCGTTCGAACAAGACCGTGTTCCTCGCGAAAAAGGGCATGTCGATCAACCTGGGCGGCATCGCCAAGGGCTACGCCGTCGATCGCGCGGTGGCGATCCTCAAGAAGGCCGGCTTCACCGACGCGATCGTGCAAGCGGGCGGCGATCTGATGTGCGCCGGCTCGAAGGGCGGCAAGCCGTGGACCACCGGCATCCGCGATCCGCGCTCCGGCCGCGACGACGTGTTCGCGGTGATGCAGCTCGTCGACCACGCGTTCTCCACCGCCGGCGATTACGAGCGCTACTTCATCCTCGGCGGCAAGCGCTACCACCACATCATCGATCCCAAGACCGGCTACCCCGCGACCAAATCGCGCTCGGTCACCATCTACGCGCCGACCGCGCTGCTCGCCGATGCGATCGACGACGCGGTGTTCATCCTCGGCTGGAAGAAAGGCCTCGAGCTGGTCGAGAGCCTCGAGGACGTCGGCGCGGTGGTGGTGGACGATCAAGGCAAGGTACACATCTCCAAACGCGTGCGGGAGCGCGTGCACGTGCTCCATCCGCCGACGGACGCGCCATGAGTCCACGCCTCGCGCTGACCGCGCTGCTTGTCCTCGCGCTCGGCTGTCACCACAAGCCGGCGCCGATCGCGTCGCCCGCCGAGCTCGAATTCTGGCGCTGGTTCTCGGCGAATTCCGATCGACTGCTGGCGTTCGAAAAAGATCAGGAGCCGATCTTCGCCGAGCTGTCGTCGCACCTGACGGCGGTGCACAAAGATCTCGCGTTCGAATTCGGACCGGCCGCGCAGCCGCGCGAATTCGTCGTCAGCGCGGGCGGGATTCGCGCGGCGTTTCCGACGGTGAAGAGCCTGGTCGCCGCCGCCCCGCCCGAGCCGGCGTGGAAGGTGATCGCGTTCCGCCAGCGTAAGGACATCGGCATGCGCATCAAGGTCGGGCCGCGCGAGCTGGGCGCCGAGGACATCTGGTTCAGCGCCGTGCCCGACGGCGATCGCCTCGGCCTGACGCTGTTCGTCAAGGGACTGTCGAAGGAGAACGACGCCGCGCTGGCGCAGCTCATGTACCTGATGCTCGACACCACGCTCGGCGAGTACGACGTCGAGACGCGCCTCGGCGCCATCGAGCGCAAGCCGGCGCCGCCCGATCCCGCGGCCGCGCACCTGCGCCCGCTCAAGGAGCTCGCCGCGTTCGTCGACAGTCAGAAGAAGTAATCAGCCGAACAGAACGGAGCGACGCTCTTTGAGGAGCTCGTCGATCATCGCCTGGATGCGGTTGCGCACCTGCTCGGCGAGCTTGTTGACCAGGATGCGATCGTTGGCGCCCTCGGCGCCGTACTCGGCGTTGTAGTAGAGCGGCTCGCCGAACGCGATGAACCACTTGGTCGGCAGCGGCATCAGCCCGAACGGCCCGAGCGCCGGAAACGTCGGCGTCACCGGGATGTACGGGATGCCGAACGACTTCGCCAGCCAGGTGATCTTCGACAGCATCGGGTGGATCTCTTCGGCGCCCACCACCGCGGTCGGGATGATCGGCGCGTCGCACTTGAGCGCCAGCTTGACGAACCCGCCGCGTCCGAAGCGCTGCAACTGGTAGCGCTCCTTGAACAGCTTGCCGATCCCCTTGATGCCCTCGGGGAACACCGCGACCAGTTGATCCTGCTCGAGCAACCGCTCGGCGTTCTCCTGGCACGCGCGCACGCCGCCGATGCGGTTCATCAGCGTGCCGAGGTACGGGAAGTGAAACACGAAATCCTCGACCAGCGGCCGCACCGCGCGATGCGCCGAGTGCTCGTGCTTGACCGCGTGCATGATCATCGCGCCGTCGTACGGCAGCGTGCCCGAATGGTTGGCGACGATCAGCGCGCGCCCGTCCTCCGGGATGTGCCCGAGCCCCTGCGTGGAGACGCGGAAGTAGCTCTTGTAGAGGAACTCGAGCAGCGGCTCGACGCGCGCCGCCACCTGCGGATCGCGTCCGAACTCGTCGACCGTGTCCGAGCGATCGCGCATGGCCAGCTCGCGCCAGCGCTTCCAGATGAACTCGAGCGGCAGCTTGTTGCGCTGCCCGCCGTGCTCGCCGGTGTGCGCCGGCAAGAGCCGCTCGCGCACCGACTTCTCCAGATGCTTGACCTCGTCGACCAGCCCCGAGTGACGCGCCGCCGGCGGGCGATCGATCGACGGCCCGTACTCCGACGGCGGCGTCGCTTCGACCGAGCTGTAGGTCCCCCCGCCGTTCCCGTTCCCGTTCCCGTTTTCGGGCGCGTCCTCCTTCTTCGCCTTCGGCTTCTTCGCCTTGGGCGCGGAATCGGGAGGCGGCTCGCCGTTGCCGAATGGATCGTCGCCGAGGATCTGCTTGGACATCTATGCCACCCCCTCCTGCACCTTGAGCGTCACCGGATCCTGCAGGTGCACCCCGAGAAAGTCGTTGATGATCGCTTTGATGTCGTAATGCGGATGGAAGCCCATCACGCGTTTGGCCTTCTCGCCGTCGGCGACGCACAGGAAGCGGAGAAAATCGAGGAAGTTGGGCGGCGAGTCGAAGATCTGCGTCGCCCACAGCGCGCGGCTGATCGGGTGCGCCAGGAAGTGCGGAATCGGCAGCGGCACCTTGCCCATCATCGCCAGGATCGTCGAGTAGGGCAGCACGCCGTCGCCCACCACGTTGAACTCGCCGGGAAAGTCGGCGTCGACCGCCTGCACGAACGCCTCGGTGACGTCGCGCTCGTGGACGAACTGCATGAGCGGATCGTAGCCCATCAGCGTCGGCGCCACCGGCCGCGAGAAGAAGCGCGTGGCGAAGTTGCGGATGGTCGGCCCGAGCGTCGCCGCGGTGCGCAGCGTGGTCACCATCGTGTCGCTGTTCTCCGCGCGGAAGCGGCGGATCTGCTTCTCGACCTCGGCCTTGTCCTTGACGAAGCGCGAGCGCGACGCCTCGCCGCGCAGCGGATGGTCCTCGCTGATGAAGTTGGGATTGAGCGGGTGCGCGCCGTAGACCACCGTCTGCGACCACACCACCAGCTTGCGCACCTGGGTCTCGGCGCACGCGTTGAGCACGTGCATGGTGCCGATCGACTCCAGCTCGTGCGCCCACGCGGCGGCGTGCGTCGGCGAGGAGAGGAACGCCGCATGCACCACCGTGTCCACGCCTTCGCGCTTCCAGATCGCGGCAAGATCGGCGTCGGCGGTCGGCAGCGTGAGATCGATCTTGTGAAACTGCGTCTTGCTCATCGGGAACGTCGGCTTGCGCACGTCCACCGCCAGCAGCTTGTAGTAGCGCCGGTCGCGCTCGAGCCGCTTGATCAGCTCGGCGCCCATGTAGCTGTACGCGCCGGTGATCGCGACGACCCGTTGCTCCGGGTCGAACGGCTTCTTCTGCACGATCGCCTTCTTCTTGGGCGCTTCTTTTCGTGGCTTTTTCGGTGCGGCCATGTGGGCCGTAAGGTAGTGCAAACGAGGGGGCGCTTCAAGGCGCTACGGAGAGGTCATTTCCGCTTGCGCGAGCCGGGCACTTCTCCGTCGAGATCCTGGTTGGTCATGGTCATCGGCGCGTTGGAGGGCGCGGCCTCTTGCGGCGGCGCGGCGGCGGCGGTCGGGGTCGGCTTCGGCGAGGCGCGATTGGACGCGACCGCGGCGGAGAGATCGTCCCGCTCGATCGGCATGGTCTGGTGCGTCTCGCGCGCGCGAACCGGCTTGGCGTGCTTGGCCGAGCGCGCCTGTTTCTTGTGGGCCGGGTGCTTCTTTGCGTGGACCGCATGAGGCGCCGCGACCATCGCGAAGAACAGGAGGGCGAGCCCGAGATTGCGCATGTACACCCACACGAGCAAGCCCGGGGCCAGCGCTCGTTGGCCGACCCGCCGCGGAGTCATTGGGGAAACCGTCCAGCGGCTGGGGTCTCGGCCCCCACTGCACGGTCGAGTGTCCATCCCCCGACGCAGTGTGGTAACTGAGGATCATGAATCCGCCGCGCATCCGGGTGCTGCCGCCCGAGCTCGCCGATCAGATCGCGGCGGGCGAGGTGGTAGAGCGGCCCGCGTCGGTGGTCAAGGAATTGGTCGAGAACGCACTCGATGCGGGCGCGCGCAAGATCGAGGTGGCGATCGAAGGCGGCGGGCTGCGCCGCATCACCATTAATGATGATGGCACGGGCATGACCCCGGAAGAGGCGCACCTGGCCATCCGCCGTCACGCCACCTCCAAGCTGCGCGTGCTCGACGATCTGTTCGCCATCTCGACGATGGGTTTTCGTGGCGAGGCGCTGCCGTCGATCGCGGCGGTGTCGCGGTTGACGCTGACCACGCGCGCGCAGGAAGCAGCGGACGCGGACGGCGCCTACCGCCTCGAGATCGTCGGCGGCATCGCGGGCGAGGCGCGCGCGGTGGGCGGCCCCGTCGGCACCGAGGTCGACGTGCGCGATCTGTTGGCCAACGTGCCGGCGCGGCTCAAGTTCATGAAGGCCGAGGCCACCGAATCGGCGCACGTCACCGAGACCGTGCTGCGGCTCGCGCTCGCCAACCCGATGGTGCACTTTCGATTGCGCTCGCAGGGCCGGCCGGTGTTCGATCTGCCGCCGCACGCGAGCGGTCACGAGCGCGCCAAGGTGGCGCTCGGCCGCGGCAGTCGCACGCCGGTGCAGCTCCACCTGGCGGCGGGCGAGGAGGGCGGCGTCCACGTCGAGGCGTACCTGGGTTCGCCGGACGAGAGCGCGGGCACGTCGCGCAATACCTATCCGTTCGTCAACCGCCGCTTCGTGCGCGATCGCGGGCTCCTGCAAGCGATCTTGATGGGCTACGGCGAGCTCCTCGAGCGCGGCCGCTATCCGCTGGCGGTGGTGCACGTGACCGTCCCGGGCGCGAGCGTCGACGTGAACGTGCATCCGCAGAAGCTCGAGGTGCGGTTCGCCGAGGCGCAGGTGGTGTACGCGGCCGTGCGTCACACGATCGCGCGCGCGGTGGCGACGGCGCCGTGGCTGCTCGGCCCGCGGGCGCAGGACGGAGCGGGCGCGCAGGGGACCAGCTACTCGCTGCCGCGCGCGGGCTCGGGCGTGTTGCGCTTGTACGAAGGCGATCCGCGCCGCGGCTACGGCGAGAAGCGCGAGCAGGTCGCCGAGGCGCTGCGGCTGTTTGCGCCGTCGCCGTCGCTGCCCGGCTTCCACGCGTCGCCGCCGTCGGCGGTCCCTCAGGCGCACGATGCGGAGCGCTTCTTCTCGACGCTGACCTACCTCGGCCAGCTCGATCGCACCTATCTCGTGTGTGAAGCGCCGGGCGAGTTGGTGCTGATAGATCAGCACGCCGCGCACGAGAGCGTCGCCTTCCAGCGGCTGCGCGAAGCGCACGATCGACGCCAGGTGCGCACGCAGCGCCTGCTCTTGCCCGCCACGCTCGAGCTCGACGAGCGCCTGCTGGCGACGGCGCGCGAGCACCTCGCGCTGTTGCAGACGCTCGGCTTCGACGTCGAGCTGACCGGCGAGCGCGCGGTGACCGTGCGGTCGATGCCCGAGACGCTCGCCTCCGCCGCCCCCGCCGAGATGCTCTCCGAGGTGCTCGCCGAGCTCGAGGCCAAGGAGGGCGCCGGCGTCTCGTCGCTGGTGCAGGATCACCTCGATCATATCCTCGCCACCATGGCCTGCCACTCGGTGGTGCGCGCCGGCGACGTGCTCTCCGAGCGCGAGGTGCGCGCGCTGCTCGAATCGATGGACGGCGTCGACTACCGCGCCCACTGCCCGCACGGCCGCCCGGTCCTGCTGCGCCTCCCCATCGCCGAGCTCGAACGCCGCTTCGGCCGCACCTAGCTAGCCGGCGTCGACGGTCGGCAGCGGGGGGACGTTCCATTCGTGGTGCGTGCCGAGGAGAAAGAGCAGGGCGGCGGCCAGGGTCACCAGGGCCAGCGCGATCAGCGTGTTTCGGGTCGAGTTTCCGTCACTCACGCGGCGATGGTACAAGACCAGCGTCGTGCTGGCGATTGTCGGGCCTACTGCGTCGGGGAAGACTGCGATCGCGATCCGGATGGCGGAGGCGTGGGGCGCGGAGATCGTGTCGTGCGACTCGATGCAGCTCTATCGCGGGCTCGACGTCGGGACCGCCAAGCCGACAGCGGACGAGCGGGCGCGGGTGCCGCATCATCTGATCGACGTCGCGGAGCCCGACGAGGCGTTCTCGGCAGGGCGGTTCGTCGAGCTGGCCGATCGCGCGATCGCCGAGATCACCGCGCGCGGGCGGCGCGTGCTGATCGTCGGCGGCACCGGGCTGTACCTGCGCGCGCTGCGCTGGGGGCTGTTCGACGCGCCGCCCAAGGATTGCGAGCTGCGCGAGCGGCTGTACGGCGACGAGCGCGAGAAGCCGGGCACGCTGCACGAGCAGCTCCTGGCGGTCGACGCGCCGAGCGCGAGCAAGATCGCGCCGCGCGATCTGGTGCGCCTGGTGCGCGCGCTCGAGGTGCACGCGCTGACCGGCCGGCCAATCAGCGAGCACCACGCGTCGCAGGAGATCAAGGAGCGCCAGCCGATGCGCGTCGCGGTGCTCGAGCCCTCGCGCGCGCTCCTCGACGAGCGGATCGAGGCGCGCGTGCACGCCATGCTCGCCGCCGGCCTGGTCGACGAGACGCGCCGGCTGCGCGCGCGTCACGGCGCCCAGATCGCGCCGTTGCAGGCGGTCGGCTATCGCGAGGTCGGGCTGTTCCTCGACGGCAAGCTGGCCGAAGCCGAGCTCCCCGCGGCGATCCTGCGCGCCACCCGCCACTACGCGCGCCGCCAGCGGACCTGGTTCCGCAAGGAGCGCGACGTGGTGCGTTACGAGGACCCCGATCTCCTGTTCAGCACCGAGGCGGCTTTAGGCTAGAGTGGGCCCTTCATGCCGGTGATCGACACGCGCCAGACGCTCGACTTCGAGCGGCCCATCGTCGAGCTCGAGAACAAGATCGAGGAGCTCAAGCAGCTCGGTGGCCCGCAGCTCGACCTGGAGATCCGGCGGCTCGAGCGCAAAGCGCGGCAGCTCCAGCGCGAGGTGTTCTCCGAGCTCTCGCCGTGGCAGAAGGTGCTGCTCTCGCGCCATCCGCTGCGGCCGTTTACGCTCGATTACATCGGCCGGCTGATCGACAACTTCGTCGAGCTGCACGGCGATCGCGCGTTTCGCGACGACGAGGCGATCGTCGGCGGCGTCGGCAAGTTCCGCGGCAGGCCGGTGATGGTGATCGGCCACCAGAAGGGTCGCGGCACCAAGGAGAACATCCGCCGCAACTTCGGCCAGCCGCGTCCCGAGGGTTTTCGCAAGGCGCGCCGGCTGATGGAGACCGCCGCGCGCCTGAGCCTGCCCATCCTCACCTTCATCGACACCGTTGGCGCGTACCCCGGCCTCGAGGCGGAGGAGCGCGGCCAGGCCGAGGCGATCGCCAAGAACCTCGAGGTGATGGCGCGGCTCAGGGTGCCGGTGATCTCGACGGTGATCGGCGAGGGCGGCTCGGGCGGCGCGTTGGCGCTGGGCGTCGCCGACCGCATCCTCATGCTGGAGTACGCCGTGTACTCGGTGATCTCGCCCGAGGGCTGCGCGTCGATCTTGTGGAAGGACCAGAAGAAGGTGGCCACTGCCGCGCAGGAGCTGAAGATGACCGCCACCGACGTGGTCGAGCTGGGCGTGGCCGATCGCGTGCTCGCCGAGCCGCCCGGCGGCGCGCATCGCGACCCCGATCAAGCCGCCAGCACCGTCGGTGACGCGATCGCCCAGGAGCTCGAGGTGCTGTCGGCGCTGAGCGTCGAGGCGCGCCTGCAGCAGCGCTACGACAAGTTCCGGCGCATGGGCTCGTTCCTCGAGAGCGGCACAAACGCCTGATCGCGCTTACAATCTAGCAAGGACATGACCCCCGAGCTGCTGGTCCTGCTCGCCGCCTCGATGGTGGCGCTCCAGATCGTCTCGCTGATCCTCCGGCGCGAGCACGTGGAGGACAGCCCGTACCTCGCGCTGTTGGTGGTCGACCTGGGCCTCCTGGTGTTCGCGCACGTGACCCATCGTCACGAGTCGCTGCTGGCGTTCGTGTCCGAGGCGGCGGCGGGCGTGCTCACGCTCGCGCCGCGGCTGCTCGATCTGCTCGAGCGCGCGTCGCTCGGCCGCGACGATTTTCGCCGCGCGGCGCGCCTGGCGCTGCTGCGCGAGCTGATCGTCCCCGGGCGCACCATGGCGCGGCGCCGCCGGCAGCTCGACGATCTGGCGGAGGCGCGCGCGGGCAACGCGTCGGCGGTCGCGCGCCGGCTGCGCGCCGAGATCGACGTCTGTCACGATCCGCTGCAAGCGCTCGCGCTGCGCGAAGAGCTGGCGACGGTGTTGTTCTTCGATCAGCGCTACGCCGAGGGCGTGGCCGAGGTCGAGCGCCACCTCGGGATCGATCACGTGGCGCGCCGCCCCACCTTCGCCGCGTACCTGTTGCGCGCGTACGGCGAGACCGGGCAGCTCGATCGCGCCGCGCAGGTGCTGGCGCTCCTCGAGGACGGGCCGGTCGGCCGCGATCCTGCCGCCGCCACGCTGATCGCGCAGGCGCGCCTCACGTTCCTGGCGTTCTCGGGACAGGTCGCGCACGTCGAGGCGCTGCTCGCCGGCGAGGCGGGCCACTCGCTGCCCGATCGCGCGCACGACTTCCTGCTCGAAGTGGCGCGCGCCCGCTCGGCCGGCACCGTGCACCGCCCGCCGGCGCCGCTGCCGCCCGAGGTGCGCGCGCTGGCCGAGACGGTGTTCCGTCGCGCCTCATCGGTGGGGACCGGGCTGGCGGCCAGGCGTCCCCAGCGCCGCACCCGCGCCACCTACGCGCTGCTGATCGCCAACCTGGCCATGTTCGGCGTGCTCGTGCTGATGCCCGGCGGACCGGAAGACGGCGGCACGCTGGTGCGCGCCGGCGCGTTGTTCCGCCCGGCGGTGGAGGCGGGCGAGTGGTGGCGGCTGTTCACCGGCATGTTCCTGCACGGTGGGTGGATGCACCTGGGCATCAATATGTACGGGCTGTTCCTGCTCGGCCGGTTCACCGAGGAGGTGTTCGGCAGCGCGCGCTTCCTCGCGGTCTACCTGCTCGCCGGCCTGGGCGGCGCGATCGCGTCGACGCTGCTCGGCGCGGGCGCGCTGTCGGTCGGCGCGTCGGGCGCGATCATGGGGCTGCTCGGCGCGCTGATCGTCACGCTGGTGCTGCGGCGCGGGAGCTGGCCCGAGGTGTGGCGCAAGACGCTCTTGTGGAACCTGCTGCTGCTTGGCGCCATGCAGATCTACATCGGCTTTCAGGTGGCGATGATCGACAACGCCGCGCACGTGGGCGGCATGGTGGCGGGCGCGGCGGCGACGCTCTTGCTCGCGCCCGGCGGCGTGGTACCCGATACGCGCGTCGGGCGCGGCGTGTCGATCGCGATCGCGCTGGTGCTCACGCTCGCCGCGGCGTCGGCCGGCGTGCTGACGTTGCGGCGGCCGCTCGGGACCACGCTCGCCAACGTCGACACCCACGAGGTGCAGGTGGGCGACGCGCGCATCCTCGTGCCGACCTATTGGGTGCTCGACGCCAACGAGCAGCGCGTCGAGGACCCGTACCTCGACGTGCGCGTGGTGCCGCGCCTGGAGGCCGGCCAGGTGCGCATCGATTCGCCGCAGACCGGCGACCCGCGCTACCAGACGTTCCTTCAGCGCATCGCCTCGACCGCGCGCAGGCGTTCTGGCTTATAAACCGTTCGATCGGAGGCCTCGCGTGGGGAAGGTCCAGGAACAGCACGTGGCGCGGGCGGTCTCCGAGGTCGAGCAGGGCGCCGGCGATCCCAAGCACGTCGCGTCGGTGGTGGGCGCGTTCATGCAACGCCAACCGATGATCGGCCACTACGTGCAGGCGCACACCGCCGAGGTCGGGCTCGAGGGGATGGTCCTGGTGCTGCTGCACGCCTCGGTGGTGGCGCGCTCGGTCGAGCTGTGCGCCGGTCGCAGGCTGAAGGTCGTGCAAGCGCGCGACCTCGACGTCGCCGCCTCGGCCCTCGACTCCGGCGAAAAGACCCTGGCCGCCGCCGAACCCGAAATCATGGGCTACCTGAACGGTAACATCTCCCCCCAAGACCCCACCATCGGCGGCAAAAAACGCGGCATCGCCATGGCGCTCCTCCGCGTAATCCTCCGCGCGCTCCTCCAGCAACTCCCGTAGGCAGGGACGGCGTCTCTGGCTAGATCGTGCGGGAGTATTGGTCGATGCTGAGCTTCCAGACCGGGACGCCGCAGTAGCGGTCGCCTTCGGGGCACAGGGGCCTGGTCGTCGTCATGAGGCGCAGGCCGCAGGGCGGCAGGAGGTAGCGGCCGATGGTGGGCTCGACGTCGCGAATCTGGCGGGCTTCGTCGAGGGAGGCGCGCCAGATCTCCTCCTGCGCGTTGTAGCAGAGGCGGCTCTTGAGCTTGTGGTGCAGGTTGAGCAGATCGGACGACTCGGTGAAGCGCACCGCGACGGCGTTCGGCAGGAGATACGAGGCGGCCTCCTCCGAGGCGCCCAGCTCGCGCAGACGCACCACCGCGCGCCAGGTGCGCTCCATCGAATCGCGGTAGATGTTGTGCGCTGCGGCGTTTTGCCGCACCAACTCCGGAACGATGTAGTCGGGCTCGCCGGTGAGCTGCGCCGCCAGCACCGGGCGCGAGGCGGGGGTCATGCGGTGGCGCTGATCCTGCGAGTCGGCCGCGTGCGACAGCTTCTTGCGGAAGGTGTAGCTGGCGTGGTGCAGCACGCGCGACAGCTTCGACATGGTCAGCACGTTCATGGTCTCGCCGAAGTAGCGGTTGTGCGCAGGATCGAGCGCCAGCGTCAGCGCCTCGTCGTCGGTCATGCGCGCGCGCGGCACGCCCAGCACCTCGCGCACCGCCTGCGCGACCGCGCGCTCGTTGTTGGCCTTGCGATCGACCAGGCGCGACACCCTGCCGTCGAGCTCGCGGTCGAACTCCTCGGCGAACGCGTGCGCATCGGCCTCGCGCGCCGGCAGCGGCCGCGCGGCGAAGTGCTGGTACTCGGGCGTCTCCTCGAGCGGCAGCGGCTCTTCCAGCACGGTCTTCCAGTTCGGATCGTGCGCCAGCAGCGCGTCGACCATGCGCCCGACCACCGCGCGCGTCTCGGTCGGCGCGTCGAGCTGCTCGCACAGCCGCCAATAGCGCAGCAAGGTGATGCCCGACACCGTGTGATACAGGTACGCGAAGGTCGAGACCGGCAGGACGTACCGCGCCACTTCCTGGGCGCGCTTCTTGACGTCCTTCTTGTACTCTTCCTTTTTCGCGCGCGCGGGAAAGATGCGGAAGTACTCGCGCGCCGTCGGTGGCGTGAGCACCTCGATGAGCCGCTGGTAGGCGGCGATCTGCGCGACCGCCGCCTCTTCGTACACCGCGCGGGCGGCGTCCGACAGCGGCGGCACCGCGTAGCTGCCCGCCTTGACCTCGACGTAGCGCTGCGAGACCTGCTCGGAGTTGTAGAATGGATGCGAGTGCAGGAACGACCAGATGAAGTGACGCGACACGTTCTCGAGCGAGAACTGAAAGTGCGCGTGCTGCAGCGTGGTGTGGTGGCCCGCCTCGAAGATGCTGCGCGCCAGCCGATCGCGCGTCTCCGGATTCTTCGCCACCTGCTCGGCGGTGATGATCCCCTTGGACGAATAGCAGGTGCGCGCCGTCGCCACCGCGTTGTCGAACGGCGAGGAGAAGGCACCCACGAGCTTGACCACCGGAGCGGCGGACGCGAAGGCGAGCTGCGCCATGGGCATACAGTAACAAACTCGTCCAAGAACTTGCACCCGTTCGTTCGCAGCTTCATAAAGGGAACGTCGCAGGGGGGATCGGTCTTGCACTAAAGGAGGGAATCGGATGGCGACGAAGCGGGTTCAGAGCGAAAAGAAGACCAGCGCGCCCAAGCGGGTGCGGGCCGTCAGGGCCGTCGACAGCGTCGAGCTGGAGAACGTGTTTTCCATTGATCACGACGCGATTTCCCGTCGCGCGTTCGAGCGCTTCCAGGCGCGCGGCCAGTCCCACGGCCAGGACCTGGAAGACTGGCTCGCGGCGGAGCGGGAGCTCGCCAAAAGCTAGGGCTTCCCGGTTGGCACGGCTCCTGCTGTGACCTCACTCGAGGCCCCGGATGTCCGTCTCAGCCCCGATCGATCTGCACCACCTCGATGCGACCCTGGACCTGTGGATGTGCATGTGGCGTCCCGAGGAGCAGGTCTCGTTCGAGACCGCGTTGGTGCGCTCGATGACCGACGAGCATCCGCGCCGGACGCGCCTGTTGGCGCTGGCCGCCTGCCACGTGATCGCGACGCCGCGGCTGCTCGGCGCGGCGGCCCGCGTCGCCGAAGCCGCAGTCTTTCGGCTGGACGACATCCACGAGGTCGAGCAGGCCACGCTGTCACGTCACAACCTGCTCAAGGCGGCGACCCGGATGCGCGGCAACGTGCTGGGCATCGAGCTCTTGCTCGCGCGTGTGGTCGCCGGAGCGCAGGACCGGTCCGCCGACGCGCTGCTCGAGTGGGTCGACGTCCGCGATCTGGTCGCGGTGGCACGCACCACCGTCGACGCGCGGCTATTCTCGGAGATCGAGCAACGCATCGGCCGTCGCGGCAGATATCAGCGCGGCCGCGCCGCCAATGTGCTCGGCTTCACCATTCGCCCGCAGCCGGCCTTCGCCACCGCGGGCGCCGGCCACTGGGGCGACCACTCACCGGAAATCGGAGACCTGCGCCGGACCGGCAGTTAGCTACGGGATCGGCGCGACGTACAGGCCTTCTTTGCCCTTGACCGAGTTGTCGACGTACACGACCTGCGTGTTGTCGGTCGAGATGAAGAAGTCCTGCTCGGCCTTGGTCGCGATGATGGTGGCCGGCGCGGCGGTGGACAGATCGACCGACTTGAGGGTCGCGGTGCCGCCGGTGGTCGTCGAGACGTAGCCGTCGTTGTAGAGGAACTTGGAGCCGCCCGCCGCGAACGAGAGCCACACGCGCGTGGCGATCTGATTCTGCTGTCCCACCATCTTGACCGGCAGCGAGTTGAGCGTGCCGGCGAAGTCAGTCGTATCCACATCGGTGTAGAACACGACGTACTTGTCGTCGGTGGTGAACGGATCGCCGTAGAGCGAGCCGGTCGGCATGGCGTCGAGGGTGACCGGGTTGCCGGCGACCTCCGTCTTGGCCACGAACATGTCGTAGAGCCCGCTGTTCTGGTCGAACATGTTGCTGAACACCAGGTAGGTCTGGTCGCCCGCGACGCCGTCGATTCCGTTGACGTTCATCGACATCAGCGTGGTCGGCGCCGGCGTGGCGACGGTGGCCCGCTTGAGCGCGCCGTCCAGGGTCGAGTAGACCACTGCGCTGCCGTCGAGGGTGATGAACCCGTCGGACACCGAGGTGTCGATCACGGTCGCGCCGACGGTCCCGATGGTCCGCACCATCCCCATGTTGTTCGAGTCGATGCTGAACACCTTGGTGCCGCTCGAGTCGACCGAGAAGAAGTCCGTCGCGTTGGTGAACAGCACGGTGGGCGTGCCGGTCGTCGGGTCGACCACCGAGATGGTGGCCGGGCTCGGGCCCGCGTCGCCCGCGTCGCCGCAGTAGCTGGCGAGGAACATCCCGTTGGCGGCGGCGACGATCGGCGGGCAGCTCGGATCGATCGACCGGCCGCTGACCACCAGATGCTTGGCGGTGCCGTCGCTCTTGGCCACGTAGAGGTCGGCGGTGGTGCCGGAGGCGCTCACGTTGTCGGTATAGATGATGTACATACCGTCGGGGCTCGCGCTGACCGAGCCGATCAGCGATCCGCTCGAGAGCGCTTGCGCCCCGCCCGCCGTGGTCCACACCGTGAGCGAGCCGGTGTTGGTGGTGGGGTCGGTGCCGCTCCAGCTGAAGACGACCTTGCCGCGGATGCGCATCGCGGGGAACCCGTTTGCGTCCATTCCGACCGCCGGGTCGACGGTCTGGACGGTGCCGCCCGCGATCGGGATCTCCTTCATCGCGATGCCGTCCTGAAACAGGATCGTGTTGTCCTTGGTGAGGCCGAGCGCGAGCAGGCTCTTGGTCGGGACCAGGTTGGTGCCGGTGATCACCGTCGGCTGCGGCGAGAGATCGGGCGTCGCCAGATCGGAGACGCCGGCGTCCATGCCCAGGTCACCGTGGCTCGCGCTGTTGCCGCATCCCACCACCAACATCGCCAACGCCATCCAGCCGAGCTTCGCCATTTCCGTCACCCCTCGAGTGTAGGCGCCACTTTTCCCGCCTCTCCGGCCCGAAGTCAAGGCTCGTGCCAGTCGCGCGTCAGATCGAGCCACATCGCCAACCCCTGGAAGCGGCCGTACTTCCGGTAACGGCGGTGCGCGGACGCGTCGATGTCGCGGGCGCGCGGGTAGAGTTGCTCGAGCTTGCCGCGGCACCAGGAATCGAGGCCGAGATACGCGTAGCCGCCGAGCAGGCGCAACAGGTTGTCGGCGGCATACGGCCCGATGCCCGGCAGCTCGAGGAGCTCGTCGCGCATCGCCTCGGCGTCGCTGCGGGCGCGCAGGCGTTCGAGATCGAGCGCGCCGCTCGCCACCGCGCGCGACAGGTGGACCAGATGCAGAGCGCGATAGCCGGAGCGCACCTCGCTGCGGAAAAATTTCTCGTCGTGCGTCGCGAGCTGCGCGGCGGTCGGGAACGCGCGCCGTCCGGATGGCGCCGGCGTGCCCAGCTCGACCAGCCGGCCGACCATCTGCCGCGTGAACGCCCACGAGCAGTTGGTGGTGAGCAGCATCTTGACCACGTCTTCGAACACCGTCGGAGCGCGCAACAGCCGCCCGGCGCCGCGCCGCCGCGCGTAGCGGAGCCGTGGATCCTCGTCGGTGAGCGCGTAGAACGGCTCGAGCTCTTCGTCGAGGCGCAGCATCGCCGCCACCTGCGCGCGCACCTGGTTGCGATCCGCCGGCGGATCGATCGTCACGCGCAGCCCGTCGGCGATCGCTACGTCGTGCGCGACGCCGTCGATGAGGAGCACACGCTCGAGCCGCCCGCGCGCCGCCTCGAAGGCGAACGGCGGGAGGTCGTACCAACCGTGGCTGCGCGCGGTGGTGGTGAGGTCGAACCCGGCCGGTGGCCGGAGGGTGAGCGAACGGATCAGGGCTGGCAGGTGTAGGCGATGACTTTGGCTTTGGCCGTGTCGTTGAGCACCTTGCAGGTGCCCGCGGTGCAGCCGGCCGCGCCCGCGCCGTCACACTGCTGATCGCAGGTGGTGCCGCAAATGAAGCCGGCCTTGCAGTGATCGGTCGCCTGCGCGCAGGTCATGCCGTTGGCCACGCCGTTGGTGTCGTTGGAGATGAACACGCACGCCATGCCGACCACCGTCCCCATGCCGTTCGAGATCGGCGTGCACTGCGTCTGCGCCGGGCAATCGGTCTGGCCGCCGCAGTCGTAGAGGCAGTACGGCTTGCCGCCCGCCGCGCCCGCGCAGGTGAGGCCCTGGGCGCACGGCTTGCCGTTCCCCCCGGCGCCGCAGAGGATGCCCGCGGTGTTGCCGGGCAGGCACGCGCCGCCGACCACGCCGGCGTCGCCGGAGGTGAGCGAGACGCACAACCGATCGCACGAGCACTGCGTCGGCGTGTTGGGATTGCACTGGTAGAAGCACTTGCAGCCGGTCGTCTCGTTGACGCCGACCTGGCCGGTGGGACAGTTCGCCGTGCTGCAGTCGATCGTTTGATCGCCGGTCATCGGCGTCGTGCTGCACACGCCGCTGCCGCCGTCGTTCAGGTTCATGGACAGGTCGTTGCCGCCGCCGCCGTCGCCCAGGGTCATCGACAGGTCGTGGTTGCCGCCGCCGTCGCCGCCGTTGTTGGTGGTGTTGTCGCCGCAGCCGGCCGCCAGGATGGTGAACGCGAGGAGTAGGGTAGGAGTGCGCATGCGCGGAATATACACCAGCTACCGTTTCAGGGAACGGGTCATGGGACGGGTCGCGATCGCGTGCTGGATGCGCGCCACCAGCCACTCCAGCTCGGCGTTCGAGAGACCGACGCCGAACGCCACCGCGCGACAGTCCGAGCGCGCCACCACGAAGGGCAGCGCGGCCGGGTACTCGGTGCGGCGGGTCAGGTTGTGGTAGCGCGGCTCGACGGCGGAGGCGACGTGCACGTCGTCGAGCTCCTCGATCGGGAACAAGGTCCGGCGCGTGCCGAACAGGCTCAGGCGCTCGACGGTGAGCGCGCTGTGCCCGACGGTGACGCGCCACTTCGACGTGGCCGCGTGGAGCCACGGCAGCACGCCGAGGAACAGCGGCGCGAGCATGACCAGCCCGAAGCAGATCGCCGGCCCGGACGACTGGTAGCGATTCGCCGGCCACAGCAGCGCCTCGATCGGCACCAGCAGCACGAACGCGGCCGAGCCCAGGATGCCGGCCGGCGAGGTGCGGAAGCGGCCGGGGATCTCGATCGTGGTGTCTTCCATCCCGTCGGTGGCGACCACTTTGCAGCCGGTGGGCGGCTCGGGCGCCTTGCGGTAGGTGGTGGCGGTGCGGAACGGATCCGAGGTGCCGAGCACCAGCGCGCCGGGCACCTCGTCGGTGCGCAGCAGGCGATCGCGCAGCGGCTCGTCGAGGTGGTTCACGTCGCGCAGCTCGCCGTGGTCCTCGAGCGACAAGCCGATCGTGCGCGCCAGCTCGCGGGCCTTGAGCCGCGCCTTGCGGTAGTCCTGGTGCCCCTCGAGCCACACGTCGGCGCCCTGGCCCTTGAGCTCGATCGGAAACGAGATGCGCGCGCCGGTGTGGCGGCCGCGCGTCTCGATGCCGTGGATCGAGACCCGATCGAACGACGAGAACGGGCGCGACTCGTTCGACCAACGGGTCAGCACGCCCCAGTACGTGACGCAGCGCTTGCCCTCGAAGTCGAGCGTCACGCCCGAGCGCCCGAGCGCCAACATCACGCCGGCCACGCTCATCCCCACCGTCACCCACGTGACGCCCACGGCGTGGTCGAAGCACATTCCCACACACACCGCGGTCATCGCCACGCCGATCAGCCGCTGCACCGGGCTGACCCGGGAGAAATTCAGAGGCCGGCGCGCTTCAGCCATTTACGCTCGAGCAGCCACTGCGCGACGCGGCCGAAGTCGCCGAAGCGCGTCATCTTGCCGACCGCGCCCAGGAACACCATCGCCACCGGACGATCGGTCTGCATCTTGACCGCGATCGCCAGGCAGTAGAGCGCGAGATCGGTGTAGCCGGTCTTGCCGGTGATCACCTCGTAGCGGCCGTTGCGCGCGATCACGTCGGTGTTGGTGTACTCGATGGTCCAGCCCGGCTTGCCGACCGGGTGCGCCACGTAGTGCGCCTTCTGCGTGATCTCGGTGATGGTGGCGTTGCGCATGGCCGCTCGCAGCAGGTGCACCAGGTCGCGCGCGGTCGAGGTGTTGTTCGAGTTGAGGCCGACCGGATCCTCGAAGCGCGTGTTCTTGAGGCCGAGCTCGACCGCCTTGGCGTTCATCGCCGCGACCAGCTGCGGCGGATCGAGGCCGACCGCGCGACCGAGCGCCGGCACCGCGCGGTTGTCCGAGGCCATCAGCGCCGCGTGCAAGAGATCGCGGTTGGTGAACGCCAGCCCGACCGGCAGCCGCGAGCGCGCGCCGCCGGTGGCGATCAGGCGATCGCTCTCGGTCATGGTGGTCACGCCGTCGAAGTCGAGCTTGTGGTCGAGCACCACCAGCATGGCCATCAGCTTGGAGATCGACGCGATCGGCCGAACCTCGTCGGCGTTCTTCATCACCAGCTCTTCGTTGGAGGTCAGATCGACGACCGCCGCGGCCTGCGCCTGGATGTTGGGCAGCCCCTGCCTGGTATAGGTGGACACGCCGCGCGACTTGCGAGCGACGGCAGGCGAGGCGCAAAGCCCCAGGATCAACAGGGAAGAGCAGAGCCGCGTCATCGTACCTCTAAGTATTGGTCAACTGCGGAGCCCAATCAAATTGTGCGATCTTCGTCACTGGAGAGGGGTTCTACCTCACTTGACCGCCAGCCCTGATTATCGCATTGTCTCGTTTTCTCGGGGGAAAGTCTGACGGCATGGCCAAGATTTATCTGATCTCGCCCACTCATTACACTCCGGACGGGAACCTGGTGAAATCGGTTCACTATTGGACCTCGGCCATCACCCTTCCATACCTGAAGGCGCTCACCCCGCGCGAGCACCAGGTCACCTTCACCGACGAGCTGATGCAGGACGTGGACGTCAACACCGACGCCGACATCGTCGGCTTGACCGCCATGGGGCCGCAGATCGCGCGCGCCTACGACCTGGCCGACTACTTTCGCGCCCGAGGCAAGAAGGTGGTGATGGGCGGCTCGTGGGTGTCGCTCAACACCGACGAGGCGCTGCTGCACTGCGACGCGGTGGTCAAGGGCGAGGCGGAGTACGTCTGGAAGGACCTGCTCGACGACTTCGGCGCCGGCCGCAACAAGCAGATCTACCACTCCGAGAAGTGGCACTCGATGGTCGGCATGCCGCGCTTCGACTACAGCTCGCTGCCGCTGTTCCGCTCGGACCTGTTCAAGAAGTCGGCCTTCTACCGCATGTACTTTCACTGGCCGGTGCTCGCCTCGCGCGGCTGCCCGCACCCCTGCGAGTACTGCTCGGTGCAGACCTACTACAACCGCTCGTTCCGCTCACGACCCGTCGAGGAAGTGATCGAGGACATGCAGGTGATCAAGTCGCTGGGCGGGCGGCGCGTGCTGATCCTCGACGACAATCCGATCGGCAACATCAAGTACGCCAAGGAATTGTTCCGCGCGATGATCCCGCTCAAGATGGAGTGGGCGTCGCAGATGACCATCAACATCGCGCGCAACGACGAGCTGCTCGACCTGGCGGCCAAGTCGGGCTGCCGCTCGCTGTCGATCGGGCTCGAGTCGGTGACGCAGGCGAACCTCGAGAGCATCGACAAGGGCTTCAACAAGGCGCCGCGCTTCGAGGAGGACCTGGCGAAGATTCGCGCCAAGGGCATCCAGGTGATCGCGCTGATGATGGTCGGGCTCGACGGCGACGACACCACCTCGTTCGAGCGCACGCTCGATTTCCTGGTCAAGAACAAGCTGGCGTTCTTGAAGCTGTTCACGCCCTGCCCGTACCCGGGCACCAAGTACTACGACGACATGCAGAAGGCCGGGCGGATCCTCACCAAGGAGTGGAACAAGTACGACTACGGGTCGCCGCTCATCCAGCCGACCAACATGACCCCCGACCAGATGATGGAGGGGTTCAACAGCGTCTATAATAATTTCTATAGCTTGAAGAACATCTTCAAGCGCATGGCGCCGCCCCCCAAGGGGAATTACCTGGAGAGCGTGTTCTACTTCGTGGCCAACCTGAAGCTGAACCACTACATGCGCCACACCAAGAACGCCTGGGGGACGATTTCTTAAGCAACTTTCCCGGATCTCTGCCGATAATATCTACATGCCGATCACCTCGTCCGGGCAGGCCACGCGGACGCCCTATACCGGCGGGCGGTTCACCCTCGAGCTCGATGACAAGCAGCCGGTCGGGTTCGTCACCAGCATCGACGGCGGGCACTTCAAGGCCGACGGCGTGGGATCGACCAGCGGCGGGGACGGTCCGACCACGCGCTATCCGGGCAAGCCCAAGTACGACGACATCACGGTCACGGTGGGCATGGCCATGTCGCCGGCGTTCTGGCGCTGGGTGCAAGCTACGCTCGACAACAAGCCGGAGCGGCGCAACGGCGCGCTG
This sequence comes from Myxococcales bacterium, assembly GCA_003170275.1. Lineage (GTDB taxonomy): Bacteria > Myxococcota_A > Polyangia > Palsa-1104 > Palsa-1104 > PALSA-1104. The sequence continues at coordinate 101,265 of PNAM01000106.1, forward strand.
GTCGGTTACGACTTCAACAACAAGGAGCGCACGCGGCGCACCTTCACGCGCGCGCTGATCTCCGAGATCGGCTTTCCGGCGCTCGACGGCGCGTCGAAGAGCGCGGCGATCCTGACGGTCAAGATCTCGCCCGAGAAGCTCGAGTACAAGGACGGCGACGGCGCGACGCTGCGCTACGACCAGGCGCAGAACGAGGTGGCCAAGCAGAAGATGTGGCTCACCTCGAACTTCCGCTTCGCGCTCGATCGATTCTCGGGCGACACGTCGCTGCGCAACGCCAAGATCGAGGCGTTCACCGTCAAGCAGAACATCATCGCCAACCCGGTCGGCTCCGAGCGCGAGACGCGCAAGGAGGCGGGACGCGTCGAGCTGCCCACGCTGCAGGTGACCTTCCCCGAGTCGCAGATGGGCAAGTGGATGCAGTGGTTCGACGAGACGGTGGTGCAGGGCGTGCCCAAGAACACCACCGGGCACCTCACCTACTACGCCTCGGACAACGAGCAGACCGAGCTCATGCGGCTCGACTTCGACGGCGTCGGGCTGACCTCGCTCGACGTCGAGAAGTACGAAGCGGCCAAGGAGAGCATCGCCAAGGTGAAGGCGACGCTTTACTTCGAAGGGCTCAAGCTCAACGCTGGGAAGGGCAACGCGTAGCGCAGGCGGCTAGCGGCGGATCGCGCGCGTCAGCTCGTCGGTGACGCTGGCGTCGAGGAGGTCCGTCCCGCCGGAGCGCAGCGCGTGCCCGGCCTGCTGAAGGATGGTCGCGATCGCTTCCGTTCTGGTGGCGATCGTCACCTGCGCCGGCGACGTCACGGGCGCGGGCGGGGCGATCATCAGGAACGCGTTCAGCAGGATCGTGTGCATCGTCGGTAGGGTAGCAGCCGCTCCGGAGATAACAAGCGGACTTAACTTTTTAACTTTCGTGTCCGGATTTCGGATCCTGCGCAAACAAGTTAAAAAGTTAAGTCCGCTTGTTAGTAGACGACGCGGTGGGGGGCGGCGGCTAGCTTGGTGGTGTCGTGGAAGATGGTCACCAGCAGGGTGAACATGCGGCGCGCGGTGGCGTGATCGGGGCGCAGGGTGGTCAGGTGGCTCACGATCAGCTCGCCGGCTTCGTCGTGGGTGAGGCGCTTGGCGATGTCGAGCGCTTCGAGGCGCGGCGAGTTCGAGCCGACGCCCAGCTTGGACATCTCGCGGATGGTCTGCATGTAGTCCTCGATCAGCGGCTCGATCTGGGCGAGCGGGAGCTCGTGCGAGGCGAGCGGGCCGTCGGCGGTTTGCAGATCGAAGACCACCCGGCCGGGTACCACGCGCAGCGTCCCGGTGACCACGGCCGCGGGTTTCCCGTCGCTGACCTCGAAGGCGCCTTCCTGGATGATCTCGTTGATCGCCAGGCGCCACTCGTGCCGGCGCTCGGCCGATCCGGCGCTCCAGATGGCTTCGTCGATGCGCAGGTCTTCCAGGTTGGCGGAAGCCATCTCGCGCATTAGACTAGCACTTTTCAGGCGCCTTCCCGGCTGGTATAGAGTGCGGGACTTCAGGAGCAACGGATGCCCAAGGATACGCTGAGCGTCACCGACAATCGCACCGGGAACACGTACGAGCTCAAGATTACCGACGGCACGATCCGGGCGCTCGATCTGCGCGACATCAAGACGACGACCGACGACTTCGGGCTTCTGTCCTACGATCCGGCGTATCTGAACACCGCGTCCTGCCGCTCGTCGATCACCTATATCGACGGCGACAAGGGCATCTTGCGCTACCGCGGCTACGACGTGGCGGAGCTGGCCGAGAAGTCGACCTACCTGGAGGTCGCGTACCTGACGCTGCACGGCGAGCTGCCCACCAAGGCCGATCTGGCGGCGTTCACCAACGACATCACCATCCACACCTTCCTGCACGAGAACGCGCGGCGGTTCATCGACGGGTTCCGCTACGACGCGCACCCGATGGGCACGCTGATCGCCACGGTCGGCGCGCTGTCGACGTTCTATCCGGATTCGAAGGACGTGCGCAACAAGGAGATCCGCCGGCGCAACATGATCCGGCTGATGGCCAAGATGCCGACCATCGCGGCGTGGTCGTATCGCCACTCGATGGGCTACGCGTTCGTCTATCCCGACAACACGCTGTCGTACCCGGGCAACCTGTTGTCGATGATGAAGCGCATGGCCGAGCCGCGCTACGAGCCGAACCCGGTGATCGAGCGCGCGCTCGACGTGCTGTTCATCCTGCACGCGGACCACGAGCAGAACTGCTCGACCGCGGCGATCCGCAACGTGGGCTCGTCGCTGGTCGATCCGTACTCGGCGGTCGCGGCGGCGGCGGCGGCGCTCTATGGCCCGCTGCACGGCGGCGCCAACGAGGCGGTGCTGCGCATGTTGACGCAGATCGGCAACGTGAAGAACGTGCCGGCGTTCATCTCCGAGGTGAAGGGCGGGCAGGGCGCGCGGTTGATGGGCTTCGGGCACCGCGTGTACAAGAACTACGATCCGCGCGCCAAGGTGATCAAGAAGCTCGCCGACGACGTGTTCCAGGTGACCGGGCGCTCGCCGCTGCTCGACATCGCGCTGGAGCTGGAGAAGATCGCGCTCAACGACGAGTACTTCATCAAGCGCAAGCTGTACCCGAACGTGGATTTCTATTCGGGGCTGATCTATCAGGCGATCGGATTTCCGGTGGACATGTTCCCGGTGCTGTTCGCGATCCCGCGCACGGTCGGGTGGCTGTCGCAGTGGGAAGAGATGCTCAACGACGACGAGCAGAAGATCGCGCGACCGCGGCAGATCTATACCGGCTACGACGAGCGCAAGTACGTCGCGATCGAGCGCCGGCAGAACGCCAGCAGCAGCAAGTGAAACGGAAGGACCTGATCGGGCGCTTCGCGAGTCGGTTGGGCGGAGCGTTCGACGGGGCGGTGCTGTCGGCGCTGAGCTCGCGGTTTGCGAGCAGGCGGAAGCCGGAGCGTGCGCCGCGTGCGCCGGAGTCAGTCGATCGCCGTGCGCTGCTCGCGGAGGCGATCGCGTTCTACCAGCAGCCGGAGATCTTGTCGGGCGAGCGCTTCCTTCAGCGGCCTGCCCAGCAGGCGCGCGTCCACACCGAGCGGCGCGGCGCGCTCGAGGCGGGCGGCGAGATCGTCGATCTCAAGTGGGAGAGCGGCTTCGTCCCGAGCTGGCCGGTGGTGCGCGACGACTACCTGGCGTTCGAGCCGAACCGCCACGCGTACGCGCGCGTGCTGCGCCACGCCCCCTCGGTGACCGCGCGCGGCACGATCATCTGCCTGCACGGGTATCGCGGCGGCGCGTTCTTCATCGAGGAGCGCGCGTTTCCCACGCGCTGGCTGTATTCGCTCGGGCTCGACGTGGTGCTGTTCCAGCTCCCGTTCCACGGGCTGCGCGGCGGTGCGAACGCGCCGGTGTGGCCGTCGGTGAACGTGACGCGCACCAACGAGGGCTTCGCGCAGGCGGTGTACGATCTGCGCACGCTGACGGGCTGGATCGCCGGGCACAAGGGCGAGCATCCGCTGGTGATGTGCGGCATGAGCCTGGGCGGCTACACCACCGCGCTGTACGCCACCTGCGAGCCGCTCGCGTTGGCCGCGCCGATGATCCCGGTGGCGTCGTTCCCCGACCTGTTGTGGGGCCACGGCAAGGGCCGGCCCGAGCGTGCGCGCGCGGAGAAGGAGGGCATCACCGTCGAGATGCTGCAGCTCGCGATGGCCTGCCACACGCCGCTGTTGCGCGCGCCGCTCACTCCGCCCGAGCGCGTGCTGGTGATGAGCGCCGCCGGCGATCGCATCGCGCCGCCCGAGCACGCCGAGCGCCTCGCGCGCCACTTTCAGTGCGAAGAGCTGCGCTTCTCCGGCGGCCACATCCTCCAGCTCGGCCGCGGCTCCGCCTTCCGCGCCCTCGGCAAACGCCTGGGAACCCTCGGCCTGCTCGACAAGCGGGCCTAAGAGCAGAAGCCGAGGGTGCAGTGGGGGGCGGCGGCGAGGCAATCGGTGTCGTCGAAGCAGATGCGCTCGCAGGTGCTGCCGTCGTACCAGCAGCGGGTGGATGGATCGGTGGGCGTGCACTGGGTGTCGGATTGGCAGCCGCTGCCGTTGACGGTGCCGCAGAGTCCGCTGGCATCGGGCTTTTGAATGGGCAGGATGGTCGAGACGTTGCTGCCCGGCGCGCCGTCGCGCACCTCGAGCATGCCCGGCTGGGGGCGGGCCGTCTCGCTGAGGAAGACCGTGCGCTGCACGGTTGTGGGCGGAGGCTGGCAGGTCGGCATGCTGCAGGCTTGCGCGGTGACGGTGTAGCGATTGTTGGCGCTGTCGAAGGTGATCAGCGCCGGACGAACCGGCCGGCAGGCATCGAGCGTGATCTGAAAGGTGACGCGCACCAGATCGCTCGGGCACAGGTTGAGGTCATCGCCGCGCAGCCAGTCGAGCGGGACCGCCTCGAGCGTGCAACTCCCCGCATCGGGCTGCAGCGCGCCGCCGTCCGGGTTGCCGCCAGTCTCGGGAAGCAGCGGCGTCCGGCAGCCGCCGAGCAACGCGATTAGCATCAGGGCGAGCGGGAGGCGCATCCGGGCATTGTGCGCCAGACGCGCTCACTTTGGGTGGTACAGGCTCTTGACGCTGACGCGCGCGAGGTCCTGGTTCTTGCCGGCCCACTTGAGCCGCGCGCGGACGATGAAGTCGCCGGTGGCGGGCGTCAGCTGGAGCTTGAGATCGCTGAGCATCTGGATGCGGAAGAACAGCGGGGTCTCGAGCGGCGGGTCGCTGTCGGGCGTGGTCTCGGGCGAGCGATCGTGCTCGGCGATGTAGGCCCAGTCGAACACGCGCTCGCCCTCCATCGCCGGCGAGCTCACCACCACCTGAACGTCGCGCGGATCGCCCTTGGGGAGCTTGTGGAAGGTGACCGTGCAGTCGAGCCGCGCGCTCGGGCCGGGCGAATCCAGGTCGCTGTAGAGCGAGGCCTCGAGCGTGGCGTTCTGCGCGCCGAGAAAACCGTATTTGTAGGCCAGCCAGCCGCCGTAGCCCAGCCCGCCGATTACGCCGAGCCACACCACCAGGCGCAAGAACCCGCCACGCTCCGGATCGTAGGCCATCTCCCCCCCTTCCGGCCGATCAGGCCGGTTTGGCGCAATTGATCATCCAGGGTATGCCGAATCGGTCCACCAGCATGCCGAAACGCGCCGCCCAGAAGGTTTCCTGCAGCGGCATTTGCACCGCGCCCTTCTCTGCCAGCGCGTTGAAGATGCGCTCCGCCTCTGCCGCGTCGTCCAGGCTGAGCAGCACGGAGAAGCCCTGCGGCCTCCGATAGTGCTCCGGCGGCGCATCGGCGCCCGACAAGACCTGGTAGCCGAGCGTGAGCGTGGCGTGGAGGATCTTGTTGCCCCAGCCGGGCGGCGCCTGCGCGGCCATGGGCGAGCCGGCATAGGTCATCATCGCGACGATCTTGCCGCCCAGGCACTGCTCGTAGCGCTGGAAGGCCGCTTCGCATTGGCCGTCGAACGACAGATGAGAGCCCAGTTGCATCCTGCGCTCCTCTACTCCACCTGCGCGTCGAAGGCGGCGGTCTCGATCTTTCCGCGGCGCTTGAACTGCATGAACACGCGGTAGGTGCCCGGCTTCGGGAAGCTGTAGGGGAAGCGCACCTCGGCGGGCAGCGCGGCGCCATCCAGGTGATGGCCCGCGTGCGGGTCGCCGCCCTGCAGCACCGCGAGCGAGGCCATCGGCACCGAGCCGGTCGGATGGATGTGCGCGAACACGCTCGCGTCGTGCGCCAGGATGCCGGCGTGGCCGAGCATGCCCATGTACAGCTCGAGCTCGTGCGTGGGCTGGCCGTCGGCTTCGTCGACGCGGAAGCGCAGCCAGTCGACGCGCCCGGCCTTGAACGGGGTGGCGTCCTTCATCCAAACGACCTTGCCGCCCGAGGCGAGCGGCACCTCGCGGCGCGCGCGATCGGCGGTCGCGATCGGCGGCGCGGCGCCAGCGGCGTCGTCGGGGCCCATCGGCGAGCCGGGCTCGTCGGGCAGGTCGAGCGTGGCCACCGCGGTCTCGGGTAGGCCGGTGGCGTGCACGATGTCGCCGAACAGCTGGTAGTGGCCCGCCGGCAGCTCGGGCATCGCGCCGTGGAAGCGCGCGGGTTCGGTCGCTTCTGGGTGCAGGTGGTAGATGCGATCGAGCGCGGGCATGCGCACGACGAACAGGTGCATCAGGTGGTCGTGGTCGGGCACCAGGTCGTCGAGCTTGCGCGACTTCAGCCAGCCCGGATCGTGCAGCTCCAGGTCCATGCCGTGCGCGTCGCCGGTGGCCTTCATCTGCACCGGCTTGTAGACGTAGTTGGAGTAGCCTTCCGCCTCGGCGTCCCACCACTTGTTGCCGCCGTACAGCGCCGCGGTCACCACCGCGATGGTCGCGCCGGTCACCAGCAGCGCGCGGCGGCGGCGCTTGCGATCAGGCGCTTCGCCCGGCGGGAGCTGCGCCTCGCGAACGCTGGCGCCCGCGATGCTGGCCGCGCCCAGCCCGAGGAACAGCACCACCGCGAACAGCGCCAGCGCCAGGCCGCGATGCATCTCGCGCGTGCGTAGCGGCAGCGCCGGCACCGGCACCGAGAGCTGACCCGATCCGCGATCGCCCTCGGCGGTGACGCGCACCTGCCAACTGCCCGCCGACATCATCCACAAGCGGCCGACGTAGCTCTGCGCGGTCCCAGGAACCCGCGTGGCCACGTCGGCGGTGGGAACGAAGCGCGCGCCGTCGCCGGAGAGCGGCAGCGGGACGAGCTTCACCACCTTGACGTCGGCGTCGCTCGACAGCACCTCGACCTCGGCCACGCCGGGGATCACCTGCGGCGGGCGCACGCTCACCAGCAGGCGATATGGACCGGCCGCACCGTCGTGCACGATGTCCTGATCGCCGACGTGCGCGTGGGCCGCGCCGGGCACCAGCAGGATCGCCAAGAACAGGAGCGCGCGCGGTTTCATCGCTGCCTTCATCGGCGGATCTGCCTCATCCAGTTGCCCCAGGTGATGCCCAGGCGGCTGGTCACGATCGCGGCGACCGGCGCGGTGCCCATCGCGCGCCAGAACTGCGCGCGCGTCTCGAACTCGGCGAACACGTAGCGGATGTTGTGCCAGAACGGCCGCGTGTTGTAGTCGAAGTACTTGGTGCCGAACAGCCAGTTGCGCGCCGCCGGTGACTGCAGGAAGTTGGCGAACGGCCACTGCACCGCGATCAGGATCGCGAGGAACAGCACGCCCGAGATCAGGCTCTCGCGCCACGGGCTCCAATCGCGGGCGCGCGCGCGCACCAGATCGAGCGCGACCGCCGACGGCAGTAGCAGCAGCGGGAACGGCGGCGGCACCAGGTGCGTGACCGGGTAGTAGACCGGGCCGAGCTTGGGCACCGCGGGGAACAGCGGCAGGATCCACAACAGGCCGAGCTGCACCACGGTGTAGATCACCGCCATCTGCGTGGTGGCCCAGGGACGATCTGCTGCGCGGCCGATGCCCACCAGCATCATCGGCAGCGCGATCGAGAGCACCAGGTAGAAATCGCCGGCGTGCATGTCGGAGCGATCGGTGCGCTCCATGAGGAACACGGTCATGAGCACGACGATCAGCCCGCCGAGATAGAGGAACAGGTGCGCGAGCAGGCGCTTGAGCGGACCCTCGGCGCGGTTCAGGTAGCCGAGCACCAGCAAGAGCGAGCCGAACATCACGCTGAAGATGCCGAGCGAGAGCAGGGTGTGCGGCGGGCTGATGATCTTGACGTCGAGCCCGTAGGCGTTGTGCCACCAGTCGTCGAACGGCGCCGAGGCGAGCATGGCGATGCCGCCCCACGCGCACACGAACGCGCCGAGCGGGCCGCGGAAGCCGAACACGCGCACCGATTCGTCCTTCGAGCGCGCGCCGAAGGTGGTGGTGAGGATCAGGTAGCCCGAGGCGATGCCGCCGAGCACGCCGCACAGATAGATGGCCAGGTGGGGCGGGGTCCAGAAGGTGTCGCGGCCGATCGAGCGGTGCCACGAGATGTCCCAGTGGACGCCGATCATCGCCGAGGTGACCGCGAGCACGGCGCACCAGAGGAACCACGGTACGCGATCGGGTTGGGACATTTTGGTCATCATAATGCTAGTTCCAAGGCAACGCCGCGCGAGTCCGCCAATATTCCCGTGCCGGCTCGACCAGCGTGAGAAAATCGCCGGGCGCTGTGATCTCGGTCGCGCGCAGGTTGTCGGCCAGTTGCGCGGTGGTCGTCGCGCCGCTCAGCACCACATCGGCGAACGGTTGGGCCAGAGCCGCGGCGAGCGCGAGCGCGTCGACGGGGACGGCGAGCGAGCGCGCGTGCTCGACGAGCGGCGCGAGCGCGGGATCGGGGTTGCGCGCGGTGAGACGGCCGTTGGCCAGCGCTTCCTTGATGATCACGCGCAGGCCGGCGTCGTGCGCCTCCGCGAGCGCAGCTCCGGCGGAGCGCTCGAGGAGGTTCCAGGTCGATTGCACGGTGTCGAAGATCCCCAGCGTGAGCGCGCGGCGGATGACCGCGGCCTGCTCCGGACCGGTGGTGCTGAGACCGATGCGCAGGCCGGCCGCGCGAACGCGCGAGAGCTCGTCGAGCACGGCGCGGTCGTCGAGGATGCCGCTGTCGAGCGTGGCCGAGTGCACCTGGTAGACGTCGAGGTGCGCGCCGAGCAGCGCGCGGCTCTCGGCGAGCTGGCGGCGCAGCGTGGGCAGCGTGTGATCCTTCACCTCGTGCTTCTCGGCGTGCGCCTGCCAGCCGGCGGTGTAGGTGTAGCCCCACTTGGAGCTGATCGTGACCGCGCCGGGTGCGAGCTTGCGCGCGCGTAGCCACGACGCGAGAAACTCCTCCGCGCGTCCATACGAGCGCGCAGCGTCGAACCAGCGCACGCCGCCGGCGAACGCGGCGTCGAGCACCCGATGGCAGCGCCGCTCCATCGCCGCCACATCGGTGCCGCCGGCGAGATCGTCGTGGTGTCCGAGGTTGATGTAGCCCGGCCGGCCGAGCGCCGCCAACCCGAGGCCGATCACGGCTCGGCCTTGGTCACGCGCATGACATTGTCGTCGGCCTTGCGGTCGATCAGCTTGTTGAGCGGATCGATCCCGGCCTTGACCGGCGGCTCGGACACGGTCACCGAGAGCTCGGTGCGCTCGTCCTTGAAGCGGCGCTTCTCGAGAAACAGCTGCTTGCCGTTCTCGCCGTACACGCCCACGTCGATCAGATCGTCGAGCTTGGCCGGTTTCTCCACGCCCAGCTCGTCGGCGCGCACCTTCTTGGTCGAGACGGTGAGCTTGACCTCGAACTGCTGGTCGCCTTTCGGCGAGACGGTCGCGGCGATCACGCGGTTGTCGTACAGCGTGATGGTCTCGAAGAGATCCTCGATCAGGTACGCGAGCTCGGGCGGCGTGGCCTTGCGCAGATATCCGAGCAGCTCGATCGAGTTGGTGTACGGCGGCTGTTGCCAGGCCACCTCGTGCAGCCAGCTCGCCAGCGCGCGGTTGACGGTGGCCTCGCCCAGGTAATCCTGCAGCGCGTACATCACCAGGCTGCCCTTCTGATAATGGATGTACTGCTGGTTCTCGACGCGGTAGAGCGGCAGCTCCTTCTTGCGCTCGAACGCGCGCCCGATCAGATAGCGGTTGAGCTCGTAGCGCAGAAAGCGGCGCATCTTCTCGGCGCCGAACTCCTTCTTCATGATCATCAGCGCGGAATACTGCGCGAGCGTCTCGGAGAGCATGGTCGCGCCCTGAACGTTGCCGCCGATCGCCTGGTGCGCCCACCACTGGTGCGCGACCTCGTGCGCGGTCACGTAGAACGGGTAGTCGATGTCTTCGTCGTCGGTGGGATCGACCTTGGCGATGAAGCCGACCGCCTCCGAGTACGGGATGGTGTTGGGCAGCGACTGCGCGAAGCTCTGGTAGCGCGGGAACTCGATGATGCGCACCAGCTTGTGCTGGTACGGGCTGAAGTTGGCGGTCTGGTAGTCGAGCGCGCTCTTGACGCCCTTGATCATGCGGTCGAGGTCGTACTCGTGCCCCGGGTGATAATCGATCTCGATGTCGACCTCGTTGTTCCAGCGATCGCGCCTGATCTGGTAGCGCGCGGAAAGAAACGCGAACAGGTTCAGCTCGGGGCGATCGGTGCGATAGCGGAAGTAGCGGCGGCCATCCTGCGTCCACTCGCGCTCGAGCGCGCCGGGCGCGACCGCGAGCTGATCCGCGCTGGTGCTCACCGTCGCGGCGAAGCTCACCCAGTCGGCGTCGCTCGAGACGTAGTTGTTCTTGCGCGCGGCGAGATCGGCCACGTCGGCCATGCGCTCCTTGGGGCCGAGGCCGTGCTTCTTGCGCACGTCGTCGTCGGAGAGCTCGGCGTTCGGTTGATAACCGATCTGCGGCAGCTCGCCCGAGGAGACGAAGGTGCCGTTCTCGACGATGCTGGTGTCCGCGTCCGAGTTCTTGAAGCCGCGCGGGCGGATCTCGAGATCGAAGTCGAGCGTGGTCTCGCCCGCCGGTGCCAGCGGGGTGGCGAGCTGAAAGGTGCGGATGCCGAGCGGCCGATCGAGGCTGGCCTGCTCCACGCCGCCGATCGCCAGGCGATGCACGATGGTCTCGGTGTCGAGCCCGACGAAGACCGTCGAGATCGGCGCGCCGCTCTTGTTGGCCAGGCGATACTTGCCGCGCGCGAGCAGCCGCCGCTCGGCGGGAAAGAGATCGACCGCGACGTCGATGTCGGTGATGCGCGGCTGCGGATCGTGCTCGTGCGCCTTGTAGCGCTTCTCGTAGTCGGCCTGAAGCCGCACGCGCTGCTCGTGCGTGCGATACACGTTGAGCACGTTGGTGTTGTAGTAGATGAACCCGCCCAGGCCGACGAACGCCAGCGCCGCTGCCGCCGCGACCAGCTGCGTGCGACGGGAGAAACGCTGGCGCGCCAGCGCAGCGCGTTTGGAGAAGCGCGTCTCCAGGCCGCGCACCCAGAACAGCGTGGACGCCACCGCCAGCAGGATCGCGAACGCCGCCCAGTACAGATCAAACCACAAGACGGGCTTGAGAAAATGCCCGTAGCGGTTCATGTCCGAGTAGGTGTAGTCGGGCGACGAGCCGTAGCGATAAAGGAAGTGCTCGAGCCCGAAGCGGCCCATGAACGCGCTGGCCAAGTAGTACACGACCATCACGAAGTGGCCGACGTACTTCTGGTTGACCAGCACCTGTACGACCATCGCCAGCACGCACAGCAGCGCGTACTCGATCAGCTTGAGGCCGAACAGGTCCTTCAGATAGAGCCCGAGCTCGAGGTGGAAGTAGCCCTTGAACACCTGGATCGCCAGGCCGCACAGCATCACCACCGCGAGCAGCGCCACCTGCACCAGGATCAGCGCGAGCAGGTTGGCGACGAACGGCAGCCAGGTGGGGATGGGCAGCGCGTCGAAGAGCTGGTCGATGCGCGCGTCGCGCTGGCGCCACACCAGCTCGCCGGAATAGAAGGTGATGAGGATGATCATGAACAGCGAGAAGCTGCCGCCGGCCAGCTCCAGCACTTCGTAGGTGACCGGATAGGTGTTGGTGCCGTAGATGCTGCCGAGGGTCTGCGCGGCGACGATCACGAACAGCACGCCGGCCAGCACGATCACCACGAAGTAGACGTTCTTGACCGTCTCGCGGAAGGCCAGCCACGTCAGGCCCGGCAGCCGGCGCAGCGGGCCGCCCGCGTTGGCGGCGGGCGTGGGCAGCGCGATGGTGGCGGCGAGCTCCGGGCCAGCGGCGCGACGACGGCCGCCCTCGCCATGGTGCGCGAAGCGAAAGCGTCGATAGGTGAGCGCGAGCACCGCAGCGCCGACACTCATCCACAACAAGCGATTGGCGAGGAACACGCCTTCGAGCGGGACCAGCCGCGTGTTCTTCTCGGCGACGGTCCAGTACTCGGTCACGCGGCCGACCGCCTGCAGCCCGAACGGATCGAGTAGCGCTGCGATGGTCTTGTTCTCCAGCTTGGCGCTCAGCGTGGCGGCCATCAGGTAGCCGATCAGCAGCACCACGCTGGTCACGTACACCGGCAAGATCTTGCGCGTGAGCGCGGCCAGGCCGAAGAACAGCGCGCCGGTGAAGAACAGGTTGGGGATCACCGACAACAGGTAGGGCGAGAAATAGGCGATCGCGCGGTTGGCGCCGAACAGGGACCGCTCGACGAAGAACATCTCCGAGCCGGCCCAGCAGCCGAGCCCGATCGACGCGAAGATCAAGAGCAGCACCAGGAACGCGCCGAGGAAGCGGCCGGTCAGGTACTGCCCCTCGCGGAGCGGCGCGGTGAAGAAGAACGGATGGATGTTGGCTGCAAAGTCCTGGTAGACCGCCTGGCCGGCGACCGCGCCGGTGACCAGGAGGCCGAAGTAGCTGATCAGCGAGATCAGCTGCATGAGCGCGTGCGGCGAGTTCACGTGCGACTTGCCGCCGCCGAACCCCATCTGCACGCCCGAAAACGCGCCGCCCGCCGCGATCATGGTCAGGAACGCGATCGCGAAGAACAGCACGAAGTAGATGTACGTCGACGGACGGCTGAGCCGCCGCTTCAGCTCGAAGCTCGCGATCGCCCAGATCACGCGCTGGGCGCCGAATGGTGCTTGATGGCGCGGAAGTAGACGTCTTCCAGATCGGGCTCGACCGGCTCGAACGACTCGTCGGGCCGCGCGTCGCTGTCGACATGGATCACGGTCTTGCCCGCCAGTCGCCGCGTCGAGATCACCGCGTGGCGGGTCTTGAGCTCGGCCAGCTCCTCCTTGGCGGCGAAGCGGCGCCAGATGCGCCCGCGCAGCTCCGCGATCAGCGCCAGCGGCTCGCCGGTGAGCACCACCTCGCCGTGATCGATCACCGCCATGCGCCGGCACAGATCGCTGACGTCGCCGACGATGTGCGTCGACAAGATCACCACGATCTGCTCGCCGATCTCCGACAAGAGGTTGTGGAAGCGCACGCGCTCCTCGGGATCGAGCCCGGCGGTCGGCTCGTCGACGATGATCAGCTTGGGATCGCCGATCAGCGCCTGCGCGATGCCGAAGCGCTGCTTCATGCCGCCCGAGAAGGTGCCCAGCCGCTCGTCGCGCACGTCGTAGAGGTTGGTCTTGCGCAACAGCGCGTCGACCAGCTCGCGGCGCCGCTTGGCCGGCGCGACGCCCTTGAGCACCGCGAAGTGGCCGAGCAGCTCGGACGCGGTGACCTTGGGATAGAGCCCGAACTCCTGCGGCAGATACCCGAGCAGGCGCCGCACCTGGTCCTTCTGTCGCAGCACGTCGATGCCGTCGAGCGTCGCCGATCCGGAGTCGGCCTCCTGCAGCGTGGCGAGCGTGCGCATCAGCGTGGACTTGCCGGCGCCGTTGGGCCCAAGCAATCCGAACATGCCGGCGGGAATGGTGAGCGACACCTTCTTCAGCGCGTGCACGCCGCCGGGATAGGACTTCGACAGGTCGTTGATCAAGAGCTCCATCGGCCGGGATGTTGCACGCAACCCGGTAGGCGGTTCAAGGGTAAGATGCCGCGGTGCCTACGCTCGGCTCCTCCGACACCCGGCAGCTTACGCGCATCGCGCTCGTCTCCGCGCTGATCCTGTTCGTCGAGATGCTGCTGGTGCGCTGGATCGGCACCGAGATCCGCGTGTTCGCGTATTTGCAGAACGGGGTGCTGGTGGCGGCGTTCCTCGGGCTCGGGCTGGGCGCGCGCAGCTCGCGCGAGCCGGTGAAGCTGTTGCCGGCGGCGATCTCGCTGGCGGTGATCGCGCTGGCGATCCGCGATCCGTTCGGCTGGGACTTGAGCGAGACGCTCACGCAGGGGCTGGTGGCGTTCGAGGACTCGGTGATCTGGGATCGCACCCTGTCGATCCAGACCAACGCGGCCGAGGCGCGCCACCTGCGGCTGGCGATCGTGACCTTCTCGTTTGGCGCGTCGATGGGGCTGCTCACCGCGGTCGCCTGGACCTTTCATCCGCTCGGGCAGTGGCTCGGCCGGTGGATGGATCGCTTTCCCAGGCCGATCTCCGCGTACACCGCCAACATCGCCGGCAGCATCGCCGGCATCGCGCTGTTCGACGTGCTCACCATCGCGCAGACGCCGCCGTGGGTGTGGCTGACCCTGGCCAGCGTGGGAATGGTGGCGACGGTAGCGGCGGCCGAGGATGCGCGCGTGGCGCGGGCGCTGGCGGTGGCGCTGCTGCTCGCCGTGCCGTTCGCCGGTCACGTGCCGGAGACGGCGCGCACCATCTGGTCGCCGTACCAGAAGCTGCAGCTCAAGCCGATGATCGGCCGCAACGGCGAGCAGTGCGGCGAGACCATCACGGTCAACAACACCAGCTATCAGGGAATGATGGATCTCGACGCGCAACACATGGCGGCGCGCCCCGACCTGTATCCGCCCGCGGAGATCCGCACCTCGCACTACATCCTGCCGTACGAGCTGGTCGGGCCGCGCGAGCGCGTGCTGATCGTCGGCGCGGGCTCGGGCAACGACGCTGCGGCCGCGCTGCGGGCCGGCGCGAAATCGGTGCGCGCGGTGGAGATTGATCCGGTGATCCTATCGTTCGGGCGCGAGCTGCATCCGAATCACCCGTACGCCGATCCGCGCGTCTCGGTCACCGTCGACGACGCGCGCGCGTTCTTCCGGCGCGACGGCGGTCAGTACGATCTGGTGTGGTTCGGGCTGCTCGACTCGCACACCACCTCGTCGGCCTACACCAACGTGCGGCTCGATCACTTCGTGTACACGCGCGAGAGCTTGCAGGACGTCAAGCGGCTGCTCGCGCCGGGCGGCGTGGTGGTGCTGTTCTTCTTGCCGTCGACGCCGTGGATCGCCGATCGGCTGGCCGGGCTGCTGAACGACGCGTTCGGCACGCCGCCGATCGCCACGCGCGTGCGCAGCCCGTCGGGCTGCCTCGGTTGGGGCGGCTTGATGCTGATCGCCGGCGCGCCCGAGACGCTCGCGCGCATCAAGCAGCACGCCGCCGGCGATCCTGCGCTCGCGCAGGCGCTGCAGAACGGCGTGAGCTTTCCGATGAAGACCACGCTGACCACCGACGACTGGCCGTACCTCTACCTCGAGCAACCCTCGATCCCGAAGTACCATCTGCTGGTCGGCGCGGCCGCGCTGCTGCTCGGGCTGTTCTTGCGTCGGCGCCTGTTTAAGCCCGGCGAGGATCTCGAGTTGCCCATGCTGCTGCTCGGCGTGGGCTTCATGCTGCTCGAGGTGTCGGGCGTGAGCCGCGCCGCGCTCCTGTTCGGCACCACCTGGACCGTCAACGCGTACGTGGTGGCCGCGATCCTGTCGATGGTGCTGCTCGCCAACTACATCGCCGGCAAGGTGAAGGTGAGCCCGACCGGCTGGCCGTTCGCGGGCCTGGCGGCGGCGATCGTCGCGCTCGGCGTGGTGCCGACCGCGTGGTTGGCGGGACTGCCGACGGTGGCGCGCGTGGTGCTGGGCGGCGCGTTCCTGGCGCTGCCGGTGATGTTCTCGGGGCTGGTGTTCGTGTCGCTGTGGGAAAAGAGCGCGCGCAAGGATCTGGCGATCGGCTCCAACCTGCTCGGCTCGCTGGTCGGCGGCATCGCCACCATGCTGACCATGGTGATCGGCTTCCGCGCGCTCACGCTGCTCACGCTCGCGGTGTACCTGGTCGCGCTGCTGTTGATCCGCCGCCGCCAGCCCGCCTAGCGCGCTCGCCCGCTTCCTTGACGAGGCACCTCGGCGTGGCCCACGCTGGCTGCGCGCCTAGCGAGTCATCTCCACGTCGAGCGGTGCGCTGATCGTGCCGGCCATGCCGTCGAGCACCACCGACACCTGCCAGGATCCGGTCTGCGGGTACTTCTGAAAGATCGTTCCCGCCACCGGCACCTGGTAGTCGAGCGCGAACCCGCCGGCGATGGGCTTCGCCGTGATCACGCCCTTGGGAGGATTTCCCGCGGGCATCGCCATCTTCTTCACCTTCGGGTCGGAGGAGAAGGCGAAGGTGTCCTGATAGAAGAGCTGCTGCTGCGGCGTGAACAGCTTGACCGTCAGCTTGGAGAGGGCGGGCATCGCGGGGACCTTCAAGCGGAACCACAGGTCGCGCAGCGATCCGAAGTTGACGTGGGTGACGGTCGTGCCGTCCAGGCCCTCCTCGGACTCGGCGAACACCAACTGCCCGCCAGGGGGCTGAGCGACTCCGGGCACTTCCGGCTGCGGCGTGTTGCCCGCCGGCGTGCTGGGGCTGGACGACAGGCACCCCGCCGCCAGGAGGACGGCAAGAGGCAAGGCAAGGCGGACACGAGTCATGACCCTTCATCGTACCTCGAAGGCGCGTTTCCACTCAAGCGGGTTCTTCCCGTCGAGGCGCTTTCCAGATATGCTGATCGACGATGGTGCATCCTGCTCGCCTCGCCTTCGTCCTGGCGGTTGCCGCGCTCCTTTCGGCCCCGCGCGCGCGGGCGCAAACGACCAGCTGGTCGGCGACGCTGCCCTGCGCCGCCGGCGGAACTTGCGGGACGCCGTCGGCGCCCACCAATGATCTGACCTTCAACCCCACCACGCCGAGCCTCTATCTCTCGCAGGGCTCGACGCTCTACGCGTACGACCACCTGCTCAACTGGCGCTGGACCTCGACGCTGACCACCGCCACGCAGAACTTCCCGTCACCGGTCCCGCTGCGCGACGGCACGCGGGCGATCTTCGTCGGCGGATCCGACGGCTTTCTCTACAAGCTCAACGCCGCGAACGGCGCGGTGTCCTGGAGCCGCGACCTCAAGCGCGCGACCTGCTCGGCCGACACCATCATCGCCACGCCGTGGGTGCAGCTCAAGAACTTCTCCAACGCTGGCTTCGCCCAGACCGACGACGTGGTGTACGCCATCACGCGCTACAACTGCTCGACCTCGTCGCAGAACCGGGTCTTCGCGTTCCACGCCTCGGACGGCTCACCCGCGTGGACCTCGAGTGGCACGCCGTTTCAGTTCAACGACGGCGGCCTGGGCGGCACCTTTGTCATGGACTACGGCTCGGAGGGCTGCGCGCTCGACTATACGCGCAACCTCCTCTATTGCGGCACCAACCAGACCCAGCCGAACCAGCCGTCGTTGTGGGCCATCAACAGCAGCAACGGCTCCCTGGCATGGAGCCAGAAGGTGGGTAGCGTCCGCACCCGCCCGTCGCTCAAGCCGAACACCAACCTGCTCTACGTCCCCAGCTTCGGCGGCACCCTCTACGCGCGCGACGCGAACAACCTGGGCGCGGCGATCTATTCGGTGACCGTCACGACCACCGCGTTTCTCAACAAGAACATCTGGGTCGAGTTTCGCGGCAGCTTCGCCAACATGATCCTGGTCGGCGACTCGGCCGGAAACATCTACGGGCTGCAGCACACGCCGCAAAACGGCGGCACACCGGCCAGCGCGTCGAAGGTCTGGACCGCCACGCCGGCGGCGTTTGGGGGAAACACGCCCAACTCGATGGCCGTCATCTCGCCCGATGTCGCCATGGGCTACGTCGGGACGATCAACGGCGCCATCCTCCAGTTCGACCTCATCCACGGGGTTCTCAACGCGGGCGTGGTCGTGGGCACGACGGCCGTCTACGATCCGGCCGTCGACACCGACGGCTCCACGAGCAGCGACCTCAGCCGCATCTCGGCCGCGTACGCCGGCGGGATCGCACGCTATGTGATTCCGATGCCGGTCGGCAGCGGTCACGTCGCGCCGCCGTGCGTTCCCGACCCCTGCACGCTCGTGACCTGCGGCGCCATGCCGGACGGCGGGACCATCGACGGCGGCGGTCAGGTGTGCGGCAACTGCTATCCGGTGGGGGAGCTTGCCAACGGAACCGCCTGCGCCAAGGGCACCACTCCGGACTGCGCCGTGGTCGGGACCGGCATCTGCCACGCGGGCGTCTGCATCTACCAACCGTCGGTCGATGGGACCTCGTGTCCTGCGCCGTCGGAGCTGCCCTGTCACGTCGGCCTGTGCGTGGCCGGCGCCTGCGCCACCGATCTGGCGGCGCCCAACGGCACCGCGTGCAACGACAGCAAGAGCTGCACCTGCGACCCGGCCTACGCGACCGGCTCGCCGGCGACCTGCCCGGCGGTCTGTTCCAATCCGAGCGGCTGCGACTCGTGTCAGGGCGGGCTGTGCTGGGGCGCGGTGGCGACCACGTGCACCTGCAGCAAGCCCGGCGATCACGCCTGCGCGCCCGGATCCACGTGCTGCGGCTCGAGCGTGTGCACGAACCTGCTCGCCGACCCGAGCAACTGCGGCGGCTGCGGCACCGTCTGCGGGTCGAACAAGGTGTGCACCAGCGGCCAGTGCGTGCGCGGCAACGGCTGCTCGAGCACCAGCCCTTCGGCCGCGGCGCTCAACTCGTATGCGTCGTCGCTGACGGGCACGCTGGCCATCACCTACGACCAGTCGCAGTGCTGGGCCTGGCTGGCGACGACGGCCGGATTCCAGCTCGTCACGTCAGGGGGGGTGGCCGGGCTCTCGACGGTCGGTACGATCGATGGCCTCGGCGTCAGCCCCGACGGCTTCAACGTCGTCGGGGTCTTGGATCCGACCTCCGGGATCCCCGAGATCGTCACCAAGGGTTTCTTCGTCGGTTCGGTGGTCGTCCTCGACAACACGGGGGCCCCAACCACCAGCACCGTCCCGTTCACCGACACGCGGCTCGACGACGACATGGTCGGCTCCGCGCTCGACACGCGCACGTACACCTCGGCGGGGACGATGACGGAGTTTCACGCGCAGCACAACGCGTCGGGTTTCGTCGGTACCCGTGCGCTCACTTGCACGTTGTCGGGCGGCTGCACCGTGAACACGGCGGGCTCGACCGCGCCGTACAACACGCCCGGCGGCGATCGCGTGACGGCGCTCTCGTTCGGCGTCCGCCCGTCGGGCGGCGCCACCTTGTGGGTCGCGCATACCAACACCGTCACCGCGGTCACCGTCGACACCGTGACCACGCCCGTCGACGTCAACCTCGCCACTGCGTTCACGCCGAACACGGCCAACGGCGAAGCGGCCATCACCGGCGGCATCCTCAGCGTGGCGGCGGATCCGAGCTACGGCGACTGCTACGTCGAGGCGCGCGACGCGAACGGCAAGCTGGAGGACCTCGTCATCAGCGCGTACGATTTGAGCGTGATGAATCTCGCCGAGTGGAACAAGGCCTACGGCGGCGGCGCCGTCTCGAGCACCTTCACCGGCGAGGGCAAGCTGACGATGGATTGGGTCGGCCACCTCATCCGGCTCATCCCCTCGTACAGCGGCGCGCCCGCCTTCAGCGATCTCCCGCTCGTGCCGTGATTCGCGCGCGCCTCCTCGTCGTCGTCGGCTGTTGGGCGACGTTCTCGACGCTCGGGTCGGGCGTGCAGGCCGCGCCGCTGCTCGGGGCCGACCGGCCCGTCGACGCGCCGCTGTTCGCGCCCGCGCCGCTCGACCAGCAAACGCCGGCGATCGCCTTCGGCGCCGGGAAGTACCTGGTCGTCTGGCGCGACGGCGACAAGAGCGTGGGCCAGGTGTGGGCGGTGCGCGGCGTGCGTCTCGCCGCCGACGGCACCGTCCTCGACGATCCGCCGCTCGCCATTTCCGACGCGGGCGAGCTGTTGACCAATCCGGTGGTTGGCTTCGACGGGCAGAATTTCCTGGTGGCGTGGGAGTGGCCCGATCCGGCCAAGGGCAACGCCTCGGCGCGCGGCGCCTACGTCGATCCGTCGACGGGCGTGGTGGGCAAGCCGTTTCTGGTGGTCGCCGGCCTGGCGGGCGCGCAGACCCAGCCGGCGCTGGCCGGCGGCGATGGCTATCTGCTGTGCGCCGTCACCGACAACGTCGCCACCGACGCCAACGCCACGGTGCGGGCGACGCTGCTCGGCCAGGGCATGACCATCCAGGCCGACTTCCCGGTCTCCACGCAACAGAGCCCGTCGACCGATCCGTCCTATGCGTTCGCTCCGTCGGTGGCCTGGGCCGGGCCGCCGACCAACCGCTTCGTGGTGGCCTGGGAGCACGGCAGCAACACCGCCCAATCGATCGTCGCCGCCACCATCGACATCGCCGGGACGGTGAGCGCGCCGGTGAGCGTCAGCCCGAACGTGAGCTGCACCAACGGCACCCAGTGCACGTCGGGAAGCTGCAACACCGGGGTCGGCACCTGCACCTGCAGCGGCGACGGCGATTGCGCGCCCGGCACGTGCGCCGGTACCGTGTGCCAGCTCCACGCCGGGGATCAAGCGGTGGCCTCCGACGGCAACCAGTTCCTCGCGGTGTGGTCGGACGGCCGGGCCGCGGCGAACCGCCCCACCGTGTATGGCAGGGCGATCTCGTTTGCCGGCGCGCCGAGCGGCAGTGACTTCCAGGTCGCGCACGGACCCGCCGGCGGCGCCGGGCTGCAACGCCCGCAGCTGGTCTCGGTGGGCGGCCAGCTCATCACGGTCTACGAGCAGGTGGACGTGAGTGGCAATTCGCTGCTCGGCGGAGCGCGCTTCACCGGCGCCGGCGTCAGCATGGATCCGGCCGGCGTGGTGCTGACCACCGCGGCGGCCTCGCCGGCGGCGCTCTTGCCGGCCGACGGCGATTCGCGCCGCACCGCGATCGCCACCGACGGCACGCGCGCGCTCGCTTCGTGGTGGCTGCAGTCGAGCGGCGCCGACGCCGACGACATCTACCTCTTGCCGGCCGACCCGTCGTCGTTCACCGCGTCGCCTTCGATCCTCGCGACGCGCGACGCCAACTACGAGCGCGCACGCAGCATCGCGTCCAACGGCAGCGTGTTCCTGGTGGTCTGGGAAGACGATCGCAACCTCAGCCAGACCGGGCTCGACGTGTACGGGTTGCGGGTTGGCGCCGACGGCAAGCCGATCGACGCGGCGCCGTTCCTGGTGAGCGCGCAGCCGGGAATGCCGGCGGTGGGCGCGACCGGCAATCAGATGGCGCCGGTGGCGGCGGGCCTGACCGGCGGTGACTTTCTGGTGGTGTGGGCCGACGATCGAAACCTCGGCACGGGCGCATCGGCCGGCATGGAGCCCGGGCTCGACCTCTACGGCGCGCACGTCCCCGCCTCGGGCGCGCCGGTCGCGCTGGCGCAGCCGGTCAGTAATCACCTGTTTGCGCAGCTCTCTCCGACGGTGGCAGCGAGCGCCGATGGCTGGTTGGTGGTGTGGGAGGACTGGCGCATCGTCGCCACCGCGCCCGGCGATACGCAAGTCTTCAGCGCCCTGGTCCCCAAGCTCGACGCGGGCGCGGTCCCGGCGGAGCACCCGCTGACCTTCCCCAACAACAAGCTCCCGAGCGCCTGCGCACCGTCGGTGGTGTGGGACGGCCAGGGCTTCTTCGTCGCCTACGAACAGCCGTGCTCGACGGTGACCACGGCGCTCGCGTCGCAGGTGAGCGGCCAGTGGCTGAACCCGGACGCCTCGCCGACCGGGGTGACGGTCGCCGTTTCGTCGGGCAGCGGCGCGGATTCGGCCCCGTCGGTGACTTCGGACGGCGCCGGCAAGGTGTTCCTGGCCTGGCGCAACCAGGGCTCCAAGGACACCCTCCTCGGCGCTGCCGTTTCGCACGGGGCGGCCGTGCTCGCCGCACCCGCGTCTCCGCTCTTCACCGACTCGAGCTCGAACACGCGCGAGTCGCCGTCGATGGTCTGGACGCCCGGTGCGCCGGGGACGCTCACGGTGTCCTTTGTCCAGTCGGTGCCGGCGGCGGCGCAGGCGCTGCGTTTTCGCGCCGACGGAAGCTTCGCCGCGATCGACGCCGCACCTTGGACGCTCGACGACGGACCGATGGTTCGCGTCGCAGCGGGAAGCGTCAACCCCGACGCCGCGGGCCGCTTCGCGATTGGCGTGCAGCGCTCGACGCCGCCGGCGGCGTTGGCCGCCTTGCCGACGGGCCAGGCGCTGGCCGCGCTCGACCTCACCGCGAGCGCGCAGAAACCGCTCTCGCGCCTGCATCTCCGCGCGTTGGGCGTGCTCCCTCCCGGCGTCACCTGCACCGATGCGGGCGGCTGCGCCGACGGCATCTGCACCGGCGGCGCGTGCTGCAACACCAGCTGCGACGGCGTGTGCCAGGCCTGCGGGACCAACGGCTGCGTCGACGCGCCGGCCACCGATGGCCGCTGCGCCGCGCTCGGCCCGAGCACGGTGTCCTGCGCGACGCTATCGACCAGCTGCCGCAGCTTCGCCGACGTGGCGGGCGCGAACGACGTGTGCGTCGGCTTCGGCGAGTGCGCCGTGCCCGGCGACCCGGCGCGCTGCGTGGTCTTCACCGACGAGCCCGACGGGACTGCCTGCACCGCGGCTGGCTGCACTCGCATGGGCGCGTGCGCCGGCGGCGCGTGCGTCTGCCCGGGTCAGGCGCTTCCGCCCTTCGTCCCACGGACCGCCCCGAACGGCTGCGCGTGCGGGTTGGCCGGAGGCCCGCCGCCGCCTCCTGGCCCGCTGCTGCTCCTCGGCGCTGCGCTGGCGTTCCGGTTGCGGCACGCGCGGAGGCGCGTCGGGCGGCGCTCCCCATGAGATCAGTCGTCGCTGCTCGACCTGGTTACCGCGCCGGCGCCGGCGGCTCCGGGTGACGAGGGTCGCGCGGCCCCAACGGCGCCTCGTGCCGGATCGGGGGCACGGAGATCGTCCCACCACCCCTGACTTCGCTCGTCGGAGGTCTCGGCGGAGCCTCGCGGCCTCCAGCAAGGGCCACGCCACCGCCCAACAGCGCAACGCACAGTCCTGCCAGCAGTACCCGTTTCATGCGAGCCTCCTCGAGATCATGACGTGCATCGCTTGGGCCAGGAGGTCCGGAGTCAGCCCCGGGATCACACCTTGCCGATCGCGCCCCTGCGGGCCGGGCAGAGGATGGCGATCGTCGTGGGGGCAAAACAGCCTGATGAAGGTTTTGATGAAGTGCCTTCGAACCGCTTGAAAGCACTGACTCGTTATAGCGGAAGCGCACGAGAATCTGACCACGATTTTCGCAAGTCCTCGAATCGCATCTAAAATCTAAGCCATTTCAAGAGTTAGCGCGTTTCTGCTGAATGCTGGAAGTAGCCTGAAATGGCCCGAAATGGCTCCTGGTGCGGACGTGGTGCGGACAAGGGTCTTGCGCCTTGGGCACGCGATGGGCATTTTGAAAACATGAAAAAGGGTCAAACGAACGGCACGCCGCTGCCGGTCCAGGCGCGGGAACGGCTCCGTCTGCTGGTGGTCGAGCGCGGGCTCCGAGAGGCCGCCGAGATCCTCCGATCTGGCCAGCAGTCGATCGTGCGCGCCTTGTCCGGGCTCGGCCTGCGCGTCGGCACGAACACCGCCCTGTGCTTGGCGCTCGCGCAGCTCGACGCGGCCAGCGACCAGCCGCGAACGGCGACCGGGTAGCGTTGATGATCTTCCAGCCGCGAACCGGCGCTACCGTGACTGCCTGCGAGCTGCGCGACATCGACGACGAGTTCGCCGCGCTGGCGGACTTGTACACAGCCCTCCTGCGGGAGCGCCGGCTGGCCCACACTCCAGAGCGGATCGCTCTCGTCGCGGACGGGTTCGCTGCGCACGCAGCGATGTCGGCGCAGTTGTACGCGGTGCAGGAGGACATGGCGCTCGCGGTCGAGCAGGGCCGCGAGCTGGACGAGCTGCAGCGACTCGGCGATGAGGTCCCACTCGAAGAACGTCACCGCCGCGCCGTCGCCCTGCGTGACGGTGCGCTCGCTCTGCGTGCTCGCCGTAGCGAGCGGCGTCTCCAGCGTCAGGAGGACGGTCTGCACCGGCACGCCCACCAGAACAGGGTCGTGCAGTCGGCCGTGCAGGTGCAGGCGCGCTCTGGTGCACGTCGTGGTGGGCGGGCTCGCCGCCGGGGTGTCGCACGTCGAGCGCAGGCGCGCGCCTCGTCCTCTGACGGCTACGGCGGCTCTGCTGAACCATCAGCCCCAGCGCATCACCGCCTCGACCGTCTCTGCCACCATCACCACCTTCATCTTCACCACCACCACCACGTAGCGCGTGACCTCGGCGCGTCGGTGCGCTCATGAGCGCGCCGACGACGCCCGACGAGGCGATCGCGCTCATGCGCGCCATCCGCGCCGCGATGTCGACCCGCGAGGGCCGCGCGGTCGTGCGCGAGATCGTCGGCGCGCTCAAGCTCGCCGCCGAGGAGGCGGTCGAGGCCGACCCGGTCGCCGCCGACGTCGACGCGTGCTTGTCGCGCGCGCGAAAAGCCGACCGCGCGCGGGCTGCTGCTGCTGTTCGAGGTCGTAGGTGACGTAGGTCCAACCAGAAAGTCAAAAAGCCCTACCTGGCGGATGGGCTTTTTGCGTGCCGGACAGCCGGCAAGAACAGGAGCTAGAGGTGATCTATAGATACACGTTTTTGGTGCGCGGTGCAACCGCGCAGAGGCGCTCACGCGTCGTCGGCGGTGGCCAGTGAACCGGTACACCCGCAGGGGTCAGGCCGCCGAGCGCCAGGAGCAGCGCGTCGCCTGGGACCTGCCCACGGCCCTGGACCTCATCCAGCGCGGCGCGATCACGCGCGCTCGCGCGATCGAGGGCCTGCACCGCTACGCCGACACGGCCGACGACGCGGAGCCGCACGAGCGCAACAACATGCACAGGCTGATCGACATGGTGACGCAGCACCCCGTCGAGGATTGGCGCGACGAGTTCGTGTTCTGGCGGTGGTCCGTCGAGCTGGACGCGCCCTGGGTGATCTGGCGTGACCTGGCGGCGGTGAGCTGATGAGCGCCTCCAACAAGTCGCTCGTCGATCAGCTCGCGTTCTTGGGCTTCGGCGCGCCCGACCAGGCCACCCAGACGGCGATCGAGATCGCCGCTTCGGCGCTGGCCGCGTTGCTCGGCGAGAACCGGCCCGACGTGGTCGCGCGACTGCAGCTCATCATCACGGATCGCGGCCTCGACTACGCGCGCACCATCTACGAGCAGACCATCGACCTGCAGGCGGCGGCCGACCAGCCCGGCATCAAGGCCATGCTCACGGTCGGGCTCCGCTGGTGCGCGTGGCGCAAGAACGGCGAACGGCGGACACGAGGCGGGATCTTCCTCAAGCTCGTCGCCAGAGAACGCGACCGAGCTGCGCGCCGTGTGCGCCTGCGTCACTGCCAGCACACGCCGTCCAAGTCGCCGGCCACGCCGCAGCCGCGCCCGACGACACCTCCATCATCACCGGCTTCTTCACCGACTCCGGCATCATCCTTCCCCGATCGGTGCCGGCGCTGCGGGCTCGATGTCGCGCGGGTCGGCCGCACCATCTATGACGACCGCAACGATGGGTGGCAGAAACACGACTACCCGCGCTGCCGCGCACTTCGTCGAGCTGCGCCCCGCCCGACGCCCGCCGAGCCGGTGGAGAGCGAGACCGAGATCGACGAGATCGAGGTCCAGGCCACGAGCACAATCGAGGAGAGCGCCGTGGTGGCGGAGGTCGTCGCAGAGGTGGAGGTCGTGGTCGAGAGCCCGCCCCCGGTCGAGCCGGTAGACCCAGTCGTCGCCGGGTCGGCGGAGATCGAGGCGGCAGAGCCGTGGATCATCGACGGCACGGTGATCGCGCTGCTGGTGCGGTCGTGAGCACCGAGGACGACATCAGGAACACCACGGAGACCACCGTCATGAACACCGACGTAACGATGATGACCACCGTCGAGATCCGGATCGACGCGCTCCAGGCGCGGATCGACCAGCACGATGTCGGAGAGCCCGCCGCGACCAACGACGCGCAGTACCACCAGCTCAAGCGCGAGCTGACCAAGCTGGAGGCGGTCGAGGAGGCGGTCCAGATCGTCTACAGCTACTTCCCACCCAGTCTCACCGCCGAACAGGAGCTGGCGCTGGCGCGCGGGCTCGCAGGCATGCTGCGCGCGGCCGGCGTCCACAAGGACGACGCGCACACGATCATCCGGGAGGCGTTTGCTCGTGCACGCGCCGAGCAGCCGGATGTTTGTGCACGCACGGTCGACGAGACCTGGGCGCTGCCAGTCGAGGCCGCGCAGACCGTCTTCGGCCGCGTCTCGGAGATCATGGAGGACCCGACCGACGCGCAGGAGATGGCCACGCTGTTCTCCCAGGTCTCACAGGCCACGGCGTCCTGCACGAGCAACGGCTCCAACGGTGCGCAGAGCGCCGCCACCATGCCCCAGCCGAGCACGGCAGCCAAGCCCGAGACGGACGCCCGTTTGATCTGGCTGGAGCGTGGACGCGCCTGGGTCCGCAGCGTCGGCGTAGAGCGCGCGATCGAGGCGCTGCGCGCGTCCGTAGTGCCGTGGAACGGCCAGTTCACGTTCACGAGCTGGCGCAACGTCAAGAAGACCTACGGCGGCACGACCGAGCGCAACGGCGAGGGGGTGATCGAGAACGGGACGCTGCGTGACTACGCCATCAGGCAGGGGGGCTACTCGCTGAAGGTGATCGCGAAGGGCGAGGGCATGTGCGTCGCGCATGGGACCTCGCGCCACCTCGGTGGTACGGACGAAGAGTGCCTGACCCATACCGGCCTCCTGCTCGACCAGGACGACGACGCCGACGGGACTGGCTGCATCCGACTGCAGCAGATCTTCGACGAGATCGGCATCGCGTACGCCGGGCAGCGGCGTCCCGAGCGCGGCAACTTCCACGCCGAGCTGCCCCTCGCACAGGCGCTCGTCGTTGGTGACGACCACCTCGCGTTCAAGTCAGTCTACCGTCGGCAGCTCTGCTGGGTCCTCGGTGTGCTGAGCGAGATCGTGTACCCGGGCGGCGAGGGCAAGAAGCGCTTCGACCCGAAGACTGATCGACTGCTGCAGCAAGTCTACTGGTGCTCAAAGCGCACCGAGATGGAGGACGAGCCTCAGGGCTTCTTCGGCACTGTGGAGAACAAGGCGCTCGACTGGCACGCGTTCCTGACCGCGACGCAGTACCCGACGGCAACCGCCGAGGCGGAGATCGCGGGGGCGAGGTCGCGCGGCGGCACGGGCGCCGAGGAGATCAAGGACAGGCCGCCCATCGAGATCAGTGACAAGGAGCTGCAGTCGCGCGTCAAGCGCGCCACCAAGTACATCGGCAAGATGCCGCCGGCCATCTCCGGCGAGGACGGCAGCGGTGCGGCGTGGGCTGTCGCACTCACCTTGGTCAAGGGCTTCGACCTGCCGACCGAGGTCGCGTTCGACGTCTTCATGCGCGAGTACAACCCGGTGTGCGCGCCGCCGTGGAGCGAGCAGGAGGCACGCCGCAAGATCGACGACGCGGAGACGTCGCAGGCCGAGTGGGGGTACCTCCTCAAGGAGAAACAGGCGCCATCGGCTCCCACCGCACCGACGACAGGCTCTTCAGCTACCGCGACCGTCGAGATCACGACCGAAGAGGGAACCGTCAACGACAAGATCATCGCCGCGCTCGCGCCACGCACGAAGCTCTTCGACTACGGCGGAGCCCTGGCGCACGTCATCGCTGCCGACCCTGCCACAGACGAGGACGCAGACGTCATCACCCGCGCCGAAGGCTCGCCGAAGATCAAGATCGCCACGTACGCCAGTCTCAGAGAGGAGATCACCAGGCACGTCAACCTGGAGCGGTTCGACAAGAAGGAGAAGAAGATGGCGAGCAAGCACCCGATGGAGTGGATGATGGGTGCCATCCTCGCGCGCGGGTACTACCCCGGGTTCAAGCAGCTCGTGGCTGTGACGGACTCCCCGGTTCTACTGCCCGACGGCACCCTGTTGACCAAGCAAGGGTTCGACGCGACCAGCGGCATCCTCTACGTCCCGCCGCCGGGGACCCAGATCCCGCCGATCCCGGACGAGCCAACCGTCGAGCAAGCGAAAGTGGCCTTGAAAAAGCTGCGCGAAGTCGTGAAGAAGTTCCCCTTCAAGACCGAAGCGCATAAGGACGCGTGGGTGGCGGGGGTGCTCACGCCGCTGGCCCGGCCCGCGATCAGTGGTCAGGTACCCATGTTCTTGATGGACGCCAGCACTCGTGGCAGTGGGAAGACGCTGCTGGTCAAGATCATCGAGGCGATCTTGTCCGGGCGCGACAGGGCCATCATGTCCCCGACCGACGACGAGGCCGAGTGGCGCAAGAGGATCACGACGTGCGTCGCGGCCGGCGACACGCGCGTCTGCATCGACAACATCACCAAGCCCTTCGGCGGCGAGGCCATCGACTCGGCGCTGACCACCCCCCGGTGGCAGGATCGGCTCCTCGCGACGAACGTGAGGATCGACTTGCCGATGCTGATCGTCTTCTACGCGACCGGGAACAACGTGCAGATCATCGGCGACCTGGTGCGTCGCCTAGTGCACGTGCGGCTGGAGAGCGAAGAGGAGCACCCGGAGGAGAGGGCCTTCCCCGACGACATCGTCGACGAGACAAAACGCAACCGGGGCGAGCTGCTCGGGCAAGCGCTGACGATCCTACGCGGCTACTGCGCCGCCGGGAGGCCAGATCAGAAGCTAGTGCCCTGGGGCAACCCGTTTGACCAGTGGAGCAAGATCGTCCAGAACGCTATCCACTGGGCGGGGGGGTGCGACATCGGTCTCACCCGCAAGGGGCTCAGGGAGGAGAGCGACCGCGAGGGCGAGTTGCTGGGCGACCTGCTGGCCGGGTTGCTGGAGATCGCCCCCAAGCTCGGCTCCGTCTTCACCGCCTCCAAACTCATGATCGAGTTGACCCGCTCGATGGCGGTTGAGCACCAGCGCCTGCGAGCCGCGCTCGGCGAGTTGGTGAGGACGCAACCGAGCAAGTTGCCGGAGCCGGCGCAGGTCGGCTCGCTCTTCCGGCGGCACCGCAACCGGGTGGTGAACGGGATGGCGATCGTCCGGGGCAGCAGCGACCACGGCGGCTCGGCGACCTGGTCGGTCAAGATCTCGTCCGCGCCGAAGCCGTAACCCGCACGAGCCTCCAGCACTGCCCCTCTGTTCCGACGCCCGGCCGCAATGCGCCGGCCCATCCGTGCGCCAGCGGATAATTGTGAGGTTGATGACAACTAGGTAGGGGGACTTGGGGGAGTTGAGGGAGTCGTACAGCAGCTAGACCATTTTTGTCCTTCCTTTAGACCGATGAGACCGATGAGGAGAGCGGTGGTGTGAATGGACAAAATTGGTATATGGGCTTGGAGACCCCCCCAAGTCCCCCAAGTCCACCATCTGCCCTTCTTGCAGGGCGCGAACGGCCACCGACCCGTTCAACCCCAGGCCGACCCCGAGCTGCACGGCGCCGACCGCCAGCTCGGCGGCCTGCGTGCCGGGCGCTCGGAGACGCAGCCGGTGACGACCGAGCCCTCCGCGGCGCCCACCTCCCCGGTCGCGACTGCGCGGCGCCAGGCGCGAGCCCGACGGGCGTTCGAGCCGCACGTCAGCGTCGACCGCGACCACCAGCTCGGCAGCATGCGCGGCGGGCGTTCCCGGTGATGTAGCCGGTGAAGCCCAGGGCGTCGGCGGAGCCCGCCTCGACGGTCGAGACCACCTGGCGCCAAGCCGAGCCCGCCCCCCAGCACGTCGAGTGGGCGTTGGCGCTCAACGTGACGCTCAACGTGACGACCAACGTGACGTCCAAGGTGAGCAAGAGCCTGGCGGGCGTGCCCGCGCTACTTCGAGCTGACGGCTTTCACGCTGCTGACCGTCGCGTCGGAGCTGGGCCTGGGCGACCGCACGGTGAGCGCGTCCGCTGTGGCGCCGTTCGCGATCCTCCAGCGCCCGAGCGTCTCATCACAAACGACTTTGCGTCCGATCAGGAACGCTCCGATGGCCAGCGCCGCGCGCCGCGTCACCGCGCTGGACCGGCGCGCGCGCCCGTCGCGCAGGCGCTCGCCGTCCTCCATCTCCTCCGCGTGGTCGGCTGCGAAATACAACGACGACTCGACCGTGTGCAATTCGTCAGGGCAAAGGGGCAGGCGCCTCCCGCCGATCTCGATCACGGCTGCGGGCAGAGCGGTCTTGACGGCGCCGTTCGAGGTCGGGACCTCGTCCGACTCGTCCACCGCCAGGTGGCTGCCGTGTGCCTGCATGCGCGCCTCTGCGGCCTCCTCAGCGGCGAGGTGATGCTGCCAGGCGAGCGGTGCAGCGCCCGGCACGCGACGCGGCAGCTCAGAGCCGATGCTGGCGAGCGCGACCACGGTCTAGTTCTCGTCGCAGTGGTCGACTGGCGGCACCAGAGACTCGATCAGGCCGATGGCGTGGTCCGCAGCGAGCCGGTACCGCCGCTGATACTCGCGGGGCAGCGTGGTGATCGCTCTCCGCCAGACGGCAGCGACGCGCGAGTCGATGTCGGACGAGGCGATCACCCAGTCGAGCGTGCGTAGGAACGCGAGCGCGAGCACCGTAGCGAGGGTCGAGCGCGCAGGCGACGCAGGCGCGGTGTGGTCGGTGACCTCGATCGAGTCGGTGGTCGGCGCGCGCATCACTTCTACCTCTTGCCGCCCAGGATGTGCCGGGCCCTGGTGCTGAGCAGTGTCGGCGCCTGCACCGAGATGGGCATTTTGAGGACGCCCCTGCTCGACTTGATGCCGTCGAGCACGTTGTTCCTCTTCGGCGGCGGCAGGATCGCCTTGAGCGTGTGGGCTCCGAGAACGAACGCGGCGACTTCGCCATCGCTCCAGTGCTCTGACTTGACCCAGATCCCGATCTCCGCGAGCCTGGCGGAGCCCGTTAGCACGACGTCGAGCAGCGACGGGACCCTCCATCGCGTGCCCGCGTCCGGCAGCTTCAGCTCGCGCGTGCCGATGTTACGAAGCAGCCTCGTCGCCTTGCTCTGGGTGGTCATGCGTTGCTCCTTCTGTTGACTGTCACTCACTCTTCGACGACTTGGCCGCGCGCGGCGGGGTCCCGATCTTCCTCAAGCTGCGTACCAGCTCGTCGGCGTTCTTCGGCGGCGGCGCGTCTCTGACCGTCGCCGCGAACGGATCGCCCTTCGCGCGAGCCCTCATGCGAGCGACCTCGGCCGCCGTGCCGTCGTGCTTCGAGCCGCGCTTGTACGCGGCCGAGTCGCGCCGGATGAGACCCTCGTGCACACGCGCGGCGGGCGGGGTGGTCGCGCCCGATGACGACGCCGGCACGAACGGCACCGGCACGACGGACGACGCGTTCGGCGTCTCCGGCACGACACCAGCGCTCGTGCTCGGCGGCGCGCAGGGCTCGCGTTTCTCGATCTCCTCCTCCGGCACTGCCCGCGCCCGCGCCACGACCTCGACCCGCCGGGCGACCTCGGCCGGGTCGAGTCCGACCGGGTACACGTGCTCGTTCACGCGCAATGCCCGAGCCTGCTGCTCCTCGGGCGTTGCGCCGCTCGCGGCCCACGCGCTCCAGCCCACCACATCGTCTACGGTGATCATGACGCCTGCTGCGCCCCGTTCGCGTTGGTGTTGTTGTTGGCGGCGGTCGCCTTCGCGACGGCGTCAGCGAGCGCCGCCAGCCCAGCGAGTTGCGCAGGATTCAAGATCTGCTGAGCGCCCATGAGCTGCGTCGGCGTCAGAGAGGCCATGAAGTCGCTCACTCGCGAGACCGGGACCTCACCTCGCGCCATAGCGCCGAGCAGGTTGACTTGGTCGACACTGAGGAGCCCCGTGCCCAACGGTGCACCGTTAGCGTCGAATCCTCCGAGGAGCTTGGCGGATTGCTCCTCGCTCAACGACTCCAAGAACTGTTTCAACGCTTCGGGCACGCCGGCCTTTCCCTTGGTGAGGTACGCGATGACCGGAGGGGCCAGCATCTGCAACATGCCCACACCCTGTTCCAGCAGGCGCTGTTGGAGTGCCGCCTTGGCGACTTTCAAATCCCGTTCGGCGCGGCGGTCGAGGAGTTCCTCCTGGAGCTTGATGGTCTCGCCGTGCGACCTGTACGACTCGACGATCACGCGCTGCTGAGATTCGATCGTCGCGTCCTGACGCGACATGACCGCACCAATCGCCTCCATGGTCGTCTCGAACATGTACCTGGTGTGCGCGAGGCTCATCTCCAGGTGGCGGTCCTTGGCGGTACTCGCCTCGTCCTCGTCGGGCGCCGGGTTTCGCTCCGAGTACTCCTGCGGACCGGGCACGCACGAGATCAGGTGACGTTCGTACGCCTCGGGCCCCTTCAGATTGCTGTACGCGAACACGCCGTACCGCTGTCGTTTCCCCAGGACCGTGGAGTCGTGGGCGCACTTAGCGAGAATTTCGTTGCAAAAAATAACCAAACTCTCGCGCGTGGGCAGCGCCTGCTGCATCGGCTTCCACTCTCGCAAGATGAGCTGGGGGCCGTGGTCGCGTCCGGCGACGCCAAAAACCGCGCACACCTTGATCTTCTCCGGGTACCGGTCGGGCGCCGAGTTCGGAATGCCCGGTTCAGCGGCCCGCGGTTGGAGGCTGAATTGTTCCAGCAGGAACTGCAGCAGCTCGGCGTCGGCCGGCTCGGGTACGATCTGGCGCGCGTTGTCGTCGCGATTGTCACGGTGCTTCGTCATTGGTTCTCTCCTCGATAGTTTCGGTCAGCGTCGCCGTGGCTTCTGCTCAGAGGCCAAGACAGACGCGAGGTCGGTTGCCAGGCGCCGCTGCTTGTCCTGCTCGGCTTCGTCGTCCTCCATCTCGATCTTTGCCGCGATCTTGTTGAGCACCGCATCCGGATCGAGGTCGGTACGATCAAGCGCGTCGACCAGGGCCTCCAGCCGGCGGTGTACCTCGCCCACCATCGACGCGATCTCGGTCAGTACCTCGCGGCTCATCGGCTCGAACTGCCACTCCATCCGTTCGCCTGGGCCCGCGTAGATCGACTGGATCCCGATCTCCAACGGGTGCTCCCAGTTCTTGCCGTCCTGAAACTTCTGCGGCCTGCTGACCTTCGAGCAGAGCGGGCACCGCACGTAGGTCTCGGTCTGCACTTCCTGCCTGCCGAGCAGGTCCCGTACGCGCCGCCAGAGGGTCGTGCGACACCGCCCACTGCACGTCTGGCGCGTGGACCGCTGCGCGCCCTCCAGCACTTTCCCGCACACCACGCATTTCATGGGTTATCGTCACGGCACATGTGCAGTGACGCTAATACTCGTTGACGAAGACCCCAGAGTCAAGGCAAACTCGTTTCGTGGCTCCGGCCTGGAAATATTTCTGTCGTGGGTGTCCCGGACCCGGTCGCGATGAGCGCTGGGACGACCAGCCGTGTCCGAACTGCGGCGGCTGGTGGTCCATCATCGCGCGACGCGCTGGTGATGGCGGCACCGGGCGCGTCGCGGTCGAGGACGGTGAGCGCATCTCGCTGTGCCACATCTCGGAGAACGTGGTCGAGGTGCCGCGCTACGTGATCGGCGGCGATTTGGCGTCGGTCGACCGCGTGCTGGGCGGCGGGCTGGTTCCGGGCAGTCTCACTTTGTTGGCGGGTCCGCCCGGCGTCGGCAAGAGCAGCTTGACGCTCGCGCTGCTCCAGCAGCTCGCGCAGTCTCTGCGCGTTTTGTACGCGGTTGGAGAGGAGTCTCTGATGAGAGTCTCAGAGCGTGCCGCCCGTTTCGGCGGCAAATTTCACGAGCGTCTGGAAGTCATCAGGCAGACCGAACTGGACGAGATCCTGTTCCACGTCGAGGACGCGCAGGCCAAGGTGGTCGTGATCGACTCGGTGCAGACGCTGGCCTGCTCGTCTCAGAGGAGCGGCGAAGACCTTGATCAGGGGTCCGCCGCGTCGATCTCGGTCGCCATGCGCACGATCGCCGACCACATCCAGAAGGACGCTCAGGACGTTGCGGTCATTGCGATCGGCCACGTCACGCAGGACGGCTCCATCAGCGGTCCGCGCTCTGGACTCCTCCATGCAGTGGATTGCGTCCTCTACTTCGATGGCAAGCCGCAGGAGACGCGGCGCGTGCTGCGGGCCGACGGCAAGAACCGCTTCGGTGCAACCGCCGGACCCGAAGCCGTCGCGTACTTCGAGATGACGCCACAAGGTTTGATCGCGGTGCCCGAGGCCGACACGCAGCCAGCGGCGGTGAACGCGTGACCGAGCGCGCGACCGAGACCGCGCCCGCGCTCGACGAGCGTATCGCTCGACTCGTTGCCGAGGCGCTGCGGCGCGTGCGTTGGGGGACTGTGACCCTGACTCTGAGAGATGGCGTCGTGGTTCAGATTGAGCAGTTGGAGCGGACGCGACTCGTGCCACCCGAGAAGTAGATCTTCGGCCACCAGCCCACCCGACCACGGGCGGCTCTACTCCTGATTCAGCAGCACGCTCACCCGAAAACGGGCAGCGCGCCTCCGAGAGAGCGTGCACCCGTGCAAGACGAAGATCTGGAGCTGGAGCTGGCCGCCCGCGCGATCGCGCGGCGCTACCCCGATCCCGACGAAGACGACATCGACGTGATCCTTGGGAGACTGAGTGAGGGACTCGATCCCTCGGATGCAGACGCGGGCGACGACGACGAGGTCGAAGGGGCCGTGCTCGGCGCGCTGCTTGCGCGGGTTACTTCGCGACCGCCGGTCGTGCAGCGCTCTGGCGCTGTCACCACCCGCATCTCGCGGGTCATGACGGTCCCGCCCGCGCTCGCCGCGAAAGTGTCGAGCGCGGTCACCGCCATGCAAGCGCGCGGCGTTGCGAGCGGCAACAGGGCGCTCGCGGTCGCCCAGCGAATTGCCCGCCGCATGCCGCGCGCGAGCCGCAAGCTCGCGGCTGTCGGCACGCGGATGATGCAGCGGTCGACCTCGACC
Organism: Myxococcales bacterium; assembly: GCA_003170275.1. Classification (GTDB taxonomy): domain Bacteria; phylum Myxococcota_A; class Polyangia; order Palsa-1104; family Palsa-1104; genus PALSA-1104. The sequence continues at coordinate 135,882 of PNAM01000106.1, forward strand.
GCAGTTCGCGGCGTCATCCTCGGTGACGCGGTCAGCGTCGGGCCGCCCACCGGCACGCGCTCGTCGGTCATCCAGACGATCAAGACGACCTACGACCCGGTGTTCGCCGCGATCTACAACGCCTGGGTCGCCGCGTGCGACGCGCTCTCTGACGCCGCCGACCTGGTCGGACAGGTCGCCGACGCCTCGATCGCGCTCGGAGCCTCTGACCCGCGCGCGACGTCAGGCCAGGCGATCGTGGCCCGCACGCAGGACCTGATCGATGCCTTCCCGGACGATCTCGACCCCTCGGTCGACTACACCCCCTTCAGCGCGCAGGCCGCGCAGATCAAGACGGACGCGGTGACCTGGCTCCAGAGCGCAGGTGCCTATTCGCCTGCCGGCGGCGCGGCAGCTCCGTTCTCGCCTGGAGCTGGCGGGTACGGCGGCGGCGGTGGCGGCTCTGACGGCGGTGATGACGACGGTCGCGAGGGATCGGCGTCAGCGGAGGTGAAAAAGTTCAGAGAGTCGGGGGGAGCCTATGACCCCTTCGCCGACGAGAGCGCCGACAACGGCAACGACGGCGGTGGTGATGACGGCGGCGGTGATGCTGGTGGTGACGGCGAGGACGGTGGCGGCGAAGACGCTGACGCTGGAGACGACTCCGCACCCGCCGCCGACGACGACAACTCCGACGCGGCCGATGCGGTTGTCGGTGCGATGGCGGATCTGATCATGGGTTCGTTCCCGCCGGCCAAGACCACCATGTGGGGCGCCGTCAGGCGCCAGAGACGCGCAGCTCGGCGACGCTAACCAAACCCAGAGACCAGCAACGAAACGGGAGAAGAACATGATCAAGTTGAGCGCTCAGAGGCAGAACGATCTGCTGCAACTACTCCGCCCGCCCGCGAGGTCGCCGGGCTTGTCGGCCCAGGAACAGCAGATTTTGGGGGCAGTGGACCACCTACTCGACGCCGGCACGAGGCCGCGCGCCGTCCCGAGCGGCACCTTCGGCACCGACCAACTCGACCAGGCCGACGACCTCCGGCGCCAGATGCCCGGTGGGGACGACCTCGCCTTCAAGGCCCGTCTGCGCCAGCAGCAGTTTGCGCAGCAGGACAAAGTCGCGCGACACGTCCGCATCCAGCCGCCATCCGCCAACCACGGCACTCTGGGAAACTCTGCTCTCTGCCAGACCGGAGCGCCGGCAGCACAGGTGGCGATTTGGACGGCAGAGAGCGACATCGAGACGATGCCGGTGACGGTCACGGCTGCGCCAGTGACGGGCGTGTCGACACCGGTCGCGCCCGGCATCGCCGAGTTCTCGACGGCGACCATCTTCCGCACGTACGGCGTGGTCATGGCCGGCACGCGTGGTTTTTCGACAAACTTTGAGTTCGATTTGGGCGCCGGAGTTCAGTTCACTCTGGCCGCCAGCTCGGTCGCGCTCCAGGTCGGCGTCGAGGCCGACCCGACGGGCGCCACCGGCACGATCCCGCTCGCGGGCATGTTGAGCTTCTTACCGATCGAGAAGAACGTCCAGCTAACGCGCACGCGATTCGTCCCGTCGTCGACCGGGCCGGCGAACGCGAACGCGACCGTCCCCGTGCCGAACTTCGCGCGCAACCTCGTCGTCTGGCGCTCGATCCCCGCCGACGCGGTCACGGTCCTCTTTGAGGACGGCCGGGGGAACACTGTGTACGAGGTCGACATGGCGGCGGGCCAGACGGGAAACATGCTGACGCCGATCCCGCTGTCGCCCGAGGTCGCGCAGATCACCGTCGGCCTCACCGGCGGCGGCGCGTACCACTCGCTGTCTCTAATTTTCGGGCTCAGCTTCTAACAGAAGGACAAAATCGATGCCCAACGACCCGACGATCTGGCCCCCGTTGATTCCGTTCGTGCAGACGCCGCCCGCCCTCATTCAGGAGCCGCCGGCCGCGCCCGCACCCGCGCCCCCGACGGTCATCCCGCAGCCCGTCGCGCAGTCGGTCAACTGGGCGCCGGCCGCGCCGCTGCCGATGCAGACGACCTACGTGCCGATCGCGACGACGGCGAAGAGCACCGTCGACTTCTTCGGCGTCGTCAACCAGAACGCGGTGGCGAGCGTCGAGAAGGAGAACTTCGCCGCCGACGGCACGCCGGCCGTGGACGCTGACCCGATCGCCTTTACTCGGCCCTAGTGTGAGCGCAGGTCTCTGACGAGGGCGAGCTACTGCGCCAGAGCGACGATCGCGCTGCGCACGGCGGCGTAGTCGGCATCGCACGCGGATGACGTCACTCTGTGCGCCGCGCTCTGCACCACGGCAGAGAGGCGGATCGCAGGGTCGGCGACCGCCGACGTGTTCGTGCCCACGCACGAGTGCTGCAGAACGACCTCGCACGAGTTGCCGTTCGGCGACGGACAAGACGAGTACGCTGCGGGCTGCGTGAGCGGGTTGCCGAGGACGCTGGAGACGGGGCTCGTCGGTCCAGAGATCGCCATGAGCGTCACCAGAGACGGGTCGGCCTTCACGCCGCCTGCAGTGGCGAAGTAGTCGGTGTACTTCCTCACGTCGAGCAGCTTGCCGCCCTGGTCTGTCGTGGCCGGGGCGCACGCAGAGAGCGGTCCGCCAGAGTCGCCGTAGGGCATCAGGCTCAAAGGCGTGCCGCACGCGATGCCGAACTGGGTGCAGCGGTACGGTGACAACGCGCCGTACTGCGCGGTCTTCGACGGGTCGAACAGATCGGTCGACGCGTCGGCCGAGCAGTCGTCCTGCGCGGTGACGAAGACGACGACCAGGAGCGCGTCGGCGCGCAGGAAACCGGCGTTCTCGGGGACGGGATCGTGCAGCGCTCGGTAGGCAGACTCCAGAGGCGAAGAGAACATGCAGCCGCTCGAACCGAGCGCGCCCGCGCACGCGAGCGCGGCGCCGAGGCTCTCGGTCGTCGGCAGGTTGCTGGTCCCGCCGGCCTGGTCGAGGTCGACGTACGGCTTGCCGGCGTGCAGCGGCGCGCAGGTGGCCGACGCTGCAGGGCCCACGCCGCGCAGCTTCGCCCCGGCACCACCGGGGTGACACTGGCCGTTGCTGAGGGTGAAGGGCCCGGCGCCGAGGTCGGCAGAGACGACGCCGAGGTGCCAGGAGCGCGGGCTCGTCGAGGAGAGCCCGTCGATCGAGGTGCCGAGGCCGGTGAGCCAGGTCTGAAGGTCTGAGAGGTGGCCGGCGAAGTACCGCGAGTCGTCAATCACGAGCAGGAGGTCGATCGCCCGGGGCGAGCTGCCGGCGTCGTCGCTGCCGGCGTCGAGACCGCCGTCGCCCGAGCCGCCGTCGGTGCCGCCGACGAGCTTGGTGCCGCCCTCGCCGCAGCCACCGAGCGTCACCAACATCACCACAGTCAGTAGCTTGTTCATCATGGTCATCTCCAGTCTCGTTAGCGACCAAGCAGGTGCAGCACCGTCGCTGCCACCTGGAACGGCTTCTGGAGCAGCGCGACTGCACCGACCTCGGTGGCGAGCGCCAGCCTGTCCTCGTCTACGACGCCGCTCATCAAGGCCACCGTCGCCGAGCCGCGAAGTGCGAGCGCGATGTCGAAGCCGCTGTGCGAGCCACTGCCGAGATCGATGTCAGAGAGAACCAGATCTGGCCTCCACGTCGACGCGATGGCGAGCGCCTCATCGTACGACGAGGCCGTTCGCACCTCTAGCGACGGCACCTTGCCGAGCGCCCTGGTCATCGCTTTCAGGATCAGGACGTCGTCGTCGATGAGCAGGAACCGTTGAGGCGAGTGGCTGTGGTGACGGCAGTGCACGGTGGGGCTCCTAGGTACTGAAAACGTAGCACGACAAAATTAAGAATCACATCAACAAACATGTTGCACATCTATGATGGGCGGCTAGAATGTTGGACGTGGGACGCACCGCACCCCTAAAATCGCTGGCCGTGGGCCGAAAGCCAGCAGAGAAGCCGAAGAGCGTTCACGTCGGCGTGCGCCTCGACGCGGAGCAGGTCGCCGCCGTAGACGACGAGGTCGACCGTTTGAAGGCGAACACCCCCGGGATTCCCTACACCCGCAGCATGATCATCCGCGCGTTGATCTCCGAGGTCTTGGTCAAGGGCCGCAAGAAGTAGTCTGATGGCCAAGCGCACCACCACCACCAACCTGCGCCGCTTCGGGTTGCTTGGGGATGTCCACACCGAGGACGTCTTTCTCGCCGTCGCACTCGAACACCTCTCCCAGCAGCAGATCGACGCCGTGCTCTGCGTCGGCGACATCGCCGACGGTCGCGGAGACGTCGATCGCTGCATCGCGCTCCTACAGCAGCACCAGGTCGCCACGGTTCGCGGCAACCATGACCGGTGGTGCGTCGCCGACGAGGAACGTGACCTGCCAGAGGCGACGTTGCTTGATCCCCTCTCTGGACACACCCGCTGGTATCTTGCGCACCTTCCGACGACGATCCGTTTTGAGACCGTCGCCGGTCCTCTGCTCCTCTGCCATGGCCTCGGCACCGACGACATGGCCTTCGTCGAGGAGGACGGTGCTGAGCTGCGCCGGCACGTCGACTACTCCGGCCGCGCCAACTTGCGCACCCGCGCCCAGAGCGGGATCGAGCCCGACACTCGGATCGTCGTCGGTGGGCACACGCACCGTCGCTGGGCCGGCACGTTCGGCCGGTTGACCTTCATCAACGCCGGCACTCTGAGGGCCGGCGACAATCCATGCTTCTGCGTCGCCGACCTAGAGGCGCGGTTACTCCAGTGGTACGACCTCGACGACGACGCGAGCGTGCGGGAGTCAGAGCGCGTTGCGCTCGACCTGGGTGCGCGATGAGGAGACCGCGCGTCCCGCCTACGATCAAGACCTGTCCCACCTGCGGACGGAAGTCTCTGCGTTCTGTCAGAGAGGACGTCAGATTCTCAAGCGGGCGCACGTTCCGCGACGTGCCGCACCTCGTCTGCACGGCCACGGCCTGCGGCGAGCGGCTGTTCGATCACGACTCGCTTCTCGTCATTGAGGAGCAGCGCCCCGAGCTGCGCCGCCGGCAGCTCCTCCGCCGGCTCGCCGAAAACGAGGCCGCCGAGCAGGAGGCGCACGCCGGTATGCACCGCAGCTCCGGCGCGTGGCGCACGCCCAAGCGTCTCCCGGTTCTCTACCGCTGCGATCGCGCGGGCGTGCTCCACTCCCTGGCGCTCGCGACGCGTGCGCACGACCGTGACGCCCGTTTCGGGCACGACATAATCACCCACTCAGGGCCGCTGAGCGCCCGCGAGCAGCAGCGCGCCACGGCCTCGACGTTGCGAGACCGCTCTGGAAAGACGGGACGCGAGCGAGCCGAGACGCGCGCGCTGGAGACCTGGTTCCTCAGAGTCGAGCGAAACGGCTACCGCCTCAGCGAGGAGGACGCGTACGCCGCGCGGTACATCGATCGCCGCCCGACGCCCGCGCAGAAGCTCGCCGCCGTCGAGGCCGCGCGCGACCTCTACCTCGCGCCCATCACCGTGCGCGATGGCCGCCAGTGGAGCACCCGCTGCCCCGCGCTCAGCGCTGTTGGGGTCGGCTGCTACGGGCTGGGCCGCACCCGTGACGCTGCCACGCGCGACTGGCACGACGCCGTCGCTGAGATGGCCGCGTCGCTGGAGGAGGAGGTCCGACGCCTCGCACGCGCGAGCGAGCGGAGCGTGGGTCTTCACGAGGTGCTCGGCCGCGTCGCCTCTCTGTCCCAGGGCGGAGACACTATCGTGCCGATCGCTGACGTCGTGGCTGCATTCGGTCCGCCGCAGCGCCGCCTCATCCAAGGTGCGTTGATGATCTTGGCGCACCAGGGGGCCGTCACCCGCATGGTCGATGACCAACCTTGGCAACCTGGCGAGCTGCCCGACGGCGTGCGCCTCACCAGCCGGCTCGCGACGGCGGTCAGGGTCGCCGACGCTGGGATCGACCTCGACCAAGCGCTGTCCGTCGTAGTGTCGGCGACCGAGGTTCGCGGCCAGTGGATCCCGTTCTCCGACGTCGCCGCCGCGCTCGGCATCACCAAGCAGCAGGCCGTGAGCGCTCTGCGCGCGCTGGGGCACGCGGGCTGGCTGGAGGCGCTGCCTTCACAGGGCGCGCGCCTCGGCCGCGACCTGGCCCAACTCGTCGGCAGCTCGTGGCACGAGCACGCATTCGCAGAGACGTGCGCGGATGAGGTGATGGGGCGCTTCGACGCCGTCGCGACCGACTCTGGAGCGATCGTCGTCCTCGACGTCGGGCGCGGCGAGATCGTGCGGCGCTGCGGGTCGCGCGAGGAGGCAGTGGCGGCGGCCAGAGAAGCGGCCGAACATTTCGACCGGCGCGCGAGGGGGCGATGACCGCTCGCGAGAAGGTGAGCCAGAGGGTCCGCGCAGCGGACGAAGCAGCGAGCGATGTCCCGTCGATCGATTTCGAGGCGACGCCTTTTGTGCGCGGTAACCCGTACAGTGGCGGCGACACGAGCGTGTTGGAGGCGGTGCTCACCTTGACGGCGGCGCGCGAGCCGGTGCCGGTCGCCGACGTGCTGCAGTGCTTCAACGAGCGCGGGGACGCTGCGGTCCTGGGCGAGCTGCAGCGGCTCGCCCGCGATGGCCGGCTCGACCTCGGGGCGACAGCAGGTCCTGGGCTCCGTCACGTCGTCAGCGTGCGCCTCGGCGAGCTGCTCGCGGCGCTGGTCGAGGCGATCGACGGCAACGCGCCTTGAACGGTGTCATGGCGCATCTCGGGCCCCGGAAACCTCGGGATCAATCGAGACGCACGACGTGACGATCGTGCCGTTCACGTTCACATCGCGTATCGAGGCGGCCCGTCTTGGTCACGGTGAGGACCGAATCGCAACGGTCGCCTTGCCCGATCGTCTCCTCGCCATCGTCGCCGACGGTGCCGGCGGCACCTCAGGCGGCGCAGCGGCGGCCGAGGCGATCTGCGCGGCGCTCAGCGAGTGCGCCGACAGCGTCCCCGCGTCGTGGGGCGATTGGTTGGCGGTCCTCGATCGCAAGATCGCCTCGGCGCCGTCGTGCGGTCTCGCTGCTGCGGTGGTGATCGAGCTGCGCGACGACGGCGCGATCGTCGGGGCCAGCGTCGGCGACTGCGAGGCGTTCATCTACGGAGACGGTGAGCCCATCGATCTCACTTCCGCGCAGCACCGCAAGCCGCTCATCGGCAGCGGCGATGCTGTGCCCGTGTCGTTCTCGGCGCGCGCGTCGAGCGGCGGGACGCTGGTCGCGGGCTCCGATGGGTTGTGGCGCTACATGAGCCGCGCGCGCATTCGGGAGGCGGCGTCTACCCGACCGCTTGAGGCGCTGGCGACGGCCCTTGTCGAGGCCGTCAAGTTGCGTAACCGCACGCTCCAAGACGACGTTGGGGTATTGGTCTGCGAATGGAGCTGCGGGCGACCCGGTGAGCGAGAGTCAGGGGGGTAACTTCGCGGTCCGGGGACGCCCGCGCTCCAGCCCCTAGTATGACATCCCCGTGAGCCGTTGGAGTGCGGCAAGGTGCCGCAGAGTCTGCTGACCGCGAATGGTGCTTACATAAGTGGCGCGCGCGTGTTAACCAACGCGCGGTACAACCGGCGATGAAGCCTCTGAGGGCAACTCACTCGTGTACGACTACAGCGGGCTCTACCGTCGGATCGTTGGGGTGACGCTCGCTGCGCTGGCAATATTGACGGCTGTTGGGCTGCTGCTCTGGCGCGGGTGTTCGTAGCTCCACCGAAAGGATCTCGGCAATGCAAGAAGACGAGTTTGCTCATCTCAGCAGCCTCCATGACCGCGACTGCAACCGCACGCGCACCCGGCTAGCGCATGCGCTCGCCCTCCTCGGTGCGCTCGGGCCTCGGTCGACGCGGGGAGCGATCGCGCGCGCCGTGCGCTTTGGCCACGAGGTGCTCAGAGATGCGCGGTACGCTTCGCTCACTGACCTCGTCGGCGAGCACCGCGATGAGCTACTCGACTCGGTGCTGACGCTGAGCATCATGGTTGCTGACGTCGAGCACGATGACGCTCGCCGAGACTAGGAGCGTGGAGATCCGTTGCGTCGTCGACCGGGTGGACCAGTGGGAGATCGTGAGCACCCGGCGCTGCTGCGTCTTCGCGTGGGAGCGAACGAAGAACGGTGCGTCGACCTACTTTGACCCCCGCAGCCACTGCGATCGTTGCATCGCCGAGCTGCAACGGTACGCAGCGGATCGTGGCTACGCGGTGCAGCGACGCAGCGGCGTAACGCGCTGACGATTTGGGCAAAGTGCCCCCGCGCAACTTCCGCAACGCTCGTGCCGATACTATCTCATGCACCTGCACTCGTTCGTCCACGACGACCCGACGCAGCCCGCCGACTACTTCGCCGAGCTGGTGGCGCGCGTCGTCGAGCGGCACCAGGTCGAGCGCGTCCAGCCGCACCCCGACCGGGAAGTGGGAGCGCCGGTGGGGGCTCTCGACTGCGGCCCGGCTGCGGCGTTCTGTCTGGTCGGGCCAGTTGACATGGACGCCCGTCCCGGGGCAGGCTCGCCCTAGCTGTACCGACTTGAGATCCTTGCGCCTATCGCGAGGGAGGAGTTAATCGCGGATGGCGCGGTGGATGGTGGTGGTGGCGGCGGCCCTGTGCGTCTCCTGCGGAGACGGTGCCGCTCAGAACGGCGATGGCGGCGCTGGTGGCGGCGACGGTGGCCCTCTGGGTCGCGACGGCAGCGCTGACGGCAGCTCCGGGAACGGCGGCGATGGCGGGGGTGGCGGCGGGGCTGGGGTGTTCCCCTCGTCGTCGATCTTCTACCAGGACATCTCCGCTGCGGCGGTCGACTCTGAGTCGCCGACGGTCATGGCCGCGCTGCAGGCCAGCACGTGGGGCGACGGCTCGCGGAACAAGCTCGGGATCGACTCCTCGTTCTCGATCCTCCACGCCGACGCGAGCGTCGTTCGGAGGACGTACACGCAACCGGCCGACGCGATGCCGGACTGCGACTTCGCGCCGATCCCCGTCCCCGCAGGCGGTCACAGCGAGGGCAACACCGACTACGCGTGCGCGGGTGGCGGCGACTGCCACCTCATCGTCTACCAGGGCGATCGCTTGTACGAGCTGTACCAGGCCGACATCTCGGGCGGGATGTCGACGGGCGGCACGTTCCTCGGCACCTGCCTCGTCATCTGGGACCTGACTCACGACTACTGGCAGCCCGTTGCGCCGCCAAACTACAGTCGCGGCGACGGCTGCAACGGCGCCGACGCTGGAGACGTGCCGATGGCGCCGCTCATCTTGCGACCCGACGAGGTCATGGCGGGTGAGGTGAAGCACGCGATGCGATTCACCATCTTGAACAACCGGATCCGGGCGAACGTCTACGTCCACCCCGCGACGCACATCGGCGGGCCGACTGGAGGCAGCACCACGCTGCCCTACGGTGCTCGCCTCCGCCTCAAGAACGGCACCGACCTGAGCAAGCTGAGCGCGCCTGCCAAGGTGGTCGCGACGGCCCTCCAGAAGTACGGCATGTTCCTCGCCGACGGCGGCAACATCTACATCTCCGCCACCGACGACATCGCCAACGCGATCGACACCTCGGCGCTCAGCTCGCTGCAGCCGCAGGACTTCGAGATGGTCGACGGCGGCCCCCGACTCGTGTGGAAGGACTACAACTGCGCGCACGTGCCGATCACGAACTAGCCTAAGGGAGTAGAGGAAAATGTCGTTCCGCAGTCCAGTCATCATACTCGCGATCTTGTTCCCGCTCGTAGGTGCGGTCGGCGACGTCCGCGCCGACAAGAAGTCCGAGGCGCGCGAGTTCTTCACCGAGGGCTCGAAGCAGTACGACCTCGGCGAGTACGCAGCCGCGCTCAAGGCGTTCAAGGCCGCGTACCTAAAGGTCGAGGACCCGAGCCTCCTCTTCAACATCGCGCAGGCACACAGGCAGCTCAACGAGAAGGCGGAGGCGATCAAGTTCTACCGCACCTATCTCTCCAAGCTCCCGGGGACGCAGAGTCGAGCGCAGGTGGAGAAAGTCATCGCCGAACTCGACGCCGCGCTCCAGCAGGAGAGGGCCGCGCGGACCGGTCCGCCTCAAGGCACGGTGCCGCCCACTGGGTCGACCGTTGAGCCTGCAAAGCAGGTAGCCGCCGAGCCCGCTCCTGCACCAACGGCCGCCCCGACGACGACTCCTGTCGCTGTGGTCGCGGTGCCCGAGGTCGACCACCAGCGCGGCCGAACGCTCCGGATCGCCGGGCTGGCCGTCGGCGGGTTCGGCATCCTCGCCCTCGGCGCCGGGGGTGGGTTCGTGGGTGGCGCGAGCGCCGCGAACGACCAGATCGTCAGCACTGGCACCTTTGATCGGTCGCAGCAGGACCGTCGCGACCTGTTCCAGTCGCTCGACGTCGCGTTCTTCGCGATCGGCGCAGCGGCGGTCGTCACCGGGACGACGCTCTTCCTGATCGGCCGGCACAACGAGCGCAAGCGATCGTCGCCGTCTGCCAGCCGCTCGACACTCAACGCGGGCGTGAGGTTCTAGATGCGTCTCGCAGTCCTACTCGGGTTCGCGTTGATTTTGGTCGGCTGCTTCACCGTCAACCCCGTCGACGGCGCGGTGAAGTGCGACGTGGGCGGCAACTGCCCGACCGGCTACTACTGCACCGGCGGAGCCTGCTGGCAAGACGGCCACCTCCCGCCGGACGACCTCGGCGTGACGAACTCGCCCGACCTCACCTCCAGCAGCTCGCCGGACATGGTCTCGCCCTGCGGCGACACCCAGTCCGACGCGCAGAACTGCGGCACTTGCGGCCACGACTGCACCAAGCTCCCGCACGTGACCGGGCAGGGCGTCGTCTGCACCGCCGGGAAGTGCGTCGTCCCTCTGAGCGCGTGCGCCACGGGGTTCACCCATTGCTCCACAAACGTCGACGACGGCTGCGAGGTCGACCTCAGCCAACCGGCGCACTGCGGCAGTTGCACAAATGCGTGCGCAGTGTCGGCTCCACTCTGCTCCGGCTCGGGATCGACCTTCACGTGCACCGTGATGTGCAGCTCGCCGACGCCGGACCGCTGCACGAGCCAGTGCGTCAACCTCAACAGCGACCCCAACAACTGCAAGACGTGCGGGACTGCGTGCACGTTCGCGAACGCGAGCGCCACCTGCAGCACCGGCACGTGCGCGATCGGCGCGTGCAACACCGGCTACAAGGACTGCAAGAACGGCCCCGCCGACGGCTGCGAGACCTACGTAATGGGCTCTGACAAGACCAACTGCGGAGACTGCGGCAACGCGTGCAGCTTCGCCAACGCCGCCGCCAGTTGCGCTACCGGAGTGTGCCAGCTCGGCGCGTGCAACTTCGGGTACGCCGACTGCAAGAACGGCGCGGCTGACGGCTGCGAGACCAACACGCAGAACGACCCGATGAACTGCAACGCGTGCAACGCCAAGTGCGGGCTCACCGAGAGCTGCGCGACGGCTGCGTGCGGCAAGACCACGCCGACGTGCGGCGCGGGGTGCGACGCGACCTGCGTGCTCGTCGGGCAGTTCAGTGCTGACGCGAGCGTCGCCGTCGACTACACTCACAACAAGTTGATCTGGCAGGTGGGCACCCTTGTCGCGCAGTCCTTCGATCAGGCGAAACTGAGCTGTGCGGGCCTCAACCTCGACGGCCTCACTAGCTGGCGACTGCCGACCATCGCCGAGTGGGGGCAGATCGCGGTCAAGTGTGGAGGTCTGAATGCGGGTCACCCCGGCACTTGCACGCCTTGCATCGACCAGGCGGCGTTCCCCCCCGCCAGCAACGTTGCGCAAGGCTACTGGTCTTCGGACACGAACGGGGGGACGCCGGGCGTCAACCTGCTCATCCACGCCTTCAGCACCTTCGACGGGCGGCAGTCGAACGCCGACCCGACGGCGGCGGTGCCGGTGAAATGCGTCCACGACCCCATCTAGCGGCGCGCTGCGCCCCGCTTCTCGTCGCACTGCTCTCGCTGTGCGCGTTCGGTTGCTCAGACCGTGGGCTGCAGGCCGGGGGGGCTGACGGCGCGCCCACAAACGACGGCCCGGCGAACGTCCCGCCGATGGACCTGACCGCACCGACTCAGTGCAGCCTGCCGGGGCAGTTCACCGTCTCGACTGACGTCGCAGTCGACGACGTCCACTCCAAGACTTGGCAGCGAGGCACGCTGCCGCCCAGCGCCCTCGCGGCGGCGAAGGCGAGTTGCTCGGCGCTCTCGCTGGGCAACCTGACCAACTGGCGCGTGCCGACGGTGGCGGAGTGGCAGGAGGTCAGCGTCAAGTGCGGCCTCCTGAACGCCGGGCACCCTGGGACCTGCGCGCCCTGCATCGACCAGGAAGCGTTCCCGCCCACTCCTGGAAGCTCCGGCGAGGGGTACTGGACGGCCGACGTGCTGAACTCCGTGAATGGCCAGTCGTTCGACTCGTTCAGCGGCCGGGTCTTTCGGGTGAGCGTCGACACCGCCGTGTCGGTGCGCTGCATTCACGACTAAGCAGCGCCGGCTGAACCCCCGGCGCTGGACCAGTGCGGCAGGTCGCCGCACCCAGGCCCCCATCTTTGGCAGCAACTTTTCGCGCCAACCAGCCGATAATGGGTGCTAGGAGTCTCCTGACGTGAGCGAGGGCGGGCGCACAGGCAAGCCGGGGCAGAAGCCGGTGATCGACCCGCAGAAGCCGGTCGAGGACGTCGCCTTGCCGGGCCTGGATGGTCGCGATCCACTGCAGCCTCTCCAGGACCCGATGCGGTACGTGCGCGCCGAGCGTTCGCAGGCCGCCGAGCAGATCTCCGGCACCCTCAAGGCGTGGCGCAAGGAGAAGTCCCGCGCTGAGGCGAACTGGAAGGTCCCGATCCCCGAGAGCGGCGGCGCGGCGCTGGGCGGCGAGACCAAGACCAAGATGGAGCAGCAGCTCGGCGCCGACCTCTCCGGCGCGAAGGTGCACACGGGCGGCGAGTCCGCGAAGGCCGCCGAGGGGCTCGGCGCCCGCGCGTTCACCGTCGGCTCCGACGTCCACTTCGGCTCGGGCGAGTTCGCCCCAGGCACGAAGGAAGGCGACCGCCTGATCGCGCACGAGCTGACTCACGTCGTGCAGGGTCAGAGGAGCGGCATCCAGCGCAAGGCCGCCACGCCGGTCAACGACGACGCCGGCCTGGAGCACGAGGCGGACGCGATGGGTGGAAAAGCCGCTCAAGGCGCAGAGGTCTCCCAGCCGGGCGAGCCCGCCGAGCAGGAGGCCGACGCGGTCGCCGACCACGCCGCCGAGAGTCTGCACGGGGGCGGTGCCCCAAAGGGCGCGGCCGAGGTGAAGCAACAGGCACCCGCCATCGGCGCGAAGCTCGACGGCACCAAAATCCATCTCGCCGGGAAGGATCCGCTACGAGGGCAGAAAAAGGACCAGATGGGCACCGGCCCCGAGGCGAACGCGATGCACGTGGGCAACGCGGTGCAGGCTGGCGTGCAGGCATCGCCGCAGCACCACGTGCTTCCCCAGGCGGAGCGCTCATGGTTCAAAGAGCGCGGTGTGAATGTCGACGACTACTGCGTGACCATCGAGAAGGACCATCACGACGCGGTCCACGCCAAGCCGTCGCCGAAGGACGCCAAGGCCAAGGGGTTCAACGACGCGAAGAAATGGGAGTGGAACGCTCAGGTCATGACCGCGTTGAGGGACGCCGAGGCAGCCGCGCGCAAGAAATTGAAGCCCGATGACATACTTCGCATCGTGAAAGGGATCATGCCGGCCTACGGGCTCAAGGAGCCATTCGAGAAGTACAAGGGGGCCAAGTGAGCAACTCACTCGACGAGAGACTGAGCGGTCGAGGTTACTCGACGGTGGCCGAGTTTCTCTCCGCCCGACCTGGCGTCGGCTACGTCACGCTCGGTGATGATCTCGGCGTCCTGCCCATCACGTTGATTCGTGCGCACCTCGAAGAGGCCAGAGACGCTGGTCTCCTTAGAGAGGCGGCTCGCGATGCGCTGGCGCGACAGCTTCGAGAAGGGCTTCCGCGAGGCTGGTCACCAAGCGACGAGATGGGCAACATTGCGCCCTGGTCGGCGTGGTCGTCGTATGTCGACGCTGCCGGTGGACCAGCCCAGGCGGTTCGCCTTTCTGTATACGACGCGTTGAAGGCCCGTGCGCCGGACGGATGGATTCCGCGCGATGCGAGCGATCCGATCTTGCGAGCCGCCTTTGATGCGGGTTGGCCCGAGCCCTAGACGCTTCGGGCCACCGCGCGAGCCTGCCCTCTGCGTATACCTGGAAACCAGGTCCCGAGACCTGACTCGCAGGTACTAGATCAGGCGCAGGGCACCTGGTCGTCGACGGTCCGCAGCCTGTCCTTGATGTAGTCCCTGAACGCGTCGACGTCGACTGCACGGCTCTCCGCCTCGCACCACTGGATCACCTTGTCCAGGTCGACGTCGATACGCACCACCTCGGCGCGCGAGGCCGCGAGCTTCGTCCACTCGCTCATGACGGCGTCGAGCCACTCCTCATACGACTCGTCGAACATCCCGAGATCGAGCGCGCGCAGGCGCTCCCACTGGTCCTCGCGCAGCCAGCCGACGCCGACTCGGCGAGGCGGCCCGCTGGCGACGTACCGGTCAGTCTCGTTGGGACTGAGGCCGGCCTTCGCGAGGACGAATCGGTGGCGCGCGAGTTCGTCGAGCGGGACCCTCTGCGTCGAGCAAAAGGCGAAGAACTCGTCGGGCTCGATCGGCACGCGCTTGACCTCGTGCCCCTTGGCCGTCAGGTCAGCTTCCAGAGCGGTGAAGCGGGTGAGCCAGTGCGCGTACGACTCGCCGAGCTGCCGCGCGTCGGTGGCGGCGCCTCTGACCCGGCGCCAGTCTCTGGGCGACGAGAACCAGGGGATCACTAGGTCCTTCGGCATCATCATGGAAATCTCACTGCCCGCTCTTGAAATAGAGTATTTCACTCGGAATGCCAAGGCCGCGAGGTCGTGGCCACCGGGTCCCCGGTCTTAAACGCTGTCAGCAACGGTGGGGCGCAGTCGTCCAGAATGCGGATGAGTGTGTTGACATAGGGCTTTGAGAGTCCGAGGCGCCGCGCAATCTGGGCCCCTGAGAGTCGATCGTCCCGTAGTTTGCGACAGTGGTTCGCGCGCTCCCAAGGCTTCCAACGTGCGACTCGCAGTTGTTCTTCTAGTTCACTGACGCGCGCTTCTAGAGCGCGGCTCTTGGCTTCGCAGGCGGAACAGTCGACCCTCGACATGCCCAAACCCTCCGCCGTCAGCGTACACCAACAACGACCGAGCCTCGGCTAGCAGCCTGAATTTCGTGGGCTGCTGCGTCGAAATATTTCACGGCGACAAGCTGTGAAGCATCGGCGCACAAGTTGCGTTATCGTCGCAGATGTGATACCGACGAGGGTATTCGGCTTCGTTGAAAACGAATTTCAAGGACGACAATGGCTCGCGAACGACTCGACACCAGGACGCTCTCGCCGCTCCCGCCCGCTACCAAGCGGGGCGGGCGCTGGGCGCCGCGCGCCTGGCCGGCCGAGCTGCTCGCCGACGTCGCCGACCGGCTCGCTCAGCGCCTCGTGCAGCTCCGAGCCGCTCGACCGGGCCTCTTTCAGCCGGGTGAGGGTCGCGCAGAGCTTGCGGGCGATGTCGGCTGCGAGCTGGCTGTAGCTCTGGCGCTCGACCCTGACGTCGTCGACCCGATCGCGGTCGCGTACGAGGTCTTGATCACCAGCGCTCGTGAGGGTGCCAGCGTGCTCGCCGAGCGGCTCGTCCAGGCTGTGGTCGAGGCCGACAGCGCAAAACGAACCCGGGCGGCCTTCGCGCGCAGCCTGATCACCGTAGGAGGACCGCAGTGAGTACCATCACCGTCACCATCGAGGTCCCAGAGTCCACTTGTGCCAGGTGCGGCGCGACCGCTGCGCTGCAGCCGCAGCTCGTGCGCCTGCAGGACGGCGCGTGGCAGGTGCAGCCCTCGGCGTCACTGCGCCCGGCGGGCTGGACGCCATGGCCGACCGGCGCGAGCGTGACCGACCCGCGAAAGGGACTCTGCGGTGTCTGCTCCACGGCCTACGCGCAGTCGCTGGCGGCGTTCCTGGCGTCGCCCGTCACGCGGCCGGCAGCGCAGCCGGCGCCGCCAGTCGTGCGCGGGAACAACATCTTGCCGGCACGGCCCGTGGTGGCCGCCCCCGCCGCCGTCCCCGTGCCGGCGCCCGTCGTGCGCGTCGCTCGCTCGGTCATCCCGCCGACGCGCAGGATGCCGGCGCCGGTCGTGTTCTCGCCCGCGTCGGCGGTCGCGACGGTGGCCCGTTCGGTCGCGGCGCCGATCGCGACGACGCCACAGCCCCTGGTGGTGCCGGCGCAGAGGCCGGTGACGGTCTCTGCCACGCCGACGCCGCCTCCTAAGCCGACGTGGCCGCCGCTCGCAGCCCCGGTGCCGCTGCCCGTTACGGTCGGCTCGATCCCTCTGGCGCCCGTCGCACAGCCGTCGGTCTCATCGACGCCCAGCCCGGCCCCGGCAATTCAGCGCGTGCGCGTGGAGCCCACCCCGATGGCGCTCTCCACCAAGGTGTCGTGATGCGCGGGAAGGTGAAGACCAGAGCGACGTCGAAGGCGAAGGCGACGAAGATGGACAAGGTCGCGCCGGTCGCGGCGCTGCTCTGCCGCAGTTGCGGTAAGCGGCCGGGCTTGCCGTCGTCGATCCTGGGCCAGCTCGCGACGGCGGAGCTTTGCGGTAGCTGTCTGGAGCTGCGTCGCCAGCGGATCAAAGCCAACCGGCTACGCGACCGCGAGATCATGCTGCGCCGAAATTCGGCCTAGTCCCCGACCCCCCCGACCCGAGATCGTCGCTCCTGAGCACTCCCAGAGCGTCGTTTTTCGACCCGATCGCGCAACTTGCACCCGCCCAGTGCCGATACTTCCTCATGGACCCGGCACTGCACAGCTTCCTGCACGACGACCCGACGCGTCCAGCCGACTACTTCGCCCAGCTTGTCTCCAGGGTGGTCGAGCAGCACCAGGTCGAGTGGGTCGACCCGCTCGACATCGAGCCCGAGGACGCGGCGCCGTCGGCGGCGCTCGACTGCTAGAGACTGTACAATCTCAACCGATGAAGCCGCCGCTAGTGGTGACGATGCCGATCGTTTGCCCCTGCCCCGTCTGCGTCCGCGAGGGCGCGCACAACGCCTATTGCAGCGTGCACTTGGCCGACACCGAGGCGCTCGACGTTCCGCCGTGCGACTGCGGGCACCGCGACGGCGTGCCGCGCCACCCAGAAAACGAGAAGCGTTAGTGTCCACTGCGGGACCATGCCCGACCCCAATCTGACCTGACCACCATCGCGCTGGGACTCTCCAACGCGGTTGCGTGAGGCGTACACTCACGGCTATGGGGGCACGCATGCGAGGGCTCATCGGCTACGTGGTTGGCGCGGTGTTCGGCATTGCGTTCGTTACCACCTGCAGCAGTCCAACGGTCAAGGAGATGCTCGCTGACTTGGGTATTGTCGGCGACAGCAGCAGCACTCCGCTGGACATTGCGGGCGTCCAGGCGGCGCCCCCGCTCGCAAGCGATTGCAACAAGGTCTTCAAGATCACGACGGGCACCAACGTGCAAGAGTATCCATATGCTGAGTTCTCGGTGCCGGGCTACGACCCCACGGCGCCGGACCACGTGACCGCCTGGACGTGTGACCCCACGGACTATGCAAGCTGGGCTTCCTGCGACCGGCTACCAAGGCGAGGCATTTGTCCCGAGCCCATGCTCTGCGGGCTCCAGTTGCGATCCGGTTCCGCCGGGCAGATGCAGACACGCCCCCTCAGTCACGGCTGGCCCGGGAGTAGTCAGGGTGCAGTGCGGCTTCCGCTCGGTCGACAACGGTGTGCCCAGCACCGGTTTAGTGTTTGCGAAGGCGTATTTGAAGGTCGGCCCCTAGAGGCTCCGCTTGCCGTTGATCGGTGCCCCCGCCTGCAGCTCCAGCCACCGCTCACCCGCGCGCTTGTGACAGTGCCTCGCCAGCCCGTCGCGCGCCCGCGCATCGCGGGTCAGGTCGAGCACCTTGCCGATCGCGATGGCCAGCGCCTTGCCCCTGTACTCGGGCCAGGCTCGCGCGGTTCCAACTTTCCGGGCGACGTCGTCGGCCCACACTGCGCCGCGACAGCCGGCGGTGCCGAGCAGCGGTCCTGAGCGTCCGCCGCAAGTGTCGCACCATTCGGAGCCGTCGGTGCAGCAGGAGACGGAGCTGGTGAAGCCGACGGCCACACGAAGAGGGTACGCCGACCGAGGGTCTAGGGGAGGGCTTCGATCACGCTCTCGGTGAACTTCTCCGTCCGCACCGTATCGGAGTTGATCTTGTTCTTGCTGACGGTCCGCACGATCTGCGCCGCTTGATCGAACACTGCCGCGCTCTGCTGCTCGTCCCATAGGGCGTCCAGAAGCGTACGGCAGTACTTCTCCATCTTGTTAGAGGCGAAGGGCGGCATGTCCGGCCCCGCGACGAGGTAACGGACGAGCATGAGGAGCTGGTACCGCGCCGGCTTGTACAGAACGTCAATTGCACCGCTGCGAAAGAGGTACTCCAGCTTGTACTGCGCGTAGGCGCTGGAGTAGTAGACGTCGGGGCGATGGTTGGCCGCGAAGATCTGCCCTCCGATCTGCTTCAAGAGCGCAGACGGGGAACGAGATGCCCGGTGTGGTTGGTCGAGGAACATCGATGCGAAGACCCGGATCTGCTGCTGGATCGTTACGATGCGAACCTTCTCGACGCCGGTAGCACTGGCATACTGTCGGGAGCGGCGCTCATAGTAGAGGCGCTTCTTGTCGGTGAAGGACTCGAAGAATTTCTCCAGCGTCTTCTGGTAGTCGGAGAGCGCGAGCAGTTGATCTGCCTTGACCTGCGTCTGGCTGTTCGTGCCTCTGATGATGGCATTGATGATGTTGTCGTCGTTCGTGACGATGATCTTGGTCGGCACGTAGACACCGTCGAGAGAGGTGCGCTGCTCGTAGAGGACGTGGCTGGTCTGGCAGCCGTTCACGATCTGGTAGTCCTCCAGTACGAGTCTGTTCCCGACAGTGTCGAGGGACTTCGCGATGACGGTCACGCCGTTGTTCAGCATCGCAAACCGGTCGCGCTCGACGTCTGAGCGCAGCGTGTTACGGATCTGGTCGTTGACCTCGTTCTCGCCCTGAAAGTCGCGAACGTTGTCGTAGAAAAGCGACTTCCTGATGTTTCCGGTCTCGTCGGTGAGGAGCTTCATGTACTCGGCAGCGGGAAGAACTCCGATCAGCGCTTCTTTGACGCCCTCGATCTCCGGCAGCACGGTCTTCTGGGCGAAGGTGATCTCGGCCTTCACCCTCATCTGGGTATTCTGGAAGAGCTTCTGGATCCCGTCGGCGTCGATGGGGGTGTAGGTCACCGTCTTGAAAAGCTCCAGGTCCTCTAGATCTTTCCGGGCGCTGTCGACCCGAGCGACAAGGTCCTGATCGTTCTGCCACTTCCCGGTCGTGACGTAGAAGACCTTGCAGGTCGGATTGCCCCGAGATAGCTGGACCGCCCGCTCGAAGACGCGAGCTTGTAGTAGAGCCCGTGCCTCGATGAACTCGTTGCGGCGCAGCTTGGGCGTTGAGGAGAAGAAGTCCTTCACCCCGAATCCGACACTGCTCATCTCGGCGCCGGAAAAGCCGCTCGTGCTCTTCGCCTGGACGAAGATGAAGGTCGCCTCGACGTGGCCGTTTCGCTCGTACAAGTCGTCGATCTCGTCGACCGAGGTTACGAGCGTGCCGTTCACCAGAAGTGCGAAGCCGTCGATCCCGGTGTCGTCGCCGTCTCCAGTCGAGACATCCTCGACGTTGAATGTGTCCTGGTACTCCTTCGAGATGACGCAGAAGTTGGCGAAACGCTCGAACGCCCGGTCGTCGCTCAAGCTCGTGAGCGACTGCGTGATCTTGAAGTCGGTCAGGAGGCTTGCAGTGATGCGGTCCATATGGCTGGAGAATCTATCAGTCGTCGTCTCGTTCGTCGAACCACCAACGCCCGCGCGCAGCCGGGAGAGAGTTCCTCTACCTGCCAGCGCCTACCGTCGCTTGTTCCGAATCACGGCGCCGCCGTCGACGTTCGTGGTTCCTGCTCTCTGACTCAGGGTGCCCTGGATCATGCCGAAGACGTCGAGTGCTCCGCCCTCGTTCACCACGTCCTCGATGACCATTCCATTAAGGACCGCTTCGCCTCCCGGCTTCACGGTCACGCACCTCGCCATGCCGCTGAGGATGAGGCTGCCACCTTCGAGGACGATCACGTTCCCGGCAACGATCCCGGTGACGGTGATCGCCTCGCTCACCTCCAAGTCGCCCTCGTGCGTCCCGTTCAACTGCCGCATGCGCCCTCCGGCTCGTGAGTCTCGCACGGCATGTCACGAACGTCGAGGTTGCCTCGGGCAGTTGGAGCTGGCGTCTCTACCTTGTTCTCCGGCTGAGCGGCATTCTCTGGCGTGGTCGACGCCACCGACGGTGACGGAAGTACGTCTCGTGTCTCGAACGGCACGGTCTTCAAGGGCTAGTGTCAGAGAAGACTCGATTCAAGTCCACCAGAGACCTCTCATTTACTACACCTCGAAATATCGACCTCGTCGTCTTCTAGCTAGGACAGCGTCTTCTCTGAGCGCAGTCTCTGGCGTGGTTGACGCCACCGACGGTGGCAGAGTCCGTCTCGTAGCCGTATGTGGGATCGAGTCTTCCTCTGCCCTTCTCTGACACTTCCGTTAATTCCCCAGAGAACAATATGTCGTTCTCTCATAAGAGCGCCACCTGGTTGGCAGAGTCGCAGAGTTCTCTGAGAGTCTATGAAGACGTCTCACCGACGGTGGAAACCGGTGACAGCGTCATCATAAACAAGAACTTGATCGCGCACGTTCTGATTACACAAAGGCGATATTTTCGCTTGACCTAAGCCAGCATTACGTCGCAGGCTTAGATCAGCCAAGTGGAGGCGAGCGAAAATGAAGGGCGACCGGGATCAGGTATCCAAACAAGAAGTCATGATTTTCCGCACCCTTAGGGGTGCCGTCGCCTGGACGACGTCGGCCGCGCTGGCGCGCGCCGCGACGGTGGCCGGGAGCACGGCCCGCCTCCACCTGCGCCGGTACGTGGCGCTCGGGCTGGTGGACGTGGTGCAGCTCCACCCGGGGCACCGCTACCGCTGGGTGTCCAAGGTGCCGGCCGGCGCGGCGGCGGCCTACCTCAAGCGGCTGAAACGGGCGTCCGACATCCTGCTGATCCTCCCGCTCCCGGGTTCGGTCGTGGCCAAGCTCGAAGCGTACGCGGCAAAGCTGGAGGCCGAATCGCTGGGCTTGTCGGGGTCGAGGAGTGAGGTCACCAGCCGCGCGATCCACGAGTTCTTGTCACGGGCGACGGTCAGCCCGAGCAAAGAGTAGTCCGTGGCGACCGAGGGGGAGATGGACGAGTTCTTCAGGCAGCTCTATGCGACGTTGTTCGCGCGCGCGCCCAAGAACGTCGACCCGAAGGTGATACTGGACGCAGCCCACCGCGTCGCCAGGGAGCTGCGCGAGCTGTGCACTCGTCCGGCCGTTGGCTGGTCGGGGGCCGAGCACTCGACGATCGGACGCATGTACTCCGAGTCGATGCTGGGGCGCGACGTGCGTGTGGTCGCCCAGGTCGCCAACATGGAGAAGCCGTTCTTGTTGAAGATCCCGACGAACGACGACGACGGCGGCAGCAGGGAGCAGCGTCTCGCCACCGCGCTCGAACTAGTCGACGAGCGTTCAGATCAAATCGCGACACTCGCCATCTTAGGTGAGCAACTAGTACAGAAAATCGTCGACCTCCGCCGGAGCGCAGGCGCCGTCGAGTTTTTGGGGCGCGTGCTGACGATGCCCCGGTCGATCGACAACAACCGCGAAGACTTTATCCTCCAGGTGTTCGACGCTCAGCGCACGACGAGCGCCCTCGACCTCCTCGGCGCGACGACAGCAGAGCGCGAGTGGGCCGACAGCCGACTGGCGGAACTGCGCAACGCAGGCCAGAGCCCGATCGACTATCTCGAACGGCAGCTCGTCGAGAACCTCCACGTTGTTGGTCTCGCCGAATATCCAGTCCTCCGTCAGCTCCTGCGCTTCCCGATCTTGCAGTCCGTCTCCGGCGGACGCCTCCTCGATCACACGGCTGGCAAGCTGCACCTGATCGTCATCGGCCGGCCCGGCTCGGGTAAGAAACTCATCGGGCTCGCCGCCGCGTGCCTGAACTCACGATGCGGCGAGTTGTCGGGGGCGAAGATCACCGCCGCCGGCTTGATCGGCGCGAGCTACCCGACGGACTCCGGTTGGCGGTCGATGCCCGGCATCATTCCGCGGGCCGACGGCGGTGTCGTCTGCCTGCAGGATGCACACACAGTCAGACCAGCGAGGCTGGAGGACCTCGCCCCGGTGCTGCAGGACCTGATCGAAGACGGCGTCTTGCGCGACTCAGTCGCAGGCGGCGTGCGGCGCGAGGTAGACGTCGGCCTAGTCATCGACCTCAACCGAAAGGCACAGGCCGATTCCACCGCGCATGGCCAGCCCGAGGCTGCGATCCTGCGGAACAACCCACTTATCAGTCGCGTCGATCTGGTCGCCGAGATCCCGCCGGATGCAGAACGGTCGTGGAACGTAGGCGGTCACCTGTACGGCGTGCTAGACGGCGGCAAAGGCCGGCTCTACGACCAGGCGTGGGTCAGGGAGTCGCGCCTGCTCGTGGCCGCACTCCGCGACCGGCATCGGCAAGTCGTTGTGGGTAGTGACGTCCGCGAAGAGATGTTGCGCATCCACGAGCAGATCAAGAAGGACAACGAGGAGTGGATCGCGCGTACCCCGGAAGCGGGTGACATCCCTGCGCGTCTGTCGATCTCGTTCATGCGGCTCGTGATTGCGTCGGCGCGGGCGCATGATCGATCGCGCGCCGACATGGAAGACTTGTGTGAGGCGCAGCGGTTCGTGAATCTCAAGCTCACGTACCTCAAGCTGCGGGTGCGGGAGCCCACGCGTACTCCCGCGCGCGACGCTCGTCGGCGCGACGACTTCTACCGCGAGCGCGCCGGCCGGATGGTGAAGCCGGTCGACCTGGCACGCGAGTGGAAGGAGGAGACCGACGAGGAGATGAGCGTCAAGACGTTCGAGCGCGACTTGAAGGAACGCCTGGCGCGCTGGGTGCGGCGCGGGGTCTACCTACTGCCGCCGCATGACCTTGCCTCCAGTGCGACAGCCAGACATTCGGACATTCAGACATCAACCCAAGGTGAAGAGCGGTGCGAGCCCTCGGACTTGGCGAGTCCGGCTGCAAGTCCCGATGTCGGAATGTCTGAATGTCGGGTCATCCAGATCAAGCCGGTACTCCGGGAGTCGACGAGGAAGAAGCAGCGGAAGAACAAGCCGCAGCCGAGGCGGCCACGCGGCGCCGACGAGCGGTGACTTCGCAGGCTGGGGCAGGTCGGCAAATCGCTCGCCTTTCTCGCCGCTGCGATCGTCACTGATAATGGCTATTTTCATATACAACAAAAGATCAAGCCTGAGGAGATTGAAGCGATGTCCAAGAAGAAGCCTCCAGCGCCCGCGCCATCGACCGCGCTCGTTCTGCTGCAGCCGGCGCAGCTCGACGCCCTGCCATCCGGTGCGATCGACGTCGAGTTTGTCGAGGCCAAGGTAGTAGACCCGCTCGCCGAGTACTTGAAGACGCTCTCGTCCGAGAACAGCAAGCGCACCATGCGCGTGCGGCTCAACGTGGCCGCCGCCATGCTGCGCCTCGGCGCAACGGCGGAGACGTTCCCCTGGGCGACGCTCACCCGGGCTAACGTGCTGCAGGTGATGGACGCGCTCAGGCAGGTTCGGCCCGAGCTGTCGAGCGCGACCATCAACCTGACCCGCGCCGCCTTTCGCGGGATGGCGCGAACGCTCTTCAACATCGTCATCGACGATCGCCGCCTCATGACGGCCGACGAGCGCATGGCGATCGACGACGTGCGCGTGGAGCCGGGTTCGCGTACGCCCAAGCGCGCGTCGCTCGACGACAAGGAGATCCGAAAGTTGTTCAAAGCGGCGGTCCGCAAGACACCCGCCACCGCTGCGGCTCGCGACTCGGCGCTCTTGGCTGTGCTGTTCGGCGCCGGTCTGCGCAGAGACGAGGCCAGCCGGCTCGACGTCGACAACTTCCGCAACGGCAAGCTGCACGTGCGCGGCAAGGGCAAGCGCTACCGCGACGCGGACATCGGCCCCGACGCCTCGCGCGCCGTCGAGCAGTGGCTGAAGGTTCGCGGCGACGGAAAGAGCAGCGACGGGAAGCAGGCGCTGTTCCTGACCATCAACAAGGCGGGCAGGATCGGCACCGCGCGGCTCTCCGGCGACGCGATCTTCTACAAGGTGGACGCGCTCGCGGCGCGCGCCTCGCTCGGGTCGGTGTCACCGCACGCGCTACGCCGGGCGTTCGTGACCGCGTTGCTCAACATGGGCGAGGACCTGGGGACTGCGTCGAAGGCGGCCGGTCACGGTTCGATCACGACCACCTCCTTGTACGACCAGCGCGACGCGACGAAGGTCGCGGCGGCCGTGGGGCGGTTGCACGTGCCGTTCGGCGCGTAGGGATGCGGCGTCGAGACAGACGCGCCAGCGACGAGTGAAGTGATAGGCGTTGACTCGTTGATATTATCGTGTACGTTAATCATATCGGAGGATCTGAACGTGGCGAAGACAACAAAGCGAGCTGGACGGCCGAAGGGGAAGACGCCGCCGCTCTCCCTCGTGACCTTTCGTGCTGACGAAGCGGTGCTGGAGGCGCTCGACAAGTTAGTGGTCGCGCTCAACGTGCCCGGCCTCGCCCCTGGTGGCGCTCGCGGGGTGGCGATCCGGCAGGCGATCCTCACCGCAGCGGCCCAGCTCGATGTGGTGAAGGCGGGGAAGTCGTGAGCGACTGGAACGCCGGCCTGCTCCCCGGTGGGGCGATCTGGTTGACGTTGAACGAGACGCAGTACGCGGCCATCGAGGGGCGCGCGCTCTGGAACAGCCTGACGCCCGAGGAGCAGCGCGGGATCTGTCACGTGGTAATGGAAGCCGACTCGCACGACAGCCCGGACGGGTCGGCCGACGTCGTGCCGGGGCCCGGCCTGCTGACCGACTTGCGGCACCGGCTGGTCGCTGCTCGGCGGGCGCTCGCCAAGTCGCAGCGCGACCGCGAGGTGCTGGTGTCGGCGATCAAGGAAGCGCTGGCGGATGACACCCGAGACGGCAAGGGCGGCGCTTCGGCGAAGAAGCTCACCACCGCACAGGTGGCCAAGCACCTGGGGATCGACAAGTCGACCCTCGTGCGACTGGTGAACGATGCCGAGGCCGCGGGCGTGCAGGACGTGCCGTGGTCGGACAAGGGACGCGGCAAGCGTCGTTGGCTTCGCTGGGATCCGAATCTGATCGACAATTTCTTCGCGAACAAGGAGACCAAAAAATGGCGTGGATCAAGAAGCGCGGCCCAAAATACGAAGTCGGGTGGCGCAACCTCGCAGGAGAGGAGCGCACGCGCACTTGCCCGACGCGCGCGAACGCAAAAAACCTCAAGCTCGAAGTCGAAGGAACCCTCTCCGAAGGGCGCGACTGGCAGCCTGAGATCACTGGCCGTGAACCTCTCCTCCGAGAAGTAGCTGAGGCGTACATCGAGAAGCGCGCGCTCAAGAAGCGCGCCGACACGGTGCGCATGGACGGCGTCTACCTCGACGTGTTCGTGCGCTTCTGCGCCACGAAGGAGAAGCGGGCCACGGTCGCGCTGCTTTCGAGACCGCTCCTCGATTCGTATTTGGCATGGCTCGCACGACCGGACACGACGGTGCGCAAGAAGAAGCCCCGGAAGGGCGTCACCATCGCGAAGTTCATCCGCGCGGCACAGCTCATGTGGGTTTGGGCGGAGAACTGTGAACGCTGGCCAGGGATGATCCCACGACCGCGACTGCTGGCGAAGGATGACATCCCCGATTCGGCGCCGCAGCCGGTCGTCGCGCCGACGTGGGCGGAGATGGACGCATGCGTGCATGCGTGTCGCGGCTGGCAGCGCAAGCTCGCGACGTGGTTGCGCTACACAGGGCTGCGCGTGAACGAGTCGATGCAGTTCATGCGGGCCGACGTGGACACCGATCGCGGCGAGCTGACGATCCGCCCGGAGATCGACAAGAGCGGCGTGGGCCGCATCATCCCGCTCTCCAAGCTCATCCTCGACGAGATCGAGACGTGGGCGAAGCGCGACGTCGGCGCCGAGCGCGAGGGCTACCTCATCCCCTCCAACCGTCGCCCGGGCCCGCACGAGCGAGAGCCGCGCTCGCGCGACATGGCCTTGGCCTGGAAGGCTGCTGGCGTGCGCGAGGCCGTCTGGAAGCGCCGCCCTGACCACGCGTTCAGGAAGGGTTTCAAGAGCGAGCTGCTCGCAGCCAAGGCGGACCGCGACGCCGTCGACTACCTGCAGGGCCACAAGCTCGGAGCGGGCTCGCGCGGCCTCTACATCGATCCGACGCGTCTACCGACGCGCGAGGCGCTGGCGCTCATCCCCGCCATAACGGCGCCGACCACGAACGTCACGGCGTTGCCTGGTGCGGACAAGGTGCGGACAACGAAGAAGCGCGGCGCCGCCAAGTAGTCGAAACCAAAACCGATATACGAATTATTGCGGAAGCGCACGAGAATCGAACTCGCCGAACGCAGCGTTAACTACGTCCCATCGGTTTTGAAGACCGAGCCCAGCACCAGCTCAGGACGCACTTCCACCGTTGTAACTAGACGATCTTCGGCGCGTTGTCGAGATTCGCGTCGACGGCTGGGTGGTCTCAGGGGTTGGCGATCGCCTCGTCTAGCTGCGACAACATTCGCTCGACCTCGTTGGCCGGCGCCACCCGGGCGAAGAAGTCGCGCGCCTTGGCGCGGTCGCCGACGAGGGCGTAGACGCGCACGAGATCGCGACGCGCTTCGCGAACGATCTTGTCGTCGTGTCCGTTCATCGCGACCTGCGTGAGCTGCGCGAGCGATTGCTTGTAGTCGCTCTGGTTGAACCAGCACCAGCCCGACTTGTAGCGCGCGTAGTCGGCCACATTCGAGCCGGGAAACGCGAGCACCTTGTCGTAGAACTTGAGCGCGTTCTCGAAGTCGCCCTGACCGAAGAAGTAGTCGCCGAAGCTCAAGAACGCATTCGGCACGAACCGCGACTGCGGGCGCTCGACGATCAGACGCTTGAAGTACTTGCGCGCCGCATCGGACTTGCCCACGCGGATCAGTTGATCGGCGAGCGTGAACTCGGCCTCGTCCAGGCGCGCGTAGGTCTTCCACCGGGAATCGTCGACGAGCGTCAGCAGCTCCTTGATGCCCGCGAGCCGCCATTGCTCCGACTTCTTCCGCGCATCTTCGGTCGAGATCGCAGCGTAGTGCTCGGCCTCCTGCAGGTACAGGAGCGCGCGCCGCAGGAGCAGGTCGGGCTGCGCCTGGGTTACCGCGGGCGCCGCGGGACGCGCCGGATCGACCGACGTATCCGCGCGCCCTGCCGGCGAAGCGCACAAGATTGCCAGGAACACGTAGCGGCGCATGCGCGTAGTACGCTCGGCGCGCGTGAATATTCACTCAGCGGCCGAAGCGACGTCGCAGGCGCTGGGCGCGGCGTTCGACGAGCAGCCAGGAGGCGGCGGTCAGCGCGGCGGTGAGGCCGAGGGCGAACGCGAGCCGGGCCAACAGCGGGAGCGAGCCCGGGTGATCGATGATCGCCCAGAAGACGAAGTGGTGCCACAGGTACAGCCCGTACGAGACGCGGCCCAACAGGCGCAACGGGGCGAGCTCGAAGAAGCGCACGCCGGCCCAGGAGCCGTCGAGCACGCCGAGCAGGATCGCGACGACGCCGGCAGCGATCAGCGTGAAGCCGCCGCGCGGCCAGAAGGGGGAGGTTGGGTCGGCGTAGCAGAACAGGGCCACGAGGCCGGCCGTTCCCGCCCAAGCGATCGCGCCGGCGCCGCGGCGGGGCAAGAGGCCGTGCACGCGCAGCCAGGAGAGCAGCGCGCCGGCGAGCAGCGCATCGGCGCGCGTATCGGTGCCGACGAAGGGCCGCAGCCAGTCTCCTCCGGGCATGCCCAGGTAGGCCCGATAGGCCACCAGCGACACGATCGCGCCGCCGATCACCGCCGCTCCGGTCCAGCGGCGACGAGGAGCGACGAACAGGATCAAGATCGCCGGCCACACCAGGTAGAACTGCTCCTCGATCGACAGCGACCAGAGGTGCGCGATCGGTCTGGCGACGGTCGAGGGAAACCAGGCGGTCTGCCAGTTGTTCACGTACAAAAGCGCGCACTCGACCGTGCGCACGGCCGGAGGCCAGGCCAGCCCGAAGACCAGCGTGTACGAGAGGTAGGCCGCCAGCACGACGTACAGCGCCGGCAGCAGGCGCACCGCGCGGCGGCCGTAGAACGCGCCGAGCTGCACCCGACCGTGGGACGTGCGCTCCTCGAGCAACAGCGTGGTGATGAGGAAACCGCTCAGCACGAAGAACAGATCGACGCCGATCCAGCCGCCGCGCAGCGCCGCGCCGACGCGACGGCCCAGCTCGGACGGAGGCAACAGGTACGGCTGAAGGTGCGACGCGACCACCAGCAGCACCGCGAGCCCGCGGACGCCGTCGAGCGCTTCCACCCGACCCAGGCCGGAGCGTCCATGAGTCGGCGCGATCACGTGGCGAGCACTCTACGCCACCCGGTGCGCAACGGGTGCGCGAGGAGAAATCCCTTGACTCGGTGCCCACCAGGGCGAACGTTGAGCCCATGGGCGCGCGCATCGATCCGTTCAACTTCATCATCCCGACCGTGGTCGAGCAGACTCATCGCGGCGAGCGTGGCTGGGACATTTTCTCGCGGCTGCTCAAGGATCGGATCATCTTTCTCGGCACCGAGATCGATGACGAGATCGCCAACATCGTGATCGCGCAGCTGCTGTTCCTCGAGTCGGAGGATCCCGACAAGGACGTGATGCTGTACATCAACTCGCCGGGCGGCCACGTCACCGCGGGCCTGGCGATCTACGACACCATGCAGTACGTCCGCTGCGACATCGCGACCATCTGCATGGGGCAGGCGTCGTCGATGGGCGCGTTTCTGCTCGCCGCCGGGGCCAAGGGCAAGCGCTCGTCGCTGCCGAGCTCGCGCATCCTCATCCACCAGCCGCTCGGCGGATTCGAGGGCCAGGCGACCGACATCGACATCCACGCCAAAGAGATCCTGCGCATGCGCGACACGCTCAACGGGCTCCTCGCGCTGCACACCGGACAGACGCTCGAGCGGATCAAGCACGACACCGAGCGCGACTACTTCATGAGCGTGAGCGAGGCCAAGGAGTACGGCCTGATCGACGAGATCCTCGAGAAGCCGAAGGGCGCGGAGAAGTGGCCGCGCGCCTAGCCGATTTTCATCTGCGCGCGCGCTGGTAGCGCTAGCATCACGGCGGATGCGTTTCGGTGTGCAGCTCATGGTGCTCTGCGCGTCGCTCGGGCTGGGCTCGCGCGCGCTGGCGCAGGACCGCTTCGAGATCCAGGTCTATGACGCCGAGATCGCTCCACCCGGCGGAGTCGGCGTCGAGCTCCACTACAACACCGTCGCCGATGGGACCAGTCAGCCGTCCGCCGACGGAGAGCTGGCCACCAACCACCTGACCCACCTGACGCTCGAGCCGCACGTCGGGATCGCCTCGTGGTGCGAGCTCGGCGGCTATCTGCAGGCCGCGGTGCTCCCCGACGGGAGCCTGCGCTACGCGGGCGTCAAGCTGCGCTGGAAGATGCGCATCCCGCACCGATTCGCCGGCGGGTTGATCGGCCTGGCGCTCAACCTCGAGCTGTCGATCGTGCCGGCGGCCTTTGAGGCGAACGTCTACGGCTCCGAGCTCCGGCCGGTGATCGACGTGCGATGGAAGCGGCTCTATTTCGCGCTCAATCCGATCATCGGCTTCGATCTCGGCGGCGCGCAGGCCGGTCGCCCGCAGATTCAGCCGGCGTTCAAGTTCAGCGTCACGGTGAATTCAGCGCTGGCGCTGGGCATCGAGTACTACGCGGCGTTCGGACCGGTCACGGCGGTGACTCCGGCGGCCGAGCAGGTCCACCGGCTGTTCGCGGTCCTCGACGTCTTCCATCGCGTGAGCCAGCATCTCGATTTCGATCTGAACGCCGGGGTCGGCTACAACCTGACCGGCAGCGGCGACCGATGGGTCGCGAAGGCCATCTTCGGGCTCGGACACTGACTCAGTGCAGCAGCACC
This sequence comes from Myxococcales bacterium, assembly GCA_003170275.1. GTDB lineage: Bacteria > Myxococcota_A > Polyangia > Palsa-1104 > Palsa-1104 > PALSA-1104. Next base: position 166,089 of record PNAM01000106.1, read on the forward strand.
AGCTGGCCCGGGGACACGCCGCTCACCTCGACGGTGTGATCGTCCGAGACGTGCAGCGCGACCGGCAGCTCGCGCGCGATCGGCCCCCAGACCACGTCGACGACAGGGTGTCCGTCGCGCACCTGAACTGCGCTGCGCGGCACGCGCGCCTCGACCTGGTGGTGCGCGATCAGCACCGTCGCTTCCAGTTGCTGGCCGATCACCAGGTGCTGCGCCGCCGTGCCGTCGATCGGCGCCCAGGCGGCGCGAACGCGGCCGTCCGCACGCACGCGCGCGCCGTTCAGGCTGAGCGCGCGGGTCGAGAGCTGCGGTCCCAGGCGCCCGAGCGTCGATCGCGCCAGCACTTCGCCGCCGCCTTCGACGGTGACGACCACTTCCTGCCCGACGACCAGCCGGGTGGCGTCGCGCTCCTCGACCTCGATGCGCACCTCGAGCCGGCTGAGGTCGGCGATCTCGAACAGCGGCAGCGGCGCGCCGCCGGTCGCGGTGCCGGTGATGGTGTCGCCCGGATCGATGCGCCGCTCGAGCACCACGCCGTCGATCGGCGCCACCAGCCGGGTGCGCGAGAGATCGCCCTTGGCGAGCTGCAGCGCCGCCGTCGCCGCCACCGCGCGGGCCTGCGCGGCGCGCACCTCGGATCCGCGGCCGCCCGCCTTGGCGAGCACCAGCTGCGCCTCCAGGCTGGCCTGCCGCGCGCGCGCGATCTCGAGACCGCGCTGCGCCTCGGCCGCCGCCGACTCGGACGTGCCGCCGCTGGCGACCAGCTTGGCTTGCCGTCCGGCGCGATCCTCGGCCAGCGCCACCTCGCGCTGCGCCGCGCCCACCTCGGCGGCCGTGACCGCTCGCTCTTCGGGACGCGCGCCCTCGGTGATCGCCTGCGCGGCCAGCTCGGCGGCGCGGCGTTCGGCGTCGCGCCGGCTCACCTCGGTCTGCAGCGCGTCCTCTTCGATCTCGGCCAGCAGATCGCCGGCGTGCACGTGATCGCCGAACTTCACCAGCACCCTCTTACAGCGCCCGTCGGTGCGCGTGCGCACCTTGGCCACGCCGTCGGCCGCTTCGACCACCGCGCGCGCGAGCACGCGTTCGTCGACCACGCCGGCCTCGACCCGCGCGGTGGGCCGCTCGGCCAGGCTGATCCAGCGCGCCGCGGTGCCGAGGATCAGGACCGTGGCCGCGACGATGACGATCTTGTTGATCATGCGACTAGCTCCCCCGTGTTGCGCTGCGGATCGCGGTACGTGTCCCGTTGAATGCGCCCGTCGGCCAGCTCGATCACACGGTCGGCGAAGCGCTCCAGCCGATGGTCGTGCGTCACCAGCAGCACGCTGCGACCGGGGCCGACGTGATCGCGCAAGAGCTGCATCACCGACGCGGCGCTGGTGCCGTCGAGCGCCGCGGTCGGCTCGTCGCCGAGGATCAGCGCGGGCTCGCCGGTGAACGCGCGCGCGATCGCCACGCGCTGCTTCTCGCCGCCGGAGAGCTTGGCCGGCACATGGTGCAGCCGCTCGCCCAGGCCCACGCGGGTGAGCGCGGTGCGCGCGCGCGATCGCGCCTCGCCGAGCGGCACGCCCTTCATGGCCAGGATCTCGGCCACGTTGTCGAGCGCGGTCAGCGCCGGAAACAGGTTGTAGGTCTGGAACACGAACCCCAGGTTCGCGCGGCGCGTGCGGGTCACCGCCTCCGCCGTCGCGCCGGAGATCGGCTCGCCGCACAGCTCGACGTCGCCGCTCGACGGACGCAACAGGCCGGCCAGGATCGACAGCAGCGTGGTCTTGCCCGAGCCCGACGGGCCCATGAGCAGCGTCAGCTCGCCGGCCGGCAGCGCCAGCGACACGTCGAACAGCACGCGCGTCGAGAGCGCGCCGGCGCCGTAGCTCTTGGAGACCGAGGTGGCGCGCGCCAACATCACTTGAACACCTCCGCCGGCTCCAGGTGGAGCACCTTGCGGATGCTGCTCAGGCTGGCCAGCGCGCACATGAGGATCACCGTCAGCGCCGAGCCGAGCAGCAGCGGTCCGGTGAGCAGCACCAGCAGAAACTTCGACACCAGCGCCGACACCGCGAACGCGATCCCGCTGCCGATCAAGCCGCCGACCACCGCCAGAAAAGCCGCCTGCCAGGCGACGAAGCCGATGATCTCGCGGTCGAGCCCTCCGAGCGCCTTGAGCGTGCCCAGCTCGCGCAGGTGCTCGCGCGTGATGGTGAACAGGGTCTGCGCGACGATCACGATGCCGACGATCAAGCCGAGGAGCGCGGTGAACCCGAGCGCCGCGCCCGCACCGGAGCCGACCACCCAGCGGTGCTCGGAGCGGTGGCGGAACTGCGCGGTGGTGAGCGCCTCGAGATCGGGGTGCGCGTTCACCTGCGCGATCACGCGCTCGGCGCAGGCGGCGTCGGGCACGTCGAGCACCCAGTAGTGCGCCTCGTCCTCGCGCAGGCCGAGCAGGCGGCGCGCGGTGCCCAGATCAGTGAAGGTGAACGGCGAGAGCGTGAACGAGCGGATGCCGTGGGTGAGGCCGGCGATGCGCAGGGTCTGGCCCGACACCTCGAAGGTGGCGCCCATCGGATCGTCGCTGATGCGGAACTGCTCGGTGTCCAGATCGTCGATGGTAACCCGGCCCGGGCCGAGCAGATCCTCGGGCAGCCCGCGCACCATCGTCCACGGGAGGCCCGGCGAGCGGCGCGGATCGAAGCCGATCAGCGAGAGCGTGCGCGCTTCGCCCTCGGCGTTGCGGAACTGCACCAGCGAGACCACCAGCGCGCGGGCGCGTTGCACGCACGGGTTGGCCTGCGCGAGCAGGCGCGCGCCGGACGAGAGCGGGTCGCCGAACTCGAGCGCGGGCGTGCCGCGCGCCATGATCCACACGTCGCCGCCGACGCGGCTGATGAGGCCGGCCGAGGTCTCGAGGAAGCCCAGGTAGACGCCGCTCTGCACCAGCAGGAGCGTGGTGGCGAACGCGACGCCGGCGAGCGCGGCGATGGCCTTGCCGCGATCGTGCAGGAGCGAGCGGATGGCTATCCGGCGCATAGCAGCTTCTCGCGCGGAAAATCGGATTCGGGGAGCACGTGCTCGCGCGTGACCCAGCCGAGGATGGTGGCGAACAGGCGCGGGTGACGGCCCAGCAGCCGCACCACCGCGCGGCGCAGCGTCGGGCGGCGCGAGAGCTGGAGCAGCCCGCGCGTGAGCAGCGAGTAGCGGCGGAAGGCGCGCGCGAACTCGCGCTCGTAGGGCCGCAGCGACTCGCGGGTGGCGTCGCGCGCCAGCGCCTGCGGCAGGATCGCGGTGAGCGCCTCGGCGCAGTGGAACGCCAGCGACAGGCCCTCGCCGGTGATCGCGTCGACGTAGCCGCCCGCGTCGCCGAGCAGCACGAAGCGATCGGCGGTGCGCGCGCGCGCGGTGCGCAACAGCGGTCCGGCGCCGCGAGGATCCGAATCGGGCGCCACGCCGGAGAGCCGCTCGACCAGGACCGGAAACCGATTCAACAGCGATTGAAATGAAATGGGTTGTGGCGCGCGCCCGTCTTCCCACAAGAAGGCCACGCCGACCCGATCGGCGCCCGCGGGCGTGACGTAGGCCTCGAGCCCGTCGGAGAAGTGCACCTCGACGAACGGGCTCCACGCGGCGCAGCGAAAGTGCTGCCGCATCCCGAAGCGGCGCGGCCCATGCGCCGGCGCGTCCAGCCCTTCGGCCTGGCGCAGCGGCGAGGCCAGCCCGTCGGCGGCGATCACCAGGCGCGCCTCGAGGCGCTCGTGGCGGTCGAGGTCGAGCGCGATGCCTCCCGGAACGCGCTCGTGGCGCCGGACCAGCACGTGCGAGCGCAGCACCACGCCCAGCTCCCGGGCGCGGCGCACCAGCGCGTCGCTGAGCGCGGTTCGGCGGATGCCCAACCCGCCGCCTTCCGAGGGCGCGAACCGGCCCTCGGCGAACGAGCCGTCCTCCTGCACGTAGCGCACGCCCGCGAACGGCGCGCACGCGGCAGGATCGATCAGCGCTCGCACGCCGAGACGCTCGAGCGCGCGCAGTCCCGACGGCATGAGGCCCTCGCCGCACGCTTTGTCGGGCGGCCAGGCGCGCTTCTCCAGCACCACGACGCGAAGACCGCGGCGCGCGGCGCCGATGGCGGCGGCCAGCCCGGCCGGCCCGCCACCGACGATGGCGACGTCAGCCTGCACCCGTGACCCGCAGCCTGGCGAAGGCCCATGTGGAGCGCGCCACCGCGCCGGCGATGCGCAGCGGCGAGACCGGCCTGGGCGCGGCCAGCTCGCCGGCGACGAATTGGCGCAGCGCCTCGGCGCGCCGCAGCTTGCCACTGCTGGTGCGCGGCAGCGTCCCCGGCGCGAGCACGCAGACCGTGTGCGCGCGCACGCCGGTGCGCTCGAGGATCGCGCTGCGGATCTGGTGGACCAGCGACGAGTCGTGCTCGCTGCCATGCTCGGCCAGCACCAGCAGCTCCTCTTCGCCCGCGTCGCCGTCGGGGATGAAGCCGAGCGCCACCGCGCAGCCCTGCCGCACGCCGGCCACGCCGTCCAGGCACTCCTCGAACTCCTGCGGCGCGTGGTTGGCGCCGCGGATGATCACCACGTCCTTGGCGCGGCCGCACACGTATAGCTCTCCATCGGCGATGAAGCCGAGGTCGCCGGTGTCGAGCCAGCCCTCCTGAAGCACGCGCGCGGTGGCGGCCGGATCGTTGAAGTAGCCGGCCATCACCGACGGGCCGCGCACCCAGATGCGCCCAGCCTGTCGCTCGCCGATCTCGCGGCCGGAGCGATCGCGAACCATCAGCTCGACCCCCGGCACCGCGAAGCCGACCGAGGCGATCCGCCGCTCTTCACCGTGCGCCGGTGCGACCGCGCGTCCGTCCTTGGCCAGCGTCACCGGATCGACCGCGAGCGAGCGGGGCGGCCGCCCCGGCGGCGAGAAGGTCACCGCCAGTGACGCCTCCGCCATGCCGTACACCGGCGTGAGAGCGCGCGCATCGAAGCCCCAACGGGCGAAGCGCGCGGCGAACTCGTCCAGCACGCCGACCGAGACCGGCTCGGCGCCGTTGAGCGCGAACCGCCAGCTCGACAGATCGAGCCCGGCGAGGTCCGCGTCCTTGATGCGCTTGGTGCACAGCGAGTAGGCGAAGCTGGGCGCCGGCGAGACGGTCGCGCGATGACGGGCGATCGCGCGCAGCCACAGCGCTGGCCGCGCCAGGAACAGCTCCGACGGGATCAGCACCAACGGATCGGGCCGGTACACCGCGCTCAAAAGGCAGCCGATCAGTCCCATGTCGTGGTGCAGCGGCAGCCACGAGACGCCCACCTGCCGGCCGGTCGCGTTCGACGGCACCATCTGATCGATGGTCGCCAGCTGCGCCATCAGGTTGGCCTGGGTGAGCGCGACCGGCTTGGGATCCACCGTCGAGCCCGAGGAGAACTGGATCAGCGCCACCGACTCGGGCGCGTTGTCGACCTCGTGCTCGTCGGTCGAGGAGGCGAGCCGATCGACCGCCACGCAGCCGAGTTCCGGTCGCGCGGTGGCGATGGCCACGCCGAGGAGCCGCTTACAGCGCGCGTCGGTCAGCACCAGCCGCGCGCCGGCCACCGTCAGCATGCGCGCGGTGGCGGCGTGGAACTCGTCGAGCCGGCCGAGGCGCAGCGGCGGCGAGAGCGGCACCGGGATCGCGCCGGCCAGCGTGATCCCGAAGTAGCCGTCGAGAAACGCCGGGCTGGTGGCCAGCACCAGCGCCACCCGATCGCCGGGTCGCACGCCCAGCCGATGCAGCGCCGCGGCGACGCGACGGGCACGCGTGTGCAGCTCGCGCCAGGTGATGGTCTGCTCGCGCTCCTGCAGGTCGACGAAGGTCACGCCGCCCGGATGATCGACCGCGGCGCGCAGTGCCTCATTAATGGAGGCGTGGGTGGGCGCGCGGGCCGGCTCGCCCTTCACGACGCCGCTCCCACGCGCGCGGTCACGCAGCGGGCCAGCTCGGCCACCGTCTGAATGCGCGTCGCGTCCTCGTCGGAGAGGATCACCTGGAAGCGATCCTCCAGCTCCACCGCGAGCGTCGTCAGGGTGAGCGAATCGAGACCCAGGTCGTCGACCAACCTGTCGGTGGGCTGGATCTCGCGCGGCATCGCGAGCTCCCGTTCGACGACCCGTCGAATCTCCAGCATCACCAGCGCTTCCGAGACGATCACGATTGTCCTCCGGGCAGAAAGCGGGGGGTGGCGGCGAACGCCTGCGCGTAGGACGGCCCGAGCGCCGCCTCCTCCGCGCGAATGCGGACGATCAGCAGCAGCGCGTTGCCGAGCGAGAAGCCGATCGCGGTGAGCCAGCCGGCGGTGCCGCCGTAGATCAGCGGCACGCACAGCATCTCGGTCGCGACCGCGACGTAGTTGGGATGGCGCACCCAGCGATACGGACCGGCGGTCACCGGCGCCGCGCCGGGCAGCACGATCACGCGCACGTTCCAGCGATCGCCGAGCGTGGTGATCGCCCAGTAGCGCAGCGCCTGCGCCGCCAGCGCGCCGCCGAAGGCCGCCCAGCCGAGCGCGCCCCAGAAGGGCCGGGGCTGAAGGATCGCTTCGGCCGCGCACACCAGCAGGAACAGCGTGTGAAACAGCGCCATCACGCGGTAGTGGCGCTGTCCGACCTCGACGGCGCCGCGCGCGAATGCCCGGCGCGCGTTGCGCCGCGACAGCGCCAGCTCGCCGAAGCGCTCCAGCGAGAGCAGCAGCAGGAACGTCAGATAGAACACCCGCGCGCTCACCATTTGAGGAGCACCAGCTCCGAGCAGAAGCCCGGGCCCATCGCCAGGAGTAGACCGAAATCGCCGGGCTGCGCCTCGCCCGAGTCGAGCAGCTCGCGCAGCACGAACAGCACCGACGCCGACGACAGGTTGCCGGTCTTCTCCAGCGAGTCCCACGAGCGCTTGAGCGCGGCCGGCGGCAGCGACAGCGCCTCGGCGAACGCCTGCAGCACTTTGGGTCCGCCGGTGTGCGCGACGAAGTGCTTGATGCGCGAGCGGTCGAGGCCGTGCGCGCCGAGGAACGAGTCCACGTCGCCGCCCACGTGCTTGTAAACGATCTCGGGGACGCCCGCGGAGAGCACGATCTTGAAGCCGGAGTCGACCAGGTCCCAGCCCATCACGCGCTCGGTGTTGGGATAGAAGACCGAGCGGGTGGCCTCGACGCGCGGGCCCTTCGCCGTCGCGCGCTCGCCGCCGCCGATCACCACCGCCGCTGCGCCGTCGCCGAACAGCCCCGACGCGATCAGGTTGGCCACCGACAGATCTCCGCGCTGCAGCGTCAGCGAGCACAGCTCGGTCGAGACCAGCAGCGCCACCTGTCCGGGGAACGCCCGCACGTAGTCGGACGCGCGCGCGATCCCGGCGGCGCCCGCGACGCAGCCGAGGCCGAAGATCGGCGTGCGCTTGACGTCGCTGCGCAGGCCCAGCCGATTGACCAGCCGCGCGTCCAGGCTGGGCACCGCGATGCCGGTGACGGTGACGAAGAAGATGTGGTCCACGTCGGTGGGGGCCAGGCCGGCGCGGGCCAGCGCCTCGCGCGCCGCCTCTTCGCCCAGCTCCAGCGCCACGCGGATCCACGCGTCGTTGCACTTCTGGAAGGTGTCGGTGTGCTCGTAGTCCTCGATCGGCAGCGCCAGGTAGCGGCCGGCGACCTTGACCGCGCGGTGCAGCTCGTCGACGCGTGCCGGGTTGAAGTGCTGCTTGATCCACACTTTTCGCAGGGCGGCGAGCAGGGCTTCTTGGGAGGCGTAGTGCTTGGGCAGCGCGCGCCCGACAGAGAGAATTTCCGGTGCCAGGGTGGTCATGCCGCACTGCGTAGCATTCGCCGGAGTCGGAGTGCAATAGAAAAGATTGTGTACAACATAATTGTGTACAACTGAAAACCTACTTCATGGTAGAACCCGACGCATGAGCAGCTCCGAAGCGACCCGGGTGCCCGGCTTGCCGCCCCGTTTTCTGGTGAAGATCGTGCTCGGTTTCCGTCGCTGGCTGCTGGCGCTGGCCAACGCCATGGTGCCGCCGCAGTTGCCCCTGTTCGAGCTCGCCACCGGCATCGGCCGCACGCACATGCTGGGCACCGCGGCGCGCCTCAAGCTCGCGGATCTGCTCGCCGACGGACCGCTCGACGCCGCCCAGCTGGCGGCGCGCACCAGCCGCGATCCCGACGCCATGCAGCGCATGATGCGCGCGCTGGTGACCGTCGGCGTGTTCGCGCTGCGCCGCGACGGACGCTTCGCCAACAACCGCCTGTCGAACGGTCTCCGCTCCGGGCGGGTGGGCACCTTCCGCGACTTCGCCGACTACTTCGGCTCCGCGTCCAACGTGAACGCGTGGGCCGACTTCGACGGCACGCTGCAGACCGGCAAGAACGCGTTCGAGCGGGTGCACGGCATGTCGGTGTGGGACTGGTTCGATCGCCATCCGGAGGAGCGCAGCGTGTTCGCCGCGGCGATGGGCTCGATGACCCAACTCGACGCGCCCGGCGTGGCGCGCGCCTATCCGTTTCGCGAGGTGCGCAGGGTGTGCGACGTGGCGGGGAGCCGCGGCGCGCTCTTGGCCGAGGTGCTGGTGCAGCACCGCCACCTGAGCGGCGTGCTGTTCGACAACGCCGGTGTGATCGCCACGGCCGGCCCGCTGCTCGGGGCGCGCGGCGTCGCGGATCGGGTCGAGCTCTCCTCGGGGAGCTTCTTCGACAAGGTGCCCGAGGGATGCGACGCCTACCTGCTCAAGAACATCCTGCACGACTGGGACGACGAGCGCTCGGTGACCATCCTGCAGAACTGCCGCCGCGCGATGAAGCCGGGCCATCGGCTGTTGATCGTCGAGTTGGTGGTCGAGAAACAGGAGACCGCCGGGATCGGGCCGCTCTCGGACGTGCAGATGATGATGGTGTGCAACGAGGGACGCGAGCGCAGCCGAGCCGACTTCGCGCGGCTCTTGCAGCTGTCCGGCTTTCAGCTCAGCCGGGTGGTGCCGACGCCGACGCTGATGAGCATCGTCGAAGGAGTGGCAGCGTGATCACCGCCGACGAAGTGCTGAAGCTCGACAACCAGCTGTGCTTTCCGCTGTACGCGGCCTCGCGCCTGGTGACCCAGGCGTATGGGCCCCACCTCGAGAAGCTGGGCGTCACCTACCTCCAGTATCTGGTGCTGATGCTGCTGTGGGAGCGCGACGGCCAGACCGTGCGCGAGCTCGGCACGCGGCTGTTCCTCGACTCGGGCACGCTCACCCCGGTGCTCAAGCGGCTGGAGCGGACCGAGCTCATCCGTCGCGCGCGCCGTGGCACCGACGAGCGCACGGTCGAGAACCGGCTGACGCCCGCCGGACGCCGGCTCAAGCGCCGCGCGGCCAGCGTGCCGATCGCGCTGGTGTGCCAGATCGGGCTGGAGCTGGAAGAGGTCGGGCGCATCCGGACCATCGTCAAGGGGCTGGTCGAGCGCCTGCAGCTCGCCGCGCGCGCCTGAGCTACAGCCCGAGAATCCGCCGCGCCTCGCTGCGCGCCAGCCCGGGCGCGGGCTCGAAGTAGCGCAACACCGCGGCGGCGTTCTGCGCATCGCTGGGTGACGTCAAGCGCAACGCCTCCACGCGGTCGTACCAGAACGTGAACAGCTCGAGGAGCGTCACGATCTGCGGGCCCGTGAACAGGTAGCGCCTTCCCGCCGCGACATTCCGGATCTGCGCGAGCTTGCCGTCGGGAAACGCTTCCGCCTTGGTGGCCTCGACGAGCTGCGCGAAGGTCGCAGCATCGATCGGCACCGGCGGCCGTCGCCGCACGAACGGCACCGCGCCCGCGCTGCCGCTCAGCACAAGAACGAGAGTCGCCGCCGCAACGAGTGAACGCATGTGCGGTTGAGACGCAAGCGCAGCGCGCTTATTCACCTAAAACGCGACGCCGAGGCCGAGTTGGCAGGTGAGCGCGTTGCCGTCGCTGGCGTGGTCCGCCAGGACCCAGTCGTAGCTCAGGCGCGCTTCGAGGAACACGCGCTGTTCCTGCTTGCGCCACAGGTCGATCGTCGGCGCGAGGAAGGCGCCCATGGTCGGGCTTTCGGCGTAGTGATCGTCGGTGTGGGGCAGCTCGAGGACCAGGAGCCCGAAGGTGTGCCCGAGCTCGATGCGCAGGCGCGTGCCGGTGGGAATGACGAACGCCGCGGCGACGGTCCAATGCTGGAACGTGACGCCGAACGTGGTGGCGCCGGCGAATATGCCGAGCCGCATGAGCACCGCGAAGCCGTTCTTGGCCTCGCCGCCAATCGACAGATCGGCCGAGGTCCCCAGCCAGTCGGAGCCGAGCAGGCGTCGGTAACCCGGCAGGACCTCGACGGCGATCACCGGGCGGCCACGTGGTTCTCGTCGCGGCGGCGCGACCAACGGCGGCGGCTCCGGAGGCGCTTCGGGTTGCACGAGGGTCGCGGCGTCGCGCACCGCCTGGGACGGCGGCTCGTCGTCGCCCATCGCCGGCGGCTGCTCCTGTGCGCGCGCGAGGCCGGCGAGCAGCAGCAGCGCGGCGAAAATACGCGCGCTCATGGGCCGTCTCCCCCGGGGCCGTCGGTCGATGAGAGGTCGGGCGGGGCCGCGAGATCGACCGGGGAGAGATCGTGGAGCGAGAGATCGGGCGGCGGCGGATTCGGCGCCGGCTGCGGATCGCACGAATCGAGGAAGCCGATGCACGGCGGGGCCGGTTTGGGCGACATCGGCGGCGTCTCGCACGCGCCGCTGGCGACCAGCTGATCGCAGCTCTGGTCGCGCACGTCGGTCGCGAGCGGATCGTCGAGATCGGGCCGGGTGTCGTCGCAGCCTCGACCGGCAGTACAATGGTACAGGCTGTCCAGCGGCGCGTGGCAGCAGTCGGCCAGGTGACGCACGGCCTCTTCGCAGTGCAGCTCACCGCCGTCGATCGGCGACGCGCCGCTGAGCAGGACCAATCCCGCAAGACCGAGGGCTCGAGGCAACCACCGCATGCGGGGGGTGATTGCAAGCGCGCTGCCAACCGAGATTGCTTGGCGTTTCGCTGCGGTTACCGTCGAGAAGCTGACAGGAGTGTCGCGTCGCCGCTGACGTCAGCGGACCACGCTGAACGAGACGCGGCCGCCGCGGCCGGGCGAGCCGTCGGGGCCGCTGGAGCCGCTCGAGCCGGAGCTGCCGCTCGAGCCGGCGCTGCAGCCGGGGTCGTCGGTGACCGTGTTGCCGTCGTTGTCGGTGTGGGTGGTGGCCGAGCGGCCCGAGCCACCGGAGCCGCCCGAGCCGCCGGAGCCGCCCGAGCCGCCCGAGCCGCCGGCTCCCGCGTCGCTGGTGATCACGTGCTGCAACAGCGCCACGGTGCCGTCGCAGGGCGCGTCGCCGCACGAGACCTCGACCCGCACGTCGCCGCCGTCGCCGCCCGGCCCGCCCGGACCGCCGTCGCCGCCCGGCCCGCCGTCGCCGCCGCTCTGGCACTCGCCGCCGCTGGAACCGCTCGAGCCCGACGAGCCCGAGCTGCCGGTGTAGCCTTGCGCGCCCGCGCTGGCGATGCGGAACCCCGCCAGGTCGGCGCTCTCGACGACGGCCTGATAGTTGCCCGCCGGCTCGCACACGGTGAATAGGTAGCGATTGGGATCGCGGTGATCGACCAGCACGGTCAGGCCCGGTCCGTTCGCGCCCGCTTCGGGTCCGCTGAAGATCAGATCGGCCGGGCGCTCGTAGTACAGGCCCCACTCGAACGCGAACAGGCGCTTCCCGGCGACGCTCACCGGCAGCACGAACTTGTTGCGCATCTGCGCCAGGTTCACGGCGTCGCGCATGGCGATGTGCTCGACGAAGTGGAACGCGCCGCCCTTGTCGAGGTAGGCGGCCGGATTCTCCAGCTTCACCTCGCCGACGGTGACGCACGGGCTGGTGTCGAGCTCGCGCTTGGACCCGCACAGGGTCACCGAATGGGAGATGCCGCCGGCATCGATCAGGAGCGCGCCGCGCAGCTTGAGCTCGGGCAGGACCGACAGGCCGGGCCGGTCGCCGCTGTAGCCGAGCAGCGTGGCGGTCTGTTGCCAGACCTGCTGGCGCACCAGCACGCCGCGCATCGGCACCTTGCTCGCGTCGAGCCAGCCGCGCAACGGCGGATGGTCGGCGAGCGAGAGCGCGTTCACGCCGTGGGTCATCACGGCGCTCTCGACGGCGGCGGCGTCGTTGCGCACCTCGGGGAACGGCGAGGCGGCGATGTGCAGGCGGATCACGCGGCGGCGCGACTCGTCGCGCAGCGTGGGCTCGGGCAGGCGATCGATGAAGCGGCGCAGCGTCTGCTCGTTCCCGGTCGACGCAACCTGGTCGATGAGCGGAACGTCGACGCGCTGTCCGCGCCACTCGCCGTGCTCGAGGTCGACCGTGGCGATCAGGTCCTCGGCGAAGCCGGCAGCGACGGGGCCGAGATGGTGGTTGTCGAGCGCGCGGCGCAGGTTGGCGAACAATTTCTGATCGACGACGGGGTGGCCGTCGAAGCCGTTCTTGCGCTCGATGTACAGCTTCTGCATCGCCTGTAGCCGCGCCTGCAGCGCCGGCGACTTCTCGAAATCGCCGTTTCGGATGAGCTTGCGGTAGCCGCGCCCGGCGACGTCGAGGAGCGACGCGGCGTCCTCGCGCGGCACGCTCTTGACCAGATCGTTGGCGCAGCGGCGCCACAGATCGGGATCGATCTTCCCGTCGGCCAGGCCGCCCACCAGCGCCGTGCGCATCTTGTCGTCGAACGCGGGCAGGTGCGGGCCGCGCGTGCGCAGATCACACACCGCCGGGCTGGCGTCCGGCTGACCGAGGTAGGCGACCAGCGCCGGCCCCGAATCGAACGCCACCAACTGCGCGGCGGTCATCGGCAGCGGAAACTCTTGCGCGCAGCCGACGGCGCCGAGCGTGCCGAGGAGAAACAGGACTGAAATGGGGCGCATCGTTAGTGCCACTCTCCGATCCACCAGCCGTGCTCTTGCGCGTCGCGCTCGCGCTGTTCGCGCAGCTCGCGATCGCGGCGCTCGAGCTTCTCCTGCTCGGAGTAGCGCGAGTAGTCGCAGCGTTTGCCCTCGTCCCGCGCCCGCTCGTGCGCGGAGGCGGTGCCGCCGAACGCCGCGCCGGAGAGGGTCGCGATCAGTGCAATCAAGCCGAGCCTGGAGCGCATGTTCAACCTCCTCGTTGAACCTGAGACGACCGAGACCGGCTGATATTAAAAAGGTTTACGATTCTTTACGCGTCACGGATTCGCGCGGTATTCGTCGAGCATTACCTGCACCTTCTGTAGGAGCGCGGGCGACACCCAACCCTGCGCGGCCAGCTTGCGGCGCGCTTCCGCCGTCGCGGTCTGGTACGACTCGCGCAGCTCCGCGGTGACCGGCACCAGCTCGATCCCCTGCTTGACGAACAGGCCGCCGAGCAGCTGCTCATCGGTCAGGCGGCTCACCTCGTCGACGCGCGCGATCGCCTTGGCGGCGGCGGCGCGGATGAGCTGCTGATCTTCCGAGGCCAACGCATCGAAAGCGCGATTGGCGATGATCAGGCAGCCGCACATGTACTCGGTGCGCAGATCGGTGAGGTAGCGGGCGCGCGTGGACCATTGAAAGGCGAGCGCCGCGGTGGGCAGGGCGAGAAAGCCGTCGACCTTGCCGTCGTCGTAGGTGGCGAGCGCCTCGGCGATCGGCGCCGGGATCAGGAGCATGCCGGCCTCGCGTGCGGCGCGGTTGGCGGTCTCGTCGATGTCCCAGTGCCACAGCTTGGTTCGCTTGAGCTCGGCGAACGAACGGATCGGCCGCCGCGAGAGCAGGATGTCCGGACCGATGTTGGGACCGCCCAGGTACGCGAAGCCTTCCTTGGCGAACTCCTCGGTCAGGACCGGCGTGAGCCGGTGCAGCACGCGCACCGCCTCTTCGTGGCTGCGATACAGGCCGGGCAGTCGCGTCACCTTCATGGTGGGTGCGAGCTGCTGGCACAACATCCCGGCCGACGCGCTGCCGTCGAGCTGATCGCGGTGGATGCGCCCGCCGACTGCGATCTCGTCGCCGGCGATGCCGCCGAAGTACCACTTCACCTGCACCGCGCCGTGCGTGAGCAGCTCGACGTCACGGGAAAACGCGCGAAACTCGCGCGCCCACGCGGTCCCGTCGGGCGCGGCGGTGGCCAGCCGCAACACGCGCGTGTCGGCCGACGCGTTCGCGCCGGCGAGCAGCAGCAGCAGGCAGGCGAGGGCGGGGCGCTTCATGAACCGCCCTATTGTACACCGGTTACTTGCGGCGGGCGGCGTGCTGCTTGCGGTAGCGTTCCTTCTCGGTGACGCTCAAGCCCTTGTGCTGCGCGGCGCAGAACATGCCGAAGCGCGGGGCCGCCACGTTCTTGCAGCCCGGGTAGTAGCACAGCACCGTCTGGCGGCGCGCTCGCGGGGCGAGGCCGCGCGCCCCGATGCCGTTGACGGCGCCGTCGAGCGCATGGCGCACGCGCTGCAGCGTGAGGCGCTCGACCTCGGACGCGACCTGTCGCGCGAAATCGGCGAGCAGCGGTTTGATCAACGAAGTGGGGTCGTTTTTCCGCGGTCGGGGCATTGTCGCTTTGCTCCCATGCTCAGATGTCATTGTTGATCGCAATTCCTGCGGAATTGCTCGTGGGACGCGTTTATACCAAAAGCCGAGTGGTTGGTGAACTTTCGAACGATTCATGGTTGGATACCTTCCGCATGAAAATTGCTTTTACGCACAACCTCAAGTTGACCGATTCCGAGGATGAAGCGGAGTTCGACACCGCGGAGACCGTCGCTGCCATCGCGTCTGCGCTGGTCGCCACGGGGCACGAGGTAGAGAAGATCGAGGTCTCCGGCCCGGCGTCGCACCTGGCGGCGCGCATCGAGGCGTTCGCGCCCGATCTGATCTTCAACACCGCAGAGGGACGGCGCGGCCGCGCGCGTGAGGCGTTCTATCCGGCGCTGTTCGAGGAGCTGGGCTTTCCGTACACCGGCTCGGACGCGTACGTGCTGACGGTGACGCTCGACAAGTGGCTCACCAAGCTGGTGCTCAAGCAGCAGGGCGTCGACACGCCGGCCTCGCGCCTGGTGACCGCGCGCGAGCTGGCGCTGCTGGAAAAAGTCGAAGGCTCGCTCGGCGTGCCGCTGCCGGCGATCGTCAAGCCCAACTACGAAGGCTCGTCCAAGGGCATCGGCGACGAGTCGGTGGCGCGCGATTGGAAGTCGATGCGCGCGCTGGTCGAGAAGATGGTCAAGCTCTACCCGAGCGGCGTGATCGTCGAGGAGTTCATCCCCGGCCTGGACATCACCGTGCCGTTCATCGAGGGGCTCGGCGAAGACGGCGTGCTCACGCCCGTCGAGTACGTGATCGAGAGCGCGGCGAAGTCCAAATACAACCTGTACGACTACCGGCTCAAGAACACCGACTCCGCGCGGGTCACCGTGCGCTGCCCGGCCGAGCTGCCGCGCGACGTGCTCCAGCGGGTCAAGTCGCTCTCCAAGATCGTCGTGCGCACGCTCGGCATGCGCGACGTCGGGCGCATCGACTTTCGGCTCGGCGACGACGGGCGCATCTATTTCCTCGAGGTCAACGCGCTGCCGTCGATGGAGCCGGGCGCGTCGCTGTTCGCGGCGGCCAAGCGCGAGGGGCTCGGCTACGACCAGACCATCGATCGGGTGGTCAAGTCGGCGGCGGTGCGCTGGGGCCTGCAGACGCCCGAGACGCAGCCGCGCAAGAAGCCGGAGAAGCTGCGCGTGGGCTTCACCTTCAACATGAAGCGCGTGGACTCCAAGCACGGGAACGATGCCGAGGCTGAATATGACCCGCCCGAGACCATCGACGCGATTCGCAACGCAATCGAATCGCTCGGCCACGAGGTGGTGCCGCTCGAGGCCAACAGCGAGCTGCCGCAGCGGCTCTCGGAGTCGAAGGTCGATCTGGTGTTCAACATCGCCGAGGGCCTGTCGGGGCGCAACCGCGAGGCGCAGGTGCCGGCGCTGTGCGAGCTGGTCGGCATCCCGTACACCGGATCCGATTCGGCGACGCTGGCGCTGGCGCTCGACAAGGCGCTCGCCAAGCGCATCTTGCGGCAGCACGGGATCCTCACGCCCGAGTTCCAGGTGATGGTGAGCGGGCGCGAGAAGCTGCATCCCGCGCTGGCCGCCAAGTTCCCGCTGATCGTCAAGCCCAACGCCGAGGGCTCGTCGAAGGGCATCGCCTCGACCGGCGTGGTCGACGACGAAGCCGGGCTGCGCGTGGCGGTCAAGGATCTGATCGAGCGCTACCGGCAGCCGGCGCTGATCGAGGAGTACATCTCGGGGCGCGAGTTCACCGTCGGCCTTTTGGGCGACAAGCGGCCGCGCGTGATGCCGCCGATGGAGATCTGCTTCATCGACAAGGCCAACCAGCGGCCGGTCTACGACTTCGAGGTCAAGCAGGAGTGGGAGAAGCACGTCTACTACGAGTGCCCCGCCAAGCTGTCGCCGACCGAGGCCAAGGCGGTGGAGCGCGCGGCGCGCGAGACCTTCGTGGCGCTCGACTGCCGCGACGTGGCGCGCGTGGACCTGCGCATGAGCGCGTCGGGGCAGGTGTACGTGCTGGAGGTGAATCCGCTGCCGGGCCTGACGCCGGATTATTCGGATCTGGTGTTGATCTCGAACGCGGCGGGCATCGATTACCGCACGTTGATCGGCGAGATCCTCGCCGGCGCGCTCAAGCGACTGCGCGAGAAGAAGCGCGAAGACAAGCCGCTCGGCGAGCGTCGTCCCGACGGTAAGGACTTCAAGCCGCACCTGCGCACCACGCCCGAGGCGGCGTCCTGACGAAAAAACGGGAGCGCAGGCGGCTGCGCGATCTGGGCATCTCGCTTGGAAAATATCCGACCGGTCCGCTCAACGCGATCACCGACGTGGCGGGCGTCAAGGTCGGGCACACGACGCTGATCAGCGGCGCCGGCAAGCTCGATCGCGGCAAGGGGCCGGTGCGCACGGGCATCACCTGCGTGATGCCGCACGACACGGTGTACACCGAGCGGCTGATCGGCGGTGCGTTCGTGCTCAACGGCGCGGGCGAGGTGGCCGGCCTCACGCAGGTCGTCGAGTGGGGGCTGCTCGAGACGCCGATCCTGCTCACCAACACCATGTCGGTGGGCAAGGTCTCCGACGCGGCGGTCAAGTGGATGACCCGGCGCCACCCCGGCATCGGCGGCGAGGACGACGTGATCCTGCCGGTGGTCGGCGAGTGCGACGATTCGTTCCTGAGCGACGCGGTGGGACGGCACATCCACTCCGAGCACGTGTACCGCGCGATCGAGACCGCGGCGGGCGGGCCGGTGGCGGAGGGCTCGGTCGGCGCGGGCACCGGGATGATCACCTGCGACTTCAAGGCCGGCATCGGCACCTCGTCGCGCACCATCAGCGCCGACGTGGGGCGCTACACGCTGGGCGTGCTGGTGCTGACCAACTTCGGCGTGATGCCCAACCTGCGCATCGACGGCGTGCCGATCGGCGAGCTGCTCCTGCCGACGTTCACCGATCTCTCCAAGCGCGTCGCCAACTACGGATCGATCATCGCGCTGATCGCCACCGACGCGCCGCTGCTCTCGTCGCAGCTCACCCGCCTGTGCAAGCGCGCGGCGCTCGGCGTGGGGCGCTGCGGCTCGTACGCGGCGCACGGCTCGGGCGAGATCATGCTGGCGTTCTCGACGGCGAACAAGGTCCCGCGCGTGACCCACGGCATGACCCACAAGGTCGAGATGATGCTCGACCGCGCGATCGGCCCCTTCTACGAAGCGGTCATCGAGGCCACCGAAGAAGCGATCGTCAACGCGCTGTGCATGGCCGACGACATGGTCGGCCAGAACGACAACTTCGCCCCCGGCCTCCCCCTCGACCAGGTCGTCGACCTCCTCCACAGATACCGTCCGCGATAACGGATAACAAGCGGACTTAACTTTTTAACTTGTTGTAGGGTTGCGACATGGAGCGAACGGTGCTGTACGGTTTCGGGCAGTCGTCGGCTTCGTGGCGCGTGCGGTGGGCGTTGGCGGTAAAGGGGATCGCGTTCGAGCTGGCGGTGGTCGATCTGGGGAAGGATGCGCAGCGCAGCGCGGAGCATCTGGCGCGCAATCCGATCGGCCGGGTGCCGGTGCTGGTGATCGATGGGCACGCGCTCGCCGAGTCGGTGGCGATCTTCGAGTACCTGGAGGAGACGCGGCCAGCGCCGGCGTTGTATCCGCACGAGGCGTTTGCGCGGGCGCGGGTGCGGCAGGTGGTGGAGACGGTGAATGCGGCGATTCAGCCGTTTCAGAATACGCGCGCGTTCGAGCGCGCGGGTGCCGATGCAGCGACGCAGAAGGCCTACGCGCACCACTTCAATGAGCAGGGAATGGTGGCGCTCGAAGGGCTGCTGGGCGAGATCGCGCGCGAGCACGGCGGCCGATTTGCCGTCGGCGATGCGCTGACTGCGGCGGACTTGTTCTTGGTGCCGCAGGTGGCCGGCGCGCGCCGCTTCGGCGTCGACGTGCAGCGCTTTTCGCGCGTGCTCGCGGTCGAAGCGGCGGCCATGGCGACCGCGCAGGCCGCCGACGCTCGCCCCGAAAACCAGGCCGACGCGCCGAAGAAATAACCGCAGGTCGGCATTCGATCGGGCCCCGCCCGGCAACCCTTGCGGAACCTGTGCCGGTGCTTACGTCCCGGATCAGTCGAATCTCAGCCTCCTCGACGGAATCGCCTCCGAGGCGATGGGAGCTTGCCATGTCGCACCTTCAACGCTGTGCCGTGATCTTTTTCTGCGCCTCGCTGGCGGGGTGCGGGGCCCCGGCCGCCGGCGGCGGATCCGATTCCGGCGAATCGTTCGACGGCGGGATTCCCAACCTGTCGGCCCTCGTGCCGAGCGTCGACTTCACGAGCCCGCTGGCCGGTGCCACAGGCGTGCCGATCAACAGCAGAGTCGCTGCAACGTTTACCGAAGCGATGGACCCGGCGTCCGTCACCGATCTGACCTTCACGCTCTCTGGCCCCAATGCAGCGGCGGTAGCGGGCGTGGTCGACTACGCCGGTGCGACGGCCATCCTGGTCCCGGCGAGCAATCTCGCGGCAAACACGGTCTTTCAGGCAACCATCGCGGGCAGCACCAAGGACTTCGCCGGCACGACGTTGGGAACCGACTTCACCTGGACGTTCACGACCGGTTCGATCGCAGATGCGACTGCCCCCACCGTGACCGCTACGACGCCGCTCAATGCCGCGACCGCGGTGGCGACCCAGGCGAGCCTGACGGCCACCTTCTCGAAGGCCATGGACCCGCTCACCCTCACCGCGGCGACCTTCACCGTGATCGGGCCCGGCGCCGCTGCCATCATGGGAAACGTCGACTATGACCCGGCGACCAAGACTGCGACCTTCAATCCGACCGGCAACCTCCCTGCAAACAGCCTCATCACCGGAACGATCAACGTCGGCGCCAAGGACCTCACGGGAAATGCGTTGGCCGGCAACTCGCAGTGGAGCTTCACGACCAGCGCCGACGGAGCGCTGCCGTCGGTGGCGCTCGGCAAGGCCAGCTCGTTTGCGATCCTCGCCGGCTCGACCGTCACCAGCCAGGGTCCCACCCTCGTCAACGGGATGCTCGGGTTGAGCCCGGGCACCGCGCTGACTGGATTTCCGCCCGGCAAGGTGAATGGCGCGATTCACCTGGGCGACCCTTCTGCGGCCATGGCGAAGCTCGCGCTCACCACCGCCTACAACGACGCCGCGGGACGGTCGACCGCACCCATCACGGTGTCCGGCAACCTGGGAGGGCAGACGCTCGCGCCCGGGCTCTACAAATCGACCTCGTCGCTGGCGATCTCTTCGGGGGATCTCACGCTCGACGGCAAAGGCGATTCGAACGCAACGTTCATCTTCCAGATGGCCTCGACGTTGACCACGACCAGCGGGCGGAAGGTCATCCTGAGCGGCGGGGCGAAGGCGGCCAACATCTTCTGGCAGGTCGGCACCTCGGCGACGCTGGGCACGAGCTCGGTGTTCAAAGGGAACCTGCTGGCCGATCAATCCATCACGGTGACGACGGGCGCGACGCTCGAGGGCCGTGCGTTGACGCGGATCGGCGCAGTCACGCTCGACTCGAACACGGTGACCGTGCCCGCCCCGTAGCGTGGCTACGGACAGGTGCCGGGCAGTGTCGCGACCCACGCGGCGATCAGGTCGGCGCCGGCGGTGTCGGCGGTGGTCGAGGGGAGCTGCGGCATCTTGATCTCGGGCTCCGTCGAGCGCATGCGGAACAACACGATCGATTCGTCGGGCTTGCCGGGGACGATGTCGTACAGGAGCTGGCCCGCGCCGGGGCCGGCGGCGTTGGGCGAGCGGCAGATGCCGAGGTCGATCGCCAGCGTGGTCTCGAGGTTGAGGCGCAGCGACGTCGACGAGGCTGCGCCGCCGGCGGCGTGGCAGTGCGCGCAGTTGGCTTCGAGGTACGATCGCGCGCGGGTCTCGAGCGGGTCGGTGCCCGCCGGATCGGACAGGCGATCGAGCGTGGCGACCGGCGGCAGCGGGCGATCGAAGGCGCCGAGCGCGGCCAGATGCTCCAGCTGGTTCTCCGGACCAAGGGGTGACCCATAGTCGAACGCGCGGTTGAGCTGGCGCGTGCGTGGGCCGAGCGGCACCGAGACGCGGCTCTGCGCGTGGCAGGTCTTGCACTGGTCGCTCGACGGCACGCGGTAGTCGAGCGAAATGGTCTGGCCGCTCGCGTCGAGGTGCGTGACCGCGAGCGTGCGGCCGGGCACCAGGCGGGTGGCCTCGGTCTGCGCGTCGTCCCACAGATAGGTGTAGAGGGTCCACTCGCCGTCGCGAAACACCTCCAGTCGGGTCTCGAGCAGGCGCCGCCCGGCCGACGGCGTGCGCGCGTCCAGGTCGAAGTAGAAGGTCTTGATCAGCACCGTCCCGTCGGGAAACTGCCAGCGCCCGGTGGCATCGAAGGCGATCTTGCCGCCCGGCGGCAACACCAGGAAGCGCAGCTTGGCCGCCCCGTCGGCGAACAGCGCCGCGTTGACGTCGAACGGGACCACGCCGGCCGCCGGCAGCTGCAGCGCGGGCGCACCAGCGAAATAGTGATACGCGCTCAGCTGATCGAGCGGCTGAAAGGTGCGCGCGGGCGGCGTCGCCTGCGGAAAGTCGTTGGGCAGCCGCGGCAGCGAGACGCCTACGCAGGCGAACGGCGCCGGATCGGTGGTCGAGTGCTGGTAGCCGTTCTGGAAGTCGAGGTCGCGAAAGCTGGCGTCGCCGTTCGCAGCGAAACAGTTGCGCGCAGAATCCGGCTTGACCGCGCCGTCCCACAAGATCTGCTCGGCTTGATCGCCGCCGGGCGTCACCACCGCCAGCAGCGTCGCGGCGATGTCGTGCGGATCGGTGCCGTTGCCGGCGAGGTGGTTGTCGTGAAGGTAGTTGCCCTCGGGATAGGGCTCGTAGTCGGGATCGTCGGTGGCGTTGCCGGTGATGAGGTAGCTGAGCACCCCGAGGCCGATCGACTCGTTGCGATCGATCCGGTTGTCGTGGATCTCGTTGTCGTCGGAGGCCAGCACCAACACGCCGGTGCCGCGCGGCAGCCCGCTGACGATGCTGCCCGGCGCGGCGAACGATTCGCCGTTGTTGTCGGCGATCAGGTTGTCGTGCACGTCGACGCGGCGGCAGTTCTTCTGCGGCAGGTTGGGCAGGTTGAGCACCAGGATGCCGGCGGTGTTGTCGTGCGCGAAGTTGCCGTACACGTCGGCGTCGACCGAGTTCTCGATCTCGATGCCGGCGACATTGCGCAGGACCTCGGAGTCGCGCACCACGATGCGGCTCGACTGGCCGACGTAGATGCCGGCGTCGGACGCGTAGCTCACTCGGCAGCGGTCGATCACCACCTCGCTCGACTCGGTCGGATACAAGCCGTAGGCGCCGTTGGCCGGAGAGCGGCCCGCGTCCCAGGTGATCTGCACCTCGCGCAAGGTGACGCCGGTCGACTTGGAGATGCGCACCGCGTCGCCGGCGGTGTTCTTTATGGTGAGCGCCCACAGGCGGAAGCCGTCGGCGCTCACGCTCAGGCCGTTGGCGCCGCGCAACTGGCCGGCGAAGTCGAGGACCGTGCCGCCGCGCAACGAGCCGCGCACCTCGACGTCGGCGGTGGTCAGCGCGAGCTCATCGTGCAGCTGGTAGGTGCCGGGGCGCAGGCAGATCCGCGCGCCCGGTTGAGCGTCACCGAACGCGGTCTGGATCGTGTCGTGGTTTTGATCGGCGTCCGCGGCGGGCGTCAGCACCACCGTGCAGTCGCCGAACCCGTCCGCATCTCCACAACCCGCCGCGACCAGCGCGCACGAGACCAGCAAGCCCCTCATCCTCATGGGGCGGACTATACCTACTCGTAGTGCAGGATGGTGCCGAGGTCGCCGACCACGTAGACGTCGCCGGCCGACGAGCCCCACACGCCGAACAGATCCGCGGTGGCAGCCAGCGTCACCGTCGACCACGTTCCGTCGTAGTGCAAGAGCACGCCGCCGTCGCCGACCGCGTAGACGTCGTTGGCGCCCGAGCCCCACACCGACCACAGATCGGTCGAGATCGGGCAGGTCATGGAGGTCCAGGTGCCGGAGCCGGTCGAGTGCAGGATGGTGCCGCTGCGGCCGACCGCGAAGACGTCGGTCGCCGACGAGCCCCATACGCCGCGCAGGCTGTTCGTGGTGTTGCTCTTCTCGACGGTCCACGCGCCGTTGGTCAGGTGCACGATGGTGCCCACTCCGCCGACGGCGAACAGGTTGCTCATGGCCGAGCCCCACGCCCCGTTGAGCACGTTGATGGTGTTGCTAGTCTGCGGCTGCCACGCGCCGCCGCCGCCGGTGGCCACGTAGCCCCAGATCTGTCCGCTCTCACCGACGGCGACCGCGCCGCTCGCGTCGGCCCAGCCGCCGAACAGGCTCTTGGTGGCGGTGGTCACCGGGTCGAGGGCGAACGCGCCGCCGTTGGTGGCGCGCGCGATCGTGCCGTTCTGACCGAACGCGTAGACGTCGCTGCCCGAGCCGGTCACCCACCACAATAGATTGGTGGTCGGGCTGGTCAGCGGCGTCCAGGTGCCGTCACCGCTCGAGCGCAAGATGCCCCCCGAGGCGCCCACCGCCCAGACCTTGCCCGACACGCCCCACACCGACGAGAGCCGCGCGGAGGATCCGGTGCTCTCGTCGTTCCACACGTGGCCGTCGCCGGTGCCGGTGAGGGTGCTGGCGAGCACGCCGACCTGGATCAGCGCCGACAGCGCGCCCGAGTGATCGGGCGTGAGCTGCACGCTGATCGTGCAGGTCTTGCCAGCGGCCAGCGTGTGGCCGGCGCAGTCGTCGGAGAGGATGGTGAACGCGGTGGGGCGCGTGCCGCCCAGCTGGGCGACGGGCAGGGCGACGGACTTGCTCATGCCGGTGTTCTTGACGGTGAACGGGTGATCGTCGCCCGCGTCGCCGACATTGGCGTGGCCGAAGTCCTGGCTCGGCGGCGTGATCACCAGGTTGTCGGGCGAGAGCCCGCGGCCGCTGACCGCTGCGCTGACCGCGCCGCCGGCGGTCGCCGAGATGCCGATCAGCGCGTTGGCCGAGACCGCCAGCGTGGGCTTGAACAGCACGGTCACGTGGCACGAGGCGCCCGGCGCGAGCGCGGGGCAGTCGCTGGTCGCCGAAAAGTGCGCCGCGCCCGGCCCGTCGAGGCTGAGCATCGGCACGCCGCTCTTCTGCCCGCCGGAGTTGGTGATGGTCAGCAGCATCGGCGCGCTCGTCTGGCCGACCAGCAGGTCGCCGAAATCGAGCGCGGTCTGGTCGAGCGTGAGCTGCGCGTCGAGCGCCGGCGCACCGTCGCTGGTGGGCAGCGTCCCGGCGTCGTCGCCGTCGCTCCCGCCGCCGCCGATGCCGGGGTCGTCGGGCAGCCCGCCGGGATTGAAGGTGCAGCCGGTCGCGCACAACAGGCCGATGGAAAAAACGCGAAGGAGGGTCATCAGTGCGGCGACACTTAGCAAGGGATACGCCATCCGCGCGCCCGTCGAAATGAGCGCTAACTAGCGGGAAATGGGTGCGGCGTACGGGCTTCCGCTGTGACAAGTTGGCGCGATCGCCCGGACGCGATACACCTTCGGGATGACTTGCATCGCGCCTCGAAACGGCGAACGCTGACAAGCGCATGAGCGCACGCGCATGAGAATCGGGACGCGCATCACCATCACCACCATCACGTTGGTGATGTTCACGCTCGGGTTGTACGGCTACCTGAGCGTGCGCGCGCGGCGTGCCGAGCTGGCGGCGGATCTCGAGCGGCAGAGCTCGCTGGTCGGCTCGGCGGTGCAGGTGGCGATCGAGGCGGCGCTCCAGCAGGGGCTGTTCGACGAGGACGCGCCCAGGCTGCTGCAGCAGTGGCAGGACAAGGAGCCGACCATCGGGCTCAGCTACGTCGATCTATTGCACTCGCGGCCGGGGCACACGCCGCCGGCGTTCGCGGTGGTCGGCACTCCGGCGCCGCCCGACGGGGGCGTCAGCGACGCGGCGCGCTTCGTGACGCCGCCGCCCGATCCGACGCGCACCGAGCGGCTCACCCGCATCGGCATCGACGGGCAGGCGGTGGGTGGGCACGTGCGCCTCAACGGACGCGCGGTGTACGTGCTGACCGTGCCGGTGCGCGATGCCGAGCGGCGCGTGGTCGGCGCGATCGAGCTGGTGCGCGACGAGGGCGACGCGGAGATGGCGCTGGCCGGATCGGTGCGCGCGGCGGTGTACGCGGTGGGCGGGCTGAGCGTGATGCTCGCGCTGTTCGTGTTCGTGTCGGCGCGCTCGTTGTTGTCCAGCCCGCTCAAGCGGCTGGTCGAGGCGATCGACGACGTGACGCAGGGCGATCTGGGGCGCGTGATCTTGCGCGAGCGCGACGACGAGATCGGCGATCTGGCCGATCGGTTCAACGAGATGACCGGCTCGTTGCGCGACGCGCGCGCGCAGATCCTCGACGGCGTGGACGCCAAGCTGGCGCTCGAGGCGCGGCTGCGCCATTCGGAGAAGCTGGCCACGATCGGCCAGCTCGCCGCCGGCATCGCGCACGAGGTCGGCACGCCGCTCAACGTGATCGGCGGGCGCGCGCGCACGATGGAGAAGAAGGCCAACGATCCGGCGGAGGTCGCCAAGAACGCGGCGATCATCGCCACGCAGACCCAGCGCATCACCAAGATCATCCAGCAGCTCCTCGACTTCGCGCGGCGGCCGGCGAGCGTGCGCACGGCGGTCGACCTGCAGACGGTGGCCAAGGACTGCCTCGATTTTCTCGAGCACCAGCTCTCGACCAGCCGCGTCGAGGCCAAGCTCGGCGCGTTCAGCACCACCGGCGACGACGCGCCCGCCAAACCGATCGTCGTGGGCGACGCCGACCAGCTCCAGCAGGTGTTCCTCAACCTGTGCCTGAACGCGATCCAGGCCATGCCCGACGGCGGCAGCCTGGAGCTGACGACTCGTTCGCTGGTCCGCCGCCGGCCGGGGCTCGAAACCGCCGCTCCGCTGCGCTTCGTCGTCCTCGACGTGGCCGACACCGGAATCGGTATCCCTGAATCCGACCGCGACCGCATCTTCGAGCCGTTCTACTCGACCAAGTCTCCCAGGCAGAACGGCAAGGAGCAGGGCGGCACGGGCCTCGGCCTCTCAGTCTCCGTCGGCATCGTCAAAGACCACGACGGCTGGATCGAGATCGACAGCCGCCCCGGCGGCGGCACCATCTTCCACATCTTCCTGCCCGCCCAGGACGACCCAAAGCCGTAAAGCCGTGGTAGAACCTGTGGTGCGGATGGACAAGTCGGAGCGCGCGCGGACCCAGCTGTTGATCGTCGAAGACGATGCGGCCATGCGCGAGCTGTTGACCGAGTCGCTGGTGGAAGAGGGGTATCGGGTCGATGTGGCGGCGGGGGGGCGCGCTGGCATCGAGCGGGTGCGGCAGGGCGGGGTGGAGCTGGTCGTCACCGACGTGAAGATGCCCGATATGGATGGGCTGGATATGTTGGCGGAGATTCGCTCGCCGGTGGATGCGAGCGCGGCGCCGCCGCACGTGATCGTGATTACCGCGTTCGGATCGATCGAGACCGCCAAGCGCGCGCTCAAGCTGGGCGCGCACGACTACATCACCAAGCCGTTCGAGATCGACGATCTGGTGGTCGCCGTCGAGAAGGCGCTCGACGAGCGCAACCTGCGATCGGAAGTGGCGCGGCTGCGCAAGGAAGTGGCGCGGCCGTACCGGTTCGAGAACATCATCGGCAAGTCGGCGCCGATGCAGGACGTGTTCGCGCTGATCCGGCGGCTCTCGTCGTCGGCCGTGAACGTGCTGATCACCGGCGAGTCGGGCACCGGCAAGGAGCTGGTGGCGCGCGCGCTGCACTTCAATTCGCCGCGCGCGAAGCGGACCTTCGTCGCGGTCAACTGCGCGGCGATTCCCGACACGCTGCTCGAGAGCGAGCTGTTCGGCTACAAGCGCGGCGCGTTCACCGACGCGCGCACCGATCGTCCCGGCATGTTCGTCGAGGCCGACGGCGGCACCATCTTCCTCGACGAGATCGGCGATCTGACGCCGGCCCTGCAGGCCAAGCTCCTGCGCGTCTTGCAAGAGCGCGAGATCCGCCCGCTCGGCGCCGCGCGGCCCGAGAAGGTCGACGTGCGCGTGCTGTCGGCGACCAACCGCGATCTGGCGCAGCGCATGAGCGAAGGCGCGTTCCGCGAGGATCTGTTCTATCGGCTCAACGTGATCGAGGTGGTGCTGCCGCCGCTGCGCGATCGCGCCGAGGACGTGCTGCCGCTCGCCGATCACTTCCTGCAGGAAGCCGAGAAGCGAACTGGCAAGCGCATCCACGCGTTCACCCAGGCGGCGCTCAAGATCCTGCTTGGCTACCCGTGGCCAGGCAACGTGCGTGAGCTGGAGAACGTGGTCGAGCGCGCGGTCGCGCTGGCCGAGGGCGATCAGATCGGCCCCGACGATCTGCCGCCGCAGGTGCGTGAGCGCCGCTCGCCCGACGTGTTGGCCGGCGCGCTGGCCCGCGGCCTGACGCTGTCGGAGCTCGAGCGCGAGTACATCAACCGCGTGCTGCAGGCCGAAGGCGGCAACAAGACGCGCGCCGCGGCCCGGCTCGGGCTCGATCGCAAGACGCTGTATCGCAAGCTCGAGGAGTATCAGCGCGCGCCGGGCGATCCGACCGCCGAGATCCCGCTCGAGAACTCCGGGCCGCACGAGCTCGACGAGCCGCCCGCGCACGAGCGCACCGCCGAGATCCCGCGCGCCGAGGCTACCATGCCGATCCCGCGCGTCGATCCGTCCAGCGACGATCTCGAGTAGCGCTAGAAGCGTTTGAGATCGGCGGCGGCGAACGGCCGCCACTCGGGCGTCGCGAGCGGGAAGGCGGCGGCGAACCAGGGCGAGCCGTCGGCGGCCTTGAGCACGTGGAACTGCTGCGCCGGCATGTAGCTCTGGCCGAGCATCAGGTAGCGGCGCCCGTCGGCGGCGATGGCGACGTCGAGCACCAGGATCGCGTGACCGGGATAGCCGCCCTGGATGAGCACGTCGCCGGGCGCCGGCTCGCGCGCCGGCCCGAGCTCGGCGGCGAGCGAAGCGGTGCCGGCGTCGGCGAACACGCGCACCAGATATTTTTCGAAGCGGCGGCGGTCGGTGTCGTGCGCCGGCCAGGCGATCGCGCGCGGCTTGCCGGGATCGGGATGGAACGCGATCGCCGCGCCGGACGCGAACAGGTACTCGGCGCGCAGCCGCATCACCGCGTCGGCGCACTGCTGCAGATCGCGCGTGCCCACGTCGAGATCGACCACCGCCAGGTGCACGTCCTGTCGCGCCTTGAGGCGTCCGTCGAACAGGTGCACCTGCGCGCCCGGCGGCAAGAGCGGCAGGTGACGCAGCCAATCGCCGAAGCTGCCCGGCGCCACCGCCATCCGCGTGGTCCCTGCCGGCGGCGCGAACCGCTGCGCCAACTCCCCGCCGCTCGGCGCGCCGCTGCGCCACCGATAGCCGGGGCCGTCCGCCCGAGCGGGCGGGGCGTACCAGAGAAAGGCCAGGAGCAGCAGCGCGCGACGCATCCCTCGTTATACGAAAATCGGAGACCTGGCCTCCGATCCTCTCGTCATTTCGGAGGTAGGGACTTGTCGTTGACCAGGGCCCACAGCGCCGACGGGTCCGCCGTGTACTTGCGGATGGCCCCTTCCAGGTCGCGCAGGATGCGCTGCCCCGGGCCGGTGCGGAACACGTAGACCAGCCCGACGGCCAGGGCCCACATGGGGTTGGGTCCGGCCCGGTCCTGCACCAGCTCCACCGGCTCCCGTCGCCAGGGCATCAGCTTGCTCATGCCAGACATGTAAGCACGGTTTGGACCGGGATCCGGACGGCACGGTGTCTGCATCACTGTATGAATAGCCCCGATCCACGGGCCGGAGGCCTCTGCCGGCGCGTTCTACACGGGGAGCTGAAAGGAAACATGCGGGTTTTGTTCCTCATCGCTTGTGTCAGCCTGTTCTCTTCGCTCGGCCTGGCGAGCGAGGCCGAGTTGCGCGCCGTTCGCGCGGCCAAACCGCGACCGTCGTTGCGCCTGATCGATCTGCCTCACGAGCTGCCGCGCCAGCCGCAGCACGTCACCTGGGCCCGCGCGTTCGACGCGCCGGCGCCCCTCGCGTCCGATGCGCAGCTGCGTTACGACGACATGACCCGCACCGCCGAGCACACGGTGGTCTCGGCGCTCGAGAGCGCGCAACACCTCGGTAACCACTACCGCACGTGGCTGTGGGTGACGCCGCTGTTCGGCGCGGTGAACGGCGCCGCGCTTCGTTTCGATATCCGCTAATTCTCCCCGCTCCCGTACACTCGGCGAATGGCCAGGCGCGCAGCGATCCTCTTGTCGTCGTGCGCGTCCGTCGCGCTCGGATGCGCGCCGACCATTCCGGCGCACACCGCGCACGTGCCGCCGTTCGTGGACGACGTGCGCCCGCCGCGCTCGACGGCGTTCCTGCGCGCCGACGTGCCGCTCGATGGGTTGGCCGCCGCGCTCGAGAGCGTCGTGCCGGCGCGCAGCGACGGGAGCAGGGAGATCTCGGTCGGCATGTTGGGAACGGTCGTCGCGCGCTGGGCGCTGACACGCCAGCCGGTGAGCGCACGCGCGACGCCCGACGGCCTGGAGGTCGGGTTCGTGTCGCGCGGCGAGGTCAGCATCGTCGGCGGCCTCATCCGCTGCCGCTCCGACGACGCCGGAGTCGCCGTTTCGGTCTCGGCGCGGCCGGCGCTCGATCCCGGTGGGTGGGTGAGCCTGGTCGCTCCCCGGGTGAGCGCCCGCCCGTTTGGCGAGCTGCGCTGCGCGGGCGTCGAGTTTCCGATCGGGCGCGTGCTCGAGCTGGCGATCGCTCCGATCGGCCGCGGCGTCGAGGAGCTGATCGGGCAACTGCGACTGCCGCTGGCGCCGCTGGTGCGTTGGGGGCTCTCCGAGCTGGCCCACCCGCGCGCGCTCGATGTGGCGGGCCACCAGGCGTGTCTCGATCTCGATCCCGACGCGTTGGTGCTGTCGCCGGTCGGCGGCAACGGCGGGACGCAGCTCGCGCTCGAGCTGGGCGCGCAGGTCGCACCGCGCGTGTCGCTCGGGCCGTGTGCGAAGACGCCCGCGCCGCCGCGCGCGCTCGGCCCGATCCTGGTGCGCGAGCAGGCGCTCGCCGATCAGTATCACGTCGACGTCGCGGTCACGGTGCCGTACGAAGAGGTCGAGCGTCACCTGCGCCCGCTCGTCGAGGGACACACGTTCGGTGATGGCGATCAGCGCATCGTCGTGAGGCGCGTCGAGCTCGGCGATGCGAACGGGCGCGTGCTGGCGCGCGTCGAGGTGGCGGGCGCGCTCAAGGGCACGCTGTACCTGTGGGGCACGCCGCGCGTCGTCGCGCGGAATGGAGCGCTCGTGCTCGAGGTGCCCGAGCTGCAAGTCGCCGTCGAGAGCCGCGACGCGATCACGCACCTGCGCCTGTGGATGTGGAAGCTGCTCGACGGCGGGCTGCAGCCGGCGCTGCGTCGCAGCCTGTCGCTGCCGATCGCCGATCGTCTCGAGACCATACGCCGCTCGCTCGATCGCACGATCACGTTGGTGGACGGATCGCCGTCGCTGCTGTTGCATTCGCACTTGTCGCTGATCGTACCGGGCACGGTCGACTCCCGGCCGGGCGCCCTGGTGGCCCACGGGCAGCTGATCGGCCGCGCGGAGCTCGAGCTTCGATAACTGCGGCGCGCGCCTTGGCATGGCTCTGCGCGGCCTACCTTCTCGAGAGCAACGGGCAGCGCGCGGAATGAATCGCGCGAAACCACGTTGAGGAATCAAGGAGGACTGAGATGCGCAGGATCTTGATGGCACTGGGAGCGGTCGGTCTCTTGTTCGGCGGCGTCGCCGGGGCGGAGGAGTTCTACAACGGCACCGTACAGCCGGGCGAGACGCACATCGTGCGGCAGGAGCGCGGGTTCTTCAACGCGCTGCGCATGAAGAAGGACCTGCGGCCGCTGTGCGGCGGCATGCAGCCGGCGTCGGTCGAGGTGTTCCACACCGTGGGCGACGGCTTCGCGGCGGTGCTCACCGGGATCTTGTATACGCCGGCGCACCTCAGGGTGACATGTCCGGCGCCGACGGCGTTGCGCTAACGCCCTGCGCAGCGAGCGCCTTTCGCGCGCTGGCGATCGCGTCGCGAAGCTCGAGATCGTCGGGCGCGAGCGCGCCGGCGGCTTCGAGCTCCGCCAGTGCGGCTTTGAAATTGCGGAGCTTGAGGTCGCACATCCCGATCCGCGCGATCAAGGCGATCGACGACTTGTCGGGATCCAGCCGCCTCGCTTCCTGGTATGCCGCGAGCGCTTCGCCGTAGCGACCCTGGGCGCGGCGCACGTCTGCGAGCAACACGTGGGCCTTCGGGTCGGAGGTCTTGATGCGGGAATAGTGCAGCGCCTCGCGCTCGGCGTCGTCGAGCTGCTTCAGCTGGTAGTAACACTTGGCGAGGTTGTAGTAGATGCTCGGCTGCCTGGGCGCTTCCTCGAGCATCGGCACGTAGAGCGCGATCGCCTTGTCGCACGAGTTGGCGCCGGTGTAGGCGGTCGCCAGCGAGATCTTGGCGCCCAGATCCGCCGGCCGGGTGCGGACCAGGTTCTCGAACGTGCGGATCGCCGCGGGCCAATCCCTCGCCAGGATCAACGCGGTACCGAGCAGCGTCACGATCTGTCGATCACTCCCGGCGAGGACGCTCGGTCGGTTGTCCAGGTACGCCTGGAGCGCGATCGCCGCGCGCCTGGGGTTGGTCTTCAGGTAGTACTCGCCGAGCTGTAGATGGGCCGCGAACGACTCGGGTCGCTCCTTCAGCACGCCTTCGAGCACCCCGGCGGCCTCGGTCGGCTGGGGGGTCTTGGTCTTGAACAGAGCGAGGCCGAGCTGCTCGCGCACGTCGAGATCGGTCCGGTTGGGGCAACGGAGCAGCAGCGCCACCGCCTCGTCGAAGCGGCGCTGTTTGTACAGAATCGCCGCGAGCTTCGGGTAGACGATCACCATCGCGGGGTCGAGCTGAAGTGACTCACGGAACTTCCGCTCGGCGCAGGTGAGATCGTCGGTGTTGAGGCAGGCCAGCCCCTGCTCGACAAGAAGCTGGCCCGGCGACGAGGCGCCGCCGCTCTTCGCGCCGGCCACATGCGCCGCGAGCATCAGGACGACGAGCAGCGCGGCGCGCAGCGGCTAGCCCCAGTACTTCTTGAACTGCGTTCTTGTTCCGTTCGTGCGCCTCATTTACCGTCGCTGACCTTTCCGGCGACCTTCGGCAATGCTCCGCCAGACAAGCCGGCGGACAAGGTTTTCAACCGCCAACGGGTAGCCGCCTTCAGTTCGGCGACACCGACCGGAGAGGCGAACGACACCACGTTGCGAGCGCGGGACAGGTGGTCGGGCAACAGATGCGTGTAGAGTTCGGTGATGCGCGAGTTGGAGTGGGCCCATAATCTGGCCTAGCAGGCAGATGTCGGGGCACTTGCTCAAGAAGAACGTCGCGTAGGAGTGGCGTAGCCGGTGGACGCCTCCCGTGATGCCCGCCTCGTCTCGGACACGCTCCAGGGCGTCTTTCGGCCACTGGGCGTACCGGATACCCTTTCGGGACGGGAACACCCAGCGGCCTTCCCGCTTGCCTGAGAGCCAGGGTACGAGCACATCGGGGATGGGGATCTCACGCGGTTTGTTGTTCTTGGGCTTCCACTCCTCGTTGGGCTCGATGCGGACCAGTCGCCGCTCAAGGTCAACCATCGGCCATTCGAGCGCTAGAGCCTCACCGCGTCGGCATCCGGTGTTAGCGAGGAACACTAGGATCGGCAATAGTTGCGGCGCGTGTTCAGATGCCGACTTCAACAGCTTGGCGATCTCGTCTTTGGACCATGCGACCACTCGCCGCCTGCCCTCCGCGATGGGCTTGACCTTGATCTTTGACGCAGAGATGCCCATCGCGCGCGCCGTGCTGATGATGGATTGGAACTGGCGAATCTCTTTGTTGATGGTGGAGGCTCGTTTGCCCTCTTTGGCGCGCTTCGTCTTGTAGAACTCAAGATCGAGAACGGCGATACGGCTCAGCTTGAGGTGGCCGAAGTGCTCGACGAGGGTAGCGATCGTGTACTTGGCGCTGTGATTCCACGCGCTCTGATGGAGCTCTGCGTGTTCCTTGTATTCATTCAGACAGAACTCTGAGAATGTCGGCACGACTCTGAGGCTGTCGATTCCGCCCGCCTCGAGTGCGACGCGTTCCTTGGCCTCGAATGCTTCCGCGTCGGACTTCTTTCCCTTGACGATCCGATCGACTCGCCGTCCTTGGTGGTAGATCACCACTAGCCAGCGACTTTTCCCCTTCGGATAGACTGGCATCGGGACCCCCTTCGGCGAACATAGCAGAGACGCCGCGACCGAGGATGCGCCAGCGCCTCCCGATCTTGGAAGCCGTCGGGATGCGCCCCTGGCGGCACAGATCAAGGATCGTCTTGACGGCCACGCCTAGGATCTTCGCGGCGTCCTCTGGCCACAGCACGTCGTCGTCGGCTGGGAGCGTCATGGCCTCGCCGCGTTTCCGATCGGGAACGCAACCATTTCATCAACTTCGGCGTTCCAGAGTACAGTCGACAGTTGCACGCCTACGAGCGCGCGAGCGAGTCCGTGAAGGGAACCCCGGCGGAGGCTAGACGTGTTTTTCATGGGTTCACGTCTTCTCATTTGGAGTCGACGCGGAAACCATACAGAAAGTCTCTTGCGTCGCGATTGAAAGATTAAGTACCATTAATGGTGTACAGATATCAATGGTAAAAGCACGAATACGTGACGTAGAAGTCGTAAAAGCAGATGCAAGGCTGTGGCTTGATGGCACCGCAACCTCATAAGCGCACTGAAAGCTTGACAAAAATCGGCGGAGGCCCTCACGCTTGCGGGGCATGTCCAAAAAAGGAAAAGAAGAGAAGCCATTGGTGCCAAAGAAGCCGGTCGCCGCCCGCACCGGTCGTCCGCCTACGGGCTCCACCTATGTGCGGCTCCCGTTGAAGATTCCGCTCGCGTACCTGCAGGTCTTGGAACGTGAGGCCGAGCGCCTGCAGATGGGGAGGGGCGACTTCCTCAACATGCTGATTCAGCGCCGCGTCGGCGCGATCCAGCTCAATCGAGGCGATGCTCCGCAGTACTCCGTGCGAACGAAGGATCTTGCCGCGAAGCGCCTCTACACCTGGTACGCGCAGCCGGGGGTCCGGGATCGTGTCGATTCAATGCGTCTGAAGATGGGTGGCCTCGGCGTCGGCAACTTCTTCGTGGTGGTCCTCAACGAGTGGTTCGGCCGGCCCGACGGGCTCCAACTGGAGGAAGAGAGGTCGAAGAAATGAGCTATACACGGACGCAGCGGACTTGGACGCCACTATCGAGATCGTTCCGTTGTGCGTCGATTTGTGACCGCGGGATCGAGTAGTGCTCTTCATGTCCAGCGTTGCCTGGCGCCGAGGATTCTTTTGAGCCTTCGCTTGTAGCCCTGCTCGCGGTCTGCCGTTGACTGTCGGTGTAACCATATGCATAATCAACCAAAGAGTGGTCACGCGCCGACATGGTCCGCTGGCTTCCCGCCGTTCTGAGACAGGTCCACAAGCTCGTGGCCGAGGGCAAGGTGGGTCTCACGTACAAGGCTGTCCGGGAGTCCGAAGCTATGGGGCTCGCGCCGGACGATGTGTGCGACGTGCTGGCCGGATTGGCTACCGCCGATTCTGCAGGACGCCTGGCTTCGAGGATCACCGACGAATGGATGTACGTGTTCAAGCCGCGCGTCGGCGCGGAGGTCATCTACGTCAAGCTGGTCTTGCGCTTGGACTGTGTCGTGGTGTCCTTCCACGAGGACGAGGGTGGTGCTGGTCATGAAGACGAAGACGCGTAGCGCGAAGAAGGCACAACCGCGGGGACGTGTGCTTGTCGATGATGCGTGTCCGTCCTGCGGCACGATGATGAGGAAGGCCCGCGGTCGGCTCAGCCTGCCGATCAACGGCGAGGAGGTGGCGGTCCCGTCGTCGGCGCACCTCAAGTGCCCCAAGTGCGGCGAGGTCGTCCTCCTGTTCCAAGATGCCAAGCGACTGCACGAGGACGCGATCGCGATCTACCGTAAGAGGCACGGGCTCCTCTCGGCCGACGAGATCCGTACCATCCGCGAGCGATTCGACCTGACGCAGGCGGACCTGGCGCGCCTGCTTCGACTCGGCGCGAACACTGCCTCCCGCTGGGAGTCGGGCCGAAACGTACAGACCGCTGCGATGGACGTGCTGCTCCGGCTCATCCGCGACCTCCCCGGGAGCATCGACTACCTCAGGGATCACGCAGCCTGATAGCTGGGAACCACGCGGCTGCGCCGTTGCGCGGGTCGACCAGCGGTCGCAGGCGACATCAGAGTCCAGTGCGTCCCGTCCCATTCCGCCACGGGTTCGGATTTCAGCGGCGGCGAAGTGCAGTTCGTTCGGATCGAGGAACGTGCGCGTGTAACGCTGATATCCTTTGTCCTGATGTCTCAAGACACGGCGCCAGCTGAGGTCGAGCGCTACCACGAGATGTTGCGGCGCGTCGAGCCGTCGATGCGACTCCGCGCGGCGGTGTCGCTTTCCTCGATGGTGGCTGCGCCTGGTCGCGGTAATAGGGGTTGTCCATGTCCTCCGTGAACGTGGAAAAGACGCGCTCGGCGATCGCGCGCGGGTCTCCTTTGGCGGGCATGTGGACCGGGTTGTAGGTATGCGTCTTCCGGTAGGGATTGAGCGTGAAGAGCCGCACATCGGGGAGGCGCCCCGCGAGTGCCGCCATCGCCAGCAGTCGCTCCTCGTTGTCCTGGGATCCCTTGCCATCAACGACGCACACGCCGCGGCGCCGCCGCAGGTCCTGGAAGATGAGCGGCTCGATGACACTCTTGGTCTTGCCGCTGCCGGTCTGCCCCAGGACGTGCAGGTGCATCGACCGCGCCCGGTCCGTCAGGTAAACTCGCTGCCCATTTGCATCGACCCCGAGGAATATCTGGCCCTGCGGATTCGGGTTCTGCTCGATGCCATCCTTCAGCGAGAACTCTCGCCGCTCGAGGTGGTATCCCTCGTTCTTGAACGCGAAACCGGCCGCCTCTTCTCGGATCCGATAGAGGTGGGCGCTCAGCTTCTTCAGACCGACGAAGACGATCCCCACGGCGAACACCGCCACAACGACCACCACCGGCCACCAGGCCACGAGGCGGGCCCGGGCATGGAGGTAGCCGTCGACTGAGCGGGCAAACGGACCAGAGGGATGCTGATGGACGAGCGCAAGGATCCCTTTATCGATGATTGCGGCGAGGACCGCGGCGGCGATCAGCACGACCACGAGGAGCGCCGCCGGCGTCAATCTGGGCTTCTCATCCTGCATGGCCCGGTTCCGGCTGGAGATGGACTCCGTCATAGAGCGCCGCGAGCGCGCGCCTCCATGGAGCGACCACCTCGGGGCTTTCCTGCTCGAACTCTTCGAACAGCGCAGATCCGTTTCGCAGAAGGACGGCGGTGGCGTTTAGGAAGGTGTGTGCCAAGGCGAAAAGGTCGGGCCGCACCGCTTCGGGCGGACTCGCACCGCTGGAAAGTGGCGCGAGGACCGCATCGCTCAACCAGGCCGTCGCCTCCTCCCCCGCAAGGAGCACCTTCCATTTGCAGAAACTCCCCAAGACGCCCTGCGCCAGCTTCTGCAGATTGCCCCGGCGGGCTGCGGACCCGACGACGTAGACGACCACCGGCGTCCTGCGGTCGGGGTAGTCTTTCAGATAGTTGCCGCGCAGGTACGCCGCGTAGCGGCGCAGGTTGAGGTCTATTCGCGAGCTTGCCTTGTGCGAACGATCGAGCTCGATGAACAGCCGCAGTGGCTTGGCCACCGGCGTGACCGTCGCGTCCGGGACGAGCTTGAACGCCTCCGACCGGTCGGCACCTCGGAGCAGAACGTCGCCATCGGCTTGCCACTCGAACCGATCCGCTGTTGTGCGCAGCAAAGCCGTCCACTTCCGCACCCCATCATGCGTCGGCGCCAAGGGCTCGCCGGCGCCGGCTTTCAGGAGTTCGAGATAGAGGTGGCCGACGCCTTCCCGGTGGTAGTTATCGATAAGGCTTTGACGCTGGAGGCGCTCGTCGAGCTGCTCAGGGATGTTCTGATTGGGGATCTCCTTGGCGAGCGCTGCGATCCCCTCGCTCGTGATGCGCCACGCACAGTAGTTCGAGCGCGGCTCCGCTCCGAGCGTGTGCCGCGTAATGAGCCCCCCTCCCTGCAGCTTCCGGAGACGGCGACGCGCGATATCCGGAGAAGAGAAAAAGGCCACACACACCTGCGCGTAAGTCACAAAATGCAACCGCACCATCGTTCGCAAAATCTCGTAGTCACGCCCCTCGTTCTTCATCTCGTACCTCCTTCTCCCGTCTGTTCCACCGTCTTGGGTCTGGTGCCAGGACATCGCTGACGGGTGCTCATTCGGGGAATGCCCTGGAAGGAGCACCGGATCATGAGTTCCAAAATTACATTCGTTGAGCAGGCAGGCAGGCCCGGCGCGAATATCGCGGCATTGTGCCGGGAGCACGGCATCTCCCGGCAGACGGGCCACAAGTGGCTCAAGCGGTACCGGGAGGTCGGGTACGACGGACTGGAAGAGCAGAGTCGCAGGCCTCGCGCGTCTCCCCTCGCGACGGGCGAGGAGGTCGTTGCTTCGTTGCTGGCTGCGCGGGTGAAGCATCCCAGATGGGGAGCTCGGAAGCTCGCACGACTTCTCGAGCGTCAGTTCGGAGCGCTCGCCCCGAAGGAGCGCACGGTGGCTCGGGTCCTGGAGCGCTTTGGCCAAATCCGTCAACGCCGGAAGCGAAGAGGGCTGAGCGTCGTCGAGCGCGCGCCGGAGGTGGTGGCGGAAGCCTCCAACGATGTCTGGACGATCGATTTCAAAGGGTGGTGGCGAGCCACTGATGGGACGCGCTGCAATCCGCTGACGGTCCGGGATGCGCACAGTCGCTATCTCCTCGCGCTCGCGCTCCTGCCGCGCTCGACCGCTGAGGAAGTCCGGCCGGTGCTCGAGCGCCTGTTCCGTCGGCATGGCATCCCGAAGGCGATTCAGTGCGACAACGGCACGCCGTTCATCTGCATGCGAGCTGCGGCCGGTCTCACCAAGCTGTCGGCGTGGTGGGTGTCGCTCGGCATCCGGATCGTGTGTTCCCGTCCGGGGTGCCCGCAAGACAACGGAGCACACGAGCGCGTACACGTCGACATCGCCGCTGATCTCCAAGCTGCGCCGGAGGCCACGCTCGTTCTCCAACAGCGCGCCTGTAACAAGTGGAGACAGGAATTCAACCACGTCCGTCCTCATGATGCCCTCCGCGGTAAAGCGCCAGCAGATGTCTATCGTCCATCGCCAACTCGTCCCAAAACACGCACGCCCCTCTATCCGCCCGGATGGATCACGCGCCGGGTCAAGAGTGATGGCACGGTCGGACAGGGGTCCTTCGTGTCAACCGCTGTCGCCGGTCACGTCGTCGGACTCCAGGCACTCGGCGGTCTTCGCTACCGCGCCTGGTACTACGACGTTGACCTCGGCCCATTCGAAATGACACCTTCCATTTCAGTCCTGAGCCGTCTCTCTCACAATGTGCAACCCGGCAGATCGGTAACGTTTTAGACCGGGCACATCGGTAACACTGGGTTCGCCTCCGGATGGTTGGAGGTCATCGGTGTGAACTTCTTGTTCGTCTCCACGTGTCCCAGGTCCAACTCGGCGAAGGTCACGAGCCACCGTCCGTCCTTCTCTTCGCGAATCCCTACTTCTTGGGAGGCGAGGGCTGCCGTCACGTAGGCCTGTCCAAGTCCCGCGATGTAGACAAGCCCACTCTGACCGACCGTGACGACGTCATCGTGGGTCGGATATCTCAGCTCAGGCAGGGCGTCCGGATATCGGCGCGGCGATGATGCGTACACTTCGGCTGGACGCTTCATGTCGAGCGCCTCGTGAGGGCGTTCGCTGTTAAATTCCTCCACCCACGCGTCGAACAGTTGTTGCTGCTGAAGCAGGTTGTGTCGCGGCGGCCTCGCGGTTTCGCGCTTGAGGGTGCGATGCATACGCTCGTGCCGCCCGTTCTCCTGTGGCTTCCCGGGGCGGATGCGCTCGAGCACGATGCCCAGCCGCATCCAATAGGCCGACAACTTCGTGAGCCCGGCGAGACCTGTCGACGCGAACGGCACCCCGTTGTCGGACCGCATCGCCGAAGGGAGGCCGCGCGCACGAAAGACCTCCTCGAAGACATCACGAGCCGCCTCGTCGCTGATTGCGGCCATGCCATCACAGCCGAGGATGTACCGGCTGAACTGGTCCGTGATCGTGAGCGGGTAGCAGTAGCTGCTGTCTCCGAGCCGGAACTGGCCCTTGTAGTCAACGCACCAGATGTCATTCGGCCCACTGGCTTGCCGCAATGTCGTCGGGGTTGACCTGTGCCGCAGCCGCGTCTTTCGTCGCTCGACGAGCCCGCGGCTAACGAGCAGGTTTCCGATCGTACTGCTTGTCGGCAGCCGCCGCCCGAGTCGGCGCTCGAGGACGTCTTTGATCTTCTTCGGGCCCCAGCTCGGATGCTGCTTACGCGCAGCGACCAAGAGCTCAGCCACCTCTGGCGGCGTCTTGTGGGGGATATGCAGCGGCGCCCGCGACAGCTCGGACAGTCCTGGCGTCCCCCGCTCGTCGTAGCGTTTCTTGACCTTGTATCCCGTCTTCCGAGCAATCCCGTACTCCCGACACAGATCAGCCATGCGCTCCCCGCCGTTCAGTCGCGTTATGAAATCCGCTTTCAGATCCATCGGCCTTCTCGCCTTCCACGGCACTGGACGCCCCCTGCGTCCTGCCTTAGCAGCTGTTACCGATGTACCCGGTTTGATCCGTTACCTATCTACCCGGTCTGTACCGTTTGTCTTTCTATTTCTTCTTTCTTCCAATTCTGTTTCTTCCCTTATTTTTCTTATTTTCTTAATCTCACTTATTGATTTCTATTCTATTATTACTTATACAATTTCTGTTATTCTAATTACTTCTATCTTTCTATTTGATCCACCTCCTCCCCCACTATCACTTCCTCTGTTCCCACCCACTTGACCCCTCCATCCATCTCGCTGGGAGGGAGGGGTCAAGTGGGTGGGGATCAACGGCGGTGCCGCACCGTCGGGTGGGGGAGGAGGTGGATCAACTCCGCGTCTTCCCTCAGGACGAGTTGCCCCGCCGGTTGCCTCGCCGGTTGCCTCGTCCCTTGCCTCCTATGGTGCGACCGACTGAGCGACCAAGGTGCGAGGCAACCTGCGGGGCAACTTGGTGACTAGTGCCCGACCTCCGTTTTTGCTGGCTCCGCAGCGACGAGGCGATAGCCAAGCGCCCGCAGCACGTCCTCGAGCTCCGTGACGGAAGCCGACCTCGTGAACGCAGCTACCAAGCTGATCCGCGTCGCGGAGTATCCAGGGAGTCAGCCCTGGGCGACGTCGTGGCTGGGTTGTCGGACCGGATCTGTCGGGCAAGCGGATCGGGATCGGCGTCAAGCTCTACCTGGATGAAGACGACGAGCGGGCCTTGTGCGTGACGATCATCGACGACATCGAATGAAGGAGCTGCTGATGATGTGCGCGAACTGCGGGAACAAGACGAAGAAGGCGACCTTTGTCAGGGGCTACGACCTGACGATCTGGGCGGGTCTTCCGGCGAAAGCGCGCCGGATGCGTGTCCTGCGCTGCTCGACGTGCGGTGCGAATTCCGTAGAGGGGAGGGACCTCGAAGCAGCGCTCGACGCCCTTGTTCTGGAGGTCGTGCAGCGACGCGAGCGGCTGACTGGTAAGGAGGCGCGCTTCCTGCGAGGGCGACTTCAACTGACCCAGAAGGCGTTGGCGAAACGGATGGGAGTCAACCCCATCACCATCAGCGACTGGGAACGCGGCGACCGACACATCTCTTCGGAGCACGACTTCATGCTCCGCGCACTGTCCTTGCCGCGCCTGCCCAAGAACTGGGTCGTGCGCGCTCTCGGACTCCTATCCGTTCACAAGGAGCCGCCGCCGAAGATCCGCGCACTCGAAGCGGACTTCTCGCTGGTGATCGAAGATCAAAAGAGAAGGGGACTCGTCCGGGCTCGGAAAGGGTGATTTCCGCGGCGCCTTTCACCGCGAGAGCGGCCGCCGCGCTTGATGATAGATTCGCAACACATGCAGCTCGTCCGCATGGCGCTGGTAGTAGATGCGCAAGGGCGGCACCGGCCAGCTTCGGACGCGCTGGCCGGTGCGCAACGTCGACTCAGGTCCTTCGAAGTCGCGCGCGGCCAGCTTGTTGATTGTCGCGAATATCTCGGCTGCCAGCTCCGCCGCCGCGCGCACGTTGTCCTTCTGGATGTACTCAACCGTCGCCTCAAACTCGGCGAGCGCGCGGGGAAGGATGCGGACTGTCAACGCTTGAGCGCCGCGTCGATGCGCTGCCGTGCCTCATCGATACCGACGCCCTGGCCAGCGTCAACTTCGCGAAGCGCCGCGATCAAGTCGTCTTCCTGCTCGGGTGTCAGCTCAGGTGCGCGATCAACTGACTCGACGACATAGTCGCCGGCCGGTAGCTCGCGCAGTTCGTCAGGCAGATCGCGACCGTTCCACTTCAGGACCCGCGCCATGGACACAAGTCTAGCGCCCCTGCCGGCCGCCGTCGATGCCCCACTCTGTATGGCCCGCCTGGGACGGGTGGGGTCGAGCCGGATCGAGGTCGAGCGGCTCCTCGACCGTCGCGTCCAGCCCGAGGACGAGGTCGATGTGCTTGGCGGTCGCCGCCGGCCGCAGCGAGTCGACCGCGTCCGCGATCACCCGGTTGAGTGTCAAGCCAGGTCTCCCGCTGACGCTGCGGCCCGCTCGCGAACAGACTATACTTGTCGTGTCGGCCGGGTACTGGTGGGGGCGGCGAGATGGTTCAATTCGAGAAGAAGAGACTCCAGGACGGAACGCTACACATCACGATGACCGGCAAGATCGATGGCCACTTCGACGGCGCGGTTGTGCTCACCGACGTCAGCTCGGCCAAGAGAGTTGTGCTGCACCTAGCTGGCATCCGCTCGATGTCCTCTCTCGGCGTGCGCCAGTTCGAGGACTTCATTCTCAAGCTCAAGGGCCACGAGGTGGTGTTCATTCACGTGCCTCCGGCCGTCGCTACTCAGCTCGTGATGATCCCGGGCTTCTGCTCGGGGGTGCGCGTGGAGTCAGCCAAGCTCCCGTTCGTTTGCGTGGCCTGCGGCGCCGAAACCAGTCATTCGGTCCCATGGCGTCCTGGAATCGCCAGCGACGTCGCACCGAAGTGCTCGTGCGGTGCCACGATGGAACTCGACGGCAATGTTCAGCAGTTTCTTCCATCGTGAACTCTGCGGTTGCCACGTTCGCCTGCGAAGGCGAAGCGCAGTCGGCTGACCGAAAGGACCAGTGAAAGGGCTCAGCCTCTTGTCTTGTCGAGCCACCCGCTTGTCAGGTCGGCGATAAGGTCGGGATCGTCAAACTCGATACCGAGCACGCACACGGAGCTTGTCTTCTCGGTCACGTGCCGAACCATGCCAGAGACAATCGCGTCACCTCCGGGCATCTGCATGTGGATATCGAGGAGAGTCCCGACGGCCGGAGCGGGACCCGTGACCTCGACCTTGATTCCGCCGCGCGACATATCGACAATCGACGTCACCTCGTACGGCTGAACCTTGAGGATTCGCAGATCGGC
This sequence comes from Myxococcales bacterium, assembly GCA_003170275.1. Lineage (GTDB taxonomy): Bacteria > Myxococcota_A > Polyangia > Palsa-1104 > Palsa-1104 > PALSA-1104. The sequence continues at coordinate 208,369 of PNAM01000106.1, forward strand.
GGGGAGCACGGTTATTCGCGGATGCTTCCGTCGATCGTCTTCCATAGGATGTCGCAACGCAGTATGTCTGCGGCATCGTGCGATGGCAATCTTATGGGGCGTTTGCGCCGGGCGCCACCGACGTCGACGTGCCCACCGTGAAGCACTGGCGGCGGGCGCGTCCTCGACGTCGGCGCGCGCCTCGATTGCCCCCGAAGCCGCGACGCGTCCCGCACCTGATCTGCCCACCGCGGTGGTGCGCGCGCTGGTTGTGGCGGAACCCCGGTCAACTACCAGGACGGTGGCCTTCCCTTCACGGGGTGCGGCGCCACCTGCAGCATCACGCTCAGCGGCGCGGTAAAGGCCAGCGCCCAGGAGGTCGCCAATGAGACCCGAGCCGGGGGGCGCTGCTACGACAGCAAGGATGATCTCAACCGTCGCGCTCTCTGCGGACCTCGACCTCGTTGGCGAGAGAGAAAAGGAAAAGGCGAACGGGCTAGCATCCCTAGCTCGACGCGGACAATCCCAGTTGGTTCGACTATGGGCTCTACGAACCGCACTTCATGACGCTAGGCGGGCAAGTGCATCACGAACACCGTCGGGAGGGTCGCTGTCTCCTCGACCCAGATGTTTCCACCATGAGCCTCGACTGCAAGGCGACAGAAGTACAATCCGAGTCCGAGATTCATCCGACCAGTACCGGGTGTTGCCTGCGCAAACTTTTCGAAGATTAGGGTGCGCGCCTCAACCGGGATTGGAACGCCAGTATTTCCGATGCGGATCTCCGCACGGCTGCTTTGGACGGATGCCTCGAGTTGGACCCTGCCGTCGGCTGGCGTGTAGCGCAGCGAATTGTCGACGATGTTTTCAACGACCCTCGTCAAGAGGTCAGCATCGATCGAGAGACTCAACTCTGAATTCGCAATCACCTCGAGCGTGATCTTGCGCGAGCGCGCCAAGAGCCTCCGTTGCGTCGCTATCTCATTCAGCAGCGTTGCCAGGTTGGTTGACTTGCGGCGGAGACTCAGACGGTTCGCTTCGAGAGTCGCGAGGTCGTAAAGATTGGCAAGCAGACGGATGATCCTTTGTCCGGCAGCCTCTGAATCCGCCAGCGCCTCCAGATAGGACGGGTCCAACCCCCGGAGTCCCTCGGCCACGTAGCTGTAGTTCGCCAGCATCACACACAGTGGATTCTTGAGGTCGTGGATGAGGAGCGCCGACATCTCGTCCTTGAAGCGATCTACCTCTGCCAGTGCGACGTTTTTCTCCATGAGCGCAATGTCTTTTGCCCTGAGCGCGAGAAGATTTCCAACGCGCATGATCAACTCCTGACGGTCGACCGGTTTCGTCAAGAATTCATCGGCGCCCATCTGGAATCCAATGAGTCGCGATGACAAATCGTTCAAAGAGGTCAGGAGGATGATCGGCAGAAACTTCTCGCCCGACTGGTCCTTCAGGCGGCGGGTGGTCTCATACCCGTTCAGTCCCGGCATCATCACGTCGAGCAAGACCAGGTCCGGCGGCTGCTGTTCGGCCCGCGCGAATGCCTGCTCTCCCGATTCAGCGTCGACAAGCACGTGACCACTGTCTTCGAGGTATGCGTGGATCAGCTCTCGGTTGATCGGCTGGTCGTCGACTACCAGGATCCGCGCCATTTCTATCTCGCTCCGGACGTGCGGTTTGTGCCCATCGCCAATCGGGTCACCTCGCGGACGAACGTGCGCGTGTCTATGGGCTTGGTGATGACTGCATTGAATCCAGCGGCGAGCAGGCGGCCCTCGTCGCCGGTGAGAGCATGCGCGGTCAGTGCAATGACCGGCACGGTGGCGAAGCGCTCGATCGCGCGCAGCTCGCCGAGGAGCGCGACCCCATCGGCGTCCGGAAGAAGAATATCCATCAACAGAATGTCGGGCGTGGCCCCCGTTACCACCAGCGCGCGCAGCGCCGCACCGCTTGCCGCTAGGTCGACCTCATGTCCCTCCATGGTCAAGATATCGCTAACCAGTTCGCTGTTCAGCGGATTGTCCTCGACGACGAGCACACGTAGCCTCATCGGCGCGCCCTGAGCACATTTGAGATTTCGGCGAGTAGATCGTCTGCACGCAGGGAACCCTTTGCGATCACTGCGACCACATCGCCGTTCAGTCGGGCCCGGTCGGCCGGACTCAGCTCATGCGCCGTGACGAGGAGAATCGGGAGGGCGCGCGTGCGCTCGTCACTGCGAAGCGCAGCAACAACTTCGACCCCAGAGATGTCCGGCAGCACGAGATCAAGTAGCAACAGATCCACGGGACCGGCGAGCGCCGCCGCAACGCCCGCGCGCCCGGTTGATTCGGTGCGCACCCGGAAACCATGTGGCTCGATGGTCGCACGGATCAGATCGAGCTGCTGCGGATCATCGTCGACGACGAGAACATGAACGGGCCGCTCCTTTACCTTGCTGGTGTAGCCTCGCCGCGCGAGGGTATCGAGGAGTACCTGCCGCTCAATCGGCTTCACGAGGTGTTCGATCGCACCGAGACTGAAGGCCATCCGACGGTCACTAGAGATGGTGACCATGACGACTGGAATGCGCGCCGTCTCCGGGTCGCACTGCAAGATCCGCAACACGTCCCAGCCGTCAATCGTGGGCAAGAACACATCGAGGGTGATGACCTCAGGACGATAGCGACGCGCGGCCGCGACGGTGTCCTCTCCGTTTGCGACTACGAGCGTGCGGTAGCCGCCAGTCTGGAGCATGAGCGTCAGCAATTCCTGGGCGGCGGGGTCGTCATCGACAATCAGGGCCAAAGGCGCCTCAGAATGTGCCTCCTGTACCTGGCTTTGAAGCGGCGCGGTTCCGGCGTGGATCGGCAGATCAACGAAGAAGCTCGATCCCGATCCCGGCGTGCTCGTCACACCAATGTGACCGGCCATCAGTTCGACCAACTGCTTCGTCAGCGCCAGGCCGAGCCCGGTCCCACCGTGCTCCTTGGCGTTTGCGAGCTGAGTAAAGGGGGTGAACAAACGCTTTAGGTCGTCCTCGGCGATACCTGCCCCAGTATCGCTGACGGTAGTGCGGACATGCCTTCCATCGGAAGAAGTGCAGCAACTCACCGTCACCACGCCTCCAACCGGAGAGAACTTGATTGCGTTCGAAAGCAGGTTGTACAGGACCTGCTTGAAACGCGCGGCGTCCGCGCTGACGGCGGGGACTGGCGCAGTTCCCGCCGGATCGAGTGTCATGCGGATCTGACGCGTCTCTGCAATTGGCTGCAGCGTAGCAGCCGCCTCCGCGACCATCGATCTCGGCGGGCAAGCCTGGCTGACGATCTCCAGACGTCCGGCTTCGATCTTCGACAGGTCGAGAAGATCGTTGATCAACCCGAGCAGGTGTCGTCCGCTCTGATGGACGTTCTTCAAATACCGAGCCTGCTTCTCGGTGAGGGCGCCGATCTTGCCGTCGATGAGCACTTCGGAGAAGCCGATGATCGAATTGAGCGGCGTTCGCAGCTCGTGAGACATCATGGCGAGGAAGTCGGACTTCGCCCGACCGGCGCGCGTCAGTTCCTCGTTCCGCTGCGCCAACAGGGCATTGAGCTCGACGCGTTCCTCCTCCACTCGTTTGCGGTCGGTGATGTCATGCGCCGCCGCGTAGATCATGCCGGATGGGTCCGGTGCGGCGGTCCAAAGCAGGCATCGATACGAACCGTCCTTGCATAGGTACCGATTCTCGAAATGGAGGGTGAGCTCTCCGCGTGCGAGCTTGTCCAGCTCTGCGAGTGTAGCCGGCCGATCCTCGGGGTGGACGAGTTCGAGAAACGGCCGGGAGAGGAACTCCTCTTCGGAGTAGCCGAGAACGCTGAATGCCGGATTGACGCGTTTGAAATAGCCGTCATTGCCGGCGATGCCGAGCATGTCGAGCGTGAGCGTAAAGAAGCGCCCCGTCTGCTCCGAAAGCTTCCGTTCGGTGATGTCCCGGGTGATGGAGAGTACGCCGCGCTTCACGGCATAGATCTGGACCTCGTACCAGCGATTCCACGAGGGGTAATGCATCTCGAATTGCTCGTGTCCCCCGCGCTCGGCCACACGCTGGAATGCCTGATGGAAGGGATTGCCGGCGGTGTCGGGAAACAGCTCCCAGACCACCTTCCCTAGCAAGTCGGTCTGCTTCCTTCGGTTGATTCGTTCCGCAGCCGGATTCACCGAGAGATAGCGTCCCTGACGATCGTAGAGGGCCACACCATCGACGAGATGATCCAGGACCTGCTCGCGCTCGCTCACGATCTCACGCTGTTCGGCGACCATCGCCTCCTTGGTCCGCAGGTATTCCTGACCGATGATCACCATTGCGCGATCGACGAATGCCTGCATGCTCGTGAGGGCCGCGATCAACCGATCCGGAAGGTGGCCATACTCTTTGAAGAGCAGCGGGACGATGTGCCGCTGAAACTCCCGTACGAGATCGTACCAGCCGGCGAAGCTGACCCCCATCGTCGCGTACGCCACGCCCTGTGCGCGAAGATTTTCTTCGTACGGTCCCCAATCGCCGGCAACGGCACCCTTCAGAAGCTCGCGCGACCTACGGTTCTGCACCGCCATTTGATCGAGCGGAATCGCGCGCATGACCGGCCCGAACTCGCTGTGGTCATGGACCGCGCGCAGCGATTCGGCGATGATCTCGTCATAGTGCGCGTCGTAGGTGTTCCAGAAGTCCTGCAGACCCGCCTGCGTACCGACCTCTTGACCGCTCATTCAAGATTCTTCTCCGGAGATCCGATCCAATCTCGGCTGCGCGCGGCATTGTCGTCCGGGTGGCCGACCCCTTGCGAGACGGAACATCCGTTCCGTGACAAATTGACGCACAGCGCTCCGACCGCGCGACATCATGTTGGCGCGCCGCCCAGGAGTGCGTGCCCAACCGCCCCCGACGTAGGAGTCGGTGCCTCCCGCCAAGAAGTACGGTCCTATCCTCCAGGTTAGGTAAGCGAAGTGGCGCAGCGGTTGGCGGTGCGGCGGTGCCGGAGGCGGAGGCGAACCTTCCGGACCTCCCCAATGACCCGGTGCTGTCCCTGACTTGAGTCGGGCGACGCTACTGGCGGTCTTGATGCTGACCGCCATGAAGGGTGGCGTGATGGAGGTCCGCCTTTACCATCATCTGAACCAGTTCCCTGAACTTGACCTTCGGCTCCCAGTTCAAGAGCCGCTTCGCCTTGGTCATGTCGCCGCGCAACTCGTCCACCTCCGAAGGGCGGAAGTAGCGCGGATCGATCTCCACGTGCTTGTGCCAGTCGACGTCAAGGCAGCCGAACGCTTCGTCGAGGAAGTCGCGCACCGTGTTGCATTGGCCGGTGGCGATCACGAAGTCGTCGGCGTCTTGTTGCTGCAGCATCAGCCACATCGCCTCCACGTAGTCGCCGGCGAAGCCCCAGTCGCGCTTGGCGTCGAGGTTGCCGAGGAACAGTTTGTCCTGCAGGCCGAGCTTGATGCGCGCGGCCGCGCGGGTGATCTTGCGCGACACGAACGTCTCGCCGCGCCGGGGACTCTCGTGGTTGAAGAGGATCCCGTTGCACGCGTACATGCCGTACGCCTCGCGATAGTTCACGGTGATCCAGTACGAATAGAGCTTGGCGACCGCGTACGGCGAGCGCGGGTGGAACCGGGTGGTCTCCGACTGCGGCGCGGGGGAGCTGCCGAAGAGCTCCGACGACGACGCCTGATAGAAGCGCGGCTGGATGCCGCTCTCGCGGATCGCTTCGAGCAGGCGCACCGTGCCCACGCCGGTGACCTCGGCGGTGTACTCGGGCACGTCGAAGGAGACGCGCACGTGCGACTGGGCCCCGAGGTTATAGATCTCATCGGGCTTGACGGTGCGGAGCAGCCGGTTGAGCGAGGAGGCGTCGTTGAGATCTCCATAGAGCAGGCGCAGGCGCACCGACGGCTCGTGCGGGTCCTGATAGATGTCGTCGATCCGGGCGGTGTTGAACGACGAGGAGCGGCGGATGATGCCGTAGACCTCGTAGCCCTTGGCCAGGAGGAGCTCCGCGAGATAGGAGCCATCCTGCCCGGTGATGCCGGTGAGTAGCGCGCGTTTCATGAGGTGCGGTTCTCCTTCCACCAATGGATGGTCTTCTTCAGCCCGTCCTCGAACGAGGTCCGCGCTGTCCAGCCGAGCAGCTCCCGGGCGCGGGTCACGTCGAGCGCACGCCGCGGTTGCCCGTTCGGCTTGGAGGTGTCGTAGACGAAGCGGCCCCGCCAGCCAATCACCTTGGCAATGGTCTCGGCCAGGTCGCGGATGTGCAACTCCACGCCGTTGCCCAGGTTGATCGGCAGGGAGCCGTCGTAGCGCTCGCAGGCGGCGAGAATTCCCTCGGCGGCGTCCTCGACATAGAGAAACTCGCGCGTGGGCGAGCCGTCGCCCCACAATGTCACCTCCTCGAGGCCACGTCGCTGGGCCGCGTCGATCTTGTGGATCATCGCCGGGATCACGTGCGAGGTCTGGAGGTCGAAGTTGTCCCGCGGCCCGTACAGGTTCACCGGGAAGACCACCACCGAGTTAAAGCCGTACTGCTGGCGGTACGCCTCCGACTGCACGAGCAGCATCTTCTTGGCCAGCCCGTACGGCGCGTTGGTCTCTTCCGGATAGCCGTTCCATAGATCGTCTTCACGGAACGGCACCGAGGCGAACTTCGGATAGGCGCAGATGGTGCCGGCCGCGACGAGCTTGGGCAGGCCGACCTTGCGTCCCTCTTCAATGAGCAGTGCGCCCATCATCAGGTTGTCGTAGAAAAACTTCCCCGGGTTGGCTCGGTTGGCGCCAATCCCGCCGACCCGCGCCGCCAGGTGGATCACCAGGTCGGGATGGGCGTCACGGTACAGACGCCGCACCGCCTCGGCGTCGACGAGGTCGTACTCGCGCGAGCGCGGCACCATGATCTCGCCCGCCCCACGGGCGCGCAGCTTTTCGACGACAAACGAGCCGAGGAAGCCGGCTCCTCCGGTCACCACGATACGTTTTCCAGCGATCTTGGTCATCGGGCGGGGGCTGCGATCAAGATTCGTCCACTGGTGGTTCGACATGGCGGGGAGTCATGCACACAATGAGCCGGCCCTGGCTCAGAGCCAAACACGCGCGGTTGAAGAGAAGCAAGACAGCGATCGCCAGCGCATTGACGCTCAACGACAGTTCCTTGACTTCTCACTGCGCTGCCCGCCGTCCCTTCCACTCCCGCTCGCGCTCGCCCTCGTTGTCCGGCCGATACCTGTAGCCGTACGCCTGGTCGCTCAGTTCGACGTCGTTCAGGATCACGCCCACAATCGGCGCACTGCACTCCCCCAGGTTGTGCTCGGCACGACGCAGCTGGTCCAGGGTCGTGCGACCCGCGCGCGTCACCAAGATGATCCCGTCGCACGCGTCCGCCAGCAGCGCCGGATCGGTCACCGGCCCTGCCGGCGGTGAATCGATGAACACCTGGTCGAACCGCTGACCGCACTGGTCGAGCACCTCGAGAAACCTCGGCCGCGCGATCAGCTCTGCCGGGTCTGGCGGCAGCGGTCCACACGGCAGCACGAATAAATTCGGAACGCTGGTCGGCCGAATCGCTTCCTCCAGCGTCGCCGTTCCCAACACCACGCTCATCAGCCCAACGTCGCCGTTCAGACCGAACGCCGCCTTGAGCGTCGGCCGCCGCAAGTCACAATCAACCAACAACACGCGCCCGCCCGCCTGCGCCACTACAGCCGCTAGATTGATCGCCGTCAGCGTCTTGCCTTCCGCCGCCGCCGAGCTGGTGATGAGCACGCGATGCATCTTCTTCGATACGCCTGCGAACAACAGACTCGTCCGAATCATGCGGAGATATTCCGCGGCGATTGACACCCGACCCTCGATCACCGTCAACTCGGCCCCCTTGGCGATTCGCGGCACGATGCCGAGCAACGGCAGCCCCAACTTGTTCTCCACGTCGCTCTGAGTCTTGAGCGTGCGGTCGAGTCCGTCGAGAAGCAGGGCCAATCCAAGCCCGATCAGCAGCGCCAGTGCCAACGCCACACCCGCGCCCATCGTCAGGCGCGGGCTACGCGGCCGATCCGGCAGCGCAGCGTAGTCGAGCACGTGCAGGTTGTTCTCGCGAATCTTCGACGACAGCTCGGTCTCCTTGGTGCGATTGGCGACGATGCCGTATTGCCGCGCCAGCCCGTCCGTCTCGCGCTTGAGCTTCTTGTAGTCAAGCTCCAGCCGCGCAACGCGCAGCCCCTCGCGGTTGGCCTGGTCGAGTTGCTGCGCGATCTGCCGCTCCTCGGTGCTCGCCTCATCCGTGCGCGACCGCGCCGCGCGGAGTTGCACCGCGATCTCCCGCGCGATCGCAGCGCGCACCGTCTGCAGCTTTGCCGCCTGGTGCCGCACGAACGGATGCGGGTCCTCATATCGCGACTGCAGCTCGTTGAGCTTGCGCTCCTCGTCGAGCAGATCCTTCTTGAGCGCCTCCAGCGTGCCCGCGCCCGGCGCATCGGCCGGCAGCGGCAGCGAGCTCGCGTCGGCCGTCACCATCTTGAGGAGCTGCTCCGCCTCCGCTGCGCGCGCCACGCGGCGCAGTCGCACGTCAGTTAGTGCCGAGCCCAACTTGTCGATCCGCTGCGTTTGGTTGTTGATGCGATCCTCGACCGACAGCGACAGCAGATCGTTCTTGCTGCGAAACTCGTACAGCGCGAGCTCACTCGCCGCCAGCCCCTTGCGGAGCACGTCAGCTTCGTCAGTGAGCCAGCGTGACGCGCTGTGCGTCGTCGTGTCGTGCTGCTCGAGGTTGTGGTCGAGGAAGCAGTCGACCAGCGCGTCGACCGCGCGCTTGGCTACCTCCGGCCGGCGGTGGCGGAACGTGACATTGATGATCTGCGTGCGCGGCAGGGCCTCGACGGTGATCGCGCGAACGAACGCGCGCACTTCCTCCTCCTCGGTCGGCGGGCGCCGCCTGCTCACCGGCTGCTCCAGTTCCTGCCAAAACCCCAGATCGTTCTCGACCTTCAGCGCGTGGATCGCGCGCCGCGCGAGCGTCCCGCTCGTCAGCACCCGCCGCTGCGTCTGGATGTAGTCCTGCATCAATAGGTATTGGCCGGGGCCGACGTCGATCACGTCGCGCACTTCCTGCCCGAGGACGCGCGGCGGCGACGCATCGGCGACAACCGTTGCAGTGGCCTCGTATACCCGCGGCGACATCGCGGCCCAACAGGCGAACATCGCGCCGCCCGCCACCAGCGCCGCCAGGACCACCCGCTTTCGCTCACCCACGATGCGCAGGATCCGCCGCAGCTCGGGTTCCGGCTCGTCTGCTCGACCAGCCGAGCGATTGGTCGTCAAGGTCGTCCGCTTACCGCCGATTGATTGGTCATGATGCGCAATCTTCGATTCCATGACCACATATCGGCAGGAGCCGCCCGCACCTTAATACTGGCCGCGCTCTTTTTTGCTGGTGGGTGCGTGCACACATCCGCTTCGTCGGACCTGGTGTCCACCCGACCCAAGGTAGATGCCACCCTCGGCGCCGGCGACATCTTCGACGTGCGTGTCTTCGAGGAGCCGGAGCTGAGCGGCAGCTACCGCATCGACTCCGAGGGCGTGATCGACTATCCGATGATCGGACGCCTCACCGTGGCAGGCAAGCTGCCAGGGCAGATCGTCGCACTGCTCGTCGAGCGGCTGTCGGTCTATGTGCGCGAGCCGGCCGTCTCGGTGTTCGTGCGCGAGATGAACAGCAAGCGCGTCACCGTATCAGGCCAGGTCAGCAAGCCGGGCGCGTTCCAGTACGCCGACCCGATGACGCTGTCGCAGGCCATCAGCCTGGCGGGCGGCTTCAGTTCGATGGCCGCGCGCGACCACGTGCTCGTATCGCGCTTCGATCGCGACAAGCAGCGAATCATCAAGATCGACTTTCGCGCCATCGCCGCAGGCCGTAGCCCCAACCAGTTCATCCTGCCCGGCGACGAGGTCTATGTGCCCGAGCGGCTGTTTTGACCGCGCTGCGGGTGTGCATCGTGCAGGCGGTCATGAAGCAGTATCGCGTGCCGTTCTTCGACCAACTGCACGCAGAGCTTGGCGCGCGCGGCGTGCAGTTGCGCGTCGTGTACAGCGCGCCCGACGCGCGCGAGCGCGGCATCGGTGATCACGCCGAGCTCGACGTCGCGTACGGGCGGAAGGTGCCGGCGCTGCGCCTACCACGCGGCGCGGTGTGGCAGGGGGCGTGGGGCGAGCTGATGGAGGCCGATCTCGCCGTGGTCGAGCAGGCCAACAAACACGCAATCAACTATCCGCTGCTGGCGCTGGCGCGGCTGGGTTGCAAGCGGGTCGCGTTCTGGGGCCACGGGCGCAATCGGCAGGGCGACCCACGCGCGCTCGGCGAGCGCGTCAAGCGAAGCACCCTCCGCCTGGCCGATTGGTGGTTCGCCTACACGGCAGGAACTGCGCAATACCTCATCGACCGTGGCGTCGACGGCGCGCGCATCACGACGGTGCAGAACGCGATCGATCTGACGACCTTTCGCGCCGATTTGGCCGCCGTCGATCGGCTCGAGTCGCGGCGCGCCCTCGGCCTCGACGAGGCCGCCCCGGTCGGCCTGTTCTGCGGTGCGCTCGTTCGCCAAAAGCAGATCGAACGTTTGCTCGCGGCAGCGGATCGCCTGCGCACGCGGCTGCCGGGCTTCACGCTGCTGATCGCAGGCGCGGGGCCGGAGGAGGCGCGCGTGGCGGCGGCCGCGGCGACCAGGCCATGGTGCCGTCAACTCGGTCCACGCTTCGGCGCCGACAAGGCGCGCCTGTTTCGCATCAGCGACGTCGTGCTCAATCCGGGAGTGGTCGGTGTCGTCGCGCTCGACGCGGCGGCGGCGGCGCTGCCGCTGATCACCACCGACGTCGCCGGGCACGGACCCGAGATCGAATATGTCGAGCCCGGCGTCACCGGGCTCATCACGCGCGCAGACGACGACGCGTATGCGAGCGCAGTGGCGGCGCTGCTAGGCGACCCCGCCGAGCGCGCCCGTATGGGCGTCCGGGCCGCGGCGGCCGCGCAGGGCTACTCAATGGCCGCGATGGTGGAGCGCTTCGCCTCCGGCGTGATGCGCTGGGTGAGCGCGTGAAAATATTGATTGTGCACAATGCCTATCGCCAGCGCGGCGGCGAGGAGGCGGTGGTCGACGCCGAGGCAGCGCTGCTCTCGTCGCGCGGCCACGAGGTGCGCCGGCACCAGCGCGACAACGCGGAGATCGACGCGCTCTCCGCGCCGCGTCTCGCCGCCGAGACGCTGTGGTCGGTGCGGACGACGCGCGACGTGGGCCGCCTGCTGGCCGACTTCCGGCCTGACGTGGTGCACGTGCACAACACGTTTCCGCTGATCTCCCCTTCGGTATACTGGGCGGCCACGCGCGCCGGCGTGCCGGTGGTGCAGACGCTGCACAACTTCCGTTGGCTGTGTCCGCAGGCATCGTTCCTGCGCGATGGCTTGCCGTGCGAGGACTGCCTCGGCCGGCTGCCCTGGCGTGGCGTGGCGCGCGGCTGCTATCGCGGATCGCTAGCGCAGACCGCGCTCCTGACCGGCATGCTCGCGGTGCATCGCGCGGCGGGCAGCTATCACGATCACATCCGGCGCTACATCGCGCTGGCACCGTTCTGCCGCGACAAGCTGATCGCCGGCGGGCTGCCGGCCGAGCGCGTGGTCGTCAAGCCGAACTTCGTCGACCTGCCGCCGCCGACAGATGGCGAGCGCGCCGGCGGGCTGTTCGTTGGCCGCGTGACGATCGAAAAGGGCATCGGAACGCTGCTCGACGCGGCCGACCGATGCGCCACTCCGCTGATGGTGCTCGGCGAAGGTCCCGAGTTACCGCGCGTTTTACTGCACCGCAACATGATCGCGCGTGGCGCGCTGCCGCCCGCCGAGGTCTATGCCGCCATGCGGGCGCGCGCGTATCTCGTCGTGCCGAGCCTGGCGTACGAAGGCTTTCCGCGCGCCGTCGTCGAGGCCTTCGCGTGCGGGCTGCCGGTGATCGCCAGCCGCCGCGGCAGCCTGCCCGATCTGATCGAGCACGGCCGCACGGGACTGCTGTTCGAACCCGGCTCGTCCGACGCGCTCGCCGAGCAGCTCCTTTGGGCGGACACCCACCCAGGCGAGCTGCGCGAGATGGGCCGGCGCGCGCGCGCCGAATACGAGACGCGCTACACGCCGGAGGTCAACTACCGCCAGCTGCTCCGGATCTACGCCGAGGCGTGCGGCGCCCAACACCACGAGGAGGCCGCAGCATGACCAAGATGAGGCGGGTAGGTGCGCGCGTGCAAGGAACCTTCATCGACGCGATGTCGTGGGGGGCCGCGGTCGAGCGCATCGCCGGTTGGGCTACGCGTCGCGAGTCACGCTACGTCTGCCTGACCAACGTGCATTCGGTGGTGACCGCAAGCCAAGATAAACGCTTCGCTGCGGCGCTGGACGGCGCGGACCTGGCGCTGCCCGACGGCATGCCGGTGGCATGGCAGCTGCGCCGCGCTGGCTTCGTCGGCCAGCCGCGCCTCAGCGGGCCCGACTTGATGTGGCGCTATTGCGCCCACGCGGCACGCGCGGGGCAATCGATCTTCCTCTATGGCAGCACGCCACCTGTGCTGGCCGCGCTGACCTCCAAGCTGCAGACTGCCTTTCCCGCGCTGCGAATTGCTGGAACCTACGCGCCGCCGTTCCGCGCCGAGGTCGCGCTCGAGGAGCCGGAAGTGTTGGAACGCATCAACCGCTCCGGCGCGGGTGCGGCCTTCGTAGGCCTCGGTTGCCCGAAGCAGGAACTGTGGATGCAGCGTCACCGCGAGCACCTGCGCGCGGTGCTGCTCGGCGTCGGCGCGGCGTTCGACTATCACGCCGGCACGGTCAAGCGCGCGCCGAGGTGGGCGCAACGGACCGGGGTGGAGTGGGCGTTTCGGTTTGCCGCGGAGCCGCGGCGCTTGTGGCGCCGCTACCTGACGTCCAACTCGCGCTTCATCCTCAGGTCGATCGTGCCGCGCTCATCGACCAACCCCGGGTCGAGGTGATCGCGCAGCTCCAGCCAGCGCCCGCCGTCCCAGCGATTGCCGACCAGTTGGTTGCCGCGCGGCAGGCCGCGGGCGGGGCGGACGGCGCTGCCGCGGGCCCAGGTCAGCCCGCGGGCGTCGATGATCACGGCGGGGCTCGCCTCGCGAAATAGATTATTGACAATGCGATTGTCGCGCCCGCCGCCGACCAGGATTCCGGCCACGCGCTCGAAGAGGTTGCCGGAGATCTCCGTGCCGCTGGCGAAGTCGTCGAGATAGACCGCGCGCACGTCCGCGCCGGTGCCGAGATCGTGAAAGTAGTTGTCGCGGATCGCGTTGCCGCGCTCGCTGGGATCGCGGCCGAGATAGACTGCGCCCGCGTCGCTCGTCTCCAGACAGACATGATCAATCTCGTTGTGCTCGACGGTGTGATCGTCGCCGTGCAGCAGCACCGCGATGTGAGGCGCGTCGCTGAGGTGGTTGTGCGCGACGCGGTTGCCGACGCCCCAGACGTGAATCGCCGGCGTGTAGGTGCGGACGACGCGGGCGTAGCCGTGCACGCGAGAGTCCAGCACGAAGTTGTCGCCGCGCACGTGCGTGCGCCGGTCGCCGCCTCGGAGCTGGATGCCGTCTTCGCCGACGCCGGTGACCTCGCAGTCGATCACGCCGTTGTCGGTACCGTCGACGATGATGCCGACACCGCCGACGTTGCGCACCGTGCAGCCGACGAAACGGTTGTGCGCGCCGCCGATGATCGCGGCTCCCGTGCCGCGCGCGACTTCCATCACCAGATCGCGCACGGTCACGTTGCTGGTACCGTCCAGGACCAGGAGGGGATCGCCGAGCGTGGACACGAAGGCCCGCACGGTCGCCAGCGGCGCCGGAGCCCAAAAGTAGAGCTTGCCCCGGGCGCGATCGACGTACCACTCGCCGGGCTCGTCGAGCTCCTCGAGCAGATTGAGCGCGACGAATCGCTGGCCGGCGCGATAGCCGTACACCCCGTGCGGCGCCACGGTGGTGAGCTCGTGCTGCGCCGGATCGATGGCGGCGACTTTCTCGTAGGAGTCGGCCCAGTCGCGGCTCCAGTAGCCATGCAGCCAGGCGTCGGCCGCGCGCCAGCGCTCCGCGTGCGCCTCGGCGTATTGTATGCGGCCGACTCCCGGCGCAGCGACGATGCGGCCCCAGCCGTCGTTCGGCCAGCGCGCCAGCGGCATGGGCCGATCGCCGAAGAACAATTCGAGCGCATCCGGTTTCACCGCGCGGCGAAAACCGCGCGCCGCCCGCGTGCCGAGGTCGTGAATGCCGGCCGCGGCCAGGTCGGCTTCGAGCACGTGCGTCAGCGCCGCGACGGGCAAGCGCGCGAGCGCGCCCGGATCGGTCAGCGGCGTAAAGTGCTTCAGCTCGCGGCCACCGACCAGGCGCACCTGCTCGCCGGAAAAGCCGCGGTAGACCGAGCCGGAATCGGCGGCGCCGAGACGGAACGATGCATCGCGCTGGTAGACGCCGCCGCGGAGCCACACAGTCACGGTCCGCGAATGCAGCGCGTGCGCCGCGTCACGCGCGGCTTCCAACGTGGCGAGCGGATGCTCGCGCGTGCCGGGGTTGCCGTCGTTGCCGTCCGTGGCGACGAACAGCTCTTGGGCCGGCGCGCGGGCCGCCGTAAGCAAGACTGCGATCGCGAGCAGCGCTCTCAACGGCCGGCGAGGCGCGCGAGCTTGCCCGCCTGAGACGCGAGCCCGCGCAAGAGGAAGAGCACCGCGCCGCGCGGATTGTCGCGCTGATCGAGAGCGCGCGCGATCAGCTTGATCGAGCCTGTGCCAACCGACGCAATGGTGAGCGCCCGCCCGCGCCAGCCCGGTTTGTCGACCAGCAGCTGATACGCCCAGCTACGCCCCGACCAGAAGCCCCGCGCGAGGTGCCAGCGCCACCGGCCGCGCACCGCCTCCTGCTCCTCATGCACGATTGCGTCCGCGCACCAGCGAAACACACACCCGCGCCGCGCCAGCCAGGCAAACAGCTCGGTGTCCTCACCCATGCGACCGACCGCCGGCTGAAACGGCCCCGGCCGCTCGGACAGCGCACGCCGCCTGAGCGCGGCGTTACCGGTCTTGCATGCGGTCTCGGGCACGCGCTCACCGTCGGCGAACGATGGCCGCTGAAAAAGCTCGCTCGTGACGAGGTACCGTGGAAACCCCCGTGGGAAGCGCGGCAGTACCGGGCCAAACACGCCGTCCACTCCCGCGTCGTCGAGCGGCCTGAGCAGGCGATCCAGCCAGCCGGGCTCGGCCGTCTCGTCGTCGTCGAGGAGCGCGAGCAGCTCGCCGCGCGCCAGGGCCACCGAGCGGTTGCGCGCCGAGGCGATGCCGGGGGTTGGCTCGCAGTCGTACACCAGCGCCATACCTGTCCGGTCGAAGCGCGCGCGCAGCGACGCGACCGCGGCCTCGCCGCTGCGCGCCGGATCGTTGTCGACCACCACAACCTCGCGACGACGCTCGCTCGACTGCGCGAGCAGACTCTCCAGGCACGCGGTCAACGCGGCGGGGCGGCGATAGGTGCAAACGAGGACCGAGACCTCGGGCGTCACGCGGCCACCGCGCGCGCCTGGCGCCCGACGGTAACGACGGCCGCCACGTAGAGCACCCAGAAGACACTGTTCTGCGCGGCGAGCGCGCTCTCGGTGAGATTCGACAGCAACGTGAAGGCGAGATAGACCAGCGGCCAGATCTGCTCGGGCGTATCGGTCGTGCGCGCCGTCAGCGCGCGCCGCGCGGTTACCAGCAGGCCGGCGAGGAGCACTACCGTCGAGACCACGCCTACGCTCAAACATAGATCGAGATAGCCATTGTGCGCATGCGGAACCTCCCAGCCGGCGATCTGCCACACGTACGCGGACGCTCCCTCCCAGCCGCGCCAGAACGCTGCGTAGCCGTAACCTAGCAGCGGCCGCTGGGAGATCATCTCTACCGCCATTTCCCACAGGCCGGTGCGCCCCGTGAGCGACGAGTCACGGCCGAGCGCACCGAAGATCGCTTCCCCGTCGATGAACGCGGTGGCGGCAGTCACCAGGGCGACCGTGCCGCCAACCAGCAGCGCGCGCCACCGCGACGTGCGAACGCGTGCCAACTGCGCAACGAGGACCACGCTGGCATAGATCAACAGCGACGTGCGCGACTGCGCGAGCGAGATCAGCGCGCCGGCCAGGACCATCATCGCCGCGCCGACCAGCCGCGCGCCGCCGCGACGGCGCACCAGCAGCCAGCCGACCACGCCGGTGAGCGCCATCATGCGCCCGAACTGGTTCTTGTGGACGAATACGCCGCGCCACGCGCCGTCGTAGGCCTCGTCGGAAATGCCATAGGCAGGCAGGAACAGGCCGGTGGCAAGGCTGAGGACGGCGACGAGGCCGAGGGCGATCGCCAATAAGTCGACCTGCTCGCGCAGCGAATAGCGCAATCCCAGATAGGCGCCAAGGAGCGTCGTCGCCGCCAGCGCGGACGCGCGCCGCGCGGTCAGGTCGGGCGCGTCAGACCAAATTATGGAGGCGAACACCAGCGCTAGGAAGAGCAGCAACAAGCGCTCGCGGCCGAGTGCGCCCGCGAAGCCGGGGCAGCGCAGCACCAGCAGGACCAGGCTCACCGCGTACACGCCGAACAGCACGACCTGCATGAGCGGGTCGCCGTCAACGAGGTCGGGCGCGGCGTCATTTGTTTGACGCCACAGCGCCACAACTGCCCCGCTAGAAAGCATCAATGCGAGGACGGTAAAGGCCTTTTCGGCGAATGTTGGCTCAGGTCGCATGGGCGCGTTCGGCTCGATGCAAGACGAGGACCGCTGCCGAGAGCAGCACGAGCAACAGGCCATCCGAGGCCAGACTGGCCCACGCTGCGCCGCGCCAGCCGTGGGCGGGGATCAGCCACAGATTGAGCCCGACGTTGACCGCGGCGACGATCAACTGCGCCGTGCTGCGCAGTCCTTGGCGGCCGGCGCCGGTGAGCGCATCGGCGGCGAAGTAGTGAACCGCGCGCAAGACGATGAGCGGCGCGAGCCAGCGCAGCGCCGGCACCACCTCGGCGAAGCGCGGGCCCAGCACCAGCGGAACCAAGGGCGCCGTGACCATCAACGCGAGCATGCTTGCGGCAGAATATGCGACCGCCAGCGGCACCAGCCTGCGCGCGAAGCCCACCGTGCCGCCGATCCCGCGCACCCCGTGCTTGAAAAAACTTCCGTAGGAGGCGAACAGGAGTGAGCGGATGGGCAGGAATGCGACGTCGAGCATGCGGTACGCCGCGCCGTAGATGCCGGCGGAGCCAAAACCGGAGAGACGAGCCAACATGGTCTTGTCCAGGTCGTTATAGAGGCTCTGCGCCGAGAGGCTGACGGCGAACAGCGCGCCTTCGCCAAGCTCGGCGCGCAGGCGGTATAGGTCCAGCTTGGGCGCGTCCAGCTCGCGCAGCACCAGCGCCCCGCCAAACGCCGCAGCAAGGACAGTGGCGGCCAGATAGCACCCGCCCCAAACGAGCGGCGTCGGCGTGCGCGCCGTGAGGCAGACCAGCGCGATCCCCGCTAGGCGGCAGACGCTGAGCGAGAGCTGCAGCATCGACGTGCGCGCCAGCCGTCGCTGCGCCTGAAACGCTGCACTGCACACGTCGAGGAACCGTGCGAACAGAAGCTCGGCCGCGCCGACCACCAGCACGAGCGAGAGCGACGTCTCCGGCGGCAGCGCCAGGTGCGCGCCGGCGAGCACCAGCGCGAGCAGCAGCGTGCCGGAGGTGACCACGAGCAGCCACGCGTTGCCGAGAGCAGTCGCGGCGCGCGTCGGGTCGCGCGCGACGTTCTTGATGAGCAGGTTGCCGCCGCCGAGGCTGGCGAACGGCGCGGCGATGGAGACCAGCGCCAGGACGCCGACGAATGCGCCGTAGCCGGCGGGCGCGAGCGAGCGCGCCAGCAGTACGAAGTAGATCGCCTGCACGCCGGTGCGCGCCAGCTGGCCGACCAGCATCTGCGCCGAGCCGCGTGCGAGCGGGCTCGAACGCCCGGCGACCAAGGCGTGACGCACGCGCGCCACCACTATCTTTGCTCGAGCGCGGCGCGGGTTAGGTAGCGATGGAGGGTGACGTCGTTTGGGTCGAGATCGAGGCCGCGGCGCGCGATCACCGCGAGCGCGGGCCAACGACCGGCGGCACCCAATCGCGCGCCGACCGCGTGCGCCACGTCGACGGTGGGCAGCGCCGATGCCAGGAGCGTCGCGTCGCGATCGTCGGGGAAGACATCGAGCGCCTGCACGCTGAGCGGCTCCAGGTACGATGCCGGATCGCCGGCAAAGGCGAGTGCGAGCTCGCCGGCTGCTTGCGACTTTGCGCCGCCGAACGCGAGAACGCGGGCAGTCAGGGCGTGCGCGATTGGATCGTTGGGGCGAAGGATGAGCGCACGCTCGAGCCATCCGAGGCTCGCCGGATCACGCGCGCGGATCAGGGCCGCAGCGGCGAGGTCGGCTAGATAACCGTCGGAGGGGTGGCGTTGAATCGCCGCCGTGACGAGTGCGACAACCTCGGCGGCGGGACGGCGCGCCGACAGCGCAGCGGCGGCGCTGTCGGCATCCTCTTCGCTGGTGCGGCCCAGACCGGAGGTGGCGAGAGCGACGAGGGCGAGCGTGACCAGGGCGCCGCCAATCGCCGCCGGCAATGGAACACGACCGAGCCCGCGCGGCGGCGCAGCCAACGCCGCCACCGCCATCGCTGCGACCGCAACGCCGCCCGTCTCCCAGCTGAAGTCCACTGCACCGTGCAGCGCCAGCGCGCCGAGGCCAATCGTCGCCGCGATTCGCACCGGCGAGCGCACGCCGCGCACGGTGCGCCACACCGCGACCGCCGCGGCGGCGCACACAAGCGCCGCGCCGAGCAGGCCGAAATCGGCCAACAACTGGAGATACTCATTCTCCGCGAACGCGAACTGCATACGCCCGCCGAGCGAGCTGTAGGCGGGAAACGCCAGCGCGAACGCGCCGCGCCCGACGCCGGTCCATGGATGCGCGAGCACCATGCTCCATACGTCACGCGCCAGTAGGAGGCGGTCGACGTGGCCGGTCTGCGCGCCGTGAACCAACTCGGCGAAGCGCGCCTGGAGCAAGTCGCCGCACGCGACCAGTCCGGCGAACGCCGCCGCGGCGATGGCAGCGCCGAGCGTGCGCGCCCGAGTACCCCAGCCCGATGCGGCGCCGAGCCAGGCGATCGTCACCAGTTCGCCGAACAGCGCGACTGCGATGCCGGCTCGCGAAAGCGTGACCACGACCAGCAGGTTGGCGACCACCGCGAGCACGAGCCACCCGAGCGCGTGCGCGCCGCGCCCGATGGCCGCCTGCGCCAGCAGGAGCGGCAGCACGAGCGCGCACAACGACGCCGCGTGATTGGCGTTCGCGAACGAGAGCGCAAGCCAGCGATGCGCCGGCGGCACAAGGGCGGCGGGGAGATCCAGGCCGGCGAGATCGAGCACTGGAACCAGCGCCGCGGCGACGAGGCCGGCGGCGAGCGCGTGCAACAAGAGCCGCCGCCCGCTGCCCGCCGCGAACCAGTCAAGGGCGAGCGACAGGGTGGTCAACCCGGTCAGCCGAGCCGCCTGATGCAGCGTAGCCGCCACATCCGCCGTGAGCGGCCGCCAAGACGCAGCGTCGCCGAGCCCGCTGAGCGCGAGCGCGCGCGTGCGCTCGCCGATTGGATCGAGCAGCATTCGCGCCCCGCCCGGCAGCGGGATCAGTTGTGCAAGGGTGCAGATAGACATGGCCATCAGCGGCAGCGCCACCGGCGCCAGCGCGATCGCCCGCCCGCGTCTATCCGCCGCCATCGTGGTGAGCAGCAGCGCGACCGCGCCGAGCGCGGCCAACCCGAGCGCCGTGCCCGGCCGCGACGCGCCCGCGACAACCGGCGCACCGGCGACAGCCAGCACTACTGCGCCGTCGAGCCCGCTCCTGGCCCAACCCGCGTTCATCGCGCGCGCGCCGCCGTGCGCTGCGCGACCACCTCGGGCGCGATCAACAGCTCTACGCGCCGATTGCGCGTCCGCGCCTCGTTCGAGTCTTCGCGCGCAAGCGGCTGCGTGTCGGCGTAAGCGACCAGCCGCAGTTGCCGCGGTTCGACCTCGTGCGCGATCAGATACACGACCACCGCCCGCGCTCGGGTCATCGACAGATCCCAGTTGTCGACATACTTGCGCGCGATCGGCGCGTTGTCGGTGTGCCCGGCCACCTCGACCCGCTCGACGGGCGAGCGGCGCAGCACCTCTGCGACCCGCTCGAGCGCGACCCGTCCGCGCCGCGTGATCCGCGCGCTGCCGGCAGCGAACATCAGATCGTCGGAAAGCCGCACCCGCACCTCTTGGCCGGCCACCGTCGCCTTCGCCTCTCTCTGCGACGCGCCTTGCGACAGCGCGCCGGCCAGTTCCGCCTGCAAGGCGGCCACGCGCGCCGCCAGCGCGTCTACGCGTACCAACTGCTCCTGGCTCTCGACATCGATCTGCGCGATCTCCGCCAGCCGCGTCACGTCCGCCGACAGCCTCGACTCGACAACCGGCACCGGCGTCTTCGCCCGCACCGCCTGCGCCGGCGCCGCGCACGCCCCCGCCAACGCCAGCGCCACCAACCCCATCGGCCTAATACGCGACATCGATCCTCCCGAAGACGCTGTGTTTGAGATACCGATCCGCCGTCGAGAACGAGGCATAGTGAAAGACAAAGTCGGTGGTGTCGGCTTGCACCGTGTAGGCCGCGCCGCACGAGAGCCACCGGATCGGCTGCACGTTGATTTCGGCGCGCGCCTCGTAAATCGGACCCGTGTGAGTCGTCGAGCTGTAGGAGACCGCGTTGATTAACGCCGGGCTGATCAGCCCCTCGAACGTACGCAGATAGATCGCGCCGGCGAGCGTGGCCGACAGGTGCGCCACCAGCGGCTGTTTGTACGCGACGGCGAACTGATCGTCGCGATAGAAGTTGGCGAACACCGACGGAGAGAACTCGCGCTCGTAGCGCGCCAGCAGCTTGGCCGCCCACGGCAAGTAGAAGTCGATCTCCGCCGATCCGATCGCGTTGTTGTACGAGGGCCCCTGCTGGTTGAACGAGTTACCATAGCCAACCGACGCCGATGCGCCGAGCCAGCTCGTAAGAAGCGTGCTGCCGCCGGCGAGCACGCGCACTGGCGCCGAGTCCTGCGACGGATTGTCGGGATAGCGGTAATAGCCGGCGCGAACGCTCAGCGCGACGCTGGTCTGCGGCAGGATCCACCAGCGTGCGATCGCCTGCGCCTCGGTGCCGTAGGAGCTGGCGAACGCGTAGTGCGCGTTCTCCCCCATGTAGCTGACGTGCACGATGTCGCCCAAGCTCAGCTCCAGCGAGCCGCCGTTTGCGCGCCAGCGCCCGACCACGCCGAAGCGATTGAGGTCGCGCACCACGTTGTGCGTGTTCTCGACGTTGACCGGATCGCTGGTGCGCGCGTACGCATCCGAAAGGGTCAGCGAGATCCGCCCGCGCGGATACAGAGTGGCGCTGGTGTCGGCCAGCACGTTGAAGTTGCGGCTGGCCTGCAGTTGGCTGCTGGCGGTGAGGTACTCACGATATTCCACCTGCGCGCCGAGGCGAAACGCCACCACCGGCGGCACGGACTCGGTCTCACCGTCGGGCGCCCGGTAGCTCACGGTCTCGAGGGCGGCGTGCGCGCGGAGCCGCATGACCGCGCCGGCCACCGGCACCGGGTCGTACAGCACATTGCTGTCGTAGCCGACCTCGGTGGCCACGCCGGTGTGCAACACCAGCGGCGTGCTGCCGAGCTTGAAGCCGGGACCGGCGTTCGACACCGACGAGGAGTAGGGCAAGGCGAGGCTTAGCTCCGGCAGATCCGCGCGCGCGGCAGACGGCAGCGCAGCGACCGCGATGACGAGGAGCGTGCTGATGATGGGGTTTTGCATGCGTGTCAGTAGGGGCTGGCAAGCGGCGGGCGGCGGAGCTCGCCCATCCGTTCGTCCGATCCGGCGGTCGCGGGTGACAGCGGCGCGACCGCCTCGTCATGGATGGCGGCGGTCGACGACATGAACGAGATCGCGGCCTCCTTGCGGCCGAGGCAGGCCCGACCGTCCGTGAGGTCGGCGTCGGTTAGGACAGCCAGCTCCTGCAAGCGCGCCAGCGAGCGGCGACCGAACGCAGGGTTCCGCTGTGCGCGCGACCAGCTGTCGCTGAGCTGGTGCGCGGTGCTCGCCGTAGCGTTGGCTTCGGCCAGCTTGCCGCTGAGGCAGCTGAGGCGAATGGCTGCACCCTGACGATAGGCGTCGGCGGCGAGCGCCTGCAGCGCCTTGGCTTGCGCGTCGATCTGCTGCAGGTAGATCGCCACGCGGATGGTCGCCGCGGCGCGATCGATCGCCGGCGTGCGGGTGTCGGGCGTCACATGCGCGCTGGCGTGGAGAGGACCGCTCAGGCCGAGAAGCAGGAATACAATGACGGCGGTTCGTCGCATGGGTCGCTCCTTGCTTGGAGTCATCGGCGGGACAGGTCCGGACTTGAGGCGGCGCTGACTGAGAGCCCCACCCTGCCGTCGCTGAGCACGCCGCGGTCGAACGCGGCCACGTCGAGCCGCGTGAGCTGGCCGCCGAGCGCGCGAAAGATGAAGCCGGAGCGGGCGGTGATGCGATAGCCGTTCAGATAGGAGAAGACGACGCCGCCGTGTCCTTCGTAGACGACCTCGACGGTGAGCGTGTGCACGCCGGGCGCGAGCACGCCGCGGAAGATCGCGCGCGCCGGCGGGCCGGCGAACACCTGGACGCCGTCGACCTGGTAACTGCAATGCAGCGGGCGAAACTCCGAGAGCACCGGCGCGTCGCCCATGATGACCAGGGTCGCGTCACCGCGCGCGAGCTCGGCCGGCCGCGGCGACGCTTCGCGCGAGAGCGTCGAGAGCTTGCTCCTTTGTAGGTGCAGCCGCGTTTTCGTTTCGTTGAGGTCGCGCGCGAGGCTGGCGGCCTCGTCAGCGAAGTGACTGGGAGGGGGCGCATTGGCCAGCCAGGCGAACATGAGGATCGCTTGCATGACCGGGCATCGGCGGAACGAGCACGAGCTTGAGGGCTCAAGTTCGGATGAGCGGCGCCGATGGATTTCACATGAGCACGAATCGTCTCGCCACACAGCGCGTCGTGGACCCGGCGGCGCGAGAGCAGCCGCGGAGGTCGCTGTTGCGCTCGGATGCCGAGCGGCGGCGCAAGGCGGAGCGTCTGGTCGATGGCGCGATCTGGTTGGCAGCCTTCTGGCTGCTCGGGCGCGGGGTGGCGATCGTGCCGCTTGGGCTCGGGGTGGCCCTGTCGCTGGTGGTGAGGCGGAGTTTGGCAGCGCGCATCGGCGAGACGGTGGAGCGGGCGGTGGTGGTGATCGGCACGGCGCGATCCAACCTGCATTGGGCGGGCGTGATCGGTATGGGTGCGGCGCGCGGGTTGAAGCTGTCGGGAAGGATCGATGTCAATCGACAGAGCGTGGTCGAGCTGCGGCGGTTGCTGCACGAACGTTCGGTCGGCTGCGTAATCCTGTGTACCGACGGCGCGCCGTCGACCAAGGTGGCGGCGATGCTGCGCTGCTGCGAGATCGAGGGCATCGAGGTGTGGCTGCTGCCGTCGCTGCCGGCGGCAGCGATTGGCCGGGTGGAGCTGGAGTCGCTGAACGGTCAGCCGATGGTGGCCTACCGCTCGACGCCGGCACCGTCGTGGCGTCTGGCGGCCAAACGCGCGATCGACCTGGGCGGCGCTGCTCTCGGGCTGGCAGTGCTCGGTCCATTCGTTCTCTTGCCGACGGCCATAGCCATCCGGCTGACCTCGCGAGGTCCGATCTTCTTTCGCCAGATGCGCTGCGGGCGGCACGGGCGGCCGTTCGCGATGTACAAGTTCCGTTCCATGATCGTCGACGCGGAGGCCCAGCGGGCGCAACTGCAAGCGGCCAATGAGACCGACGGGCCGGTGTTCAAGATGAAGCACGATCCGCGCGTCACGGCCATCGGCCGCGTGCTGCGCAAGCTGAGCATCGATGAGCTGCCGCAGTTGTTCAACGTCATGCGCGGCGAGATGAGCTTGGTGGGCCCGCGCCCGGCGATTCCGGCCGAGGTGGCGAAATACGAGCCGTGGCAGCGACGGCGGCTGAGCGTCACGCCGGGACTCACGTGCATTTGGCAGGTCAGCGGGCGCAACCGCATCGGCTTCGATAGGTGGATGGAACTCGACCTGCAATATATCGACAGCTGGTCGATCAGCGGCGATCTCCAGCTGATTCTCAAGACCATTCCGGTCGCCGCGGTCGGCTACGGCGCTTCTTGATTTAGGACTCACGCATCAAACGCGCCGAGAGCAGCAAGCGAGAGTTGACAGGCCCGGCCACGGCGGACCTTCTCGCCACGCGTCAACCGCCAGCGGTCATCCTGCTTGATCTGATGATGCCTGTCATGGACGGCTTGGAGTTCTTGGAAGCTGTCGCAAGGAGCCCGAAGTTTGCACTCTTCAGAAGCTCGCGCGACCCACGGTTCTGGGCCGCCATTTGATCGATCGGGATCGCGCGCATGACCGGCCCGAACTCGCTGTGGTCATGGACCGCGCGCAGCGTTTCGGCGATGATCTCGTCATAGTGCGCGTCGTAGGTGTTCCAGAAGTCCTGCAGGCCCGCCTGCGTACCGACCGCTTGACCGCTCATGCAGGATTCTTCTCCGGAGATCCGATCCGATCTCGGGTGCGTGCGGCATTGTCGTCCGGTGACCGACCCCTTGCGAGACGGAACATCCGTTCTGCGACAAATTGACGCATGGGGAGTCGACCCTGGCCTCGCGCGACATCATGTTGGCGCGCCGCCCAGGAGTGCGTGCACACGCACCCAGCAAGCTCCGGCGTCCATGAACTGGAACTCCTGGTGGGCGAATAGTACGATGTCGCCTGCAGTGACCACGTAGGCTGGTCCCTTCGGAACGAGTCGCTTCTCGCCAATCCAAGTACCGGCGAGGGAGCCGGCGTCGGCGAGTTCGACACGATCTTCGACCAGCTTGAAGTACGCGTGAAACTTGGAGACCGAAGTGTCGTCGAGGACGATATCGTTGTTGCGCGTTCGGCCGACTGTGATCATCGAAGGGAAGTTCTCCTGCACCTTGCGCACTGGGAGTACCAGGGGGCTGCTCGCCTTCGCCTCGACGGGGTCTCGCACCTCGGTGTCGTCAGTTCCCCAGTCGCCGGGATCAGTGGCGGTCGCCGAGAAGGCGTCGACGTCCCGAGGCCCATCGGGTCGCGCCACTATCGCGTCGCCGAGAAGAAAGAAGAATGGACACCGCCGAATGAATTCGGCTTCGGTGCTCTTGAGCGCCAGTTCTATGAATTCAGCGGCTCGGGCCATCTATTGCCTCCATGGTGGGTCCGTCATGCGCTCTACGTGACGCCATGGACTCGATCCCAACACATCGCCGCCGTGCAAAGCGTGAAGGCGAGTTGCGCGAATCGGATCGCATCGCCGGGAACAACGCTAACTGAATGCTGGCCGATCCCGCGCTCGTTGACGAACGTGCCGTTTGAAGACCCGGCATCAGCCAGCTCGACCCGGTCAGGATGGATCCTGAAGTGGGCGTGGAGTTTCGAGATCAGCGGATCGCACAGGACGATGTCATTGAGATCGATCCTGCCGACCGAGATGAGGCCCGTGTGCTTCTGACGCGTCTTCCGGACCGCCAGGATGAGCGGTTCCTCCTCGAGGTCCGAGATCGGTTCGGCGCCGCCGGGAATCCTGAGGGGCGCGGTGTGATCGCTCATCACGTGCATCACGCGCGTCGTCGACACGTCGCCGAACTCCGTCAACCGGGCAATTCCGAACAAGAATAGGAGCGGGTGGCGCGACACGAACTCGTCGCGCGTCGTCGACAGAGCCAGCCCGAAGTAGCCGGGGTCAACCTTCATGAGTGCCCTCGACGGCGTCGAGCAGCGCGCCAGCGTCCTGGTACGAGGCCAGGACGGCGTGCGCCAGTCCCGTCGAAACGAGAGCCCGAAATTCGGACAGGTCGCCGCTACCGGCCACGAGAACGCGACGCACTCTTGGGAAAAAGCTGCTCACGATTTGCAGCAACTCCTCTCCGGTCAGCGACCCCAGATCGTAGTCCGAAAGGAGCACGTCAGGCGGATTGCGCTTCACTTCCGCCGTCGCTGCAGGCACGGACTCGGCCATGCGCACGTCATGATAGCCTTCGATGAGCCGGGCCATGTGGCGCGCTCTGGTCGGATCGCCTGAGACGATCAGGACGACGAGTCGTCGGGGCGACGGCATCAGGTGGTGTCAAAACTCCACCACCAACGGCACATCTGTCAAGCGGATCGCTTCTCTCCTTCGCGGGCCGCCAGGGCAGGAGGCGCGATCGACCGGAACATTACGCCAGCGCCTCCAGGCCGGCCGACGGCAGGCCTGCGCGTCCAGACCACGACACCCGTCGCGCGCACCGCGACTCCATCGGAGGGCAGCGCCCACTCGAACTCGATCACGGTACCCTTCGGGATGTGTGTATCCGTCTGGATGCATAGACCGTTGGCGCTCAGGTTCTCGACGGTCGCCTTGTGCCTCCGACGCGCGATCCGGCAGTCGGCGGAAAATAGGACCGGGATGCGCGGAAACGAGCGGCGTTCATTCGCCTCTTGATCAGGCTGGCCGCGCCAGAAGGCGAGCACGCGAAGGTCCCCACGTTGAATCTGGTCTGTCACGTCGACCAGGATTTCGATCACCTTGTCGACCTTGCCGTCGACGAGGATCGGCCCGGCCGTACGATGGACGAACACGTGCTGTCCGAGCTTGTTGGTCATCCACGAGACCTGTTGCTCGACCTTTGCCGTCATGAACGATCGGGTCACCGGGCAGCCCGTCGGACCGGGGTTTCCGAACACTGCAGTAGCGTCCCGGCCGAGCATCTCGGCCGCGGTCACGTGGCACACGCTTGCGACCAGCGGGTTCGCCGCCGAGATCCGTCCGCTCGACTCGAAGAGGATGCAGGCGGCGGGGATGCCGTCGAAGATGACCTGGAGCGCGCGGCGCTGTTCATCGAGAGAGCGCACCAGCTGGCGCTGGCCGGTGACGTCCCGGGCGATCGCCTGGGCACCGAGTATCTCGGCATTCGGCCCCGAGATCCGCGTCGCATCGAGCTGGAGCAATCGCTCGACTCCGTTTGGCGCGCGCACGACCAGCTCGAGCCCGCTGGCGCTGCCGTCACGGGCCACTGCCGCTATTGCGGCGAGCAGCGCAGGGGTCGATTCAGGCGCGATCACGTCCACCAAGGCATGCCCGACCAGCTCGGCGGCAGTCCGCCCGGTCATCTCGCAGAAGCGCTGGTTCACGTCTTGGACGACGCCGCCTCGATCGATTGTGAATACGGCATCGGTGACTCGGTCGAGCACCGCCCTCAACCGATGCTCGCGAGCGAGGAGGCCGGCGACCTCCTCGGCGGGAAAACCGCGCGCCACCTGAAACACGAAGCCCGGCTCCACGGCGAGAATCGACGCCAGCTCGTCGAGGTCAGGCAGTCGGGGGATCTGCCGTCGGCCATGCTTCAGGGCGACGAAGCTCTTCCATTCCATCGACCAGCGGCGCGCGATCTCGCGGTCCGACGGCTCATCCCCGAGGCGCAGGCGGATGAACCGATAGAGGTTCTTGCATCGATTCCCGCGACCAGGCCCACCACCAGTCTTCCGACGAGAACGAGGCACCTCGTAATCGTACGCTCAACCGGGAAACGCGCGCAAGATGGTGCGGCTTGTCTCCATAGGTTGCGGCGCGCCGCTTTCGAGGTCGTCGCCCTGGAAGGGAGAGGTGAAGGTATGAAGTTTGACTACCTGATCAGGAGTAGCGCTATTCTCGTCGCGCGATTTGTTGGACAATGAGCTCGTGCCGCGAGCGTGGGGGATTGTGGCGGTGCTCGCGCTGAGCGCCCTTTTGCCGGGCATCGTGCGCGCGGACGAGCAGCTGACGCGCGCCTGCGAAGCCGGCCACGCCCGCAGCTGCTTCCGGCTGGCGGTGCAGGCCCTGCACGCGGGCGACGAGGCGCAGGCCGCCGCACGTTACCACCAAGCGTGCTACGCGGGCCACGCGCGCAGCTGTTACAACCTGGCGACCTTCTACGCGCGCGGACGTGCCGTGCCGCGCGATCCGGAACGCGCCGCCGAGCTCTACAGGCACGCCTGCGATGGCGGCCATAAGCGCGCCTGCCAGCAAGTTGGCAGCGCACCCGCCGCGCGCGAGCCGAGCGAAGAATCGCCCGCGATTCGCCGCCTCAAGCGCGCCTGCAATGCGCCCGACGAGCGCGCCTGCGATCGGCTGGGCAAGCTGGTCGCACGCAGCAAGCCCCGTCGCTGACCTCGGCGTGGTTCCGAAGGCGCAGAATCAGGAGAGGATCCGGTGGCTGTCGTTTAACGCGATGGGAGGAATAATGAGCGGAACACCTGATGATCTTGCCGAGTTCACCACGCTCAGTTCAAAGGTCGCGGCGGGATCTGCCGATGATGCGGAAAAGGCTCGCTGGCGTGAGCTGCGAAGTAGACTGACGGACCGCTCTGCGACTGATCCCGGCCCTCCACCACAAGAACGCAGAGATGTGAGAGTCACTGCAAAGCTTCGGCTTGGCTATGCGCCAGTTTCCGAAATGGCTGTGAGCTTTGCTGACAATATCGGGGAGGGAGGGCTTCAGTTCACGATGCAGCGGCACGTCGCCGTCGGAGAGCTCGTTCTGTTGCACGTCGTTCTCGGGGCAACGCCCCTGATTTTGTTGTCTCGAGTGGTGTGGTCAACCCGGGAAGGAGGACACTTCAAGGTGGGAGTCGAGTTCCTAGCGACTGGACTTCACGAACGTGAACAGATCGACGCATATGTTGCTCTTGCGAGGCAAGCTGACCTACCAATGGCGGCGGGTGCCGGAACAGTGCTCCCGAGTAGTGACTTGAAGGAAGATGATAAGACGCCAACCTCGTAGTCCGTAGGCGCCCGGCGCGGCGAAGATAGCGGGGCTTGTCGCTTCGACCTCATTGGTGGTAAACTGACACCAGTTGATTCGATGACGCACGACGACCACCTGCCTTGGGAACGGCTTGAGGTGCAAGCACGCAGGACCGCCGCCGCGCGGCTCGTCGCGGGTCAGGGCATCGATCCCGGGGGAATTGCCCGCGAGGTGCTGCGAGACAACATGTTCGCGGTTTCCACGGAACAGATTGCGCGTCTCGAAAGCTACATCCGGCGCGAGCTTCCTGCCATCGAGGTCAGAGTCGCAGAGCTGCATCATGGGCGCGCCAAGAGCAGGCGGCGACGCCTGTAGAAGGCGGCTTATTGGTTTGGCCCCGAGCCGGGCGTCGGTCGCTGTCCCCCCTGCAGCCTCCGCCCGGCTCAGGGGTCGTCTTTTGTGGAGGGGGCTGATGATGGAGACTTCGGGGAGGCGTACGCTCGAACGACTGCGTGAAATCAAGGCCGGGCAGATTCGGACTCGCGTTGCGGAGTTCAGCGACTCGGAAGTTCTCGGCCTCTTGGCGGGCGGAACAGTCGTGAGTATCCGCTGGCTGATCCTTGCAGGCAATGAGGTTCGTCGCGAGCTGAAGGGCTTTGCGCGGGCGGTGGTCACGTACCGTGAGGCGCGCCGTCGGCGTCCTCCAGCGGGCGGCAACTCGTGAATCCTGGGTGGCCAACGTGACCAACGGAGGCACGGACATGGCTATTCGTCCGCCTTACGACCGCAATTCCTGCGAGCGGCGCCGGCTGGGTCGACTCAGTGTGCCCAAGGTGCAGCCGGCCGATCCAGAGGAGACGAAGCGCTGGCACGGCAAGGCTCCCAGCCGGGTATCGGGCACGCGATGGAGACCCGACGAAAAGCACTGGTAGCATTTCTTGTTCGGCACTGCGGGGAGAATGATGTTCACTGGCCCGATCTGTCCTCGTTGCAACAGCGGCGACGACGTCCAGCGAGTGCACAGGCGGTGGTTTGAGCGCATCCTCTCCTTGTTTTTCCGGCGCTATCCGTATCGCTGCGACACCTGTTCGCATCGGTTCCTTCTTAGCCACTGAAGACCCCACTGTCACGGGATGAACGGAACTACGCTCTTGCGGCTCGACGGAGGAGTGGTGTAAAATGTTCCCCAGTGGCCGGTGCCGTCGTCGCTGTGAACCGCCTGCATCGCGGCGGACTTTCTGGCGGCAGAGGGTGGGGCATTGACGGAGACTCGAAGAGAACCGCGTGCCGCCGCCCGAATCCCCGTTCAGGTGGAGCTGGATGGCGTGCTGGACGGCGCCGCGACCTCCCGAGACATCTCCCACAGCGGCATGTTCATCGAGACCACGCTTCCTCTGCGCCACGGCGCGCGGCTCAGGCTGCGGCTGACGCTCCCCGCCCCCGCGTCGACCACGATCGATGTCGAAGCCGAAGTGCGCTGGATGGGCCCAGACGGTGGCGGCGTTCGCTTCACCCGCGGCCTGCGTGCGGAAGAAGCGTGGGGTCTCAATCGATTCCTGTTCTCGTGACGTGAGGAGGCATCACCGGGTGGACGAGGACCAAAGGAATCAGCGACGGCACGAGCGGATCCCTCTTCACAGCCGCATCAGCATTGGGCCGGCGGGCGACATTCATTGGGTCGAGGGGCACAACATCTCCCTGCGCGGCCTGTCCTTCTACACCACGCAGCCAGTCGTCGTCGGCAGCACGATCCGCATCGGCATCCGCGACGGCTCCGGCGCGGCCTTCTCGCTCGACGGCGCCGTGCGCCACGTCACGCCCGTGGCCGGCGAAGCCAAATGGATCGTCGGCGCCGAGTTCCCCGAGGATCTCTCCGAAGCAACCTTCGACCTGATCACGAAGCCGGGATTCGATCCGCCTCAGTTGTAGGATGCTCAACGAAGCATGCCCGGCCGCGCGTGCGGTATAGAGGAGGGAACCTTAAAACTTGCCTACTAAACATCCTCGCGCTGATTTGTGATCATCATTTGTACCTCGATGATCCGGAGCTGCCCGCGCTCAGCGCTCGATCCCAACAATGTCGTCTTGGGCTTTCTGTAGGAGTCCGGCCGCCTGGTCGAGCGCCCGTGCAGCCCGGTCGCGGAAGCGCTCAAAGTCAGCATCGCGCTTGTAGCGTGGGCGCTCATCTTCCATGCCGGGCGCGGGGTCAAAGCCGAGACCGCGCACCACGCGCGCGCGGTCGAGTAGCGCGCGCATCTCCTCGGCCAGGTGGATGTACAGGCGTTCGACGTTTGGATCCCCCGTCAGCATCAGCTGCTTCGCAAAGCGCGTGAGGTCTTCACGGAAGCGGCCTCGAGCTTGCTCTATAGGTCTCCATCCAACGAGGAGACCACGATGAAGACCAAGACGAAGATCAAGTCCGGCGCCATCGTCAGTTACGGAGCGGGCAAGTACTAGTGCTTCACCCGCGGGTTTGTGATCACGTTGGAAGTTGCGCGCGTGATCGTGGTCTGATCTATAGACAGGATGAAGAAGTCAGCGCGGTTCTCCGGCCTGAAGCTGTCGCCGGCAGATCGGAGCAAGCTGCGGAATATGCAGCGCCGTGGGCTCATGACTGCACGCACGTGGCGACGGGTTCGGGTGCTGCTGCTGCTGGACCAGGGACAGTCGGCGCGGAAGACCGCCGTTGCCGTCGGTGGATACGTGCGAGAGATTTCGCGCGTAGGAAAGCGGTATCTCCAGCGCGGACTCGACGCAGCGCTGACGGACAATCCTCGGCCTGGAGGCAAGCCGATGCTCGACAGTCCGCAAGAGGCGGCGATCGTCGCGATGGTGTGCGGGCCGCCGCCAGAGGGCCGCGCGCGGTGGACGACCTTGCTGATCGCGCAGGAAGCAGTCCGACGAGGAATCGCCGAGAGGCTCGGACGAGAAAAGGCCCGTTTGGTTTTGAAACACCACGACCTGAAACCGTGGCGGGAAAAAAATGTGGTGCGTTCCAAGGATTGACGGTGAGTTTGTCGGGCGAATGGAAAACGTTCTGCGGCTCTACGCGCGACCTCATGATGCGAGCCGTCCGGTCGTCGTGCTCGACGAGAGACCAGTCGTGTTGCACGACGACGCGCGCCTGGGGATTCCGATGAAGGCCAGTCGCGTCCGTCGACGGGACTATGAATACGTGCGCAAGGGGACCGCAAACATCTTCTGCATCGTCGAGCCGCTCACTGGCCGCAGACTGACACACGCCACCGCGAATCGAAGTGGCAACGCGTTTGCCCAAGCTCTGCGAAAAATTGCCCGTCGATATCGGCGTGCCCGGCGAATCCATCTCGTCATGGACAACCTGAGCACACACGCCGAATCGTCGCTGGTCGGTGCGCTCGGAATCAGCGACGGCCGCAAGCTGTGGCGACGCTTCAAGGTCCACTACACTCCCAAGCACGCGAGTTGGCTGAACGCTGCGGAGATGGAGGTCGGCCTCGTCTCGCGTGAGTGCCTCGGCAAACGGCGCATCGGAGAACTGGCGACGCTGCAGCGGGAGGTACACGCGTGGAGCAGTGACGCGGACCGCAGTCGCCGCGCTATCCCCCCGGGTGGAGCACTAGCCGCCTCCATGAAGACCAAGACGAGCCTGAAGGCCGGCAGCGTCACGCAGAAGGGCCGGGAGGACACCTAGCATGAAGACCAAGAGCAACGTGAAGGCCGGCGTTACGCAGAAGGGGCGGGAGGACAACTAGCGGTCGCGGTCGGGGTCCGGCTTCGCCTCGCCGTAGTGCCCGGCTCGGAAGACCTACCGCTTCCCCGCGAGCACCCACGCCGGCACGGGGATCGAACCCATGGTCGCCATGGAATCCGCGGCGTCGCGTGACTCGGCGCTGAGGTGCTTGGTGCAGCGCAAGCACTGCACATCGTCGGCTGTCGGCGCCGCGATCTCCCGGTCGGATCGAATGACCGTCTCGGAGCGGACGAACTCACGATCGCAGGTCGGGCAGATGCGGAGATAGGGCATGACCGTTCATCGGTCCGGCACACCAGAGACTTGAGGGCACAGCACCGGGAATCGAACGCTCTGGTTCCACGCCTCACTGCTCACGCCCGCGTTACCTCAAGGCTCGTCTGCCATCGCCGATGATCAGGTATGCACCTTCACACCTGTCCTCGTTGCCGCCGCGAGTTCAACGCGCCGGTCAAGATCGACGGCATGCAATGCCGCCCCTGCATCGAGAAGCGCGATCCGCTGCCCCGAGAGATGTTCGAGGACTCGACACCGACCAGGCCGATGCTGATCGTGCCGATCGACTTGCGGGCCTATGCCCAGTAGGCGATGGGACGCGCTTGTCGTCTTCGGCGCGGCGCTCCTTACTTTCGGCGGCCTATCTGTGCTTCTCATTAGCCTGCTCTCGCACCTGTGACAGGATGAAGCCCAACTGATGTGCCCTCGCTGCCACCTGGCCGTCGAGCTTGACATGACGGACAGCGCCGGCCGGATGTGGCACGCCAACTGCGCGCGTGCTGCGCTCGCGGCGTTCAACCCCGAGGTGATCGGCGGTTGTCCCGAGTGCCTCGGTCTGGTGATGGCGGGCGACGTCGCAGTCTATGATCTGAGCCACCGTCGGCGATGGCACCCCGAGTGTGTGACCAAAGCGCTCGGCAAGATCGTGTAGGTGCGCGGGCGAAGACGATGACCTTGGCTCTACGCCTCGGACAAATGGTCGGTGTCGACCCGCTTCACTTCGTACGTGTTCACCGAGCCGATGCCGATGCCGATGCCGAAGAGCGCACCGAGTACGACACGGTCAGGCATTGCGGCTTCAACGAGGTTGACTCGTGTGCCAACGGAGTTGACGATCGCCCAGTGCAAGCCACCGATCTCGCACGGGCGCGTCGCGGTCCAGTGGTTGCATTGGCAGGGCGCGTGCGCCTTCCCGCGGTAGTCGCGTTCGCGCTTGCCGTGGCGGGTTGCAGCGATCGCCCTCTCTACTATCCATCGCCGCCCGACCTGGCGCCGCCCGGAGACACCGTAACCCGCGCGTGCCTCACCTTCGTGAGCTGCGGCCTCGATCTCGTCTACCCGGAGGGGAGTTCGTTGCTGCAATGCCTCGCGACCTGGCAGGGAATTGATCGATCCGACGTGCAGGTCAAAGAGAGAATCGACGCGGCAGCGCTCGCATGCTTAGCGGTCGCCGGTGGAGATTGCGCACGGGCTGCAGCCTGCTTGAACGGGGGGCAGCAGCCACAAAAATGCAACCCGCCCAACGGAAAGGGAGAGTCCACGTGCGCAGGCGCTGTGCTCCAGTTCTGTAGTACTGGCAAGTTGACGCGCACATTCGACTGCGCATCGGTCGGGCTCCTGTGCCTCGGTGACGCGATTGCCACGTGCGGCTTCGGGCCTTGCACGTACCTCGGTGGCTCTTTTTGCGTCGATAATCGCTTGGCGACGTGTTCGGGAGGCATGCTCGCGTTGCAGACGGATTGCACGATCTACGGCGGGACGTGTGTATTCGACGGCATCGCAACTGCAGCTTGTCACGGGACGGGAACGCCGTGCGTGAGCAGCTCATCGCCGGCGTGCCAAGGTGAACGGGCGATCTCGTGCGTGGGCGGAGGCACCGAGATCATCGACTGCCCTGCGGCCGGACAGAGATGCGTGCAAGGCATCTGTGTGTCGACAGACAGTTGCACGGTGGATCCGACATGCGCGGGGAGCGTGCTGACGTTCTGTGCGGCGAGTGGCCAGATCTCGATCGATTGCGCGCTGCTTGGATTCGCCGGGTGTGATGCGAGCAACGGTGGGCGCTGCACGAGGTAGCGGCGCGCCCGCGTCCTCGTCGTCGGCACGTCGCGGCGCTTGGCGGCGGCGCCAGCACCTGGTGGTGGGACGGCGGTTCTCACATTGAGGTGGTGAAGTGGTAGGGGGAGTCTGATCACGCTTGCGGAAACAGACTGTTGATCCTATTCAATTGCGAATGCCGCGTTCCAATCAGTCCAGTCTCGATTCCAGAATCAGCTCAATCGCACAACAGATGGCCGACGAACTCGTGCGCGCCGTGCGCGAGCACCTCGCCGACGAGGTGGCCAAGGTGATCGGAGGTCGACGCGGCAACGGGGCGCCGAATGGCCACGCAATCCAAGGGCGTCGACGCCGAGGCGTTAGCGAGGCGGTCCTGGTGCAGTTGATGAAAGCGATCAAGGCCGCGCCGGGCCTGCGTAGCGAGCAGCTCTACAAGAAGGTCACGGCGTCGCCGAGGGTCGCGAAGGCGGGGCTCGCCAAGCTCCGCGAGCAGAAGAGAGTGAGGACCAGCGGCGAACGCCGATCGACGACCTACAGGGCTGTGTAGACTACGCGACGCGCTCGACCGCGACCTCGCGCGCGTCGAGGGACGAGGGTCGATCTCGACAATGCACCCTCATCAGTGCGGGGAGTCTACGTACCAGTGCCGACAACCCGCAGAATCGCCTCGGTAGAGTGGGTCACCCTTCGGCGTACTCTCCGGTCATGAGAAGGTGCAGCGGCGCGTTGGTCGCTGCGTTGCTGGCGATCTCGTCTGTGGCCCACGCGGAGAAGCGCCCCGTGAAAGACGAAGCGTTCGAGCACACCGTGATCGTCGGCGTCGGTGGCGTCATGCGATTCATACGTCTGACTCCGCGTAACGCTCAAGGAGCATCTTGAGGAGGGTTTGGTAGCCGATGCCCAGCGTATCCGCCCGCTTCCGCAGGCGCTGGACTAGAGCAGGGCTGATGCGGATGGACGTTTGAAGTCCAGCCACTTTGCGGCGAGGTTTTGCCATGGGTTACAGTGTACCAACACTGCAACTACTCGTCAAGATCCGTGTCTGTTCCGTCGGTGGCCAGGGGGGATGGCGGTCCCCCCGTGCGCCTATCGGGGCTCGGTGCTCATCGCGCCGAGAAGGTTCGCACGCGTGCGCGTTTCTTCAATGCGACCGACTCCAGCAGAACGAATGGTGGACCATCTTTGGCTATTGGCGAGCCCTCTGATCTAGAGCCGCTCAATGCCACTGACTTAGGGCGGCGCTTCCGCGTGTATTTGCTCATCTTGATCTTCACCGCGCGAGGATAGCGGAGACCCCAGTCGTGATCGCGTGCTCCGACACCGATTGCACCCAGTTCGAGGGACCGTCAGCGGCTTGCCTCGGCGAATCAGGCGGCTTTGAGATGCACGGCGACCGCCTCTCGGAGACGATCAGGGCTGACGGGCTTCTCCAGATAAACGTTTCGTACGCCGTCCAGGAATGATTGCGCGGCACCAGTGAACGCACCGCCTGTGAGGAAAATGATGCTCGCGACAGCGTCCGGGGCGGTGGAGAGAACTTGATGGTAGAAGTCGACACCCGACATCTTCGGCATCATCAGATCGCAGAGAATGACATCGAAGACTTCGCCGGCGCTGAGCCGGGCCAAGGCCTGACGCGCGTCGGTAAGCGCGACGACGTCGTGCTGTTCCAGCGTCCTCTGTAGTGCCTTCCCAATTTCAACTTCATCGTCGATGATCAGCACACGGCCTTGTCGGGGCGCGTGCACGTGGCCCTCGTTCGGAACTGGCTGCGTCGTCGTGATGGGCGCTGCCGGCAGAATGACGCGAACCGTTGCTCCGCGCGGGGACACGTTCTCGAATTCGATCTGTCCCCCGAGCGCTGTGATGATGCGCCGGCAGATAGAGAGACCAAGGCCGGTCCCGACCCCAATGGGCTTGGTCGTGAAGAAGGGCTCGAAGATCCTCGGGAGTATCTCCGGGGGGATTCCCGGCCCCGTGTCGCTTACCTCGATGACGACTCTTCCCTGGTCATCCGTGCGGGTCACCATTCGAATGACGTTGTGCTCGACGTCGTCCTCGGTGATCGCCTGAGCGGCGTTGATCAACAGGTTCAAGAACACCTGCCCAAGGCGCGCCTCGTTCGCCCAAACCATCGGCACGTCGCCCAGTTCCTTGACGAATCGGGCTCGGTGACGGATCTCATTCCACGCCATGTTCGCCGCTGACTCCAGGATCCTGCCGACGGGCAGCGCCTCCTTGTGTTCTTCGTCGGGCCGCGAAAAGGTCTTTAGATCGCGAACGATCGTTCGCACCCGTTCAGCTCCCTCCTGGGCATCCTTGACGATCTCCAGAAGATCCACGCGGCGCACGAGCAGGCGGTCGGCGTTGCCAAGGGCCTCGGCAAGGTAGCTGAGGTTCGCGACGACGTAGGTGAGCGGATTGTTGATCTCGTGAGCGACCCCCGCAGCCAATGCTCCGACCGACGCGAGTCGATCGGAAAGACGAAGCTGCTCCTCCATCTGGCGACGTTCGGTGAGATCGCGGATCGTGAACACGCGGACCGGCGTGCGCTGTAGTGCGAGCTGAAGGGCCGTTCCCTCGACTACCACCTCTTCGCCATTGGCTCGCCGCAACCGCCAGAGGATGGGATGGCTCGCGTGCCGCTTGGCGTTCAAGGCCTCGAGCGTCGCATTTACGGATGGGTGGTCATCCAGAACAACCAACTCCAGGAGACTCTTGCCGTGTATCGCCGACGGCTGATCGAAGCCCAACATCCGTGTCCACACTGGATTGCAGTAGGTAATCCGCCCAGCTTCTTCAATGGCGATCCCGTCGGGCGAGTGGTCGAGGAGTGCGCGGAAGCCCATCTCTGCTCGTTGCAATGCCCGCTCCGACGCCTGCGGCAGTGATGCTGCGCCCGTGCTCAGGAGCAGCGCCAGATCGGTACAGTCGTCAGGGGGCTCGGGCGGCTCCGATGGCAGGTAGTGTTCACGCATGCCATCCAACTCCATAGCCGCGCCGCAGCTGCAGTTTGGCGCGAAGTGTCGGTCGGCGTCGGACCGCCAGGGTACGAGGTGATCCAGCTCCGCGGCGCAAGTTGGACAAACGAATGGCAACCGCGCGGATACAACGGTCATGCCCTCGGCCAGCGTCGGGATGAAGTTGATCTGGACCGCGATCGCGGGCGATAGGTTCACCAGCATCACGCGAGCAGGAGCGAGCGACGCCAAGAACTCCTGGAGATTTCGGATGCCAATGGACGAGACGATCGTGATTCCACCGAGATCGACGATCGCGCGGGCCGCCCCCACGGCTTGGCGCTCCGGAACGAAGTTTTCGTCAATTCGTCCGGCGATGGTCATCCAGACATCCGCTCCGAGAACTCGTCGCTGCAACTGAAACATGCCTGGATATCGGCGCCGAGAGTGCGAACTTGAGCACGCGCGACCTGTTTCGACTGGCTCAGCCGGAATTCGCGATTGATCGCCCTGGCGCCCTTGGGAAATAGTCAGCCCGCGCTGCCGACACGACACGGGAGACCAACTCCTTCACGTGCACTGGATCGAAAGGCTTTTCCACGATGAGGTTCGACCGTACGAAGTCCGCTATCGGTGACGACGCGTTTCCACTGACAATGATCAGTCTCTGAACTTGGTCTGGCGCGAGCCGCAACAGGTTGGCGTAGAAGACCGCCCCAGTCATGCCGGGCATCTGCAAATCGCACAGGATTGCGTCAAAGCGGTAACCCGACTCGAACAGCTCGAGCGCTTCGATTCCGCTGTTCCTGACCACGACGTCGTGATCATCGCGCAGCATGCGCACGTAGACTCGGCAGATCTTCAGTTCATCATCCACAATGAGAACACGTCCTGGTCCGTCCATACACGGGTCATCGGCTCTGAAGGGATGCACTTGAGCGGTTGCTTGATGTCGTGTCCTGTGCGACTCGCGGCTGGCTCAGCTCGTGGCCCACCAAATGGACCGCTGCGTCGCGTCGCGCGAACCTCTCCAGCCGTGCCGGCGAGGTGGTGGGATCGCCTCGGTCTTCAACTGATGATCGATCGCGACGCCCATCTCGAGCTCGACGGAGGGGAACCCGAATCGCTTCGCCAGCTCGCCGACGACCCCGTCGGCGATCGGCTGCCATCCGTCAGCCAGTGACGGTCCGCTCACGGCGACGCCGCGGATACGATCGACCACATCGGCGATGGCGTCGATATATCCGAGCGCGACTCCGAGCCGTAGATCATCTGCCTGCTGCAATTGCCTCCGCAGCTCGCGCACGCCGCTGGGATCGGCGCGCACCAGCGGGACCAACGGATGCGCCTCCGCTAGCGAGGATATCGTCCGCAGCGTCATCTCGCCGTGAAACATCACTCGCGGTGCGCCGCCGTCAACGATCCTGCTGATGAGCGAAGCCTCGTATCGATCGGCGGTGTGCGCAAACACCGGCACGATTCTGCCGGTAGGTAGCGCCGCCGAGCGATGGCCACCTCAGCACCTATCTGCGCTCGCCGGCGGCGAATTGCATCGGCGCCATGCGCTGTTGACATCGCGGTCGCGCCACTTGACGCTGACCAGGCGCCGTAGAAAACCTGCTCACCCAGGGGGCGTGGGCTAGCCTGCTGCAAACTCTGCGAGAGGCGCTATCTTTCGGCTTGTCGCCGTCGGGAGGGTGCTTAACACCGAGGCCGAGCGTGCGCGCAAGGAGGGTTGACATGAACAGTGAAGAGATCAGCGCGATTAAGGTGTTGGCCCCGGCACAACGAATGCAGCAGGGCGACGGCCAGCCGGGGGACATGAACCATGTCGTCCAGTTCTACGAGGACGATGCGTTTCTCTGCGACACGGTTGCGCGTTTCCTCGGCGCCGGAATCGTCGCCGGCGACCCCGTGGTCGTCATCGCGACGGATCTCCGCAGGCATGCGTTCATCCAGCGAATGAGGGCCAATCATCTCGACGCTGACGCCGCGCTCGCCAGCGGCCAACTGACGATGCTCGACGCGCGGGAAACACTGGCACAGTTCATGGTCGGCGATATGCCCGATTGGGAGCGCTTCACGGCTACCGTTGGGAGCGTGCTCGAACGCATCGCGGGCACGCGCGGTCGCGCCCGCGCCTACGGTGAGATGGTCGATCTCTTATGGCGCGACGGCAACGCGCCGGGCGCGATCCGCCTCGAGGAGATGTGGAACGACCTGGGCAAGCACTATCAGTTCTCGCTGCTCTGCGCGTACGTGATGGACAACTTCTACAAGGAAGACGACGCGCAGTTGTTCAAAGAGGTCTGCCGCGCTCACGCGCATGTGGTGCCGTCGGACAGCTACTCAAAGATCGACGAGCCTAAAGAGCGCTTGCGCGAAATCAGCGTGCTTCAACAGCGGGCGCTCGCGCTGCAAACCGAAGTGGAGCGGCGCAAACAAGCGGAAGCCCGCCTCGCGCAGTTACTCTCCGAACGAACCGAGGAAGGCGCGCGCAGCCAGCAACGTTTCCGATTACTCGTCGAGAGCGTCGGCGACTACGCGATTTTCATGCTCGACCCGAATGGTTTCGTAGCCTCGTGGAACATTGGAGCGGAGCGCATCAAGGGCTACCGCGCTGACGAGATCATCGGGCAGCACTTCTCTCGTTTCTACCCTGCCGACGATGTGCGAGCGGGCAAATGCGAGCACGAGCTTGAGATCGCTGCGCGCGATGGCCGCTTCGAGGATGAGGGCTGGCGCGTGCGCAAGGACGGGAGTCGTTTTTGGGCGAACGTCGTCATTACGCGAATGCTCGGGAGCGACGGCAAGTTGGTTGGCTTCGCCAAGGTCACGCGTGACCTGACCGAGCGCCGCAGGCTCCAAGACGAACAGATAGCGCGCGCCTCGGCCGAGAACGTCGTACGATTCAATGAGCTGTTCGTCGGGATCTTGGGCCACGATCTGCGCAACCCGATGAGCGCCATCGCGATGGGAGCGAGCTTGTTGCTCAGGAGCGTTGGCACCGAGAAGGAAATGAAGGTTACCCGCCGCATTGCCGCGAGCGCCGAGCGGATGGCGCGAATGATCGATCAATTGCTCGACTTCACCCGCATGCGCATCGGCGGCGGATTGGTTCTTAATCGTGAACGCACGAACCTGTTTAGCTTGTGTCAGCGCGTCGTCGAAGAGCTCGAAACCGCTCACCCAGAATGCACGCTGTCCCTGGAATTCCAGGGCCAAGACAGCACCGGAGAATGGGACGGTGATCGCATCCTGCAGGCGCTGTCGAATCTCGTCGGCAATGCAATCAATCATGGTGCTGTCGGCCGTCCTGTCAGGCTGCGCGTAGAGGGGCACGAGGAGCGGGTCTCGGTTCTCATTCGCAACGAAGGCGTTGTGCCGCCAGATATTCTCCCGGTGCTGTTTGATCCGTTTCGGGGGAGCCAACGAAAAGAGCGGAAGGGGCTCGGGCTCGGCCTCTACATCACGCAGCAGATCGTGGTCGCTCATGGCGGAACGGTCAACGTCGCGTCGTCCGAGACGGAGGGAACGACCTTCTGCATCGATCTTCCTCGGTCCGTGTCGGGGGGGACCTCCTGCATCCCGAGCATGACGAGCTGAACGGGTCGACGGTCGCCGCGCGCGCACGTGGGCCGAGCGATCCACCGGGATAGTGTAGAGCAGCAGGCGCGCGGCTGCGCAGCTCCCGGACCGCGAGCAGCGCCTCGAGCAACGGCGCCGTCTTGGCTTGAACCTACGTGGCGTTCGGATCGCGATCGAGCGCCTTCATCGCCTCCCACTTGACCTTCGCATCGGAGGAGAATCGGCCGTAGCGCTTGACGGTGAGGTTGATGTCGGAGTGGCCGAGCAGATTCGCTGACGATAGTGATCGGCACGCCGCGGGTGAGCAGACGGACGGCGAACAGGTGGCGCAGCCCGTGGAAGCTGCTCGCGCCCTTGAGCCCGGCCGCCTCGACGGCGTCGGGAAAGAATTGATCTTTGAGCGACTCGCGCAACGCCTGCTCGACCTCCTCGCGCTGGGCGATCTCTTGAGCGAGCCTGCGAGCGTATTGTGGCGGCAATGACGTCGCGTGGGGATCCGCGGCCGCTCCATCGTGGCCGTTGCCACTGCCATTGTGACCGGCGACGTGCGTCTGCGACGCGCAAACGGATTGGAGGGCGGCGGGCTCCTTGTAGAAGCTCGCCATGGCATAGGCACGGAGCAGCTTGAACGAGTGACGAGTCTGCAAGATGCGGCTCGCGTCGAGATTCGATGATCTCGGCGCGATTCGCGTCACCGGGAATCTGGTGCGTACCGGCATACCCAAGGAGGCCGAGTCCTGTAGCCAGGGTCGTTGCGCCTACGACTGGCCAGAGGACTAGGTTGGTAAGCGTGCAGATCGATACCGCGGTGCCTTCAGGATTTCCCGGGGACAGGCTGAGCCGATCGCCCAGAAAGCGGCTCCCAAGAGTGCACCGGCGGGCACAAGGATGCGCCTGCGATGAGGTATCCGCGGCGCCGGTGTGGACCCGTACGTGCGAGCGAGAAGTCGGCACGGCGAGCTGGAAAGTGAGATCACGGTTTCCTACTTGCACGCTTGCACGCGCTGTGCGCCCGGCGTGAGACTCAATGTGCAAGGTGTCTTGCACCGCTGACCGTCAGCGGTTATCTCGTATTTTCTGTCGCCGCGGTAGCTCACAAAATCGACGGGCACTCGCGTCGGCGCTGGAGCCTCGGCGAGCGGCCCCGAAAGTTGTGCGCGCGATTCGCGCGCGGCGACCCAGCGATGCGGATAGCCTTGCCGGATGCATCACGCACTGCGAGCCCGCGGCTCAGCATCCACCGATATTGGCCGTCCTTGTCGGGCTCGGTGCTCGTTGCTGAAGTGATCGACCCGGTCGTCCAGATGCTCCGCCAGGTCGGCCTTGATGCGATCGAGATCATCGTCGTGAATTCGGGAGAACCAATCGTCCTGCGTGTGCTTGATCTGAGTCTCCAAGAGGCCGAAAAGTGACTTCCATCGACTCGAATAGAAAGCGGCACCGTCCACCAAGTCCCAGTCCCACAGCCCATCTTTGGAGCCAGCGGCCGCCAGCGCATAGCGATCCTCGCTCGCCTTCAGGGCAACCTCAGATCGCTTGCGCTCCGCGACTTCGTCTTGGAGTTGGCGGTTGGCGGCGCAAAGATGATTCGTTTGTTCCTCGACCATGCCCTTCAGTTGGTTCAGCTTGAGATGGGCGCGCTTCGCCAGGTGCCATTTTTCCGTGAGGGCACACGCGAGCTGACAGACCTCTGCAGTATCAAACGGTTTCTTCAACAGTAGAAGCCGATCGGTCGTTCCGAGCTGTTGGATGATGTCGTCCCAGGAATAGTCCGAATACGCGGTGCACATCACGATCTGGATCTCTGGGTCCACTTCCCATAGCTTTTGGATCGTCTCGAGGCCATCCCAGCCGGGTGGCATGCGCATGTCCACGAACGCGAGGGAGTATCGTTCGCCCGACCTCAGTCGTTGGCGAACCTTTTCATAACCCTCTTCCCCCTGGTGAGCGGAATCGAGCTGGTAGATCTCCCGGCTGACCGCACGTTCTTGGCCGAAGAGTAGTGCCCCGTCGTCTTCAAGTCCCGACGCCTCGTCCGCCCGGCCCAGGATCTTTCTGAAATCGTCGTGAATGGCGCGATTGTCATCGATCACCAAGATCGAGCGGTTCTTTTCATGCCTCATCGTGTTCTCCCCACTGAACATCGGCTTGCGGACCGAGCACTTTAGGCTCCGCAGTCATTCCTCCAAGAATCTTCTGCCTATCGGTCGGTGACGGCCGACCTTTGGCTTGGTCATGACGGCTTGTTTGGCGTTCGACACATGGTGGCTCAAGCCAGCCCCGGCCGTGCCGATGACCTGGTTGCGCAGCGTATCGCTGTAGAGGGCCCACTTGACCAACGACCTAGACGAGCCGTCGCAGCGGAATCGACAATACGCTCAAAATCGGCGGATCCTCGCCATCGACGACAATCGCGCCATCCACGACGACCTCCGCAAGATTCTGGCCGTCGGAAGCTCGGACTCGGACGAGCTCGACCGGGCAGCCAGTGAGCTCTTTGGTTCGCCACGCGCACCGGCGCCCGTCCCTTTCGAGATCGACTCTGCGTGCAGCGGCATTGAGGGTCTCGAACTCCTATGTCGGCGACGCGACGAAGGGCGGCCTCACGCCCTTGCGTTCGTAGACATCTGCATGCCTTCCGGTTGGGACGGCATCGAAACCATCGTGCGCCTGTGGCAGGAGGTACCTGATCTCGAGGTGGTGATCTGCACTGCCTACTCGAAGTATTCGTGGCAGGAGACTCGGCAGCGAATCGCTCATCCGGAGCGCTGGCTGGTCCTGAAAAAGCCATTCGACAGCATCGAGGTGCAGCAACTGGCCTCCGCGCTGACCGAGAAGTGGTCGCTCAGAAAGCAAGCCCGGTGTGCCATCGCCGAGCTGGAGGGCCGCGTGGCCAGTCGAACCGAGGAGCTGCGCACGATGATTCGTGCGACCAGCGACGCGGTTTGGGATTGGGACTTGGCCACCGACAAGATGGTGTGGAATGAAAGAGCGGGAGTCATCTTCGGCTATCCGATCGAAGAGATCGGGACCGATGCGCAGTGGTGGCGTGATCGCATCCACTGCGACGACCGGGTGCGCGTGCTCGGCTCCGTCCAAGCTGTGGTCGGTGGCAACGCAGCGGACTGGAATGATCAGTACCGGTATCGGCGAGCGGACGACAGCTATGCTGACGTCCTGGCGCGCGGCCGCCTTCTGCGGGACCCCGCCGGTAAGCCCGTTCGACTGATCGGCGCGTTGATCGACGTCACCGAGCGCAACCAGATGCAGCGCCGCCTTGTGCTCTCCGAGCGGATGGCGTCCATGGGCACGATGGCGGCTGGCGTCGCCCACGAGATCAACAATCCGCTGACGTATGTCACGACGAATCTCGAGTTCGCTATAGACCACCTGAGCCACGCACCATCCGGAACGTCGGATACCCCGAAGGTGCTCGAGGCGCTGCGGGAGGCGGGCCAGGGGGCGGAACGTGTGCGCGCGGTCGTTGGGGACCTCAAGAAGCTCTCGCGCTCCGGGGAGACATGTGGGGCGGTCGATCTGCTTCCGGTGATCGAGTCCTGCCTAGGCATGGCGCAGAACGAGATCCGCCACAGAGCGCAGGTTGTGCGCCAATTCAGCCACGCCCCCAAGGTGTTTG
This sequence comes from Myxococcales bacterium, assembly GCA_003170275.1. Classification (GTDB taxonomy): domain Bacteria; phylum Myxococcota_A; class Polyangia; order Palsa-1104; family Palsa-1104; genus PALSA-1104. Next base: position 253,280 of record PNAM01000106.1, read on the forward strand.
CCAACGAGGCACGGCTGGGTCAGGTCTTCCTCAACCTCCTCATCAATGCCGCGCAATCGATCGAAACAGGCGCGGCCGGACGCAACGTCATCCGGATTCGAATCGCCACCGATGAGCGTGGCCGCGCCCTCGTCGATATCGAAGACAGCGGAAGTGGAATGTCACCCGAGGCGCTGAGCCGCATCTTCGACCCGTTTTTCACTACCAAGCCGCTGGGTGAGGGGACTGGACTCGGCCTCTCGATCTGCCATGGCATCGTTACCGAGCTCGGTGGCGAGATCCAGGTCTGGAGCGAGCTAGCCCGAGGCAGCACCTTCCGGGTGCTGTTGCCACCGGTTTCCACAGAAGCGTTAGGCGAGACGGGACCGAAAGGCGAAGCACTCGTCCCGATCGGAAGACAGGCCGCCGCGCGTCGCGGCCGCATCTTGGTGGTCGACGACGAACCGCTGGTGATTCGGACGATCGAGCGGATTCTGGGCCGCGACCACGATCTCACGACATTCACCAGCGCTAGCCGAGCGCTGGAGGCGATCGCCGGAGGAGCCGAAGTAGACCTGGTGCTCTGCGACTTGATGATGCCGGAGGTGACCGGCATGGACTTCCATGAGCGCCTTGGTCTCATCCGCCAATCGCTATTGTCACGAATCGTGTTTCTCTCCGGCGGCGCATTCACCGACGGCGCGCGCCGGTTCCTAGAGCGGAGTCTCAACCGATGCCTCGACAAGCCCTTCCGGTCCCAAGACCTCCGGTCGCTCGTTCACGGGCTACTGGCCGGGTGACTCAAGTTCATCGGGCAAATGCCGAATTGAGAGAACACACATGATTGAACACGGAGCCACGGCTAGCGGAGGCATCGGCACGACCCGCAATCACCCGCGCACGCTTGGTTGGGTGGGCACAACCGCCCTCGCCCTCGGGGGAAGCAACCAGAGCCTATTCCTCATTGGGGCGCTCATCGCTGGCCAGGAGGGTATTCCCGGTCAGGGCACGGCAGCCATCCCGTTGCTCATGGTCGGCCTCCTGCTTGGTTGGATGGCGATGCCCGGCTGGACCGAGCTCGTTCTCATGTGGCCGAACCGCGTCGGTGGAATCGCCGCCACCTGCGGCGAAGCTTTTCGCCCGTACTCGGCGGTCTTGGCCAACCTGGCCGGGGTCTCCTACTGGTGGGGCTGGGTGCCCACATGCGGACTCACTGCGCTGCTGTCGGCGTCAGCGATCCGGCAATGGTTCCTTCCCGGGGTCCCCGCCTCCGTCCTTGCTTGCGGACTCGTTTGTCTGTTCGTGGGGATCAACCTATGCGGCGTAAAATGGGCCGCTCGGCTGGCGATCGCGTTCGCAAGCGTCTCCGCGGCTCTCGCCTTCCTCACTTCCATTATTCCCGTCGCCGCCGGTCGTGTCGACTGGCATCGCGCCGTTTCCTTCCACCTCAACTCTCCATTCCCCGGACTGTTCGGCAAGGTGACCAGCTTGATGGCGGGCCTCTATCTGGTCGGTTTTGCAGCTCCGGCGTTCGAGGCCGCCGCGTGTCACGTCGGCGAGACCATTAACCCAGCACGGAACATTCCGCGGGCCATGTTCGCCAGCGCGTTGATGGCGACGGTCTACTTTCTCGTCCTACCGATCGTGTGGTTGGGAATGCTGGGCCCCGAGTCGCTGACGGGTGACCTCGCGATCACCCTGGGCCCCACCTTCGCGCCGCTGCTGGGGAGCCTCGGTAAGGCGGCCGCAATCTGGTTCATGATGTTCAACATGTTCCACGGCACCCTGGCGCCGCTTACGGGGGTCGCGAGAACGCTTTCGCAGCTTGCCGAGGATGGGCTCCTGCCGGAGTTCTTCGCCAAGCGTACGCGCCGCGACTGCCCCTGGGTCGCCATCAGTCTGACTGGCGCTTGCTCGATCGTCTTCCTCCTCCTCGGCGATCCGTTGTGGATGATCGCTGCCGCAAATTTTACGTACCTAATCGGCATCTCGTTGCCCAGCATCGCCGTCTGGCTGCTGCGCAGGGATCAGCCGGCAATGCACAGACCCTATCGAGCGCCGCGGGGCACAATCACGTTGGGCCTGATCGCAGCGATAGTGTGGGGGATCTCGACGGTCCTCGGCTTCCAGCAATTCGGACTGCCGACGGTAATCTTCGGTCTGGTCCTGGCGTACAGCGGCTCGGCGCTCTACGCGTGGCGCAAGTGGAGCGATCGCAAGAAGTCGGGCACACCCGGGGTGGCGAGGTCCCTCCACCTCAAGCTCACAGGCGCTATGCTCTTGGTGCTCACGCTCGACGGCGCTGGTTACTTGATGGCGGTGAAGAGCGTTGGTGGGCACGAGACGGCGCTCCTGGCTGGGCTGCAAGACGTTTTCGTCGCAGTGGCCATGCTGACGATCAGCGTCGGGCTGGTGCTGCCGGGCATGATCGCCCACTCGGCGGAGGCGTTGGCGCGGGCCGCTGAAAGGCTGGCCAGCGGTACGCTGACTGACTTCTCGAAGGCAATGTTGGCGCTGAGCTCGGGCGACCTTGAGTCCGCGCACGCAACTGTCGACCTCGTACCCGTGGTGATCCATTCGCGCGACGAGGTGGGCGAGATGGCGGTGAGCTTCAATCGGATGCAGGAGCATGTGGCTCGAGCGGCGACGGGACTCGACGGCGCGCGAGAGGGTCTGCGCGTCGCGCGCAACGAACTACGTGAGACCAACGCCAATCTCGAGCAGCGCGTGACCGACCGAACCAAGGAGCTGCAAGAGTCGAATCAATCGTTAGGCCGAGAAATCAACGAGCGCACGTTGGCGGCAGAGACAATCGAGCGCCTCAGTCGGCACAATCGACTGATCCTTGAGTCGGCCGGCGAAGGGATCTTCGGATTGGACCTGAACGGCCACACAACCTTTATCAATCCGGCTGGCGCTAGACTGCTCGGGTACGATGCGGCCGAGCTCGCTGGCCAGACGCAGCACGATCTCATCCACTACGCGAAGTCGGACGGCTCGCCTTACCCACGCTGCGAATGCCCGATTTATGCAGCCTTTCGCGATGGCAAGACCTACCAGGTCGCGAACGAGGTGTTCTGGCGAAAGGATGGCACCAACTTCCCCGTCGAGTACATCAGCACGCCGATTTGGGAGGGTGGCCTTGTCGCCGGTTGTGTCGTGGTCTTCAAGAACATTACCGAACGCATGCGCGCCGAGGCAGACCAGCGTCGGCGACTCATCCTCGAGGCCAGCCACACCGACCTCGAGCGCCGCGTGGCCGAACGCACCGCGGAGTTGGGAACGGCTCACAAGAAGCTGATCGTGGCGGCCCGCCAAGCTGGCATGGCCGAGGTGGCGATCGGAGTACTTCACAACGTCGGCAACGTCCTCAATAGCGTCAACGTTTCGGCCACTATCGTCGCCTCAAAGCTGCGGCACTCGAAGGTGGATCTCCTCAAGCCGGTGATAGAGATCATCGAGGAGCACCCAACCGATCTGGCCGAATTCATCGGCGCCGATCGACGGGGACAACTCCTGCCACGCTATCTCTGCCAATTGAGCAAGCAGATCGTCGTCGAGCGCAGAGAGTTGATCGAGGAGCTAAGCTCGCTCACCAAGAACGTCGATCACATCAAGCAGATCGTCAACTCACAACAGTCAAACTCGCGTTCGGCGAGTCTGAGCCTCGAGGTTGTCGACCTCGCCGAGGTGATGGACGATGCAATTCGGATCAACGATGGCGCCCTGCAAGCGGCGCACGTCGAGATCGGGCGGCTTTATGACCCGGTGCCGCCCAACGTCACAGATAGGCATCAGGTGCTCCAGATCCTCGTCAACCTGATCCGAAATGCCGGCTCCTCTCTGGGCCTCTCCGGACACGGCGTCCACAAGCTCGTGGCGAGAATCAGGCTGAGCGCTGACAGCTCGCAACGATTGCTCCTAGAGGTAACGGACAATGGCATCGGGATTCCAGCGGAGAACCTGCCGCGGATCTTCGAACACGGGTTCACGACCAAGAGCGACGGACATGGATTCGGGCTGCATACGTCGGCGCTAGCCGCGCAAACACTCGGTGGCTCGCTTCGCTGTCTAAGCGATGGTTTGGACACCGGGGCGACCTTCACACTCGAGCTCCCGCTCGTGTGCGCCGACGACAAGGCCGCCGCGTAATTCGTTCAAATACGGTCGAGTGGTCTAAAGAACGCCGAAACGCAGCCGATGTCCTGATCAAGAACCCAAACCAATGGAGCACACATGCGAACGAGTCTCTTCCTAGCGCTGCTTCTCAGCGGTTCCGGCAGCGCTCTGGCCCAGTCGGCAGCAGAGGTGTCACGCACGGCGCGTGAGCCAGTATTCGTGGGATATCAGGTGGAAACCGCGGTCGCGTCTACCTACGTGTTCCGCGGCATCCCGCAATACCTGAGTTTGTCCGACCCCAGCAGCCAAACGACCGCCTTGATCCACCTCGACCACGTGGGTCCAGGATCGATCATCGCGAGCGTGTGGAATGCCACCGCGTTGCGCAATTTCAGCTCCCAACCCGGGAACGCGATCGAATTCGATCTGAGCGCGGCCTACAGCGTGCGTTTAGCTCATCGAGTCGACCTGACCGTCGGCTACACGGCCTTCCTCTACCCCAAGCAGACTGCTGGCGCTCCAGTAGACGGCGTGCACGAGGTGGGAATCTCTGCCGCGTACCCCAACGGCTTCATTACTCCGTCCATTGGTGTCTATGCTGAGGTCGTACGGCAATTGGGCGCGTACGTGGTCCTCGGCGGTACGCACGACTTCGTTCGTCGGTGGTTGACGATTACGCCACAGGCCGATCTGGGAGTTGCCGCGTATCAGCAGTACCTCGGTACGAATCATGCTGCGCCTCTTCACCTCAATGACGTGACCGTCGCACTCAACGCGAAGGCCAGTCTCCCCAGGAGCTTCTATATATCGCTCAAGGCAAGCTACTCGTATCGCGGCACGCCCGCCGAGTTGATGCAACCCGGTACGGAGCGCAACTCCGCCTACGCCATGCTGGCCGTGGGAGCCGCGCGCTGAATATCCGGAGGACACAACAATGATGCGCACACCTGGCCTCTTGAATGTACCCCATGGGTCGGCCCCATCCGTCTGTGACAGGGGCACGCGAGCCTCTCGCGGTGCGGTCGCAGCCTGCGGAGCGGTCGCACGACCCGGGGAGCACAACAACGGTCGCATCCTGGTCGTGGACGACAGCCCGAACATTCTGGAAGACTTTCGCAAGACTCTCTGTGTCGATCACGAGTCAGAGTCAGAGCTTGCCGCGCTCGCACCACCGACATGCGGGATCGGGGCGTCGACCGGGTCGTCGACCGCTGCTTTTCAAGTGACTTTCGCTCACCAAGGTCGAGAAGCGTTGGAGCTTGTGAGGCGTTCCGTTGGTTCCGACGAACCATACGCTATGGCATTCGTCGACATGCGGATGCCTCCTGGATGGGACGGTCTCGAAACCGTCGAGCGCCTGCTGGAGGTCGATCCGGAATTACAGATCGTGATTTGCACGGCCTATTCCGATCACTCTTGGTCCGAGATCCGCGGAAGACTGCGGCAGCCGGAGAGCATTCTCGTCCTCAAGAAACCGTTCGAGAACATCGAGATCATGCAGATGGCCGCGGCCGTCACCGGACGATGGCGGCTCCGTCAGCAGCTACTGCATCGAGTGGACGAAGTCTCGAGGATCGCGGCTGAGCACGCCGGTGCGCTCAAAGTCGCCAAAGAACAGCTACGTTGCGCCGAGAACGAGGGTGTGCACAACAGTGATCTCACCCGGCGAAACGTGGAGCTCTTGGAGTTGCATCGCTTTCGCAACGAGTTGTCGGCAATGCTGGTCCATGACCTAAAGAACCCACTCTCCGTGATCCTGAGTTCGCTCGAATTCGCTTCTGAGACTCTAGCCGCAATACGAATTGACGCAGACACTCTGTCGGCGATTGAGGATTCCCGCAGTGCAGGGCACCGAATGCTTCAGTTGCTCGGCAACCTGCTCACGGTCTCGAGCGCGGAGGCCGGGCGTCTGCAATTGCGTCAAGATCGCGTGTCACTCCGTGCCTTGCTCTCCGGCATCGTCAGTCAGCGGCGATCCGTCATGAGGGCAAGAGGGATCGCCGCCAGCGTTGCTCTGGTCGAAGACTACTTCGTCACGGCGGACACCGAGTTGCTGACCCGTGCCGTTGAAAACATTGTCGACGATGCAGTTCGTAACTCCCCAAGTGGTGGACTGCTCATTCTATCCGTCGAACGCGTAGGGGATGGAACAGTGATGTCCATCGGCACCAGCGGCCCGCCCATCCCGAAGGAAGCCCGCTTGGCAATATTTGAGAAGTACGCAGGCGTCTCTGGCGTTGCCGGAAGAATGAACCTCGGCTTAGGACTGTATTTCTGTCGCCTGGTAGCAGAGGCTCACGGGGGACGCATCTGGGTGGACGAGACGTCGGACCTTCCGACCGTGTTTCGTTTCCTATTGCCGCTGGTTGCCTGCGACAGCGCCGGATCCTGATGTACGGCTCGACGACCGACTCGCGGCATGGCGACCTGAAGGAGTGTATCGAACGTGTCGCGAGCAGGTCGCCCGCTTGAACGGATCGGCCAAACGAACAGGGGTGTCTGGAAAAAATGAAATCAGAAAATGGACCCTCGCGACGGAGGAAGCAAGCGCCCATCAAGGGGGGCGCTTGGAGGCGCGTCGGGATGGCATCGGGCGCCTTCGATCAAGGATTCAAAAGCCTTGGAAAATCAAGTGGGAGCAATGCGCGGGCTCATTACGCGTGCGCGCGCGATGGAACGCTCCTCCATGCGTGGCTCGTGCCCGTTTGCCGTCGGTGGTTAGACTGCGGAATGGAGAGGGATTGTAGTCATCAGGTCGCCGCTTTGCCGGCCCCCGATTTGTACCGACGACGCCGGGCACCGATGGAGATCCTGGTCTGCTCCGAAGACGCGGTCTTCGGGGGGCTGATGGGACCTGCTTTCGCAAGCTGGCTATTCGCTGAGAATGTGCTCGGCCATCTCCAGCCAGGCGACATCGGCGAGAGTGGAAGAGAGTAGGTCGGTGAAGACATCCGCGCGGCCGCCGAGCCGCTCGTGCGCGGCGTCGTCATGCTCTTGCTTCAGGCGGTCCGCCAGGAGGGCCGCCGCCTCGCCTTCGACGCCTTCGGCCTGTACACGGCACTCGTCCGCGACTTCCCGCCAGTATCGGTAGCTGGGCTCCTCGTTGGCGACCCAGAGAGCGGTCAGCCACGTGCTGTAATTGCTCCAACCGTTGTAAACGGAGCATCCCGCCATGTGGATCCGGCCTCGGGCATCTGCGGTGACGTATTCGGCGCACTGGGAACACTGGATTCGCTTCGTCATGTTCGAGATCTCCGGTAGAGAAAATCGGGGAGGCGGCCAAGCGACCGCCTCCCCGAGCTGGGCTCGACTACGTTGCCGCCTCGGTGGGGATCTCGTTCGCCTGCGCCCTGTCACGGGCGGCGCAGAGGTAGAGCTTCTGGCCGCCCGAGAGGGTGACGCCCTTGTCGAGGTACACGCTGAAGCTGCCGTTGCGGTTGCGGTGCGCGTTTCCGACGTAGGGCCACTTGCCTTCGGTGGTGATGAGCTGAACCTTGAACTTCGAATTTTCCATCGGTCTCTCCTTTTTCTGGCTGGCACCCTTTGCCAGCGCCTTCACCCATCCCAAGGCGCTGGCGAAGCGGAGCCCGAGCCGAGAGCCTTCGTGACCTGCGCGAGCCGAGACAAGCGGCATGCCAGGGGTCTTTTCCTGGCGGGACGCTGTGGCGAGAGAGACAGGGCGCGGAGAAGCGAACGGCGACCAGAATGGAGACCGACGGAACGCGAAGTCTAAATTTGGCTCCTAACCAATCGACGCTCCCAGGGCCGTTGGGGGGCGAAGGAGCACTGATCAACTGGTTGTGGATCCCGTCATCAGAGCAGACGGAATCGGTTTGACATGTGTACCAAAATAGTTACACTTCTTGTGTGAGCCCGGCCGCCCTAGACTGTAGGTTCTACCGGACAGGCGGAGGTTCGGAACCGGTCAGGGAATGGCTGTGGGCGTTGGATGCCGCGGCCCGGAAGAAGATCGGACACGACATCCTACGAGTTCAGTGGCAATGGCCCGTGTCGAGGCCGCTCGTGGGGAGTTTCGGCAAGGGACTGTATGAAGTGCGAACAAGCGTCGGTGCACGTGAATTCCGGGTGCTCTTCTGTGCAACCGGCGGGTTCTTGGTGCTGCTCCACGGTTTCCAGAAGAAGACCCAGGCCACGCCGTTGAGCGATGTCGCGCTGGCTAGGCGAAGGATGACGGAGGAGAACGATGCGTAGCAAACACATCGGAAGCAGTCTGGACTCCTTCTTGGAGGAGGCCGGCATCAAGGACGAGGTCTATCTGAAGGCGAAGAAGACCGTGTTGGTCGACCAGATCCGACGGTTGATGGACAAGCGGAAGATCACCAAGGCCGATCTCGCCCGGCGCATGGGGTCGAGCCGGGTCCAGGTCGACCGGCTCCTCGACCCGAACAACACGGGGGTCACACTGGCGACCGTTTCGAAGGCGACCCGCGCACTCGAAGCGGACTTCTCGCTGGTGATCGAAGATCGAAAGAGAAGAGGACTCGACCGGGCTCGGAAAGGGTGACTGGCCGGGGCCTCGAGAAAATTTGGCCAGCCCTTGCCCAGATGAAAAGGGAATCGGGGAGTTTGACCGGGTACGAGCGGGTATGAACGGGGCGAATCAAGTTAATCTCAAGCTTCTGAAAACTCGAAGGAAACATCGCAAGCCAGCGCGCCTCCTCAGTTATTGTCAGAACGCGTTTGACGGGTTCAAATCCCGCCCGGGTCAACCGAGCATCGCGCAGGAGGCATGGAACTGTCCCTACGAGGCGCTGGCGAAGAGATTTCAACCGTCCACGAACGGCGAGCGGCGGACAAGGTCTGGGACAAGGTTTGTTCGGAAATTGCCGCAGCTGGTCAGCATAGCGGTATCGCGCCGGTGTGTAGTTTCAATAGGTTGACCTAACTCAGGGTACTTTGAGAGCCTAGCCCCAGTACTTCTTGTACAGATCGGTCGTCTTGTACTCCGCGCGCAGTTTTTCCATCATCTGCGGCACGCGCGCGAACAGCCGGCGCGGCTTGCGCGGCTTGCAGCGTGCTTGCACGTACGCGGCCATCAGCGGCAGCGCGATCGTCGAGTCGACGTAGGCGACCACCGTGTCGGGCAGCTTCTCCGGATCGATCTTGCCCCAGCTCACCGCCTCGGCGGGCGTCGCGCCCGACAGGCCGCCGGTGTCCGGCCGCGCGTCGGTGATCTGCACGAAGAAGTCGTGGCCCTTCTCGGCCACGCCGAGGATCTCCTGCAGCTGCGGCTCGGTCTGCAACAGGAAGTTCTTCGGCGCGCCGCCGCCCAGGATCAGCACGCCCGAGAGCCCGTCGTCGGCGCGCTTGGCGTCGAGCACGATGGCCGACATCTCGGCCACGTCGATCGCCGGGTCGACGTGCGGCCCGCGATCCGCCTGCGCGGTGTAGATCGCGCTGAAGTTCAGGCCGATGGTGGAGTCGCCCGGCGACGGCGAATAGATCGGCAGGTCGAGCTCGTGCGCGGTGGCGAGGATCGACGGCTGCAGCTTCTTGCCGGTGCTCTTCTGCGTCTGGCGCGAGGTCTCGAGCGCGTACTTGCCGATCTTGTGGTGCAGCTCGCCGGTGCCCATGCGCTTGCCGAACTCGGGCGCCATCATCACGCGGTACACCCACTCGTCGGTCTTGTAGAGCACGTCGGCGGGGAACAGCACGTCGTACACGCGGATGATCCCGTCCTCGCGCAGCTTGACGTCGACCGCGCCGGTGACCACGTCGGGCGTGCCGCGATAGAGCGGCAAGCCGAGATCGAAGTGCAGATCGTGATAGAGGTTCGCGCCGGTCGACGAGATGTAATCGATGAAGCCGTTGTTCATCAGCGGCGTCAGCACCGACGACAAGCCGGCCGGCGTGAGCGCGCCCGAGAGCGACACGCCTATGGTCGCGCCCGAGTCGATCATGCGCGCGAACAGCTGGCAGCTCTCGCGCAGGCGGGCGGCGTTGTAGGCGTTGAAGTAGGTGTCGATCAGGTTGGCGATCGCCTCCGGGGCGGTGTCCATCGGAGGCGGTTGCAGGCGTCGTTTCTCGTGCAGCATGGGCTGTTTTCTATCATAGACTCGGCGACCATGGCGTACTGGCTACTCAAGACCGAGTCGTCCACCTACAGCTTCGACGATCTGGTGCGCGACAAGCAGACGCGCTGGGACGGGATCACCAACCCGGTCGCGCTACGCAACCTGCGCGCCGCGAAAGCGGGCGACGTGGCGTTCATCTACCACACCGGCGACCAGAAGCGCGCCGTCGGCACCGCGCGGATCGTCGGGCCGGCCTACGCCGATCCGAAGAACGCCAAGCTTGCGGTGATCGATCTCGAGGCCGGACACGCGCTCACCACGCCGGTGACGCTCGCGACGCTGAAGATGGATCCGCTGTTCGCCGAGAGCCCGCTGGTGCGCCAGGGACGCCTGTCGTTCGTGCCGCTCACCGACGCGCAATACCAGCGCATCCTCGAGCTCGCCGCCGGCTAGATGCCGTTGTCGACGGGGACCAGCGCCATCTCGGCGAACACGCCGAAGTGATCGGACGGGTAGACGTCGTCGGCGTTGGGCAGATCGAGCACCACGCGCGAGTGCAGGATCGCGCCGGGGCTCTGCTCCTGCATGGGGCCGACGAAGATGTAGTCGATGCGGCGGTTGCGCTCGACGTTGCGCACCACGTACGGGTTGCGCGCGCTCCAGGTGAAGCCGTCGGAGCGCGGGTGGCGGCGATGGTACGCGTCGCGCCAGTAGGTGCCGCGGCCGAGCAGCGACGCGCGCCCGGTGAGGAACTGGTGTACCAGCGAATCGGGCGTGCAGTTGAAGTCGCCCGCCATCACCGCCGGCAGGTCGCCGGGCCGCTGGCGCGCCCATTCGTCGAGCACCACCACCTGCTGCTCGCGCACCGGCGCCGCGTCCAGCTCCCAGGACAGGTGCGTGGACACGAAGGGCAAGCGACCGCTCGGCGTCTGGAGATCGCAGCGGAGCGCGTTACGAAGGTCGCCCGGCTTTTGCGTGGGTAGCTTCAGCGTCTCCTGGCTGAGGATCGGCAGGCGCGAGACGATCGCGTTGCCGATCGGCCCGCCCTCGGACTCGCTGTCCACCGCGGCGAAACGAAAGTCGGCGCGCATCGCCTTGGCGATCTGCTCCGCCTGGCCCATGCCGTCGCCCGGCTTGCGCTCGCGGACCTCCTGGATGGCGACGATCTGCGGGTTCAGCGCGAGGAGCTGCGGCATGAGGACCTCGAGGCGGCGCTCGGGATTGCCGGCCGAGTTCCATAGATTCAGGGTGACGATACGAACGGAGCGCACGACGGAGAAGGTAGGTGCGGTTACTTGCGCCGCAAGCCGAGCTTGACCAGCTCCATGAGGACGAACGGCACCAGGCTCATCCCCATCACCCACGCCACGTCGATCCCGCCGAGCGGCGCGGTCTTGAACAGCGGCCGCAGCGGCGGCACGTAGATGGTGATCGCTTGCAAGACCAGGCCGGTGAGCACCGCGCCCCACAGCGCGCGGTTCGAGAACACGCCGATCGAGAACAGCGAGCGGCGCTCCGAGCGGCAGTTGAACGAGTGCGCGAGCGGCCCGATCGAGAGGATGGCGAACACGATGGTGCGCGCGTGCGCGAGCTGCAGCGGGTCGGTGGCGTGCTTGGGATCGGGGAGAAAATGGGCGAACGCATAGAGCGCGGTGGTGGCCATCACCGCGCCCACGCCGACCATCTGCAGATATTCGCGGCCCGACAGGATCGCGCCGCCCGGCTCGCGCGGCGGCTGAGTCATCTGCGACGGGTCGCGCGTGTCGACGCCGAGCGCCAGCGCGGGCAGGCCGTTGGTGATCAGGTTGATCCACAAGATCTGGATCGGCGCGAGCGGCGCTTCCCAGCCGAACAGGGAGGCGCTGAGCACGAACAGCACCGCGCCGGCGTTCGACGACAAGAGGAAGAAGATGAACTTGCGGATGTTGGCGTAGATCGCGCGCCCTTCTTCGACGGCGGCGACGATGGTGGCGTAGTTGTCGTCGGCCAGCACCAGCGCGGCGGCTTCCTTGGTGACGTCGGCGCCGGCCCTGCCCATGGCCACGCCGATCGACGCCGACTTGACCGCCGGTGCGTCGTTGACGCCGTCACCGGTCATCGCGCAGATGAAGCCGCGCGCCTTGAGCGCGGTGACCACGCGCAGCTTGTGCTCGGCGGTCGCGCGCGCCACCACGCGCACGCGGTCGATGCGCTCCTCCAGGCTCTGCTGATCGAGCGCGTCCATCTCGGGACCGGTGAGCATCAGATCGCCTTCGACCCACAGCCCGATCTCCTGCGCGATCGCGCGCCCGGTGGCGGGATGATCGCCGGTGATCATCATGGTGCGGATGCCCGCCTGGCGCGCCTCGCGGATGGCGGCCGCCACCTCGGGCCGCGGCGGGTCGACGATGCCCACCAGCCCGAGGAAGGTCAGCTCGCTCTCCCACTGCGGGCTCGGCGTGCACGGGCCGATCGGCACCGGCAGGCTCTCGCGCCAGGCGAGCGCGATCACGCGCATCGATTGCGCGGCCCAGGTGGCGGCCTCGGCGGTGAGGCGCTGGCGGTCCTCGTCTGTGATCGGGTGCGCGCGGCCGTTCTTCAGCACCGTGGTCGCGCGCTCGAGCAGCGCTTCGGGCGCGCCGCGCACGTACGCGCGCACCTTGCCGTCGACCTTCACCAGCACCGACGCCATGCGGCGCGCCGAGGTGAACGGCTGCTCGCCGAGCACGTGCGCGCGCGTGGAGTCCGGATCGATCCCGGCGCGGCGGCTCATCATCTGCAGCGCGGCGTCGGTGGGATCGCCCTGGACCTCCACCTTGCCGTCGGGCGTCATCGACAGGTGCGCGCCGGCCGCATGCCCGGCCGACTCGAGCGCCAGGCGCAGATCGGACTCGTGCGAGGGCGCGTCGCCGGGCGTGACGATCGGCGTGATGCTGCCGTCGAGCGCGCGCGGATCGCCGGAGATGTCGTAGCGCGTGGCGCCCACGTACAGGCGCCGCGCGGTCATGGCGTTCTGCGTGAGCGTGCCGGTCTTGTCGGTGCAGATCACCTGCGCGCAGCCGAGCGTCTCGACAGCGGGCAACCGGCGCACCAGCGCGCGCCGCTTGGCCATGCGCTGGGTGCCGAGCGCCAACACGATGGTCGTGATCGCCGGCAGGCCCTCGGGGATCGCCGCCACCGCGAGCGCCACCGCGACCAGGAACAGCTCGCGCGGCGTGCCGGTCTTCATCAACAGGCCGGCGCCGAACACCACCGCCGACACCGCGATGCAGCCGAGCACCACGCGTTGGCCGAAGCGCTCCAGGTCCTGCTCGAGCGGCGTCTGCTCGGGCTCGACGCGCGCGAGCATGCCGGCGATCTTGCCGAGCTCGGTGTGGATGCCGGTGTTGGCGACGATCCCGCGCGCGCGGCCGCGCGAGATGCGCGTGCCCATGAACACCATGGTGCGGCGCTCTGCGAGCGGGGTGTCAGGCTCGAGCTGCGCGGCGGCGTCCTTGGCGACCGGCAGGCTCTCGCCGGTGAGCGCCGCCTCCTCGACCTCGAACTCGTGGGTCTCGATCAGCCGCACGTCGGCGGCGATGCGATCGCCGTCCTCGAGCAGCATGAGATCGCCCGGCACCACTTCCAGCGACGGGATCTCGATCACCTTGCCGCCGCGCACCACGCGCGCGATCGGCGCCGCCATCTCGCGCAACGCGTCGAGCGCCCGCTCGGCCTTGCGACCCTGCGCGATGCCCAGCACCGCGTTGAGCACGACGATCGCCAGGATCGCGATCGAGTCGCCGAAGCGTTCCAGGAAGGTCGCGTTGGGCAGCGGCGCGAACAGCCCGAGCCCGGCCGCGACCGCCGCCGCGCCGAGGAGCGCCAGCACGGTGAAGTCGGAGATCTGCTGATACAACTTCTTATAGAAGGGCTCGGGCGGCTCCTCGGGCAGCTTGTTGTGCCCGAGCTTGCTCAGTCGCTGGCGCGCCTGATCCTCGGCGAGCCCGAGCGCGGCGTCCGACTCCCAGTACGCGATCACCTCTTTAGCAGCGGCGTGGTGCCAGGCCAGGCGGGGCGGGCCCTCCGGGCGCGCCGGAACGGGTGCACGGGCCTCGTCGCGCTCGGCGGACATCAGGGGGCCCTAGCATAGCATCGCCAAGCCGCGCAGTTGCAGTATCATTGGCCACGATGATGCGGTCGATGCCGTCGCCAAGGCTGTTCATCCGGGAGCTCGTGCACGCGCTCGCGACCAACCGCATCAAGGACATGTCGGCGCAGCTGGCGTTCTGGTCGCTGCTCGCGGTGTTCCCGTTCTGCATCTTCCTGCTCACCATCGTCGGCTACCTGCCGCTGCACGGGTTCGACCAGGAGCTGATCGGGATGGTCGCGGACATCATGCCCGAGCAGGCCTCGCAGCTGTTCGAGCGCACCGTCAAGGAGATCGTCGGCAAGCAGCACGGCGTGCTGCTGCTGGTCGCGCTGGTGACCTCGGTGTGGTCGGCCTCGGGCGGCATGGGCTCGACCCGGATCGCGCTCAACCTCGCCTATCGCGTCGAGGAGACCCGACCGTGGTGGCGCGCGCGGCTGTTGGCGCTGGTGATGACGCTCGGCGCCGCCGGCCTGATCATCATCGCCACCGCCGGGTTGATGATCGGCCCCGGCGTGGTGAACACGTTCTACGAGTGGTTCGAGCTGGGCGGCTCGTTCGACCGCGTGTGGCCGTGGTTGCGCTTTCCGATGGTGGTGGTGGACCTGCTCTTCATGCTGGCGTGCCTGTACTACTTCCTGCCCAACGTGAAGCTCAAGTTTCGCATCCTCACGCCGGGCGCGGGCGTGGCGGTGGCGTTGTGGGTCGGCGCGTCGCTGGTGTTTCGCTGGTATGTGGCGCATTACAGCTCGTTCGCGCGCAGCTACGGCACGCTCGGCGGCGCGGTGGTGCTGGTGCTGTGGCTGTATCTGTCGTCGCTCACCATCATCCTCGGCGGCGAGATCAACGCCACGTTCGAGCGGCTCGCCACCGGCGCTCCGCACGAGGTGAAGGTCAAGGCGCGCGCCACCGAGCCGCCGCCGATGACCTCGCCTTCCTAGTCTAGCGCTACGTACGGCGGCTCTTGCCGTCGCAGAGACGAACGGCGGCGGAGATCAGGCCGGTGTGGCTGAACGCCTGCGGGAAGTTGCCCCACTGCTCGCGGCTGATCGGATCGACCTCCTCGGCGTACAGCCCGAGATCGTTCGCGTACCCGAGCACGTGGCGGAACAGCTCCTCGGCCTCGTCGCGCTTGCCCATCATGGCCAAGGTCTCGACCAGCCAGAAGGTGCACGCGACGAACGACTGCTCGCCGCGCGGCAGGCCGTCGTCACCCTCGCGGTAGCGATAGACCAGACCGTTGCGGGTCAAGCGCTTGCGCACCTCGGCGACGGTGGAGACCATGCGCGGGTGGTCCGCCGGCAGAAAGCCCATCAGCGGCAGGCGCAGCGCCGCGGCGTCGACCACCCGGCGGTCGTAGGCCTGCACGAACGCGCCGATCTTGGCGTCGAAGCCGCGCTCCATCACCTCGTCGAAGATCGCCGCGCGCTCGCTCCTCCAGCGTTGCCGGTCGGGCGCGCCGTCGCCGTGCTCGCTTAGCAGCAGGCCGCGGTCGAGCGCCACCCAACAGCTCGCCTTCGAGTGCACGAACGGATGGCGCCCGGCGCGCACCTCCCAGATGCCCTCGTCGGGCTCGCGCCAATGGTTCGCCACCCAGTCGACGAGCCCGATGCAGGTGGGCAGATCGCGCGGCTGCACCCGCAGGTGATCGCGGAAGGTGTGGAACGAATCGACCAGCTCGCCGTAGATGTCGAGTTGCTGCTGCGACGACGCCAGGTTGCCGATGCGCACCGGCCGCGCGCCGCGGTAGCCATCGAGGTGATCGAGCGTGCGCTCGGTCAGTTGGTGCTCGCCGCGGATGCCGAACACCGTCTGCAGGTTCGCCGGATCGCGCAGGCGCACCTTGTCGAACAGCCAGTCGAAGAAGCGCTGCGCCTCGTCGTCGTACCCGATGCCGTGCAGCGCCCACAGCGTGAAGCACGCGTCGCGCAGCCAGGCGTAGCGGTAGTCCCAGTTGCGCACGCCGCCGTCGCGCTCGGGCAGCGACGTGGTGGGCGCGGCGACGATCGCGCCGGTCGGCGAATAGATGAGCGCCTTGAGCGCCAGCGCGCTGCGCTCCACCTGCGCGCGATGCGGGCCGTCGTAGGTGAGCTTGCCGAGCCAGCGTCGCCAGAACGCGCAGGTGTCGTCGATCAGCGACTGACCCTGCCGCGCCAGGTCCTGCTCGTCGAGCTCGCCGTCGTGCAAGATCAGCCAGACCTCCTCGCCGAGTTGCAGCGTGAAGCGCGCGTGGATGCCGCGATCGTCATCGACCGCGAGCGGCAGGTTGGCGCGCAGCGTGAGCTGCACCTCGCGGTCGCGGATGCGCACCGCACCCGGCGCGAGGCGCTCGAAGTGGGGAGAGCGCGCGCCGTAGCCCGGCCGCGGCGTGCACGACACGATCACCTCGACGCTGCCTTGCGTGCAGCGCGCGTGTCGCACGAGCGCGTCCCGGCGCTCGACGTGGCCGCCGCCCGACGCGTCCGGCTCGATGGCCAACAGATCGGTGAGGGTCAGCCGTCCCTCGCCGGTGATGAAGGTGGTCTCGAGCACGTTGGTGCCCGGGAGGTAGTGCCGTTCGCTGCGGCCGGGACGAGCGGGGGAGACGCGGAAGCGCCCGCCGTGCCGCGCGTCGAGGATCGAGCCGAACAGGCTGGGAGAATCGAAGTCCGGCCACGGCAGCCAATCGATCGAGCCCTCCTTCGAGACCAGGGCAGCCGTGTGCCCGTCCCCCAAGAGAGCGTGCTCCCCGATCGGCGCATATTCCGAATCCACTGATACAGGATTCAATGCAAGGGAAGCGCCGCGTCCCGCTCGACCTGTGACTACGGTAACTCGTACTCGCGCAGCCGGCTCTCGGGAACCGCCGCGCGAGCGAGCTCGACGAGCCGCGCGTGGTGCGTGAAGAACAGCACCTGGATCCGATCGGTCATCTCGCTCAGCACCTCGAGGCTGGCGCGCGCGCGGTGATCGTCGAAGTGGATGAGGATGTCGTCCACCACCAACGGCAGCGGCTCGTCGATGGTGGCGTAGCGCGCGAGGCTGGCCAGCCGCAGGGCCAGGTAGAGCTGATCGCGCGTCCCGTCCGACAGCGACTCGACGTCGACCTCGCGCCCGTCCGCGCGCACGCAGCGCAAGACGGCCTGGTCGCGCTCGTTGAAGCCCGCCTTGACTGCCCGGTAGCGATCGACCGTGAGCCGCCGAAACAGCTCGCTCGCGCGCGTGACGATCGGCCCCTGGTTGCGCTCGCGGTAGATCTCGATCTGTTTAGACAGCACCACCGCCGCGGTTCGCACCCGCAGGTAGCGCTCGAGGTGCGTGCGCGCATGCGCGAGCCAGCCCTGCGCCTCCGCCGCCGCGTCGGCCGACTTCGAGTCGCCGTCGAGCTTCTTCAGCCCCTCTTCGAAGGCGCCGAGAGTATGGATGACACCATCCTTCTCGCTCTCCAGATCCGCCAAGCGCTGTTCGAGCGCTTCCAGCTCGCCCGCCACCGCATCGGCGTGCGTCGCGGCCAGCTCGGCCTCGAGCGCCGCGAGCGTGGTTGCCTCGGCGTGCTGAAGGAGCTGCGTCTCGAGCGCACCCACCCGTTCGTCGAGCGCACGCGCCTCGATCGATCGCTGCTCGGCCTGCCCCAGCGCCTTCAGCTCGACCACGCCGGCTGCAGCCATCAGCTCGCTGAGCCGTGCTTCGCCGCGAGCACACTGCGCCGACTGCTCGCTCAACGTCCGGCGCCTCTCGAACAGCTGCTGATCAACATGCGTGCGTTGGGTTAGATCAATCCGGCCATTTTGGTACTGCTTGAGTAGCTGCTCCGCAGCCTTGTCCGCAGGGTGCTCGAGCAGCTCGGGCGCGTGGTCGCGCACGAGCGCCTGAACTTCGCCGGCGAACTCGACCGCGTCACGTTCGATGCCCTCGACCCGCCGCCGCCGGTCGGCCGCGTCATCGACGATCTTGAACAGCTCGCCGAGCACGTCGAGCACAGCCAGCGCCGCTTCCGCCGTTGCGTCCGGCGGAAGGCCGAGCGCCCGGATCGAGTCCGACCACGCCGCCTGCCAGCGCGCGCGCTCCGCCTCGCACCTCTCCAACTCGCCCCGCTGGAGTCGCTGAGCGTCACCGAGCGCCTCGATCGTCTTGTTCAGCGTCTCGCGTTCGCGGGAAGCGTTCTCCGTCGCCGCGAGCAGTGCCTGCGCGCGTTCAAGCCGCGCCGCCAGCTCCTCATCCGCCGGAATCGGCTCACCCGCAGCGACCAACGCCGCCGCCAGGTCCTCGAGATGCGCGTCACGCTGTGTGCGCGCCTCATCTTCATCACGTGTCGAGGCAGTCAACTGTTCCACCAGCGAGCTCAGTGCAACGAAGCGTCCCAGCCAGCCGCGCATCTCTGCCGGCGAACGCGGCTCGATCCCCACCGGCGCCCAAAGCCCGCGCCAGTCGCGCTCTGCCGCCGTCCGCTCGCCAGCCAGCTCCGACTGTTGCTCGGCCATCGTTGCGCGTTGTCGCCCGATTGCGTCCCGCTCCGCCAATGCCTGCGCCAACCGCGCCACGGTCTTGGCCTCGCGTCGCAATCGATCGGCGACCTGATCCGCTTCGCTCACGACGGTTTCGTACGCGGCGGCACGGGTCGGCTCCCACTGCTTCTTCAGGGCCTGCCACGCGTCGTCGCGCCGATCGCGCGCGGTGCGCAGGTCCTCTTCGGTCGGTACGTCGCCTTCGCTGCGCAGCCTTGCGATCTCCAGCTCGACCGCCTCGCCGCGCGCCTGAAGGATTTCCACGGTCTCGGCAAGCTTGTCGCTCTTGCGTGCGATCGCCGCCCAACGTTCTTCATGGTGGGTCACGCTCTCGATGCCGGGCACGGGCAGGGTAGGGACGTTCGCCAGAGCTCCCGACCAGAGCCCGAGCGCGCTCAACTTGCCCGCCGCGGTCTCGCTCAGTCGGGTGCGCTCGACCGCCAGCTTCTTCAGCCGGCCACTCACGTCACCGTCGTGCAGCGCCCGGGCGATCACGGCCTTGAGCGCACGGCCATCGCGCAACATCGGCTGGCGCTGCAGGTTGCGCTCGGCAGCAGCGAGTTGGGCCTCGAGCTCGCCCAGGTCTTTTTGGAGCCGCGCGTGCTCCTGGGCGAGCAGCGGTTCCCTTTGCGCCAGTTTCTTGATGCGGGCCTGCGTCGCGGCATCGACGCGGAGTGACTCAAAATCCTGTACCCCGGCGACCGGAAGGTTCCTCGCAAGGCTGCGCGCCCGTGCCTCCAAGCTCAGGAGCTCACCGCGAATGCGTGGCAAGTCGGTTTGCGCCTTCTCTTGACTGCCCGCATGCCGGTCGAGCGCCTTCATCCGCAGCTCTTCGCCGAGTAAACGCTCGGGCACGTGCAGCGTCGCCCGCAGCGCCTCCAGATCGCGCACCTCGACGTCGAGCCGCGCTGCCGCCGCGGTCGCTTCGGCCACTTCGCGCTGCGCGTCTTCACGATCGCGGCCGGCCCGCTCGGGCAGCGCCACCACCTCGCCGAGCGCGCGGCGCGCCGCGATCGCCTGGGTGCGCTCGGCAGCGAGCGGCAGCATGAACTCGGCGCGCTTGAGCCGGTCGTGGGCGACCTGCACCTTGCGAATCTCGCCCTCGAGCTCGATGCGGCGCTCCCGTGCGTCCGTGATGCCCTGCTGCTGGGTGACCCAGGCGTCTGACGCCAGCGCCGAATCGCGCGCCCGCTTCTGCGCCTCGGCGAACTTCTTGAGCGCTTCGTTGAGCGGCCGCCTGTGGGCCTGCGGCGTGAACAGGTTCTCCGCCTCGTCGCGCAGCGACGCGAGCACGTCGTGCGGCGCGCCGCCGCCCAGGCCCGCCTCGAACAGGCTCTCGCCCAGCTCGCCGCCGCCGCGCAACAGCGCCTCGCCGCCGCGTCGCAGGGTCTCGTGATCGAGCCCGAACATGGTGGCGAACTGGTCCTGCCCGACGCCGTGCAGCAGGCGCCGCAGCACGACGTCGTCGATCAGCTTGTCTTGCGGATCCGAGAGCGTGTCCTTCCTGCCCTTGCGCCGCACCACGTCGAGCACCGAGCCGTCGTCGCCCGACAGGCGCGCGGCGATGCGCAGATCGCCGTAACGGTGCGCGTGCGCGTCGGTGGTCTTCTCGTCGATGCCGTAGAGCAGCCCCTTGACCGCGCGCAGCGTGGTGCTCTTGCCCGCCTCGTTGCGGCCGTAGATGACGTGCAGCCCCATCGGCAGCGACGAGAAATCGAGCCGCACGTCGGTGAACGGCCCGTAGGCGAGCAGCTGCAGGTCGAGGAACTTCACGGCAGCCGCTCCTTTTCGAGCAGGCGCGGCACCAGCAGCTGCTCCACGTCGTCGAGCAGCGCGGCGAGGAACTGCGGATCGTCCAGCCGCACCCCGTCCGCTCCCTCGCGCAGCTCGGGCAGCAACTTGGGCTTGAGGTCGGCGACCACCTCGCTCATCAATGCCTCGAGCGCGGAGCGATCCTTGCGCAGGTCGGCCAGCGACTGCACCAGCTGGCCGATCGCGTCGTCGCGCTCGGCCAGGCTAGTGAAGTCGATCGCCGCGCGCGTCTCCAGCTCGATCTTTTCGATCCACAGCCGCTCGCTGCCCACGTCGTTCGCCGCCAGCCGGATCTCGCTCGACCACTTGTCGGGATCGCCCACCAGCGCCGAGTGCGCGGCGGTGGCGCCCACCAGGACCAGTCGCGCCGCGAGCAGGCGGCCGTCGGCTTCCGCCATCCCGCGCACGAGCTGCTCGCGCACCAGCTCGATCGCTTGATCCGGCGCCGGCGCGCTCGACAGATCGATCTCCCACACCGCCCAGCGCACCACGTCGTAGGGCCGCGGCTCGACCCGCACCACCTGCCCGTTCTCGACGGTGACCAGCGACGCGCCCTTGGCGCCGGTCTCCTTGGCGTGCCGTCCCTGCAGGTTGCCGGGGAACACGATCCATGGGCTCTCGCTCAGCACCTCGCGCTGGTGAACATGCCCGAGCGCCCAGTAGTCGTACCCCTTCGATCGCAGGGTCTCGAGGCTGCACGGCGCATACGAATCGTGCCCCTCGCGGCCGCTCGCACAGGTGTGCAACAGCCCGATGTTGAACGCACCGGGTACGCCGTCGGGATAGCGCGCCGCCAGATCGTCGGTGACGTCGCGCTTGGCGAAGCTCTGCCCGTGCAGCGCCACGCCCAGCGCTTCGATCCGTTTGGTTTCCGGCCGCTCCGACGAGAACTCGTACACGTTCTCGGGCAGGCGCAGGCTGCGCGTGATGTTGCTCTCCGCGTCGTGGTTGCCGCGGATCAGGAACACCGGAATGCCCGCCGCCCGCAGGCGTGACATCTGTGCGGCGAAGAACAGCCCGGTGCGGTAGTCCTTCCACGAGCCGTCGTAGAGATCTCCGACGATCAGCAGAAAATCGACCGCTTCGGCGAGGCACGACGCGACCAGGTTCTCGAGCGCACGCCGCGTCGCTGAGCGGAACTGCTCCACGGGCGCGCCCTCGTAACGATCCAGCCCCTTGAGCGGGCTGTCGAGGTGGATGTCGGCCGCGTGCAGGAACTTCAAGACGGTCCTCCCGGAGTCAGAGTGTAGCTACCTCTTACCGGAGGGGTGTGACATTCAGCAGCCGCTGCGGTCGATCGAGGCCGCTGACGAACGCGCGCCACTCGTCGCCGCTGGTGACGGCGCCGAGGATCGAGTGGCCGACCATCGAGCCGCGCTGCTTGTCGCACATCATGTCGAAGACCGCCGCGTTGAGCCCGTCGAGGATCAGGATGCACTGACGCCACAGCGCGCCGGTCGCGTCGGGCGCCCAGTGGCCAAAATAGTTGATCGCCAGCGCGCGCTCGCGGGCGGCGTGGGCGTTCAGCTCCGGCAGGCGGAACAGCCCGGCCGCGTAGCTCGAGTAGTGCGCCTGTTGGATCTCGTTGATCGCGGCGATCAACTGCCAGCGGGCGCGCGCCTGATCTAATGATGGAACATCGATGAACATGGAAAATTCCGCTGGAAACTGGAGCGGCGGGGTCCAGCCGGGCGGGATGTGCTCGTGGCGGTTCTCGAGCCAGGGGAACTCGCTCTCGAGCGCGCGACGCACCGCTGGCGAAAGGCCTGCGCGAAACTGGCGGCCCGCTTCGAGCACCGCGCGCACCGACGCGAGGAACGCCTGCGCGCTCACCCGTCGCGGCGCCAATCCGGCGCGCGCATAGGCTCGTCCGGTGAATCCGGGCAGCTCGGCGCGCGTCGGTTGCGCGACCTCGCGCCACACCTCGCACAGCCGCGCGAAGTCTTTTGTCAGATAGGCCTGATACGACTTCTGTACTTCGATGTCGCTCGCCAGCCGAAAGAACGGAATCGCGCGCAGCCGCGGGAGCAGCCGCGCGTCGAAGTCGGCGTCCCCGTCAAGAACGGGCAGCGCGGCGCTCCTGCAGGCGATTGATGACCGTCGTCAGCGACGGGCCGGAGGCCATCCACGAGAGCGCATCGGGCCAGAACTTGAGGCGCTGCGTAAAGCGCTCGGAGAAGCCCCACAGCCGCGTGATCTTGAAAAAGTACGGCCGCATGTTGGGCAGCTTCCACAACGGATAGGTGAAGCCGTAGACCGCCCACCCGGGCAGCAGCGCCTTCTTGAGCAGGCCGGGCTCGGTGACGTCGCGATCCCCGTCGGCCAGCGCGCGCTGCTGGAAGCGATCTTGATCGATCATGCGCTGCTTGGTCGACCACTGCAGGCGGTAGTGCTTGGCGAGCATCTTGGGCGTCCAGTTCGCCTTGTCCTGCAGGTTGTAGAGCTCGGAGATCTCGCCCAGCTCGTACAGCGCGGTCTGCATGACCACGTGCGGCCGCGCCCACCCCTCCCGATACTTGAAGGCGTTCAGCTTCAGGACCGTGTCCTGGCAGTAGTCGAACTCCTGGTTGAGCCCGGCGACCATCTTCGGGCACGGGGCCTTGCCGTGGCAGGCGTCGACGATCATCGGCACCACCTGGACCAGCTGCCGGCACGCGGTCTCGATCCCGATCGAGTACAGCGCGTCGGAGAACCAGGCGGCGTCACCGACGAGAGCGTAGCCCTCCAGGCCGATCCAATGATCGGAGCGGTAGGGCAGGTGCGCATAGTATTGATAGGGCTCGAGAGCGCGCGCGCCCTCGAGCGCGTCGATGACCGGCGGGAACTTGCGCATCATTTCCCAGAAGCCGCGGTCGTCGGTCTTCACGTTCGGCTGGTGCTGATCCTTGTCGAACGACACGCCCACCGACGTCAGGTCCTGGTTCTGGTGGATCCACCACACCCAGAAGCCGGGACCGGTGAAGTGGATGGTGTGCCGGCGGCGGTCGATCCCCTGGAAGGTGTTCCAGAAGGCGGCGTCGGTGCGCACGTTGGTGAAGCGGTTCCACACCGCGGCGGTGTTGAGCTCGCGGACCGGGTGGGTGATGCCGAGCTGCCGGCCGAGCACGGTGCGACGACCGCTGGCGTCGAGCACCCAGCGGCAGTCGACCTCGTGCGGGCGGCCGTCGCCATGAAGCGAATAATGAACCGTGTGCTTGCCCTGGCCGAGCGCGACGTTCTCGACGCTGGCGCCGTGCAGCCAGCGGGCGCCTTCGTGCTGCGCCATCATGGCCACGTGCGCGTTCATGCCGGTGCGCTCGACGTGGAAGGTCGGGATCAGCCGCTTGAACGCGCCCGGGATCTTTTCGAGCGGCGTCAGCGACAGGAGTAGCTCGTGGCAGTCCTCGATGGTGCGCGGCAAAGGGGCGTTGCCGTCGGCGCTGCGCGGGCGGATCACGAAGTCGAAGCCGAACTTGCGGAACGCGTTGGCCTTGAGCCAGTCGGTGAGCCCGAGCTCGTGGCGCAGGAACACGCTCGAGCCCTCGGTGATCGCCTCGCCGACGACCACCTTCTGCTCCTTGCCGAGCGGACGCGATTCGAGCACCAACGTGCGCAGGCCGCGGCGCTGCAGCATCACGCTGGCCATCGAGCCGACCAATCCGCCGCCGATGATCACGACGTCGCACCCCGCCCGCTTGCCGTCCATCTCGCGAGAGTATCAGCGTCGCTGCAGCTCGTCGAGCGCGAGGCGCGTGGCCATGCGCGCCGACAGACAGACCATTGGCAGACCAGCGCCGGGATGCACCGTGCCTCCTGCCAGATAGAGCCCGGTCAGGCCGGGGACCTGGTTCGACGGCCGCTTGAACGCCGCCATCTTGGAGTTCGAGGCCAGGCCGTAGATCGCGCCGCGCGACGACGGAAAGCGCGACGCGACGTCGACCGGCGTGAGCTCCTCGGACGCTTCGGCCTCGAGCGTCCAGCCGTGGCGCTGGAGCACGCGGGCGATTCGTTCGCGGCAGCGCGGAGCCTCGCGGGTCCAGTCGACGGCCGCGCCCTTCTTGTCGAGCGGTGGCGCATTCGTGAGGAGAAAGCAGCGCTCGGTCGCACCGTCGCCGGCGACGCTCGGGCGATCCTCGGCACACAGGTAGACGGTGGGGTCTTCGGGCGGCCGGCGTTGCACGATCAGCTCGTCGAACTCGCGCTGATAGTCGCGCGAGAAGAAGACGTTGTGGTGGATCAGCTCGAGGGGGGCGCGCCGGGCCACCGCGAGCAGCACGTAGGCGGAGAGCGACAGCTCCTCGGCTGCGTACTTGTCGGCCAGCTTGCGGATCGACTTGGCGCGCGGGAGCAGGTGCTCGTAGACGTGGGCGACGTCGCAGTTGGCGACAACCACGTCCGCGCGCTCGACCTGCCCGCGCAATCGCACGCCGACGGCGCGCTCCTCAACTTTGCGCGCGCCCGTCTCGGTGACGATCTCCTCGACGTCCGCGCCGGTGACCACCTCGACGCCGAGATCGCGCGCGAGCTGCAGGAGCCCGTTGGCGAGCTGATAGATGCCGCCGCGGCAGGCGAAGATGCCGAACGCGTTCTCCACGTGCGCGATCACCGCCAGCGTGCCGGGCGCGTGGAATGGAGACGAGCCGTTGTAGGTGGCGTAGCGCCCGAAGAGCTGGCGCAGCCGCGGATCGGGAAAGAACTCCTCGACGGCCTTCCACAAGGTCCGCATCCCGTCGATGTGGGTCATCTGCAGCAGCGCGCGCGGGCTCATGAGCTCGCGCATGGAGATCGGCCGCTCCATGAACGGCCCGTGCACCACGTCGTAGATCTTCGCCGCGTGCTTGCGCCAGGCGAGATAGCCGCGCGCGTTGGCCGCGCCGGCGAAGCGCTCGATCGCCGCGCGCGAGCGTTCCTGATCGCAATACAGATCGAGCACCGAGCCGTCGGCGAACAAGTGCCGGCACAGCGGATCGACCGGCTCGAGCTGAACGTACGCGGCCATCTTCTCCGCCCCGCCGAACAGCTCCTCGAACACATGGCGCATGGTGAGCACCGACGGGCCGGCGAGAAAGCGCCGCCCGCCCACCTCGACCTCGCGCAGCTTGCCGCCCACGGTCTCGGCGCGCTCGTAGAGCCGGACGCGCACGCCGGCGCGCTGCAGGTGGATGGCCGCCGCGAGCCCGCCGACTCCGGCGCCGACGACGATCGCGGACTTCCCGTTGATCATGGAAACGGATGAGTGAAGCACAAAACTTCCAATTCGATAAGATGCGAACCTGAATGAGAGATGAAACCGCAGGGCACAGACACAATCGGCTGCAACAGCTCATGCACGAGGAGGTGGAGTCGCTGATTCGCGACGAGGTGACCGACCCGCGGCTGCAAGAAGTGCACTGCACGCTGGTGGAGCTGTCGGTCGACTATCGATCGGCGCGCGTGCACTTCGTGACCGCGCCGGGGAAGGAGTCGCCGGCGGAGATCGCCAAGGTCGACAAGGCGTTCGACCGCGCCACCGCGTTCTTGCAGAGCCGCCTCGGCGAGGCGCTCGATCTCAAGCGCGTGCCCGCGTTGCGGTTCGTCTACGATCGCGACGGCGCGGCGCGGCTGCGCGCGGAAGATCTGATGAAGAAGGGGCAATAGCCTGCTGCGCGTTCGGGCCGCGACGGCGGCCGACCATCCGCTGTTCGCGCGGCTCATGCCCGAGCTGCGCGTCGACGATCCGGTGCCGGGCGCCGACGTGTTCGCGCGTATGGCCCCGTACGTGGTGATCGCCTGCGACGGCGAGCGGGCGATCGGTTACGCGTTCTGGCAGCGGTACGGCGCGAACGTGCACGTGGTGCAGCTGGTGGTCGATCCGGCCGCGCGCGGGTGCGGCGCGGGCCGCGCGTTGCTCGAGGAGATCCGCGCGCGGGCGCTGGCCGCCGGATGCACGCGTTGGTTCCTCTACGTCATGCGCGACAACCTGCCGGCGCTGCGGCTGTACGGGCGCACCGGTTTCGAGCGCGCGCTCGAGGCCTGGGCGCTGCGCATCGGTTGGCCGCAGATCGACGGGCTCGCCGGAGACGGCGACGCCGTCGCGTACACGCCCGACCCGTCGGAAGAGATCGCGATCGCCAAACGGTTCTCGCTGGTCCCCGAGCTGCTCGCCGCGATCCGCGCGCGCCCCCACATTACGTTTGTTGCGCTCCGCGAGGCGGCCGCGCTCGCCGGCTTCGCTGCGCTCGATCCCACCTTCCCGCGCGTGCGTCCGTTCCGGGTGATCCGCACCGGGCTCGCGCGCGCGCTCTTCGAGGCGCTCCGCCCGCACGTCGATCTCGCGCGCCCCCTCCACGTGATCGTCGAAGAGGATCGCCCGCTCGTCGACGCCCTCCTTGCCGCCGGCGCCGCTGTCTCCCACGAGCTGTACCAGCTAGCCGCCCCGCTCACCGTCTCCTGACTAGACGAGCGTGACGGCGTCGGGGTCGAGGTGGTCGTGCTGGTTGGCGGCGGCCACGCGCAACGGGTTGGTGCCGTCGCTGACCAGCGTCGAGACCGAGGCGTTGACGATCTCCATCGCCAGCGCCATGGTCTCGTGCGCGCTCTCGGTGCCGCGCGCGCGCGCGTGACGGAGCGACAGCGCGACCGGCCCGGCCGAGGTCACGGCCATCACCGCGCCGCCCCCCTGTTGCAGCCGCTCGATCGCGCCCTCGACCCGCTCGGCGAAGCGCGCGAAGGTCTCGGTCCCTTCCGCCACCAGCTCCTCGGCCGCCCAGGCCATCACCGCGCGCTTGATGAACGCGCGCAGCCGCACGAACGAGTACTCGATGTGCGGCTCGCCGCGCAGCATGGCGCCCATGTGCGGGCCTTCGTCGATCCAGTGGTGCAGCGCGGCGTTGAGGATCTCGCGGAACGGCATCTCGTCGAGCTCGTCGACGATCACCGGCGCCGGGTAGCTCATGCCCGCCGCGTGCGCCGCCTCGACGAGGTGCCGCGCGGTGTCGATCTGCCGCTTGCGCGGGCCGCTCACCATCACCTCGATGACCCGCCGCTCGCCACCCAGGTAGGCGCCCAGCCGCCGTGCCTGTTGCACGCCGAGCGCGGAGAGCACGTCGTAATCTCGGGACTTGGCCGAGGCCTGGCCGTGCCGGACCAGGTAGATGGTGCTCGCGGGCATCGGGTCATCTGCCGATCTTTCTCTCTTCGCTTGAAGACTGTTCATCTGTTCAGTATAGTCTCTTCATGGCTGCGACTGCCGCGCGCATCGCCGAAGTGCTCGCGGGTCTGCGGGCCTCTTCGGCGCGTTTGCGTACCGCGGCGGGAATGGAGCGCGGCCATCTGCCGCTCGGAATCGCGGCCATCGACGAGGCGCTGGGCGGCGGGCTGCCGCGCGGCCGGCTGACCGAGCTGGTCGGCCCGCGCTCGTCGGGGCGCATGTCGATCGCGCTGGGCGCGCTGGCGGCGGCGCAGCAGCAGGGCGAGCTGGTGGCGGTGGTCGACGTGGCGGATGCGTTCGATCCACGCTCGGCCGAAGCGGCGGGCGTCACGCTCGCGCGGCTGTTGTGGGTGCGGCCGCGGTCGTTGGTGGCCGGGCTGCAGGCGGCCGATCGCGTGCTCGATGCGGGCGGGTTCGGGCTGTTGGTGCTGTACCTGTGCGGCGCGGCGCGGCAGCGCGTGCGCGGCGACGTGGCGTGGGCGCGGCTCGCGCAACGGACCGAGACCGCACGCGCGGCGGTGCTGGTGACGGGCGAATGGGCGCAGGTCGGATCGTTCGCGGCGGCGACGCTCGAGTCGCGGCGTGCGCGGGTGCACTGGGTGGGCGACGGGGCGGGACGGCTGCTCGAGGGATCGGGCGGGCAGGTGCGGGTCGCGCGGAGCAAGGTCGGCCTGCCCGGCGACGAAGCGCCGCTCCAGCTCGCCGTCGCAACCGCCATCGCCATCGGATGGTGACGACGATGGTGCGGGTGGGATTCGTTCACGTGCCGCACTTCTACGTCCAGGCGTTGTTGCGCGCCGATCCCGAGCTCGCCGGCGTGCCGCTGGTGGTCAGCGACGGCACCGACGCCAACGTGCCGCTGGTGCTCGACGTCTCCGCCGCCGCCGCCCGCCTCGGCCTGCGCCCCGGGCTCACCGTCGCACAGGCGCGCGCGCTCGCGCCCGAGGCGCTGGTCCGCGCGCGCTCCCCCGAGCTCGAACGCTCGGCGCGCGCCGCGCTCGAGGATCTGGCCGCGCTGTTCTCCCCGCGCATCGAGCAGGACGGTGACGCCGCGGTCGCCTTCGACGTCTCGGATCTCGGCCGGCTGTTCGAAACCGAGCTCGAGCTCGCCGGCGCGATCCAGGTGTCGGCGCGCAAGCTCGGCTTCGACGCGCGCATCGGCCTGGCGCGCGACAAGACCACCGCGCGCGTGGCTGCGCTCAGCCGCGAGGGAGTCACCGTAGTGCCGGCGGGGCGCGAAGCGGCGTTCCTCGCGTCGCTGCCGGTCGCGCTGCTCGGTCCGTCTCCTGACATGCTACTGACACTATCGCGCTGGGGCGTGCGCGCCATCGGCGAGCTGGCGTCGCTGCCCAAGGGCGGCGTGGCGCTGCGGCTCGGCAAGGAAGGCGCCCGGCTGGCGCAGGTGGCGCGCGGCCAGGCCGACGATCCGCTGGTGCCGCGGTCCGAGCCGCTGGTGTTCGAGGAGGGCTGCGATCTCGAGTGGCCGATCGAGGACGTCGAGGCGCTGCTGTTCGTGCTCAAGCGGGTGCTCGACAACCTGGTGCAGCGGCTGGGCTGCCGCAGCCTGGCCACCGGCGAGCTCACCCTCACGCTCACGCTCGATCGCTCGTTCCTCGACGCGCAGGCGCGCGCGGGCGCCGCCACCGACGTGCGCACGGTGCCGGTCGGCTCGCCCACGCGCGAGGTGCAGACCCTGCTCGCGCTCGTCCGCGTGCAGCTCGAGAGCGCGCGCCCGGTCGCGCCGGTGACCGCGCTCAGGGTCCGCGCCACCGCCGAGCGCACCCGCGCCGCGCAGCTCGGCCTGTTCGAGCCCGCCGGCCCATCGCCCGACAAGCTCGCCACGCTGCTCGCCCGCTTGTCCGCGCTGGTCGGCAGCGATCGGGTGGGCGCGCCTGCGCTGGTCGATCGTCATCTGCCGGACGCGTTCGCCGTCCATCCGTTCAACCCACCAAAACACGTAGCCGAAGGAAGGGGCAACGGGATCCGGCAGCTCGCGCTCCACGCCTTCCGGCCCGCGCGTCCCGCCGAGGCGCGGCTCGATCGTGGCCTCTTGCGAACGCTGCACAGCGACGGGTGCGGCGGTCAGGTGATCGCGCAGGCCGGTCCGTTCCGCGTGCGCGACGGCTGGTGGCGCGAGCCGATCACCCGCGACTACTTCGACGTCGAGCTCTCCGACGGCGCGATCTACCGCATCTTCCACGACCTCCACGCCGACACCTGGCACTTCGCGGGTTGCTATGAATAAACAAATTCCCTATGTCGAGCTGCGCGCGTCGAGCGCGTTTTCGTTTCTGCACGCCGCGTCGCTGCCCGAAGATCTGATCGTGCGCGCCGCCGAGCTCGGCCATCCGGCGCTCGCGCTCGCCGATCGCGACGGTGTGTACGGGGCGCCGCGCTTCTACAAAGAGTCCAAGCAGCACGGGGTGCGCGCGCTGGTCGGCGCTGACCTCCTGCTCGAAACGGGCGCGCGCATCTTGCTGCTGGTGCGCGATCGTCCGGGCTACCAGAACCTGTGCCGCCTGATCACCGCCGCCAAGGACAGCCGCAAGAAGCCCGAGACCGTCGTCACGCTCGACAACCTCGAGACGCACGCCGGCGGGCTGGTCGCGATCAGCGACGGGCGATCCGCGCTCGACCGCCTGACTGCGCTGTTTCCGCGCGGCGCGCTGTACCTCGAGGTCGGCCGCCACCTCGACGCCGCCGAGGAGCGCCGCACCCGCGCCACCGTCGCCCTCGCGCGCGCGCGCAAGCTGCCGCTGGTCGCCACCAACGACGTGCGCTATGCGCGTGCAGCGAACGTCGATCTGGCCGACGTGCTCACCTGCATCCGCGAGAAGACCACGCTCGATCGCGCCGGCACCTTGCTCGCCGCCAACGCCGAGCGCCATCTCAAGTCGGCGGCGGAGATGAACCTGTTGTTCCGCGATCTGCCCGACGCGCTCGCCTCGACCGTCGAGATCGCCGGCCGCTGCGTGTTCACCCTCGAGGATCTCGGCTACCAGTTCCCCACCTATCCGGTCACCGGCGACGAGACCGAGTTCAGCCACCTCGCGCACCTGACGCACGAGGGCGCGCGCCGCCGCTATCGCCCGGTCACCCCGAGGGTGATGGCGCAGCTGCAGCGCGAGCTCGACCTGATCGCGCGGCTGGAGTTGGCCGGCTACTTCCTGATCGTGTGGGAGATCGTCGAGTTCTGCCGGCAGCGCGGGATCCTGGTGCAGGGGCGCGGCTCGGCGGCCAACTCGGCGGTGTGCTACGCGCTCGGGATCACCGCCGTCGATCCGATCGGCATGGAGCTGTTGTTCGAGCGCTTCTTGTCGGAGGAGCGGGGCGAGTGGCCGGACATCGATCTCGATCTGCCGTCGGGCGATCACCGCGAGGAGGTGATCCAGCACGTCTACAAGAAGTACGGCGCGGCCGGCTGCGCGATGACCGCCAACTGCATCACCTATCGATCGCGCTCGGCGGTGCGCGAGGTGGGCAAGGCGCTCGGCTTCCAGCCCGAGCAGCTCGACCGGATCTCCAAGCGCATCGGGCCGTTCGAATATCAAACCGATGACGAGGAGCTGAGCGCGCACGTCGACGCCACCGGGATCGCGCTGGAGGAGCCGCGCGTGAAGCAGCTCTTGCGGCTCACGACGGAGATCCAGGGGCTGCCGCGCCACCTCGGCCAGCACTCGGGCGGCATGGTGATCTGCCAGGGCCGGCTCGATCAGGTGGTGCCGCTCGAGCCGGCGTCGATGCCCGGACGCGTGGTGGTGCAGTGGGACAAGGACGACTGCGCGGACCTCGGGATCATCAAGGTCGACCTGCTCGGCCTCGGCATGATGGCGGTGCTCGAGGAGGCGGTGCCGCTGGTCAAGGCGCACGACGGCGTGGAGATCGATCTGGCGCACCTGCCGCAGGGCGATCCCAAGACCTACAAGCTGTTGCAGACCGCCGACACCGTCGGGGTGTTCCAGGTCGAGTCGCGCGCGCAGATGGCCACGCTGCCGCGCATGAAGCCCGAGCGGTTTTACGACATCGTCGTCGAGGTGGCGATCATCCGGCCGGGCCCGATCGTCGGGCAGATGGTGCACCCGTACCTCAACCGCCGGCAGGGGCGCGAGCCGATCACCTACGCGCATCCGGCGCTCGAGCCGATCCTCGCGCGCACGCTCGGCGTGCCGCTGTTTCAAGAGCAGCTCATGCGCATGGCGATGGTGGTGGCGGGGTTTTCCGGCGGCGAGGCCGAGGAGCTGCGCCGCGCGATGGGCTCCAAGCGCTCCGAGGAGCGCATGCGCATGCTCGAGGCCAAGCTGCGCTCGGGCATGGCGGAGCGCGGCATCCGCGGCGCGGCGCAGGATCAGATCGTGCATTCGATCCACGCGTTCGCGCTGTACGGATTTCCCGAGAGCCACTCGGCGTCGTTCGCGCTGCTGGTGTACGCGAGCACGTACCTGAAGGCGCACCATCCGGCGGCGTTCTGCACCGCGCTGCTCAACAACTGGCCGATGGGCTTCTACCACCCGGCGACCCTGATCACCGACGCGCGCCGCCACGGGGTCACGGTGCGGCCGATCGACGTGACCCGCTCGGCGTGGAAGTGCACCATCGAGCCCGACGGCGCGATCCGCCTGGGCTTGAAGTATGTGGCGGGCCTGCGCGAGGCGATCGCCACGCGCCTGGTGGCGGCGCGCGCCGAGCGGGCGTTCTCGTCGGTGACCGAGCTATGGAAGCGGGTGCAGCCGAACCCCGGCGAGATGCTCACGCTGGCCTCGATCGGCGCGTTCGCAAAAGTGGGCCCGCACGGCGTCAAGCGGCGCGGCGCCTTGTGGCAGGCGGCGGCGCTCGGCCGCAGCGGCAACGAATTGTTTGCGGGCGTCGAGGCCGGCGCCGAGACCGATCCGAGCCCGCTCGAGGACATGTCGCTGCTCGAGCGGCTCGCGGCCGATTTTCGCGGCACCACCGTGACCACCGGCCCGCACCCGATCACCCTGTACCGCTCGCGCCTGGAGCGCCGCGGGATCAAGCGCGCGCGCGAGCTGGCCGCGCTCGACGACGGCGTGCGCGTGGAGGTCGCCGGCAGCGTGATCGTGCGCCAGCGCCCGGGCACCGCCAAGGGCTTCTTCTTCGTCACCCTCGAGGACGAGACGGGCTTCGCCAACGCCATCATCACCCCGAGCGTGTTCCAGGCGCACCGCTCGCTGCTCACCACCTGCGCCGCCCTGATCGTAGGCGGCAAGCTGCAAAACCAGGACGGCGTGGTCGCCGTCAAGGCCGACCGCTTCGAGTCGCTCACCGATCTCGGCGGCAAGGTCCCCTCGCGCGACTTCCGGTGAACTGGTCCGCGCTCCATGAGATGCTGCCGCCATGCGAATTCTCCACACCATGATCCGCGTGAACGATCTGCCGGCGTCGCTCGCGTTCTACACCGGCGTGCTGGGCATGACGCTGTTGCGCAAGACCGACTACGAGAGCGGGCGGTTCACGCTCGCGTTCGTCGGGTACGGCGACGAGAGCTCGACCGCGGTGCTCGAGCTCACGCACAACTGGGACACCAAGAGCTACGTGCTGGGCGACGCGTTCGGCCACGTGGCCATCGGCGTCGAGGACATCTACGCCACCTGCGAGCGAATCCGCAAGGCGGGCGGCAAGCTCGTGCGCGAGCCGGGCCCGATGAAGCACGGCACCACGGTGATCGCGTTCGTCGAAGATCCCAACGGCTACAAGATCGAGCTGATCGAGCAGAAGCGCTAGACGATCACCAGGCGCGGCTCGTCGGGCGTGCGGCGCACCGCGAGCACCGTGTACACGATCGCGATCGCCAGGTAGAGCGCCCACCAGTACGGCACCGCCAGCGGCAGGAAGAACAGCACGCAGTCGGCCAGCACCGCCGGCGTCAGCGCGTACACCCCGATCGAGAACAGCGCCCCGAACCCGAGCGGCCGCCGCCGACCCGACGCGGCCAACATCCCGACCAGCACCAGCAGCAGCGCTTGCAGCCCCTTGACCAGCCAGTAGTAGACGAACGCGGCCGCCGCGAATCCGAGCGGCGCCAGCCACTGCAGGCGCAGCACCCACTTGCGAATCAGCTGAGGCCCGATCACGCGATCGCCGAAGCGGCTGAGCGCGATCGATTGCTCGGGACGGTCGTTGGTCTTCACCAGCAGCTCGCGGCGTGCCAGGAACAGCCCGACCTGATCCTCGCCGAATCCGGTGAGCGTGCCGGTGGTGTCGATGATCAGCACCACCTCCTTGCCGCTCTGCTCGTCGGGCCCGAGCTTCTTGACCCACGGCTGCGGCACGTTCGCCGACGCCTGCCCGTCTTTGATCGTGATGGTCGGCAGCTTGTCGACCTCCGGCAGCACGCGCCCCACCAGACCGCGCACCGCCAGCGCCACCAGCACGGTCGCCGCCACCGTCGAGAGCAGCACCAGTAGAACCAGGTGCGCGAAGGTGCGGCGCAACCGCTGGCGCTGCACCTCGGGATACAGCCCGAGGTCGTACGTCGCGCGCCCGAAGTTGGCCAGGTGGGACGACATCCATTAATGATGATGCGAGCGCGGCCTGCTGTCCAATCGGGCTATTCGCCCATCGCCTTGAGCACCAGGCGCTTGGGCCGGCGCCCGTCGAACTCGTAGTAGAAGATCTGCTGCCACGGCCCGAGGTCGAGCTTGCCCTTGGTGATCGGCACGATCACCTGGTGGCCGATCAGCAGGTTCTTGAGGTGCGCGTCGCCGTTGTCCTCGCCCGAATGGTGGTGGCGGTAGTCGGGCCCGGGCCGGCTATCGTCGGCGGCGGGGCCGGGCGCCAGCCGCTGCACCCACTCCTCGAGATCGGCGTGCAGCCCCGGCTCGTCGTCGTTGACGAACACCCCGGCGGTGATGTGCATGGCGCTCACCAGCAGCATCCCCTCCTCGATCGCCGCCGCGCGACAACACGCCTGTGCCTCGTCGGTGATGCGCACCAGCTGCCGTCGCTGCGGCGTATTGAACGTGAGGTATTTCGTATGGCTCTTCACTGTCTCCTCCGGGCGTCGTGGTAGGGTTGAATCCATGTCGAAACTGGCAGTTCTCGCCGCCTTGCTCCTCCTGATTCCGGGGGTCGCCCGCGCGGACGATACCAGCGATGCCAAGCGGCTGTACGCGTCAGGCACCCGCCATTTCGACCTGTCCGAGTACGAAGAGGCGCTCACCGATTTCAAGGAAGGGTACCGGCACAAGGACGATCCGGTATTCCTTTACAACATTGCGCAGTGTTATCGGCTGCTCAACAAGAACGACGACGCGCTGCGCTTCTACCGCAACTACCTGCGCCGCTCGCCCAGCGCGCCGAACCGCGAAGAGGTCGAGCGCAAGCTCAGTAGCTTGCAGGCGGCGATCGCCGCGCAGGACAAGGCGCGCTCGACGCCGCCGTCGACGACGCTCAAGCCCGGCGAGACCCCACCTTCGAGCACGCCCGAGGCCGCCAAACCGGAGCCGGTCGTGACGGCGCCGCCGGCCGTCGTCGAGCAGCCCCCCGTAGCGACCACCGAGGTCCGCGTCGAGGCGCCGCGCAAGACGCCGGTCTACAAGAAGTGGTGGGTGTGGACCGCGGTTGGCGTGGTCGCGCTCGGGGTCGGCCTCGGGGTCGGCCTCGGGGTTGGTCTGTCGCAGTCGAGCACTGCGGGGACGACCTTCTCGCAGGTGAACTTCTAATGCGGCAACTTCTGATGGTCGTGCTGCTAACCGCCGGATGCACGGCGACGACTGATCCCTGCTCGGGCGTATCAGGCGCCTGCATCACGCTCTCGGTCGAGTCGAGCGCCCCAGTGGACACCCTCAGAATCAGCGCTTTTGGAGAGACGCGCTCTTCGACTGGGACAGGGTCAGCACCGATTCACGTCGCGCTCGTCCCTCCCGCGGGCGCAGCGGACGGGACGGTGACGATTCACGTCGATGGTGCTTTCGCCGGAAGTCTCGTTGGCTCCGGCGATGGCGTGGCGGTGCTCGCGGGCAGTGCGCATGTGTCCCTATCGGTGACGCTGAGCGCGGTCGGAGCCGACCTCGGTGGCGGTGGTGTGGATCTCTCAAGCGACGCAAGCGACGGCAGCAACGCCATGCCGTGCACGAGTGGCCAGGAATGCCCGAGTATGTTGTGCAACCAGACGACCCATATGTGCGCGACGTCGGTGTGCGACGACGGGCTCAAGGACAGCACCGAGAGCGACATCGACTGCGGCGGGCCCACCTGCGGCGCTCGCTGCGCCGCGGACCAGACGTGCAGCATCAACACCGACTGCCGAAGCGGCGTTTGCACGACGGGCTTCTGCCAGAAGGCGAGCCTACCCGCCTGGATCGACGGACCACCGCTGCCCGCCTGGTTTACGACCGGCACGTTGATCCTCCCGGGGCGAGCCGACGGCGCCTACATTTCGACGGGGGGCATCATCTATGTCATCGCCGGCTGGGGCGAGACGGTGAGCAATGGCCAGGAGAAGTACATCGGCCACATGCAGTACCTCAACGTCGCTGCCGGCGACACCGCGTGGTCCGAGGGCGACACGTTCGGCGTGAACGACGGCTGCAATGGGAACGTCGGCAGCGATGGCAACCTATGGTTGTCGGGCGGCGGATCGCTCAATCCGAACATCCATATCTTCAGCCACCCAGCCAACATGCCGACCGGGTCGACCTGGACTCAGCTCGTCAACGGAGATCCGCCGATTCAGCGCAGCAACTTCGCCGCGCCCGTCGGGCCGGAGGGTTGGATTTACCAGATCGGTGGCGGTAACAGCATCACCTACGCTTGGGACGCGACGAACAAGCTGTGGCAGGTCGGGCCCAGCATCAGCGTCGATCGAAGTGGCCTCGGCGCCGTGCTGGCCACCGACAAGCGCATCTACGTGATGGGCGGCTCTCCATCCGGCGCTTCGATGCCGACCAATGTCAACGAGCAGATGGATCTGGTCGCCAAGGTGGTGACCCCGAAGCGGGTGATGCCGGTAGCGAAGGCCTCCTTCGGCATGGTTGGCGCGCCCGACGGTCGGGTCTACGTGATTGGCGGCACGCCGAGTGGCAACCAGAACCAGGGAGTTGCGACCGTCGAAGTGTATGTGCCGGCGACCGACACCTGGACCACGGTGGCGAGCCTCAAGCACCCGCGCGCCGCCGGCGGCGCAGTGATCGCGTCCGACGGGCGCATTTGGATGATCGCGGGATACTCACCGGATACCGGCGGCGACATCTCACCCTACGTCGAGATCTACGGCCCCGACGTGACACCGGCCAAGAAGATGGCGTCTGCGGGCGAGACGATCGCAGCGACCGGTACCAACTTTGCCGCAAACGCCGCGGTCACGATCTCTCTCGGCGGCAACGTGATCGGCGGTGGCAACTCGGACGCCAACGGAATGGCGACGCTGTCGCTTACGATCCCCGCGGGCACGCCGGCCGGCCCGATCACGCTGACGGTACTCGACAACCTGAGCGAGTACCCGGTCACTGTGGCTCTGACAGTGATGTAGGCCGAGCGTGTTTTCGCGGCGCCTGCCTCCGTCGCTCGAGCCCAACCGCATCAGCCGCGCCGTCGACGCGGCGCGTGCGCGCGGCCCGCTCATCGATCTGACCGAGACCAACCCGACCGCGGTGGGCCTGCGCTATCCCGAGGCCGAGATCCTGCAAGCGCTCGCCGACCCGCGCGCGCTGCGCTACCAGCCCACGCCGCGCGGCCTCCCCGAAGCGCGCCAGGCGGTGGCCGACTACTACCGCCGCCACGGCGCGCGCGTCGATCCGGATCGCGTGTTCCTGACCGCCTCGACGTCCGAGGCCTACGCGCTCTTGTTCAAGCTGCTGTGCGATCCCGGCGATCGCGTGCTCGTGCCGCAGCCCAGCTACCCGCTGTTCGAGCTGCTCGCCGGCCTCGAGGCGGTCGAGGTGGCGCCCTATCCGCTGCGCTATCACGGCGGCTGGTATCTCGAGATCGACGACCTGCGCCGCGCGCTCGACCCGCGCGTGCGCGCGATCCTGGTGGTCAACCCCAACAACCCGACCGGCTCGTACCTGAAGCGCGCGGAGCACGCGCAGCTCGCCGCGCTCGCCGCCGAGCACGAGCTGGCGCTGATCTCCGACGAGGTGTTCGCCGACTACGCGTTCGCGCCCGATCCCGACCGCGTGGCCACGCTGGTGGGCGACTCGCCGGCGCTGACGTTTTCGCTGAGCGGCCTGTCCAAGCTGGTCGGCCTGCCGCAGCTCAAGCTCGGGTGGATCCACGTGGGCGGGCCGCCGGCGCGGGTCGCCGAAGCCGATGCGCGGCTCGAGCTGATCGCCGACACCTATCTCTCCGTCGGCGCGCCGGTGCAGCACGCCGCGGCGCGCCTGCTCGCGCTGGTCGACGATCTCGGCGCGCAGATCGCCGCGCGCGTGCGCCGCAATCGCGCCGCCGTCGACCACGCGGTGCGCGGCACGGCGCTGCAGTTGCTCGACGCGGAGGGCGGCTGGTGCGCGCTGTTGCGCCTGCCGCGCGTGCGCTCCGAAGAGGAGTGGGTCCTGCAGCTGCTCGACGACGGCGTGCTGGTCCACCCGGGCTTCTTCTTCGATCTGCCCGAGGAGGCCTACCTGATGGTCAGCCTGTTGGCCGAAGAGGCGCAGCTCGACGAGGGAGTGCGCCGGATCGTCGCCCGCGTGCAAAGCGGCTGAGCAAAATTCGATTCGCGGCTATACTGCGCGGCATGTCGAAAACGTTGCTGGCCACGCTCTCTCTGTTCCTCGCCATCGCCGCCCCCGCGCGCGCGCAGACCACGCTCAAGATCGCCACGCTGGCGCCGGAGGGCTCGTCGTGGATGAAGCTGTTCCACGCCTGGCAACAGAAGGTGGAGGCGCGCACCGAGGGCCGCGTGAAGGTGAAGTTCTACTCGGGCGGCATGATGGGCGACGAGCGCGACGTGCTGCGCAAGATCCGGCTCGGCCAGATCTCGGGCGCGGCGATCACCGGCATCGGCCTGAGCTCGATCGCGCCGGAGATTCGCGCGCTCGAGATCTCGCGCACCTACGAGGAGCTCGACGGCCTGCGCGCCGCGCTCGGGCCCGACATCAAGAAGGCGTTCGAGGCCAAGGGTTACATCCTCGGCAGCTGGGGCGACGTCGGCCCGGTGCACCTGTTCTGCAACAAGCCGGTCAAGACGCTCGACGACCTGCGCACGCTCAAGCTGTGGCTGTGGAGCGACGATCCGGTCTCCAAGCAGCTGTTCACGGCGCTCAAGCTCAACGGCATCCCGCTCGGCGTTCCCGAGGTGTTGCCCGGGCTGTCCACCGGCCAGATCGATTCGTTCCTCGGCTCGCCGCTCTCCACGCTGGCGCTGCAGTGGGGCACGCACGTCAAGTACATGGGCTCGCTCACCATGAGCCAGGCCACCGGCGCGACCGTGATCTCCAAGGCGGCCTGGGACAAGCTGACCCCCGCCGATCAGAAGATCATGACCGAGGAGGCCGACGCGATGCAGGACTCGGTCAAGGTGCAGGTGCGCGCCGACAACACGCGCGCGCTCGACGCGATGAAGTCCAAGGGCATGCAGGAGTTCGAGCTCTCGCCCGAGCTGATCAAGCAGTTCGAGAAAGCGGCCGAGGACGTCGCGCACGCCAACGCCGGACAGGTCTCCAAGGAGTTCCAGGCCAAGGTGCAGAAGCTGGTCGACGACTACCGCGCCAAGATCGCCAGCAAGAAGTAGTTAGTTGTGCAGTAGCTCTTCCGCTCCGACCGTCACCGTCGGATCCGGCTGTCCCAGCACGCGCCCGCGCACCCAGTCCACCACCAGATCGCTCGAGACCGCGAAGTTGCGGAACATCACCGAGTAGTCCTGGTTGTTGAGATCGCTCGCCGTGTAGCTCAGCGTCCCATCCAGGTAGAAGCGCGTGCTGACGGCGTCGCGTTCGATGCGATAGCGACGGAACGCCTTGGTCTGCGCCACGTTCATCCCCGAGCAGGTGTTGGTGCAGGTCGCGCTGCCGGTCTTCTCCTCGGCCACGACGGTGTCCATGCCGCGCGAGATCCAGACGATCCACGGGTCGACCGGATTGAACGAGCCCGCCTGCTGGTAGCCGAACCAGTACCAGAAGCTCTGCGTGCTCACCGTCTGCGGCGCGGACGCCGGGTTGGTCACCATGATCGAGGCCTCGAGCGTGCTCAAGATCGGGAGCCCGTCGGTTGCTGCCGGTGTGGTGAGGCCGTCCTGGGTATTCTGGTGCAGCGTTACGTTTCCGTTCGCGACGGTCGGCCCGCCGTTGACCAGCCACTTCGATTGGAGCTGCGAACCGGAGAAGTCGTCGTAGAACGCGAACACCTTGTCGCCGTCGGCGGGCGCGGGTCCGGCGAGCGAATCGCCGTAGTACAGCCAGTAGTCGCCGGCCGTCGCGCCGGCCGGCACCGCTTCGGCGAGCGAGAAGAACAGCGCGGCGTCCTGGCCCGGCGGCGTCTCGTCGAGGATGCGGTCGCGCTCGACCGCGGTCGGATCGTAGAACACGCGCAGGTCGGCGAGATCGGTGCGCGCCTTGCCGGTGAGCGTTCCGATCGGCACGCGCACGGTGAAGCCGGCCGGCGCGCCGCCGTTGCCGGCCACGATCGTGACGTGACGGCGGTAGGCGTACTGGCAGCGCGGCGCGGGTGCGCAGGTCATGTCGCTCGCCAGATCGGAGATCGGCGCCAGGTCGACGCCGCCGCTGCCGAGCTCGAGCGTGACCTCGACCTGCGTGAGCTCGTGGCTGCGCACGACTGTCGCCGCGGTGAGCTGGCTCCCATCCGTCAGCCGCGCGTCTGCAGTGAGGAGCACGTCCTTCTCGACGTCGGGCAAGATCACCACCACGGTGCCGGGGAGGGTGGGCGTGTGGCCGTTGGCGGGCAGGAGGTAGTCGTGGCTGCCCAGGCTGCCCACGTCGACCGTGAGCGTCAGCGACTGGAGCGTGAGGGTCGAAGGTGCGTCGAGATGAACCAGGAGGCTGGTGCGTGGCGCGCTACAGCCGGCGACGGCCAGGACAACCAGCAGCGCGCGCCAACCATTGTTGATCGCAATTTCTTCGAAATTGCTCATGACAAGCCCAGCTTATCGCAGATGGTGCGGCTAGCCACCGGCGATCTCAACGGAGACGCGTACGGGCCGTTCGGCAATTACGTGGCGGTCGCGATCGCTGACTTCGACGGAGATGGCCGAAAGGACGTGATCGCCATCCAAGCCGCTGGTGTTCTTCCGCATCCCGCTCAAATAGCGCCACTGCCGCGTCAGCGACGAGGACGCGCGATACCGTAGCGCTCGAGCCGCAGGACCAGCGTGGAGCGCGCGACCCCGAGCTGCTTTGCCGCGCGGGTCTGATTTCCCGCGCACTGCTCGAGCGCGGCGAGGATGCGACGGTGCTCCTCGTCGTCGGGATCGGGGGTGGCCGGATGTCGCGACTCGGCGTCGTGCGGCCGGCCGAGGTGGCTCGGCTCGATGCGGCCGCCGCACAGGAGCACCGCCCGCTCGATGGTGTTGCGCAGCTGGCGAATGTTGCCCGGCCAGGGCAGCGCCAAGAGCTCGCGCTCGGCCTCGGGGCTGATCTCCGGCGCCGGTCGTCCGAGCTCGCGCGCGGCGAACGCGACGAAGGTGTGCGCCAGCGGCAAGATCTCCTCGGTCCGTTGCCGCAGCGGCGGCACGCGCACCGCGAAGCCCTCGAGGCGAAACAGCAGATCCTGACGAAAGCGGCCCCGTCGCACCTCTTCGTGCAGGTCGCGATTGGTCGCGGAGAGAAAACGCACGTCGATCGCGCGCGGGCGCACGCCACCGACGCGCAGCACCTCGCGCGTCTCCAGCACTTGCAGCAGCTTCACCTGCAGGTGCAACGGCAGCTCGCCGATCTCGTCGAGAAACACGGTGCCGCCCTGCGCCGACTCGAGCAGGCCCGGCTTCGACTGCCAGGCGCCGGTGAACGCGCCGCGCTCGTGGCCGAACAGCTCGCTCTCGAGCAGGCTCTCGGTGAGCGCGCCGCAATTGAGCCGCAGAAACGGACCCGACGCGCGTGGCGACATGCGGTGGATCTGCTCGGCGAGCACGTCCTTGCCGACCCCCGTCTCGCCGAGGATGAGGACGCTGATCGAGCCGGGCGCGATGCGCACCAGCGCGGCGTGGATGGCCTGCATCTCCGGCGCCTGCACCGACTGGGTGCGCTCGCCGGCGGGCTCCGCCCGGCGCGGCTCGACGGACACCGCGCGCTCCAGGCGCTCGAGCAGCGCCGCCGCGTCGTTACCGTCGGTGGGATGACACACCAGCGCCGGCCGGAACCGCAGGCCGCGCTCCTTCAGCTGTTGCACCGTCCGGTCGAGGATCGCCGCCGCTTCGCCCGGCCGCGGCCCAGGGAGGAGCGCGCACGCGGTGTCGCGCAGCTCGAGCTTGACCAGCGTGTCGCTCGGCCGCAAGAGCGCGCTCAAGATCTCCAGGCCCTTGGCGATCTTCCCGTCGAGAAATCGCACCGCGAGCAGCGCGAACGGCGCCTCCTGGCGGCGCGCGCGGGCGCACTCTTCGTCGAGCCGCGCCCGGAGGTAGCTCTCGTCGCCCACCCGTCGCTGGGGCGAGGTCGCGCCGCGCAGCACCAGGGTATGGGCGCCGATCGCGATCGACTCCCCGGGCGCGAGCGGCGCCGGCGCTCCCGGCGCAAGCCTCGCCCCGCGCACCCAGGTGCCGTTGCGACTGCCGAGATCTTCGACGGTGATCACCGCCCCGAGTTGCAAGGAGGCGTGCCGGCGCGACGCCTGATCGTCGGCGAGCTGCACGTCGGAGACGCGCGATCGACCCACCATCAGGGTGCCCGTCGGGGGCAGCGCCACTTGGATGATTCCGTCGGGCCCCATCACCACCAACTCGAGCAGCGCCTCCTCCGGAAGCGCGCCGCCGGGCCGTGTCGGTTCGACTTCAATGAGCTCGGTTCGCGTCATTCCTGCCTTTCGTCTTCGGGTTTCCGATCGGACAATCTGCCCGGACAATTTGACCGAGTCGGACAGTCGCGCTCTTGTAACGGTTGCAGAAAAATACACAGTTAGCTGATAATTGGTATTATACAGTACATGGTATTCCTGATGCAATATGGATTTGCATGGGAAACCGTCGCCTCTCGTTTCCGGGCTTCGCTGCCGCGCTCGCGCTGCCGGTGCTGATCTGTTCGCAGGCGTTCGCCGGCGACGTGGTCTGCGGTAGCGTTTCATCGGGTTGGAACGTGCCTGGAGGCGCAACGGTGTTCTCGCAGAGCCCGGGACCGGTGGCCTCGGTGGTGACCGCGGTCGGCGAGTACCGCTCGCACTCGATGCTCTCGCGCGGCCCGGGCGGCTGGGTCACCCACGCCACCTCGCTCACGCCCAAGCAGAATGGCAGCACCAGCCCTTACCTCACGCCTTTTTGCAGCTCGTGCGGTTCGTCGTGCTGGAACCCGCTCGACCCGAACTTCCTCTATCACTCGACGCCGGGCATGGAGACCGTCAGCCAAGGCGCGATCTACACCTTCCTTTATGGTGGCGGCGCGAGCGTGGCGTACCTCAACTATCAGAACGGCGGCGCCAACCAGGCCGCGCTCAACGCCATCAACATGACCGGAACGATGGCCGCGAACATGAGCTGGCTCGGCTGGCAGTCGGGCACCGACTCGTCCCAGACCGTTTGGGGCTACAAGTACGGCGCTAACCAGATCAACTACGGCTGGCACGAGTACATGGACGCCGAAAACACCGCCGGCGGCGCTCCCGGCATCAACACTGGCGTCATCTGCTCGTCCGCGCTGGCGATGGCGCAGCACGACGCGCTCGCCACGGTGAGCGGCTACACGGGCGACGTCAGGAAGCGCACCTACGCGAGCACCACCATCACCGCCTCGGCCAACGCGCTCTTCAACGCGGTCCACGACGAGTGCTACAACCAGAACGGCCCGTGGTCGAGCGTCGGCGGCTTCTTCACCCAGGCCTACTGGACCACCA
Organism: Myxococcales bacterium; assembly: GCA_003170275.1. GTDB lineage: Bacteria > Myxococcota_A > Polyangia > Palsa-1104 > Palsa-1104 > PALSA-1104. Next base: position 296,930 of record PNAM01000106.1, read on the forward strand.
TCATGTGCCCGGGCTCGGGCAACGCCACCAACAGCCCGTGCACGCCGGCCGCCGACCAGATGGTGAACTGCTTCGCCAGCGGGCACTGCGGCAACACCAGCAGCCCGGGCTCCTACAACGAAGGCGAATGGCACAACGTGGTGGCCACTGGAACCTCGAACGCGATCAGCCCCGACGACGTCTCGGGTTGGAACATGCCGGCCAACGGCACCGGCGCGCCCGTGAGCGGCGCCGGCTCGAGCATTTGGGGCTATGATGTGGGGCACACCGTGCAGTGGAACGGCGGCGGGACGCTCTACTCGTGCTGGAACTGAGCTGCCCCCTCCGCTGACCTAGCAAAGGATCCATGCGACGTCGCGGCCTCCCCATCCTCGCGGTCCTGATCCTCCTCGGACTGATCCTCTGGTTCACGCGCAGCCGACCTGCGCCGACCATCGCGCAGGAGGAGCCGCTCGACTCGCCCAAGCCGACCGGCGGGCCGTTTCAGGCGAGCGCGCCGGGCGCGAAACCGGGCGCGCTGCCCGCCGGGATCGCCAGCCCCAACGAGCCGGAGCCGATCATCGACGAGATCACGGTGGAGAAGCCGGAGGTCTGCTCCGACGAAGAGAACCTGATCTCGGTCAAGGCGCACACCCAGAACGGCACCGACGCGTATCTGCACTACGTCATCAACGGCGAGCTGGGCCAATCCTTTCCGGTGCGGCTCATCCGCGACGCCAACGGCCTGGTGGGCCAGCACACAATCAGCGTATTCGGGCGCGGCAACGTGGTCACCACAGTGCCGCTCCCGGAGTACAAGGTGAAGGACTGCGAGGAAGAGCAGATCGTCTCTGTCGAGTCGCGGCTGCGGCCGAACACCGATAGCGAGTTTCAGCTCTTCGCCAAGGTCACCGCGCCGATGATGCGACTGAGGCCGGGGCAGAAGGAGGCGCTCCCGCCGCCCGGGCCGTTCCCGGCCACCTCCTACGTCTGGTCCTTCGGCGACGGACAGACGCAGACCACCTCGGCGCCGGTGACCGACCACAGTTACGAGGATCGCGCCCAGCGGACGCACTATTCGTATTTTCCGATCACTGTGGAGCTGCGGGCGAACGACGGCCAGACCAAGGTCGGCCGCACCACGCTGACGGTGATGAACCCTTCGTTCGAGGCGCTCTCGCAGAAGAACATCGTCACGTTGTTGATCGCGCTGAACCCACGCTTTCCCGAGCTCGCCGAGGACGGGACAGTCACGCAAGAGGTGAGGCTGTGGCATCACGACGCGCAGCCGGTGACCATCGAGCGCGCGACCATGACCCGCTATCTGGTCGGCGGAACCGGCGAGAGCGAGTCCGAGGTGGTGAACGTCCAGAGTCTGCTCGGCTCGTCGCGCGTGCCGGCTGGGCGCGGGCTCACCACCAAGGTCGTGCTCGACACCAACGCCGACCCCAACGTCTTCTCGATCACGTATCGCGTCGAGGGGCACTCCGAGGACGGCCATCCGGTGATGGGCAGCTTCTCGGTCATGCGCCCGCCGCAAAAGCCGACCGCGGCCAACAGCACGGTGGTCGACGATCCAATGCTCAAGGCCAAGATCATCGCCGCGCGCGCGATCCTCAAGCGCGACACCGTCAGCCAGGAAGATTTGTGGCAGCTCGAGCGCGAGGGCAAGTTCGCCAACCTCGAGCCGACGCACGATCGGCCGGCCACGCCGACGCGCTCGACCGCGCAGACGCCGAGCCTGAGCACGCCGCCGCCCGCCGGCAGCGGCATGCACGAGCCGGCCGTCGCACGCTGAACCGCCGCTCGCTTAGAAACTGCGATCAATTCGATCGGTTAGCGCAGGGGATGCACCGTCGCGCGCTGACCGCACCGGCCCGAAGTCGAAGCTCGGGGACCGAAGGCTATGGCTGAATTAGGAACAGCGGCTAGGCGGCGCGGTCGTGTTCGCGGGGCGCTTCGTCGGCGGGCTCGATGCCGTCTACGTTGTCCTCCAACATCTCCCAGGCGGGCATCCGCTCGGTGATCTGGCCGACGTCAAAAGGATCGATTGGTGCCTGTTTGGGTTCGTTGTTCATGATCTCCCTCCTCACTGCGACTTCTTGAAGGGAGGGCTTTGCAGGTGCGATGCCGCTTCTTGGGTCCAGGCGGGATGCGGGTGTTCGGCGGGCGGTGCCGATTCCCCCAGGGTCGGATGTCCCCGGCTGAACGCGGCGCTGGTGGGATCTCTCCCAGTGGGGCCGGAACCCCGCACAGCGGTGCGCCCAGTCCCAGGGCAGTTCATGTGCGCTGGCGCCGGTTTACGAGAATGAGGAAAAATCCCGCAATGAGGATTTCAATTGGCGCAAGAGGGGATCCTGGACCCAAGGTGCGGGGACGGATTACCGCGCGCAGACCGCTTGTTGACATGAGTGTGCTAGGTTTTCGTTCGCGAACGGAGGACTCATGAAGGTCGGCACGAAGGGCAAGCTCATCCTGGCGGCGGTGGCGTTCGTGGGGTTGCTCGCCGGCTGGCAGGGGATCCGCTACTGGTGGTATCACGGCTACTCGATCGGCGAGCGCACCGGAATCCTGCGCAAGATGTCGGTGAAGGGCAACCCGATCTGCAAGTACCTCGAGGGCGAGCTCGCGCTGTCGGGCAACGGGATCGCGCAGCCGGAGATCTTTCAATTCTCGATCGACGATCACTCGGACGCGAACCCGGTGATGAAGGATCTGCGCGCGGCCGAGCGCGACGGCACGCGCATCACGCTGCACTACCGGCAGGACCTCAAGTCCTGGTATCGCTGCACGCCGCACGAGTACTTCATCACCAGCGTCGAGAAAATGCCGGGCACGCCCGCGCCCACGCCTAAGCCGTAGGTCGGATCACCTGGCGAAAGATTCCCACCGAGCGGCCGTCTGGCTCGCGGGAGATGTCGTAGCGCGTGAACTGCGGGCGCGGATCGTCGGCCAGCTCGTCGCCCAGCGTGGACGACGGGGCGGCGAGCAACACCGTGCCGTTGGGCAGGCGCAATTGGTAGGACAGGTGGCGGTGGCCGTTCATCACCGCGCGCACGCTCATGGTGCGACAGAAGCGCACCAGCGGGCGGACGTCGCCGAGCACGGTGAACTTGGCGAGCAGCCGCGTGAGCAGATCGCGGCCGCGCTCCTCGCCGCGGCGCACGACGTGGTGGTGCAGCGCGACCAGCTTGAGCTTCTGCGCGCAGAAGCGCGACATGCGCTCGAGGCGGCGGTACTGCGCGCGGCCGACGTGGCCGAGCGCGTTGGTCGACGGGTGGCGTGACAGGCTCGCGCACGAGTTGAGCACGAACACCACGGCGTCGTGGCCGGGGATCGGCACGGCGATCGGAAACAGCGCCAGCAGGTGATCGCGCGCCTCGTCGATGCGCGCGGTGTAGGCGGCGAGCGCGGGGCGATCGCGGCGCCAGCTGCGCAGGCGCATGGGCGGCACTGGCAACAGCGGCAGCGCGGCGACCAGCGGGCGCACCGCGCGCTCGGCGGCGACCCAGGCGTCTTCGAACGGGACCAGCGCGTCGCCCTTGGCGGAGAGCACGAAGCCGTGGCGGCCGCCGCCGGTCTCGTTGAACGCCTCGGCGAACTTGAGCAGGTTGGCGAGCTGCACGATGCCGAAGCGGTCGGCGCGGAACACGTGGTTGCGCTCGCGCAGCCCTTCGAGCGGATCGACCAGCGCGATGTCGTGGTTGCCCGGCACCAGGATCGCGCGATCCTGCAGGCCGCGCTCCTCGAGCGCGTCGAGGAAGCAGCGCCACGAAACCGCGGTGCCGCGATCGGTGGTGTCGCCGGTGAACAACAGCACGTCGCTCTTGGCGACCTCGGGGTGATCGAGCAGCGAAGGCAACACGAGATTGCCGCCGGGCGTGGCGCGCTCGACCATGCGCACGTCGTCCCCTTCATTAATATGGAGGTCCGAGAGATGGGCGATGCGCAGCGGCTGCTCGGGCGTCTCGTCGAGCCACACCGGCGGACGGCCGCCGAGGCGGGCCACCCGGCCGTAGTCGGTGAGCATCGCGCCGATCAGCGCCAGGCCGCCGAGCCGGCGCCAGATGAACACCAGCACGCCGGCCGAGAGCACGCACGCGGCGCACCACAGCGCGACCACCAGCGCGTGATGCCAGCCGGAGATCGCGTTCGGTCGTTGGCCAAGGAAGCGCGCCCAGCCGATCAGGCGCACCACGCCCACCGCGATCGCCGCGCTGGTGAGCACCCACAAGGTCTCCAGGCCCACGCCGGACAGGTGCGAGGACCAACCGCCCTTGGGCGGCTCCTCCCACGGCTGTCGCGACGGCGGGTCTTGTAGCGGCACGCGCAAAACCTAGCATGCTGGCGCAACGCGGGCGCTTGGGATAATTTCGCGCGAGATCGAGGAGGCCCCATGAACATCCGCACGGAGAAGGTGCAGCTTGCAGTGGAAGGCGAAGCGCAACCGATGCCGGGATACCTGGCGATCCCCGAAGGTGCGGGGCCGTTCCCGGCGGTGATCGTGATCGAGGAGATCTTCGGCGTCAACGGGCACATCCGCGACGTTACCGAGCGGGTGGCGCGCGAGGGCTACGTGGCTGTAGCGCCCGACGTGCACCATCGCGACGCGGCGGGCGTGGAGCTCAAGTACGATCAGGAGGGCATGCAGCGCGGGATGCCGCTGATTGCCAAGCTGACCGAAAAGGGCGTGAGCGGCGATCTGCGCGCGACGCTCTCATTCCTGCGCGCGCGAAAGGATGTTCGCGGCGACCGCGTGGGGTGCATGGGCTTCTGCATCGGCGGGCACCTGGCCTACTTCGCGGCGGCGACCACCGACGTCAAGGCCACCGCGTCGTTCTACGGCGGCGGCATCGCCACCTTCACGCCGGGCGGCGGCGCGCCCACCTTGAACCGCACCCAGGGGATCAAGGGAAAGATCCTGTGTCTCTTCGGCGGGCAAGATCAGGCCATCCCCAAGGCGCAGGTCGACGCCATTCGCGTCGAGCTCGACAAGCACCACATCCGTCACGAGGTGGTGGTCTACCCGACCGCGAGCCACGGCTTCTTCTGCGATCAGCGCGGCTCCTACCACGAAGAGTCCGCCAAGGACGCCTGGACCCGCGTCAAGAAGCTGTTCGCCGAGGAGCTGGCCTAACGCAAGAAGAGGTTCATCTGGGTGAAGAGATCGTGCCAGATGAGGCGCTCGCCGCGCAGATCCCAGACCGGTTTCTCGGAGATGTCGAAGTCGCCCTCGAAGACCTTGGGGAGGGCCGTGACCACCACCTCGTTGGTCTTGTCGTCGGCGAACAGGCGGACGACGAACTGGCGCGTGTGCGTGGTGGTGGCGGCGCCGTAACCCCACGCGAAGGTGGGCACGACGCGGACCAGCTTGCGCGAGGTGAGGATGACGCCCTTTTCGGGCGACTCGGTGGCGATGTCGTAGCCGATCGCCTTGAGCGCACCGACGGCCGCTTTGTAGACGTCGGCGGGTTTGGCGGGATAGCGGCGCGTGCCGTACGCGAGGATCTCCTCGCGCGACATGTTCACGCCGACCAGGTTGTCTTCGCGGCGCTGCGGTCCGCCGGCGCACGCAGCGAACAGGATAGCGGCGGCGAGCAGCGACTTCATGGTTACTTGGTGGGGGAGGGCGCCGGCGCGGAGATCGCTTCGAGGGCCTCGGCCACGTCGGCCCGGTCTCCGTTGCGCGCCAGATCGGCGGTCGCGACCACGCCCACCAGCGAGCCGTACTCGTCGATCACCAGGATGCGCCGCACCTGGTGGTCCTCCATCAACTGCGTGACCTGCGCGAGATCGTCGATCTCGGTGCAGGTCACCAGGCGCTGGCTCATGACCTCACCTGCACGAACCACGGCGGGATCGCGGTCTTCGGCGACCGCGCGTACGACGATGTCGCGGTCGGTCACCACGCCGACCACGCGGCGCGTGTCGCGGCTCTCGCAGATCGGGATCAGGCCGACATCCTTGTGCGCCATCAGCTGGGCACAGTCGAGCAGCGTGTCGTCGACGAGGCAAAATTCCGGATTGGGCGTCATCACGTCGGAGATGGTCATGAGCTGGAGTGCATGCGAGAGGCGTACCGGCGGCACGCGTCGACCAGGGCGGCCGCGATCGCCGGATTCGAGGCGAAGTGGGCGTGAACGTAGCTGGCGAGCAGGTTGCCGCATTGGTACCCCTCGAGCAGGGGCTCGCCGTACGCGCGCCCGACCGAGTACACGCGCTCCACGCTGTCGCTGAGCCGCAGCTCGGAGTAGCGGAACTGGTGGCCGCGGAAGCGAGCGCCCGCCGGCCCGAGGAGCGAGGGAGCGCGCGTCTCGACCTCGGCGTAACCGAGCGCTTGCAGGCGGTCGGCCATGATCGCTTCGCCGGGGAGCCGGCCGACCATGGCGTGCAGCGCGCCGTCGAGGGTGCGGATGCCGCGCGTCAGGTACATGAGGCCGCCGCACTCGGCGTAGATCGGGCCGGGGAACGCGCGCACGGCTTCGCGCATCGGGTGGTTGGCGGCGAGCGTGGCGGCGGCGAGCTCGGGATAGCCGCCGCCGAAGTACAGGCCGTCGACGGGCGGCAGCACGCGATCGCGGATCGGGGAGAAGCGTACCAGCTCGGCGCCCAGCGACTCGAGGCGGCGCAGGTTGTCTTCGTAGTAGAAGTGAAAAGCCTCGTCGAAGGCCAGCCCGATCCGGCAGCGCGCCGGTCCGGCTGCCGGATCGTGGAATGAACGTTCATTCGGTTCTGTGGGGCCGAGCGGAGGGGCGCTGCGCGCGATTGCGAGGAGCGCGTCGAGATCGAGCCATTCCCCGGCCAGCCCCGCCCACGCCGCGAGCGCGTCGTCGCTCATGCGATCGGCGACGTGCAGCCCGAGGTGTCGCTCGGGAAACGCCAGGTCCGCGCGCGTCGGCCAACCGCCCGCGATCGGCACCTCCGGCGCGGCCCCGCGCAACAGCTCGAGGTGGATCTTTCCGCCCACGCGGTTGGCCACCAGCGCCGCCACGCGCACCGACGGATCGTAGGTAACGAAGCCGTGCGCGATCGGCCGGATCGTCCGTACCAGCCCCGACGCGTCCACGCACAGCGCCACCGGCGCGCCCAGCCAGCGGGCGATCTCGGCGGTCGAGCCGACGTCGCTCGACGGCGCGTAGCCGTCGTACAGGCCCATCATGCCCTCGATGAGCGCGAGGTCTGCGCCGGCGCTCGCGCGTGCGAACGTGGCGCGCACCGCCTGCTCGCCCATCATCCAGCCGTCGAGGTTGTGGCACGCGGCGCCGCTCGCGCGCGCCAGGTAGCTCGGGTCGAGATAGTCGGGCCCGCACTTGAACGTCTGCACGCGCAATCCACGCGCGCGAAAGGCGCCGGCGAGCGCGCAGGTGGTGGTGGTCTTGCCCGCGCCCGAACCGATCGCCGCGACCACCAGCCGCGGCACGTTCACAGGTAGCTGACCCACGTCGCGCGCGAACGCTGCTTGAACGCCGCGTACTTCTTGCAGAGCGGATACAGCAGCGCCACCGCCGTCAGCCACACCGCGTAGGTCACCGGCAGCCCGTAGTTGGGCGTTCCCCGCTGAAGGAACTGCGCGCGGAACGCCGCATCGCGGATGAACTGCGGCGCGATGAAGACGAACGACACCAGGTGCAGCATGTACAGATGCAGCAGGTAGTAGAACAGCGGCACGCGGCCGAAGATCTGAAACACGCGCGTGACCCCGTTCAGCGGGCGCTCGAGCGCGCCGAGCGCGAGCAGCGACGGGCCGAGCGTCATCAACAGGTAGCATAGCGACGGTGGATATTTCTGGCAGTTGAGGAACGAGAGGAACGTGAAGCCCGCGCCGCGCGGCTGCGACGTCCACGGTGTGGGATCGCCATAGAGGTTGCTCGCGCGCAGGATCACGAACGCCAGGGTGAGCGCTCCGCCGAGCAGAAACAGGCGGCGCCGGCGCAGCGCAGGCTCGACGGCCAGGTAGGCGCCGAACGCGTAGCCGGCCGCCATCACGCCGATCCACGGGATGAGCGGGTAGGCGAGCATGATCATCCGGTCTGGAGTCGGATGGAGCTGGCCCTGCTCGTGGAGGATCTTCCACAGCCACGACAGGTTGTCGAAGTCGGCGGCCTTGGCCACGTCGAGCAGGTTGTGCAGGACGATCATCAGCACGCCGAACACGCCCACCAGCACCGTCGGCAGGAACACCAGCGCGGCGAGCGCCACCATCGACCAGCCGATCGCCCAGATCACCTGAAACACGGCGAACTTGTAGTTCACGTTGAGGATCCAGCCGGTGCGCACGACCGTGACCTCGAGCAGCACCAGCCACAGCCCGCGGGTCACGAGAAACCGCGCGAGCTCGCGCTGCGATTTGCGCGCGCGCGAAAGATACGCGCCGGTGCCGGCGAGCAGCACGAAGACCGGCGCGCAGAAGTGCGTGATGAAACGCGTGAAGAACAGGAAGTAATTGGTGGTGGAGAGATCGGTCGGGTTGCGGCCGAAGCCGCCGATGAAGTCGCGGCTGTGATCGAGCGCCATCACCACCATGACGATGCCGCGCAGCACGTCGATGGCGTCGTTGCGCGGGCGGGCCGGCGCGGTCGCGGGCGCTTCCGTCTGTTGGGCCGCGACGCTCAGTGTTTGAGGGGGCGGTGCTGCGCGTCGCGCGGCACGGCGGCAATCGGCGGACGCGAAGGCTTGATGTTCACGCCGCGTACCAGGTTTGCGGGGATGATGTAGTCGTCGCGCCGCGCGTTGTGCTCGCACATCGAGATCGCGCCGTCGCGGGTGGCGACCATGAACGAACAGTTGTGGATGCGCTCCTCGTCGAGGTTGTCGGCGTCCTGAAAGTTCTGCATGAAGAAGCTCAGCTTGCCGACCTTGGTCGAGCGCGTGCGCGCCATGCCGCGCAGGATGCGGCCGGCCAGTCGCGCGGTCCACGGCGCGCCGAACGGAATCCACTCCGGCTTGGACAAGAGGATGTGCCGGGCCACCGACAGCGCTGAGCGCGGCACGTCCGAGCGGTCGAGCACCACCGTGCCGAAGTCGGCGAGGAACTTCTCGATCACGCGCGGATCGTCGAACAGATCGATCACCTCGCGCGCGCCGACCACCAGCGAGTAGGCGATGTTGTGGCACTCGGGGTGGCCGATGAGCACGTTCTCCCAGCTCAGCCGGGTCCCGATCGCGTCGTCGATGATGCGCTGCATGCCGCGGCGGGTGAGCGCCTCGCCGCGTTTGTGGATGATGCCGCGGCCGGTGTCGGCCTGCATCTGGAACGAGCACATGCCAAGGCCCGAGTCGCCCGCGTGCGCGACGAAGAACTTCACCAGCTCGGGGATCTCGTCGAGGTTCTGATCGCACACGGTGGTGTTGAAGATGGTCGCCAGCCCGAGGCCCTTGCAGCGCTCGAGGTAGTCCTCGCGGATCTCGTTCATCTGCACTTCGGAGGTATAGCCCTTGCGCTCCTGCGTGAGGTCGACGTGGAACGCCACGTCCACCAAGCCGACCGATCGCAGCTCGGCGAGCAGATCGCGCGTGGCCTTGATGCCGTTGGTGAACAGCGCCGGGTTGAGGCCGATCGCGGCGACGTAGCGCACGATCTCGACCAGCTCCTCGCGCTTGCGCAAGGTCGGGTCGCCGCCGGTGATCTGCACGTTGGTCTGCACGCCGAACAGCCGCTTGATGTTGTCGGCCTTGGCCTTGAGCTCCTCGAGCGGCGGGTCGGGGACGCTCTCGGAGTAGTCGGACAGGTAGCACAAGGTGCAGTCGAGGTTGCAGCGCTGCGTCACCTCGAGCGCCACGCAGCCGATGGTCGAGCGGCGCCCGAGCACCTGGCGTGAGGTCTGGTGCTTGGGCGTCAGGTGGTGAAAGCGGCCGTCGAGCAGGCGGTGCAGGTCGGCGGCTTCCTCGTCGCTAGGTCGATAGATCGGTGGACGCATGACGCTCCTAGCGGGCCTCGCCGTACAGCCGCTGCAACCGGGCGGGGTCGATGCCGAGATGATACCCCAGGCGCAGCGCCCACATGAGCGCAATGGTGCGCGTGATGCCGTGGGCCTCCCAGCGACGGGCGGAAGTCTCGACCGCCGCGTCGACCAGCGCGAAGCGGCCGAGCGGGCGCAGGCGGCCCACCAGATCGAGGTCTTCGCACAGCGCGAGATCGCGAAAGCCGCCGATGCGCTGAAACGCGCGGCGCTCGACGAAGATCGCCTGATCGCCGGAGGCCGAGGGCAAGAGCCGGCTGCGCAGGTTGATGATACGCGCGGCCAGGCGCAGGCGTGGATCGCGCGAGGCGATGCGCAGGCGGAAGCAGCCGCCGACCGCGCCGCGCGCGACCGCCTGCTCGATCCGGGCGAACGCGTCGTCGGGCAGCTGCGTGTCGGCGTGCAGGAACAAGAGGATCGGCGCGCGGCTGGCGCGAGCGCCGGCGTTCATCTGACTCGCGCGGCCGCGCGGCGCGTCGAGGATCCGGAACGCGCCGTCGTGGGCGGCTTCGAGCAGGCCCTCGCGCGTGCCGTCCCGCGAGCCGCCGTCGACCACGATCAGCTCCGCGTCGCCGGCCAGACCGCGCAACGCGACGATCAGCTGCGGCAAGATGCGCGCTTCGTCGAGCACGGGGACGATCAACGCGATGGGTCCCTGCGTCGTGGCCCGGCGCTGCGCGACCATGCAGCGATACTACACCTAGTATCCTCAGTAGGGGGCGGCGGGCAGGAGCCGCGCCTTCGCCTGCGCCGCGCGATTCTCCTCGATGAGCTCGGGCGGCGCGCCGGGGGGCGCGATCGGCGCGTCGAGCACTTCCTGGACGAGGCGTCGATAGAGCGCGTGGTCGCGCAAGGCGACGGCGTAGCGCAGGGCGTACTCGACGCGCGTCGGCAGGTAGCCTGGCGCGCTCGCGATCGCGGCTTCGAAGTGCTCGAGCGCTTGCAAGAAATTCGCGCCCGAGCCGATCGGCAGCGTGCACGCGAGCATGGCGATCACCCGATCGGGCGTCGCGTACGCGAACGTGCGGTCGAGCGTGAACGCGCGTCGGGCGGCCGCGCGGATCCGGTCCTGCTCCTCGAGCAGCGTCAGCACGCCCTGGCGGTCGGCCCAGGCGAACAGCGCGTCGGCGTAGATCACCAGCGCCGGCAGATCGGCCTGCTCGGCGCCTTCGAACAGCCAGCTCGCGCGCTCGTGGCGACGCACCTTCTCGCGGAACAGCCGGTTGCGCGTGAAGAGCGCGCGCTCGGCCGAGCTCACCGCCCGCTCCAGCAGCGCGAGGCCGGGCGCTCCCTCGGTGCGCCGGCCTGCCCGTAGCTCGGCGCCGGCGGTCTCGATCAACTTCGCCGGGTCCGCCGTCTGCTCCCAGGCGGGCGTGCGGTGCGCGAGGCAACCGCCCAGGAGCACCGCGAAGGCGAGAGCGAGCTGTGGCGCGCGCCTCATCACGCGACGGTGGCAGCGAACGCGAGCAGCTCGAGCAGCCCCGGCGATTGGGCGAGCGCTGCCGCGCGCAGCTCGGCGGTGTTGGCCTCGGGCGGCGCCAGCGCCGAGAGGGCGGCGCGCAGGTCGCCGGTCATTGCGTAGGCGACCCGATCGGCGGTCAGCCTCTCGGCGGCGCAATAGGTCATCGACGAGCCGAGCGCGTTGGCGTCGAGCACGCAGTTGGCGAGCTGCACCTCGACGTGAGAGCGCACCGTCTCGGACAAGAACTCGGGCCGCACCTGCAGCGACTCGAGCTCGGCCTGCCACGCGTGCACGAACGCGCCCGACTTGTGCAGCGTCGCCGCCAGATCGGGCAGGAACAGCGCCGCCGCCGCGCGCACCAGCGCCGCCACGTCCTCGGGCGCGCGGCCTTCGACCAGCGGGATGCCGGCGTGCAGCGCGTGCATCGCGCGCGCGCAGGCGAACCGCGCCACCGCCTCGTCGCCTAGCGCGCGGCGCGCCAACAACAGGCGCGGCGGCCGGGTGGGCTCGGCCCACGCCGGGTCGAGCAGATCGACCACCACCGCCGCCTCGAAGTCCTCCACGCCGCAGGCGCGCGCGACCGGGCGCAGCCGCTCGGTCCACGACGGCGACGGATCGGCGTCGATGGGCGCCGGCGGCAGGCCGAGCACCAGCGGTCCGATGGCGGTGAGCGCGTCGCGCAGCTGGCCGCGCGCCGACGGATGCACCAGCTGCGACGGCTCGACGGTGAGCGGGTTCGGCGGGCCCATCTCGCGCAGGCGCGTGCCGGCCGGCCCGAGCGGATCGACGAAGGTGAGCACCGCGTACTGCGTGCGCGCACGCAACAGATCGCCGGTGGTGTCGTACAGCCGGCCGAGCGCCTGGCGCGCGCCGAGGTGCGCCGGCTTTTCCTGCAACAGGACGCGCAGCGCGCCGATCAGCCCCTGCCGGCCGATCTCGGCGCCGCCGAGCGCCCGGGTGGCTGCGCGCAAGGCCGGATCGAGCCCGCGCAGCTCGCGCACCTTGGCGTCTGCGAGCGACTCGGCCACGCGTGAGTTGGCCGGCTGCGCCACCGCCACCACCACCGTGCCGCGCGCCTCGTCGCCGCCGAGCGCGATGCCCAGGCCGGCCTCGACCGCCGCTTCGTCGAGCGCGTTGTTCCCGGCCGGCAGCGACTCCAGCTCGCGCACCACCTCGGCCAGCGCGTTGAAGTCGCCCTCCCGATAGTAGTAGGAGACCAGCCGCCGCAGGGTCGGCGCGTGGGTCGGATGCAGATCGGCGCCCTTCAGGTAGGCGTCATTGGCGCGGTCGAGATCGTCGAGCGCCAGGCGGAAGATCTCGCCCTTGCGAAACAGCAGATCCGCCCGCGTCTCCGGCTTCTGCGCCAGGTACGACAGCCGGCCGTACGCGTGCGCCGCCTCTTCCCAGTCCTGCTCGTCGATGTACAGCACCGCGAGTTGCTCGAGCACGTCGACGCGCGTCGGATCCTGCGCCAGCACCAGCTCGAAGTAGGTGCGTGCCTGATCGGGCTCGTTCAAGCGCACCGCCAGCTTGCCGAGCTGCCGGCGCAGCTCGGTGATGCGGTCGACCGCGTCGAGCGGCAACAGATCGAGGATCGCGCGCAGCTCGGCGAACGCGCTGGGCTCGTCGCCGCGCCCGACCGCCAGGCGCGCCAGCGCCTCGTGCGCCGGCAGGTTCGATGGATTCTGCGTGACGGTCGCTTCGTAGAAGTCGCGCGCCTCTTCGGCGTAGCCGCAGTCCTCGGCCACCTCCGCGCGGCGGCGCAGCACCTCGTCGGGCGCCAACGTCGACGGGCGGCTGCCGAGCTGCGCGTACAGCGCGCGGGCGCGGGCAAGCTGGCGCTGGCGGTACGCGAGATCGGCCAGCGCGTCGAGCGCGGCCACGTGGTTGGGATCGGCGCCGAGCGCCTGCTCGTAGTCGGTGGCCGCTTGCGACGCGTCGCCCAGCCGCTCGGCGATGCGGCCCGCCTCGAAGCGCCGCTCGGCGCGCTCGCCCGGCTCGTTGATCGCCTGCGCGCGCGCGCGCAACAGCGCCGCCAGCCCGGCCTCGTCGTTGCGCGCCTCGAGCACGTGCTTGCGCTGGACGAACGCCACCGGATCGTCGGGCGCGCGCGTGAGCACCTCCTGCGCGCGCAGGTCGACCTCGACCTGATCGCCGAGGTGCGCGGCAAGCTCGAGCAGGCGCCGCAGGAGCGCCAGCCGCTCGGGTCCCTCCGGCTCGATCGCCAGGCGCTCCTCGATGCGACGGCGCAGCTCCACCGGATCGCCCGCCTCGTCGGCCAGCCGCAGGAGCGAATCGTCGGCCTTGCGCCCGGCCTCGCCGCCGATCGCCGCCGCGCGCGACAGGCGCTCCTGCGCCGACTGCGGATCGCCGCCGCGTTCGTACAGCTCGCCGGCGCGCACCAGTGCCTCGGCGCGCTGCGTGTTCTCGCCGGCGCCGGTGAGCGTGTCGGCCAGCCGGTCGAGCGCCATCGCGGCTTCGCGCAGGCGCTGCGCGTTGGTGTACAGCCGCACCAGATCGATCCACGGCGCGCCGCGGCCCGCGCGACCCGACGCCGGCGAGGTGAGGATCTCGGCCGCCTGCTCGTAGTTGCGCAGCGCCTCGTCGGTGTCGAGCAGCTTCTCCTCGAGCAGCCGGCCCAGCTCGACGTGCAGGTGCGCCTTCTCGTCGGTGCTGTCGGCGCTGCCGATCTCGCGGTAGAGCTGCTCGGCGGCGAGCGCCCATTCGCCGCGCGCCTCGGCCATCTCGCGCAGCCCGCGCGCTGCTTCCTTGAGCGTCGGATCGCACGCGACCGCCTCCTTGAAGCAGCGGTAGGCGTCGAGATCGCGCTTGAGCTCGAGCTGGAACAAGCGCGCGCGCGCTAGCGCCAGCCGCGCCCGTTCGCGCCGGTCGGAGGTGAGCAGCACCGCGCGCCCGAGCAGATCGGCGTGGCGCTCGTGCTCGCCGCGCGCCGCGGCCAGGCGCGCCAGCCCTTCGACCGCGTCACGCGCGGCGGGATCGAGCGCGGCCGCCAGCTGGTACAGCCGCTCGGCGGTGGTCACGTCGCCCTCTTTGAGCAGCACGTCGGCCGCGTCCACCGCGCAGTGGGCGGCGCGCGACGGCTCGAGATCGGGCGCGTCGGCGGCGGCGATCAGGTGCTCGAGCGCGCCGGCCAGATCGCCGCGTCGCTTGTAGACGTCGGCGAGCGCGGCGTGCGCACGCCCGACTCGCGGCGTGGTGATCAGCGCGTGCAGGAACTCGGCCTCCGCCTCGGCGTCGGCGCCCGCCTGCAGGAGCAGCTCGCCGCGCACGATCTTGAGCTGCGCGAGATCCTCGGTGGGCGCCAGGCGCATCTCCTTGTCGAGCGCCGCCAGCGCGTGGATCGGCTCGCCGGCCGAGGCGTACAGCTGGCGCGCGCGCTCGGCCAGATCGCGCCGCATCGGGTGCTTGTCGAGCAGGCCGGCGTAACGTCGCGCGGCCTCGTCGCGCTGGCCGAGCTCGCGGTCGAGCACGTCGGCGGCCTCGATCTCGAGCGCGACGCGCGAATCGGCGTCCCAGGCGTCGGCCGCCGCCGCGTCGAGCGTCGCGACCAGCTCGGGAAAACGCAGCTCGGCGCGCAGCAGCGACCGATAGGCGGCCGGATCCATCTGCACCGCGATCCCCGACGAGCGCGCGCGGTCGAAGAACTGCAGCGCGCGTCCGCCTGCGCTGCCGCCGGGCGACAGGTACGCGCGCGCCGCCAGCCGCGCCACCTCGGCGCGATCGCCCGCCGCCAGGCGCGGATCGAACAGCGCGGTCTCGAGCGCCGCCGCCGCCTCCGACTCGCGCTTGTGCTTGGCGAGCGTCTCGGTCAGGCCGCGCGCCGCCTCCAGCGTGGGGCCGGCCTTGAGCGCGTTGCGATAGGCCTCGAGGGCGCGCGGCTCGTCGCCGAGGCGCGTGGCCAACCGCCCCAGCTCGAGCGCATACGCCGACTGGCGGGCCGGCGCCGCGCGCGGGAGCTCACGCTCGAGCCGCGCCACCAGCATCGGCTGATCGCCCGCGGCCCGCAGCCGCTGCAGGATGCGTTCGCGCGCGCCGTCGTCGCTGGGATCTTCTTTGATCAGCTGCTCGTCGAGCGCGTGCGCCTCGTCGGCGGCCACCAGCGGCACCGCCTCGCGCAACAGCGCCGCGAGCTCGGGGCCGGTGGCGCGCTCGGCCTGGTGCTTGAGCGCGGTGGCCAGCCGGCCGCGATCGCCGCGCACGCGGTAGATCGCCGCCAGCCGCGGCCAGGCCCGCTCGGACGCGCCGAAGGTGACCGCGGCGAGCAGCGCCTCTTCCTCGGCGATCGCGTCGGCGCGATGACGGGCGTGCTCGGCGAGCCGTAGGTGCACGCGCGCCAGATCGTCGGGGGGCACGCCGTTGCGCTGAAGCGCGGTGTGGTAGTAGTCCGTCGCCGGCTCCCATTCGCCGGAGGCGTGGTGGAAATCGGCGAGCGGCAAGAGCACGTCCGAGCGCTCGCTGTCGGCGGCGTAGGCGCGCGCGAAACAACGCGCCGCGCGATCCGGCTCCGCCAGCGGGCCGGCGTAGAGCTTGCCCAGGCGCACCCACAGATCGGCGTCGGACGGGCCGAGCGGCACCGCCTTTTCGTATAGCTCCGCCGCCTTTTGCGGATCGCCGAGCGGCCCGGCGGCGATCGCGGCGCCGCGCTGGTACAGGTGGCGCGCGTCGGCCGCGGTGCGTCCCGGCGCCTCGCGCTCGAGCAGCGCGAGCAGCTCGGCGTAGCGGCCGGCGGCCTCGAGCGAGGTGAGCAGGAGCTCGCTGGGGCTGGCGAGGTTTTGCAGCAGCTCGATCGCGCCCTCGTGCGCGCCGCGCTCCGCGTACAGCTCGGCGAGATGGCGCAGATCCGCGTCGTCGGCGCCGCCCTCCTGGCGCAGCGTCTCCAGCGCCTCTTCGGCGGCGCGCGGATCGCGGCCCGCGCGCTCGAGCCCGGCCAGGGAGCGCAGCACGTCCTTACGCAGATCGCCGTCGGCCAGCGAGGACTCGGCCACCGCCATGCGGTAGGCGTCGCGCGCGCCGGTCTGATCGGCGAGGCGATCGCGCAAGATCGCGCCGAGCGCTGCGGAGATCTGCGCGCGCGTGCGTGCGTCGGCGACTTGATCGTAGGCCGACCGCAACGCGCGGGCAGCATCGACCGGAAGGCCGGCGCGCGCCAGGCCGAGCGCGGCCGCGGCGCACCCCGGATCGTGCTGCAGCGCCATCTGGAAGTAGCGCGCCGCCTCCACGCCCGACTTCTCCGTCAGGTGTCGTTCGGCGAGCGCCACCAGCGTCGGCGCGTCGGGCGCCAGCGTCGCGGCGCGCTCGAGCGCCGTGCGCGCGTCGGTGTCCACCAGCCGCAACGACGCGCGGCGATAGAGCAGGGCGGCCTCTTCCGGCACCACCCGCTGCGCCAGCTCGTCGAGCAGCGCCAACAGCGCGTTGGGCGAGAGCCCGTTGGTCGCCCAGGTGAACGCGTCCTCGTCGCGCGGATCGCCGACCAGCGCCTCGACCGCCGCGACCCGCGCCTCCGCCATGCGACCGGCGGCGAACGCGCGCTGCGCCCGGCCGCGCGCGATCTGCGCGGCGCGCCGCGTGCCTTCCTCGCCGCCGATGCCGCGCCACAGCGCGATCGCGTCCTGCTCCTGCCCGGCCTTCTCGAGCACCTCGGCGCGGCGTCTCGGCGGCGCGGCGTCGCCCGCGCGCACGAACGCGGCCGCGGCGCGCACCGGATCGCCCGACAGATCGTAGCTGTCGCCGAGCGCGAAGTAGCCGGCCGCGTCGAGCTTGTCGAGATCGGCCGCTTTCTGCAGCGCGGCGGCGGCCTCGGTGTGGGTTCCGCGATCGCGCAAGATCAGGCCAAACAGCGCCCACGCGGCGCCGTTCTCGGCGGTGGCATCGAGCGCCTCGCGCACGCGGGCCTGCGCGCGATCGAGCTCGCCCAGGCGGCGCAGCACCTCGGCCAGCTCGACGCACAGCTCGGCCTCGCGCAGCGCGCCTTCGAACTTGCGCCGCGCCGTCTTCAACAGCCGCTCGAGCGACTCCAGGTACGCGCGATCGTCGCCGCGCGCGCGCTCCACCTGCGCCAGCGCGCTGGCCGCGTCGCGATCGTCGGGATCGAGCTCGACCGCGCGGCGGAACAGCTCCTCGGCCGCCGGGCTCGGACCGCGCTCGGCGGCCAGGCGCGCCAACCGCCGGACGGCATACTTCTCTCCTGCAAGATCGTGCTGCGCGTGCGCCCGCTCGCGCAGGGTCTCGAGCGCCGGTCCCGCCTCGAGCAGCTGGCCGCGCGACTCCTCGAGCTCCACGCGCAGGTGCAGCACGTCGTCGGGCGCATGCGCCAGATCGAGCTCGCGCAAGAGCGCCAGCGCCCCCTCGGCGTCCCCGCGCACCTGGCGCGCGCGCGCCCGCTCGCCTACAGCCTCGGCGCGATCGCGCGGCTCGGGCTCCACGTCGGCCAGCCGTCCGAGCAGGCGATCCTCCTCGAGCGCGTTGCCGCGCGCGCGCGCCAGCGCCAACAGCCCGCCGAGCGCCATGCGCGACTGCGAGTTCAGCTCCAGCGCGCGTTCGAGCGCCGGCTGCGCGCGATCGCGATCGTGCAGGCGATCGTGATAGAGGTGCGCCACCTCGACGTAGAGCGCCTCGGCCTCGTCGCGGCGCCCCTCGGCCGCGTCGCGATCGGCGAGCCGCTGCAGCACCGCCGCGAGCCGCGCCCACGCTTGATCGAGCCGCAGGAGCGCGGCCAGCCGCGTCCACGGCGTGCCGTGCGACGGCTTGAGCGAGGTCAGCTCCTCGTAGGCGGCGACCGCCTCGGCGCGCGGTCCCACCGCGTCGAGCAGCGACGCGCGTCGCAACAGCAGATCGAAGATCTGCTCCGGATCGCTCTCCACCTGCGCGCGCAGCGCGAGCACCGGCACCACCTCGGCCACGCGGCCCGCGTGCGTGAGCAGCTCGTCGTATAGCTGCAGCGCGCGTCTCTCGCGCGGCTGGCTCTCGAGCGCGCGGCGCACGCAGCTCTCGGCCTTGTCGGTGCGCCCGGCGGTGGCGTGCAGCTGCCCGAGCCTGAGCAGCTGCTCGACGCGCGCCTCGGGCTCGGTGGGATCGGTGGGCAGCGCGACCAACTGCTCGAGCCGCGTCAGCTCCTCCGCGTCGTCGCCGTGCGTGCGCGCCTCGGCGGCGAGGAAGGCCAGCGCCGGCCGGAACTCGGGATCGATCTCGAGCGCGCGCAGCCAGGCCTCGCGCGCGGCGTCGGGCCGGCCGAGCCGCTCCGCGTGCAGCGTGGCCAGCCGGCCGAGGATCGCCTTTTGCTGCGCCGGCCGCCGCGCGGTCGCCGCCACCTTGCGGCCGAGCACCTGCGCCTGCATGGCCACGTCGCCGTCGGTCTCGGCGATGTTCTCCAGCGCATCGAGCGCGCCCAGTTGATGGGTGTCGAGCGCCAGCGCGCGCTCGTAGATCTCCACCGCGTCGGGCGTGCGCCCGCTCTTGCGCAAGATGTCGCCCGCCGCCACCAGCCGGCCGGCGCGCTGGCCGTCGCTCTCGTTGGTGCGCTCGTCGTCTGCCGCGGCGAGCAGCGCGCGCGACTCGGCGTCGTGATCGCCGCGCGCGTGATGCACCTGGACCAGCGCGTTCCAGGCGCGCGTGCCGTCGGAGCCGGCCGCGCCCGCCTCGAGCGCCGCCTGGTAGAAGCCGATCGCCGCCACCGGCTGCGCCTGGCGCTCGCAGATCTCGCCCAGCCTGAGCGCGCGCTCGACCCGCGGCGGCACGCCCGCCTGGTGCAACGGCTCGAGCGCCTGGCGCGCTTCGTCCCAGCGCTTGAGCGCGTAGGCACACTCGGCCAGCCCGGCGCGCGCGTGCGGATCGTCGGGCACGAGCGCGAGCGCCGCGCGGAACGACTCGGCCGCCTCGGCGGTGAGAAGCAGCCGGGCGCGCGACGCTCCTTGGGCCGACAGCGCGCGCGCGCGGCCGGCCGGATCGTCCGCGGGGCGCGCCACCGCCAGCTTGCCCAGCGCGACCTCGAGCGCGCCGTCGTCGCCCTGCCGCAGGAGCACGTCACAGAGAGCTTCCAGCGCGGTACGATGCAGCGCGCGCGCCGCCGTGTCCTCGCCCTGCTCGGCGACCGGCAGCGCCTCTTGCAACAGGCGCCGCGCGCGATCGAGATCCCCTTCGTCGGCGACGCGCACCGCCAGCCGGATGCGCGGTTCGACGTCGGCCGCCGCCGCCACCAGCCGCTCGAGCGCGTCGCGTTCGAGCTCGTGCTGGCCGAGCGCGCCGCGCACTTGCACGAGCAGCGCCAGCGCCTCGGGACGGCCCGCGCTCACGCTCTCCGCCGCCGCGGCCGCCTCCAGGTAGCGGCCCAGCTCGAACAGCACGCGCGCGTGGCGCAGCGGAGCCTCGCGATCGCCGGTGGCCGCCAGGCGCTGCAGCAGCTGCTCGAGCTCCTCTTTGCGGCCGTCGGCCTCGGCCAGCTCCGCCGCCAGGCGCAGCGCCGCCGGCGTGGCCTTGAGCTCGAGCGAGCGCTCGACGTACGAGCGCGCTCCGTTCAGATCGCGCAGCCCGTCGCGCGCCATGCGCCCGAGCTCGCAATAGAGCGCCGCGCGCAGCGCCTCGTCGGGCGTGACCGCGACCGCGCGCTCGTAGGTGGCCATCGCCTCGTCGAGACGGCCGGCGCGCCCGAGCAGCGACGCGGCACGCGCGAGCGCCACCGCGTGCGCCGGCACGCGCTCGAGCGCCGCCTGCACGTGGCCGAGCGCCGCGTCCAGCGCGCCGGCGCGCTCGGCCAGCTCCGCCGCGCCGAGCAGCGCCTCGACCGAGCGCTCGAGATCGTCCGACTGCGCCGCCGCCTTCTCCAGCGCCTGCAGCGCGCGCGCGGGCTCGCCGGTGGAGTCGAGCGCGCGGGCGTACAGCTCCCAGGTCTCGCCGTTCTCGTCGAGCCGCAGCGCGCGCTCCAGCTCGTCGCGCGCCCGCTGCGGATCATCGAACCGCTCCAACCACAGCTTGCCGAGCCGCAGGTGCGCGGCGGCCTCGGCGTGCGCGCCCTGCGCGTCGAGCAACCGCCGCTTCTCCACGTGCAACAGCTCGCGCCAGCGCTCCTCCGCGGTGTAGCGCTGCGCCAGCAGGGCGCCGACGCGGCCCGAGCGCTCCGCCTGATCCTGCCACACCTTCTCCAGCCACCTGGTCGCGCGCGCGGCGTCGGCGCCCGGCGCGCGCGCGTACTCCTCACCGGCGCGGAACGCCGCCTCGCGCGCATCGGCTGGCTCGTCGGCCTGCTCGAACAACTCGGCCGCGCTGGCGTAGCGACCGGCCGCCGCCGCGGACTGCCCGCGCTCGGCCTCGATCGCGCCGAGCAGCAGCAGCGCGAACGGCCGCTCGGGAAAACGCTCGAGCAGGCGCGCTCCGAGCGCCGCCGCCTCGTCGAAGCGCGCCGGCATCGACGCCAGCACCGCCAGGCGCCGCTCGGCCAGCTCCGCGTCGGCCGGCTCGTCGTCGGGCGCGGCGCCGGGCAAGCGAGCGTAGGCATCGAGCGCCGCTTGCAGCTCGCCGCGCGCGAGCAGCTGATCGGCGGCGCGCCAACCGGCCGGCGCCAGCCGCACCTCGGACACGCCCGGCTCCCCGCCGTAGCGCAGCGTGATCTCGCCGCGCGCCATGTGCACGCCGGTGAGCGCGGTCTGGCGATAGCTCGGCAGCCGCCAGCCCGCGGCCGGCAGCGCGCGCCACAAGAGCAGCTCGAGCGGGTTGAGCTCGATGCGATCGATGCCCACCAGCGCGATCGCCGGCTGACCGAACAGCTGCAGCGCCGCCGGTCCGGGCCGCGCGATCGTCTCGTCGGCCGGCGTGGCGCCGAGCCCGAGCAAGAGGCCGAGCCCGATCAGCGGCGCGGGCGCGGGCAGAAATCCGTAGGCGCGTAGGTGCGTGAGGCTGGCGGTGACGCGCTGCGGTTCGCCATCCATCGCCGGGTGCAGCTCGAGCCGCGCGGTGATCGCGGTCTCGCGCTCGCCCACGCGCGCGCGTCCGTGCAGCCGGATGCAGCCGTCGTCGAGCCGCACGGTGAGCCCGCTGATGCCGAAGCGGCCCAGCGCCGGCCGTCGATCGAGCCACCCGGCGAGCTGCGCCTCGCCCACGCGCAGCTCGGCGCCGGTGACGTGGCAGCGACGGCTCTGGAAGCGCTCCGCACCGCCCGACACATCGAACGGAAAGCGCAGGTTGGGGATCTCGAGCTCGAGCCGCTCGACGCCCACCAGATCGAAACGCGCCGCTTCGCGCAGCCCGAGAAAGCCCTTGCCGTCGACGAAGCGGAGCGCGAAGTCGAGCGGCATGGGGGCCTGGGACGACAAGCGCACCATCGTACCACGACCCAATGGAGTCCAGCGGTTGGCTCAGCGCTGCTCGCTCGCTCCGTTGGCGTGCTCGGCGCGGTAGTCGGCCAGCATGCCCAGCACCCGTTGCAAGAGCGCGGCGGGCACCAGCTTGTCGCCCAGGCGCTCCCGCACCGCGCGGGTCGCATCGAAGAACTCGGCGCGGAAGGCGCGCGAGACCTGGACCGTGTGAAGCCCCTGCTTCTCGAACAGGTTCGTGAGCAGCGCCTGGTCCATCGAACGGCCGAGATCCTCGAGCCGCGCGATCAGCTTGGCGTTGGCCGTGCGCAGCGCTTGCTGGGCGACCACCGGCAGCGAGTCGAAGGTGCGCGTGTCGATCAACATGCAGCCACGCAGGAAGCCCGCGCGCAGATCGGTGACGTAGCGCGCCTGCGCCGACCACTGGAACGCCAGCGCCGCGGTGGGCACCGCCACCCAGCCGTCGAGCTTGTGCTCGTCGTACGCGCGCGCCGAGTGCTCGATCGGCAGCGGGACGGTGCTCAGCCCGATGGCGTCGAGCTCCAGCCGGTAGACCTCGTCCAGATCCCACACCCACAGCCGCGCCTTCCTCAGCTCGGCCATCGAGGTGATCGGCGCGCGCGAGAAGAACATGTCGGGCCCCACGCCGAGCTCGCCCAGGTTGACGAACCCCGACTTGAGGAACTCCTCGTCGAGCGTCTGCTTGAGCCGCCCGGCCACGTACGCCGACTCGTCGCGGCTCTGGAACAGCCCGAGCACCCGCAGTACGCGCATCGACGGCGCCAGCCGGTTGCACAGCATGCCGCTCGAGGCGATCCCGTCGAGCTGCCCGCGCCGGATGCGCTCGTTGGTCTCCAGCTCGTTGCCGGTGATGCCGCCCAGGTAGTACTTGATCTTGACCGCGCCGTGCGTGAGCGCCTGCACGTCGCGGTCGAACGCCTTGGCCTCGCGCGCCCAGGAGGTGCCGTCCGGCGCGGCGGAGGCCATGCGCAGGACGATCACCCCGTCGGCGCGCGAGCTGCCCGACGCGGCCAGGGTCGCCGCGGCTACCAGGACCAGCGCGCGCATCACCTCGCGGCGCTCTTGGGATCGCCGGCTTCGTGCTGGCGATTGAACTCCGCCAGGAGCGCGAGGATCTTGTCGAGCTGCGCGCGCGGCGCCAGCTTCTCGCCGAGCTGCTGCTGCGCCTCGCGCGCGGCCGCGTCGTACTCGCTGCGGAAGCGCGCGGTCACCGGCACCGGGTGCAGGCCCTGGTGCGCGAACAAGCCGTTGAGCAGCGCGTCGTCCTGCTGGCGTCCGAGGTCCTGCATGCGCGCCTGCAGCTTGGCCGCGGCCGCCTTGAACGGCTCGCGCGAGTCGATAGGAATGGTATCGAAGGCTTTCGAGGAGACCAGGATGCAGCCGCTGAGGAAGCCGAGTCGCAAGTCGGTCACGTAGCGCGCCTGCGCCGACCACTGGAACGCCAGCGCGGCCACCGGCACCGCGACGAACCCGTCCACCTTCGCGTTGTCGTAGGCGCGCGCGGCTTCGTTCACCGGCAGCGGCACGGCGCGCATGCCGACGGCGGGGAGCTGCAGCGCGATCACCTCGTCGAGGTCCCACACCCACAGCCGCTTGGCGCGCAGCTCCGCCACCGAGCGCACCGGCTCGCGCGTGAACAGCACGTCCGGTCCGAGCCCGGCGCCGCCGAGGTACATGAAGCCGTTCTTCTTGAACTCCTCGGAGATCGCCGGCGTCAACCGGTTCATTGCGTAGAACGCCTGCTCGCGCGTCTGCGTGAGGACGTGCATGGCGCGCATGAGCGGCGACAGGCGGTCGCACAACATCCCGCCCGAGCCCACTCCGTCTAGCTGATCGCGCCGGATGCGCTCCATCACCTGCACTTCGTCGCCGGCGATGCCGCCCAGGTACCACTTCACCTGCAGCGCGCCGTTGGTCTGCGCGCTGATGTCGCGCGCGAAGGCTTTGAGCTCGCGCGCCCAGGCGGTGCCGTCGGGCGCGGGCGTGGCGATGCGCAGGATCACCGGCTGGTCGGCCCCTGCGGCGGCTGACAGCCCGAGCAGGAGCAGCGCCCCGAACGCGCCCTTCACCGGCCGGCTCCAACGTGCCGCTGCGCGCGGAACTCGGTGAGCCAGACGTTGACCTTCTCGATCAGCTCCTTGGGCGCGAGCTGATCGCCGAGCTTCTCGCGCGCCTGCCGGGCGGCCTCGAAGAACTCGCGCTTGAACTGATCGCTCGGCGTGATCATCTGCAGCCCCTGCTTCTCGAACAGCCGTCCCATGAGCTGCTCTTCCATCGACCGGTTGAGGTCGTTGAAGCGCGCGAAGAACTTGGCGCCGGCCACGCGCAGCGCCTGCTGGTGCTCGAGCGACAGCCCGTCGAAGGTGCTGTTGGAGATCACCATGCAGCCGGGCAGGAACGCGGTCTGCAACCCGGTGGCGTAGCGGGTCTGCGTCGACCATTGGTAGGCGAGGGCGGCGGTGGGCGCGGCGATGAACGCATCGAGCTTCTGTTCCTCGAACACGTGCCCGGCCGCCTCGACGGGGCTGGCGGTCGCCTGCAAGCCCATCGTCGCCACCATCGCCTTCCAGATCGGATCGAGGCTCCAGATCCAGAAGTGGGTCTTCTTGAAGTCCTGCATGGTGCGCACCGGCAGGCGCGAGAAGATCACGTCGAAGCCGAACGACGCCGCGCCCAGGTTGGCGAACCCGCTCTGGCGCATCTCGGCGTCGATGTTGCCCTTGAGCCGGTTGAGCACGTAGGTCGCTTCCTCGGCGTCGTGGAACAGCCCGGGGATGCGCGCCACGCGCATCGACGACGCGAGCGACTGGCAGAAGATGGCGCCCGCCTCGCCGTCGAGCTGGCCCTTGCGGATCCGCTCCACCGCCGTGAGCTCGTCGCCGGCGATGCCGCCCAGGTACCACTTCATCTTCAGCTCGCCGTTGGTGAGCGCCTCGATGTCGCGCGCGTAGGCCTTGAGCTCGCGCGCCCACGACGTGCCCTCGGGCGCGATGGTCGCCATGCGCAGCACGCGCGGTTCGGCGCGGGCCGCACCGGCGAGTAACAACACCACAGCGACGAGGATCGCACGCGTCATGGCGCTTTCGCTCCGCCCGGGCTGAGGAGCAGGCGCACCGTCTGGCCCTGCTCGATCTTGACCTTCGAGCCGACCTTGCCGTTCGAGCCGTCGCGCACCTCGACGGAGTGCATGCCGGTGGACACGTGGATGCCGAGCGTGGGCGTGGTGTAGCCCGAGTCCACACCGTCGATCCACACCTCGGCGGCGCCGTTGGAGTCGACCATCAGCGTGCCGCGCGGCTGCCTCTCCGGTGTCAGCGACACGCGCAGCATCGGATCGTGATCGTCGGGCGTGAGCGCCTTCATGGCGATCTCGAAGCCGTTCTTCTGCACCACCAGCTCGTGGAACTCGTCGTCCGAGACCTCGATCATCGTCGGCGTCTCGCCCACCGCCAGCTTGCCGTCGAGGAGCACCGAGGCGCCCTCGGGCGCGGAGTGCACCTCGACCTGATGGCTGGCCGGCGGCAGCACCACGTTCATCACCGCGCGCTCGCCGATAGCCAGCGTCACCTGCCGCTCGACCACCGCCATCTTGCCCTTGCGCATCTTGACCGAGTGCGGTCCCGGCTGAAGGCCGCGCAGGGTGGTCGGCGTGGTCTCCTCGATCGGTTTGCCGTCGAGCTCCACCGACGCGCCGCCCGGCGTCGACACCAGCAGCAGCGCGGTGCCGCCGCCGGCCGATCGTCCGATCCGCCCCAGGCCGAACCCGCCCGCCAGCGCCAGCACGGCCGCCAGCGCGATGGTGCGCAGCGCGCGCGCGGTGAAGCGCGGCGGCACGCGCACGCGCATGGTGTTGATGCGCGGGTTGGTCTGGTCGTCGCCCATCCGCTCGTCGGGGATCGCCTCGAGCGCCATGGCCATCTCGCGCATCGACTGGAAGCGATCCTCGGGCTTCTTGGCGAGCGCGCGGGTCAGCGCGTTCTTCAGCTCGCGCTGCGGATTCGGCAGGAACTTGTCGAGCGGCTGCGGGTTGTCGTGCAGCTGCTGATACAGCACCTGCACGTCGTCGTTGCCCTCGAACGGCGGCCGCCCGGTCAGCAGCTCGTAGAACAGGCAGCCGAGCGCGTACACGTCGGCGCGCGCGTCCACCGCCTTGTTGGCGATCTGCTCGGGCGCCATGTACTCGGGCGTCCCGACGATCTGCCCGGTGCGGGTGAGGCCGGCCTTGATCGCCGCGTGCGCCAGCTTGGCCAGGCCGAAGTCGATCAGCTTCGGCTCCTCCTGGTTCTCGGTGTCCGGCGAGAGGATCACGTTCGACGGCTTGATGTCGCGGTGGATCACTCCCGCCTGGTGCGCCGCCTCGAGCGCCCAGCACAGCCGCTTGGTGATGTTGATGGCGCGCCAGGTGTCGAGCTTCTTCTCCTTCTCGAGCACCTGGTCGAGCGTCGGCCCGCGCACGTACTCCATCACCAGGAAGGTCGGGTCACCCACCACCAGGTCGAGGAAGCGCGCCACGTTGCGATGCTCGATGGCGGCGATCGCCTCGGCCTCGTGCTGAAAGCGCTGGCGGAACGACGGATCGGCGAGCAGCTCGGTCTTGAGCACCTTGACCGCCACGCGCCGTCCGATCGCCAGGTTCTCGGCGACGAACACCTGGCCCATCGCGCCGTCGCCCAGCCGCTCCATCAGCTTGTAGCGGCCAGCGATCACGTCGCCGATGGCGAGCGGGCCCTGGTTGAGCAGCTTGACGAAGTCTTCGGGCAGCGTGTCGACGCGAGACGCGCCGGAACGGCGGTTCGCCGGTTGACCCTCTTCGGGGTCGGAGCTCGGGCCGACCGGGGTCAGCCAATCTTTGTCGGTGCGCTTGGACACAGGTAATGGGCGGGGCCAAATGCCGCGCCGCCCACAATTGTATCACGGCTGAACGTGCGCTAAAGCGCGAATTTTCTATACGGTTGTCCGACGTTAGTGCGCGGGCTTGGCGGGGATCTCGACCTTGCGCGCCTCGTCGAGCCAGACGTCGACCTGTTTGAGCAGGTCGGGGGGAACCAGCTTGGCGCCCATCTCCTCGCGCACGCGCCGCGCGGCCTCGAAGAACTCGGCGGCGAAGGCGTCCGAAGGGGGCGTGTTCTTCAACCCCTGGTGCTCGAACAGCCCGCCGAGCAGCTGCTGGTCCTGCCGGTGGCCCAGGTCTTCGAAGCGGACCGAGAACTTGGCCGCCGCGCTACGCACCACGCGCTGGAGCTCGACCGGGATCGAGTCGAGCGCGCGCTGTGACAGCGCGATGCAGCCGGGCAGGATGGCCGCGCTCAGGTTGGTGAAATATTTCGCGCGCGACGACCACTGGAACGCCAGCGCGGCGGTCGGCACGCCGAAGAAGCCGTCGATGCGGCCCTCGTCGTAGGCCTGCGCGGCAGCCTCGACCGGCAGCGCCACCGACTGGATGCCCATCGCCGGCATCTCCTTGAGCCACACCTCGTCGAGGCTCCAGGTCCAGTAGTGGCCCTTGCGCAGATCGGCCATGCTGCGGATCGGAGTGCGGCTGAAGAACACCTCGGAGCCGAAGTTCCCCAGCGCGAGTGCGACGAAGCCGTTGGCGGTGAACTCCTTTTCGACCGTCGGGAACAGCCGGTTGAGGATCAGGTGCGCCTCCTCGCGGTTGCGGAGCAGGCCGGCGATGCGGGTCACCCACAGCGACGGCGCCAGCCGCTCGCAGAAGATCGCGCCGGCCATTCCGTCGAGCTGGTTCTTCTTGATCCGCTCGAGCGCCGTCAGCTCGTCGCCGGCGATCGCGCCCAGGTACCACTTCATCTCCACCTGGCCGTTGGTCTCGTTGACGATGTCGCGCGACAGCGCGTGCAGCTCGCGCGCCCACGCGGTGCCGTCGGGCGCGATGGCCGCCATGCGCAGCCGCACCTTGGGCTCGGCCCGTCCCAATCCGCTCGCGAGCAGCAGCGCGGCTATCACCAATGCACAGCGCAACATGGTCCCCTGGCGGATCATATCACGGGCGCTCGTCAACGGTGCTCGGCGCGGTAGTCGGCCAGCCAGCCGTTGACGCGTTCGATCAGCGCGCGCGGCACCACCCCGTCGTCGAGCTGCTCGCGGGCGGCGCGCGCCGCCTCGAAGAAATCGGCGCGCAGCGCGCTCGAGGCCGGGACCGGCTGGAGCCCCTGACGCTGGAACAGCCCGCCGAGCAGCAGATCCTCCTGCGACCAGTTGATGTCGTCGAAGCGCGCGCCCAGCTTGACGCCGGCGGCGCGCACGATCTTCTGCTGGTCGATGGGCAGCGCGTCGAAGGCGCGGTTGGCGATCACCAGGCACGCGCTCAAGAGCCCGACCCGCAAATCGGTGAAGTAGCGCGCGCGCGTCGACCATTGATAGGCGAGCGCCGCGGTGGGCAGCCCGAGGAAGCCGTCGATGCGGCCCTCCTCGTAGGCGCGGCCCGCGTCCTCGACGGGGAGCGGCACCACCTTCAGCCCCAACCTGGGCATCTCCTTGAGCCACACGTCGTCGAGGTTCCAGATCCACAGGCGCAGCTTGCGCAGCTCTTCGAGCGTGTGGACCGGCGTGCGGGTGAACGCGATGTCGCCGCCGAACACCGCAAAGGCGATGCTGGCGAACCCCGACTTGCGGAACTCCGGCTCGAGGATCGGATACATGTGCGAGAGCACGTTGCCCGCCTCGTCGCGGCGCTGGAACAACCCGGCCACGCGCAGCACGCGCAGCGACGGCGCCAGCTTCGCGCAGCTGATCGACCCGGCGCTGCCGTCGAGCTGCCCGCGGCGGATGCGCTCGATCACCTGGCTCTCGTCGCCGGCGATGCCGCCCAGGTACAACTTGACGCGCACCTGCCCGCGCGTCTCCGACTCGACGTCGCGGCCGAACGCCTTGAGCTCGCGCGCCCAGCTCGTGCCCTCGGGCGCGATCGACGCCAGCCGCAGCACCACCGGCTCCGCCCGGGCCGGCAGCGCCAACAGCAGGACCGCCATGGTGCACAGGTGACGCACGTGACGCGATTGTAATGCGTCGCGCGTACGGGAGCTAGAAGAGCTTGGTGCCGGCGCAGGGCTCGTACTTGACCTTCTCGTTGATCGGCGCCTTGCCGGGAACGGCGGTCGCTTCGTAGGAGAGGATCTCGTCGTTGACGCGGATGCGCCCGTCGTCGCGCACCTCGGCGCAGCGCTGCTTGGACCAGCTATCGAGCACCTCGGCCCACTTGGTGCGCTCGTACTCGCGCACGATCTCGACCTTGCGCTTGTCGAAGTCGACCAGGTCGGGATCCTTGCGCTCCTTGACGCGCACGATCACGTACCCGCCGGCGACCTCGTACGGCCCGCCCACCTCGCCCTGCTTGAGCTCGAACGCCTTCCTCGCCAGCTCGCGCGACACGCCGATGTCCTGCACCATCTCGCCGCGGCGCGCGAACATGCCGGTCTCCAGCAGCTTGGGCGGATCGGTCAGGCGCGTGCCCAGTGTCTTGGTGCGCCGCTCGTCGGCATTTTCTTGCGCCGGCTCCTTGGGAACCAGCGTCTCGAGCTTCTCGCCCGCCTTGATCTTGGCGGCGATCCCATCGGCCTCGGCCTTGGCCTTCGCCTTGGCGTGGTCGACGCGCACCGCGTCCTCGGCGATCTCGCGCTGCGCGACCTCGAGCGCCACGTCGCCCTCGCGGAAGTCCTCCACCTGGACCAGCTCGAACCCGCGATCGGTGCGCTCCGGCCCGAGCAGCTCGCCCTTTTTGGCCGCGAACACCTTGCCGTCGAGCGCCTCGGAGAAGCCGGTGAAGCCCTTCTTGCGCCAGCCGATCAGCCCGCCCTTGTGCTTGGTGCGCTCCTCGGTGGAGACGGCCTTGGCCACCTCGGTGAACGGCGTGCCCGCCTTCACCTTCGCCGCCGCTTGATCGATCTGCTTCTGCGCCGCATCGACCTTGTCCTTGGGCGCGTCCTTGGCCACTTCGATGATCAGGTGGCGCAGCTTGGCCTGCTTATCGATCTTCTTATAGAGGAACGACCGATCTTCGTACTGCTTCTTCAGCTCGGCCGCGTGCGCCTTGACGTAGGCGTCGATCTCGGCCGCCGTCACCTCGCCCTCGTCCTCGTAGCGGCGCGGCGAGAAGCGCGCGTACTCCAGGTTCACCTGCGTGCCCTTGATGGCGAAGTCGGTCTTGACCTCGTCGGTGGAGACCTTGGTGCCGACCTTCATCAGCTCGCGCACCTTGTCGGCGAGCAGCTCGCGCCGTTCGATCTCGATGAAGCGCACCACCGACACGCCGAGCTGGTTCTGCGAAACCATCTTGAATCGGTCGTAGTCGAACTTGCCGTCCTTGTAGACGTAGCTGTCGACCTTGCGCGGCACGCCCATCACCATCATGCGGCCGTCGGCGATCATGTCCTCCACCTCCCGGGCGGAGACCTGGAAGCCGAGCCGCTCGGCCTCTTGCGCGAACAGCTCGCGCTCGATGAGCTTGTCCATCACGAACTCTTTGAGCCGCCGCTCCCGGGCCATCTGGCCGGGGAACTGCGTGCCGCCGAGCGCGATGTACGCGAAGCGGAAGTCCTGCTCCGAGAGCGTCGAGGAGCCCACCTTCGCCGCGTAGGCGGTGCCGGCCACGCCGCCGCCGCAGCCGCGCGAGCCGGGCCCGAAGTTGATGACGAACACGGCGATGATCACGCCGAACAGGACGTAGATGATGACGTTGCGCGAATTTCTGCGCATGGCTGCGAGCATTTCGAGAGTCTCCTTAGGGACTTAAACGTGGCGGAATCTAGCTGAGGCGGGAGGAGGGCGCAAGCCTTCCGGGCGGGCGTCAGTCGGAGAGCTTCGCGTGAATGCCGGTGACCTCGCCGATCTCGGCCAGCTGCGCTTCCGAGATCTGCTCGAACTCGGCTTCCATCTCGACCAGCTCTTCGACCAGATCCGAGGCGTCGAACAGGTGGCGCAGCGGATCGCGCCGGTCCTTCTCGACCGGGTCGCGACGATTCATCGACGGCTCGCGCGCCGTGCCGCGGCCGACCGATTCAGCGCGGCGATCGCCCCAGCGACGGTCGCGATAGAGCCGCATCTTGAGCCCCTCGACGGAGCGGGGCGGCGGGTTGAGCGATTCGGCGACGGCGACGCAGTTGAAGCACAGGACGATCCAGCGCCCGCCGACCGCGTTCTGCCGCAGCCCGAGCTCGAAGTGGCGCAGGTGCGACTCCCGGCGATCGTCGCAGGCGGCGCACGACGCGCCCTGGCCGATCGGCCGCGCGCGAACCCACGCGTCATAGCAACGATCACAGCGTCCGCGACGGAGCGGACGACGAACGGCATCGGTCGGGGGCTCGCCGCAGCCGCCACAACGAACCAGCGGAATCGGCATAGACGTATGGCTTGCCATCATCGACGAGTAAACCGAGGCCACTCCCGGAGCAAATTTTTGGCTCTTTCGGGTGAAATCAACCGGCCGCTTGCGCGGAAGTCGCGGTCTCGCTCTTGCTGTCTACACCTGCGTGCGCCGCCTGTTGGTCCTCACGCTGCTCGCCGGTTGTGGCGCGACGCCCCCGCCCGCGGCGCCGCCGCCTCCTGTGGTCGCGCCCGCGCAGGCGATCGTTTCCCTCGCGCTGCCGGGCGGTCCGGCTGCTACCTGGCCGACCGCCGCCCCGTTTGCCGGCGGCCGCTATCTGTTGCCCTATCGTGACGACCACGGCCTGCACGTTCGGCTGATCGGCGACGCCGGTGACGTCGACGTAGATCTCGGCGCCGGTGAGCTTTTGGGCGCGGCCGCGCGCGGCGACGGGTTCGTGGTGGCGAGCGCGCTGGGCGCCACCATCGAGATCCATTTTCTCGACGGTGAGCTGCGCCTGCAGGTCGAGCTCTCGATGGCCGGCGTGCCGCAACCCGCGATCGCCTGCGACGGCGACGCGGTGCTGGTGGTCACCACCGAGCGTCAGGGCGGCGCCACCAGCGACGGGGTCACGCTCGGCCACGCTGCGCTGGTGCGCCCCGCCGGCGTGACCTTCGTCGAGCTCGGCCCGCTCGACCTGCGACCGTCGCTCTACGGCGACGCCGACGGCTTCATCGCCGCCAACCTTTTGATCACCAGCGACGGCACGGTGAGCCACGCGCCGGGCGCCGCCGTCGAGAACGCGCGCGTCTTTCACCGCGCGACCGCGGCCGGCGACTCGGTGACCTTCGACGGCGATCGCTGGCTCGAGCTCGCCGCCAGCCCGAGCTGGGCCGCGCGCGACGCCGGCGGCGCGGATCTGGTCCTCCCCGACGGAATGCTGCATGTGGGTGCGGACCTCACCTCGAGCGGCGCTGCCGTCGCCGCGCCCGCCGGCAGCTGGTTCAAGGCGCTGCGCCAGGGTCGCGCGCTGGTCGAGTCCCTCGACGGATCCGATCATGTTCTTGCGATCTTGGACCGCGCCACGCTCGCGCCGACCGATCGCGCGAGCGTGCGCGTCGAGCACCCGCAGAGCCGCGCCGTGCTCGCCACCCTCGGCGATTCCGACGCGCTGCTCGCGTGGGTGGACCAGGGCGGGGTCGTTCGTTACGCGCGTTGGTAGCGCGTAAGCCAGCTTGCCCTCGATGAAATTCTTGATGGGCGCAGCGGAAGGTGCTAACAATTCAAACAAAAGATCCGCGTCGTTTCTGCATGGTTATGCAGTCCACGAGCGGGTTTGGCTGGATCGATCCACAGGAGCCGCGGGATGCTGTTTGATTGGGTGTACGGGCTGTTCTCCAACGATCTTGCGATCGATCTGGGCACCGCCACCACCCTGACTTTCGTCAAGGGCAAGGGCATCGTCTCCAACGAGCCGTCGGTGGTCGCCGTGCAGCGCGGCGCCAACGGCGTCAAGAAAGTTCTCGCCGTCGGCAAAGAGGCGAAGGAGATGCTCGGCCGCACGCCGGGAAACATCGTCGCCGTGCGACCGATGAAGGACGGAGTGATCGCCGACTTCGAGGTCACCGAGGCGATGCTGCGCTACTTCATCACCCGCGCGCACAACCGTCGCACGCTGGTGCGGCCGCGCATCATCATCTGCGTCCCGTCGGGGATCACCGAGGTCGAGAAGCGCGCCGTGCGCGACTCGGCGCTCGCCGCCGGCGCGCGCGAGGTGTACCTGATCGAAGAGCCGATGGCCGCCGCGATCGGCGCCGGGCTGCCNNATCGGCGGCGGCACCACCGAGGTCGCGGTGATCTCGCTGGCCGGCATCGTCATGTCCAAGTCGATCCGCGTCGGCGGCGACAAGATGGACGAGGCGATCGTCCAGCACATCAAGCGCAAGTACAACCTCTTGATCGGCGAGCGCACCGCCGAGGAGATCAAGAAGTCGATCGGCTCGGCGTACCCGCTCGAAGAGGTGCTCACTATCGAGGTCAAGGGCCGCGACCTGGTCGCCGGCGTGCCCAAGACGCTGACCATCAACTCGGACGAGATCCGCGACGCGCTGGCCGAGCCGGTCAACGCGATCGTCGAAGCGGTGCGCGTGGTGCTCGAGCGCACGCCGCCGGAGCTGTCGGCCGACATCGTCGATCGCGGCATCGTGCTGTCGGGCGGCGGGTCGCAGCTCAAGAACCTGGACGTGCTCTTGCGCGAGGAGACCGGGCTGCCCGTGATGGTGTCGGAGAACCCGCAGCTCGCGGTCGTCCTCGGCACCGGCAAGGCGCTCGACGAGCTCAAGCTCCTCAAGGAAGTCACGATCCACTAGTGGCCAGGAGGCGGTAGTCGTGACGCTGCCTCGACGCGCGCGGGAGTTCGTCATCGTCGCGATCCTGCTCGCGCTGCCGGTGCTGTTCCTGCGTGCCAACCTCAAGTCTCCTTCGAACCTGAACGCGCTCGATCGGACCATCCTGCGCGTGTCGGCGCCGGTGCAGTCGGGCATCGCCTCGCTGGCGCACGGCGTCGGCGGCGCGTGGACCCGCTACGTCGCGCTGTGGCATGTCTCCGACGAGAACGGCAAGCTGCGCGACGAGAACGCGCGGCTCAAGACCGAGGTCGAGCGGCTCACGCACGAGGCCGCGCGCGTGCCCGAGCTGGAAGCGTTCGCCAAGCTGCGCAAGGACGTCAAGGCCGAGACCCTCTCTGCGCGCGTGATCGGCGGCGAGACCTCGTCGTTCTTCCGCGTCTTTCGGGTCAAGCTCGATCGCGGCGATCTCGAGGTGCGGCCCGGCATGCCGGTACTCGCGTCGTCGGGCGTGGTGGGTCGCGTCGAGCGGGTCTTCGGACCATACTGTGACGTGATCCTGGCGTCCGATCCCAAGAGTGCGATCGACATCGTGGTGCCGCGCACCGGCGGGCGCGGCGTGCTCAAGGGGATCCCCGGTTCCAACCGTTACCGCACGCGCATCGACTACCTGCTCCGCAAGGACGAGATCGCCGAGAACGACGTGGTGGTCACCTCGGGCATCGGCGGCTTTCCGCGCAACCTCACCGTCGGCAGGGTGGTCAAGGTCGCCAAGCAGGACTTCGGGCTCTATCAAGAGGCCGAGGTCGAGCCGGCGGTCGAGTTCGGCAAGCTGTCCGAGGTGTTGATCGTCGTCGCGCCGCCGCAAGAGACCGAAAAGGCCGAGCGGTGAGCCAGCAATGACAATGGTGCGGGGCCTGGCGTACGTGGGCCTGGCGTACGCGTCGTTGATCGTGCTCGCGTCGGCCGAAGCGCTCCTGCCGCTGCACGGTGTGGTGCCCGAGGTCGCGCTCCTGTTGGTGGTGCACATCGGGCTCGGCGGCAAGGGCTCGGCGCCGGCCGAGGTCGCGGTCGCGATGATCATCGGCTATCTGGTCGATCTGTCCTCCGGCTCGCCGCGCGGGCTGCACGCGCTGTCGCTCGGCCTGGCGATGATCGGCGCGCGCGCGGCCGCCAGCCGCTTGATGGTCAACAACCTGTGGCAGCAGGTGGTGGTGATGCTGCTCGCCTCGTTCGCGCACGGCGCGCTGGTGGTCGCGCTCTCGTCGCCGATGTACGACGGCGAGGCGCTGCAGGCGCTGCGCCTCTTGCCCGCCACCGCGCTCGCCACCGCGCTGCTCGCGCCGTTCGTCTTCGTGTTCTTGCGGCGCATCGATCGCAAGCTGATCCGCGATCCGCACGCGCTGAGGGCCGGCTAGCGTGAACCGCTCCAACATCACGCCGCGCGCCAAGGGCACGCAGGCGCCGCTGCGCCGCTTCTTCTGGGCGCAGCTGTTCGTCGGGCTCGCGTTCCTGCTGCTCGCCGGCCGGCTGTGGCAGCTGCAGGTGCTCTCCGGCGATCACTATTTCAAGAAGAGCGCCGACAACTTCGTCAAGGATCTGGAGCTGCCGGCCACGCGCGGCCAGGTGCGCGATCACAAGGGCCGCCCGCTCGCCGACAACCGTCCCGCCTACGACGTGATGATCACGCCGCGCTTTTTCACCGACGAGGCGTTGCAGGCGCTCGCGCACTACCTGCACCTCGACGACGAGACGGTCGATCAGGTCAAGGCCAAGGTGCGCGACAAGCACGGGCTCGATCGCTTCCGCCAGGTGATGGCGTTCGAGGACATCAGCCGCGACGATCTGGCGCTGCTCGAGTCCGAGCAACTAGAGCTCCCCGGCGTGCACGTGACCGCCGCGGCGCACCGCAGCTATCCGCACGGCACGCTGGCGGCGCACGTGCTCGGCTACATGAACGAGATCACCGCCGAGGAGCTGACCGAGCACCGCGAGCAGGGCTATCACAACGGCGACTACGTGGGCCGCTCGGGGCTGGAGCGGCAGTGGGAGTCGTTTCTGCGCGGCAAGGACGGCGTCGAGCGCATCGTCGTCGACGCGAAAGGGCAGCGTAAGCTCGATCTCGAGACCTCCGATCTCGACGCGATCATCGGCGCGCAAAGGCGCATCGATGCGGTGCCGGGCCACGATCTGGTGACCTCGCTCGATCTCGATCTGCAGCAGGCGGTCGAGGACGCGATCAAGAAGCACAAGTCGGCGGCCGCCGCGGTCGTCGACGTGGAGACCGGACGCATCCTGGCGCTCGGCTCGTGGCCCGAGGTGGATCCCAACCGGCTCACCGGCCGGGTGTCGAAGGGCGAGCTCGAGCAGCTCACCACCGATCCGGCGCGCCCGCTGATCGACAAGTCGCTGCGCGAAAACTACTTCCCCGGCTCGACCTTCAAGGTGGTGCCGATGCTCGCAGGGCTCGAGGACGCGCTGGTCGATCCCGACGAGAAGATCATCTGCCGCGGAGCGATCCAATACGGCAAGCGCTGGTTCCACTGCCCCGAGTCGCACGGCCCGGTGAACCTGCACAAGGCGCTCGCCGAGTCGTGCGACGTCTTCTTCTACAACCTCGGCGATCGCGTCGGCCTCGACCCGATGGCGCGCGTGGCCGCCGATCTCGGTTATGGCGCGCCCACCGGGCTCGGCCTGAACGGCGAGGTGGCCGGCTTCATTCCGACCGTCGACTTCTACAAGAAGAAGGGCGATTTCCAGAAGGGCATGGTGCTCAACACCTCGATCGGGCAGGGCGACACCAAGGTCACCGTGCTGCAGGTCGCGATGGCCTACGCGGCTATAGCCAACGGCGGCAAGCTGTGGGTGCCGCAGGTGGTCGAGCGCATCGAGACGCCGGCGGGCAAGGTGGTGCAGGAGTTTCCGCCGCGCCTGCGCCATCAGCTCGCCGCGTCGCCGGAGATGCTGCAGCGCGTGCGCTCGGCGCTCTACGACGCGGTGAACGATCCCAAGGGCACCAGCTACGCGGCGCGCGTGCCGGGGCTGGACGTGGCGGGCAAGACCGGCACCGCGCAGGTGCGCAACAACCGGCACACGCGCGATCTGCAGGAAGGCGACCTCAACGCCGACCACGCCTGGTTCGCCAGCTTCGCGCCCGCGCACCATCCGAAGATCGCGGTGGTGGTGCTGGTCGAGCACGGCGGCTTCGGCGCCAAGGCCGCGGCGCCGGTGGCGATGGAGATCTACAAGGGATATTTCGGCAAGGTCGCGCCCGAGCTGCGCCCGAAGACCTGGATCGCCGAGGACAGCACGCGCGCACCGCTCGAGACCACGCCGACGCCGACGAGCGGCGGCCGGTAGCATGTTCGCGCGCGGCGTCACCCCTGCGCTCCGCAAGCTACGTGCGCAGTTCGACTGGCCGCTGGCCGGCGCGATCGCGGCGATCATCGTCATCGGCCTGGTGAACCTGTACTCGGCGACGCGCGTGGCGCCGCACGGGCTGTACCAGCAGCAGCTGGTGTGGTTCATCGCCGGCTTCGTGGTGTTCGTCGCCACCGCCGCGATCGACTATCGCGCCTACGAGCGGCTCGCCTACGCGATCTACGGCGTGGGGCTGGTGCTGCTGGTCGCCGTGCTGGTGGGCGGCAAGGTGGTCAAGGGATCGAGCCGCTGGTTGGCCATTGGTCCCGTCGGCGTGCAGCCGTCGGAGCTGGCCAAGATCGCGGTGATCATCGCGCTCGCCAAGATCTTCTCCGGAGATCCGATGGACCTCGCGCTGCGCCCGTGGGCCTACGTCGCCGGCGCGCTCGGGCTCATGGGCCTGCCCATGCTGCTGGTCATGAAGCAGCCCGATCTCGGTACCGCGCTCATCCTCTACCTCATCGGCACCACCATCATGATGGTGGTCTCGCTGCAGCTGCACGTGAAGCTGCTCACCATCGGCCTCGAGCTGGTCGCCGGCACCGCGCTGTTCCTCTTCAAGCTGCACGGCTATCAGAAGAAACGCATCCTCACGTTCATCGATCCGTCGCTCGATCCGTCGGGCGCCGGCTGGCACGCGCGCCAGGCGATCTTCGCGGTCGGCTCGGGGCGCTGGACCGGCAAGGGCTGGACTCACGGCACACAGAACCAGCTGCAGTTCCTCCCCGAGCACTGGACCGATTTTCCGTTCGCCGTGTGGGCGGAGGAGTGGGGCTTCCTCGGCTGCATGCTGCTGCTCGGCTGCTACCTCTTCTTGATCCTGTGGGCGCTCAACCTCGCCGCCGAAGCCCGCGATCGTTTCGCGCAAGTCGTCTGTGTCGGCTCCGCCGCGCTCCTCTTCTGGCACGTCTTCTTCAACATCGGCATGGTCGCCGGCATCCTCCCTGTCGTCGGCGTAACCCTGCCCCTCATCTCCTACGGCGGCTCGTCGCTCTTGACCGTCATGGTCGCCCTCGGCCTCCTCATGAACGTCTCCATCCGCCGCTACGCCTACTGACTTGCCGCCAGGTTCGTGTGCGCATATATTATGCGCATGACTGCCCGAGCGAAAAAGGCGCCTACCAATCTGTCCGTGCGGATCGATCTGGTTCGCCGGGCGAAGGCCTTGAAGCTCAACCTGTCGGAGATCATCGAGACGGCGCTCGAGAAGACCATTCAGGACATCGAGCGCGAGCAGTGGTTGGCGAGGAACCAAGAGGGGATCCACGAATACAACGCCCGGGTCGAGAAACACGGGGTGTTCAGCGACGGGCGGCGTCGGTTCTGATGGCTCAGTTCGACGTCCATCGGAATCCGCGCGGCGGCGCATTTCCGCTCCTGCTCGATGTTCAAGCGGAGCTGCTCTCGCAACTCGCGACACGCGTGGTCGTTCCCCTGGCGGCCGCCCGACGGTGGGGTGCGAAACCGATGACCCGCCTCAACCCGACCGCAAGGCTGGGGCGGACCGAGTATGTGCTCGTGTTTCAGGAGCTCGCTGCGATCCCGAGAGCTGCGCTGGGCGTCCGTGTCGGCTCACTCGCCTCACGTCGCGCGGAGCTGATCGCCGCGCTCGATCTGCTGTTCACCGGCGTCTAATCGGCCAATCGGTGAGGGCGTTGTAGATGAAGTTGAAGACGCCGAGGCTGACCACGACCCAGGCGGCGGCGGTGCCCGGGAACAGCACGAGCGGGCCGACGATGAACGGGGCCGGCGCCACCCATTCGACCAGCGAATGAACGCGCGGCGGAATGAGCTTGATGACCCCGAGCGGATAGTCCGTCGTCAGGTTCAACACGAGAGCAGCGCCGCCCGCGCCCCACGTGTAGTACGCGGCCAGCCCGGAGCCCGCATAGCCGAGCAACCAGGGTGCGGCTAGGGCAACGACGATGAACAGCGCATCGAAGAGCGCATGCAGGCGCAGCGGGACCAGTCGAAAGATTGGCATCGGCGTGTGCTTATCACGGAAGGGTCAGGACGCCGGGTGAGAACGGTCGAACCTCGGTCAGCGTCGGCGAGGTGAGGAACCGCATTGCTGCGTCGCGCAGTTGGTTGTCGCGGAGACGAATGGCGAGGCGCGCGACCGCGAGGTTTTCTTCGACGATGCGCGCGGGTCTTGTGAACACGCCGGTCGAATCGGCGGCGGCGGGCGCGGTGACGAAGCCCGCATCGGGGTGGCGGAAGTGCGCGTCGATGAACGCGGCGGCGGCCCGTGCGCGCGAGAGCCATGGGCCTTTCGGGTCGACCGCGTTCAGGCGCAGGTAGGCGTCGGCCATCGCCAGGCTGTCGCCGAGATACGGGCCGGCGCGGTCGACCTCGCCGTGGCGGTAGCCGCCGTCGGGCAGGCGGCGGTTGGTCTCGATGAGCTCGGCGGCGCGGCGCGCGCGCTCGAGGAGGGCGGCGTCGTGCGTGACCGCGTAGAGCTCGACCAGCGCGCCGATCGCCCAGCCGTTTTCGCGCGGGTAGATGTGCTTGTCGATGCGCGGCATGCCCAGCTTGCGCCGGCCGGCATCGTCGCTGGCGTAGTAGACGTGGCCGGTGGTTTTCTCGTCGAGGTCGGCGTCCTGGCTGGTGTAGAACGCGCCGTCGGGGCTGGTCATGAACGCGGCCAGATAGCGCGCGATCGCCTGGGCCGCCTCGAGGTGAGCGGGGCTCTTCCAGCGGCGATAGGCCGCCACGTACATGCGAATCGCGTCCGTTTGAACGGACATGATCTTTTCGTAATGAGGCGAGCTCCAATCGAGCTTGTCGGAATATTGGTACATGCCGCCCCACACCGGATCGATCAGCGCCAGCGCCGCGTCGAGCGTCTTCTTCGCCATCGGCCGGTAGCGCGGCTCGGCGAGCGCGTACTCGAGCGGCTCGGCGTCGACGAACTTGTGCACCGTTCCCCAGCCGCCCCACTTCTGGTCGTACGCGCCGGCGAAGAACTGCTCGAGCGCCTTTTTCTGCGCCGCGCCCGGCACCAGCGCGTTCGACTTCTGCCACGGTATCTCCGGCTGCACCGACGGGCCGGGCGTCGGGTCGTCGACCAGCTCCTGCAGCATCGACGCCATCCGTTCGGGCGGAAGATAGCCGCGCCGCTTGACCAACTCCGAGCCGTCGGGCGCGAACACGATGGTCGCCGGCCAGCCGTAGTCTTCGTAGCGCCGCGACAGATCCGGATCGGCGTCCTGGTCGGCCTTGATGGCGATGTACTTGGCGCCGATCAGCGCGACCACCTTCGGATCGCGGTAGGTGGTGTCCTCCATGACGTGGCACCAATGGCACCACACCGCGCCCAGATCGAGGATCACCAGGCGGTGCTCCTGCTTGGCGCGCGCGAACAGCGCGTTCGAATACGATTCCCAACGAATCTGCGGCCCTTCGGCGCCCGACGCCACCGCGCTCGAGAGCAGAACCACTGCGAGCAGTCGCTTCATGGTCTGACCAACTCCCGGTTGAGGTCGTACTGCTTGAACTTCCAGATCACGCCGTCGAGGTAGTAGTGCCCGAGCGTGAGCGCGGTCCACAGCGTCAAGGCGAAGGTCTCGAACGAGATCTGCACCACCCGCGTGACCAGGAACGCCAGCGTGTACACGCCCGCCGCGCACAGCGCGATCATGCCCACGTAGGCCAGCGAGCGGCCGGGCTGCGAGACGTACGAGATGAAACGCGCGTCGGGATCGGGCTGCCCGCCGTAGCGCCGCCGGTTGTACAGCCACACGATCGCGATGTACTGGATCGCGTGCCACAGCGCCGCGGCGGCGAACGCGCTGGTGCCGTTCTTGATCACCAGGTACGGCATGACGAACCCGAACGCGTTGCAGCACAGGTACACCGGCCGGATGAGCGGGAGGTTCGCGCGTCGCGTCCACACCGCGACGTAGGCGACCGCCAGCGTCACGACGAGCGCGCCGAACGCGTTGACCATCCACGCGCGCGGCACCACGTGCAGCACCTCCACGCCGAACAGATCCCACGGCCCGGTGTACAGGCGGTGCAGCACGCACCACGCCGCGGGCAGGAAGATCAGCGCTTTTTCGAGCGTTCCCTCGAGGCTGCCGACCGCGCCGTGCTTGCGCTGGTAGATCTTCAGGATGCCCCAGCTCTGCGCCGCGAAGTGCCACGACGCCCAATAGAAGATCACCGTGCGCACCAGCTGCGGGCCGATCCCGTCGGTGACGTTGCACGCGATCGCGAACGTCCCGGCGATCCCCGGCATCAGCCAGTAGTGCACCGGCCGGCGAAAGCGCTCCTTGCGCGGCAGGTAGACGCGCGTCCAGGTCGAGATCAGGTGCGGCCCGTTGGCGAACGCGACCGCGATCAGCACGTAATGCCCGGGCACGCGCAAGAGGTCGGAGGCGATCCACGGCCCGATCGTCGACAGCGTCACGCCGACGAACAGCAGCAGATCCACCGCCGGCGAAACCATCCAGTTCGCCGCCGCCGGCCTCTTGTCCGCCTGCGCCAGGATCGCCGCCCGCTGCATGCCCGGAGTATAGCTAGATGCGCGGCTCGATGTGCGTGGGAGTGGCCCTCAGGCGCAGCAGTCTGGCGGGCAGCGCGCGCAGCCAGCCGGTGAATCGTCCGAAGCTCAGCCGCAGCTTCCGTCCGACCGAAGCGAGCAGCTCGCGCCGCAGATCGGCCACCAGATCGCGCGCCGGATCGAGCCCGCGCAGCACGCCGTCGAGCAGCGCGAGCGCGCGCACCAGCGCCACCAGCGACGGCGACATGCGCAACCGATGCGTCCGCCCGACCGCCACCATCTGCCCGAGCACCTTGGCGCCGTTGCCCTGGCCGGCCGCGTCCTTCACCAGCTGCTGCAGGTCCGCCTCGAGCCGCGCGCGATCCACGCTTACCGCCGAGCCGTCGGGCGAGAGCGCGAGCACCGCGTCGCACAGCGCGCGCTTGCGGCCGAGCGCCATCGCGCGCACCAGCCGGCCGAGCCCCTCCTTGAGCGGCGCCTCGACGGCATCCACCGCGCCCAGATCGATCAGCACCAGTCGGCTGTTGCCCTGGGCATCGGTCTCCACCATCACGTTGCCCGGGTGCGGATCGGCATGGAACACGCCGTAGTCGAGGATCTGCCGCGTGAACGCGCGCAGCAGCTTGGAGCGCGCCGCGCGCCGCGCCGGCTCGTCCAGCTCGTCGAGCCGCTTGCCGTGCACGCGCTCGAGCACCAGCAGCGTCTGCCGCGTCCACTCCGGATACACGCGCGGCACGCGCACCTCGGGCGCGTCGTGCAGCAAGCCGCCCAGCCGCGCGGCGTTGTGCGCCTCGTGGCGGAAGTCGAGCTCGGCGGTGATCGATCGCTCGAACGCGTCGATCAGCGCGAGCGGATCCATCATCGCCACCTCCGGCATCGCGCGCGCCATCAGCGCCGCCATCCAGCGCAGCATCTGCAGATCGGCCGCGACGGTCTTTAGCAGGCCGGGCCGCTGCACCTTGACGACCACGTCCTCGCCCGAGCGCAGCCGCGCGCAGTGCACCTGCCCGATCGACGCCGCCGCGAGCGGCTCCGGGTTGAACCACGCGAACGCGTCCACCGCGTCCACGCCGAGCGCCAGCTTGATCGCGCGCAGCACCATCTTGGGCTTCATCGCCGGCACCGACGAGTGCAGCCGCGCGAGCGCGCGCGTCACCTCGGGCGGGAACAGATCTTCGCGCGTCGCCAACAGCTGCCCGAGCTTGATGTACGTCGGCCCGAGGTCCGCCAGCACGCGCGCGATGCGCTCGCCGAGCTGGCGCCGGTTGCGCACCAGATCACCGTCGGAGCGGCCGGTGATCACGCGGGTGGCCAGCTCGCCGAAGCCGTGCCGCGTGAGCACGAACGCCACGCGATGCAGCCGCGCCGCCGGCACCAGCCAGCCCGACTGCAGCTCGAGCGGTTCGGTGACGCGATCGACGACGATGTTCATGTACTCCGCCGCTCGCGGGCGCGACGTTCGCGCACCCTCCGATTTCCGGAGACCGCGACGAATAGAGCAGCCACCTTCTTTTCGTCCAAGATCCTGCGGGCCTCCAGCATGCGCGAGCCGCGCCCGACGGCGCCGCGCTTCCGGAAATCAG
Organism: Myxococcales bacterium; assembly: GCA_003170275.1. Lineage (GTDB taxonomy): Bacteria > Myxococcota_A > Polyangia > Palsa-1104 > Palsa-1104 > PALSA-1104. The sequence continues at coordinate 339,844 of PNAM01000106.1, forward strand.
TGTCCCGTACGTTCCAAGGCCAGCCGTCGACGAGGATCTCGATGTCTTCGTAATACTTGGGCTCGTCCGACTGCATGGGGCTCCTCCAGCCGCGCATCCGGAGCAAGCCTCGTGCCGCAACGCGTCTTATGGTACACACGCCGCTTCGCCATGAAGCTATCGATCGTCATTCCGGTCTTCAACGAGGCCAACACCGTTTCCGCGCTGATCGAAAAGGTGCGCTCGGTCGATCTCGGCCCCGGGCTCGACAAAGAGATCATCATCGTCAACGACGGCTCCTCCGACGGCACGCGCGAGGCGCTACGGGCGTACGAAGCCGATGTCGACGGCGTGCGCGTCCATCACTCGGTGGTCAACCTCGGCAAGGGCGCGTCGATCCGCATCGGGTTCGCCCACGCCACCGGCGACATCGTCACCATCCAGGACGCCGATCTCGAGCTCGACCCGAGCGAGTTCAAGCGGCTGGTCGTGCCGATCGTCGACGGCAGCGCCGACGTGGTGTTCGGCTCGCGCTTCCTCGGCAAGGGCAAGAAGGGGACTCTCAGCTTCTACGTCGCGAATCGCGGGCTGTCGATGCTCACCAACGTGCTCTACGGCGCGCGGCTCACCGACATCGAGACCTGTTACAAGGTGTTCCGCCGCGACGTGCTCGACGCGCTCAAGCTGCGCGGCTCGCGCTTCGAGATCGAGCCCGAGATGGTCGCGCAGGTGCTCAAGCGCGGGTTTCGCCTGGTCGAGCTACCCATCGGCTACAACCCGCGCACCACCAACGAAGGCAAGAAGCTGTCCTGGAAGGATGGCTATGGAGCCATCGCCATGTTGGTGCGGCAGCGCTTCGAGAAGTAGTTAGAGGGCTTTTTTGATCAGGTCTTCGATCTTCGGCCGCGGGACCGCGCCGACGATCTGACCGACGACCTTGCCGTCCTTGAAGATCAGCAGGGTGGGGATCGAGCGCACGTCGAACTGGGTCGGCGTCTTCGGGTTCTCGTCGATGTTGATCTTGCCGACCTTGATCTTGCCGGCGTAGTCCTTGCCGAGTTGCTCGACGATCGGGCCGATCGCCCGGCACGGAGCGCACCACTGCGCCCAGAAGTCGATCAGCACGGGCGTCGAGGACTTGAGGACCTCGGCGTCGAAATTTCCGTCGGTAATCGTCGTGATGTTGTCCGAGGCCATGTTCTCTCCTCCAACTACCTGGGGCGTCACGGTTAACACGTGACCATCCATTCTATCAAGTGATGATAGGATGCGCAGCCCATGTCGTCGGTGCCAAACCGAACGCCATCTTACACAGTGGCCCTAGGCTGCGGGCTCGCTCTGCTCTTGAGCGTGCTGTATCTGCACCACGAGGTGCTGCTGGGCGGCATGGTGTACCACATGGACGATGCGGCAGACGGGTATTACCCGAGCCATATCGCCATCTTGCGGGCCTATCACGACGGGGTGCTGCCGACCTGGGAGCGCGGCTCGTGGTGCGGCTGGCCGCTCACCGCCGATCCCTACTACGGCGCGTTCTATCCGCTCACGCTGCTGTTTGCGCTGTTTGGCGCGGTGCGCGGGCTCGGCTGGCAGGTCGCGGTGCACGTCGCGGGCGGGACCGCGAGCATGTTCTGGCTGTTGCGTCGCCGCAAGCTCGAGCTCGGCCCGGCGCTGCTCGGCGCGGTCTCGCTCGGCTTCTCGTCGTTCATGACCGTGCGCGTCCGCCACGTGATCTTCATCCAGCTCCTGGCGTGGCTGCCGCTGGTGCTGTGCGGCATCGAAGGCTGGCTGCAGACGCGCCGCGCGCGCGATCTCGTGCTCGCCGCCGGCGCGACGGGGATGTTGCTGGTGTGCGGCGCGCTGCCGCTCGCGCCGTACGTGGTGCTGGTGGTCGCGGCGTACGTGCTGCCGCGCCTGGGCCGCGCCGAGCGGCGGCTGGTCGCGCTCGCCGGACTGGGTGCGGCGGCGCTCGTCGGCGGGCTGATCGCGGCCGCGCAGATCGTCCCGACGGTGGCGCACCTGCCGTACTCGCCGCGCGCGCTGGGCGCCGACTTCGCGTTCGCCTCGAGCTACGCGTGGCCCGACTGGACTTATCTCGGAACGCTGGTCGTGCCCGATCTGTACGGCACCGAGGATCGCCTCAACTGGTTCGGCGCGTTCAACCACTGGGAGATGGCCGGCTACTACGCGGGCCTGCTGGTGATCGTGTTGGCGCCGCTCGGCCTGATGCGCGCGCGCGCGCGGCCCGAGCTATGGACGCTGCTCGCCGTGTCGCTGCTCGCGATCACCCTCGCCTTCGGTGCGCAGTGGCCGGTGCACGGCTTCTTCTTCCGGCACGTACCGCTCTATTCGGCGCTGCGCTGCCCGACCCGCGCGCTGGTGATGCTGCTCGCCGCGGTGCCGATCCTCGCGGCCGAGGGCGCGACCTGGCTGCTCGACGGTGCTCGGATCCGCCGGCCGATCCCCGGCGCGGCGTTCGCGATCGGGATCCTCGCCGTCGCTGCGACGGTGTGGTGGGTGTTGCAGCATCCGCACCTGCCGATCGGGCCGGCGTTGCTCGCGCGGCGGCACGCGTTCGCGCACTTCGCGCTGGTGCTCGGCGCCGGCGGCGCGATCGTGATCCTCGCGCGCAGTGGTCTCGCTCCCTGGCGCGAAGCGGCGCTCGGCCTGGCGCTGGTCACGCTGATCGATCTGCTAGTGATCAACCGCGCCTACCTCACGCCCAGGCCGGCCGACTTCGCCGCTGGAACGGAGCGCTACACCGCCGTCGATTGGCTGCTCGATCAGAAACCTGCCGACCGCTTCGTTCCCGATCCGCGCGGGCCGTTCCGTCTGCACAACCTGGGCATGGTCTACGGCGTCGAGAGCGCGGCCGGCTACGACTCGGTGACCGTGTGGCACTACGTGCACTTCCTCTACATCCTCAACAATGGTGCGCCGTACCCGTGGCCGCAGCTCAAGGACGATCTGGCCGCCGGCGACATCAAGCGCTACGACACGCCGCTGGTCGATCTGCTCAACGTGCGCTGGTCGATCTCGACGAGGGCGCCCGCGCCGGGCTGGATCGAACGGTTTCGCCCGACGCCGGGCAAGGCGCCGCACGCGCGCTACGAGGCGAGCTGGGATCCGCAGCTCGGCGTGTACGAGAATCCGCACGTGCTGCCGCGCGCGTTCGTGGTCTACGGCGCGCAGGTGCTGCCCGACGACGCCGCGCAGGCGCGCGCTCTCAGCCGTCTCGACCCGCGCAAGACCGCGCTGCTGGAGCGCGCGCCCGAGCCGGCGCCCGTCGGTGACGGCCGTCCCTTCACGCCCGCGACGCTGGTCCACGCCGACCGCCACCACCTGACCATCGACGCCACGCCCACCGCGGCGGGCGTGCTGGTGGTCTCGGAGACCGACTACCCGGGCTGGACCGCCACCGTCGACGGGCAGCCCGCGCCGATCCTGCGCGCCGACTATGCCTTTCGCGGCGTGGCGCTCCCCGCCGGCGCGCACCGCATCGAGATGACCTACACCTCACGACCGGTACGTTTGGGCCTGGGCCTGTCGCTGGTCGGGCTGCTGGCGCTCGCGGGCCTGGGCTGGACCGCTCGACGTGGTCGCAAGGGCCCGTCAGTGTTATGATTTGCCCATGGCGAGGCTGTTCATTTCGCAAGAGCAGATGGATCGGTGGACCACCGAGGGCAAGGTCAAGCTCGACGACGACCGCATGCAGCTGCCGGCGCTCAATCGAACGTTCCAGCTCAGCTCGGCCGTGCACTTCACGCAGATGATCGACGGCGTCGATTCGCTCGAGCTGCTCGGGCGGGTCAAGACCGATGCGCAGCTCGCCGAGCTCAAGGCCGAGCACTACGGCGCGTCGGTGATCCTCGGCGACGTGGGCTACGAGTGCGTCGAAGGCTTCGTCGGCACGCCGGTCGAATCGGTCGGCATGGGTCAGTCCGGCCTGTTGAAGCTGGACGCCTGAATGCCGCCGCTGTTTCCAGCGACGCTCGCGTTCTACGCGGTGGCGTGCACGCTGTATCTCGCGCACCTGGTAGGCGGCGCCAAGAAGCCGAGCGACAACCTCGCGCGCGGCGCACGGATCGCGCTCGGGCTGGCGTTCGCGTCGCACGCGGTCGACATCGGTTGGCTGTGCGTGCACGGGATGCACCCGGCCATCGACGCCAAGGAGGCGCTGTCGTTCGCGTCGTGGCTGATCTGCGGCGCGTACCTGGCCACCTCGTTCAAGTTCAAGGTGCCGGTGGTCGGCGCGCTGGTGGTGCCGGGCACCATGGTGCTCGACGTGGCCGCGCGCCTGACGCCGTCGACGGAGGCGCCGCGCGCCGGCTCGCTGCTCGGCACGGTGCACATCACGCTCGCCACCGCGGGCGTGGCGCTGTTCGCCGTCGCAGCGGGCGGCGCGGTGATCTACCTGATCGCCGAGCGCAACCTCAAGAAGCACAAGGGCGCGGGCATGCTCAAGGGCGGCCCGGCGCTCGAGACGCTCGACAAGCTCAACCGCCGCTGCATCCTGCTCGGCTTTCCAATCTTCACCATCGCCATGGTCACCGGCGCGATCTGGGTGGCGCGCATTCCCGGCGCGGGCGTGTTCACGCCGCAGTACGCGATCGCGGCGGTGGCGTGGCTCCTCTATGCGGCGCTGCTGCTGGCGCGCGTGACCGCGGGCTGGCGCGGACGGCGCGCGGCGGTGATGACGCTGGCCGGCTTCGCGACGGCGATGACGGTGCTGATCATCTATTTCCTCCGCGGGGTCTCGAAGGCCTGATGGCACGGCTGGCCGTCATCGGGCTGTCGCACAAGACCGCACCGATCGAGGTGCGCGAGCGCGCCGCGTTCGCCGAGGATCGCCTGCAGGCGGCGCTCGCGCAGGCGACCGCGATCCCCGGCGTCGGCGAGGCGATGATCGTCTCGACCTGCAACCGGGTCGAGCTGTACTGCGGCATCGACGCCGAGGAGGCGATCGCCGGCGTGCGTCGCTTTCTCGTCGACGGGCGCGGGCTGCCGAGCGACACGCACACGCACCTGTACGCGCATGACGGCGAGCACGCGGTGCGCCACTTGTTTCGCGTGGCCTCGTCGCTCGATTCGATGGTGGTGGGCGAGTCGCAGATCCTCGGCCAGGTGAAGCAGGCCTACGCGGCGGCGCTCGAGGCCGGCACCATCGGGCCGGTGCTGGGCCGCACGCTGCCGAAAGCGTTCGCGCTGGCCAAGCGCGTGCGCTCCGAGACCGACGTGGCGCGCTCGTCGGCGTCGATCGCCTCGGCGGCGGTCGATCTGGCGGCGCAGATCTTCGGCGATCTCGACGGGCGGCAGGTGCTGGTGGTAGGCGCAGGCAAGATGGGCGATCTGTCGGCGCGGCACTTGAAGGCCGCCGGCATCGCCGGGCTGTTCGTGGTCAACCGCACGCTCGAGCGCGCGCAGGAGCTGGCGGCGCGCCTGGGCGGCACCGCAGCGCCGTGGGACGACCTCGACCGCTTGCTCACCAGGGTCGACATCGTGTTGTGCTCGACGGGCGCGTCGGAGCCGGTGATCCGCGTCGAGCGCGTCGAGAAGGCGATGCGCTCGCGCAAGGGGCGCTGGCTGTTCGTGATCGACATCGCCGTGCCGCGCGACGTCGAGCCCGCGGTGGGGAAGCTCGAGAACGTGTACCTCTACGACGTCGACGCGATCGAGCAGGTGGTGCAGTCGAACCGCGCCGGCCGCGAGCGCGAGGCGGAGGACGCGCAGGCGATCCTCGAGGAGGAGCTGAAGAAGTTCCACGCGCTGGAGCTGTCGCTCGGCGTGGTGCCGACCATCAAGCTCTTGCGCGGGCGGTTCCTCGAGGTCGCGCAGGCCGAGGCCGAGCGCACGCTGTCCAAGCTACAGCAGGTCACCGATCGCGATCGCGCGGCGGTCAAGCAGCTCGCCGAGGCAATCGTCAACAAGCTGCTGCACACGCCGCTGACCATGCTCAAGAAGGAGGCGCAGTCCAACCCCGACTCGGAGCTGGCCTCGACCGTGCGCGCGCTGTTCGATCTGCACACCGGACACACCGAGGAGATCCACGTCGGTATCGACGAGCTCGACGATAACGTCGTGCCGCTCAAGAAGGGCGAAGGAACGTGACCCTGCGCATCGCGACGCGCGGCTCCGCGCTCGCCTTGTGGCAGGCCCATCACGTGCGCGACCGGTTGCAGTCGGCCGAGCCGGGGCTCGAGGTCGAGCTGGTGATCATCAAGACCCGCGGCGACAAGATCCTCGACCGCGCGCTCTCCGAGGTCGGCGGCAAGGGCCTGTTCGTCAAGGAGATCGAAGAGGCGCTGCTCGACGGGCGCGCCGAGGTGGCGGTGCACTCGATGAAGGATCTGCCGGCCGAGGTGCCGGACGGGTTGATCATCGCCGCCATCCCCGAGCGCGAGGATGCGCGCGATGCGCTGATCGTCGCGCCGTCGCTGACCGCGCGCGACGTGGCCTCGCTGCCCAGGGGCGCGCGCGTCGGCACCTCGAGCTTGCGGCGCGTGTGCCAGCTCAAGGCGCGGCGCCCCGATCTCGAGCTGGTCCCGCTGCGCGGCAACGTCGACACGCGCCTCAAGAAGGTGCAGGCGGGCGAGCTCGACGCGATCGTGCTGGCGTGCGCGGGCCTGAAGCGCCTGGGCCACGCGGCCGCGATCACCGCCTCGCTCTCGATCGAGGAGTCGCTGCCGGCGATCGGCCAGGGCGCACTCGCCATCGAGTGCCGCACTGACGACGCCGCCACCCGCGCGCGCCTCGCGGTCCTGCACCATCCCGCCACAGCGCACGCGGTCGAGGCTGAGCGCGGCTTCCTCGGCCGCCTCGAAGGCGACTGCAAGACCCCGCTGGCGGCGCACGGAATCCTGCGCGGCGAACGTGTGGTGCTCGAGGGATTGGTCGCGTCACCTGATGGCGCCACCATCCTGCGCCAGACGCTCGAAGGCTCCGCCGCCGACGGGGCGCGGCTCGGGTGCGACCTCGCCGAGCTGCTGCTCGCCCGCGGCGCCCGCGAGCTCCTCGCCGCGGGAAAGACTACTTCTTGAAGACGATCTTCGCGTCGAGGATCAGGTCGTCCTCGACCTTGACGAACATCAGGCTGGGACGCTCGATCTTGTAGGTGTCCAGGCTGACCTTGAACTGCGCGGTCGCGCGCACGCGGTCGGCGGCTTCCCAGCTCAAGTCGACGGGGATCTCGAAGAGCTGCTTGATGCCGTGAAGGGTGAGCTGCGCCTTGAAGGTCTTCTGGACCGTCGAGGGGAAGCTGGCGGGAACGGCCAGCCCTTCGGCCAGCGCCTTGAGCTCGACGGTGGGAAACTTCTGCGCCTCGATCGCTTCCTTCATGTGCGAGTCGCGGTTCACGTTCTCGGAGTCGAACGACTCCGCCGGCACGCGCACCACTACCTGCGCCTTGCCGTCGGCGGCGAGCGCCGCCTTGCCTTCGACCTTCTTCGACGTGCCGGTCACCTTGTGCAGCTTGTGGACGATGGTGTAGCTGAGCGTGGATTGCGCGCCGTCCACGTTGAACACCGTCTGCGCGCGCGCGAGCGGCGCGGCGCACAACAGCGCGAGCAGGATCAGGGACCGCATCGATTTCCTCACTTGGCCACGTAGGCCATGGTGCCGGCGAACATGAAGCCCCACGCCGCGTAGCCGACGGCCAGGTGCCCGATCGCGAGCCCGCGTTGATCGAGCGAGCCCTCCTTGGCCGCGACCACCGGCCCGAGGACGATGTCGGCGATCATGCACGCGGTGGCCACGCCCATCAGCACCTTGTGCAGGAGCGCGAGGTCGAGCTTGATCGGCTTCTTGTACGGGTCGGGCGCGAACAGCGCGAGGAGGCCGGTTGTGGCGAACGTGCCGGCGGACACCGAGGCCAGGCCGAGGTGCGCGTTGTAGTAGCGGCCGTCGTCGGTGCCGCCGCCGTACTTGTCGACGTAGGCCAGCGTGCCGAGCACCAGCGTGGCGGCGAGGATGCCGAGGGTGATGAAGCCGAACGCCTGATGCGCCACCAGCATGCGCCGGCGCAGGTGCACGCGGTCGTCGAACTTGAGCGCCTTTTGCGCGTCGTCGGCGGCCTGCGCGGCGGTCTTCTTCGGCTGATCGTTCATCAGGTCGAAGCTCATCTCGTCCGCAGCCGGCGCGGCGGGCGTGGGCGTGACGGGCTCCTCGGCGCGCGCGAGCGTGGCGCCGAGGAAGGTGACCAGCACGGCGATCGTGCACATCCTCATCGGGGACGCATCTTAGCGAATGCGATTCGCTTGATCGAGGTTCTCCCAGCCGTCCGGGCGCGGAATCTCGATCAGTCCCGCCTCGCCGGCAAGCCGCCGGGCGATCTCGCGCGCTTCGTCATCCAGGCCCTCGCCGATCAGCCACTCGATCTCGCCGCGCTTGGGATCGGGCGCGCGTAGCACCGCCACGCCGTCGTAGCCCTCGACCACCGCGCGCACGTAGGCGATCTGATCCAGGCGCACGCGAAAATACCGGCTTGGCACGGCCGCAGGGTACTCCGTCCGACGGCACGCGATCGCGTTTTTTGCGCTTGCCGCCGACCGCCGGTAGACTTGCAAGTTGGCTCCATGCGTCCCCTTGCCCTATTGGTCCTGGTATACGCGTCCGGTTGCGGCGATACGCTCGTGCGCAGCGAGGTCGCCGATCTGCGCAAGCGCCTGGACGAGTCGCAGCGTCAATCGGCCGGCGCCTCGAAGAAGGTCGAAGAGCTCGAGGATCGGGTGTTCCTCTTGACCGATCAGGTCGAGAGCCAGAAGGTGGCGCAGAGCCGCTCGGGCACCGCGCCGCGCCTGCCGGTGGTGACCTTGCGGCCGACCTCGGTCCCGTCGCCCGCCGAGGAGCCGGCGCCGGCCACCTCGTCCAGCGACGACGAGGTCGAGTACCGCGGCGAGGCGCGCACGTCGTCGCTCGAGAAGGTGCGCGTCTATCGTCTCGACGGCAGCCACAAGCTTCCGTCGCAAGCGTCATCGTCGGTGATCACGACTTCAAACGACAACCTCGGCGTGGCGCCTGCGCCCGACGTGGCCAAGGTGACGCACGCCCTGCCGTTCGAGCCGTCGCCGGTCTCAGGCGATCCGCTCAAGCAATACCGCGTGGCCTACGACGAGCTGCGCGCCGGCCGGCACGATTCGGCGGCGCGCATGTTCCGCGACTTCATCCGCCGCTTCCCGCACCACGACTACGCCGACAACGCGCAGTACTGGCTCGGCGAGTGCTTCTACGATCGCAAGCTGTACAGCGAGGCCGCCGTCGAGTTCCGCCAGGTGGTCGCGCAATATCCGCTCGGCAACAAGGCGCCCGACGCGCTGCTCAAGCTCGCCTACTGCCTGGTGGCGACCGGCGACCTGCATCGCGGTCGCGATCTGTTGTCGCAGGTCCCGCAGACCTACCCGCGCACCGAGGCGGCGCGCCTCGCGCAAGAGCGACTCGCCGAGCTCGGCCACACGGAGGGAACCAAGTGAAACGTCTACTGCTCTCGGGATTCGTGCTCGCCTCGTCGGGCGCGTGGGCGCAAGGAGTCTCCGATCTGCAACCGCCCGTGCCCGAGGTGCCCGCGGGGCAGGCCGCGCCGTACTACCCGGGCGGCCCGATTCCGCAGCCGCCCGCGGCCGCACCGCGCGGCGCCGTCACGCGCGAAGGTGCCGAAGGCGACAAGAAGGCGGCGCCGACCGGCCGCACCATCCTCGACGACTCGTTCTCCAACGAGCTCGAGGGCGACGCCACGTCGGGCGGCCCGGTGGGAGCGCCGCCCGACATCCACGTCGTCAAGAAAGGCGACACGCTGTGGGACATCTCGTCCTTCTATTTCCACGACCCGCACTACTGGCCCAGGCTGTGGGCGTTCAACCCGTCGATCACCAACCCGCACTGGATCTACCCGGGCGATCAGGTGCGGTTGGCCGCGGCGGGAAAGTCGCCGGAGATCCCGATCGCCGCGCCGCCTAACGAGCCGCAGGTCAAGCGCCTGCACCGCACGGATCTGCCGGAGGGGCTCTACCTCCGTCAGACCGGCTTCATCGAGCCGGCCGCGCTGCGCGACGCGGGGCGGATCATCGGCTCCAAGGAAGAGAAGCAGATGTTGGCGACCCTCGACGAGGCGTACGTGAGCTTCGGCAAGGAGAAGCCGCTGGTGGTGGGCGAGCGCTACACCGTGTTCAAAGAGCTGACCGACGTGAAGCATCCGGTCACCGGCGTCAACTTCGGGCACATCGTGCAGATCTTCGGCGAGATCGAGGTCAAGTCGGTCACCGACGGACGGGTCGCGCGCGTGCAGATCATCGACGCGACCGAGGGCATGGAGCGCGGCTTCCGCGTCGGGCCGCTCAAGCGCCAGTTCCGCCTGGTGGACCCGAAGCCCGATCAGAGCGACATCGCCGGCGTGGTGATGGCCACCCTGCATCCGCTCGACATGGTCGCCGCCGACCAGATGGTGTTCCTCGACAAGGGCAAGAAGGATGGCGTGGAGCTGGGAAACCGCTTCCTGGTGGTGCGCCGCGGCGACGGATATCAGCCGCTGCTCCAGCGCGGCAAGCCGCAGGACGACCGGCGCTTCCCGCGCGAGACCGTCGGCGAGGTCCTGATCATCGACGTCAAGGACACCTACGCCACCGGGTTCGTCATGAAGTCGACCAAGGAATGTCGCATCGGCGACCGCGTCGAAGCCCGCAAGGGGTTCTAAAAGAGTTCTCTTTTCGGGGCTAGTCGAGGTCGAGGCGCGACCAGCGGGTCGCCACCCGGAAGGGCGGGGGACCGCCGGCCGACGGGCAAACCGACAGGAAATAGAGGCGGGAAGTCCCACAGGTCGGGCAGCGGAGGGGAGGGCGCCTGCTCTCCGCCCGAAGTCCGCATCGGCTACAGCACCAACTCATGTCCGGACGAACTGCACGACCCAAGCCACCTGCTAGCCGACCAATCATTTCAAGAGTTTCACGAATCCGCCTTGACGCATCGGGGGACTGTGACTATCCGTATTGACCCTGGAGGCCGACTTAGACCTCCACCATTAATATGGACGCGCGAGAAATACATCGAGGAGAGCCCGGCTACCCGCCGCGGCTCGCCTCCATCGAGGCCGCTCCCCCCAGCGTGTGGGTGAGGGGCTCGTGGGTCCCTGCGGCCCGCTCCGTCGCGGTGGTGGGCGCGCGCGCGGCCAACCAGGCCTCGATCGAGCTGGCCCACGCGATCGGCGTGGCGCTCGGCGGGCGCCAGGTGGACGTGATCTCGGGCGGCGCGCTGGGCATCGACGCGGCGGCGCATCGCGGCGCGCTCTCGGTGGGTGGGACGACCGTCGCAGTCCTGGGCAACGGCATCGACGTGGTCTACCCGCACGTGCACGCGGAGCTGTTCGGGCAGATCCAGGCGCACGGCGCGCTGCTCACCCAGTTTCCGCCGGGGCAGGGACCGAAGCCGGGGCAGTTTCCCACGCGCAACAAGGTGATCGCCGGGCTGGCCGAGACCGTGGTGGTGGTGCAGGCGGCGAGCGATTCGGGCTCGCTGCACACCGCGCGCGCGGCCCGCGCCTACGGTCGCACGGTGGTGGCGGTGCCCGGCTCGCCCGGCACCGATCTGCTGCTGGTGCAAGGCGCGCTGCCGGCGTTCAGCGCAGAGGACTGCCTGGCGATCGTCGAGGGACGACCGGTGGCGCCGCCGGTGCTGCCCGTCGAGCCCGAAGCGCGCCGCGTGTACGACGCGCTCGACGCGACCCCGCGTGACGTCGGGGATCTGGCGTTTCGCGCGGGTCTCGGAGTCGGGACCTGCGCAGCGATGGTGATCGATCTGGAGCTCGGTGGTCTGGCTGCACGTTCCGCCGGTGGGCGATACGTGCGCTTACGATAAGGAAGACATGCCCGCGAAAGTCGCCAAAGCCAAGAAGCCGTCGAAGAAGAAGGTCGCCGCAGCCGACGCCGTCGCCGTGGTCGACGGGGAGACCGCGACCGAAGCGCCCGAGCCGAGACGACCCGGCCGCGAGCGCGCGCTGGTGGTGGTCGAGTCGCCCGCCAAGGCCAAGACCATCAAGAAGTATCTCGGCGCGGGCTTCACGGTGAAGGCCTCGGTCGGCCACGTCATGGATCTGCCCAAGTCGAAGATGGGCGTCGACGTCGAGCACGGCTTTGCACCGGAGTACGTGGTCATTCGCGGCAAGGGCAAGATCATCGCGGAGATCAAGAAGTCGGCCAAGGACGTGGACGTGGTCTACCTCGCACCCGACCCGGATCGCGAGGGCGAGGCGATCGCGTACCACCTGGCGCAGGAGATCAAGAGCTCCAACGGCAACATCAAGCGCATCCTGTTCAACGAGATCACCAAGCGTGGGATCACCGAGGCGCTCAAGCACCCCGGCGAGCTGAACATGCGCAAGTTCGAGTCGCAGCAGGCGCGGCGCATCCTCGATCGGCTGGTGGGCTACGAGATCTCCCCGATCTTGTGGAAGAAGGTGAAGCGCGGGCTGTCGGCCGGGCGCGTGCAGTCGGTGGCGGTGCGCATCGTGGTCGAGCGCGAGCGCGAGATCGGCGCGTTCAAGGCGGTCGAGTACTGGACCGTCGAGTGCGACGTGGAGGGCGCCAATCCGCCCGCGTTCCGCATCCGGCTGTTCAAGATCGACGGCAAAAAGGCCGAGCTGTCGACGGGCGACGAGACCCGCGCGGTGGTCGCCGAGCTCAAGAAGAGCCCGTTCGTGATCGACAAGATCGAGCGCAAGGAGCGGCGCAAGTTCCCGCTGGCGCCGTTCATCACCTCGCGCCTGCAGCAGGAAGGCGCGCGCAAGCTGCGCTTCACCGCCAAGAAGACCATGGCGCTCGCGCAGCGGCTGTACGAAGGTCTCGAGCTCGGCGAGGAGGGCGCGGTCGGTCTCATCACCTACATGCGTACCGACTCGACCCGGCTCTCCGACGACGCGGTGATCGAGGCGCGCGCGCACATCGCCGAGCGCTACGGCAAGGACTCCTTGCCCGACGAGCCGATCATCTACAAGACCAAGAAGTCGGCGCAGGACGCGCACGAGGCGATCCGGCCCACCTCGATGCAGTACGACCCCGAGACGGTGAAGAAGCTGCTCACCGCCGCCGCCGAGGGCAATCAGGAGAAGCTGCGCGACGTGGAAGATCACGTGCGGCTGTACCAGCTGATCTGGAACCGGTTCATCGCTTGCCAGATGAAGCCGGCGGTCTACGATCAGACCACCATCGACATCAGCTGCGGGCGGTTCGGCCTGCGCGCGACCGGCCAGGTGCTCAAGTTCGCCGGCTACACCGCGGTCTACACCGACAGCGCCGAGGAGACTGGCGAAGAGGACGACAAGTCGGGCCTGTTGCCGGAAGTGAGCGAGGGCGAGACGCTCAAGGTGCACAAGATCGATCCCGAGCAGCACTTCACGCAGCCGCCGCCGCGCTTCACCGAGGCGTCGCTGGTCAAGGAGCTGGAAGAGAAGGGCATCGGCCGGCCGTCGACCTACGCCAACATCTTGTCGACCATCCAGGACCGCGGCTACGTCGACAAGAAGGAAGGGCGCTTCCACCCGACCACGCTCGGGACCAAGGTCAACGATCTGCTGGTCGAGTCGTTCCCCGACATCCTCGACGTGACCTTCACCGCGCAGATGGAAGACGGGCTCGACCAGGTCGAGGAGGGCTCGGCCGACTGGAAGAAGCTGCTCTCGGACTTCTACTCGCCGTTCAAGATCGATCTCGACAAGGCGGTCGTGCATATGCGCGACCTCAAGCGCGAGGAGATCCCGACCGAGCACGTGTGCGAGAAGTGCAAGTCGCCGATGGTCATCAAGTGGGGCCGCAACGGCGAGTTCCTCGCTTGCTCGGGCTATCCGGAGTGCAAGAACACGCGCGAGTTCCTGCGCCGCGAGGACGGCACGATCGAGATCGCCGTGCAGCCCACCACCGACCAGAAGTGCGAGACCTGCGGCGCGCCCATGCTGGTCAAGCGCGGCCGCTTCGGCGAATTCCTCGCCTGCTCGCGCTATCCCGAGTGCAAGACCACGCGGCCGATCTCGCTCGGCGTGAGCTGCCCGCGACCCAACTGCACCGGCTTTCTCACCGAGAAGCGCTCGCGCCGCGGCAAGGTGTTCTTCGGCTGCTCGAACTATTCCAAGACGCAGTGCGACTTCGTGCTGTGGGATCGCCCGATCCCCGAGAAGTGCCCGCAGTGCAGCGCGGCGTTCCTGGTCAAGCGCGAGAACCGTCGCGGCGGCGGTCGCATCCGCTGCGTCACCGACGGCTGCGGCTACTCCGTGGAGACCGGCAGCCCGGAGACCGGCGAAGGCGGCGAAGGCAACTCCAACACCGACGCCGCGTAGCGAAGTCGATGTTCTCTCCCGACGTGATGGTGGTGGGGGGTGGGCTCGCCGGGTGCGAGGCCGCTTGGCAGCTCGCGCGGCGGGGGCTGAAGGTTTCGCTGGTGGAGCAGAAGCCGGGGCGGATCTCGCCCGCGCACACGACGCCGTTGTTGGGCGAGCTGGTGTGCTCGAATTCGCTGCGGTCGGATGATCCGGCGGCGCCGGCGGGGTTGTTGAAGGCGGAGCTGCGTCGGGCGGGGTCGTTGATCGTCGCCTGCGCGGACGCGGCGCGCGTGCCGGCGGGCGATGCGCTGGCGGTGGACCGGCAGTTGTTTTCGCGGGGAATTACCGTCGCGTTGGCGCTCGAGCCGAACGTGCGTCTCGAGCGACGGCCGCTCGATCGCTTGCCCGAGACGATGCCGTGCATCCTGGCCGGCGGGCCGCTGGTGGGCGGCGGAGTGCAGCGCGAGCTGCGCAAGCTGTGCGGCGATCGATTCTATTTCTACGACGCGATCGCGCCGATCGTCGAGGCGGACAGCATCGATTGGGCGCACGCGTTTCGCGGCTCGCGCTACAAGGAGACGGCGGAGGGGGACTACGTCAACTGCCCGCTTCAACGCGACCAGTACCACGCGTTCGTGCGCGAGATCCGCACGGCGAAGAAGGTGTTGCCGCACGCGTTCGAGGAGCCGCGCTACTTCGAGGGCTGCCTGCCGATCGAGGTGATGGCCGAGCGCGGCGACGACGTGCTGGCGTTCGGGCCGATGAAGCCGGTGGGGCTCAAGACCGACGCGTTCGCGGTGGTGCAGCTGCGCGCGGAGAATCGCTACGCGACCAGCTTCAACCTGGTGGGCTTCCAGACGCGGCTCACCTATCCCGAGCAGAAGCGTATCTTCGCGATGATCCCCGCGCTGGCGAACGCCGAGTGGCTGCGCTTCGGATCGATCCATCGCAACTCGTACATCGAGTCGTGGCGGCTGCTCGGGCCCGGCCTGGAGCTCAAGGTGCGGCCGAATCTGCAGCTCGCCGGGCAGATCACCGGCGTGGAGGGCTACATCGAGTCGACCGCGATGGGGCTGCTCGCCGCCCTGTTCCTGCACGGGCGGCTGAGCGGTCAGCCGATGGCGCCGCCGCCGCCGACCACCGCGTTCGGCGCGCTGTACCAGCATCTGATGCGGCCGCGCCAGCCGGGCGAGGCGTTCCAGCCCACCAACATCAACTTCGGCCTCTTGCCGCCGCTCACTGGAAATGGGAGCAAGGCCAAGAAGCGCGATCGGCGCGCGCTGCACGCTCAGCGGGCCGCGGCCGACTTCACGCCGTGGCTGGCGAATGGGGCCACTCGCTCCTGAGGCGAAAAGTAGGCTATTCTTCGGGCGAATGAAGGCCTGGCTGCTCACCGTCGCGATTTTCTGGACGGGCTGCGGTCTCGATTGCATCCCGTCGGGCGATATTCAGGTGACGGTGGTCGCCTCCGGCGGCGTGGACGCGAGCCAGATCGTCTCGCTGCACATCCTCCTGAGCCTCAACGGCGGCCCGATGAAGTCGATCGACATCACGCCGCAGAAGAAGCTCGGCAACGCGCCGGTGACGTTCCTCTTGCGGCCCGATCCCGCGCCGGCGCCCAAGTACAACGTGTCGCTCACCATCGAGGGCTTCGCCGCCGACGACAGCCTGATCGCCATCGGCACCGCCGGCGGCGACGTGGTCTCGAACGGCTGCAATCGCCTCGACGCGCAGCTCACCGGGTTCGGCACCGGCAACGACGCCGGCGTGGCGATCGACGGATCGTTCCCGCCGGTGCTCGACATGTTCACCTCCGATCTGCTCGGCTGTGCGGCGGGCGGCACGCACGACGAGGATCAGGACGGCCAGGTCGACAGCTGCGATGTGTGCGCGGCCGACGCGGATCCGGGCGCGCCCGACGGCGACGCGGACGGGTTGCCCGACGCGTGCGATCCCGACGTCGCCAAGCCCGGCAACGCTCGGCTGTACTTCGAGCCGTTCGTCGTCGACGACGGACAGTGGTCGGGCGGCTTTCCAGTCGCCAACGACTTCCTCGAGATCGACACCGGCAGCCCCGCGATGGTGTCCTCCAATGGCGTGACCCAACTTCCTGCGGCCGTGCGTGTCGAGGTCAGTACCTTCACACAAGTCTGGTACGTCGATGACAATCCTGGTCCCCATTCCGATACTGGCGTCTTCGTGGGAAACTCAGCGAATCCCGGCGCTGCAGGTGCCTCCGGCATGTTGTGCATGCTGTTCCTCGACCAGCAGCAGCCCGGAACGACCTCGCTACGCCTCACGCCGGTGATCGGAGGAGCACTTCAGACTCCGGTGACGACACCGTTCGATTTCCAGACCGGCGTGCGTTATCGATTGCAGCTGACGCGCCGCGGCACGAGCTACACCTGCGATGCGACTTCGAGTGGGGTCCCGACGACCACGGTGACCACCTCCTTCGCGCAGGCGCCGAGCGGGCCGCAATTCATGGCGCTGCACGCACAAAACACCAAGGCTCACTTCCACTCTGTCTTCGCAGCGACGACACTACCGTAGTATATTTCCATACGTGACGGCGGAACTGCCGGCAATTACCTCCGTCGGCACCTTGCTGAACGGCACCTACCTGCTCGAGCGAGTGATCGCCGAGGGGGGGATGGGCGTCGTATATGAAGCGCAACACCTTCGCCTGCCCCGAAAGTTTGCCGTCAAGGTGCTCGGCAAGCCCAAGGACGCCACGCTCGCGGCCACCGCGCTGCAGCGTTTCCGGCGCGAGGCCGAGATCGCGGCGACGCTGCAGCATCCGCACATCGTCGAGACCTTCGACTTCCAGGTGTCCGAGGGCGGCTCGCCGTACCTGGTGATGGAGCTGCTCGAGGGCGAGGACCTCAACGATCACTTGAAGCGATCGGGTCGCATGCCGGTCGCCGCCGCGCTGCGCATCATCCAGGAGATGGCCGAGGCGCTCGACGTCGCCCATCTGAACGGCGTGATCCACCGCGATCTCAAGCCGGCGAACATTTTTCTCGCCAAGCGCTCGGGGCGCGACGACTTCGTCAAGGTGCTCGACTTCGGCGTCTCCAAGCTGCTCGATGCCGCGACGCTCACGCAAGAGAAGGCGATGGTCGGCACGCCGCTGTACATGTCGCCGGAGCAGGCGGTCGGCACGCAGGAGCTGACCGCGGAGTCGGACGTGTTCTCGTTCGGCACCATCGCGTTCGAGATCCTCACCGGGCGGCGCGCGTTCGCCGCGTCGTCGATCCCGTCGATCCTGTTTCAGATCGTGCACGGGCCCACGCCGACGCTGTCCGGGCGCGCGCCCGGGCTCACCGACGAGGTCGACGTGGTGTTCGCCAAGGTGCTGGCGAAGAAGAAGAACGATCGCTTCGGCAAGCCGACCGAGTTCGCCGCGGCGCTGACGCGCTCGTTGGCCAAGCCGCGGGGGGCGGTCAACGTCGAGAACTGGAGCGCGGCGGATCTCGGCGGAGCGGGCCCGTACAACGATGACCGCGGCTCGGGCCTGCACTATCGCGGCGGCGACTCGGGCGTCGCGGGCAGGACCGAGGTCGACTCGTCGACGCGCGCCGGTGAGCAGATGCCCGAGCCCGCCTCATCGGGCGTGATGGACGCGCCGCCGACGCCGCTCGATACCCCGTCCTACGACGCGCCGCCGTCGCTGCGCGCGCAGCTGTTCGGCGCCCGCAAGAAGCGCAACACTTTTTTGGCGATGGCGCTCGGCGGGGTCGGGACGCTGGTGGTGGTCGGCCTGGTCGCGCTGTCGCAGACCGCGAAGCCGCCGGTGCCGGTGCCGCCGCCGCTGGTCGAGCCGGCGCCGCCGGTCGTCGCGGTGCCGACCAGGACGCCGAAGCCGGCGATGGACTTCTCGCCCGAGGTGGTGGAGAAACATCCGGATGTGCAGTTCATCTTCCACGTGTTTCCGCGCAACGCGCAGATCAGCGTCGACGACAAGCACATCGCCGGCGCCAAGGTGACGCTCCCGTGGCAGCAGAAGCCGCGCTTCGTCAAGGTGAGCGCGCCCGGTTATCAGTCGCTGTCGATGACCGCGCAGTCGACCGCCAGCCAGAACTTCCAGCTGCACATGGAGCGTGCGCCGCGGATCTCGGACACCACGCGCCATGTGCCCAAGCCGCAGCACACCCACGACGCGGCGCCGGTCCAGGATCTGTAGTGCGCGCCTTCCTGGTGCTGCTGCTCTTGCTGGCGCCGTCTTGGGCGCGCGCCGAGGATGATTCGGCGGAGAAGGCGCAGGCGCGGCTGTTGCTCGGGCAGGGCAACGCGCTGTTCGAGAAGGGCGACTTGAAGGGCGCGCTGGTCGATTTTCGCGCGGCGTATTCGGTCTATCCATCGGCCAAGCTGCTGGTGAACGCCGCGGCGGCCGAGCGCGAGCTCGGGGACCTGGCGGGCGCGGCCAACGATCTGCGCCACTTTCTCGACGAGTCGCCGTCACCATCGGATGACCCGTTTCTGGCGGAGAAGGCCCAAGGCGATCTGAAGGCGCTCGAGAAGCGCGTCGGGCGCATCGCGTTCACCGGCTGGCCGCCGCGCTCGACCATCGAGGTCGACAGCCGGCCCGGGCGCGATCCGACCTACGTCAAGCCGGGCGATCATCACGTGCGCGCGCGCGCCCCGGGCGGCGCCGAGGTCGAGAAGGAAGTGATGGTCGGCGCGGGCGAGTCGGCTGAGGTGAACGCGCCGTCGCTGGTGGGCGAGCCAGTGATCATTCCGTCGCGCGGGCCGTCGTCGCCGTCGCAGCACAAGGCGAACCGCTGGTGGATCGGCGTGGTGGTGGGCACGGTGGCGCTGGCCGGCCTGGGCGTGGGGTTGGGCCTGGGTCTCGGGCTCAACGCGAATCCGAAGCCGCTCACCGGCGACCTCGGCATCTACAAATTTTCCGACTTCCGATAAGCGACTTAAGATTATCGGATGGATGAGCTGGTCGACCGCTTCCGCTCGCATTTGGAGGCCGAGAAGCGTGCGTCACCGCACACCGTGCGCGCCTACCTGCAGAACCTGCAGGAGCTGCTCGCGTTCATCGCCCTCAAGCGCGAGCGCGCGCCCGAGGTGGCCGACCTTGACATCCCCATGTTGCGTTCTTACCTTGCGTCGCTGTTTCAACAGAACGAAGCGGTCACGATCGCCCGCAAGCTGTCGGCGGTGCGCGGGTTCATGCGGTTCCTCAAGCGCGAGAAGGTGATCGACGAAAACGTGGCCATGCTGGTGCGCCCACCGAAAGGGAAGAAGTCGCTGCCGACGTTCCTCACGCCGGAGCAGGCCACCGCGCTGGTCGAGGCGCCGACCGCCAAGCGGCGCGATGCGCTGCGCGCGCTGGCGATCCGCGACGCGGCGATCCTCGAGGTGCTGTACGGCTGCGGGCTGCGCGTCTCGGAGTGCGTGAACCTGGACCTGGGCGATCTCGAGTCGAACGAGCTGCGCGTGCGGCGCGGCAAGGGCGGCAAGGATCGCATCGTGCCGCTCGGCCGCAAGGCGCGCGAAGCGCTCGACGCGTGGCTCGAACGAAGGCTCGAGCTCGCGCCGTCGGACAGCGCGGTGTTCCTCAACTATCGCGGCGGGCGCGTGTCGGTGCGCAGCGTGCGGCGTTTCGTCGATCGCCACGCGATCGCCGGCGGCGTGCCGGACACCCATCCGCACGCGCTGCGCCACAGCTACGCCACGCACCTGCTCGGCTCGGGCGCGGATCTGCGCTCGATCCAGGAGCTGCTCGGCCATTCGTCGATCAAGACCACCGCGCGCTATGCGCACGTGGATCTGCAATACCTACAGGGGCAATACGAGAAGCATCCGCACGCCAAAGGGAAAAAATGAAGATCAGATCTACGACGATCCTCTCGGTGCGAAGAGACAACAAGGTGGTGGTCGGCGGCGACGGGCAGGTGAGCCTGGGCAACACCGTGATGAAGGGCAACGCCAAGAAGGTGCGACGCATGCATGACGGCAAGGTGATCGCCGGGTTCGCCGGATCGGCGGCCGACGGCATCGCGCTGTTCGAGCGGCTCGAGGGCAAGCTCAAGGAGTCGAGCGGCAACCTGCCGCGCGCGGCGGTCGAGCTGGCCAAGGAGTGGCGTTCGGATCGCGCGCTCAGGCGCCTCGAGGCGCTGCTGGTGGTGGCCGACGCGGAGCGCACCTTCCTCATCACCGGCACCGGCGACGTGATCGAGCCCGAGGGCGGCGCGATCGCGATCGGCTCGGGCGGCCCGTACGCGCTGGCGGCGGCGCGCGCGCTGATCGAAGCGACGACCATGGGCGCGCGTGAGATCACCGAGCGCGCGCTCAAGATCGCCGGCGAGATCTGCATCTACACCAACCAGAACCTTCAATTCGAAGAGATCTAGAGGGACAATCACATGTCGTTGCGGGATCCGCGGGCGCTCACGCCGCGCGCCATCGTCGAGGAGCTCGATCGGTACGTGGTCGGCCAGAAGGCGGCCAAGCGCGCGGTGGCGATCGCGTTGCGCAATCGTTGGCGCCGGCAGCAGGTGGCGCCCGAGCTGCGCGACGAGATCGCGCCCAAGAACATCATCATGATCGGGCCGACCGGCGTGGGAAAGACCGAGATCGCGAGGCGGCTCGCCAAGCTGGTGGCCGCGCCGTTCCTCAAGGTCGAGGCTTCCAAGTTCACCGAGGTCGGGTACGTGGGGCGCGACGTGGACTCGATCGTGCGCGATCTGGTCGAGATCTCGGTCAAGCTGGTGAAGGACGAGGAGCAGGCCAAGGTGCGGGCGCGCGCGCGCGAGGCGGCCGAGGAGAAGGTGCTCGACATCTTGTTCCCGCGCCCGACGCCCGCGCAGCAGCCCGGGCCGGGCCGGCCGATCCAGCTGCCGGCGAGCATGGACGCGCCGCCCGAGCCGGTCAACGCCACGCGCGAGAAGCTGCGCGAGCTATTGCGCGCGGGCAAGCTTGACGAGCGCGAGGTCGAGGTGTCGGTCTCGGAGCCGCAGCACGGCATGTTCGAGGTGTTCTCGGCGCCGGGCATGGATCAGATCGGCTTCGACATGGGCAAGATCCAGCAGATGTTCTCGGGCGGGCGCGGGCGGGAGAAGCTACGCAAGGTGAAGATCCCGCAGGCGCTCGAGCTGCTGACGAGCGAAGAGGCGACCAAGCTGATCGACATGGACAAGGTCACCGCCGAGGCGGTCTATCGGGCCGAGCAGGCGGGCATCGTGTTCCTCGACGAGATCGACAAGATCTGCGGATCGCGATCGTCTGGCGGCTCCGGCGGCGGGCCGGACGTTTCGCGGGAGGGAGTCCAGCGCGACCTGCTGCCAATAGTCGAGGGCTCGTCGGTGACCACCAAGTACGGCGTGGTGAAGACCGATCACGTGCTGTTCATCGCGGCGGGCGCGTTCCACGTGTCCAAGCCGTCGGATCTGATCCCCGAGCTGCAGGGCCGCTTTCCCATTCGCGTCGAGCTCGAGCCGCTCAATGGCGACGACTTCGTGCGCATCCTCACCGAGCCGGAGAACGCGCTCACGCGCCAGTACCAGGCGCTGCTCGCCACCGAGGGCGTCAAGATCGAGTGGAAGCCGGACGCGATCGCAGAGATCGCCAACATGGCGCAGCGGGTCAACGAGCGCATGGAGAACATCGGCGCGCGGCGGCTGCACACCATCCTCGAGCGGCTGCTCGACGAGCTGAGCTTCGACGCGCCGGGGCTGGCGGGCTCGGAGGTGGCGATCACCGCTGCCTACGTGCGCGAGCGGTTGAGCAAGGTCCTGGAGGACGAAGATCTGTCGAAGTACATCCTATAGGCTGGTCGAGCTGGAGGATGGAACCCGGCTGCGGCTGGTGGTGAAGTGAGGTAGAGTCCGTCGGTGCTCGCCACCTTGTCGCCGCTCGAAAAGGCCAACGTGCTGGTCGAGGCGCTGCCCTACATCAAGAAGTTCCGCGGCAAGACGGTGGTCATGAAGTACGGCGGGCACGCGATGGAAGATCCGCGCCTGCGCGAGAGCTTCTGCCGCGACGTAGTGCTGCTGAAGTACGTCGGCCTGAACCCGATCGTGGTGCACGGCGGCGGGCCGCAGATCGGCCAGCTGCTCGACAAGCTCGGCATTCCGTCGAAGTTCGTCGCGGGAATGCGCGTCACCGACGACGAGACCATGAAGGTCGTCGAGATGGTGCTGGGCGGGCAGGTGAACAAGGAGCTGGTGCGGCTGATCAACCTGGTGGGCGGGCGCGCGGTC
This sequence comes from Myxococcales bacterium, assembly GCA_003170275.1. Lineage (GTDB taxonomy): Bacteria > Myxococcota_A > Polyangia > Palsa-1104 > Palsa-1104 > PALSA-1104. Next base: position 362,329 of record PNAM01000106.1, read on the forward strand.
GGGCTCACCGGCAAGGACGGCGCGCTGACGTTGGCGCGGCGCGTGGGCAAGGTGCAGGGCGTCGACGTGGGGCACGTGGGCGAGATCGTGAGCGTGGAGCCGCGGCTCCTCGAGCGGCTGGTGGCCGAGGATTTCATTCCGGTGATCGCGCCAATCGCCGCCGACGAGAACGGCGTGACGCTCAACATCAACGCCGATCCGTTCGCCGCCAAGCTGGCCGCCGCGATGCACGCCGAGAAGCTGCTGCTGCTGACCGATGTGCAGGGCGTGCGCGGTGCCGACGGCCAGCTGTGCTCGACGCTCACCGCGGCGCAGGTCAAGGCGCTCGTCTCAACAGGCGTGATCGAAGGCGGGATGATCCCGAAGGTGCAGTTCGGCCTCGATGCGCTCGCCGACGGCGTGCGCAAGGTCCACATCGTCGACGGGCGGCTCGATCACGCGGTGCTGCTCGAGATCTTCACCGACAAGGGCATTGGAACGGAGCTGATCCAGTCATGAGCAAGTCTCAAGAAGAGCTGATCGAGCTGGCGCAGCGGGTGCTGACGCACAACTACAAGCAGCAGCCGATCGTGCTGCGGCGCGGGGCCGCCTGCACGGTGTGGGACGTTGCCGGCAACCAGTACCTCGATCTGACCGGCGGGATCGCGGCCTGCCCGCTCGGCCACGCGCACCCGGCGCTCACTGCGGCCATCGCCAAGCAGGCCGGCGAGCTGATCCACGTCTCCAACCTGTTCTACGTCGAGGCGCAGATCCTGCTGGCCGACGCGCTGGTCAAACGCGCGCACCTGCTCGCCGAGCCGCGCGTGTTCTTCTGCAACTCGGGCGCCGAGGCCAACGAGGCGGCGATCAAGCTCGCCAAGCGCTACCAGACCACCATCATGGGCCGCGCGGATCGCATCCAGGTGCTGTCGTTCGAGGGCTCGTTCCACGGCCGCTCGATCGCCACCGTCGCGCTCACTGGGCAGGAGAAGTATCGCTCGGGGTTCGGGCCGCTCATCGAGTGGGCGCGCTTCGTGCCGTTTCCCGAGGACGAGAACGACATGCGCGCGCTCGACGCGATCACCGACAAGACCTGCGCGGTGCTGATCGAGCCGATCCAGGCGGAGGGCGGCATCCGCGTACCGCCGCCCGATTTCTTCAAGGCGCTGCGGCAGCGCTGCAACGACACCGGCACGGTGCTGATCTTCGACGAGGTGCAGACCGGCGTCGGGCGCACCGGCAAGATGTTCGGTTACGAGCACGAGGGCGTGACGCCGGACATCCTGTCGCTTGCCAAGGGGCTGGGCGGCGGCGTGCCGATCGGCGCGATCATCGCGTCGGGCGCGCTGGCCGAAGGGTTCGCGCCCGGCTCGCACGCGTCGACGTTTGGCGGAAATCCGCTCGCCTGCGCGGCGGCGCTCACCGTGCTCGAGACCATCGATCGCGATCGGCTGCTGGAGCGGGTCACCCTGGCCGGCGAGCGCCTCGCGAGCGCGCTCGCGCCGCTGGTGAAGAAGCACGCGCGGGCCAAGGAGGTGCGCGGGCGCGGCCTGTTGCGTGGGCTGGCCCTCGACGGGGACGCGGCGCCGGTGGTGGCCAAGGTGCGCGAGGCGGGCGTGCTGCTCTCGGTGGCGGGCGGAACCGTGGTGCGCTTTGCGCCGCCGTTCGTGGTCACCGACGCGGAGCTCGATCGAGGCGTGGCGGCGCTCGACGCGGCGCTCGCCAACTAATATGGCCAAGCGCGATCTGCTGTCGCTGTGGGATCTTTCGGCGGCGGAGATCCGCGCGTTGTTCGTGCGCGCCGCCGAGCTCAAGGCGCTGCGCGCGCACGGTGAACGGCCGTTGACGCTAGGCGGCAAGACGCTCGGCATGATCTTCGAGAAGGCTTCGACGCGCACGCGCGTATCGTTCGAGGTCGGCATGTACGAGCTCGGCGGCCACGCGGTGTACCTGGCGCCGCAGGGCACGCAGATCGGTCGCGGCGAGCCGCTGCGTGACACCGCGCGCGTGCTGGGCGGCTATTGCCACGGGATCGTGATCCGCACCTTCGGCCAGGAGATCGTCGAGGAGCTGGCGCGCTTCTCGCCAGTGCCGGTGATCAACGGGCTGACCGATCTGTCGCACCCGTGTCAGGTGCTGGCCGATCTGTTCACCGTGTGGGAGCGCCTCGGGCCGGTGGCGTTCGAGCCGGGCCCAGGGAGTGTCCGCTTCGCCTGGATCGGCGACGGCAACAACATGGCGCACTCGTGGATCGAGGCGGCGGCGATCCTCGGGCTCGATCTCACGCTCGCCTGCCCGGACGGTTACGATCCTGACGCCGAGGTGCTCGGCCGCGCGCGCAAGGAGGCCGACTGGCGCGCGCACATCGACGTGGTGCGCAATCCGGTCGAGGCGGCGCGCGGCAGGAACGTGATCTCGACGGACGTGTGGGCCTCGATGGGCGAGGAGGGCGAGCAGGGCGCCCGCGAAAAGGCGTTCGCCGGCTTCTGCGTCGACGAGCAGCTCCTCGGCCTGGCGGCGCGCAACGTGATGGTCATGCACTGCCTGCCCGCGCATCGCGGCGAGGAGATCACCGACGCGGTGGTCGAGGGGCCGCACTCGGCGGTGTTCACCCAGGCCGAGAACCGGTTGCACATCCAGAAGGCGGTTCTGGAACGGTTGCTCGCCCCGGGCTAACATGGTTGACGGCGACTGATGCCCAACAAGATCTTCGAAGGGCTGGGCCCCGGGACGTTGGTTCCGCAGCGCGGCAGGCTGCCGATCGACGATCCGAAGGTAGGCGCGGACGAGGGCTTCGTGCTCTCGCGCGTCGACGGGCGCACGTCGCTCGAAGAGATCTTGATGCTGGTGCCGTTCGAGGAGCCGGTGACGATGGTCATCCTGCGCCGGCTGTGGGAGATGGGCGCGATCGAGGTGCCGGGCGTCGCGCGCATCATGAAGCGGCCCACCGGACCGATGCACATCGTCGAGGTGCCGCAGCCGCACGTGACCCATCCGCCCGCCGAGCCGAAGGTGATTCGCGCCAATCCGCACGAGGCCTCCACCGACGACGCCGAGGGCAAGCTGGCGGGCGAGGTGGCCAAGCGCATCGACCTCTTCTACCACTCGCTCGACACGCGCAACGCGTTCGAGCTGCTCGAGATCGAGCGCGGCGCCGCCGTCAAGGACGTCAAGCGCGCCTACTTCAAGCTCTCCAAGGAGTTTCACCCGGACCGCTACTTCGGCCGCGACCTCGGTGACTACCGCGACAAGCTGTCCAAGATCTTCCAGGCCATCAAGGCCGCCTTCGAATTGCTGTCGGACAAAGATCGTCGCGCTGCCTACGAAGAGTCTGCGGGCCTCAAGTAACGGGATACGTGGTATAAAGGAGCGCTGTTCACCGTATACCGACGGGGTCCCGGCCATGGCCGAACGAGTCATCGGAATCGATCTGGGAACCACCAACTCTTGTGTCGCGATCGTGGAGAACGGAACTCCGATCGTCATCCCGAATCGCGGCGGCTATAAAACTACGCCTTCTCAGGTCGCGATCACCGAGAGCGGCAAGCGCCTGGTGGGGCACATCGCCAAGCGTCAGGCGATCACCAACGCCGAGCACACGGTGTACGCCGCCAAGCGGCTGATCGGGCGCAAGTGGAACTCCCCGCCGGTCAAGCAGGCGATGGAGTCTTGCTCGTACAAGCTGATCGAGGGGCCGCACGACGACGTGCGCATCGAGCTGCGCGGGCAGCCGTATTCGATCCCCGAGATCTCGGCGTACGTGCTGCAAGAGATGAAGATGATCGCCGAGGAGCACCTCGGCGGGCCGATCGAGAAGGCGGTGGTCACGGTGCCCGCCTACTTCAACGACGGGCAGCGGCAGGCCACCAAGGACGCGGGGAAGATCGCCGGCCTCGACGTCATCCGCATCATCAATGAGCCGACCGCGGCGGCGCTCGCGTACGGGTTCGGCAAGAATCTCGAGCGCAAGGTCGCGGTCTACGATCTCGGCGGCGGCACGTTCGACATCTCGATCCTCGAGCTGGGCAACGGCGTGTTCGAGGTCATCTCGACGGCGGGCGACACCTTCCTCGGCGGCGAGGACTTCGACAAGCGGATCATCGACTGGCTGGTGTTCGGCTTCGCCAAGGAGCACCACATCGATCTGCGGCGCGACAAGATGGCGCTGCAGCGGCTCAAGGACGTGGCCGAGAAGGCCAAGTGCGAGCTGTCGTCGGCCAAAGAGGCCGAGATCAACCTGCCGTTCATCATCTCGAAAGACGGCGAGGCGTTGCACCTGCAGCGCACGCTGACGCGCGAGAAGCTCGAGGAGCTGACCGAAGACCTGGTCGAGAAGACGGTCTCGATCTGCCGAAAGACGCTCGCCGAGGCGGACATCGAGAAGGCCGCGATCGAGGACGTGATCCTGGTCGGCGGCATGACCCGCATGCCGCGCGTGCAGGCCGAGGTCGCCAAGTTCTTCGGCATGGAGCCGTGCAAGGGCGTGCACCCCGACGAGGTGGTCGCGCTCGGCGCGGGCATCCAGGGCGCGGCGCTCATCCAGACCGACTCGGACATGCTGCTGCTCGACGTGACGCCGCACTCGCTCGGCATCATGATCATCGGCGGCTACTTCCATAAGCTGATCCCGCAGAACACCACGGTGCCGACCACCGCCAGCCACATCTTCACCACGGTGAAGGACAACCAGACCTCGGTGAAGATCCTCGTGCTACAGGGTGAAAGTGACCGCGCCGAGGAGAACGAGCTGCTCGGCGAGTTCATCCTCACCGGCCTGCGTCGCGCGCCCAAGGGCGAGGTCGAGATCGAGGTGCAGTTCGAGATCTCCGCCGACGGCATCGTCTCGGTGTCGGCCAAGGATCAGGAGACCGGCCTCAAGCAGGCGATCACCGTCACCGCCACCTCGGGCCTCACCGAGGACGAGATCCGCCGCATGGTCGAGGAGTCGCGCGACTACCTCATGGACCAGAAGGTCAACGAGGAGTTCGAGAAGCAGAAGCAGGCGGCGGAGAAGCTGGTCGACGAGATCGAGGCGCTCTTCCCGCGCGTCGAGCAGGCGATCGCCGGCTCGGACTTCGGGCAGGACGCGATCAAGAAGGCGCGCAGCGTGATCGAGCGCGCGCGCCAGGGCATCCAGGCACGTGACGCGCAGGCGGTGGTCGACTCGACCGAGGCGCTCAACCGCACGCTGAACATGTTCAAGGGCGTGGTCGCCAAGACCCGCGTCGGCTGAACGTGGCCAACGGTCCCGACAAGCGCGCGTTGCGCGAAGCGTCCGAGCGGATCGAGAAGGGCATCGAGGCCTACGCAGCGGGCGATCTGCCGTCGACCCTGCGCGAGCTCGAGGAGGCGGTCAAGCTGCTCCCCGGGCACGTGCGCGCGCAGCTGTACCTCGGCTGGGTGCGCGATCTGCAGTCCGGCAAGCGGCGCCTCGACGCCGGCGTCGCGCTCGACGAGGACACCTTGATGGCGGTGGCCGACGCGCTCAGTCCGGAAGAGTCGTCGCGGCACGGATTCGAGACCTCACGGCCCGGGTTCAATCAGCCGTCGTTGGGCGACGAAGAGAAGACGCGCGAGAAGCGCCATCCGTCGTCGCCGGGGATGGACTCGCCGTGGGATCCGGTGCCGCTCACGCCGGGCGGAAAAGCGCGCACGCCGGGAATGGGCGTGCCGGTGGTCGCCGACCCGGAAGAGCGCGCGGCGAGTGCGACGACCTCGACCCGTACGCCGCCGCCGCAGTCGAGCCCGCGCGACAAGCCGGTGTCGGGCACGCTGCTCGGCGTGGCGCCGATCTACGATTCGCTGCTCACGCCGGGCACCAACCCGAAGTCGCTGTACGCCACCGACGAGCAGACCGGCTCGGTCACGCGCGAGTGGCGCTCCACGCCCACCGGGACCAACCTGCCGCTGCTCGACGTGCCCGAGCTCACCGACGAGCAGATCCAGGAACTGTTGGCGCTCGACGGCTCGCCGATGCTGGGCATCGATCCGCCCAGACAGCCCGAGGAGCACGCCACGCTCGAGATGGATGCCGAGCCGACGCCGGAGCCGCATCGCAACCCGCTGCCGCCGCACCCGCTGCCCCCGGGCACCAAGCGGCGCGACGCCACCACGCCCGACGGGCTCGACCACGAGCTGCCGCCGCCGGTCGGCTTCGGCTCGGGCGAGTTCGACGCGTTCGAGCAGACCCCGACGCGCGATCGCCGCGATCTGTTGAAGGCGGTCGCCGAGGCCGACGTGGGATCGTCCGAAGACGATCTGCAGCTGCCGCCGCTCGAGGTGCCGCGCGATCTGCGCGACACGCCCGACGACGGGCAGGAAGAGGGCGGGACCAACCCGACCAATCCGTTCATCAACCGGCGCCTGGCGGAGTATGCGCCGTCGCTGACCGGCACCGGCACGCAGCCCAAGGTGGACGATCTACCGCTGCCGCCCGGTGGGCTCAACGACACCTCGCCGCACAGCGTGATGGACGGCCTGTCGGCGGTGCAGGATCCGCTCGAGCGCGGCGATCTCGACCAGGCGTTCACCGCCGCCGAGGCGTTCATCGCGCAGAACGGCGGCCTCGAGTCCGAGGAGTGCCAGGCGCAGCGCTGGCTGTTCGAGCGCGTCTACGAGACCATGGTCGGCCCGCTCGGCGGCGTTCCGACGCACGGCGAGGCCACGCCCGATCTCGATCCGAAGGCCGCGTTTCTGCTGTCGCGCATCGACGGCATGTCGAGCGTCGACGATCTGCTCGACGTCAGCGGCATGCCCCGGATCGACGCGCTGCGCTGCCTGGCGATCCTGCTCAAGCGCGGCGTCGTAACCGTCCGATAGCGATCGCGATCGCGCCGGCGATCAGCAGCGCCAGCGCGGCGACTGCGAGCGTGCGCCACAGGCTGCGCGTGGCGGCATGACGATCGTCTTCGGTACGCGCGAGGTCGCCGGGCAGCTCGTGATCGAGGTACGCGAGCCCGACGGTCATCGACCGACCTTCGACGCGCACGGGGCTGGAGACGAGCACCGCGTCGCGCGCATCGTAGGCAGGCACGCCGCCGTCGGTGATCCACGCGAGACGCACGTCCGGGTCGATCTTGGGCAGCTCGCGCGCCGTCTGTTCGAGGTCCGCGAGCGGACCGTGGCTGGCCTTCATCAGATCCTGCAGGCGGGCCTCGGCGCGCCGCTTGGCGGCCGCGGGCGATTCGCGCGCCTGCAGCTCGGCCTGCCGCGCGTATTCTCCGTCGAGGTCACGCGTTTGAAAGAAGCCGTAGCCCGCGACCAGCGCGAGGGCGAAAACGGTGGCGCCGGCGATCTTCACGCGCTCCCAGCGTAACCGATTTCGTGCTACCAACCTGGCATGCCGAAGAAGATCGTCCTCGCGTACTCGGGCGGACTCGACACCTCGGTCGCGATCTGTTGGTTGAAGGAGACCTACCAGTGCGAGGTGATCGCCTACTGCGCCGACGTCGGGCAGGGCGAAGATCTCGAGGCGGTCAAGAAGAAGGCGCTCGCCACCGGCGCCAGCAAGGTCTACGTCGACGATCTGCGCGAGGAGTTCGTGCGCGACTTCGTCTTCCCGGCGTTGCGCGCCGACGCGGCCTACGAGCAGGACTACCTGATGGGCACGTCGCTGGCGCGCCCGATCATCGCCAAGGGCCAGATGGCGGTGGTGAAGAAGGAGGGCGCCGACGCGGTCTCGCACGGCTCGACCGGCAAGGGCAACGATCAGGTGCGCTTCGAGCTGGGCTATTACCACTTCGATCCGGGGATCCAGATCATCGCGCCGTGGCGCATCTGGGACCTGAAGTCGCGCTCGCAGCTGATCGCCTATACCAAGGAGCACAAGATCCCGATCGAGGCGACGGCCGAGAAGCCGTACTCGATCGATCGCAACCTGTTTCACACCAGCTACGAAGGCGGCATCCTCGAGGATCCGTGGCGCGAGCCGGACGCGGGGATCTTTCAGGTGACGCGCGATCCGCAGCAGGCGCCCGACGAGCCGCGCTACGTCGAGATCGAGGTGGAGGCGGGCACGCCGGTGGCGATCGACGGCGAGCGCCTCGGCCCGGCCGCGCTGTTGACGCGCGCCAACGCGGTCGCAGGCGAGCACGGCGTCGGGCGCGTCGACCTGGTCGAGGATCGCTACGTGGGCATGAAGGCGCGCGGCGTGTACGAGACGCCCGGCGGCACGCTGTTGCGCAAGGCGCGTCGCGCGGTCGAGACGCTCACGCTCGATCGCGAGGTGATGGCGCTGCGCGACTCGCTCATGCCGCGCTACGCGCAGCTGGTCTACAACGGCTTCTGGTTCGCGCCCGAGCGCGTGCTGCTCCAGGGCCTCGTCGACGAGGTGGCCAAGCCGGTGACCGGCACCGCGCGGCTCAAGCTGTACAAGGGCGCGCTCACCGTCGCCGGCCGCAAGGCGCCGCGCTCGCTCTACCGCCCCGACTTCGCCACCTTCGAGGCCGAGCAGGTCTACGATCAGAAGGACGCCTCGGGCTTCATCAAGCTCAACGCCCTGCGCCTGCGCATCGGCGCCATGGCCAACCGGAGCTGACGATTCCGTAGGGTCAGTTGCGGCGGGTGGAGGAGGGAGCGCGCTTGTCGTCGCCGCGGGTGCGGGCGACGACGCGGTGGTCGCCGAGCGGAAGATCTTTGGGGACCTCGACGGTGACGCGGTACTTGCCGCCGGCGTCGGTGATGGCTTCGGCGACCTTGACCGCGCCGCCGGTGCGATCGAGGTAGATCTCGATCGGCAGCCCGCCGGCGTCGGCCCCGTCGGCGCTCACCTCGCCGCTCACCTCGACAGTCTCGCCGCGGAACGAATTGCCGTCGGACAGCGCGATCGTCAGGTGCGTGCGCGCGCGCCGTGCGGCCGGCTTGCGCGCTTCTTCCTCGCGCGCATCGGCGCCTTCCACCGCGCTCAGATCGACCCGCGCCGGACCTCCCGATGTGCCCTTGCCGCTCTCGTCCTCGCTCCCGTTTCCGCTCGCGCTCCCGTTCCCCTTCGCGCTCCCGCCCCCATTTTCGCTCCCCCCGCCCTTGCCGCCCTTGTCGGCCAGCTGGTTCAACCCCTTCGGCGGCGGCGCCGCGCTGTTGAGAAACGGCGCCGGCTGCGGAAACGGATCGCCGCCCTTCTCGCGATAGATGCTCTTGCCTTCACCACCGACGATCTCTTCGTTGATCGGCGCGCCGCCCAGGTTCACCCGCCGCCACCCCGCGCGCGGGATGTACACCTCGACGAACACGTGCACCTCGTTCTCCACGTAGCGCACCGGAATGCCCAGCGCCATCGCCGTAATCGCGAACGCGTACGAGCGGTGCCGGCAGCAGCCCTTCTGCGCCATCGCCAGGTCGAGATACGACGATCCCGACGACGGCGGCAGCTCGCCCACCTGGAACGCGCGGAAATAGCTCACCAGCGGATCGAGCACGCTCTCGAGCGTCGCCGATTTCGCCGGCGGCTTGATGCCGATGTGCGCCAGCACCTTCGCGGTGCGCTTCAGCAGCCGCTCGGGCAGCACGCGCTGCAGCGCCCGTGGGATCTCCGACAGGCGCACGCCCGCCGGCAGCTCGCCGGCGAAGTAGCGCTGCGGCGCGTCCGAAAGCCAGGTCAGCCGGTGCCGCCCGCCCGCGCTCGAGCGGACGTACAGGTTGTCGCCGCCATCGTGCGCGAACTCCATCGGCACCTCCGGCGCGGCGCTGTACTCGAGGATGCGCGTCTCGGGCGCCACCGACGGGATCGGCACCCACCGTCCGGGCTCGAGCTCGATCACGATCGATCCCCAGAACGCATCGCGATCGCCGCTCTTCGACGCCGCGCCGAGCACGCGCAGCGGATAGCGCGTGCGATCCTGCACCTCGAGCACCTCGTCGTCGCAGTCATTGCGACCCACCCCGTCCTGCGGGCGGGGGCCCAGGCGCCCGTCGGTGCACGGCAGGATCTCGACCGCGTCGAGCGCCGTCATGCGCTTGTACGGGAACGGATCCGGATTGAACACCACGTGATAGAAGTGCTTGCCCGGCCCCTCGGGCCCGGTGTCGCGATCGGTGCGAATGATGTCGCGCCGATCGGGCGGCCCGTCTCCCCCGGGCGGCGGCGCGCCGGTAGTGCCGCCCACTTCCACCGGGTGGTCCGGTTGTGGGGTGAAGATCTGCTCGCCCGGTTTGGCCTGCGCGTCGCCCGACGGGCGGTAGTACACCTGCCCGTCCTGCGCGATCGCCTTGGCGGTCCCCTGGGGAGACCCCTGCGCGCGGCAGATCCCGCTCTCGCACTGCAGCCCACCGACGGTGACACGCTCGTGCAGCACCTGGCCGTGCGCCGGTGCGCCCGCCAGGAGGACGAGGAGTGCCATTCGGCGCATGCGCCCCATATTACGTTATACTTTGACGCTCATGTCCTCCGGCTACCAGGGCGACCTGGATCAAAAGGCTTCAGCGCATCTGGAATTGCTCGAAGCGCTCGGACACGCCGTGCCGCGCTCGCTCGACATTCAGCGCTCGCGGCGCATCTACGTGAATCGAAACCTGAAACTCGAGGAGATCGATCTCATCGGGTTCGACATGGACTACACGCTGGCGCTTTACAACCAGCGCAACCTGGAGAACCTGTCGATCCAGTGCACCCTCGACAAGATGGTCAAGAAGCGGGGCTATCCCGAGGAGATCCTCAAGCTCGACTACGACTACACCTTCGGCCTGCGCGGGGTGGTGGTCGACCGGCAGGAGGGCAACATCTTCAAGATGGACCGCTACGGCCACGTCGGGCGCGTCTATCACGGCAAGAAGCTGCTCACCCGCGAGGAGCGCCACCGGCTCTATCGCGGCTCGCAGCGCATCAAGCTGTCGATGCCGCGCTACGCCTGGATCGACACGCTGTTCGCGCTGCCCGAAGCGGTGATGTACGCGTCGATCATCGAAGAGGTCGACACCAAGCAGGGGCCGTGGAACCGCGGCTACTCGCAGCTCTGGCAGGACATCCGCGAGTGCATCGACGAGGCGCACCGCGACGAGACGCTCAAGCGGGTGATCAAGGCCGACGTGCAGAAGTTCATCGTGCGCGATCCCGATCTCGCGCCCACGCTGCACAAGTTCCGCTCGTCGGGGAAGCGGCTGTTCCTGCTCACCAACTCGGCGTGGGACTACACCGAGCCGGTGATGGAGTTCCTGCTCGACGGCGCGCTGCCTGCCTATCCGTCGTGGCGCAGCTACTTCGACATCGTCGTGGTGTCGGCGCAGAAGCCGGCGTTCTTCACCGAGAAGCGACCGTTCCTCGAGCTGGAGCTCCCGAGCGGGCAGCCCAAGGGGCCGGCGCACACCGGGCCGTTCCTCAAGAACCGCGTCTACCAGGGCGGCAACGTGGTGGACTTCGAGCAGCTCGCGGGCGCGGCCGGCGATCGCATCCTGTACATCGGCGATCACATCTACGGCGACATGTTGCGCGCCAAGAAGTCGTCGGTGTGGCGCACCGCGATGATCCTGCAGGAGCTCGAAGAGGAGCTAGTGCAGGCCGAGCGCCACAAGGATCAGATCCTCAAGCTCGAGACGCTCGAGCGGCAGTGCAACCGGCTCGACTCCGAGATCACCTATCAGCAGCAGATGCTCAAGTCGCTGCAGAAGCTCGAGACCAAGCCAGCGCACGAAGATGGCGACGGCGATCCGCTGGTGCACGCGCACACCACCGTCGAGTCCGCCAAGCGCGAGGCCAAGCGGCGCCTCGACGAGCTGCGCGCCACCTTGCGCGCCAGCGCCGACGAGATCGAACAGATCGAAAAGGAGCTCGACCGCGCGTTCAACCCCTACTGGGGCGAGATCTTCCGCGAAGGCGTGGAGAACTCCCGCTTCGGCGAGCAGGTGGAGGACTATGCATGCGTGTACACGTCGCGCGTCTCGAACTTTCTCGCGTACTCACCGCTGCGCTACTTCCGCTCGCCGCGCGATCACATGCCGCACGAGCTGGTGTGACCGCGTGACCGCGCGCGCGCTGTTGCTCGGACTCTTGCTCTCGGGATGCCAACAGCGTGAGGCGCTGCCGCCCGCGCTGGCGCCCACGCCGCCGCCGCGCCTCAAGACCGGCAAGGTCTACATCAGCGGCGTGAGCTACGCGAGCGGCAGCGATCGCTTCTCCGCCGCGATCACCGGCGCGCATTTCTTCGCGACGCGGCCGGCCACCACCACCGCGACCATCGGGCCGTGCGATCTCAGGGTGAAGAGCCGCCCGCCTGCCGGTTCCGCGCCGCTGGTCGAGGCGAGCGCGGGGACGATCACCATCACCGGCGGAAAGCGCCCGTTCACGCTCGCGGCGGAGGGTGGCGCGGGTCCGATCTATCCGCGCCAGCAGCTCGAGGTCCTGGCGTGGGCGGGCGGCGAGCAGCTCACCGTCGAGGCGAGCGGCGCCGAGGTGCCGCATTTCTCCGCCATCGTGCGCGCGCCGGGTTACCTCAAGCTGAGCGATCCGGTGGTCAAGGCGGGCGCCAAGAAGCGCATCGCGCGCGATCAAGATCTCACCTTCAAGTGGGCGCCGTCCGATGGCGCCGACGTGGTGCTGGTGTTCGGCGGCGCGACCACCGACGGCTGGCGCGAGCTCGACTGTCGCTTCAAGGGCACCGCGGGCCAGGGGCTGGTGCCGGCCGCCGCGCTCGCCGAATTGCCCGCGGGGACGGGCGTCCACCACGGCTTCGCCACGCAGACGCCGGAGGTGAAGGCCGGCGACTGGACCGTGGCGTTGCAGATCTCCAGCGCGCTGCTCTCCTCCGACGGCGATCAGCTCTACCAGGTCGTCGAGTACCGCTAAGCCCTACATCGGCGTACAGCGGGCCTTGATGTCCACCCGTCATTAAAGGGAAATTTACAGGATGATCATTCGCGCCGAGTCCGCCTTCCAGAAGGTGCAGGACGGCATCGAGCCCCTTTTGGCGAACTGCCCGCTCAACTACGTGTGGAAGTACGAAGCCCACAAAGAGGAGCTGCGCGCCTTGTACGAGAAGGCGAAGAAGGAGCAGTGGAATGGCCAAACCTACTTGAATTGGCAGATTTCGGTCGATCCGGAAGCGCCGCTGATGCCCGACGAGAACAACCCGATCTTCGGCACGCACATCTGGGACAAGATGACCAAGGCGGAGCAGGGCCACTTCCGCCGCCAGTCGTACGGCTGGATGCTCTCGCAGTTCATGCACGGCGAGCAGGGCGCGCTGCTCACCGCCGCGCAGATCGTCAACACCGTGCCGTGGATCGACGCCAAGTACTACGCCGCCACGCAGGTGGTCGACGAGGCGCGCCACGTCGAGGTCTACGAGCGCTACCTGCGCGAAAAGGTCGAGGTGATCTACCCGATCAACGTGCACCTGAAGACGCTGCTCGACCAGGTGCTGTGCGATCCGCGCTGGGACATGAAGTACCTGGGCATGCAGATCCTCATCGAGGGGCTGGCGCTGGCGTCGTTCCGCATGATCCACGACTTCACCATCGAGCCGCTGATCAAGGAGCTGATCCACATGGTCATGCGCGACGAGGCGCGCCACGTCGCGTTCGGCGTGCTCAGCTTGCGCGAGTACTACCACAACGAGCTCAACGAGAAAGAGCGGCGCGAGCGCGAGGAGTTCATCTACGAGGCGTCGGTGCTGATGCGCGACCGGCTGGTTGGCGTCGAGGTCTACGAGCGCTGCGGGCTGCCCGTCGAGGAATGCAAGATGCTGACGCTGCAATCGACCTCGATGCGCGAGTTTCGCAAGTTCCTGTTCATGCGCATCGTGCCGAACATCCGCCGCCTCGGCCTGCTCACTCCGTGGGTGAAGGAGAAGTTCGCCGAGATGGACATCCTCAAGTTCGAAGACTTCCCCGCCGACGCTTAGCTACATGCAGCGCGAAACCACCGTCGTCGCGTAGCCGGGCGCGAGCGGGCCCTTCACCGACTTGCTTCCGTCCGCTCCCCAGCCGACCAGCAGCGTGCAGTTCTTTCCGGTCGCGGTCGCCGTGAACGTGTAGGTCGCCGGCGCGACGTTCAGGAACAACGAAGGACCAATCGAGCTCGCCTGCGGCGTCGGCGGCATGGTGGAGGGATCGATATAGAACGGGCCGTCGCCCGACGCCGGGGCCATGGTCGCCTTCCCGTTGGCGAGCGTCGTGGTCGAGACCAGCGTGAAGATCGCTGCGCCCTTGGCCGGGTCCCAGGTCGAGCCGGCCGCGCTCACCCAGGCCGTCCAGGTCGCCGACGGTATGAGGGCGAGCTGCGGCGAGGCGTTCGAGTCCGCAGCGATCGGAACCAGGTCGGGAAGATAGCCGGTCTTGTCGAACGAGAGCACCAGATCCAGGCCGCCCGGCAGGCCGTCGAGCTCGAAGAATCCGGTGGCGTTGGTGGTGGTGCACTGCGTCTTCTGCGGAAAGAGACAGACCGTCACGTCGGCGAGCGGAAGGTTCACGGCCTGGGCGGACGAGGTGACGGTTCCGGCGGCGCTCACCGTCGGAAGCGGTTGCAGATCGGGTGCGCTGCCGAGATCTGCCGCGATCGCCAGATCCTGCGGGCTCGCGCCCGAGCCACAGCCCACCAGCGCCACCAACGACGTCACGAACACTGCCCCCAGTTTTCGCATGCGATCCATTGTAGCGAAAAGGGGGCGTTCCGTCAGCATCCTGCGTACAATCACCGACGGCAATGTCGACCACGCGCAAGCTCGGGATCGCGGCGGCGCTGTTGATCGCCTCGCAGCTCCTGTCGCGCCTGCTCGGCTTCGGGCGCGACGCGTTCATCGCCGCGGTGTTCGGCGCCAACGGCTCGACCGACGCGTTCATCGCCGCGTTCACCATCCCCGACTGGCTCAACTACATCCTGGCGGGCGGCACGCTGTCGATCACGTTCATCCCCATCTACACGCGGCACCTCACCTCGGGCGACACGCGCGAGGGCGATCGCGTGTTCTCGACCATCGCCACGCTGATGGGCGTGGTGCTGATCGCGGGGATCGTGGTGCTCGAGATCTACACGCCCAACATCGCGCGCGCGTACCTCGCCAAGCTCAAGCCCGACGACCTCGCGCTCGCCATCCAGCTCACGCGGATCCTCTTGCCCGCGCAATTCTTCTTCTACCTGGGCGGGCTCTCGTCGGCGACGCTGTTCGCGCGCCACCGCTTCGTCGCCGCGTCGATGGCGCCGCTGCTCTACAACGTGGGCACGATCGCCGGCGGCGCGCTGTTCCACCGCTCGATGGGCGTGGCGTCGCTCGCGTGGGGCACGCTGGCGGGCGCGGCGGTCGGGCCGTTCCTGGTGCAGCAGTTGGCCGCTTGGCGCGCCGGGTTGCGATATTTCCCGTCGCTGCGCATCGGGCATCCCGATTTTCGCAAGTGGCTCTACGCCAGCCTGCCGCTGATGATTGGCGTGTCGTTGGTGACCGCCGACGATTGGATCATCCGCTACTTCGCGGCCGGCGACGTGGGCGCGATCTCGTGCCTGAGCTACGCGCGCAAGCTGGTGCTGGTGCCGATCGCGGTGGCCGGCCAGGCGGTCGCGCAGGCCTCGATGCCGTTCTTCGCGCGCCTGCACGCCGAGGGCAAGCGCGACGAGCTGGGCGCGCTGGTGATGCGATCGGCGCGCGCGTCGGCCTCGATCGCCGCGCTGTGCGCCGCGGCGATGATCGCGCTCGCCTATCCGCTCATCGAGCTGCTCTTCCGGCGCGGCCACTTCACCACCGCGCAGGTCGGCCCCACCGCGCTCTACCTCGCGCTGTTCGCCATCGCCATCCCGCTGTGGGGCATGCAAGGCATCCTCGCGCGCGCGTTCTATGCCACCGGCGACACGCTCACGCCAATGCTCGCCGGCACCGCGGTCACGCTGCTCTCGCTGCCGATCTACTGGATCGCGTTCCACGCGCTCGGCGCGGCCGGCCTGGTGCTCGCGTCCGGCTGCGGCATCCTGTTGCACACCGGCTCGCTCCTCTTGATCCTGCCGCGCCGCCTCGAAACCTGCGATCGCGTCGCGCTGATCACCGGCGTCGCTCGCGCGCTGCTGCTCGGCGGGCTCGCCGCCGTTCCCGCGTGGGCCGCCGCCGAATTCCTGCCCATGGGCCACCTCTCGGGCCATCCGCTGGCGCTGGTCCGCCTCGCCGTCGGCTCCCTGATCTTCCTCACCGTCGTCATGACCCTCATGCGCCCGCTCGAGGTCGACGACGCCACCAACCTCTTCAACCGCCTCTTCTCCCGCTTCCGCCGGTAGCGCGCGCCGATCGCTAGCGGCCGCCGAGGGAGCGGGCGCGGCGTTTGAGCGGGTCGGGGGATTGTTTGGAGAGGGCATCGAGGACGGTTTGATCGGCGACCTTGTCGGCGGGGGAAGTCCACACGCGCAGGCAGCCGAGCAGATCGATGCGGTCGGCGAGCCCGACGGTCTCGTCGGTGGCGAGCGCGCGCAAGCGTTCGCGCGCGGGCGGCAACAGGCGCGAGGCGCGCACCTCGGCGGCGTTCTTCGGGCTGGCCGTCGCAGGGACGTCGCGGCACAGCGCGGCGGCGGCGGCGCCCGAGACTTCCGCGACCGGATCGCTGGTGAGCGATTCGATCAGCGCTTTCTCCGCGGTGGCGACGTTGGCGAGCGCTTCGGCGGCGCCGCGTCGCACCTGCGGCTCGGGGTCGGCGAGCAGCTTGGCGAGCCCGGCTTCGTCCACGCGGGTCACGCCGCGCAGCGCGGCCAGCGCGGCGATCGCGGCCACGCGCACCGACGGGCGCAGCTCGTGCTTGCCGGCCTGCAGCAGCAGCTCGGTCGCCGCGCGCGCCGGCACGTCGCGCGGCACCTCGTCGTTTTCGAGCGACTGCGGCGAGAGCCCCTCGGCGATTCGTCGCGCGGCCATCGCGGCGTGCTCGGCCACGTCGGCGTCGCTCTCGCCGATCAGCCGCGCGATCCCGGGCAGCATCGCCCACCCGTCGGTGACCAGCCCGAGCGCGCGCAGCGCGGCGAGCCGTTCTTCGCGCTTGCCGTGCTCGGCGATGCGTTGTAGCCGCACCGGCCCGAGCCGCGCCGCGACGCGCTCGACCTCGACGTCGTCGCCCGAGCGCACCGCCTGCGTGAGCTGCGAGATCTCGGGCAGCTTCACGCCGATTGCGCCCAGCGGCACCAGCCCCAGCACGGTCACGACCAGCGCAAGCATGCCGATGTTGTAGCAAAAACTTGACGCCCGTTCACCTGTTCAGTACCTTGTAATTTGTTCAGGTAGGAGCCCACGATGCCCCATCAGACCATCGGCGACCACGGCGACGACGGCAAAGAGCCCCTGACGGATCGTCAGAAGGCGGTCCTCGATTACATCGGCCGGTCGATCGAGAAGCGCGGCTATCCGCCGACGCTGCGCGAGATCGGCGAGCACATGGGTATCAAGTCCACCAACGGGGTGAACGATCACCTGAAGGCGCTCGAGAAGAAGGGCTACCTCGAGCGCGAAGATCTCAAGTCGCGCGCGCTGCGCCCGATCTCGTTCGACGGCGCGGGCCCGACGGGCCACATGGTCGAGGTGCCGATCCTCGGGCGCGTCGCCGCCGGCGAGCCGATCCTGGCCATCGAGCAGGCCGAGGACACCGTCAAGGTGGACCGCTTCTTCCTCGGCGCGACCAAGGAAGTGTTCGCCCTCAAGGTCAAGGGCGACTCGATGATCGAGGCCGGCATCCTCGACGGCGACTTCATCTTCGTGAAGAAGCAGCTCAACGCCAACCGCGGCGATATCGTGGTCGCGATGATCAACGACGAGGCGACGGTGAAGTACTTCCATCCCGAGCCGGAGAAGGACCAGATCGTCTTCAAGCCGGCCAACCACCGCCTGCAGCCGATCGTGGTGCGCAAGCGCGACTGGAAGAGCGTGAATCTGCTCGGTTTGGTGGTCGGGGTCTATCGTCGCATGTGACGTAGCGCCGGGGCCCTCTCGGCGCTAGAGTACTAGAGGTGAGGAACGGCCGATTTCGCTGGTCGTATTTCTGTACAGCGCTGGCGCTGTCGTTCCTCTTTCACTATTCGTACGTGATCCCGAAGATCCTCGGCCCGCTGGTGGAAAAGCCCGAGGTGCCGCTCGAGATCAGCTACGCGCCGGATCCACCGTCGAAGGACGAGCTGGCGCAGGCGGAAAAGCCCGCCAAGCCCAAGCCGATCACCGACCAGCCGGTCCCCGATCCGCTGAAGCAGAAGGCCAAGGCCAAAGAGGCGCCCGCGCCCGAGCCGGCGGTCGTGCCGCCGCCCGCGCTCGCCAAGGTCGAGCCGCCCAAGCCGGCGCCGCCCGAGCCGCCCAGGCCGCCGATTCCGGTGCCCACCAAGCACGCGCAGATGGTCGACCAGGACAAGTTCCACGAGGAGGCCGACAACCCCGACGCGCACTTCCTCGCGCAGAAGAATCACCGCGCAGAGAAGGACGTATCGGCGCGCAACACCAACCTGATCCGCGAGGTGCACTCCGAGAATACCGCCACCTCGGAGCCGAATCAGAACAAGAGTAACGATCCGGGCGGCAAGGACGACAAGATCGCCGAGCTCGAGAACCACGCGGGCGCCGACAAGACGCTGCCGCGCTCGTCGCCGATGCAAGGCGAGGAGGGCAGCTCGACCTCGCCCACCAAGCCGGGCCCGCTGTCGATGCGCGATCTGACTCCGCGCTCGCTGGTCAAGGCGCAGGACGGACAGAAGGCGCGCGAAGGCGTCGAGCAGCAGGAGGCGGGCGACGGCAACCTGCCGATGGCGCGCATCGGGCGCGATCAGGTGCGCGGTCACGCGGCGCAGAAGGGCGGGCAGGCCAACCTGCGCCTCGACCACCACAACTACGACAACATCGAAGGCTTTGGCACCGCCGAAAAGGAGCGCCACGAAGCCGCGCTCGCGCAAAGCTCGCACAAGAAGGGCCGCTACGATCGCTATCTCGCCAAGCTCGGCGCGATGCGCTCGTCGATCGAAAACTTCACGCTCGACGTCAAGCCCGGCAACCAGGCCGAGCTCGGCACGCGCGCCAGCCCGTTCGCCGGCTACATCACTTCGATGCACCGGCAGATCCACAAGCTGTTCGCGTTCGGCTTCCTGGCCGACATCGAGTCCAAGTTCGGCAAGACGCCCTACGACGATCCGACCCTGTGGACCAAGCTCGAGATCGTGGTGAACCCCGACGGCACGGTCGACAAGGTCTCGATCGCGCGCACCTCGGGCGTGGCCGGCTTCGACGTGGCGGCAATCGATTCGGTGATGAGCGCCGCGCCGTTTCAGATCCCGCCCAAGGAGATCCGCTCGAACAACGGCAAGGTGTATCTGCACTGGCAGTTCCACCGCAACGAAGAGGCGTGCATCACCACCAACGTCGATCCGTTCATCTTGACCACCGGCGAGTCGCTGCCCAAGGACACCGGCGCGGCCAGCGAGGCGGAGATGTACCGCAAGGCGCGCGAGGCGACCGGCAAGGGGCCGTCGGAGGCGCCGCGCACGTTGCAGCGCGAGCCCAACGAAGAGGTTCAGACGGTGCGTCCGACGCCAGCGGTGCAAATCGTGATTCCCGAGGTCACCGCCGAGGTGCGCACCGCCGCCGAGGGTTGGTTCGCCGCCTATGCGCGCGGCTCGGTGAGCTGGCTGGCCGGTTGGAGCGCGACCCCGTTCACCGCCGCGGGCGAGGTGGTGGCCAAGGACGCCGACAAGCTCAAGGCGCTCTACAAGCAGCTCCTCGCCGAAGCGCCGTTGGCTCGCACGCTGTCGGGCTTCGAGGTGCTCACGCCGGCCGGCATTCGCGGCAAGCTCGGCGGTTTGCCGCCGGGAGGCGAAGAGTCCAACATGCTCTACGCGGTCGGCAAGGCGGGCTCGGAAGAGTTCATCCTGCTGCTCAAGAAGTCTTCGATCGGCTGGCGCGTCGCCGGCGTCGACCGCTAGGCAAAAAAAAGACCGGCACGAGGCCGGCCTTTTCTCGGTTCGCCGCGTCTACACCTTGGTTACGTTGGTCGCCTGCAAACCCTTCGGACCCTCCGTGAGCTCGAACGCCACCGTCTGGCCCTCGGCCAGGGATCGGAAGCCATCCCCCTGAATCGCCGAGTAATGGACGAACACATCCGGTCCATCCTCGCGCGCGATGAAGCCATACCCCTTCGCATCGTTGAACCACTTCACGTGACCCTGCGCCTGCGCCATCGAACCCTCCTAACCCCTGCTCGATTCCGCTTCGAGCGTTCAATGTCGGGAAAATATCCCCAACACAAAAACTGTCAAGTCGGACAGATGTGCGTGCGCATCAATACATACGCTTCACGTGAGATACCGGGTAGTAGTGCTTGAGGATGTCGCGGTAGCTCGCGCCCGCCTCGGCCATTCCCACCGCGCCCACCTGGCACATGCCGATCCCGTGGCCGTGCCCGCCGCCGGTGGCGTGGATCTCGCTGATCACGTCGCCCTCGCGCGCGATCTCCAGGATGAACATGGCGCTCTTGAGGCCGCCGAGCGCGCGCCTCACCTCGAGCTCGCCGTGCGCTTCCTTGACGCCGCTCGCGCCGGTGAGCTTGAGTCGCGTGACGCGCCCCGAGACGCCGCGCTCGAGCACGTCGATCGACTGCAGCGCGCCCACTCCCGCGCGCGTCGCGACCGCCGCCGGGTCGACCTTCGCGGTCCAGCGGTAGTTGCTCTTCGCCTCTCGCGGTCGCGCGCAGTACGGCTTCGGCGACGCGCCGTCGGTGCCTTCTTTGAGCCAGGCGGCGATGCCCGCTTCGTCGATCCTGGCGGCGAACGACGCCAGCCGCCGCGCGGTGGCCGCGTCTCCATCGAGCAGGCCGCGCAGCGACGGATCGGGCGATCCGCCCCACGCGCGATCGTTGTCCTCGGTGTGCCCGCCGCAGCTCGCCGAGTAGACCGTGTCCACCAGCGACCCGTCGGTCTTGACCAGGAGCTCGCCGAGCGTGGCGGTCACCGCGCTGGTGGTGCGCTCGTTCTCGCGGCCCGCGCCGGCGTAGACCTGGCAGTGCTGCGTCGCGCACAAGCGATAGGGATCGGTGAGGTGGCGCGTGCCGATCTTGGCCAGCAACTGGTTGCGCGCCGCCACCGCCTGCGCCTTGAGCGCTTCCACCGGAGACGACGGCAGCATCTCCGCCGGCACCAGCCCGGCGAGCAGCTTGTCCTCGGGCACCGCGTTGACCACCGCCAGCTTGCCCGCTCCGTCGAGCGTCACGTACAGCTTGCCGAAGTAGCGCCGCGCTTCGCGACCGCCGCCCTCTTTGTCCACGTCCTTCAGCTCGAGCAGCCCGTTGGGCGGCGGGCTGAACCACAAGATCCCGTCGTTGCGGATCACCGTGCCTTTCTCGTCGGTGGCCTCGACCATTCCGCGCGGCCGCTCGGCCAGCTCCGGGTGCACGCCGGTCTCGACGTGGTACTTCTCGCCCAGCTCGTGCGACTCGGCGCGTGCGCTCGCCTCGTCGCTGGCGAAGCCCGGCGGCGCGACCGTGACCAGGACCCGCCGCGAGTCGAGCACCTCGCCCTTGACGCCGAAGACCGATCCGACCTCGAAGGTGCGCGGCACAAACCCGCGCTCCCGCCAGGTGGCGAGCAGGGCGGGCAGCTTGTCGTCGCCCGGCAAGACGTGCCCGACCACCACGTGCCAGCGCACCTTGCCCGGCCGTCCCCCGTCGACCCGCACGGTCCAGGTCGCGCCGGCGCGCAGCTCCGCGCCGCCTTCGCCGTCGGGGTGGACGCGCACGCCGAACGGATTCGACGCGGCGATCACGACTTCGGTGCGGCCCTCGGCAACTCGCACGGTGACCATCGGCAGCCCTTCGTGCGTCCACGCGAACTGATTCGAGTACACGACGCGCAGCTTGTCGGCGCCGGACAGCTCGTCGGCAGCAGCCGTGAACGTGAGGGTGAACGTGAACGCGAGCGCGAGCGCGCGACGGCTCACACGCGCAGCTCGGTCTTCGAGATGTAGTTCAGGTTGAGCAGGTTGATGGTGAAGTGGGCCACGATCGGCCCGCCCAGATCCCCCAACCTCATGTACATCAGCCCCATCACCAGTCCGACGATAAGAGACATCACCGTCCAGGGCAAAAATCTGAGCGCCGGCCGCACGTGCAGCGCGGCGAACAGCAGGCTCGACGGCCACAGCCCGAGCTGCGGCAACAGCCCACCGCGGAAGAACAGCTCTTCGCCGCCCGACGAAAACAGCGCGAGCAGAAAGATCTCGCGCGAGCTCAGCTCGTGCACCACCGCGTGGAATTCCTGGTGCAGCACGCGCGCCCACTCGAGCCGGTGCGTGGCGAAGCGCGACAGGAACACCACCGTCAGGCCGACCGCGAGCCCCACCACCGGGCTCACCAAGAGGCGCAAGACCGGCATCGCCTGGCCCTGATAACAGTAGATGTTGACGTTCCCTCGCACCGCGCCCCACACCAGGGCGATCGCGCCAAGTCCGCCGTACACGAGGATAATCAGCCCGGCGCGCGACATGCGCTGCGGTCGTGGGCTGGGAGCGAGCGGACCGCCGAGTTGCACGAAGGGAAGTATAGCGACGGGGCTGGAAGGAAGCCACGCGCGCGGAGTATTATCAGGGTATGGGCACCCCTGATTACATCCCCCCAAAGCAGGATCCGAACCTTCGAACCGATGAGCCGCCGCCGGCCAAGTACTACAATCCGGCGCCCCGCTCGAGCGGAGGCGGCGCGCAGATCGGCCTGGGCATCTTGATGCTGGTCGGCGGCATCGCGCTGTCGGCGGCAGGCACCGGCCGCGTGTTCGTCGGCTTGATCGCCGTCGGCGCGATCACGCTCATCAAAGGCATCGCGTCCGCCGGAAAGTAGCCGCCTTCCGGTTGACAGGCTCGCGCCGCCCGTCTATACACGTCGCCGGTCATCTCGCGAGGATGGCGGAACTGGTAGACGCACCAGCTTGAGGGGCTGGCGGAGCAATCTGTGGGGGTTCGAATCCCCCTCCTCGCACTCGAAGAATCCCAAGTATCTTTGGCTCGCCTGCTCTTAGTGAACGCTCATGCGGTCACGACCGAAGAGGACCACGCAAGCGGCGAGCAGACGGATGGTGCACCCGTCGCGGTCGGCGGCGTCGAAGGCACGCACGAGCGAGCGGGGATCGTCGTCGCGGAACAGCGTCGAGCCGAGTCGATCGAAGCGGAGCGCGAGCACACGGCGGCAGCGCAGGCAGCTCTGCACCCCCGCGTAGACAGTGCAAGCGGCGTCTCTGGCTTCGTCGAACGTCGAGGATTCGAAGTAACGCAGGGCGGGTGCCGTGGACTTGCGTTGGGCTGGAATGTCGTGGTCCAGGTAATGCGCAATCGGCAAGGCGGCAGCAGAGGACGATGCCATGGCTTTTTTCTCGCGGGCGACGGCCCGGCCTGCGCGGGGGTCATCGCATCGGGCGTGCCAGCTCGAAGTCCCTTGTGTCGTGCGGAGATCCTGGACGCGGCCCGATGGGGCGCTGCAGAATGCGGCGCCGGAAGTCGCCGCGGATTGCGACTCGGGCCAGCCCGCTGCCGATTACGCGGCCGTGTTCGAGCTCGCCCGACCTTGAGTGCACGCCTCGTGTGCGCGCTGCCAGGCCGCCTCCAGGTCGGCGCGGTCGAGCGCTACCAGCCCGGTCGCGGTCTCGCGGGCTGCGTCGGCATGGTCCGAGAGCGTCGGATGGAGAGACGCCGGCATTCGCGCCGCGAGCCGCCGGATTACGTCGAGTTGGCGGATCAACACAGCGGGAGTCGTGGCCGAGGCCTGGCGGATCTGATCGAACGCCAGCTTGATCAGGCGCTCGAGCCGGACCGCAGGCATCCACACGCGCAGCTCGCCGGCAAGGTCGTACCAGTTCCCTTCGAGTGCCGGCCTCTCGGCGAGCACGAGCAGCGCGTCGCCGAGCCAATCGACGCACGCGACGCCGGTGAAGGTGTCGTTGACCGCGGGGCTGAGCGCGCGGATCGCGATCTCGACGATCTGCGCGATGCCGAACTCACTGTCCTGACTCATCGTACGGTGACGGCCGATCTTCACCGCGCGCTCGATGATCGGCTCCAGCGCTGCAGCGCGGTCCTTCGGATTGACCGCCGCGAGTGGCTCGCCGCGCAGCACGAACTGCCCAGGCCGGAAGTGCAAGGTCACCCGCGCGCCCTCCCGCCGGGCCGCGCCGACCAATGTCACATGATCGACGTGTTGCAGGTAGCCACTGCTAGCGCAAGCCACTCTGGCGCCGGCCGCGGCCTCGCGCACGATTGCCGCATCGTCGGGAGGCTCGCCCGTGCCCTCGCCGTGTCCGCGCACGTGGGCGCCAGCCGAGGATGCGTAGACGTCGTCCGCGATGCGCGCGACCAGGTCTGGATTCTGAATCGAGATCGCGATTCGATGGCTGTAGTAGACGAGAAATCCAAAGCTCCCGACGACCAGCACCCAGCCCGTGATCAGCGAGACCTGGGGGATGAACGAGGACGTCGCGTCCTGGTGGGTCACGAGGAACACGAGGCACAGATAGACGAACGTGCCCATGAACAGCCCGATCGTCACCTGCGTGACCCAATCTTGGAGGAATCGATATAGTAGACGAGGCCCGAACAGCGTCGCCACCATCGACAGGACGAGCAGTGCGACCGAGAAGATCAGCGCGAGCACCGTGGCCACCGCACCCATCGTCGCCGACAAGATCGCGCGGGCGTCGTCGATGCCGCCCATGGTCAGCCACGACGGGATTTGGATGTACCCATATTTGGCGAGAACGTCGATGAAAGTGGTCAGGCCGAACAGCCCGAGCGCTGCCAGCGAGAGCCGCAGCGGGATGCGCCACAGGTTGATGTCTCGCTGCGAGCGCAGCTTGGTGGGACGCGGGGCGAGCATTGCTATCTCCTCTGGCTTACGTGCGAACAGGCTGAACGACCGCTCCGATTGGAGATAGCCCACGTCGCCGCCGAGGTCGAGCACGATGAATGGCCTCGGCGCGTAGGCCAGTGCCAGGCGCAGGCGGAGCGCCGGGTGATCGTCGGCGAACCAGGCGCCTGCGTGCGCTAGCGATCCCAGGAGCAGGGTGGCCGCGATGGCCATGCGCGAGCCGCAGCGCATGGGCTCATTGTATGCTCGCTGGCGCCTCACCGGCGTTCGTGCTTCCATGCCAGGCGCTCAATGGAGGACTGGCTCCTCATGCTCGACTCGGCGGGCCGCGTGATCGCCACCGGCGGCGGGGCCCCGCGCGAGCTGATGGACGCGGCGCTCCTCGAGGATCAGGCGGTCGGACGCGAGATACGCGAGGCGGCCGCCCGCTTGCTGGCCCGCCTTCGCAACCCGCTGCGCACCGCAACGCTCGAACGCGAGGTGCTGGCCTCCACCGACCGCGCGCGCCCAACCGTGGAGCTGCTGGCGGCGGCGGCCGTCCCGATCCGCAACCAGGCCGTCGACCTGTCCGCGATCGTCAACCGCGCGCTCGACAGTCTCGCCCGCCAGGCGCGCGAACGCGGGGTCGCGCTTTCGATCGAGAGCGCCTCGTCGCTGCCCTCGCGGATCCTACTCGACCCGGAGAAGCTGGCGTGGGCGACGGCGACGCTGGTTGGTACCGCCCTTAGGTACGTGCGGACGGGCACCACGCGAGGGCCTGGCGGCAACATTCGAGTGACGCTCTCTTATGACCGCCTCGAGGCTGCGGCGATCATCGGGGTCGCCGACGACGGCCCCGGCATGCCGGCGGCGACGGTGGAGGAGCTGTTTGCGCGGAACGGCTTGCCGCAGGCGACCGGGCTGGCACTGCGCCTGATCCACGACGTGGTCACCGCGGGCGGCGGCGAGGTCTCGGTGCGCAGCAGCGTGGACCTCGCATCGCACGGGACGGTGGTCACGCTCCGCTTTCCCGCCGCCGAGGTGACGTAGCGCATGTCGATCCTCGACTGGCTGCTCGGGCGAGCGCTCGCCACCCACGAAGAGGAGCAACAGCAACTCGGACCGACCGCCGGCATCCCGGTGCTCGGGCTCGACGCGCTCTCCTCGGCGGCCTACGGCCCCGAGGCCGCGCTCACCCTGCTCCTCCCGCTCGGCGCCCTGGGCCTTCGCTGGGTGGGGCCGATCACGCTGCTCATCGTCGTCATCCTCTCCATTGTCTACTTCTCGTACCGGCAGACCATTGCCGCGTATCCCGGCGGCGGCGGATCCTACACGGTCGCGAGCGAGAACCTCGGCCCGCGCTTCGCGCTGCTCGCCGGCGCCGCGCTCGCGCTCGACTACGTGCTCAACGTCGCAGTCGGCATCTCCGCCGGGGTGGGCGCGCTGATCTCCGCGGTCCCGTCGCTCTTGCCACACACGCTGCTCTTGTGCCTCGGGATCCTGTTGCTGCTCACGCTGATCAACCTGCGTGGGCTTCGCGAATCGGGAATCGCGTTTCTCCTCCCAACCTACGCGTTCGTCGGCACGCTCGGCGTCGTAATCCTCATCGGTGTCGTCAAGGCGATCGCCGGCGGCGGGCACCCCACGGCGGTCTCGCCGCCGCCTGCGCTGCCGGCCGCCACACAGGCGGCGAGCCTATGGATCCTCATGCGCGCGTTCGCCAGCGGCTGCACGGCCATG
The DNA here is from genome assembly GCA_003170275.1 of Myxococcales bacterium. Classification (GTDB taxonomy): domain Bacteria; phylum Myxococcota_A; class Polyangia; order Palsa-1104; family Palsa-1104; genus PALSA-1104. The sequence continues at coordinate 388,786 of PNAM01000106.1, forward strand.
ACCGGCGTCGAGGCGGTCTCGAACGGCGTCCCCATCTTCCGGCAGCCGCGAATACAGATGGCGCAGAAGACCCTCACGGCGATCATCGCACTCCTCATCGTGCTACTGGCCGGGATCGCGTACCTCTCGTGGGCCTACGGCATCGGCGCCACCGACCCGGGCAAGCCGGGCTACCAGAGCGTGCTCTCGATGCTGGTCGCCGCGGTGGTCGGCCGCGGTTTGTTCTACTACGTCACCCTGGGCGCGATCGTGACCGTGCTCGCGCTCTCGGCGAACACCAGCTTCGCCGACTTCCCGCGATTGTGCCGCGTGCTCGCCAACGATCGCTATCTGCCGGGCTCGTTCGCCGTGCGCGGGCGTCGGTTGGTGTTCTCGCAGGGCATCTTCTTGCTCGCAGTGCTGTCCGGCGCGCTCTTGATCGGGTTCGGCGGGATCACCGATCGCCTCATCCCGCTGTTCGCGATCGGGGCGTTTCTCGCGTTCACGCTCTCGCAGGCGGGGATGGTCGTGCACTGGCGGAAGCTCGGCGGCAAGGGCGCACGAACGTCCCTCCTCATCAATGGGGCGGGCGCAGTGGCGACGGGGATCACGCTGGTGGTGGTCGCCGTCTCGAAGTTCGCCGAAGGCGCTTGGCTCACCATCGTCGTCGTGCCGCTGCTGGTGTTTTTCTTCTCCCGCGTAAACCGGCACTACCTGCGTGTCGCGCAACAGATCGCCACCATCGCGCCGCTCGAGCTGCCCGAGCTCACGGCGCCCATCGCCGTCGTCGCCGCCGGTTCCTGGTCGAAGCTGACCCAGCAGGCGCTCAAGTTCGCGCTGCGGCTGACCACCGACGTGTACGTCGTGCAGATCCGCACCGAGCGCGACGTCATCGAGGATCTCGCCGACAGCTGGGACCTCCTCATCGGCAATCCGGCGCGCGCCGCCGGCATCCCACCGCCCAAGCGCGTGACCCTCACCTCCGACGTGCGACGCTTCTTCGGGCCGTTCGTCGACTTCGTGCAGAAACTCGAGCATGACAATCCGGGCAAGGACATCGTCGTCGTCATCCCGGATCTGGTGATGAGTCACTGGTACGAGAACATCCTGCACAACAACCGCGGCGCGTTCCTGCGCACGCTCCTGCGGATGCGCTGCGGCTCGCGCACCGTGGTGGTGAACACACCGTTTCACCTGCAAGAGTAGGAGAGCGGCCGCTCCACCGCACGCACTAGGAGCGCAACGGCGGCAGACCGGCGGCCTCGCGCGGAATCAGCGCGAGCGCAGACCAGTCCTTTTGCGCGTGGCCCTTGGCGATCGCCTCGATCATATGGTCGTGCACCAGGCTGGCCAGCGGCAGCGGCGCGTGCAGCTGGTCGCCCGCCGCCAGCACCAGCGACACGTCCTTCAGGCCCAGCTCCAGGCGGAATGCCGCGGGCTCGAATTCAGCGCGCGCGATCCGGTCGCCGTAGCTCTTGAACACCGGCGAGCCGACCATGGTGCGGCCGAGCATGTCGATCAGCTTCTCTGGCGCGATGCCGGCCTTCTCGGCCAGCGCGGTCGTCTCCCCCAGGATCTCGATGGTGTTGGCCATGATCAGATTGGCGATCAACTTGGTGAGGTGCGCGTGCACCGCGGTGTCGGCGACGATCGCATGCGTCGCGATGGCGTCGAAGATGGACTGGGACCGCCGCACCACCTCGGGCTCGCCGCCCGCCAGCACGAACAGCTCGCCGCGCTCGGCCGCGTCGGGGCGCCCCAGTACCGGGGCGCCGATGTAGTGCGTGCGCCTCGCCGTGTGCCGCTCGGTCAGTGTACTTGCCAGCGAGAACGAGATGGTGCTGGTACCGAGGTGGACCGCGCCCTCGCTCATGGCGTCGAGAAAGCCGTCGGGGCCGAACGTGACCGCTTGCACCGCCTCGTCGTTTGCCAGCGAGGTCATCACGAACGGCGCGCCGGTGGCCGCCTCGCGCGGGGTGCTGCACACCTGCAGGCCGGGGCTCGACGTGGTCCGCCCCGGCGTGCGATTCCAGACGCGCAGCTGGAAACCCGCCTGCTGCAGCCGGTGGACCATCGCCCGTCCCATGTGACCCAACCCGAGAAACGCCACTGTAGTCGCCATTGCGCACCTCCAGAGCAAAGGCTTAAGCGCAACAGCTCATGGGACCAATACCGCGCGTCCTTCGATCTCGCCGCGCTTCAGGCTGGCCAACGCCGCTTCGGCTTGCGTCAATGGGAAGGTCTCGGTGACCGCCTTGAGCTTGCCGGCGGCGGCGAGCCCGAGCACCTCGCGCATCTGCTGGCGGGAACCGATGACCGACCCTGCGATTGTTTTCTCCTCGACGAACGCGAAGGCGCCGAGGTCGGCTTGCACGCCGATGACGATGATGCCACCAGGCTTGGTTGCAGCGATCGCCTGGCGCGCTACCGCGGTCGACGGAGCGAACACGATGCTCGCGTCGACACCGCCCTCCTTGCGCAACAAGCTCGCCGGATCTGCTCGCGAGGCATCGAGCGGGCGCGCGCCGAGGCGTTCGGCTAGATGAAGGTGTCGGCTGCCGCGGCTTACGGCGATGGTCTCGGCGCCGGTCAGCCGCGCGATTTGCAGCGCCATGTGCCCGACGCCGCCGATGCCGAAGACGGCGACGCGTCGGCCGGGACCCAGGCGCGCCTTGGCGACTGCCGCATAGGCGGTGACGCCCGGGCAGAACAGCGGCGCGGCCTCGATATCGCCGATCGCATCGGGGAGGGCGTAGGCGTGCGCTTCCTTCGCGAGCACGTACTCGGCGTAGCCACCGTCGAGGGTCTCGCCGGTAATCTGCTTCTCCGGGCAGAGCTGCTCGCGGCCGGTGAGGCAGTACTCGCAGCGCCCGCAGCTGGACCAGAGCGGTTGAATTCCGACGCGCGCGCCGACCGCGAACGTGGTCACGCCTTCACCGACGGCGGCAACCTTGCCGACGATCTCGTGGCCCGGCACGATCGGAGACTTGCCCGGCACGCCCACGGCCATCCAGTCGCCTTCGATCATGTGCAGGTTCGATCGGCAGACACCGCAGGCGGTCACGCGCACCAGGATCTCCCCGTAGGCGGGCAGTGGGGTCGGCACCTCCGTGAGTCGAAGCGGGTGGCTCTCGATGGGGCCCGGTTTGTCGAGGACGATTGCCTTCATGAGCGCTTCCTATGCACCCAGCGCCGCGGATCCAGGTTGATCGGACAAGACGCGACGCAGCGGTGAGAGCGGCCGTCACCAGGTCGTCGAGATCCATCGGCTTGCTGAAGACCGCGAACGCGCCTCGAGCACCACCCCTCGCCGGCTACGGAAGGCTCTGCACGCACATCCCGGTGCCCTGGTTGGCCCAGTTCTCCTGGATCAAGTAGTTGCGTGGGCCGAGCTTCAGGTTCGCCTTGGACCCGTTCGGCGCCAGGTACGTGGTGCCGTATTGGTTGACGCACTTGTCGGCGTTCTCTTGCTCGTTGGCGTCGAACCATCCGTTGTGGTCCGGATCGGTGGCCGTCCCGTCGAGCTCGTGCGCGATCACCGAAGCCATGCCGTCGGCCGGCGGGTTCTTGTTGGGGCTCGACGTGACCTGCGCCTCGCACAGGCTCGGGCACTGCTCGCCCGGATCGCCGACGAAGGCGTACTTGATGTCGGTCGCGCCGAGCTGCTTGTGATCGTGCCAGCCGCAGTACGCGCTGCAGAAGCCGGAGCTCTCCTTCACCTCGGGCGTGGTGAGCACGTAGTACAGCGCGTTGTTGTCGCGCGGCAGCCGATTGGACTCGATGGCGCTCGACACGATCGTGAAGATGTCGTCGTCGGCGAGCGTCTTGCCCTTGCTGTAGTTGTCGGTGGTGCTGCCGGCGAACTTCACCGAGTTCTCCACTGCGCCGGCCGCGTCGCTGTAGGTCGTGTTGATCGCGTAATACGGCGAGCCACCGAGGTTCGACGCCAGATCAGTGAGGATCGCGCCGGCGGTGTTGCTCGACCAGTTGCCGTACCAGATGTAATAGATGTTGAAGGTGCCGTGGATCACCGGCCCGCCGTGATCGTAGATCATCGAGCCAACGACCGCGCCGTTGTCCCGCATGACGTGAATCTTGGGCCCCGCGTCCGGCGTCGCCGAGCAGCCGAACAGGACCAACCCGCAGAGCCCAATTTGAAGTGCCCGCCACATCTGCTGCCTCCAACAGTCGCGGAACGTAACAGCGGTACCTACCAGCGTCAAAGCGAATCGCCCCGGCATTTGACAGCTGTCATTTCTGAATGCTACGTCGCAATTTGGGCCATGCCCTCCGCCCCATCGCCGGCGTCACGATTCAGTTGGGCGGCGCCGCTGTGCGCCCTGGCCGGCGTCGCCGTCTATCTGAACGCACTCGGCAACCCGTTCGTCTACGACGACCGCACCACCATCGTGAACAACCCGTCGATCCGCCACCTGGGGAACCTCGGCGGCATCTTTCGCTTCGACCCCAAGCGCCCGGTGGTCAACTTCTCGTACGCGCTCAACTACGCCTGGTCGGGACTCTCGCCGCTCGGCTACCAGCTCACCAACGTCCTGCTTCATGCGCTCAACATCGTGCTCCTGTTCCACCTCGTCGAGCGGGCGCTGGAGGATTCCGAGGCACGCCGCGCCGGCTCGGGGCGCGCTCCATCGCAAGCGGCGCTGGCGGCGGCGTTGCTGTGCGCGGTGCACCCGCTGTTGTCCGAGGCCATCGGCTACACCAGCGCCCGCTCGGGCGTCTTGTGCGCGTCGTTCTCGCTGGCGGCGCTGCTCTGCATGCGGCGCGGCCTGGTCGACAGGCGCCCGCGCTGGGTGGCTGCGGCGCTGGCGGCGATGGTGTTCGGCATGGCCTGCAAGGAGACGGCGGCGCTGCTGCCGTTCGCCTTCGTGGCCTACGATTGGCTGCTCTTGCCTTCGGATCCCGACGCGCGTCGGCGGCGGTTGTTGCGCCTGCACCTGCCACTGGTCGCGCTGATCGCCGTCGCTGGCGGCGCCCGCCTGGTGCTGTTTGCGCGGCTCGAGCTGTCGGGGATCCGCCCGTTTTCGGACCACCTCCTGACCCAGCTTCCGATCTTCTGGCGCTATTTCGCGCTATTCGTCGCGCCATTGTCGCTATCGCTCGCGCATTCAGTGCGGGTCATTCACGATCCATTCGACGGAGTCGTCGTGATATCGGTGGCGGCGTTATTGGTGATATTGGCAGCGGCCTGGCGGATTCGCCGGCGAGCGCCGGCGGTGACCTTCGGCGTGGTCTGGTATCTCCTGTTCATGGCGCCCTCGAGCATCATCCCGCTGGCCGAGCACATGAGTGAGCACCGCACCTACGAAGCGAGCTTCGGGCTGTTTATCATTGCTGGAGTGGGTTGGTCGGCGCTGCGCGCGCGCTACCACAGAGGTGCGCAGCTGGCGGGAGTGGCTGCGTTGTTGGCGATGGCCGCGCTCACCCTCGCGCGCAATCGGGTGTGGTCGGCGCCCATCTCCTTGTGGCAAGACGCGGTCGCCAAGGCCCCCGATCTATGGACCGCTCATTATGCGCTGGCGAATGAATATCAATATGACGGCCAATTCCAAAACGCGATTACTCAATATGGAGCGGCCATTCGATTGCAGCCGAGCCAGCGAGCCATCGTCAACGTCGGCACCTGCCTGGCCCAGCTCGGCCGCCTCGACGAGGCTGCGCGGATGTACCAGATGGCGCTGCAGGTGGGTCCCGGGCCCGATCCCTACTTCAACCTCGGGCTCCTCGAGGTGGCGCGCCACCACCCAGCAGAGGCGCGCGACGACTTTCTCCAGGTCATCGCGCTCGACGCCAACAACCTGCTCGCGCGCAAGGCGCTGGTCGATCTCTACGACTCGGAGCTGCACGACCCGCCGGCCGCGCTCCGTCTCTGTCGCGAGATCGCGGCCATCGATCCCACCACCGACGGCGTCGCCGAGTGCTTGCGCGCTCACGCCGCGCCGTGACGTCCGAGTGCGTCTGAGCTAGAAGCCGTGTAGCAGCGTGCCGGCCGTACCGACGGCGTACACGTTCGACGCGTTGGCCCACACGGTGAGCAGGCTGGCGGTGCTTCCGGTGATCTCCGGCGTCCACGTTCCGCCGATGTCGTGGACGATCGTCCCCGCGGCGCCCACGGCGTAGATCGTGCCGGTCGACGGGACCGCAAACACGCCCGACAGGACCTGGTTTACGCCGGTGTTCAGCGTCGACCAGGTGCCGTTGCCCGGCGAGGTGATGACGTTGCCCAGTTGGCTCGCGGCCAGGTACGGGCTGTTGCCGAGGCCGGTGGCCGCGGTGGTGGCCAACCCATTGCCGGTGAGCTGGATCGTCCAGGTGCCATTTCCCGTCGAGAAGATGATCCCGCCGGCGGATTGGGCGACGGACGCGTAGATCGCGGTGGCGGTGCTGTTGCCCCACAGGCCCGAGATGTCGTCGGAGATGCCGGTCGTTTGCGGCATCCACTGGCTGGACGCGCCCGTCGAGTGGACCATCACGCCGCTCTGACCGCCGATGAACACGTTGTTGTCCGCGTTGCCCCACACCGAGAGCAGCGCCGCCGTGGTTCCGCTGGTGAGCGGCTGCCAGGTGCCGCTGCCGTTGGAATACAAGATGGTGCCCGCCGCGCCGGCGATGTAGAGGAAGCCGCCGGGGCTGGCCCAGATGGCGCTCAGGTTGTTGGTGGTGCCGCTGGTCTGCGGCGTCCAGGTGCCGTTGCCGGTCGAGTGCAGGATCAGGCCGCCGTCGCCGACCACGTAGACGTCGTTGTTGTAGCCGTACACGCCGTTGAGCGAGACCGCGGTGCCGCTGGTCTCGGTGTTCCACGCGAACACGTGCGCCAGGTCGGGCCCGGCCAGCAGGTCGGGCGCGGTGCCGGTCAGATCCACGCCGGCCAGGTCGAAGCCGCTGAGATCCGTGCCGCCGTCCACCAGAGCGCCGCCGAGCGTGATCGACAGATCTGCCCGACCGCCGGCGACCAGCGCCATCGAGCCCGAGCCGCTCCCGAGCGCACCCATCGACGGGTCGAAGCCATCCAGCTGAGCCGTGACCGTGCCGCTCACCTCGGGAGGAAAATCGACGCCGAACGTGACCGGCGTCGTCGAGCCGGGCGGAAGACTGACGTCGAAATCGCCCGGGCGCGCGTCGGTCACGACGTACGCATGAATGCGCGCGATCGGCGCGCCGGACGGAACCGAATCGACGCTGACCACCAGCAGCGAGCCCGGTCGCACCGAGCACGACGAGCACAGCGCCAAGAGCGCGAGCAGCGACGCGCGCGTCAAAATTGTACCGTTCCGCCGGTGGTCGGCGCCGACGGGTAGCTCGCCGATGGTTGCGACAGGCCGATGCCGAGCCCGATGCCGACGCCGGCGGCGACCGCCACACCCACCACGGTCCACAACCACCACTTCTTGTACACCGGCGTGCGCGGGCGCTCGGCGCGCACGGCCGGCTCGGGCTCCGCGGAGATCAACGGTGTGGGCGTGGGCGTAGGCACCGGCGGCACGACCTCGGGCGGCATGGTCCCCGTCGGTGGCTGCTTGGCCATCCCTTCGCGCACCGCGTTCTCCATCTCCGCGATCAGCGCCTTCACCTGATCGCGCGTCTTCGGCGGCAGGTCGGTCTTCTCGCGCAGAAACGCCCGATACGACTTCTCGGCCGCGTCGTACTGGCCGAGCTGCCGCTGGCACTGCGCGATGTTGAACAGGAACGCCGCGTCGGGCTTGGCGAGGTACGCGCTCTTGAACTCGTCGAGCGCCTTGGCGTAGTCGGCGAGGTTGTAGTGCTTGGTGCCTTCCTGGTAGTGCGCCCTGGCCGATTGCACGGCGGACTGCGCCCACGCCGGGCCGGAAGGCGAAGCCAGCAGCACCAACAGGAGCAGCCGCGAGACGAACCGATGCGGTGGCATGGTCGCGTCGATTGTACCACGCCAGCAGGCCCTCTCCTGCCGGTCAGTCGTGGCCGCCGTCGACCGGCGAGCACAGCGCGAGCTGATTGGTGGTGCAGCCGGTCGGGACGACGAAGGTCGAGGGGCCGGCGATGCACACGCTGCTCCCGCCGAAGTTGGCGCTCTCGGCGACCACCGCGACCAGCAGGCCGCCGGCGTCGTAGTAGTAGACCGTCGCGGTGTCGACGCCGGCGACGATCAGTTGTTGCAGGCCCTGGCAGGGCGCGCTGGACAGGAAGTCGTGATCACTCTGCGGGCTGCCGTCGCAGAAGGCGGGTCGGGCGGCTGCCAGGGTGGACGGGCACGTCTGGCCCACACAACCGGCGGCGAGCGATTTTTCGCAGCCTACCGTGGCGGCGAGATCGGGGTTGCCGTTGTTGGTGGTGTCGCCGCAACCGACGAGACAGAGGAGCGAGAGGCTGAAGAGGTAGCGCATGTCGTGGTGCTAGAGCAATCGGTGCGCCAGCGCGCGGCCCCGGCGGCTCGCGGACTTCGCCGTGGGCGGCGTCTGATTTCCGAGCCGACCGGGGCACGCGTGCCGCGGTTGGAGACGCGTTACTGCGGCGTGCGCGCCGAGGGCTGTAGCATGATGTCGGTGAGCAACGCGCCGTTGCCGTCGACGCGGGTGTAGCGAATGCGGTAGCCGACCACGTTGCGCTGCCCGTTCACCAGCTCGTACAGGCGCAGCGTGACGTTGCTGTCGAGGTGCACGGTGTCGGCGAGCTGTCCCTCGGGCACGCCGGGGAGCGAGCCGAGCGTGGACGAGGCGGCTACGCTCGAGCTGATCGGCGCGGTCGAGACGCCGCCGAACAAGCCGAGCGAATGGAAGATGATGTACTTCGCCGGCCAACGATCCGCGACGTACGCCGGATCGATGCGCTCGACGTGGGTCACGCGGTTGTCGTCGTGGAACGCTACCACCGACACGCCGGCCGAATCCTTCTCGCTGACGTCGAACGAGTGGTTCGGAGACACCGGCGGGTTGTTGTTGTTGAGCTTGGTGGTGGTGGTGCTGTCGAGGAGCAGCGGGCTGCGCGTGGACAGGGTGCGCAGCGGCAGGTGGATCACCTGCACGGGCGGCACGTAGGTGCTCGCGTTGACCACCAGGCGCGAGCTGGCGAGCCACGGCGAGTCGCCCCAGGCGCCGTTCCACAGCGCCGGCCGCGCGCCGGCCGCCGGCATCCGGCCGAGCGGCGTCGGATCGTTGGCGAAGTCGACCAGCGAGCCGGAGTGCGTGATGGTCAGGTACACGTCGGTGTCGGGCCCGCCGCATCCGCCGGGCGAGGCGACGTTGTTGTATTTCTTGGTCAGCACCAGCGTGCCCCCGGCGGCGGTGGTCTTCTGCAACAGGTCGGCGGCGCTGAACGACAGCTTGTCGGTGAGCACCAGGCCGTCGCAATCGACCGGCCCGCTCGAGCCGCCGAAGATGAAGTCGATGATGTCGGCGGCGACGTCGACGACGGTCTGGACGACCGTGGCAACCGCGATCGCGTCGGGCTCGCCGATGGAGTCGACCAGGTCGGCGCCGGCGTCGACGATGTCCTTGATCTTGCCCGCGACGTCGACAAAGTCGCGCTGCGCCTTGTTCGGGTCGGCCCGGTCCGCGAGCTGATCGATGAACCAGTATTCGACGTCGAGGTTGTCGGTCGAGTGCATGGTGACTTCGCTGGAGAACTCCTGCGCGAGCTGCGGCCGCAGGTTGGCGTCGCCGAGGCCGAGCCAGTCGCCGCCGAGCACATTGGGCAGGTTGGTCTCGTCGACCGGCCAGTCCTGGTGGCGCACTGAATTGACGGTGTCGAACAGGCTGACTTCGAAGTGGACCGAGTCGTTGTCGGCCGTGCCGCGCGTGGTGTTGATCTTGGCCTTGTGGAGCTGCACCAGATAGATCTCTTGCCGGTCATCGGCGTGGGCTACCGACGAAAGTCCGAGCATCGCCAGCATGAGGGGGAGCGTGAGTCTGCGCATGTTCCGTTCTCCTGTTTGGGGGTCCGCCAGGAGAACGGGGCGCGCGAGAAATCTTCTCGAAGATTCGTGCTGTAGCCTGGGAAGCTACAAGAGCCGGCTAGCGGCGACGCTACTGCCGGGTGTGGATGTGGCTGGAACCGCCGCGCACCACGCCGCCGCCGCCGCCACTCGCCTGCACGGACGAGACGGGAGCGGGAAGCGGAGTGGTCAGCGAGGCATAGCGATCGAGGGCGTCCCCGATGACGATCGAGCTCCAGCACTGCGCGTCCTTGGGCTTGATGGGCTTCTTCGGAAGAGGGGCGGGTGCCTGGCCAGCCCCGCCTGCGATCTGCGGCGGCGGGTCGTGCAGCACGTCGGCGAAGCGTTGGATCGTGTCGACGTCGTCCACGTCACCGACGGCCCAGAACGCGACGGTGGGGTTGCTCTCGTCGGCGAAATCGACGCCATAGATGTCGAGCAGATCCGAGCCGTCGATGGTGTAGGTGACGATGACGATCGGGTGCGGATAGATCCACATCGGCGTCTGCTGGTCCCAGGTCGACAGATCCGTGGCCCAGCGCTGCATGACGCGGCCGCAGTCGTCCACGTAGTAGGTTCCCATCGAAACCGCTTCTTCGGTACCGTCGTTCGCGGGGAGCTGGCCGCAGCCGGCGGCGACGAGGGTCATCCCGAGAGACAGGGTCACGAGCTTGTTCATTGGTGCCTCCAAACTGCCGCCGCATCAAGGCAAGTCCCGGGCCACCCGTGAGTTAGTCGAAGAGCACGACGCTTGCGACCCAGCTCACACCCTTTGCAAGCCAAGACGCGCGCTCGTCCCGCAGCGCGGTCGCCGGGGACGACCCGCCGCGAATTCGGGTCAGCACGCCGTCGAAGAACGCGGCCGCGCCGGCGTCTGGCAACTGCTCGGGCGACGCGAACACCGCGCGCGCGCCGGCCTCGATCAGCGCCGCCGGCAGGCTCCAAGCGTGGTGATAGAAGGGCGCGACCTCGGCTGCGTGACACGCCGCGAGCACCACCACCGGATGGCCGGCGAGCCGGTGCCGGCGAATCTGACCGGCGGTTAGCGTGAAGTCGCCGTCGCGATCGGGCGCCAGCGCGATCAGGGAGGCGTCGGAGATCGCGAGATCGACCCAGCCGTGCGCGTGGATCTCGACCTCGGTGGCGCTCTCCATCTCGGCGAGCACGCGCGCGGGGGTCGCGTCCGTACCGGTGAGCGTGGTCACTCCGGGACCTTCGACGAGGCGTGGCCGCAGCCGCTGGAGGCCGAGCCGCTCGGGCACCGCCACGTCCGCGACCACCAGCCGGCGCGGCGTCGAGCCCGGCGCGGGGGAGGGCGGGCCGCCGATGCGATAGCCCCAGGCGATGGTATCGGACAACAGGTGCGCGAGGCCGTTCAGCGGCGGCTGCGCGAACACCACCACGTCGGCGCACGCGACCAGGGCGGCGCGCACGTTGGCGGGAACGAGCGTCGCGGTCTCGAGCGCGTCCGACTTGCGCGCGCCGTCGAACGCGCCCACCACCTCGCCGCTCGAGCCGCGCGAGACGGCGATCGATCGCTGGTCGTCCACCGCGATGGCGAGCGCGCAGCGCGCCGGCGCCCGGGTCTTGCCGGCCAGCCAGTCGAGCGCCGCGCCTTCGTGATGCGCGCGCGCCGCTTCGACCGCGAGCGTGAGCCGGGCGTACGCGGCGGCGCGCTGCGCATCCACGTCGTCGCGTCGCGCCTCGGCGCTGGCCAGCACGGCCGGCAGCGTCTTCAGCGCGGCTTCCGGATCCTGCACCGCCGAAAGCCGCGCGGCGAGCACCTCCGCATACAGGCGATCTCCCGGCGAGAGCGCCGCCCCGGCCTTCTTCAGCTCGGCGGGAAGCTGCGCGACCTCGTCGGGCCGCGTGAGCCCGGCGCGTGCGAGAAAGGCCAGGAGGTCGGCGCGCTGCAGCGTCACCGGCTGGTCGCAGCGCGGCGCGCGATCGAGCGCCGCACGCGCGCCGGGCGCATCGAGCGCGACCATGCGCGCCATCGCGGTCATCTCGTGCACCGAGCGCTGCGCTTCGCACGAGGGATCGCGCAGGCGGCCCTCGGCGAGGTACCCGTTCATCATCGATTGGTCGTTGCGCATGCGCGCCACGTCGGCGAGCAGGAACAGGAAGTCGGACGCCTTGTAGAGCGCGACCCGCTCGGCCAGCCGCCAACCTTCGCCGCCGACGGCGCGCGCCTCGGCGATGCGGTGCAGGCCGCGCTGCAGCGAGGCCAGGTCGTAGGCCAGGAACACGCAGCGATAGTCGGCGTGGCCCTGCTTGCAGTCGGCGAGCGCGCGGGTCAGCCGCGTCTCGGCGTCCACCGGCCGGCCGGCGTTCGCCTCGCGCTCGGCCGCGAGCCCGGCGGCGATGGCGTCGAACCACGGATCGTGCGCCTGCGCGACCAACCGTCGCACCTCGTCGAGGCGCGCGTCGGCGGCGCCGGTCGCGAGGATGGCGCCGAGGTAGAAGTCGTCGTCGCCCGTCCGTTTGGCGCGATCGAGGAAGGCGCGCAGCGCGGCGCCGTCGAGCGTGGCGCGCTGCGCGATCAGATCCGCGTAGCGCGCGGTCAGCTCGGCAGGCACGGTCGCGCGGCCCGCGAGCGCACGGGCGACGCGGCCGGCGAGCAGGTGGTCCCCGGCGTCGCGATCGAGCGCCCCGGCGATCGGCGCCAGCGCGGAGATCCGCTCGCGGGTGCGGGCCAGGCGCAGCGCATGATAGAAGTAGTGGCGCGTGAAGCTCGGATACGCGCGCAGGACCTCGTCGGGCAGCGGCGCGTTCGCCGTCGACCACGCGACCACGCTCTTGTCGGCGTGGTCCCACGCGCCGGCGCGCTGCTGCTCGGCGGCGCGCAACCCGGCCGCGCGGGTGCGCGCCTCGTCGCTCCAGCCCGCTTCGCCGAGCGCAGCGACTGCGTCGAGCTGCTCGGCAGCGGCCAGCGGCAGCCCGAGATCGCGCAGCACGATCGCGCGGTTCCAGGTCGCTTGCGGATGGCGCGGCGCCGCCCCCAGCACTGCATCGAGCTGCGCCAGCGCGGCTTCACGTTTGCCTTCGAGCAACGCGGCGAGCGCGCGATCGGCGTCGACGTCCGGCGATCGCGCCGCCTTCTTTAGTCGCTCCGCGGCGCGTCTCGGATCGCCCGACAACAGATAGCCCGCGCCCACGCCGTGCAGATCGCCGCGCCGCTCGAGCGCCGCCATGCGTTCGAGCGCCACCGGCTCGCCCGCGCCGCCCGCCGCGCGCGTGGTGCCGTACGGCCGCCAGCGATCGGCGGGCCCGTACGCGATGCGCAGCTCGATCGGCCGCTCGGCGGCCATCGCCAGCAGCTCCGGCCCGGGATCGCGCTTGAAGTACAACGCGATCGCCGCCGCCGCGGCGAGCCCCGCTCCGATCGTCGAGAACAAGATCCGCCGCCGCCGCCGCGCCGCCAGCGAGATCACCTGCGCTGACGCCGAGGCGGGCTGCTCCGGTGCTGCCGCTGCCGGCCGCTTGCCGCGCACGTGCGCCTGCTCCACCGTCGCCAGCACCATCAGCTCGCGCACCTCGGCGGTGCACGCTTCGCAGGTGCGCAGGTGCTCGCGGAACGCCGCCGCCTCCTCTGCGGACAGCTGCCCGTCGACGAACGCGCCCACCTTCTCGCACTCCGGGCTCATCGGCCGTCCTCCTTGCGGTGGCTCGAGAGACACTCGCGCAGCTTCTTTCTCGCCCGCAACAGGCGCGTTCCCACCGTGTTCATCGGCAGCTCCAGCCGCGTGGCGATCTGCTGGTACGACAGCCCGTCGGCGGCGAACAGCTCGTACACCTGGCGCAGCTCGGGCTCGAGCCGCCCGACGCAGCCCCAGATCTCGTCGTGCCCGACGTCCGCCCACGCCGGCGGCGGCTCGAGCTCGGGGCCGGCCAGCGTGAGCGCGTGATCGTCGAGCGGGTCATGCGTCGGCCGCGCCGCCTTCGAGCGCCACTTGTCGACGAACAGGTGGTGCAGGATCGTGCACAGCCAGGCGCGCGCGTTGGTGTCCGGCCGCAGCCGCTCGAGTCGCCGCAGCGCGCGCTCGAACGTGTCCTGCACCAGGTCGGACGCCTCCGCGGGATCTCCGGATAAGGTCAGCGCGAACGCATACAGCGCATCGCGGTGATCGTGCGCGAGCTGGGAGGCCAGATCCGGAAGCGGCAAGGTGGGCCATCCCAGCACGCGATGCGGGCGCAGATCAAGCAAGGAAGCTCACGGTGGTCCCTCCCTACTGGTGAACGAAGCGGCGGGGTTTTCTTCGCGAAAAGAAGTTTCGCGAGAAGAAACGCCGGTCCGACCGTTGACCCCGCAGGAGGACTCCCATGCGAACCTGTCTCTTCACCATCCTCTCCGTCGTCGCGGCGGGCTGTGGCGGCATCATCGACACCCCGGACTCGACGGCCGAGGGCTTCGTCACCTTCTTCCCGCAGTATCCCGGCTGGAACGCCGCCTGGAGCCGCGCCGTCCTCGGCGCCGTCTACGGCACGCCGGCCATCGTCTCGTTGGGCGCCGGCCAGTACGAGCTGTTCTACGCCGCCACCATCCCGGCGAACGCGTCGGCTTGCCACCTGCAGCACCGCACCGGCGACGGCGATCACTGGAGCGCCCCCGACGACCTCGGCGACGGCTTTCGCTGCGAATCGCCCGCCGCGGTCCAGTCGCACGGGCGGGTCGTTCTAGCCGCGGCCAAGTACGCCGACGGCAGCACCTGGACGCGCACGCGCAGCGGCACCTATTGGTACGACTGGGTCAACCTGGGCGGCGTCACGTACGCGCCGGTGGCGATCGCGTCCACCGACTACAAGCTGCACATCTTCGTGATCGGCACCGACGGGCGGCTCTACCAGATCACCGGCTACGGCGGCGCGTTCTGGAACGTCGGGCAGTGGCAGCTCCTCGGCGGCGCCAACAACCTCTACGCGCCTCCCACTGCGGTGAGCTGGGCCGGCATGCACATCGACGGGATGGTGCAGAACAGCCTCGGCGGGGCGACGCACTTCTGGATGGACGACGACACCTTCGGCGGCTTCGACGACCTCGGAATCCAGCTGTTCGGCAACTCCGGCGGAACGATCGTGTCGTCGGGCGTCGACCACCTCGACGTGTTCGTCCAGGCGAGCGACCGGGGGCTGTACGAGAAGACCTACCAGGTCGGCTGGTCCGGCTGGCACCGGCTGGTGGACTGCGCCGGGGAGACGGGGATCGCGCCGCGCGCGAGCGAGGACTCACTCGGCCGCATCGATCTCTTGACGCTCGGCATGGAGGGCTCGCTCTATCACACGTTCTACGGGAAGCTGTTCTCGAGCGCGCCGGGGCTCAAGCCCTACTGCTGCGGCGAGCGCTCGCTCGAGTGCTGCGGGAAGCCGATCGCGACCCGCTGTCGCGGCGAGGCCACCGACTCCAACTATTGCAACCCGGCGACCAACAAGTGCGAGGAGTGCGGCACCCAGGTCGGCGAGGCCTGCTGCAGTCGCGGCGCGCGCGGCGATCTGATGTGCAACTACAACAACAGCCCGACCACCTGCAATCCGCACACGCGGCTGTGCGAGACGCAGTCCCAGTGCGGTACGGCGGGACGCATGTGCTGCCCCAACGGCTGCCACGACGGATCGACGTGCGTCGACGTGGACCAGGGGTACAACCTCGGCTGGTGCAATCCGCCGACCAAGCCGAGCTGCGGCGGCGCCAACGCGGCGTGCACCAGCTCGTCCAACTGCTGCACCGGGCTGGTCTGCCAGGGTGGCCACTGCCAGCAGTCGTCGACCGGCAAGACCTGCGGCGGCCAGCCCATCGGCAGCTCGACGCTGATCTACCGCGTCGGCGTGCAGGATCCGGGGTCGAAGTGCGTGCTGGTGATCGTCTCGGTGGTGGCCAACTCTCCCACCGAAGCGGGCGGCTGTGTCCGTCCGAGCTATCCCGGCTACACGCTGCTCACCATGGGCGACGGCGGCACCTACGAGTTCGCGCTCTACAGCGACGTCACCGGCCTGTGCAATGACACGCAGGTGGTCAGCGACTCGCAGAGCAACGCCGAGGCCTGCGCGCAGTACCAGTGCACCAACTGCACCGTGGCCGCGGGCGCGTGCCCGTGAGGCATCTCATCGCTGGGCGGTGCGACCGTGCTCCTCGATCGCCTTGTATTCCGGCAGCCCGCGCAGATGCTTCTCGAACTCCGGATAGCTGCGTCGCTTCACCTGCGCCCGCAACCCTTGAATGGTCTTGAACGGGAGTTCCTTGGAGACGTAGTTGACCAGCCAGTTGGGCAGCGCTCCGCCGGGGTTGGCGTGCACCTGGTATTCGACGCGGGTCTTGCCGTCCGGCTCCGCCCACAGATACCAGTGGCCGCGCAGCGACGGCATGCGCACCACGCCGTTGACCGGCGGCATGTTGGGGTGATCGACTGACGTGACCTCGATGCGGACCACGCCCTCGCGCTCGTCGAAGGTGACCGTGTTGCTCAGGACCACGTCGCGATCCGACACCGGCCACGGCGCGCGCGTGCGGTTGTAGGCGATCTTCGATCGCTCGCCGCGATCCTCGACCAGGCTCGAGCTGCTGCACGAATCCATCCATTCGGTGCCCTTGTCGATGTCGTTGAACACCGACAGCAGCGACGCGAGCGGCGCGTCGACCACACCGCGGCCGCGGAACTCCTTCAGCTTGGATCCCTCGACCTTGCGGCGATCGACGACGATTCCCTTCTGATCGCTGACCTGCTCCCAGGGCTCGTCGGCGAGCGCCGGCGCGGCCGCGAAGAGTCCGCTCAACAGAAGGCCCGAATACAGAACGTTCCTCATGATCTCTCCTGGATGAATGGTTTCGAAACCTGCCTAGCGACCTTGCAGCTGGAGCGCCTTGGACGTCGACGCGAGCTGCCGCGCGAACCGGCGGCGCGTGAAGCCCAGCGCCAGCGCCAGCAGCGCGTCGGCCCAACGCTCCGGCAGCGCGCGCAGAAAGCCCATCGCGAATCCGGCGCGCAGCGGCGCGACGTAGCGCGCGTTCGGCCGGCGCGCGGTCGCCGCCTTTTCGATCGCGCGCGAAATGCAGCGCGGCCCGACCGCCGTCTTGTCGCTGAACTTGCGCATGTCCTCGGCGCGGTCGAGCACCGGCGCGTACGGCGAATCCGCGCGGCGGTACTTCGACGCCTCGATCATCGAGCGATCGGTGAACCCGGTGTCGATCACCCCGGGCTCGATCAGCGAGACCTGCACACCGAACGGCCGCAGCTCCACGCGCAGCGCGTCGGAGAGCGACTCGACCGCGTACTTGGTCGAGTTGTAGACGCCGAACAGCGGCAGCGTGAACCGCCCGCCCAGGCTGCTCACATTAATGATGCGGCCCGCGCCGCGCTCGCGCATCTGCGGCAGGAAGGCGCGCGTGACCGCCATCAGGCCGAACACGTTGGTCTCGTACTGCGCGCGCATGTCCTCGTCGCTGATCATTTCGGTAGGACCCAAGACCCCGTAGCCTGCGTTGTTCACCAACACGTCGAGGCCGTGCCCGCCGGTGCGCGCGTCGACGCTCGCCTTGGCGCCCGCCACCGACGCGGGGTCGGTAACGTCGAGGACCAGGGTCTCGAGGCGGGTGTCGCGCGCATCGGTCTTCAGGAGCTCGAGCGCGGCGGGGTTGCGGCCGGTCGCGAAGACGCGATGGCCGAGGTGCGCCAGGTGCAGCGCCGCGTGGCGGCCGATGCCGGAGGTGGCGCCCGTGATCAGGATGGTCAGCGACTTCTTGGACATGTGCAGCTCTCCTTGAGTAGGTTGGGGAATGAACGTTCATTCCGCTTTTGGGTCAAAAAAAAGGGACTCAGGCGCGGACTGCCTCCCAGCAGCACTGCTCGGCGGCCATCAAAGCGTCCTTGGTGAGCGGGATCCGCCCTTCGAGCCCCGCGCGGAACACGCCGAGGAACGCACCGTCGGAGAACGCCATCAGCAGCGCCGGATCCGCCTGCTTGAGCACCTGGTCGGCCTGCGCCTTCTTCACCATGGCGATGCCGAAACCGACGATGTTGTTCTCCATGGCCAGGCTCTCCGGGTCGAGATACCGGCCGTGGTGGTGCAGCTCCAGGAACGCGAATTCACGCGGGTGGGCGACGGCAAACTCGGCCATTCGATCCCACACCGTGCGGAACTGCTCGCGCGGCGGACGATCGCTCGGGAAGTCGTCGAGGACGCGCGCCGCGATCGCGCCCTTCCACTTCCGGTAGAGCGCGTTGACCAGCGCTTCCTTGCTGTCGAAGTAGCGGTAGATGGTGCCCAGGCCCACGCCCGCCCGCTCTGCCACCAGCGGAACCGCCGTGCCGTGGAAGCCGCGCTCGACGAACAGCTCGAGGGCGGCCTCGAGGATCGTGTCGGCTTTCTCGGTCTCGACCGGCTTCAGCACCACAGCGGAATGAATATTCATTCCGCGACGGATCGTCAAGGGTAATTCGACAAGTAGCTGAATTCATTACGAGCCGATGTGAGGGCAGGTCGCATCCAAGCAACATGAGCATCCCCGTAGCTGTCGGACAGCACGCCCCGGACTTCCGCCTGTCGAGCGCCGGCGGCGTCGAGGTAGCGCTGTCGAGCTTCGCCGGCAAGAAGAGCGTGGTCCTGTTCTTCTACCCGCGAGACGAATCGCCCGGCTGCACCGCCGAAGCGTGCAGCTTCCGCGACGCCTACGAGGAGTTCGTCGCCGCCGGCGCGGAAGTGATCGGCATCAGC
Source organism: Myxococcales bacterium (assembly GCA_003170275.1). Taxonomy (GTDB): domain Bacteria; phylum Myxococcota_A; class Polyangia; order Palsa-1104; family Palsa-1104; genus PALSA-1104. The sequence goes on from PNAM01000106.1 coordinate 407,396, forward strand.
AGCGACTCGCTCGATTCGCACTCGTCGTTCGCGCACAAGCACGGGCTGCAGTTCCAGCTGCTCGCCGACCAGGGCGGCGTGGTGCGCGAGCGCTACGGCATCAAGGCCACCCTGGGCGTGATCCCCGGCCGCGAGACCTTCGTGATCGACAAGCAGGGCGTGGTCCGGCACGTGTTCCGCTCGCAGCTGCGCGCGAAGCAACACGTCGCCGAAGCGCTGCAGATCCTCGCCCGCCTCTAGCTCCTACCGTCGACAGGTGGGCGTATGATGGTCGGATGCGCGTGATCGCGATCGCTCGGTTGGGCACGCCCATCGAGCGCGAAGCGGAAGCGCTCGCCGCCGATCTGGGAACGCTCGCGTACGGAGAGCGACTCAAGCTGAGCGCCGGCCTGCCAGCCATCGTGCTGTCCACGCCCGACGAAGCGCGCGCGGAATCGCTCCTGCAGAACCTGCGTCGGCGCGGGCATGAGGCGATCGCGTGCCTGGCCTCCGACGTGGTGCCTTCCGGCGCGATGATCTCGCTGCGGCGCTTTCGCCTGGACGACGATGCGCTCGTCGCGTCGGATCAAGCGGAAGAGCGCCTGCCGTGGAACGACATTTCGGCGCTCCTCCGCGCGACGCAACGAACGCGCACCCAGACCGTGGACGTGGTCAAGGAGAAGAAGTTCGACCTGCCGCGCGCTCTGGCGACCGGCGGGCTGATCAGAAACCGCACGACCAAGCGAGAGGTCTCCACGCGCAGCGAAGTGATCGAGCCGGTGCTCTATCTCTTCCGTCGCAGCGGCAAGACGCCCTTCATCTTGCGCGAGCAGGGGACGCACTACGGCGCGCTCGGATCGCAGTTGGAGCCGACCGCGCCACGCAACTTCAAGCTCACGGTCGATCACCTGCGCGCGCGCGCACCGCTCGCCACCTTCGATGAACGGCTCCTGACGCGCAAGTGCTCGCCGCAGGAGCTGGACCTGCTGGCCCATCTACTCGCCCTCTCGATCGCCTTGTGAACCCTGGTTCGTTCGGCATATTCTCGGGTCGCGAGGGGGACCATTGGAAGTTCGCGCGTTGATGCTCGGCCTGATGCTGTTGCCGACACCCGCGCGCGCGGCCGACGAGCCGCTCACGCTCGACGCCGCGATCTCGTTGGCGCTGGAGAACAACGAGCGCTCGCTCAAGACGCCGCTGCGGGTCGAGGCGGCGGTGGGCGGGCTCGATCGCGCGCGCAGCGGGTTTCTTCCGACGCTCGTCGGGCAGGGCGCGGGCAGCGTGGGAACGATCGCGGACAAGGCGGGACGAAACTTCTCCGGGGACGCGGCGGTCACCCTCAATCAGCCGCTCTTGAACGCCTCGGCGCTGCCGCTCTATTGGCAGGCGAAGCACGCGCTCGCGTCGGAGCGCTGGGGAGCGGTCGAAGATCTGCGGCTGCTCGCGTTCGACACCACCAACGCATTCGTCACCGCGCTCTCCACCGACCAGCTCCTGATCGCGGCGCAACGGCGCCTCGAGCGCGCGCAGTCGGATCTCGAGGACTCCTCCGCGCGGGCGACGGCGGGGCTCACCAGCTCCAACGACGTGACGCGCGCGAGCGTCGCGGTGGCCCAGGCGCAGAGCCAGGCGGCGGCCGCGCAAGGCAACGTGCAGCGCGCCTACCTCGAGCTGGCGTTCCTGGTCGGCAAGCCGATCAAGGTTCCGCTGGTCGCGCCCGAGACCACCACCGACAACGCGCGTCACAACAGCTGGAAGCCGGAGGACGTGGCGCGCCGCGCCGAGGCCCGCCGCCCCGATGTCAAGGCGGCCGCCGAGCACACGCAGGCGCTGCGCTACTTCGCGCAGGAGCCGCTCTACCGGCTGGCGCCGACGCTCGGGTTGTCGGCGCAGGTCCATCAGCTGATCGATCCGCTGCCCACCGACGTGGCGACCTCGCTCACCGCGCAGCTCACGCTCACCTGGACCATCTACGACGCGGGCGTGCGCTACGCCGATCGGCGCACGCGCGTCGCGCAGCTGGAGAGCGCGTCGCTCGACGAGCGTGCCTTGCGCCGCTCGGTGGCGACCGATCTGGCGATCGCGGTCGCGGCGCTGCACGCGGCGCGCGCGGTCTACCAGATCTCGGAGCAGGCGGTCGGCAGTGCGCAGAAGAACACCGACGAGACGGCCATCCTCTACAAGCAGGGCCTGGCGAAGGCCATCGAGGTGACCGACGCCAACGCCAGCCGCTACGATGCGGAGGTCACGCGCGCCTCGGCCAAGCTGTCGATGGAGCAGGCCTACCTGAACCTCCGCTATACGCTCGGCCTGGGTCCGCTCTCGGACGAGCTGCCGCAAGTCGGAAAGCCGAAGGGAGCGTCCAGGTGATGCGCGGAATTCTGTGGTTGGCGCCGATCGCGGCGATGGTGGTGGGGTGCGGGGACAAGAAGGATCCCGCGCCACGCGCCGGCCGTCAGGCGCTGGTGTTCAGCGTCGACGTGATCCTGGTCGAGGCGAAGAAGGTCGACTACCTGGTGCAGGCGCCGGGCACCATCGACGCGTTCGAGCGGGTCCAGGTGACGGCGCGCGTGGCGGGTGTGGTCGATCGCGTGCTGTTCGCCGAGGGACAGCAGGTCAAGCGGGGCGCCGCGCTGGTGAACATCGACTCCGAGCGCTACGCGCTGGCGGTCGCGCAGTCCAGGGCGTCGCTGGCCAAGACCAACGCCACGCAGGCCGACGCCGAGGCCATGGTCGCCCGCCGAGAGGGAGCGACCGCCGATCATCCCGGGCTCATCCCGGGCGAAGAGCTGGCGACCAACAAGACCAAGGTGCTCACCGCGAAGGCCGACGTCGAGGTCGCCGCGCAGGCGCTCAAGACCGCCCAGGTGAACCTGCGCGACTCGTCGGTGATCGCGCCCATCGACGGCGTGATCCAGACGCGCACCATCGAGACCGGGCAGTACGTGCAAGCCGGCTACGTGATGGCCACGCTGTTGCGCTCCGACCCGATGCTGCTCCATTTCCAGGTCGAGCCCGACGACGCGCCGCGCCTCAAGCCGGGGATGGTCGCCAACTTCGCCATGCGCGAGACGCAGCGGACCTTCAACGCCAAGCTGACGCTGGTCTCCGCGTCCGCCGACACCACCACGCACATGATCTCGATCACCGGCGAGGTGACCGCTGACGAGCACAAGTACTGGCTGCGGCCGGGCTCGTTCTGCGACGTGACCATCAACCTGGGCTCGACGCGCGACGCTCCGCTGATCCCACGCAGCGCCGCGCGCGCCACCGACCACGGCTATGTCGCCTACGTGATCGAGGGTGAGGTCGCCAAGGAGCACCCGCTAGTCCTCGGCATGAGCACCAAGGAGGGTTGGGTCGAGGTGCGCTCGGGGTTGAAGGCCGGCGACCAGCTGGTGGTGCGCGGCGCCGAGCCGCTCTCGACGGGCGCCAAGGTGCGCGTGACGAAGGTGACGCCCGAGTCGCTCAACGCCGGCGCGCCCGCGGCGGGAGCGGCCGGCCCGTGAACATCACCGACGTCTCGATCAAGAATCCGGTCTTCGCCTGGATGCTGATGATGTGCACCGTGCTGTTCGGCGTGATCGCCATCAGCCGCGTCGGCATCAGCCAGTATCCGGACGTCGACTACCCGAACGTTTCGGTCAGCCTCTCGTGGCCCGGCGCGTCGCCGTCGGCGGTCGAGCGCGAGGTCTTGCAGCCGCTCGAGCAGGCGCTGGCGCAGGTCGAAGGCGTGCAGACCATCCAGGCGCAGGCGCGGCAGGGCTCGGCGCGCATCACCTGCTCGTTCGACATCTCGCGCAACGTCGACCTCGCGCTGCAGGACGTGCAGGCCAAGGTCGCGCAGGCGCAGCGCTCGCTCCCGGCCGACGTGCCGGCGGCGTCGGTGTCCAAGTCGAACCCCGACGACACGCCAATCGTCACCGTCGGGGTGTACGGCCCGTTCGCGCGCCAGCTGCTCTCCGACGTCGCCAAGTACCAGGTGCAGGAGAAGCTGCAGACCGTGGAGGGCGTGGGGCAGATCCAGCTCAACGGCTACCTCGACCGCAACATCCGCATCTGGCTCGACACCGATCGCATGAACGAACGCGGCATCGTGGTGAACGACGTGATCGGCTCCATCCAGAAGCAGCACATCGAGCTCCCCGGCGGCACGCTCGACACCAGCCAGCGGCAGCTCAACGTGCGCCTGCTCGGCGAGGCCATCGATCTCGACGCGCTCAAGAAGCTGGTGATCCGCAAGGTGAACGACGCGCCGGTGCACCTCGAGGACGTGGCGCTGGTCGAGGACGGGTTCGAGGACGTCACCACGCTGGCGCAGCTCGACGGCGAGCCGCTGCAAGCGCTCGGCGTCTTGAAGCAGCGCGGGACCAACGCGGTGGCGGTGGCCAAGGCGATCCGCGAGAAGGTCGCCGAGATCCAGCGCAACGTGCCCAAGGGGATGAAGGTCGAGGTGCTCGCCGACACCACCATCTTCATCGAAGAGTCGGTCAACGAGATCGAGCTGGAGCTGTTCCTGGCGCTGATCTTGACCGCGCTGGTGTGCTGGCTGTTCCTCGGATCGTTGTCGAGCACGCTCAACGTGGTGCTGGCGATCCCGATGTCGCTCCTCGGCACCATCGCGGTCACCTACTTCTTCGGCTTCACGCTCAACACCTTCACGCTGCTCGGCCTGTCGCTGGCGGTCGGCCTGGTGGTCGACGACGCGGTGATGGTGATGGAGAACATCTACCGCCACGCCGAGATGGGGAAGGCGAGGGCGGTCGCGGCCGCCGACGGGACCAAGGAGATCACCACCGCGGCGCTGGCCGCGACCATCGCGGTGATCGCGATCTTTTTGCCGGTGATCTTCATGAAGGGGATCATCGGCCGATTCTTCTTCCAGTTCGGCGTCACGCTCTCGGTCGCGGTGCTGCTCTCCTACTTCGAGGCCATCACGCTGGCGCCCGCGCGCTGCGCGCAGTTCCTGCAGACCTCGCGCGAGGGGCGCAGCGCGGTCGGGCGCGCGGTCGATCGCGCGTTCGATGCGCTGGAGCGCGGCTACGCGAGCGTGCTCGCGCGCGGCCTGGCCCGGCCGTGGACGGTGCTGGCCGCCGCCGCGCTGCTGCTCGCGGGATCGATGGTGCTGGTCCCGCGCATTCCGACGGAGTTCATCCCTTCGCAGGACCAGAGCCAGCTCAACGTGCGCATCCAGACCGAGACCGGCACCAGCATCGGCGCGGCCAAGCCGCTCATCGATCGCGCCGAGCAGATCCTCGCCAAGCGCCCCGAGGTGGCGCGCATCCTCTCGACGCTCTCGGGCACGTCCGGCTCGATGACGCTGACGCTGGTGCCGCCCAAGCAGCGCGCGCTCTCGGCGCTGCAGCTCTCGCAGGAGCTGCGCAAGCAGCTCTCGACGATCGCCGGCGTGCGCGCCTCGGTGCAGGATCCGTCGCAGCAGGGATTCGGCGTGTCCAAGGGATATCCGGTCGACTTCACCGTGCGCGGCTCCGACTGGGACACGCTGGTCACCGCCGCCCTGAAGCTGAAGGACCAGCTCGCGACCAGCGGGATGACCACCGACCTCTCGACCGACTACCAGGTCGGCGCGCCCGAGGTGCAGATCACCCCCGACCGTCGCCGCGCCAACGACCTCGGGATCTCGATGGCCGACCTCGGCAACGCGGTGAGCACGCTGATCGGCGGCAACATCGTCGGCAAGTTCTCCGTCGATGGGCGGCGCATCGACATGCGCATGCGGCTGATGGCCACCCAGCGCACGCGCCCCGAAGATCTGGGCGAGATCCGCATGCGCACGCAGAGCGGCGCGACGGTGCCGATGTCGCTGATGGTGACGCGCAAGGAGACCGCGGTGCTGCAGATGATCAACCGGCTCGACCGTGAGCGCGCCATCGGCATCACCGGAAACGTCGCGCCCGGACACTCGCAGCAGGAGGTCATGGCGTACGTCGACACGCTCGCCAAGGACCTGCCGATCGGCTACCACACCGTCGCCAGCGGTCAGGCCTCGCAGCTCGCGGAGACCACCAGCGGGCTGTTCTTTGCGCTGGCGATCGGCATCCTCGTCGCGTACATGGTGCTCGCCAGCCAGTTCAACTCGTTCTTGCACCCGATCACCGTGCTCACGATCTTGCCGCTGGCGCTGTCGGGCGCGGCCATCGGCCTGTACCTGAGCGGCAAGACGCTCAACATCTTCAGCATGATCGGCGTGCTGCTCCTGATGGGCATCGTGAAAAAGAATTCGATCCTGCTGGTCGAGTACGCCAATCAGGTGCGCGAGCACGAGCACCTCGACGCGCTGGAGTCGATGCGCAAGGCGGGCCCGCTGCGGCTGCGGCCCATCCTCATGACCACCGTGGCCACCATGATGTCGGCGGTGCCCGCCATCCTCGGGCTCGGGCCGGGCACCGAGACGCGCAGCCCGATGGCGGCGGTGGTGCTCGGTGGGCTCACGGTCTCGACGGTGCTGAGCCTGCTGGTGGTCCCCGCGTTCTACGTGGTCGCCGATCGCTTCAAGTCCCGTTTGAAGCAAAGCGACCGCCCGGGACATACATCAAAGGCGTGACCTCCATTCGTCTCCTCGTCGGGCTCTCTCTTGCGTTGGCGGGCTGCTACAGCCCCCGGTTCGGCAGCCCCGGATTCTATTGCCATGCCGAGGACAATCCGGCGTGTCCCCCGGGGCAGGGCTGTCTCGCCGGCCGCTGCGTCAACCTGGGCCAGACGCCCGACGGCGGCCACGGGCTCGACGGGTCGACCGGCAACGACGCCGCACCACCACTGGATTTCTCGGGCGTCGATCTCGCCGGGGCCGATCTGAAGACGAGCCCCGACGGATCGACGGTGTGCGCGCTGCGCATCAACGAGCTGCAGACCGCGGGGAGCGGGGGCGCCTCGGACGAGTTCATCGAGCTGTTCAGCACCTGCGGCGCGGCGACGCTGCCGAACGGCTACGAGCTGGTGTACCGCTCGGCGTCCGGCACCAGCGACGTCGTGCTGGTCACCTTCACCGGCCAGAGCATCAGCAGCTTCTTCGTCTGCGGGCAGACCAGCTTCTCCGGCACCGCCGACGTCCGCTACTCCGCGTCCATGGCGGCGACCGGCGGCGGCGTCGCGCTGCTCGACGCGGCGGGCGCGGTGGTCGATTCGGTCGGCTACGGCAGCGCGACCAACGCCTTCGTGCGCACCACCGCCGCACCCGCCCCCGCGAGCGCGCAATCGATCAAGCGCCTGCCCGACGGCCACGACAGCGGCAACAACGCGACCGACTTCACCATCGCCGCCACGCCCACGCCCGGCGCCGCCAACCAATAGGCTCCGCCAAACGGTGTCGATCGCCACCCCGCGAACCGGGGTGGCCGCCTGCGATTCGAGTGATATCCTTACGTTGCAATCTTGACCTCTTTTTCCGCGTGCCGCCGCCGATGAATTGGATAGATGAAGATCATTCTGCTGGTCGATGACGAACCCCTGTTGCTGCGCTCCTACGAGCGCATCTTGCGGCGATGGCGCAGCGATTGGGTGGTGCTGAGCGCGACCAGCGGGGCGAAGGCGTTGGCGCTGTTGCACGCAAATCCGGTGCACGTGCTGGTCACCGATCTGGCCATGCCGGACATGAACGGGTTCGAGCTCCTCGCGGCGGTCCGCTCGGGCTGGCCGAGCGTGCGGCGGATCGTGGTGACGGGCAACGTCTACGACGAACGCGATCACGAGCGGCTGGTGGGGTTGTGCGAGCTGGTGATCCGGAAGCCGTTCGAGCCGCGCGTGCTGGAGAGCGCGATCGCCGACGCGGTCGAGCGCGCGACCTTCAGCTGACGCGGTGGATGTGCAGCGTGTTGGCGGAGAGCCCCGAGCCGAAGGGCAGCGCCACCGCGATCACGAACAGGTCGCCCGACTTGCAGCGGTTGCGCTCGAGCAGCGCGCGCTCGCACGTCGCGACCATCGCGCCAAAGTCCTTCGCCGGCGTGGTCAAGATCGGCTCGACGCCCCAGTAGAGCGCCAGCTGGCGGTACACGTCAGACTGCGAGGTGAGCGCGATCAGGTGCGCCGACGGGCGGTACTCCGAGACCAGCCGCGCCACGCCGCCCGACTCGGTCACGCACACGATCGCCTGCGCGCCCATCTGCCTCGCCGCCACCACCGTCGCCTTGGCGATCGCGTTGGCCTCGTGGTTGAAGGCCAGCGTCGCCGAATCGAACAGCGACTTGAAGCGCGCCGAGGCCTCGATCTCCTCGATGATGCTCGACATGGTGCGCACCGCCAGGAGCGGATACTTGCCGGCGGCGGTCTCGCCCGAGAGCATCAGCGCGTCGGTGCCGTCGAGCACCGCGTTGGCCACATCGGACGCCTCGGCGCGCGTCGGCCGCGGGTTGGTGATCATCGACTCGAGCATCTGCGTGGCGGTGATGATGATCTTGCCGCGCGCGTTGGTCTCCTCGATGGCGCGCTTCTGGATCAGCGGCACCTTCTCGGCGCCCATCTCCACGCCCAGATCGCCGCGCGCGACCATGATCCCGTCGGCCACCTCGATGATCTCCGACAGCCGGTCGACCGCCTCGGGCTTCTCGATCTTGGCGATCACCGGCACGCGCCGATCGCCACGCGTGGCCAACCGCACCGCCTCCTTGACGTCCTCGGCCGAGCGCACGAACGACAACGCGATGAAGTCCACGCCGATGCGCATGCCGAACTCGAGGTCGCGCCGGTCCTTCTCGGTGAGCGCGGGCGCCGACACCTTGACGCCCGGCAGGTTGATGCCCTTGTTGTTCTTGAGCACGCCGCCCACCAACACGCGCGTGAGCACGTCCGGGCCGTCGACGCTGGAGACCTCGAGCGAGAGCAGCCCGTCGTCTAGCAGCAGCGTGTCGCCCGCCTTGACGTCGCCCGGCAGGCCGGCGTAGGTAGTCGAGACGATCTCGCCGGTCCCCGGCACATCGCGTGTGGTGATGGTGAAGTCGGCGCCCGGCTCGAGCTCGATCTGCTTGTCGACGAAGCGCCCGACCCGGATCTTCGGACCCTGTAGATCCTGCAGGACGGCGACGGGGCGGCCGCGTTTCTCCGACTCGCGCCGCACTGCGCCAATCACCGAGGCGTGCTCGTCGTAGTCACCGTGCGAGAAGTTGATCCGTGCGACGTTCATTCCTTCGTCGATCAAATGTCCGATGAAGGCCGGCTCCCGTGACGCCGGCCCGAGGGTGCAGACGATCTTCGCACGTCGCATTTTGTCCGTTTGTCCTTGGAAAGCCCTACGCGGTTCGGCAGTATACATTTTTTGAAGGGCACACCTACATGGCGTCATTAAGACCAGACTACATGCGCGCTTATCTGTGCCTTCCATTGCTACTGGCGACCGGCTGCATCATCCAGCAGCCCCAACCGGATCTGGCGGGCCAGGACATCCACCTGACGCTGGTCCACACCGCGGACCTGCACTCGCGGTTCTATCCGTACTATTTCGCGCCCGGCCAGATCGACAAGGGGCTGGGACTGTTGCCGAAGCCGGGGCAGACCACCGCGGTGGTGGGCGGCATCGCGCGCGTCGGCACCATCATTAAATGCATCCGCGGTTTCCGCGACGATCAGCAGTGCACGGACCTGTTGCCGATCACCGGGCCGCCGGCGGGGCGCTCGCTTCACCTCGATTCGGGCGACATCTGGGAGGGCGCGCCGGTGTTCAACCAGTTCAACGGCGAGGTCGAGATGCGCGCCATGTCCAACCTGGGCCTGACGGCGATGGCTCTCGGCAACCACGAGTTCGACAAGGGCTCGGTCAACCTCGAGGAGCAGTACCAGAAGTTCGGCGGCTTTCCGATCATGGCCGCGAACTACGAGTTCGCCGATCCCACCGACTACACCCAGCCCAAGCTGGGCGACCTGATCACGCAGTACACCATCCAGAACGTGGGCGGGCTCAAGGTGGGCGTGATCGGCATGGGCAACCTGTCGTCCATCCAGGGCCTCATCGAGGGGGGGAACTCGCTGGGCGCGCGGCCGATCGACGCCAAGAAGGCGATCACCGACGCGATCTCGATCGTGCGGCCGCAGGTCGACGTGCTGGCGATCATCTCGCACCTCGGCCTCGACGAGGACGAAGGCGTGGCAGCCAGCGTCGCCGAGTCCGAGGACCAGAACACCGCCATCGCGCTCAACGGCGTCGACGTGATCCTCGGCGGCCACCTGCACATCGTGCTCGATCCGCCCAAGGACCTGCCGCACCTGGACCCGACGAGCGGCGAGCAGATCGGGCACACGGTGTTGTGCCACTCGGGCGCGTTCGCCAAGTACGTGGGGCGTCTCGATCTGGTGGTGCACATGCCGACCGCCGAGGAGGCGGCGGCGGGCCAGCGCGCCAACGTCAAGGCCTACACCTACAAGTTGGTGCCGATCGACGATCAGATCCCGCAGGACCCCGAGCTGGCCAACATGCTCGAGCCCTACCAGCTCAAGATGAACGCGTTCCTCAACCTGAACCAGGTGTACTCGCTGGTCGGCTGCCCGGTGACGTCGGCGACCTGTCCCAAGCTCTTGCGCAACGATCCCGACGGCGGCGACTCGCAGCTCGGCAATCTGGTGGCGGCCGCGATGCGCCTGCGCCGCCGCGTCGAGGCCGACTTCGGGCTCACCAACAGCCTCGGCATCCGCGCCGACTTCGAGTCCGGGCCGCTCAACCTCGAGGAGATGTACAACGTCTTTCCGTTCGACAACACCATCACCACCATGTTCCTGTCGGGCTCCGAGGTGCAGGAGATGCTCGACTTCGTGGCGGCGCGCTCGGCGGACCGCGGCTGCCGCACGCAGGCGCAGGTCTCCGGGATCTACTTCGACATGATCTGCGGGCTCACCGATCCCGACTGCAACGCGCGCGGCATGGGCGCGTGCGCCAAGAACATCTACCTCGGCGACGGCTGCCGCGGTGCGGACGGGACGTTCGCCAACACCACCTGCAAGCCGCTCGATCCGTTCGGCGAGTACCGCGTGGCGGTCAACGACTACATCGCGCAGGGCGGCTCGGGCTTCGCCGTGCTCAAGCGCAACACTACCAAGTTCAACACCGGCATCAGCTTGCGCGACGCGCTGGTCGACTACGTGCGCACCCTCAAGAAGCGCTGCGATCCGGCGATCTACTCGAACGTGGTGGGCGTGCACTGCCTCGACGCGCAGAAGGAGACCTTCGACTGCTCGCCGACCTGCTGCTGCCACGACGACGCGAGCGGGCCGGTGCGTTGCTCGTCGTCGTGCGCGGCATTCACCGCCTGCGCGACGCAGCTGATGACGCCCGAGGTGTTCGACTACACCGACGTGGCCTGCCTGGTCCCCGACGATCAATCGGAGACCGATCCGGACCTGCTCCGCGAGCAGCAAGCGCATGACGGCCGCATCGAGACCTTCACAGGCGGTGGCCAATGATCATCAAAAGCCTTCTCGCGCCGTCGCTGGCCGTGCTGTTGTGCGGCTGCGTCGACAAGCACAAGTCGGGCACCGAGGGACAGGTCTCGAGCCTGATCATGAACCTCACCGCTCCGGCGGCGGACGCGCTCGGCACGCCGATGGTGCCGGTGGATGTGAAGCAGGCCACCTTCGACATCCAGGCCGTCGACGATCAGGACCAGCCGATCACCAGCGACCTCGACGTGCAGCTCTTCTTGTCGTTCGGCGGGGTGAAGACCGGGACCACCAGCATGTGCGGCTCGGACAGCCCCGACAAGGATCCGATCGAGACCATCCACCTGCCCGGCGGGCAGGTGCTCAACCACACGGTGGCCCTGCCGGTGGCGTTCGGCGCCACCAGTTTGTGGCTCGACGAGCTCACCTCGCACGCGACCGGCGCCTCGAACAACATCTACTTCCGCAATCCGTTCGTCACCGACGTGCAGACGCCGCCGGATCTGACGGCAGCGAACGCCACCTTCTGCACGCCGTTCAACGGCAAGTTCATCATCGTCGACCAGCCGGCCATGTCCACCGGCAAGCTGGTGGTCTCGTCGGTGTTCGGCGACGCGTTCGTGATCACCGACACCAGCTTCGGCAAGTACGACGCGTTCAACAGCATCTACCTGTACGCGTTCGGCAAGCCGCCGCCGGAGATCGTTCCCGGCAAGGTGCTGACCTCGTTCTCCGGCAACGTCTCCAAGTTCGTCGGCTTCACCGAGCTGAACTTCCCACTATTCAGCGAGGCCGACGTGTCGATCCCGCTCGAGCCGCTGCCGCCGCCGGTGGTGGTGACCCAAAGCGACATCGCGACTCCGATCCATCTGCTCTCGCTCGACGCCGGCGTGGTGGTGTTCACGGCCGTGCAGTGCGATCCGTTTCCGCCCAACCCGACCAGCGACGCGACCATCCAGCAGACCCGCGATCAGTGGACCAAGTTCAACGAGTACGTGATGTCCACCGACGGCACGTGTGACTCGTTCACCAGCTTCGCCATTCAGCTGCCGGGCAAGCTGCTCGGCACGTTCGACCCGCTCATGAACGTCGGCAAGACGATCGCCGTCACCGGCATGCTGCGCAACAACTCCGGCCAGAACCTGGTGCTCGATGCCAACAAGATGCCGATCGATTGCGATCCAGTGAACACACCCTGCGTGACCGGGACCTGTATCGAGGCGCAGTGTAAGAAGGGCGCCTTCAATTTCTGGACGATCAATCCGAGAACGCCAACCGACGTTTCCGTGCAGTAGCACCCGAAGGGGGTTTCATGCGCCGCGTTTTGTCCGCCTCGTGTATGTGTTTGTCGCTCTTGTGCGCCAATGCGGCGCGCGCCGGTGATTACGTCGATACGCGTCTCAACTTCACGGTCACCGACGAGAACCTGTTGGTGAAGCCGGGCCAGACCAATCCGTCGGTGCCGGGCGTGCGCATCGGCCAGCCGAACTCGCTCGGCATCTTGTTCTTCGACAACTACGACACGCGCTACACCGGCTACGAGAACCTCACCCACCTCGTCATCTACAAGGCGATCGGCACCGGCCGCGTGACCGCGGAGGCCGCGTACGTGTTGCGCCTCTTGCAGTTCACCGACGTGAACCTGTCGTCGATCGACGACGGCAGCTACATCCGGCTGGCGTTCTGGTTCGACAAGAACCACGCGGTGGGCGGCGGCAAGACCAACCTCGCGCTGACCGCGTTTCCGCTCAACGCCGATCGCATGCGGCTCGGCTACAGCTACCGCATCTCGTGGGGCGGCTCGCCGATCTTCTTCAAGTTCAACCCCGATCTGCCCGTCGGAGCGGCGCCGTTCGTGACCAACACCAACCCGGCGCCCGGCGCCAAGCTGCAGCTCTCGGGCGAGCGTTACTACGCCTACTTTGGCTTCAAGACCTCGCAGCTGCTCAACCGCAACCCCGACATCAACGAGCAGGTCGCGGTGTACGGCCTGCTCGGCGGCCTGGGCGTCGACGCGATCGTGAACCACCTGCGCATCGAGGCCAACGGCGGCTACTTCGACCGCGGCACCAACCCGCTGTTCTTCGGCACCAGCGTCGGGCCGATGGGCATGACCTTCACCGACTACCCGGTGTCGAGCTTCGGCGCGACGATACAGGTCGCTGCGTTCGACGGGCTCTCGCCGACCCAGTCGGCCGACTTCGCGCTCTATCGCAACGATCCGCTGATCAGCGCGTCGCGCTACTTCGCGCGCCCGAACTACGGGCCGGGCTTCCACTGGTTGGCATCGGGCGAGTTCACCTACGCCGGCACCACGCTGCAGGACGTCGATCGTCCCGCGTCGACCAAGATCCAGAACGCGTTCGCCGGCGACATCAACCTGCGCGCGCAGATCGGACGGTTGCGCATCAAGGCCGACTTCGAGACCCGCAGCTTGCAGTACATCCTCATCAACCAGCCGTCGCTGGTGCCGTACCAGGACTTCCCCAAGGCTTCCGACGCGCAGCCCGAGCTGTTCGGATCGATCGGCGCCGATTACTTCATCGAGCGCATCGGCCTGACCCTCGGCGTCACCGCCGGACTCGAGCAGCCGGCCACCTTCACGCCGCCCAAGAACACCATCCTCATGGGCCCGCTGATGGGCAACACCGGCGGCACGCTGTCGACCTCGTCGCGCATCGTGGTGCGCAACGAAGGCGACTTCTCGATCTTGCCGCCCGCGGATGCGGTGACCGGCAAGCAGGTCTCGGCGGTGCCGATCGGCGCGGTGAAGGCGGAGATTCGCGAGGACTTCCTCGAGTGGTTCGCCGCCATCCTGCAGGTGTACTACCAGAACGACGGCAACCAGACCCACCTCGTCAAGTCGCCCGACGGCACCTCGATCCGCACCTTCAATCAGGCGAACCAGATCGGCTTCAACCTCACGCTGCAGGCGCGCTACTAAGCGCCTCGCTACTTCTTCAGCGCGTTCGCGATCTCCTGGCGGATGATGGTCGCCAGGTCGGTCGGACTGGGCAGCACGGCCGCCTTCGCGCGCTTCGGATCGTAGACCTCGACGTCACTTCCCGGCGGCGGCGGCGCGCAGGCGACGACCGTGGGCTTGCCGCCGCGCGCGCGCGGACCGAGGCCGGCCTTGGCGCGCGCCTCGAGCAGCGACGGGACGACCGCGGCGGGGATCGGCCGCACGCCGCCCAGCTGACGCGCCACCAGCGCGATGCGCGCCAGGTGCTCGACCAGCTCGCAGCGAAGATACGCCTGCTCGACGTCGGCGCCCCAGGCGAGCACGCCGTGCCCAGCCAGCAGCACCGCGTCGTGATCGAGCACGAATGGCGCCAGCGCGTCGCACGCGGAGGGGCCCGGCGCGGCGAACGGCACCGTCGGCACGCCTGCGCCGAGCGAGACCACCGCCTCGGCTACAGCCGGCGCGCCCAGCTCCACACCCGCCACCGCGAAGCCGGTGGCCGTCGGTGGATGCGCATGCACCACCGCGTTGACGTCGGGCCGGTTGCGATAAACGGTCAGGTGCAAGCCGATCTCGGAAAACGGCTTGCCGCGCCCGGAGATCTTGGCGCCCGATTCGTCGACCACGAGGATCTCCTCGGCGGTGACGGCCGCTTTGGACATCGCGGTCGGCGTGGCGAGATAGCGTCCCGGCTGGAGCCGCACCGTCAGGTTGCCGTCGTGGTTGGCCACCCAGCCGCGCGCATGCAGCCGCCGCGCGTAGTCGGCCAGCTCCTCGCTCCGCGCGCGGTCAGACATGCGGCGTTACGTCGTCGACGATGGCGACGATCAACGAGCGCACCGGAACCTGCGCCCCCATCTTGAGGAGCTGCCGGTTGCCGTTGCCCTCGCGGTTGACCAGCACCACGTCGCCGGCGCCGGCCTGCACCATGTCGACGGCCAGGAACGATTCGCCCATCACCTGGCGATGCTCGTCGAGCGGCTGGACGATCAGCAGCTTGCGCGCGTCGAAGCTCGGGTGGTGGATGGTCGCGACCACCGAGCCTTCTACCCGGCACAGCGTCATTGCGACCGACCCGTGTCCACGTCGTCGACGATCCCGACGATCGCCGCGTCGACCGGGACGAACCACGGCTCGAGCGCCAGCGCCGCTTCGCGCGACCCGACCAGGTACACCAGATCGCCCGACCCGGCGCGCACGGTGTCGACCGCGACGTGATCGTCGCCCGCGCGCTCCAGTCGATGGTTGAGCGGGGTGACCATGAGCAGCTTGGTGCCTTCGAGGCCCTCTGATTTGCGAGTGGCGACGACGGTGCCGATGACGCGTCCGAGATACATCGGTGCGTACATTACCAGAAGAGCCGCTACGCGCGCGTGAGCTTTGTCCGCAGCGCCATGTAGTCATCCGACGCCGCAAACCGGGCGAGCTCGCGCACCGCTTCCTGATCATGCTCGGCCATCAGCACGCGGGCCGCCGCGATCACGTCGCCCGACGCGACCAGGCCCGCGCGATTGCCGGTGTGGCGCACCGCGCGACGCCAGCGCGCCGACGAGAATTCCGTGTCGGCTCGATCCGCGAACAATTCGGCGAGGCGCTTGGCGACCTTGTAGGGCAGCGCGCGCTTCCACATCGCCGCCTCGTCGTCGCGCGTGGTGCCGGCGGTGTCCTTGCCGGTGGTCTCCAGGCGGCGGCGCGCGTGGCGCGGATGGAACGCGCGCAGGATGGCGGCGAACAGGCGCGTGAACTCTTCTCGCGGCAGCGCCTCGGCGAACACGAACTCGGGGCGGGCGATCTCGAGCGCGCGCCCGAGCACGAAGCGCACGTCGGCGAGCGCGCGTCCTTGCGTCAGGGCCGGGCCGACCACGATCGAGGTCGGCGGCGCGGCCACCACCGCGACCCCGGTGAACGCCGGGTCGGGCTTGAGGTACAGGCCAGTCTTGCGGTTGCCGAGCGCCAGCGAGCAGCTCGAATACGCGCGCGCCAGATCGTTGGCCGCGACGGGCGAAACGCGATCCTCGGGCTTGACGCCGAACGACGCCAGATCCGGCGCGCGCTCGCCAGCGGTGCCTTCCCACAGCACCGCGAACACCGGCGCGAGCGGCAGCGCGTCGGGGTGCGCCAGCAGCTCGTGGTCGTCTTCGTCGAGGCTGCGGGTCGGTCCGTCGTCGACGCGCTCGGCCGGCGCGCTCTCCGAGAGCTGGCGGCGCTCGTCGTCGCTGATCGTGCCCGCCACCGCGAGCAGCTGCAGAAAGCGTCGGCCGCCGTCGCGCGCCCCCGCCCGCGCCTCGATGCGCGCCATCGATCGCAGCGACGGCACGTGCAGCGGATCGTCGGCGAGCAGCACCATGCGGTGCGCGCGCACCACCTCGTCGTGCGACGCGTCGTCGCTGTAGCGCTCGAGCAGCAGCTCGCGCAGCGGCCGCCGCGACGGATCGGCCTCGAGCGCCTTCTCGAGCGCGATGGTCGCCCCGCGCGCGTCGCGCAGCCGCTCGCGACACTCGCCGAGGCGCATCCACAAGGTCGCGCGGCTCATGCGCGCCGATTGGTCCGCGTGCATCGCGTCGAGCTGCGGCAGGATCGGCAGCGCGCGGGTGAGCAGGGTGGCCGCTTCCTGATCGTTGCCTTCGGTGACCAGCATCGCCGAGAGCCCGGCGAGCGTCTCGTGATCGAGCGGATCGAGCTCGAGCGCCGACTTGAGCCGCTGCTTGGCCTGCGCGGCGTTTCCCAGCGCCGCGTCGAGCGAGGCCGCCTCGCGCAGGCGCCGCGCGCGTTCCTTGGGCGGCGCGTCGCGTTCGAGCAGCCGCGCCGCGGTGACGGCCGCGCGCTCGAGCTGTCCGGTCTCGCGCTCGAGGCGCAGCGTCTTCTCCAGCAGCTGCGAGGTCGCCCACTTGCCGGCCGCTTCGAGCGCGCGCTGGTACGCGGCGCACGCGCGCGACGGGTCCTTGAGCTCCGACGCCAGCACGTCCGCCACCCGCTCGTAGCGCAGCGCGCGATCGTCGTCGCCCGCGGTGGCCGCCGCCTGCCGCTCGAGCAGCTCGACCGCGCGATTCAGATCGCCCGCTTCGAGGATTCGCTCGGCGAGCAGCCCGAGCGCGTCGGCGTGCTGCGGGTGCGCCTTGACCGCGATCTCCAGGAGCGGCAGCGCCTTCTCCGGCCGGCGCAGCTTGAGCTCGGCGACCGCGCCGTGATAGAGCGCGTCGCCCGCTTCCGGCACGCTGGCGAGCTCGGGATGCTCGGCGATCGCGCCCAGGTACTGCGCGGCCTCGCGGAAGCGGTTGGCGCGATAGCGGTTCTCGCCCATCGCCATGCGCGTGCGCAGATCGTTGGGGATCATCCGATCGGCTTCCAAGAGCGCGCTGTACGCGTCGTCAGGGCGACCCTGGTGCTCGGCCGCCTCGGCGAGCCGGCGATAGAACTGCACCGCCACCTGCGGCTTGACGCCGTCGCGCACCGCCGCGTTGCGCAGCAGCGCCTCGACCTCGTCCCACGCGCCGGTGCGCGCGGCCACGTCGGCCAGGCCCTCGACCGCCGCCGGATACGCGGCATGCGCGCCCATCGACTCGCGAAACGCGCGCGCCGCCTCGTCGAGCTCGCCGCGCTTCAAGAGCGAGCCGCCGAGGCCGGCGTGCAGCTCGGCCTGCCGCTCGGCCGGGACCGCGCTGGAGCCGGTGAGCGCCAGCTCGCGCCGCGCGAGATCGTCGGCGGTGTCGTCATCGCCGGTACGCCGCGCCAGCGCGCCGAGCGCCGCCATCGCCTCCTGCGAGCGCGGCTCCTTCTCCAGCGCACGCTCCAGACAGCGACGGGCGGCCGGATCGTCGTTGCGCTTGTCCGCGTGCGTGCGCGCCGCCTCGACCAGCGCACGCGCCGCGTGCTCGGGCGTCGGCGCGACCTCGGCCTCGCGCTCGCGCGCCGTCGCGTAGCCGTCCCAATCGGAGCCGCCCTCGCGCAGCTGCGCCAGCTCGGCGAGCGCCTGCGGATCCGACGGGCGCAGATCGAGCGCGCGCTCGAGCGTGCGCTGCGCTTCTTGCACGTCGCCGAGCTGCGCCTCCAGCCGCCCGAGCTCGATCAGCAGGCGCGCGCGCTCGTCGGCCGGCGCGTTCTTCTTCTGCGCGGCTCCGATGCGCTCGCGCAACGCGGTGGCCTGCTCCTCGGGGTGCCCGGCCTTGGCCAGCGCCTGCTCGAGCCGCACGCCCACCTGGGTGTCGTCGGGCCGCAGCTTGCGGAGCTGCCGCAGCACCGAGACCGTACCCTCGGGCGAGCTCAGCTTGTCGGCGTAGAGCCGCGCGCGCCGCTCGAGGATGCGCGCCCGCTCTTCGGGATCGTTGGTGCGCGCGCCGCGCCGCTCGAGCAGCGTCTCCAGCTCGGCGTTGCGGCCGAGCTTCGCGTAGAGCCGCTCGAGCGCCGCCTCCGCATCGGTGTCCGCCTGGTTGGCGTCGTAGAGCGAGCCGTAGGCCTCGATCGCGCGATCGGGCAGCTCGAGCTCCTGCTCGTAGATCTGACCGATGCGCCGCCGCAGCTCGCGCGCGCGCGCCTGGCCGTCCCGCTTGCCGGGCCCGCCCGCGTCGAGCACGTCGAGCTCGCGGGTGAGCGACTCCACCACCTTGGACCACTGCCCGACCGTCTCGTACAGCCGCGCGAGCGCCGCGAACGCCGGTGCGTGATCGGGATTCTCGTCGGCGACCCGCTTCCACGCGTCGAGCGACTCGTAGGTGTTTCCCAGCTGCTCGTAGACGTCGGCGAGCTCGAGCGCGCGCAGGCGTCGCGGCTCGCCCGGCGGCAGCTTCTCCAACAGCCCGTTGAGCCGCCGTTCGAGCAGCCCCGACAGCTCGTGATGACGCTTGGCCTTGCGATAGATCGACTCCAACCGCTCGAGCGCGGTCTCATCGCTGGGCTGCATCCCGAGAGCGCGCAGGTAACGCGCCTCCGCGTCGGCGATCTGGCCCTGCCGCTCGCGCACCTGCGCCGAGTCGTTGAGCAGCTTGACCGCGCGCCGCGCGTTGCCGGTCTCCTCGATCGCCGCGTCGATCACCCCGATCAGCTGGTCCCAGGCGTCGTTGGACGAGGCCAGCCGCTCGAGCGCAGCGCGCGCTTCGGTATCTTCCGGATCGAGCCGGAACGCCGACGCGATCGCCTCGAATGCCTTGTCGAGATCCTCGGCGCCCTTTTCCCACATCTCCGAGACCGCCAGGAGGTGTGAAAAGTGGCTCGCGGCGTCGGGCGCGTCGAGCCCCATGATCACCACCGCCAGCTCGTCCCACGCCGAGTGCGGCGCGGTGAGCGCGCTCATCCGCTCGGCGGCGTGCGCCTGGTGCGCCTGCACGCGCAGCGGCGGCGGACGGAGCGGGGGAGGGCCCTTCTTGTTCACCACCGCCACGTCGGAGATCGACAGATCGATGGTCTTCGGATTGGCCGGCGGCTTCTTCAGCACCGGCATCAGATCGTTGATCGACAGCTCGACCGTCGGATCGCGCCGCTGCGGCGGGGCGGTGGCCGGCGCATCGCTGATCACGATCGGCTTGGAGTCCTCCATGATCAGCTCGTCGAGCCTGATCTCGAGCGTGGGCTCGCGCGCGGGCAGCCGCACCATGGGAAGGTTCTTCGGCTTGTCGTTGCGATCATTGGTGGGCGCGGGCGCGGCCGGCGCCGCGGTCGGCTTCTCCTCGATCAGCGGGATCAGCCGCGCCAAGCGCCACAGATTCCCGCGGATCCCCAGGTCCTCCGGCTTGAGCTGGAACGCGCGCAGGTACGCGCGGAACGCCCGCAGGTTGTCCTTGACCTTCGCCTCGACCAAAGCCGCCGCGTCGAGCGCGATCGCCAGCTTGGCGTCGCCTTCCGCGCGATGGAAGCGGAAGCCCTCGACGATCAGCTCGTCCTCCCAGCGGTGCGTCGCTTCGGCGAGCCGGCGGATCTCGCCGAGCAGCGAGAGATCGTCCGGATCGAGCCGGAACGCGCGCATCACCTCGTCGAGCGCGCCCGACTTGTCGTGCTGGCGCTTCTCGCGCACGTCGGCCCGCTTGCGCAGCAGCTCGATCTTCTTCGCGTTCTCCGCGCGGATCGCGATCAACGCCTCGTACACGTCGAGCAGCCCCTGCGGATCGGCGGCGCGCTCGCTCAGCCGCTCGAGCTCCGGTTGCAACCGCTCGCCGCCCGGATCGAGCGACAGCGCCCCGCGCACCACCGCGAACGCGCGCTTCGGATCCTTCATCTTCTCGTCGGCGATCTCGGCCACGCGCAGGCGTGGGTCGAGCCCCTTCTGCGCCGAATACACCGAGCACATCTCTTCCCACAGCCCGTACTTCTCGGCGACGCGGCGCAGCTCGCCGAGCGTGCCGTCGGTCTGCTCGAGATCGTGCGCGCGCCGGAAGTAATCGAACGCCTTGGCCGGGTCCTTGAGCTGCTCCTCGGAGGTCATGGCCAGCTCGAAGTTGAGCGCGACCGCCAGGTTGAAGTCCGCCGCACCCTCCGCGATCGTCAGCCGGTGCTCGTTGATCACCACCTGCCGTTCCCAATCGCCGGTCTCGGCGTAGAGCGCCGCCAGCGCTGTTAGGCCCGAGGGACCGGTGGGATCGAGATCGATCACGCGCTCGAACGCCGAGATCGCGCGCAGCTTGTCCTTGGCCTCGTCGCGCCACGCCCGCGCGATCTCGAGCGCGATCTCCAGCTTGCGCGCCGGCTCGCTCGACAGGAACAGCTCGCGCTCGGCGATGCGCAGGCTCGCGTCCAGGTTGCCCGCCTCGCGCTCGAGCTTGCGCAGCCGCGCGTGCGCCTCGAGGTTGCGCGGGTCGAGATCGTCGAGCACGCCGCGCAACAGCTTGGCCGCGCCCGCCTTGTCGTTCTGCCGCTCGTCGAGGAGCGCCGCGCGCTCCACCGCGATCTCCGCCGCCTCGGTCCCTTCGGCATGCTCTTGCCGTCGCGCCAGCACGTCGTCGAGCAGCGCGTGATCGCCGCGCGCGCGCGCCAGCCGCGAGATCGCCTCGAGCGCGCCGCGATCGGTCGGC
Source organism: Myxococcales bacterium (assembly GCA_003170275.1). GTDB lineage: Bacteria > Myxococcota_A > Polyangia > Palsa-1104 > Palsa-1104 > PALSA-1104. The sequence continues at coordinate 428,714 of PNAM01000106.1, forward strand.
CGCCGGTCGAGCACCTCGCGCCACGCCCGCACCGCGCGCTGCGCATCGTTCAGCCTGCCGTCGACGATGCGCGCGAACCGCTTCCACGTCTCGGCGTCTTTCGGCCCGCTGACCCGCGACAGCACGCGATCGAGCGCCAGCGCCGCGTCGGCCCAGCGCTCCTGCTTCTCGTACACGCGCGCTACAGCGTCCTGCGCCTTGACGTCGCTCTTGTCGAGCTTGAGCACTCGCTCGAGCCGCTCGGCCGCCTGCGCCACGTCGCCGCGCTTCTCGTAGATCGCCGCCAGCCGGTGGAACAACGGGATGCGCTCGTTGGGCGTAGCCGCCGCCTGCGCGTGCTTCTCCAACACCTCGACCAGCTGCGCCTCGGAGTCCTCGCCGTTGCGCTCGTACGCCGACTCCAGCCGCTTGAGCGCGTCGCGATCGCCGGGCAAGAACGACAGGATCTCCTCGCACGCCCAGATCACCCCATCGAGATCGTCGAGCCGCTCGTCGTAGATCAGCGCCAGCCGCCGCAGCAGGTTGAGCTTCTCGACCTTCTCCTTCGACACCTTCAGCTGCCGCTTGATGGTCCTGGCCACCCCCTCGGCGTCGCCGCTCGACTCGAACAGATCGCCGAGCGCGCGATAGAGCGAGCCGTCGTCCGGCTTGATCTCCAGCGCGTCCTCGAGGAATTGCTTGGCGCGCACCAGCTCGTGCCGCTCGCGGTAGATCTGCCCGAGTCGCTTGAGCACGTCGGCGCGCGCCGGCCCGACGTGCGCGGCGGCCAGCTCCTTCTCGAGCGCGTGTGTGACCGAGACCCAGCGGTCCTGCTTGAGCTGCAGCCGCTTGAGCTCCATCGTGCCGCGCTGCGACGGCTCGATCGCCTCGGCGCGCCGCCACGCGTCCATCGCCGCGCCCGCGTCACCCACCTTCTTCTCGTACAGCTCGGCAAGCTCGGCCAGTCGCGTGGGCTGCTCCTCGAGCGGCGCCGCTTCGATGGCCGCCTCGGCGAGCGCCACAAGCGAGCCGTGATCGCGCCGCGCGAGCAGGTAGTCGGCCAGCGCGCGAAACGCCCCCGAATGCGCCGGATCGCTCTCCAGCGCCGCGCGCAGCGCCGCTTCCTGTCGCGCGCCGGCGCCGCCCTTCTGGAAGAAGCCCGCGATCTCGACCAGCTGATCGCAATAATCCTGCGCGTCCGACGGCGGCGCCGCGTCGAGCATGCGCTGGCGCAGATCGCCGATGCCGGTGAAGTCCTTGTTGGCCTCGAGCGCCTGCTCGATCAGCGCGCGCGCGTCGGTGGCGTCGTCGCCCTCCGAGTTCGCCTGCACGCACGCGTCGACGGCCTCTTCCAGATCGCCCGCCTGCGCCGCCAGGATCGATCGCTTCGACGCGCGTCGCGGCACCGGCGCGTCCTGCCGATACAGCCGCCGCAGCTCCTCCAGATGTGACGGCCCGAGATCCGCGTACGCGCGCTCCAGCCGCACCGCGGCGTCGACGTGATACGGATCGGCGCCGAGCGCGCGCTTGAGGAAGCCGACCTCTCCGTCGAGATCGCCCTTCTTGTGGCGCCCCTGCGCCAGCTCGAGGAACAGCCCGGCCGCGCGCTCCGGCGGTCCCATCGTCTCGCCCGGCGGCGCCGGAAAATCGGGCGACACGTAGAGCGACGCGAGCGCCTCCTTGGCCTCCGGATCGTTGGGCCGCAGGCGCGCCGCCTCTTCCAGCCGCACCGCTGCGCCGACCAGATCGCCCACCTTCTTGGCGCGCACCAGCCCGAGCTGCACCAGCAGATCCGCACGCTGCGCCGGATCCTTCGACGTCTCCAGCTCGACCTCGTACAGCCGCGCGACCTGCACCCAATCGCCGAGCGCGCGGTACACGCGCCGCCCCGCGTCGATCGCCTGCGGATGATCCGGATCGATCTTGAACGCGCGCTGGTAGCGCTCGATCGCCTGATCGAGCCGGCCGAGATCCTGCTCGTACAGCGCGCCCAGCTCGAGCTCGATGGTCGCGTGCAGGCGCTTTTCGATCGGCCCTACGTCGGCCTTCTCGCAGGCTTCGACCAGGCGCGCGACTGCGCCGAGCACGTCGCCCTGTTCGCGCAAGAGCTTCGCAGCCTTGCGCAATGCCTCGGCCGCCGGCCCCCCCTGGCCACGACCCTTCTTGAGCAGCTCCTCCAGCGAATCGGCTTCCCGATTTTTGGATGGGGGCATGTCCTCGTCTGGTCCTCAGTCGCGATGGAGATGGAGAGCGAAATCCCTTTGCGCGAGACGAGCTTACTACTTTGCGTGTATTGTTGCTAGCTCATGCACACGCCCGTCCGCTACCAGCTTCCGAACGGCCTGACCGTGGTCCTGCAGCCGAGCCACGTGTGCAAGGTGGTGGCTTTCCAGGCCTGGGTAGGTGTGGGATCCGCCGACGAGCCGCCCGAGCTGGCCGGGATCGCGCACGTGTTCGAGCACATGCTGTTCAAGGGCACCGCGCGGCGCGGCGTCGGACAGATCGCGCAAGAGGTCGAAGCGGCGGGCGGCGAGATCAACGCCTGGACCAGCTTCGATCAGACCGTCTACCACCTGGTGCTGGCCAGCCGCTTCTTCGACACCGGCCTCGACATCCTCGCCGACGCGCTGCTCAACTCGTCCTTCGATCCGGGCGAGCTCGAGCGCGAGCTCAAGGTGGTGCTCGAGGAGGTCAAGCAGGGCGAAGACAACCCGAGCCGCGTGGCGACGCAGGCGCTGTTCGGCGCGGCGTTCCTCAAGCATCCGTATCGTCGCCCGGTGATCGGCTACACCAAGACGGTCAAGGCGTTCACGCGCGAGCGGCTGCTCGATTTCTTTCAGCGTCACTACGTCGCCAACAACATCACCGTGGTGGTGGTGGGCGACTTCGAGATCGAGCAGGCCAAGAAGAAGGTGGCCGAGCTGTTCGGCAAGGCGCCGAGCCGGCCCTTGCCCGAGCCGGGCACCGCGCGCAAAGAGCCGGCGCAGAAGGCGGCGCGCACCGTGGTCACCGCGCAGGACGTGCGCGAGGCGTACCTCTCGATCGCGTTTCACATCCCGGGCATCCATCACGCGGATACCGGCGCGCTCGACGTGGCGTCGATCATCCTCGGGCAGGGCGACTCCTCGCGGCTGACCATGGAGGTCAAACGGCAGAAGGCGCTGGTCACCGACGTCTACGCGTACTCGTACACGCCGCGCGATCCGGGCCTGATGGTGGCCGGCGCGACGCTGCCTCCCGACAAGCTCGACGCCGCCTACGAGGCCATCCTCGAGCAGGTCTTCCGTCTGCGCTACGAGGACGTCAGCGACGAGGAGATCAAGAAGGCCAAGGCGATCATCGAGTCCGACGCGATCTATCAGAAGGAGACCGTGCAGGGCCAGGCGCGCAAGCTCGGCTTCTTCGAGACCGTCGCCGGCGGGCTCGACTACGAGGCGGAGTACAACCGCCAGGTGCGCGAGGTCACCCCCGCGAAGATCCGCGAGACCGTCACGCGCTACCTGACGCCCGACAACGCGACCGTGGCGCTGCTCCTGCCGCACGCCGAGAAGGGGAAAGAAGCCGCCGAGTCGGAGCGCTTGCAGGCCAAGCTGAAAGATCAGCTCGAGCGCACGCTCTCCGACGCCGCGGAGCGCTGGGCGCCCGCCAAGGCGGCGATCGCCACCGAGGTCCCCGACGAAGAGTCGGCGGTGCTGCGCGTCCGGCTGCCGTCGGGCGCGCGCCTGCTGGTCAAGCGAGACACCACCGTCGGCCTGGTGGCGATGCGCGCGGTGTGGATGGGCGGCCTGCGCTACGAGGACGAAAAGTCCAACGGCGTGAACAATCTGATCGCCGCGCTGGTCACGCGCGGCTCCAAGACTCGCACCGGCGACCAGATCGCGCGCGAGGTCGAGGGCATGGCCGGGGCGATCGGCGGCTTCTCGGGCCGCAACTCGTTCGGCATGCGCATGGAGCTGCTCTCGCGTCACTGGGAGCGCGGGCTCGAGATCTTCGCCGACTGCATCTCGAATCCGTCGTTCTCCGACGACGAATTGGAAAAGGAGCGGCGCCAGGTGCTGGAGGAGATCCGCACGCAGGAGGACAACGTCTCGGCCGAGGCGTTCCGCCTGTTCGGGCAGACCCTCTACAAGAAGCACCCGTACCGCATGGATCTGCACGGCACCGCGCAGTCGGTGAGCGGCCTGTCGCGCCGCCGCGTGCTCGACTACTACCGCCGTCACGTGGCGCTCGATCAGATGACGCTGGCGATCGTCGGCGACGTCGATCCCGCCGAGGTGATCGCCAAGGCGCGCGCGTTGTTCGGCATCGCCAAGGCCACCCCGTCGGAGCGGCCCGAGGCGCCGCCGCCGCCGTTCGACGGCACGCTCGACGAGCTCGAGGTGTTCCGCTTCCAGAACAAGCAGCAGGCGCACGTGGTCTACGGCTTCCCGGGCACCACCATCAAGTCGCCCGACCGCTTCGCGCTCGAGGTGCTGTCGACGATCTTGTCGGGGCAGGGCGGCCGGCTGTTCGTCGAGCTGCGCGACAAGAAGGGGCTCGCCTACCGGGTGAGCGCGTTCTCCGTCGAGGGCGTCGATCCCGGTTACTTCGCGGTGTACATCGCGTGCAGCCCGGAGAACCTCGAGGTGGCGGTGAGCGGCATCAAGGACGAGCTCGGGCGCATGATGGCCGACCCGGTGCCGAAGGCCGAGCTCGAGCGCGCCAAGCGCTACCTGGTGGGCGCGCACGAGATCTCGCTGCAGCGACGCGCGGCGCTCGCCTCGACGCTGGCGTTCCACGACTGTTACGGGCTCGGCTGGGACGAGTACCGTCGCTACGCGCCGTCGATCTTGAAGGTCACCGCCGAGGACGTGCAGCGCGTGGCGCGCAAGTACCTCGATCCGCGCCATTCGATCCTGGCGACCGTCAAGCCGGAGGAGACCACGCCGGTGCTCGCGAAGGCCAAGGTGAAGGCTGTCGCCAAGGTGGCGCGCGCAAACGGGGCGCGGCCGCGTTCCCGGGCGCGTGGGCGCTGAATCTTCACAGCCGGCGCCTGATCCACTCATCGGGCAGGTGATCGGGGAGCGTTACCGCGTGCTGGCGCCAATCGGCCGCGGCGGCATGGGCGCGGTCTATCGCGTCGAGCATCTCATGATGAAAAAGGAGCTGGCGCTCAAGCTCCTGCACCCCGAGCTGGGGCGCCTCGACGAGGTGGCCAAGCGCTTCGAGCGTGAGGCCGAAGCCGCCGCGCGGCTCGATCATCCCAACATCATCGGCGTCACCGACTTTGGACGCACGCCCGACGGGCAGCTCTTTTTGGCCATGGAGCTCTTGCACGGGCCGTCGCTGGCCGAGGTGATCCGCCCCGACGGGCAGGCCGGAAAGCCGCTCGGCACCGAGCGCTCGCTGCGGGTGATCAAGCAGGTGCTCAAGGCGCTCGATCACGCGCACGCGAGCGGCATCGTGCACCGCGATCTCAAGCCGGAGAACATCGTACTGATTGAGAGGGACGGCGAGCGCGACATCGTCAAGCTGCTCGACTTCGGCATCGCCAAGATCACCTCGGGGGAATCCGACTCGAAGGAAGTGCTCACGCAGGCCGGCGTGGTGTTCGGCACGCCCGAGTATCTGTCGCCCGAGCAGGCGCTGGGCGAGGAGGCCGACGGGCGCGCCGATCTCTACGCCGCCGGCGTGATGCTCTACGAGATGCTCACCGGCCGCCGGCCGTTCGAAGCGGAGTCGAAGGTCGAGGTGCTGTCGATGCACCTGACGCGCGATGCGCTGCCGATGCACAAGGTCGCGCCGCAGGCGGCGGTGCCGGTAGCGCTCGAGCGCGTGGTGGAGCACGCGATGGCCAAGAAGCGCGCCGAGCGGTTCGCCGACGCCAACGCGTTCTTGCACGCGCTCGACGAGGGCGAGCCGGCGCGCGCGGCTTCGTCGCCGATCTTCGCGCGCCTGACGCGCACCTGGCCGTTCCTGGTGCAACGCGCGCGCGAAGCCGGCGTGCCCTTGCCGCGCGCGTTCATCGCCGGCGCCTTCGCGCTGGTGCTCGGCCTCGGCGCGCTGGTCGTGCTCGCCCGCCATGTCGAAAAGCCCAAGCCGCCCGCGCCCGAGATCGCCGACGACCTCAAGCGCGCCGAGACGCTGCTCGGCCGCGGCGAGCTCGAGCCCGCACGCGCCTCGTTGCAGCAGCTGCTCGCCGCGCATCCCGAATCCGCGCGCGTCCACTATCTGTACGGCAACCTCGACTACGCCGGCGGCGAGCGCGAGCGCGCGATCGTCGAGTACAAGGACGCCATTCGCCTCGACGGCGGCTATCGCGCTGACCCGACCCTGCGCGCCAACGTGCGTGCGCTGCTCGATCGCCGCGGCGAAGGGCTGGTCGCGGTCGCGCTGCTCGCCGACGACATCGGCAAGCCCGCGCTCGACGACCTGGTGGCCTGTGCCAAGAGCTGCAAGGACGAGCGCGTGCGCAAGAAGGCGGTCGAGGCCGCGGTCAAGATCGGCGGACCGCAGCTGCTCGCCGACGAAGGCAAGCCCGCTGCGGCGCCCGTCGTCGAGGACGAGCTCGTCGACAAGCTGGAAAAGGGCAAGAGCTGCCGCGACCGCAAGCAGGCCGCGCTCGCGCTCATCTCGACGGGCGACGCCAAGTACCTCGACGCGCTCAAGCTCGCGCGCGATCGCCGCGGCGGCTTCTTCGGCGTGCAGCAGATCAACGGCTGCATGAAGCGCGATCTCGACGCCGCAATCCGTAAGCTCGAGGCAGAAAAGTGAGCCGCCAAGCGTTCAAGATGGTATGGGGATCGACGTGAAACCGGTGAAACCGAGCGCTGGCGGCTATTTGCGCCGGGCCGACCTGTTCACGAGCGTGCTCCTGGTGTTCCCGCTGTTCCTGGTCTACCAGGTCGGCGTGCTGGCCGTCCCCGAGGTCTACAACGGCGCCGACCTGATCACCTCGCAGCTCCTACGCTTGCTGCACGGCCAGCTCGGCATCTACATCGCCATCAACGCGGGCCTCTTGGCCGCGTTCCTCATCCTGATCGCCATCCTGCGCCGCAAGAACGAGTTCCACGCGCGCATGTTCATCCCCGTGCTGGTCGAGAGCGCGGTCTACGCCGTGACCATGGGCTCGCTGATCCTGTTCGTGATGAACATCCTGCACATCGATCCCAAGCTCGCCGTCGGCGCGCCCGCCGCCGCGGGACACAGCCCGGCCGACGTGGGACTGCTCGGCCGCATCGTGCTCTCGTTCGGCGCCGGCGTGCACGAAGAGCTGCTCTTCCGCCTGATCATCCTCTCCGGCCTGATCGCCGTCGGCACCGGCCTGTTCAAAATGCGCCGCTTCGCCGCCGTCGCGATGGCCTTCTGCATCTCCGCGTTTCTCTTCTCCGCCGCGCACCATGTGATCGGTGGCGAGCCGTGGCACGTCGGCGTGTTCGTGTACCGCTTCCTGTGCGGCCTGGTCTTCGCGACCATCTTCCAGACCCGCGGCTTCGCCGTCGCGGTCTACACGCACGCCCTATACGACATCTTCGTCCTCACGCTCCAGTCTTGACCGGTTTCGACCGCGGCTCTACGTTGATCGGGTGTCCAACGTCGACCCCTACCTGGAATATCTCGCGCGGTTCGAGCAGAAGGTAGGCGCGCTCACCGTCGGCTCGTACGGCAAGTGGAACGGCAAGCTGGTCCGCAAGCTGGCGCCCGACGAGTTCATGAACAAGCACACCGAATTCACGAACCTCAACACCCACTACCAAAAAATCCTCGACCGCGGCGACACCCTAAACGACGCCCTCACCAAGCTCCTCCGCGAACGCCAATCCGAGCTGCTGATCGAGGACTAGGGACTATTTCGCGCCGAGCAAGCGAAGGAGGGTGGCGGCACCAGCGCGCACGTCGAACGGATACCCAAACTCGAGCATCATCTCCACCCCCATCACCACCGCGATCAGCAGCATCGCCACGCTCTCGTCCCCCACGTCCGCCCGAACGCGTCCCGCCGCCTGCGCCTCGCGGGTCGCGCTCGCCAGCCGCGCCTGCGCGTCGCCGACCAGCGCCACGTGCCTCTCGCGGATGTGCGACGAGCGCGCGCACGCGTCGAGGAAATGGTGCAGGCGCACCACCCCGGCCTTGGGCGGATACGCGCCCGCCGCCACCGCCTCGGCAAAGAACTTCACGGTGAGCTCGAGGTCGAGCGCGTCGTGCCCCGAAGCGATCATGATGTCGAGCATCCGCCCGCGCGTCCTCTCCATCACCGCGACGATCAGATCCTCGCGATCGCGGAAGTGCACGTAGAACGCGCCGCGCGTATAGCCCGCTAGCGCGCAGATCTCGTCCAGGCTCGGCCCATCGAGCCCGCGCCGGCCGAACAGCTTCATGGCCGCCGCGATCAGCGCCGCGCGCGTCTGCTCCTTCGAAAGCTCCCGCGTTTCCGGCCTCTTGGCGCGCCGGGAATGAACCGCCCGCTTCATGCTGTTGACATACCGTACCGTATGTGAGAAATCAAGTCGCGTCGCTCCCGCGACGGGACCCCGCCTTCGGCGGTAAGGAAGGATCCACATACGGACGCGTATGCGAAACCCGGAGGGGATCATGCCGCGCGCCCGGCTGTTCATTCGACACCTGCTCTGCCTGCTGTTCCCGCTCGTCACCCTCGGCTTCGTCGCCACCGGCCCGCACCGTTGGTGGGCGTCGCTGCCCGCGCTGGCCATCGTCCTGGTCGTCACCCTGGTCGACGGTCGCGCCCGCGCGGTGGCGTTCGATCCGCCCGACGGGCTGCCTACCTGGCCGTTCACCGCGCTGGTGATCGCCCTCGCGTTCATCCAGCTCGCGACCATCGCGCTCTTGGTGCGCCTGGTCGCGGTCGGCGGCTGGTCCTTCGATCTGATCCTGATCGGCTGGTTCGTCGGCAACAACTCCGGCTGGGGCACGCTGGTCGTGGCGCACGAGCTGATCCACCGCCGCGAGAGGGCGCTGCGCCTGCTCGGCCGGGCGCTGTTGTGCACGGTCCTCTACGATCACTTCTTCACCGAGCACGTGCGCGGCCACCACGCGCGCGTCGGCACTGCTGCCGATCCCGCGACCGCGCGCTTCGGCGAGAGCTACCAGTCGTTCTTCAGGCGCACCGTCCCCGGCCAGCTCCGCAGCGCCTGGCAGCTCGATCGCCGCCGCGTGATCCAGGGCCTGGTCGCGCAGGCGCTCCTGCTCGCCGCCATCACGATCCTGGCCGGCCCCGTCGCGCTCGTGGTCTTTCTCTGGCAGGCCTACAACGCCGTCACCCTGCTCGAAGCGGTCAACTACTTCGAGCACTGGGGCCTCTCGCGCACCGGCGCGCGGCCCGGCCCGGTCGACGCCTGGGACACCGACGGCTGGTTCACCGTTTACTCGCTGGTCGGCCTGTCCCGGCACGCCGATCACCACGCGAACGCCGCGCGTCCCTACCAACGCCTGCGCCACGTCGACGAGAGCCCCAAGCTGCCGCGCGGCTACTACGCCATGGTCACCCTGGCGCAATTGCGCAATCGCACGTTTCAGCGGTTGATGACCGACGAGCTGCGCAGAAAGCGCCTGGGTCCGTTCGTTACGGCGTTCGCTACAGGTTGTACGACAGGCCGAGCGTGATCAGGTGCTGCGCCGAGCCGCGGTCGGCCGACGTGATGGTCAGGTTGCGCCGCGCCTGGCCGACGAAGTGCGTGGCCGCGAACCCGTAGCTGTAGATCGCGTCGGTCGAGAGCCCCTTGAACAGCCGGTAGCTCAACCCGCCGCCGAAGTATGCGCCCAGTGTCTCGGACTGCACTCCCTCTTCGAGACCGACGGTCTGCGCGCGATCGGCCGGCAGGAGCCCACCGCCCCACGCGTGCAGGCCGAACGGACGGTTCGCCAGATAGAACAGCGCCGGCAGGTCGATCGACAGCCCGATGGTCATCCCCAGGATCCGGTCCGACGGCAACGGCACTTTCGCGCTCGCGGCGATCAGGTTGAGCTGCATCTCGCCACCCAGGCGCAGCCCCAGGTCCAGGCCGCCCGCGACGTTGAAGTGCACGCCCGCGCGCACGCCCACGTCGAGCGTGTGGGTCTGTACCGCCAGGATCGCGTCGGTGCCGTCCGCCGCGTGATAGCGCACGCCGGCCGCGCCTGCGAACGCGTAACCACCGTCGAGACCGATGCGAAAGTACTTGCCGATCTGCCGCTGATAGCCGAGCCCGACCGCCAGCCCGAACGCGTCGGTGGACGCCTCGTAGTTCGACAGGGGCCCGGTGCCGTTCGAGGTGAAGCGCTGGTCGAGGATGGCCACGCCGGCGCGCACGCCGATGCCGAAGTAGTTGTTGGAAGGGTGATTGTTCTGGCGCTTCGACACGCTCGCGTCGGAGCTGAGACCGGAGATGTCGCCGCGCGACGCCACGCGCACGCCGCGCCGCTTCTTCGCCTTGGGCTGCTCGGCCTCGGCCGCCGCTTGCGGCATCGGCGCCTTCTCGTCGTCGCGCGCCGAGTCCCGCGCCTGCTCCTCACGCGCCCGCTCTTTGTCGGCGGCTGCCGCGGCCCGCGCCTCGGCGGCGAGCTGCTTCTTGGTCTTCTTGACCGGCGGCGGCGGCGGCGGCTCCTCGGCCTCGACCGCAGGCTGCTCCTCGACGGCAGCGACCCGCTTCGACTTCTTGGCCGGCGGCGGCGCCTGCTCCTCGGGCGCGGGCTCCTCGACCACTTCCTCGCGCACCATCTTGGCGCGCTTGCCTCGAGGTGGCGGCGGCGGCGCATCATCGCTAGCCTGCTGCTGCTCTTCTTGCTCGGCCACCGAGGTCGGAGCGCCCTTGGCCGCGCCCGGCTTGACCACCTTGGCCTCGAGCCACGCCACGTCGCCACCGCCGATGTCCACCAGGCACCACTTCTTGTCCGTGCTCTTGCGCACCAGCGAAACCACTTCACCGCGGCGCAGGATGCCGAGCACCGATCCGGTCGCCTGCGGCCGTCCGTACAGCTCGGCCTTGGTCGCCGAGACGGTCAGCTTGTTGTCCTCTCCGTCGTGGTAGCGCGACGACGACACCCACGCCTCGGGTCGCACGTTGCGGCGCTTGGCGAGCGGCTTGCGAACTTCTTCCTCGGCGACTTCTTCGCCTTCGTCCTCGCCGGTGGGCTGCGCCTTGCGCGCCTTCACGTTGCCCTTGAGCTGCTCCGAGGGCACCCAGCCGTCTTTCTTGGGCGCCTGCACGTGCGCCCACAGGCCGTCGGCGGTGCGTCCCAGGAGCTGCAGCTTGCGGCCGGCCGGAACGCGATCGACGATGCGCGCGCTCGACGAAGGCCGCTCGCGGACGAGCAGCTGGACCTTGGGCTCTACCGACGCTGCGCGCGCCGACGGCTCGAATGCCGCCAGCGCAACCAGCGAGAGCAACGCCACCGTGACTGTACGCATGAAAGTTTCCCCTCTCCTCGAGTTCACTACTGCGGAGCTCCTGCGTTGATCCACGCCAACCATCTGGCGTAGATCGGATCGGCCTTGGTCTGGAACTTCGACCCACCCCCGTGGGTTACGCCTGACCCGGCGAGATTCTTGGTGAGAACGGGCGAGCCCTCACCAAGCGTGGCTTCTGCTTTGAAGTCGGTGTAGTTCATCGCGACGGCGCCGTCTTTCAGGATCGGGATCTGCGTCCCGCCGTGACACGCCGTCGCCGTGCAGCCGAGCACCATGATGTCGTTGTTGATGTCCGGATCGAACTTCGCTGCCTGCGGCATCATCCCGCCGTCGGGGTTCGAGCCGGCGAGATCCTGCCCGCCCGACTGCGACAGATCGGCGCCCTGCTGCATCCCGCCGTCCGATCCGCCGCCGAGGTCGTGGAGATCGCCCACGCAGCCAACCAGCAGGAAGAACGGAGCGAGGAGGGCAGGTGAACGCACGGCAGGTTCATTGAGCAAGTGCCATGCCTCACCTAAATGGTGAATCAACAGGGGTTTTTGGGGACGCACATGGGGAGCTGAGTCCCCACGGGGGGCGACCCCCGACCCCGGCACTAATGTAGGTATGGACGACGTCATTCGACGAGGGATCTCCCCCGTCGACTATATCAGATGGAGAACGGTTTTAGGAAGGCTACTGCGGGTTGCCGGCGTTGATCCAAGCCAGCCAGCGGACGTAGACGGGGTCGGCCTTCGAAGCGAAATGCGAGCCGCCGGTGTGGGTCACGCCCGAGCCGGCCAGGTTGTTGGTCAGCACCTTCGAGGTCTCGCCGGTCATCGCGTCAGCCTTGAAGTTGAGGTAGTTGTTCGCGACGTTTCCGGTGACCAGCACCGGCACCTGCGCACCACCGTGACAGGCCGTGGCAGTGCAGCCGAGGTTCTCGATGTCGGTCTCGATGTTGGGATTGAACGTCACGTTCTGCGCGACCACCTGGGTCATGTCGGCGTTGCCACCGCCGCCTCCGCCGCCGCCCATATCCATCCCACCGCCCCCACC